>JBOGCN010000007.1:0-172692 GCA_050689115.1 Segnochrobactraceae bacterium EtOH-i3 | reverse complement strand
GCCGATGCAGATTTCTCATGCCCCTGAGGCATATGAGAAATCTGCTGCGCTTCAGGCGCTAAGGTGCGGTCAGCACTTCATGCGCCTGGTATGAGGTCGCCGTCCGGCAGTGCCCAAATCCTGTGCGGCCGAAGGTTCCCGACCGGAGCCTTCGGCCGTTCTGCATTCAGCGCCTATCTCGTTGAGAAAGTGTAGAGTTCTCTTCGCCAGCGCCCTTTTTCCGCGCGCCTCCCGGATCGGTCGGGAGCGGGGATCCTCTTGTGCACCTGGTGATCGTCTGGCCGCCGTGCCGTTGCCAGCCCTTGAGGGCGCCGCCATCCTGCGGCGGTGCGAGGAGAGATCCGAGAACAGCCCGGCGGAGGTCCGGGGATCGGTAAAAATCCGCAGCGCTGTCCGCGGTCCGTCTTGACCGGATCATAATAGTTATATTAGATAACAATCATAACGACCCGAACCGATCAAAGCGGGCATTCCGGCTTTCCGATCCGGCCAGACGGCGCACATGGCGCCCGGCCAGCGGGATGACCGGCGGGCGGACACGACCGGACCCCACCACAAAACAACCGGGGCCGGGACATGGGAGGATAAGGTCATGGTGCATCGCGCAATCGCGGCGGCGCTGGCCGTCGGCGTGAGCTTCGCGGCATTTGCCGCGGGCCCGGCGCTGGCTGACATCAAGGTCGGCTACACGCTTTCGGCCACCGGCTCTGCGGCAGCTCTGGGCGTGCCGCAGAAAAACGGCGTCGCGCTCCTGCCCAAGGAGATTGCCGGCGAAAAGATCGAGTATATCGTGCTCGATGACGCCTCCGACGGCACCAAGGCCGTCGCCAATGCACGCAAGATGATCACCGAGGACAAGATCGACGTGCTCGTCGGCTCGTCCATCGCGCCGACCTCCTTCCCCCTTGTCGACATCGCGGCCGAGAACAAGTTGCCGCTCATCGCCATCACCGCTTCCACCGGCCTCATCGCGCCGATGGACGACAAGCGCCACTGGGTGTTCAAGGTCGTCCAGAATGACAGCCTGATGGCGAATGCCGTTGCCGACGAGATGCAGAAGCGCGGCGTCAAGACCGTTGGCTTCATCGGCTTCAACGATGCCTATGGCGATGGCTGGTACAAGGAATTCTCGGCTGCCGCCGAGAAGCGCGGCATCAAGATTGTCGCCAAGGAAGCCTTCGCCCGGGCCGACACCTCGGTGACGGGCCAGACCCTGAAGCTGATCGCCGCCAAGCCGGATGTCGTTCTCGTCGCCGCTTCGGGCACCCCGGCGGTGCTGCCGCAGAAGGCGTTGAAGGAACGCGGCTACAAGGGTCAGATCTACCAGACCCATGGCATCTCGACGAAGGAGTTCATCCGCGTCGGCGGCAAGGATGTGGAAAGCACCATCTTCCCGGCCGGCCCCTTCATCATGGCCGAGAAGCTGCCGGATGACAGCCCGGTGAAGCCGGTCGCGCTCGATACGACCAACCGCTACATCGAAATCTTCAACCAGCCGCCGGCGGCGTTTGCCGCGCACTCGGTGGATGCCGTGCTGCTCCTCCAGGCCGCGATCCCGGTGGCGCTGAAGGTGGCTAAGCCCGGCACGCCGGAATTCCGCGTGGCGCTGCGCGATGCGCTGGAAAACGTCAAGGACGTGCCGCTGAACCACGGCGTCACCACCATGACCCCGACCGATCATAACGGCTTCGACGAGCGCGCCCGGGTGATGGTCGTCATCCGCAATGGCGAATGGGAGCTGCTGGAGGACTGATCTCCGGCCGCCGCGGGGGCGCGTGCCCTCGTGGCCCGTGGCCGGGCGTCCCGTCGTCCCGCGCTCTTCCGTTTCCTGCCCTCTTCCTGATGCCGACGGCCCGCCGAGGGCTCCCGGCACCGGGGAGGGGAGAGAAAATGTCCGGCGGCGGTCCGCCTCCGGGCGCCTCCGGGCCCCGGCCCGGCGTTGTCGCAACCCCGCCACGCGAGGTCCGGCCGTGGACAGCTCGATCTTTCTCTTTCTCGTGCAGGACGGCGTCATCAACGGTGCGATCTATGCCCTCGTGGCGGTCGCAATCGTGCTGGTGTTCGCCGTCACGCGCATCCTCTTCATTCCCCAGGGCGAGTTCGTTGCCTTCGGTGCTCTCACCCTGACAGCCTTCGAGGCCGGCCAGGTGCCGGGCATCGCCGGGCTGCTGCCGGCGCTGGGCGCGGTGGCGGCGGCGCTGGAGCTGTGGCGCCGGCGCAGCGATCTGGACGTGCGCCAGGTCGGCCGCATCCTCGGCTCCGATGTGGTGCTGCCGTGCGCGCTGGCGGGTCTCGCTCTCGTGCTGGCGCCGATGCAGCTGGGGGCCGCCGTCAGCATCGTCATGACGCTGGCACTGGTCATCCCGCTCGGGCCGCTGGTCTATCGCATTGCCTTCCGGCCGCTGGCGGAAGCCTCGGTGCTGGTGCTGTTCATCACCGCCGTCGGCGTGCATCTGGTGCTGGTGGCCCTCGGCCTCCTGTTCTTCGGGCCGGAAGGCTACCGCGCGACGCCGGTGTCCGATGCGGCCTTCGAGGCCGGGCCGATGCTGATTTCCGGCCAGTCGATTGCCGTGGTCGTGGTGGCCGCCGCGCTCTTCCTCGCCCTCTATGTCTTCTTCGACCGGACGCTCACCGGCAAGGCGCTGAAGGCGTCCGCCGTCAATCGCCGCGGCGCGCTGCTGGTCGGCATCCCGACGGCGCTCTCCGGCCGCATCGCCTTTGCGCTGGCCGCGGCCATCGGCGCACTCTCGGGCATCCTCGTCGCCCCCATCACCACGATCTACTACGACACCGGCTTCATCATCGGCCTCAAGGGCTTCGTGGCGGCCATCCTCGGCGGTCTCGGCAGCTACCCGGCAACGGCCACCGCGGCCATCCTCGTCGGTCTCGTGGAAAGCTTTTCCTCCTTCTGGGCCAGTGCCTTCAAGGAAGTGATCGTCTTCACCATCATCCTGCCCGTGCTGTTCTGGCGCTCGCTGGCGGCCCCCCATGCGGAGGACGAGGAATGAGCCTGTCTCCCCGGATCCTGACCCTCGCCTTTGCGGTCGCAACCCTTGCCATCCCGCTGCTGCCGGTGCCCGATTTCTGGGTGACGCTGCTGATCTACATCGCGCTGGCGGCGCTGGTTGCCCTCGGTCTGGTGCTGCTCACCGGCGTCGGCGGCATGACGTCCTTCGGGCAGGCCGCCTTTGTCGGCTTCGGCGCCTACACGACGGCCGTGCTCTGTCTCGATTATGGCTGGTCGCCCTGGGCGACCCTGCCGGTGGCACTCATCGTCACCGGCGTCTCGGCCCTCCTGATCGGCGCCATGACGGTGCGGCTGTCGGGCCATTATCTGCCGCTCGGCACCCTGTGCTGGGGCATCGCCTTCTTCTATCTCTTCGGCAACATCCCGCTGCTTGGCGCCCATGACGGCCTCTCCGGCATCCCGTCGGTCAGCGTGTTCGGGCTGGAGCTCTCGACGCCGCGCAGCTTCTATCCGCTGGTGTGGGTCGCGGTGGCACTGTCGATCCTCGCCACCATGAACCTGCTCGACAGCCGCATCGGCCGGGCCATCCGGGCGCTGCGCCGCGGCCGCACGGCGGCGGAAGCCTTCGGCGTCAACACTCCCCGGGCCAAGCTCGTGGTGTTCGTCTATGCCGCGCTGCTGGCGGGCCTGTCGGGCTGGCTCTATGCCCACTTCCAGCGTGCCGTCAGCCCCTCCGCCTTCGGGCCGAATGCCGGCATCGAATATCTGCTGATGGCGGTGGTCGGCGGCTCCGGTCATGTCTGGGGCGCGCTGCTGGGCGCCACCCTCGTCACCGTGCTCAAGGACTGGCTGCAGGATTTCCTGCCCCTCGTCTTCGGCTCCGGCGGCAATTTCGAGACGGTCGTGTTCGGTGTGCTGCTGATCGGCATCCTGCAGACGGCGCGCGAAGGTCTGTGGCCGCATCTGGCGAAGTTCTTCCCGGTGAAGTCTGCCGAGACCCGTCCGGCGGAGGCCGCAGAGCTTCCCGCCCGGCCGCTGCCGGAAAAGGGCACGCCGCTGCTGGAGGTCGAGCATGCCCGCAAGACCTTCGGTGGTCTGGTCGCCGTCAACGACGTGTCCTTTGAAGTCCGCGCCGGCGAGATCATCGGTCTGATCGGCCCCAACGGCGCCGGCAAGAGCACCACCTTCAATCTGGTCACGGGCGTTGCCCATCTGACCTCGGGCACGGTGCGCTTTGCCGGTCAGGTGATTTCGGGGCTGCCGTCGCGGACGATCTGCAAGCTCGGCATGGCCCGCACCTTCCAGCATGTGAAGCTGGTGCCGGACATGTCGGTGCTGGAAAATGTCGCGCTGGGCGCCCATCCCCGCGGCCACATGGGGGTGCGCCACGCCCTCATCCGTCTCGACCGGGCGGAAGAGGCGCGCATCATGGCCGAGGCCGCCCGCCAGATCGAGCGCGTCGGCCTCGGGGCCCTCATGCACCGCCCGGCCGGCAGCCTGGCGCTGGGCCAGCTCCGCATCGTGGAAATCGCCCGTGCCCTCTGTCTCGATCCGTCGCTGCTGCTGCTGGACGAGCCGGCTGCAGGTCTCCGCCACAAGGAAAAGCAGGCGCTGGCCGATCTGCTGGTCAAGCTGCGTGCCGAAGGCATGAGCGTTCTCATCGTCGAGCACGACATGGACTTCCTCATGGGGATCACCGACCGGCTCGTGGTGCTCGATTTCGGCACCCGCATCGCCACCGGCACCCCGGCGGAAATCCGCGTCAACCCGGCCGTTCTGGAAGCCTATCTCGGGGGGGCCGCCGCATGACGACCCTCGCCCGACCGACATCCACGGTGATCCCCATGCGGCCTGCCGCCCCCGTTCCCGACACGTCCACCAGGCCGTTGATGGAGGTGAAGGATCTCGCTGTCTCCTATGGCAAGATCGAAGCGGTGCGCGGCGTGTCGCTGACCGTCGAGCCCGGCACCATCGTTACCGTCATCGGGGCGAACGGTGCCGGCAAGACGACGCTGCTCTCCACCCTCATGGGCCTGCTGCCGCCGGTCTCCGGCTCCGTCACCTTCGATGGCAAGCCGGTGCTCGGCCGGCCGGTGGAAGGCCTCGTCGGCGCCGGCCTGTCGCTGGTGCCGGAGCAGCGCGACCTGTTCTCCACCATGACCGTGGAGGACAACCTGCTGCTCGGCGCCTTCCGCCGGGCCCGCAGCCGCACGGCGGAAAATCTGGAAAAGGTCTACACTCGCTTCCCGCGCCTCAGGGAGCGGCGCAAGCAGGCCGCCGGCACCATGTCCGGTGGCGAGCGCCAGATGCTGGCCATGGGCCGCGCCCTCATGGCCGAACCGCGCCTGCTGATGCTCGACGAGCCGAGCCTCGGCCTCGCGCCGCTGATCGTCGCCGAAATCATCCGCATCGTCGCCGAACTGCGCGATACCGGCGTCTCCATTCTGCTCGTCGAGCAGAACGCCCGCGCGGCGCTGGAGGTGGCCGATACCGCCTACGTCATGGAACTCGGCGAAGTCACCATGTCCGGTCCGGCCAAGACGCTGGCCGCCGACCGGCGCGTGATCGAGAGCTATCTCGGTTTTGGTGGCGGGCACTGAGTTTTCGGGGGCGGTTGCCCCCGACCGCCTAAGCGGGGAGCACAGCTCCCCGCACCCCTCAGTTTGCCGTTCGCTTTTTCGACGCCGACCGGCGTCGCGCGCAGCGGGCCCGGAGGTTTCCGGGCGCAGAGCGGAGCGGAAGCCTGAGGGCCCGGATGGGCCCGCCGGCGACTGAGGCGAAACAAACAAAATGCGGTCCGGAGGCCCGTGGGCCTCCGGACGGGTCCGGGCGGTAGCCCGGTGATTTCCTGACATTTGGCACGAGGCCGCCGCGATGACCTACACCGCCCCCATTGAGGATCTTCTGTTCGCGCTCACCCATTTTGGTGATCTCGATGCGCTGGTGGCCGATGGTCTGGCCGAGGGTGTCGATCCGGATCTGGTGCGGGCGCTGCTGGAGGAAGGCGGGCGCTTTGCCGCCGGGCGGATGGCGCCGGCGGACGCAGTGGGCGATCGCGTCGGCTGCCGGCTGGAAAATGGCCGGGTGATCATGCCGGACGGCTGGCAGGCGCTCTATGCCGACTGGATCGCCGGCGGCTGGAATGGCGTCGACCTGCCGGCGGACGTCGGCGGCATGGGCCTGCCGACCCTGATTTCCTCGGCCATCTACCAGCTCTGGGCCGGCTCCAATTTCGGCTTTGCCGTCGGCCCGGTGCTGACGCAAGGGGTGGCGGAAGTGCTGATTGCCCATGGCGCGCCGGAGTTGCAGGCGGGCTATGTGGAAAAGCTCGTCTCCGGCGAATGGACGGGCACCATGGCGCTGACCGAGCCGCAGGCGGGCTCGGATCTGGGCGCGCTGACCACGAAGGCGGTGCCGGCGGGGGATGGCAGCTACCGGCTGAAGGGCCAGAAGATCTTCATCACCTATGGCGCCCATGATCTCACCGACCAGATCATCCATCTGGTGCTGGCGCGTCTGCCCGATGCCCCGGCGGGCACCCGCGGCATCTCGCTGTTCCTCGTGCCGCAGATGCTGCCGGATGCCGCGGGCGCGCTGACCATCCGCAACGACGTCGCCTGCGCCGGCATCGAGCACAAGCTGGGGCTGCATGCCAGCCCGACCTGTGCGCTCTCCTTCGGCGAGGGGGAAGGGGCCATCGGCTGGCTGGTGGGGGCGCCCCACAAGGGGCTGGCGCCCATGTTCACCATGATGAACAAGGCGCGGCTGGCCACCGGCACCCAGGCGATTTCCATTGCCGATCAGGCCTATCGTCAGGCCCTCGACTTCGCGCTGACCCGCCGGCAGGGCCGGCCCGAGGGCGCGCCCGCCGGCACGCCGATTGCCGCCCATCCCGATGTCGCGCGCATGCTTCTGGACATGCGGGTGAAGGTGACGGCGGTGCGGGCGATCGCCTGTCTGGCAGCCGATGCCATTGACCGCGCCCATCGTTCGGCGGATGCCGGGACGCGGGAGGTGGCCGAGGCCCGGGCCGCGCTGCTGACGCCGATCGTCAAGGCGTTCTCGTCGGATACCGGCGTCGATGTCGCCTCCACGGCCATTCAGGTGCATGGCGGCATGGGCTTTGTCGAGGAGACCGGCATCGCCCAGCGTCTCCGGGACGTGCGCATCACCCCGATCTATGAGGGCACCAACGGCATCCAGGCCATCGACCTCGTCACCCGCAAGGTGCTGAAGGCGGGCGGGCCCGAGGCGCGCCGCCTGATCGGCGAGGCGGTCGCCCGGGCGGAGGCGCTCTCCTGCGAGCCGGCAGTCTATGGCCGGGCGGGCCGGCATCTGGCGACGGGGGCTGCGGCACTGTCGGAGGCGATCGACTGGCTGGCCGATCCGTCCCGCACGCCCGTGGAGCTTCTGGCCGGGGCGACGGCCTTCCTGCGCCTGTTCGGGTTGGTGCTCGGCGGCTCGCTGCTCGCCAAGGGCGCGCTGGAGGCCCGGGTGCTGATGGCCGGTGGTGATACCCGGCCGGTGCTGGCGGAGGCGGTGGTCAACGCCCGCTTCTATGGCGAACAGCTGCTGCCCGAGGCGCCGGCGCTGCGCGACCGGATGACCGGTGGCGCCGAGACCATCGCGGAAGCGGCCCGCGCCTTTGCGGCCTGATGACCGCGCATCCCCTTGCGGCCTTGCCGGATTTTCCGATCCCGCGCCCCTGCGACGCGGGCGGAGGGTGATTCCGTGCAGACGATGGCGTATCGAAGAGGGATCCCGATTCTGAAGAGCCCGCCGGCAAGGGCGGGCAAGGAGAGGCCCTTCGATGGCGCGACGGTCCATTTCGGCACGGCTTGGCAGCGGCCCGGTGAAGACCCGGCCGGCGCCGGAGGTGCGCGCGGCGGCCGGGGCGGATCCTGTCGACATGGGGGCGCTGCCGACGCTGCTCGGCTATGTGCTGCGTCGGGCCCAGCTGGCCGTGTTTCAGGATTTCCTGAAGTCCTGCGCCCTGTTCGACATCCGGCCGACGCAGTTTTCCGTGCTCACCATCGTCGAGCGCAATCCCGGCCTGAAGCAGAGCCAGGTCGGCGATGCGCTCGGGGTCAAGCGGGCGAATTTCGTCGCCCTGCTCGACGGGCTGGAGCGGCGCGGGCTGGTGCGGCGGGAACAGTCGGCCACCGACCGGCGCTCCTATGCCCTCTATCTCACGCGCGATGGCGAGGATCTGCTTGCCCGCCTCAATCCGGTGATCGCCGATCATGAGGCCCGGCTGGCCGAGGCGCTGGGCCCGGGCGGCCGCGAGGCGCTGCTGGACCTGCTCGCCCGGCTCTCCGGCTTCGACGAGGCCGATGCGGCCGGCGAGGACGACGGCGACTGAGGCACCTGCTCCGGGCGTCCTGGCATGGAGCGGTCGCGCGTTCCGCGGGCTGGTCCACGGCGCGGCCATCGGCTGGCCCTTGTGGCAGGCGCGCCCGCGTGCTCCCTATGGATCCGACAGGGCGAATCGGTCCCCCCGGCTGATGCCCCGCCCGGTTGCCGGCCGTCCGGTCTGGCACGGAAAACAGGTCCTTCTCTCAAGCGGATGACGGTCGTCCCGGTGTCCCGGCGCAGGGCGTGCGCGGGGCGTGGCGCGGGCGGGGTCGGGAGTCAGTCGATGACGATGGAAAAGCGGGTCCGGACCGGCGGCGCGCTGGTGGTCGAGGTGCTGAAGGCGGCGGGCGTCACCCGGGTGTTCTGCGTGCCGGGCGAGAGCTATCTCGCCGTGCTCGATGCGCTCTATGCCTCGGGCATCGCCGTCACCATCTGCCGTCAGGAAGGCGGCGCGGCCATGATGGCGGAGGCCTGGGGCAAGCTCACCGGCCAGCCCGGCGTCTGCCTCGTCACCCGCGCCCCCGGCGCCACCAATGCCGCCTCGGGCATCCATGTCGCCAGCCATGATTCCACCCCGCTGGTGGTGCTGGTCGGCCAGATCGAGACCGGCTTCCGCGAGCGCGGCGCCTTCCAGGAAATCGATTACCGGCAGGTGTTCGGCGGCCTCGCCAAATGGGCGACCGAGATTGACTGCGCCGCGCGCATCCCGGAGCTGCTCGGCCGGGCCTTCACGGTGGCCACCTCCGGCCGGCCGGGTCCGGTCGTGGTCGGGCTGCCGGAAGATGCGCTGCTGGGGACGACGGAGTATGGCTGCGTCAGCCCGCCTGTTCATGTGGAGACCCTGCCGGGCCTCACCCTGATGGCGGAATTGCAGAAGAAGCTGTGGGCGGCCCGCGCTCCGGTGATGATCCTCGGCGGCTCCTGCTGGACCAGGGCGGCGGTCGCCTCGGTGCGCCGCTTTGCCGAGCGCTTCGATCTGCCGGTCGTGTGCTCCTTCCGCCGGCAGGGCACCTTTGACCACACCCACCGCAATTATGCCGGCGATCTCGGCTTCGGGCCGAACCCGATGCTGATTGCCCGCCTGCGCGCCGCCGATCTGGTGCTGGCCGTGGGCACGCGGCTGTCGGAGGTGCCGAGCCAGTCCTATGAGCTGTTCCCGGTGCCCGATACCGGCCGCACCCTCATTCATGTCCATCCCGATGCCGGCGAACTCGGCCGGGTCTACCGGCCGACGCTGGCCATTCAGGCGAGCCCCTCGGGCTTTGCCGCGGCGCTGGAAGGGCTGCAGCCGCCGAACCAGATCAGCTGGAGCGAGGCCACCTGGGCGGCCCACGCCGATTATGTCGCCTGGTCGAAGCCGCCGGCCACCAACCCCGGCCCGGTCCATCTCGGCCCGATCATGGACTATCTGAACGCCACCCTGCCGGCGGATGCCATCATCTCCAACGGCGCCGGCAACTATGCCATCTGGGTGCATCGCTTCCTGAAATTCCGCTGCCCCGATGGCCAGCTCGCCCCCACCTCGGGCTCCATGGGCTATGGCCTGCCGGCAGCGGTCACCGCCAAGCTCTGCCATCCCGACCGGCTGGTGGTGGCGTTCGCCGGCGATGGCTGCTTCCAGATGACCATGCAGGAATTCGGCACCGCGGTGCAGGCCGGGGCGGCCGTGGTGGTGGTGGTGGTCGATAACGGCATCTACGGCACCATCCGCATGCATCAGGAGCGCACTTATCCCGGCCGGGTGGTGGGCACCGATCTGGTCAATCCGGATTTCGCCGCCCTGGCTGAGGCCTATGGCGGTTTCGGCGCCCGGGTGACGACCACGGCGGAGTTTGCCCCGGCCTTCGAGGCGGCGATTGCCAGCGGCCGGCCGGCGATCCTGCATGTGAAGCTGGACCCGGAGGCGATCTCGCCGACGGCAACCATCACCGGTCTGCGCACGGCAGCGCGGAAGCACTGATTGCGGCTTTCGGCATCGCTGACCGGCGGCTTTGGCCGGTCAGCGGATGTCGGGCTTGAAACCGGGGCGCTGCGCGGCCCATGTTCGCGGGCGGCGCCCTGGCAGATGGAGCAAGACATGGCGAAAACGTCGGTCCTGAACCTCCCGAACTATCTGACGTTCGGGCGCATTCTGGCCGTGCCGGCCATGGTGGCGTGCTTCTTCTTCCCCGGCGATGATTCGCGCTGGATCGCGCTTGTGATCTATGTCGCGGCGGCGATCACCGATTTCTTCGACGGCTATTTCGCCCGGGCGTGGAAGCAGCAGTCGGCGCTCGGGCGCATGCTGGACCCGATCGCCGACAAGCTCCTCGTCTCCACCTGCCTCCTGCTGCTGGTGGCCGATGGCACCATCGGCCTGTGGAGCCAGATTGCGGCGATCATCATCCTGTGCCGGGAAATCCTGGTCTCGGGGCTGCGGGAATTTCTGGCGGAGCTGCGTGTGTCCGTGCCCGTCACCCGGCTGGCCAAGTGGAAGACCACGGCCCAGCTTGTGGCCGTCGGCGTGCTCATCGTCGGCCCGGCCGGCGAAGGCCTCGTGCCGCATCTCTCGGTCTATGGCCTCGTGCTGCTGTGGGTGTCGGCGGTGCTGACCCTCTATACCGGCTATGACTATTTCCGCGCGGGCCTCGGCCCCCTCATCGACAGCGATGGTGCGGACTGACCGGAGGACGGCGATGAAGCTCCTCTATTTCGCCTGGGTGCGGGAAATGACCGGGGTGGCCGAGGAAGAGGCGACCCCGCCCGACGGCATCGTCACCGCCGGCGATCTCATGGCCTGGCTCGCCACCCGGGACGAGGGCTACGCCACGGCCTTCGCCGAGGCCGATCTCATCCGCATCGCCCTCGACCGCGCCCATGCCGAAGCCGGAGAGCCCATCGCCGGCGTGCGGGAAATCGCGTTCTTTCCGCCCATGACCGGCGGCTAGCCGGTCATCTGAGGGGATGTCCGGCGGTTAGCCGGTCATCTGAAGGCCCCCCGGCGGTTAGCCGGTCCTCTGTCAGGTGTGTCCCGCCGCACGTCCGTCCGGGCGTTGGAGGCCGCATCCCTGAGCCGGCTCTGCATATCCGTGTCGTCTGATGTGAGGTCTGCCGGCGGATCATTCGCCGGGGTGGGCTCCCGTGTGCCAGCGGCTCCGTCGGGGAAAGTGGCGGCGTGCTGCGGATCTACGCCTTTCGCACCAGCGAAAAGGACTGGCCGGAGGGACCTGAGCCGGCTAATTGTCTCCCGCGGCCGGTCGTCTTCAACCCGTCATGTTGTCTCGCGACAGTGACGGGCTGTGGTCGCCCCGGGGGAGAGCTCCGGGGAACAGGACGGACCGCAGGAGGACGGAACGGGCATGGTGGACGAAACGACAGCCGGAGAAAGCGGAGCCGTTGCGGGGGAGGCGCGCGCCGGCATGCGCGTTCTGCTCGCCTGGCTGCCCGCTTTGGTCGGCGCGGCCGTGCTGCTGCTCATTGCCCGTTTCTGGCCGGTGCCGCCGCTGGTGACCGGGGCCGGGGTGGCCGCCCTCGTCGTCGCCTCGCTCTGGCGGTTGCCGCGGGCGGCCCGGGTGCTGGCCATTGATCGCCCGCGGGGCGCGCGCACCGGCTGGCCGGACACCGGCATGAAGGTGATGGCCGATGCCCTGCCGGAGCCGTGCGTGATCGCCGATCCGCGCGGCCGCGTGCGCTACATGAACAAGGTGGCGGTGGAACGGCTGGGCAATGTCCGGCCCGGGGATCCGCTGTCCTTCCGCCTGCGCGCGCCGGCCTTTCTGGAGGCGCTGGACCGGGTGATCTGCTCCGGCCGGGCCGAGCGCATCGGCTGGTCCGAACGGGTGCCGACCGAGCGCTGGCTGGAAGCCCATGTGCTGCCGCTGATGACGCCCTCGGCAACCGCGCGTCCGGCCACTGATCGGGCGCCGGATTTCCTGCTGGTGCTGGTGCGGGATCTGACCGAGCAGCGCCGGCTCGACACCATGCGCTCTGATTTCGTCGCCAACGCCTCCCATGAGCTGCGCACGCCGCTGGCCGCGCTGACGGGCTTCATCGAGACCCTGCAGGGCCCGGCGCGCGACGATGCGGTGGCGCGCACGCGCTTTCTCGGCATCATGCAGGATCAGGCCCGGCGCATGAAGCGCCTGATCGACGATCTCCTGTCCCTGTCGCGCATCGAGATGCGCGCCCATCTGGTGCCCCGCGACCGGGTCGATCTCGGTGAGGTCGCCTGCACGGCCATCGCCACGCTCGATGGCCTCGCCCGGGATCTCGGGGTGGCCGTGGAGGTCGAGATTGCACCTGATCCGGTGGTGGTCATCGGCGACCGGGACGAGCTGGTGCAGGTGGCCCAGAACCTCGTCGAGAATGCGCTGAAATATGGCGCTGCCGGCAAGCGGGTGATGGTCCGCGTGGCGCCAGCCGAGCGCGGCGCCGTGCTGGCGGTGCGGGATTTCGGCCCGGGCATTCCGGCCGAGCATCTGCCCCGTCTGACGGAGCGCTTCTACCGGGTGGATGCCGCCCAGAGCCGCGCCCAGCAGGGCACCGGTCTGGGGCTCGCCATCGTCAAGCACATCCTCGCCCGTCACCGTGGCCGACTCGCCATCGAGAGCCGGCAGGGGGAGGGGGCCCTTTTTTCTGCCCGGTTTGAGACACGGGCCGGCCCGGAAGATGTCACCTAAGGAAAATATTCTTTTATAACAATGGTATACATTGTCATAAAAGGATCATTGCGCTCCCGTATTAAGGGGGCGCGGCCGGGAAGGCCGCGTGGCGAATTTTCGCCCCGTCTTGCGGCCGCCCAGCAACCTCCGGGCAGGCCCGACATGCGGGGCGCGAGCGGTTTCTGGCTCCCGAAGGAGAGTTCCGATGAAGAAGACGATCGTGAGCGCCCTTGCGCTTCTGGCGTCCGGCGTCGCCTTTGCCGGCGCGGCCGAGGCGCGCGACCAGATCCGCATCGTCGGGTCGTCGACCGTCTATCCGTTCACGACGGCGGTTGCCGAGCAGTTCGGCAAGCAGGGCAAGTTCAAGACCCCGGTGGTCGAGTCGACCGGCACCGGCGGCGGCTTCAAGCTGTTCTGCGCCGGCGTCGGCGAGGACAAGCCGGATGCCTCCAACGCCTCCCGCGCGATCAAGAAGTCCGAGTTCGAGGACTGCGCCAAGAATGGCGTCGACGGCATCGTCGAGATCAAGGTCGGCTTCGACGGCCTCACCGTGGCCAACTCCAAGAAGGGCCCGGACCTGAAGCTGACGAAGACCCAGCTGTTCCAGGCGCTGGCCAAGCAGGTTCCCGGCCCGGATGGCAAGCTGATCGCCAACCCGAACAAGACCTGGTCGGACATTGATCCGTCCCTGCCGAACGAGAAGATCGAAGTTCTCGGCCCGCCGCCCACCTCCGGCACCCGTGACTCCTTCCTGGAGCTGGTGATGGAAGCCGGCGCCCTGAAGATCCCGGCGGTTGCCGAGCTGAAGAAGGCCGATGCGAAGGCTTTCGAAGTGCTCTGGAAGACCCTGCGTGAGGATGGCGCCTATATCGACGCCGGCGAGAACGACAACCTGATCGTTCAGAAGCTGGAAGCCAACCCGCAGGCCGTCGGCATCTTCGGCTATTCCTTCCTGGAAGAGAACGCCTCGAAGATCAAGGGTGCGGCCATCGACGGCGTGGTGCCGACCTATGACACCATCTCCGGCGGCGAGTACAAGGTCGCCCGGCCGCTGTTCGTCTACCTGAAGAAGCAGCATGTCGGCGTGATCCCGGGCCTGCAGGAATTCGCTGTGGAATATGTGTCGCCGAAGGCGATGGGCGAGGATGGCTATCTCTCCTCCAAGGGTCTGGTGCCGCTGCCGGCCGAGCAGCTGAAGGCCCAGCAGGACGCCGTCAAGGACCTCAAGGTGATCTCCGCTCCGGCGTCCTGATGCCGGCAGCCGCGTGATGCAGGCGACGGGCGTCGGATTCCTCCGGCGCCCGTTGCGCGTCTCGGGTCACAGCGGGTTGCGTGGGAACACGGATCTGTCTGGCGCCCGGGCGCAGTTAAAATTAATGTCGGGCCGCGTCTTTTCTGTCGAAAGCTGCGGCTCGGTGTCTGCGAGGGGACGCGCCCGGGGTCGTCGGGGTGTGCCCGCGGACCGGGAAGGCCGGGTCTCAAGGGGGGATCCGGAACGGCTTGAGGGACCGGCCAGGTCCGAAAGGCGCTCATGACGTCGATCTATTTTCTTTCGGTCGCGCTGGTCGCGGTCGCGGCCTATGTGGCCGGCCGCGGCCGGGGCGCCGCCTTTGCCGGGGGGGAGGTCAGGCTCCATTCCCTGCCAGCCTATCATGGCCTGTTCACCGCCGCCTCGGCCCTCGTGCCCATGCTGGCGGTGGTCGTTCTCTGGGGCTTCTTCGCCCCGCAGCTGGTCGAGATGCAGGCGATTTCGGCGCTTCCGGCCGATCTGGCCCCGGTGGACGGGCTCGCCCGCGCCGCCCGGCTGCGCGAGATCCTGCTGGTCGCCAACGGCCAGGCCCCCGATGGCGGGCTGCCGGAGGGTGTCATCGCGGCCGGTCAGGTGTTCGCCCGCGACCGCATGATTTCCGAATGGGCGCTGATGATCTTCGGTCTCGGCGCCGGTGTTGCCGGGGCTCTCTGGGCCTTCCGCAGTCTCGATCCCCATTTCCGGGCCCGCAATCGCTTCGAGGGCATCGTGAAGTGGGTGCTGATCGCCTGCTCGGGCGTCGCCATCCTCACCACCATCGGCATCGTGTTCTCGGTGCTGTTCGAGACCATCCGCTTCTTCGGCAAATATCCGTGGACCGACTTCCTGTTCGGTCTGCAGTGGAGCCCGCAGACGGCCATCCGCGAGGATCAGGTCGGCCAGTCCGGTGCGTTCGGTGCGGTGCCGCTGTTCGTCGGCACGGCCCTCATCATGGTGATTGCCATGGCGGTGGCCGCTCCGGTCGGCCTGTTCTCGGCAATCTACATGGCGGAATATGCCAGCCCGCGGGTGCGCTCCTTCGCCAAGCCGGTGCTGGAAGTGCTGGCCGGCGTGCCCACCGTGGTGTTCGGCTTCTTCGCCGCCCTGACGGTCGCCCCCTTCATCCGCGAGCTCGGCCTGTCGCTGGGGCTGGATACGGCCTCAGAAAGCGCGCTGGCGGCGGGCTTCGTCATGGGCGTGATGATCATCCCGTTCGTGTCGTCGCTGTCGGACGACGTCATCAACGCCGTGCCCCAGTCCCTGCGCGATGGCAGCTATGCCATGGGCGCCACCCGGTCGGAGACCATCCGCAAGGTGGTGCTGCCGGCGGCGCTGCCGGGCATCGTCTCGGCGCTGATGCTGGCGGTCAGCCGCGCGGTCGGCGAAACCATGATCGTGGTGATGGCGGCGGGCCTCACCGCCAACCTCACCTTCAACCCGCTGGAGGCGGTGACCACCGTCACCGTGCAGATCAAGACCCTGCTGGTCGGCGATCAGGAGTTTGACAGCGCCAAGACGCTGTCCGCCTTCGCCCTCGGCTTCGTCCTGTTCTTCTTCACGCTGTCCCTCAACGTCGTGGCGCTGCGCGTCGTCCAGAAATATCGGGAACAGTATGACTGACATGACCGTTTCCCAGCCGCGCACCGCCGCCGACGCCCGCGCCGAGGCCCAGAAGGCCCGCATCCGGGCGCGCTACCGGGCCGAAACCCGCTTCAAGGTCTATGGCATCGCCGCGATTGCCTTTGCGGCCATCGCCCTGGTGGTGCTGGTCGCCGACATCGTGACGAAGGCGTGGCCCGCCTTCACCATCCATGAGGCGGTCTACACCGTCACCGTCACCGCCGAGGACGTTGACCCCAACGGCACCCGGGATCCGGAGGTGATCGCCACCGGCGACTTCACCGCCGCCATCCGCCGGGCGCTGCTGGAGGATTTCCCCGACGTCGCCTCCAAGCGGGCGCTCCGGCTGAAGCTCTATGGCCTCGTCTCTACCGGCGCCACCGACCAGCTGCGCGCCCGGATCGTGGCCGAGCCCGGCCTCATCGGCAAGCCGATCGAAATGCCGGTGCTGCTCTCCGATGACGCCGATCTGGCGCTGAAGGGCATCAGCACCCGCTTCAGCCGCGACACCGGCCGCGGCACCCTGACGCCGGCGATCGACGGCGACAGCGTCACGCTGACCTCCAGCACCGCCGACTTCTCCGACGATCTCGCCCGGGTGAAGCAGGCCATGGCCGACGAGGCCCGGCGCCTGCGCAACCGGGTGGCGATCTACAAGGACGTCCTCATCGAGACCAGCGCCAATCTGGAGGAGACCGAGGCCCGTCTGAAGGCGGCAACCGCTGCCAACGCCGAGACGGTGCCGACGCTGACCGGTCAGGTCGCCAAGCTGACCTCGGACCGCGACAGCCTCACCACCCAGGTGGCGAACCTCTCCGCCCAGGCCGAGGATCTGGAAAAGCGCTTCGACGCCACGACCGGCGCCGAGGAGCTGGACGGCAACACCCCGAGCCTGTTCGTGCAGGTGAATGGCGGCGTGGTGCGGGTGACCGAACTCGGCCCCGATCATGTCACCGGCACCGTCCTGATCCCGCTCACCTCCGATGCCCCGGCCGCGCCGGGCGCCTGGTCGGTGGAGATGCTGACCACGCCGGAAGGCAGCCGCAAGGTCACCGATCAGGAAATCGCCTGGCTGCAGGTGATGCAGTCCAAGGACCGGGTCGTCTCGGGCTTCAACTGGCACTTCTTCACCATGGGCGACTCGCGCGAGGCGGAGCTGGCCGGTGTCGCCGGTGCCCTTGTCGGCTCGGCCTACACCATGCTGGTGACGCTGGCGCTGTGCCTGCCCATCGGCGTGCTCGCCGCGATCTATCTGGAAGAGTTCGCCCCGAAGAACCGGCTCACCGAGCTGATCGAGGTGAACATCAACAACCTCGCGGCCGTGCCCTCCATCGTCTTCGGTCTGCTGGGTCTGGCGGTGTTCCTGAACTTCTTTGGGTTGCCGCGCTCCTCGCCGCTGGTGGGTGGTCTGGTGCTGGCGCTGCTGGTGCTGCCGACGATCATCATCGCGGCCCGGGCGGCCCTCAAGGCGGTGCCGCCGTCCATCCGCGAGGCGGCGCTGGGCGTGGGCGCCTCCCATCAGCAGGCGGTGTTCCACCATGTGCTGCCGCTGGCGATGCCCGGTATCATGACCGGCACCATCATCGGCATGGCCCATGCACTGGGCGAGACGGCCCCGCTGCTGCTGATCGGCATGATCGCCTTCATCGTCGACATTCCCGGCGGCGTCACCCAGGCGGCCACCGTGCTGCCGGTGCAGATCTACCTGTGGTCGGACCTGCCGGAAATCGGTTTCCAGGCCAAGACCTCGGCGGCGATCATCGTGCTCCTGGTGTTCCTGTTCGTCATGAACGGCCTCGCCATCCTGCTGCGCAAGCGCTTCGAGCGGCGCTGGTAAGACCCCGGACGGTGCCCGCGACCGGGCCCGTCGATCCCGATCCCGTCCGGAGCGGCGGCCGCTGGCGGCTGCTCCGGTTCCCAGATCCGTTGCGTCCTCCGCGGCCGGCGCCGACCAGTGCGCTGCCGGAGGGTGTCCCGAAGAGGGTTCCGTCATGAACGCCCCGCTGCCGCCGCTCGCCGGTTCCACCATCCGCACCCTGCCGCCGGGCGGGTTCCATGCGCCGAAGATCGTCGCCCGCGACGTCAACGTCTATTATGGCCCCAAGCACGCCCTGAAGGATGTCGGCATCGACATTCCCGAGAAGTCGGTCACCGCCTTCATCGGTCCGTCGGGCTGCGGCAAGTCCACCTTCCTGCGCTGCCTCAACCGGATGAACGACACCATCTCGATTGCCCGGGTGACCGGCCTGATGCAGATCGACGGGCTCGACATCTATGATCCGGGCCTTGATGTGGTGCAGCTGCGTGCCCGGGTCGGCATGGTGTTCCAGAAGCCGAACCCGTTCCCGAAGTCGATCTACGAGAACGTCGCCTATGGCCCGCGCATCCACGGCCTCTCGCGCTCCAAGAGCGAGCTGGACGAGATCGTGGTCACCAGCCTGCAGAAGGCCGGTCTCTACAACGAAGTGAAGGACCGGCTGGGCGATCCCGGCACCGGCCTGTCGGGCGGCCAGCAGCAGCGCCTCTGCATCGCCCGCGCCATCGCCGTGTCGCCGGAAGTCATCCTCATGGACGAGCCCTGCTCGGCGCTCGACCCGATCGCGACGGCCAAGATCGAAGAGCTGATCGACGAGCTCCGGCACAATTTCACCATCGTCATCGTGACGCATTCCATGCAGCAGGCGGCGCGCGTGTCCCAGAAGACCGCGTTCTTCCATCTCGGGAACCTGGTTGAAGAGGGTCCGACGGACATGATCTTCACCAACCCGAAGGAAACCCGCACGCAGGACTACATCACCGGCCGGTTCGGCTGATCCACGACATCGGGCGAGCGGCGCCCGGGAGGGCGTGGCCGCAGAACTCAAGGAGCTCTTCGATGCCGGAACATATTGTCGTTGCCTATGATGACGAGCTGCGCGACCTCGCCGGGCGGATCGCCGAAATGGGCGGTCTGGCCGAGCGTCTGGTCGAGCAGGCCGTGTCGGCGCTGACCCGGGTCGATACCGGTCTGGCCCAGCGCGTCATCCTCGAAGACCAGCGCATGGACGCCCTCCAGCGCGCCATCGAGGAGAAGGTGATCTCCATCATCGCCCGCCGCCAGCCCATGGCGCGGGACCTGCGCGAAGTGGTCGGCGCGCTGCGCGTCTCCAACGATCTGGAGCGCGTCGGCGATCTCGCCAAGAACATCGCCAAGCGCGTCATCGCCATCGAAGGTCATTATCACCCGAAGCGGCTCGCCTTCGGCGTGGAGCACCTGTCGACGCTGGCGCTGGAGCAGATGAAGCAGGTCATCGACGCCTACACGCAGAAGGATCTGCAGGCGGCCGAGGAAGTGCGCAACCGGGATGACGAGGTGGATGCGATCTACACCTCTCTGTTCCGCGAGCTGCTCACCTACATGATGGAAGACCCGCGCAACATCACCTTCTGCACGCATCTGCTGTTCTGCGCCAAGAACATCGAGCGGATCGGTGATCACGCCACCAATATTGCCGAGACGATCCACTATCTCGTCACCGGCATCCAGATTACCGACGACCGGCCGAAGCAGGACGACACCAGCCTGACGCCGATCGACTTCGCCCCGCCGACAAAGTGACCGACGATCCCTCGGGCAGGCTCTGCCCGGGGTGTCTCTGACCCGGTGATCGTCAGCTGCTCTGATGCTCGCCGGAGCGGTTCCGGGACGGGAGAGCTGGCTGCGCCGTACAGGCGTTGCCGGCGTCGCCCGTGCTATGTCATCCTTCCTTCGGAACGTTCTCTGGACGTCTCGTCATGCCCTATGTCCTGATCGTCGAAGACGAGGAGGCCATCAGCCTTCTTCTTCGTTATAATCTCGAAGCCGAAGGCTATCGTGTCGGCGTGTGTGCGCGGGGCGATGAAGCCGAGATGATGATCTCGGAAGATCAGCCCGATCTGCTCATTCTCGACTGGATGCTGCCGGGGCTCTCGGGCATCGAGATCTGCCGGCGGCTGCGCAACCGGGCCGAGACCGAGCGCATGCCGATCCTGATGCTCACCGCCCGCGGCGAGGAGCAGGAGCGCATCCGGGGGCTCGCCACCGGCGCCGATGATTATGTGGTGAAGCCCTTCTCGCTGCCGGAGCTGACCGCCCGGGTGCGGGCGCTCTTGCGCCGGGCCAAGCCCGAGGTGGTCTCGTCCCTCCTCAAGGGCGGCGATCTGGAGCTGGATCGCGAGACCCGCCGGGTGCGTCGCGGCATCCGTGAAGTACATCTGGGGCCGACGGAATTCCGCCTGCTGGAATATCTGATGCAGACGCCGGGCCGGGTGTTTTCCCGCGAGCAGCTGCTCAATGGCGTCTGGGGCCACGACGTCTATGTGGACGAGCGCACCGTCGACGTCCATGTCGGCCGCCTGCGCAAGGCGCTGAACCGCGGCCGAGACAAGGACCCGATCCGCACCGTGCGCGGCTCCGGCTACGCCTTCGACGACCGCTATCTGGCCGAGGCGAGCTGAGCCCATCCGGCCGGGGAAGGGGAGGCGCGCCGGGTGGCGTGTCCGTCCACTCTTGTCGCGGCGGCGGCTCTTTGGCATCACCTCCCGGGAGCGTCCGGCTGCCGGCCGGGGCGCGCTGGGGAGAGACTGCAATGCTGGATCCCGCGCTGGTGCAGGCCTTCGTCATTTCGCTGCCCGCGGCAGCGGCGCGGCGGGCGCACATTCTGGGCTGCCTCGCGGGGCGCATGACCGCCCATGTGGTGGAGGCCGTCGACGGCCGGGCGTGGACGCCGGCCGAGCAGGCCCGCTTCAGCCCCGATCCCTTCTGCGTGCGCCAGCGCCGGGTGCTGCAGCCGGCGGAAATCGCCTGTTCGGTCAGCCATCGCACGGCCATGCAGGCCTTTCTGGCAACCGGCGCGCGCTATGGCCTCATCCTGGAGGATGACGCCACCCTGACTGCTGCCGCCATCGAGCGCATCGGCGCGCTCGTCACCGCCCTGCCGGAGATGGATCTCGTCAAGCTATGTGGCTATGCCAGCCCGGTGATCGGCCGCGGCCGCGTCCATGGCACGGCGGCGGGGGTCGCGGTGCTGCGGGTGCTGGCGCTGGGCGAGCGCGCCCATGGCTATCTGGTCTCCCGGGCCGGGGCCGAACGGCTGGTGCGCACCCTGCTGCCGGTGACGGCGCCCATCGACATCTTCTGGCGCTACCCTTGGGCCCATGGCTGCGAAATCTACGAGACCTCGCCCTGGCTGGTCGGCCTGACGCCTGAGGCGGACGCCAGCACCATCAACCCGGTGGAAGCAGAGCGCGCCCGCCAGCCGCTGCGGTTGCGGCATCTGCCGGCTTATCTGCGCTTCAAGCTCGACCGCAGCCTCCGCGCCCGGCTGAACGGCGCCCGGCGCTTCGGCCCGGGCTTTCTCCTCGGCCGCCGCCCCGGCTTCGTCTCCGGCCTGCCCTCCGGCGAGGTGGCGCCGGGCGTGCTGGGCGAGGATGCCAAGGGTCCCTGAACAGGATCCCCTGGCAGTCCGATGCAGAATTCTCGTGCCGTCGGGGCATATGAGAATTCTGCTGTTCTTCAGACCCACGGTCCGGACACTTGCGCGGACGCGTTGACACGGACGCCCGGAGAAGGGAGAAGTCGGGCCGGTTTTCACCGGTTGCCCGGCCGGATCCGTCGCGTCCGCCGGAGAGCCGCCCTCCGACCTGTTGGCTGGTCTCCGCGCGTTCGGGAGCCCGGCGCCGGACTGCTGCCATGATCCTCTTTCCCGCCATCGACCTCAAGGACGGCCGTTGCGTGCGCCTCGTGCGCGGGCTGATGGACCAGGCGACGGTGTTCAACGACAGCCCGGCCGATCAGGCCCGCGCCTTCGATCAGGCCGGCTTCGAGTGGCTGCACGTCGTTGATCTCAACGGCGCCTTCGCCGGTCGCGCCGTCAATGGCGCTGCCGTCGAGGCGATCCTGGCCGCCACCACCCGTCCGGTGCAGCTGGGCGGCGGCATCCGCGACATGGCCGGCATCGCCGGCTGGCTGGAAAAGGGCATCCGCCGCGTCATCCTCGGCACCGTGGCCGTGCGCAATCCCGCCCTCGTCAGAGAAGCTGCCAAGGCCTTCCCGGGCCGGGTCGTCGTCGGCATCGACGCCAAGGGCGGCAAGGTCGCCGTGGAAGGCTGGGCTGAAACCTCGGAAATGGACGCCGTCGATCTCGCCCGCGCCTTCGAGGATGCCGGTGTCGCGGCCATCGTCTACACCGACATCGACCGCGACGGCCTCCTCAAGGGCCTGAACCTGGAGGCGACCCTGACGCTCGCCCGCGCCGTCAACATCCCGGTCATCGCCTCGGGCGGCCTCGCCGATATCGAGGACGTCCGCCGCCTCATGACCCCGGAAGCCGCCATCCTGGAAGGCGCCATCACCGGCCGCGCGCTTTATGATGGCCGTCTGGACCCGGCCGAGGCGCTGGCACTGACGCGGCCCGTCGGCTGACGCTGCTGTCGATTGCTTGCGCATCGGGCTCGCGCCCGAACCCCGCCGGAGGCCCGGGGGCCTCCGGACCTCTCCCCTTTTTTGTCAGTCGATTCCGTTTCCGGGGGCGTGCGACGCTGGCGACGAGGGATAAGCGGATGACAAAGGAAAAGGGTCCGGGAGGCGATGCCTCCCGGTCAGGGGCTTGGGGACAGATATCCCCAAATCAGCATCCGCCGTTCAGCCTGCCTTCTGCCGGAAGGCATAGGTCGCGTTCAGGCGTTCGGTCAGATAGTCGGCGACGGTGATGGGCGGGTAGCGCACTGGCCTGTCCGGCCCGGTGCAGGTCGGGGCGCATTCGATGACGGCGTCGGGGTTGCCATCGAAGAAAAAGGCGATGGAGCGGCGCTGGCGGCCGGAGCGGTTCACCACCCGGTGCGGGGTGGAGACATAGACGCGGTTGGTCCAGCGCATCAGCGAATCGCCGATGTTGCAGATGAAGGTGTTGGGGATCACCGGGGCCGGCAGCCAGGTGCCCTGCCGGGTGCGCACTTCCAGCCCGCCCACATCATCCTGCAGCAGGATGGTGGTGTTGCCATAATCCGTGTGGGTGCCCGCGCCGATTTCGGCGCCGCCGGCCGCCTGGGCCGGATAGTGCAGCAGCCGCAGGGTGGCGATGGGATCGTCGATGGACGACTGGAAGAAGTCCGGCGCCAGACCGAGGTCAACGGCGAAGGCTTCATGCAGGCGCTCGCACAGCTTGCGCAGATCGGCATGATAGGCGAGCAGCGTCGCCTTCACCTCCGGCAGGTCCGGCCACAGATTGACGCCGCGGAAAGGCTTGCCGGCGAGTACGTCCGGATCATCGGCGGCCAGATCGGCGCCGATGTTGAAGGCTTCCTTCAGGTCTGCGCCCTTGGTCGGGTCCAGCGCCTCGGCGCCAAGCAGGACGAAGCCGCGATTGTGCATCGACTGCTCGATGGAGAGCTTCTTCTTCTCCTCCTCCGGCAGGTCGAACAGGATGCGGTTGACTTCGAACAGCTCCTGCAGCCGCTCCGGCGAGAAGCCGTGACCAGCAATATAGAAGAAGCCGACCTCCCGGCACGCCCGGCCGATCTCGGCGGCAACAGCCTCCCGCCCGCCGGGGGCATTGGTGAGAAGCGGGGAGATGTCGATGACGGGAATCGTCGGCACAGCGTCGGTCATGGGGCGGCAGATCCTGACAGGGCGGCCCGGGACAGGCGAGGGAGGCGCCCGCGCCCCGGACAGGGAAAAGACCCTCCCTTATCGCTCACCCGGCGGGGGGCGGTCCAGATCGGAGCATTGCGCATTCTGGTCGGGGGCTCAGCCGGCGCGGGCGGCAACCATCAGCTCGCGGCCGATCGGCTTTGCCGGCTCGCTGCGCAGCACCACCGAGGTGGTGACCGAGCCGAAGCGGCCGATGGCATCGACGATGGTGGCAAGCGCTTCCGGTGCGGGCACGATCGCCTTGAGCACGAAACAGTCGTCACCGGTGACCCGGTGGATCTCGACGATGAAGGGCAGGGTGCGGAAGGTCTTCTGGCAGGCGTCGATATGCTCGTGGGCGGTTTTCAGCCGGATGATGGCGGTCATGGCGAGGCCCAGCGCCTTCATGTCCAGCCGGGCGCCATAACCAGCGATGATGCCGCGCTCTTCCAGCCGCTTCACCCGCTCCGAGGTGGCAGGCTGGGACAGGCCGATGCGCCGGCCGAGCTCGCTGATCGCCAGCCGGCCATCGGCCTGCAGCAGTTCCAGAATGGCGAAATCCCTGTCGTCGAGATCAAGCGGCGCGGCCATGGCGGCATCTCCTGTGGGCCTTGAATCCATCGGAGAATAACGCCATCCGCCGATGGATTGCCATGGCCGCCGCGGGTACCAGCCGGCAGACTGGCGGGCGTTGATCCCCCCTGTCCGGGTGGCCGGCCGGATGGCCGTCCGCCCTTGCCGGAGTTCTCCCATGCGCCTGATCGGCATGATGGATTCGCCCTATGTCCGCCGCACCGCCATTGCGCTCACCGCCATGGACATTCCCTTCCGCTCCGAGCCGGTGTCGGTATTCCGGGACTATGCCGCCTTCGCCGCCATCAACCCGGTGGTGAAGGCGCCGACGCTTGTCACCGATGAAGGCACGGTGCTGATGGATTCCGGGCTGATCCTGGATCTGGCCGAACGCCTTGCCCGCCCCGGCCGCAGCCTGCTGCCGGCGGATCGTTTGACGCTCGCCCGTCATCAGGCCGTGAGCGGTCTGGCTCTGGCGGCGTGCGAAAAGGCGGTGGCCATCGTCTACGAGATGAATCTGCGCGGCGAGAGCGAGCGCTCGGCGACGTGGCTTGCCCGGGTGGGCGGCCAGCTGGCCGCGGCGCTGGATCTTCTGGAGGCGACCGTCGCCGCGCCGCGGGCAGGCGCCTTCCTGTTCGGGCCGGCGCCGACCCGGGCGGATATCGATGTTGCTGTCGCCGTCAGCTTTGGCGTGATGATGCTGCCGGAGCGCTTTGCCGGGCGCCCGGCGCTCTCCGCCTTCACCGCGACCGCCGAGGCGCTGCCGGAGTTCCGCGCCTGCCCGGCGGTATGATCCGAAAGAGCGGGGGCGGAGCGCATCCGCCCCCGGGAGGCCGAGCCGCTCAGCCGAGCTTCGGCCACAGCGCCAGCTCGGCGGCGCGGGGGGCCTCGGCGGCATACTGGGCGCAGAGTTCGTCGACGATGCCGGCCACCGTCTGCACCTCGGAGATGGCGCCGACGCCCTGACCGGCGCTCCAGATGGTCTTCCACGCCTTGGCCTCGCCGAGCAGGTCGGAGAAGTCGATCTTGGCGGCCGTATCCAGCTTTGCGAAGTCGAAGCCGCTGCGCTCCAGGCTTTCGCGCATCCAGTTTCCGGCAACGCCGGTGATGGCGCGGGACGTCAGGATATCCGACATCTGGGAGCGGATGACCATCTGGCGGTACTCGTCGCCGACAAGGCTTTCCTGTGTGGCGATGAAGCGGGTGCCCATATAGACGAAATCGGCGCCGAGCGTCAGCATGGCGCGCACGCCGCGGCCATTGGAAACGGCGCCGCCGACGATCAGCGGGCCGTCCCAGAACTTGCGCACGGCATCGACGAAGGCGAAGGCGCTGTACTGGCCGGTGTGGCCACCGGCGCCGGCCGTCACCAGCACCAGACCGTCCGCGCCGGCATCGACGGCCTTCTTGGCGTGCTCGGCATTGATGACGTCCGTGAAGACGGCGCCGCCCCAGCCGTGCACCCGGTCCAGCACGCGCTTCGGGCCGCCGAGCGCGGTGATGACAATCTTCGGCTTGTATTCGGAGGCGAGGTCGATCTCGGCATCGAAGCGGGCATAGGTCGGGTGGACGATCATGTTGAGCGCCCACTGGCCCGGCCGGCCGGCGGCTGCCAGCTCGTCGCGGATGCGGGCAAGCCAGCCCGAGAGATCGTCGATGGTGCGGGCATTGGGGGCCGGGAAGGCGCCGATGATGCCGGCCTTCGCCGCCGCGATCACCATGTCGGGCCCCGACACCAGAAACATCGGCGACACGATCACCGGCAGACGCAGGGTTTCGGCAAGGGCCGGGACAATGGTCCGGTCAGCCATGGGCAGTTCCTCCGGGGGATTTGCTTTTTTATCAGATCGACTTCGGGAGAGACACATGCGGGGTGGGAAGCGATTGCCTCCCACCCCGTGTGCGGATCCCGTTCTTTCGCGCGGCGGACGAGCCTTGTGCCAGAGGCGCGAAGTGCTGGCCGCACCGCGCCTCTGAAGGGCAGCGGATTTCTCATCGGCACCAGGGGCATGAGAAATCCGCATCGGAATACCAAAGGATCCTTTTCAAGGACCTTTGGTATTATTCCGCCGCTTCCACCTTCTTGGCCGGGCGCGGCGGGCGCTGGAAATGATGGCCCCAGGCCGAATTCTTGGCGTGGGTCAGCACGTGCCAGGTCTCGTCATCGACTTCCAGGCCGCCCCAGCCATATTCCACGTCGAAGCCCGAGGGCGTCATCGGGTAGAAGGACAGCATGTCGTCGTTGGAGTGGCGGCCCAGCGTCAGGGACAGGTGGATGCCGGCGTCGATGGCGCGGTAGAGACCGCGGCCGACATCGTCGATGGACTCCACCTCGACCATGAAGTGCTGAACCTTCTTCTTCAGCGGCACCTCGGCCAGCGCCAGCGAGTGGTGGCGGCCATTGCAGCGCAGGAAGGTGAACTTCACCGGACGGCCCGGCACCACTTCGGTGTTGATATAGTCCGAGAGGCGGAAGCCGAGCACGTCGCGGTAGAAGGCTTCCTGCCCGGCCGCGCTCTTGCACACCAGCACGATGTGGCCGATGCCCTGCCGGCCGGTCTTGAAGCGCACGCCCAGCGGGCTGACGAAGGGCGCCTCGGTGCGCTGCAGCGGGCCATAGAAGGCTTCGCAGACCAGTCCTTCCGGATCGGTGAAGCGCAGGAAGGATTCCACCTGCCGGTCGGCGGCTTCTTCCTTCGTGGCATAGGCGGATGCGATGCCGGCGGCGGCCAGCCGGGCCTCAAGGGCCACCAGCGCCGCGGCGTCGCGCACTTCCCAGCCGGCGACGGCGATGTCGTCGGCTCCCGTCGGCACCAGACGCACGCGCCAGGCATAGGTATCCATGCGCAGGTCGACGGCGCCATCGGCGCGCTCCACGACCTGAAGCCCGAGAATATCCCGGGCGAACTTCGTCCAGGCGTCCATGTCGGACACCGAGAAAATGACATAGCCAAGGGCTTCGATTTCGGACATCGGCTTCCTCCCGCCAAATATTCTTTGCCGTCGCGCCCGCTCACCTTGCGGCCTCCGGAACGCGGGGATCGGAACAGCCCCCGTACGGCTCCTCCTCCGTACGGAGGCCGCCTCGGGGCAGGGGCCGCAATGGCCGCTCCCGCCCGGATGGCGCGGCATCGCCGGGCACGGGGCCCGGCGATGGCTTCATACCAGGCGCATGAAGTGCTGGCCGCACCATGCGCCTGAAGAGCAGCAGATTTCTCATATGATCCAAGTATATGAGAAATCTGTACCGGAATACCAGAGGATCTTTTTCAAGGACCTTTGGTATTACTTTTTCAAGAGCTTGCGCAGGTCGACGGACGGATCGGCGAGAGCTGCCGCATCCACCACCTTGCCGCCCTGAATGAGCCGCAGGCCGACGCGCACCGCATTGGGCTCGTCGACGCTGGCAACGCCGGCCAGCGTGCCGTCGGCGTTCAGCTCGAACACGATCGGGCCATGGGCGCCGGCGCGCACGATGGAGCGGCCCGTGGGTTTGCCGGCCATTTCCACGTGGTGGGCACCCTGATCCGACCAGAACCACGGCACCGAGAAGGGCTGCGGCGGCAGACCGAGGATCGCGCGGGCGGCATTGGCGCCCTGTTCCTCGGCCGAGCGCCAGTGCTCGTGCCGCTTGCGCGCCGCCGCGCCCTCATGGGCAAAGGAGGCCACGTCGCCGGCGGCATAGATGCCGGGGGCCGAGGTCTCCTGAGCATCCGTCACGTGGATGCCGGCGGAGGTCTCCAGACCGGCGGCGGCCGCCAGCGCCTGATCCGGCTTCATGCCGGTGCCGAGCACCACGACGTCGGTCGGCAGCACCGAGCCATCGGCGAATTCGACGCCGGTCACCCGGCCGTCGCTGCCGGTGAAGCCCTTCAGCCGCGCGCTGGCGTGCAGGGTGATGCCGTTGGCGATGTGGGAGGCGATCAGATGGTCGGCGATCGCCTCCGGGAGAATGTGGGCCAGCGGCTTCGGCGCGGCGTCGATCCAGTCGACGGTCTTGCCGAGACGGGCAATCGCGATCGCCGCTTCGGTGCCGATGAGGCCGCCGCCGATGACGGCCACCTTCGTTGCGTCGGCGAGATCGCCCCGGAGCGCCTCGGCATCGGCATAGTCGCGGATGACGTGGACGCCCTTGAGGTCGGCGCCGGGCAGCGGCAGCCGGCTGGCGCGCCCGCCGGTGGCCAGCACGATGGCCCGGCCGGTGAGCGTCGAGCCATCGGAGAGCGTCAGCGTGCGGCTTGCCGCATCGAGGCCAGTGGCGCGCACGCCAAGCTTCAGGGTCAGGCCCAGCTCGTCCAGATCCGAGGGCGAAAGAAGGGCGATGTCGGCGGGCGAGACGGTCGCGCTCTCCAGCACCTTCTTGGAGAGCGGCGGGCGCTCATAGGGCAGATTCGGATCGGCATCGACGAGGATGACCGGATCCGTGAAGCCCTCGGCCCGCAGCGTGCGGGCGGCCGACACGCCGGCCGCGCTGGCGCCGACGATGATGACAGGGGCGTTGCTCATCGCGTCACGTCGACGAAGATCTCGTCGCCCTCGACCACCACCGGATGGGTCGCCACGGGCTTCGTGGCGGGCGGGCAGGTGGGCTTGCCGGTCTTCAGGCAGAACTTGGCCATGTGAACCGGGCACTCCACGGTGTCATCCTCGATGAAGCCTTCGGCCAGCGAGGCAACGGCGTGGGTGCAGGTGTCATCCAGCGCGTAGAGCGCGCCATCTTCGGCGCGGAACACGGTCACCGGCGGGTCGATGTCGATCTTGAAGGCTTCACCGGGACCAATTTCGTCCACGTGGCAGGCACGGAGGAGGGCCATCGGGGCGTTTTCCCTGAAAGGTGCGGACGGATCTCCCCGACGCCCGGAACGCACGGGGTTCCGGACGGGGAGATGCGGACAGGCTGATGGGGCTCGCGGGCGGCCGGGTTGCCCCGGCCGCAGCCGTCAGGCGAAGTGACGGCGGGTCAGCGCCACGAAGGCGTCGAAGCGCTCGGCCTGCACCCAGTGGCCGCACTGGCCGAACATGTGGAACTCGGCATTGGGGATCGAGCGGCCGAGCTTCAGGCCCATCTCCGTCGGCACCACCTTGTCCTCGCGGCCATGCAGCACCAGCGTCGGCTGCACCACCTTGGCGGCGGCGGACTCGGGGATGCCGGACAGGATGGTCGGGCCATCCTCGTTCGGCTTCACCAGCAGCTTGCGCAGACCTTCCTGCGCGCCGGGAATCAGGCTGGTCTCGTAGCGTTCCTGCACCAGCGCGTCGGTGACGATGGACTTGTCATAGGGGAACAGCATCATCGTCTGGCGCATGGTCTCCAGCGACGGCTCATAATACCAGCCGGACTTCAGACCCTCGGTCATTTCGAATTTGTCGCAGGGGGTGCCCATCAGCACCATCCGGTCGAACCGGTCGGGATGGCGCAGCGCCGCGGCCAGCGACAGGGAGCCGCCGAAGGAGTTGCCGACAAGGCTCACCTTCTCGAGGCCGAGGGCATCCAGAAAGCCGATGAGGTGCTTCACCCACAGCTTGATGTCATAGACAATATCCGACGGGCGTTCGCTATATCCGAAGCCCACCATGTCGGGGGCAAGAACATGGAACTGGTCGGCCAGCGCCGGGATGACCTTGCGCCAGTTGGTCCAGGCGGAAACACCCGGGCCGGAACCGTGCAGCAGCACGATCGGCTTGCCGGAGCCGGCCTCATGATAGTTCGTCTCGATGCCGGCAGCCGAGATCGTCTTGCCGCGGCCGGCGGAAACCGTACCAAGTTCGCCCATGGGTATCCTCCCCGTCTCTCTTTTGAGTGACCCTAACGAGGACCGCGAAAGCGGTCAATACGGTTCCGTATGGAATTTGACGTATGCCGGGCGGGAACCGCAGTCCGGCTGCCTGCACGGAGCCGAAAGCCCCTTCGGGGTGTGGAAAATGCGCGATTTCATCGGGCGCGATATGTCAGGGGGACTGACGCATCGCCGCGGGATCGCTATGATCGCGACTTCACGCTCTCCCGCTGTCGATGAAGGTTGCCACGCTCTCCCATGCCCACCGCGCGCACGCCCGCCAAGCCTCGCGAAAGCCAGCGGCTTGACGAGACCCACTGGATCGAGGCCGCTCTCGACCTGCTCGCCGCAAGTGGCGTCGATGCCGTCCGGGTGGAGCCGCTGGCGCGCACCCTGGGGGTGACCAAGGGCAGCTTCTACTGGCACTTCAAGGACCGGGCGGACCTGCTGGAGCGCATGCTTGGCGCCTGGCGCCGGCGGGCGACGGCGCGCATCATCGAGCGGCTCGATCAGGAGCCGGACCGGGATGCGGAATGGCGGCTGCGCCGGCTGGCCGATCTGCCGCGCGATGGCGCCCGGGCCGAGCGCGGCGCCAATCTGGAGCTGGCCATCCGGCTCTGGGCCAAGCGCGACACGGCGGCGGCTGCCGCCATCGCCGAGATCGACAAGCAGCGCCTCGACTACATCACCCAGCTCATGCGCCGCCCCGATGCCAACCCGGAAGATGCCGGCGCCCGGGCCTTCCTGTTCTATGCCTATCTGCTGGCGGAAGCCTTCCTCGCCAAGGATACCCGCGCCGACTACGACACCATGCTGTCGGTGCTGCTGAACCGCCCCGTCGGCTGACGCACCGGCGGAGAGGGCAGGGGATCCGGCGCCGGCGGAGCCTTTCCCGGCGGGCGAAACTGTGTCTCGACTGGATGGTCAGGGGGCCTTATCAGACCGGCCGGTCATGATATAGTGGCCCTCCGGACGACCGTGTCTTCAGCCCTGCCGCCCGGGACGACTGCCGGCGCGTGTGCCGCGGCCGCCATTCCCGTCCGTCCGTTTTCCCGCTTTCGGTCCGGCCGCATCGCCCCCCGGTGACGGCCACCCGCCTGCCGGCCCTGCCGCCCCCGCCAGAAGGGGCGGGTGCCGGATGCGGTGCCATCTTCCCCTGAGGATCCGCCTCACGTGAGCCAGACATCCGCGACCCTCGATCCCCGGCGTTCCGCCGAGGCGACCGCCTTCACCATCATCGGCGCCATCAGCTTCTGCCACATGCTCAATGACATGATGCAGTCGCTGATCACCTCGATCTATCCCATCCTCAAGACGAATTATGGTCTCGACTTCGCCCAGGTCGGCCTGCTCACCTTCGTCTTCCAGCTCACCGCTTCGCTGTTGCAGCCGCTGGTCGGCTTTTACACCGACAAGCGGCCGATGCCCTATTCCCTGTCGGTGGGCATGGGCTTCACCTTCGTCGGCCTGATCCTGCTCGCCTATGCCCATTCCTTCCCGGTGCTGCTGGCCGGGGCGGCGCTCATCGGCATGGGCTCGTCGGTGTTCCATCCGGAATCCTCCCGGGTTGCCCGCATGGCCTCGGGCGGACGGCACGGGCTGGCCCAGTCGCTGTTCCAGGTCGGCGGCAATTTCGGCTCGGCCATCGGCCCGCTCCTGGCCGCCTTCATCGTGCTGCCGCGCGGACAGGAAAGCGTCGCGTGGTTCTCGGTGGCGGCGCTGTGCGCCATGGTCGTGCTGTGGCGCGTCGGCATCTGGTATTCGGGCCATCGCTCCATCCGCGGCGGCCGTGGCCGCGCCAGCGGTCTGCCCGTCCTGCCGAAGAAGACGGTGGTGCGCGCCATCGGTGTGCTGCTTTTGCTGGTCGTGGCGAAATATATCTATATCGCCAGTCTTTCCAGCTATTACACCTTCTTCCTGATCCACAAGTTCGGGGTGTCGGTGCAGCAGTCGCAGATCTTCCTGTTCCTGTTCCTCGGCGCGGTTGCGGCGGGCACGGTGGCGGGCGGCCCGATCGGTGACCGGTTCGGCCGGCGGGTGGTGATCTGGTTCTCCATCCTCGGCGTGCTGCCCTTCACCCTGATGCTGCCCTTTGCCAACCTGTTCTGGACGGCGGTGCTGTCGGTGGTGATCGGCCTCATCCTCGCCTCGGCCTTCTCGGCCATCCTGGTGTTTGCCCAGGAGCTGGTGCCGGGCAAGGTGGGCATGGTCGCCGGCTTCTTCTTCGGCTTTGCCTTCGGCATCGGCGGTCTCTCGGCCGCCCTGCTCGGCATCGCCGCCGACCATTATGGCATCGAGCTCGTCTACAAGGTCTGCTCGGTGCTGCCGGTCATGGGCATCCTCGCGGTGTTCCTGCCAACGATCCGGGATCAGCACGCCTGAAACCCGGGATCCGGGGAGGCGGATTTCTCATGGCCTTGGTGCCTTGGGGAAGTCTGCCTCTCTTCAGACGCATCGAACGGCCGGGGACACGCAGCTGTGACCCGGCCGTTTCTGCCTCTGCCATCGGCGCCAGAGCGCTGGAAACACGGATCTCTCCGGGGCGCCCTGCCACGTGCGGCGGGTGGCCCGGAGCTTTCCTGCGCACGCAGCCGGTGCGCAGGGTCCCGCGGATGTGTTATTGTGCAGCGCACTATATCCTGAATCCTCCGGGAGCTGCCCTTGCCGAATTCCGCTTTCCGTTCCGTCCGCGACACCGATCAGGGCTATGGCATTGTCTCGCGGGCCCTGCACTGGGGCATGGCCTTCCTGTTCTCCTGGCAGTTCACGAGTGCCGTCCTCCATGCCGTGAACCGCGACTGGGCGATCAGCGGCTTCTTCTGGGGCACCCACCGCGAGATCGGCTTCCTGCTGTTCCTGCTCGTGCTGGCGCGCGGGGTGTGGGGCTTCCTGAACCTCAAGCGCCGGCCGCCCCATGTCGGGCTGGTCGGCCATCTCGCCGCCCTCGGCCATCTGGCGCTTTATGGCCTGATGGTGCTGGTGCCCGGCGTGGCGCTGGTGCGCCAGTTCGGCTCCGGCCGCCCGTTCTCCTTCTTCGGCCTGCCCATCATGGCCGGCGGCGGCGCGCGCATCGACTGGATGGTGGCGCTGGGCAATGCCGTGCACGGGCTCGCCGGCTGGATCCTGCTGGCGCTGATTGCCGGCCATGTCGCCATGGTCGTGGTGCATGAGCGGCTGTGGAAGGATGGCACCCTGCGGCTGATGCTGCCGGGTCTGGCGCCTGCTGCCGGCCGCTGACCGCACGTCCCCGGTCCGTGCAGAGGCCGTCGCCCGTCCGGCGGCGGCTTCGTCTTATGGATGTGCGTCCGGGTCGTTCTGCTCTGCTATGAGTGTGTTCCGGGACTGACCGCCCGGACCCCGCCCCGCTCTGGGGGGCGGCCGAACCCTTCAACAGGCGGGTGCCGTGCTGGATATCATTTCGGTGTTCGGGGAGGCCGTCACCCGATCCATTCTCGGCCTCGCCCATCTGCTGGTCCACCCGGCGGCCCCCGGCCTCGTGTCCGTCGGGCTGGTGCTGGCGCTTGTGATCGGCTGCGGCATCTATGGCGTCCAGGTGCAGCGGCGGCTGCGGGCGGTGCGCTGGCTGCGCGCCCGCATCACCACCCAGGCCGATGGCGCCGCGCTCTCCGCCGGCATCGACACCCTGACCGACGAGCTGCGGGCGGAAGCCACCGGCCGGCCCGCCCGGGCGGATCTCGTCGAGGCGTGGGACGAATATCGCGAGACCCTCGTCGTTCATGAAGGCGAGGATGGCCCGCGCCTGCGCAATGCCGTGCGGCCGGCGCTGTTCTTCAATGTCGACGACCTGCATTTCGGCCCCGGTGTCTGGCGGGCGGTTCCGGGCCTCTTCGTCATGGTCGGCCTGTTCTTCACCTTTCTCGGCCTGATCGCGGCGCTGGGCGAAGTGCAGTTCGACACGCCCGCGGCGGTGCAGGCATCGCTGAAGCGTCTGCTGTCGGTGGCGTCGGCCAAGTTCATCATGTCGCTGACCGGGCTGTTCTGCTCGATCCTGTTCACCATCGTGCTGCGCCGCGGCATCGCGCGCACCGAGGAGGCAACCCACCGCCTCGCCATCACCCTGGAAAAACGCCTGACCTTCCTGAGCCTTGAGGGGCTGGCGACCGAGCAGCTGCGGGCCCTGCGGGCCCAGGGCGAGCAGGTGCGCGGCTTCGGTCGCGAGCTCTCGGAGGATCTCGGCCGACGGCTGCGCGAGGAGCTGGCGCCGGCGATTTCCGGGGCCATCGGCACCAGCATGGCGCCGCTCCTGCGCGAGGTCGGTCAGGTCGGCGCCGAGGGCATGGGGACGATGGTGCGCGATCTCTCCAGCCGCTTTTCCGAGGATGTTGGCCGCGCCCTGAAGGAGGCGAGCGACCGTCTGGCCGAGGCCGGCGGCCGCATCGGCCAGCTTGCGGAGCGCATGGACCAGAGCTCCGGCCGCATGGGCACGGAAATGGAAGGCGCCGTCCAGCGCGTCGCCGGATCGGTGGAGGATCTGCGCGGCGCCATGACGGAAAGCGCTGACCTCACCGCCGGCGCGCTTGCCAAGGGGGCGGACCAGCTGCTGGCGGTGATGAACCAGACGCTGGAAGGCATCCGCGACAACACCGGCGCCGGCGCCCGGGCGATGTCCGAGGCAGCGGCCGACCTGAAGGGTGCGGCGGAGGCGTTCCGGGCGGAGTTTGCCGCGGCGTCGCGGGAGGCGTCGGAGGCGGCGCGGGTGCGGATGGCGGCGGCCAGTGGCGAGGCGAGCGCGACGCTGGGCGAGGCCGGTCGTGTCGTGCGGGAGTCCGTTGGCCAGATCGGCAGCGAGATGGCGTCGGCCGTTGACCGCATTGCCCGGGCCGGCGACGCCATGCGCGACCAGATGGCGACGAGTGCCGAGGCGGCCAACGGTGTCTTCGCCAAGGGCGCCGACCAGTTGCTGGCGGTGATGAACCAGACGCTGGAAGGCATCCGCGACAACACCGGCGCGGGCGCGCGGGCCATGTCCGAGGCGGCGTCGGACCTGAAGGGGGCCGCGGAAGCGTTCCGGGCGGAGTTTGCCGCGGCGTCGCGGGAAGCCTCGGAGGCGGCGCGGGTGCGGATGGCGGCGGCCAGCGGCGAGGCGAGCGCGACATTGGGCGAAGCCGGTCGTGTCGTGCGGGAGTCGGTCGGCCAGATCGGCAGCGAGATGGCGTCGGCCGTTGACCGCATTGCCCGGGCCGGCGACGCCATGCGCGACCAGATGGCGACGAGCGCCGAGGCGGCCAATGGTGTCTTCGCCAAGGGGGCGGACCAGCTGCTGGCAGTGATGAACCAGACGCTGGAAGGCATCCGCGACAACACCGGCGCCGGCGCCCGGGCGATGTCCGAGGCAGCGTCGGACCTCAAGGGCGCGGCGGAGGCGTTCCGCTCCGAGATCAGCTCGGCGTCTCGCGAGGCGTCGGATGCGGTGCGGGCGCGGCTGGCCGATGCCGGCACCGAGGCGAGTGGCCGGGTGGATGATGCCAGCCGGCAGATGCTGGAGGCGGTCGCCCGCTCGGGCGCCGGCATGGATGCCGCGGTGCTGCGGCTGGCCGAGGCCGTCAGCGGCATCCAGGCGACCATGGGCGCCTCGGCCGCCACCACCTCCGATGCCATGGCCCGCGGCACGGATCAGCTGCTGGCGGTGATGAACCAGACGCTGGAGGGCATCCGCGACAACACCGGCGCCGGTGCGCGCGCCATGTCGGCGGCCGCCGCCGACCTCAAAGGGGCAGCGGAAGCGTTCCGCTCCGAAATCAGCGCGGCGTCGCGCGAGGCCGCCGATGCGGCGCGCGACCGGCTGGCGGCAGCCGGCGCCGAGGCCGGCGGTCTCATCGGCGATGCCGGCCGGCAGATGCTGGATGTGGTCGGCCGCACCGGGGCGGAGCTGTTCAAGGCCGGCGAGGCGCTGACGGAAAAGGCCGGGCAGGATCTGCTCGCCCCCCTTGGCCGCATCTCCGGCGAGCTCGGTGCGGTGGCCGACGTCATCGGCGAGAACGCTGCCGGGCTGCGCAGCCTGTCGGCCGGGGTGCGTGCCGGCGCCGATGCCGCGGCGACGGCGGCGGTCACCTTCCGCACCTCGGCGACGGATCTCGTCGGCGCCGTCGCGCCGATCCGGCAGGCCAACGAGCGCATGGAAGGCGCGGTGCGGCAGATGTCGGACAGCGTGACCACGGCCGCCGGCACCGTCATCCGCGCCTCCGAGGAGACGGCGCGCAGCGCCGCGGCCGTGCTGGCGGCGGCAGAAGCCGCCCTTGGTGGCCATGCCCGGGCGATCGAGACGTCGCTGGGGGCGGTCTCCGTGATGCTGGAGCGGCTGCGCCATCAGGGCGCCGAGCTGGACGACATCGACGCCCGCCTCGGCCGCGCCTTCGACCAGTACACCACCCAGGTGGCGACCGCCGTCGACGGGCTGTTCGGCCATGTCAGGGCGATGCAGGCCGAGCTGCAGCCGGCGCTGGATACCCTGCGGGCGGTGGTGGAACAGGCCGAGCAGTTCGCGCCCGAGCGGCGGAGGCGCTGATGCGTCTGGGCTCGCGCCGCCGCCGCCACGAGGAGGAGGATGAATCCGCCTTCGTGTCCATGACGGACATGACGGTGAGCTTCCTGTTCATCGTCATCATCCTGCTGGCCTTTTTCGCCTCCCAGCTGCAGGACGACGATATGGTGTCCCGCGCGCGCTTCGAGACCGTGCAGGGCGAACGCGACACCGCCCGCGCCGACGTCATCGTGCGGACCGACGAGCGCGATGTGGCGCGAAGCGACGTTGCCCGGCTGGAGGAGACGGTTGCGGCCCGCGACGCCCGCATCCGCGAGCTGGAGGAGCAGCTGCGCCGGCTCTCCCCCGACAAGACGCTGGAATCCTATCTCAACACCGTGGCCACCCAGCGGGTGGAGATCCTGAAGCGGCTGCAGGAGCGGCTGAAGGTGGATTTTCCCGACCTTCAGGTGATCGTCAGCGACGAGATGGATGCCCTGCGCTTCAAGGGCGACGGCCTGTTCCAGCGTGGCTCCAGCCAGCTGGCCGAGGACAAGCGCGAGATCGTGCGCACCATCGCTCGCCGGCTGGACGAGATCCTGCCCTGCTTCACCCTCGGCCCCCAGTCGCACTGGCAGTCGGACTGCAATCCGGCCGGCGCCCTCATCGAGGCGCTGCAGATCGAGGGCCACACGGATTCCGACGGGCAGGACACCACCAACCTGACGCTCTCCACGGCCCGGGCCAACGAGACCTTCTTCACCATGACCGGCGCCGAGCCGGACCTGACCGATCATCGCAACCGGCTGGGCCAACCGGTGCTGTCGGTGGCCGGCTATGGCGAAATGCGGCCGGTGGCCGACAACACCACCCCGGAGGGCAAGGCCACCAACCGCCGCATCGACCTGCGCCTCATCATGTATATCCCCAGCACCGAGGACGAGGTCGAGCGGGTGCGGGCGGCGCTGCGCCGCGGCGTGGCGCCGGGCGGGCCGCCATGAGCGGGCCGGAGCGCGCGCTCCCGGAGCGTGCCCTCAACGAGGCGCCCGCGCGGCGGCTGACGGAGCGTCTCGCCCGGCCTCCGGTGCTGGCCGCACCCGCCCTGCCGGATCTGGAGCTGGTCGCGACCGCCGCCGGCCGGGTGCTGTCGCGCTGGCCGGATGTCGTGGCCGAACCGCCGGAAACCGACCGGGAGCGGCTGGTCGCGGCGCTGCGCCAGCGCGTCGAAAGCGACAACTGGGCCGAGACGCCGCTGTCCCTCGTGCTGGCCGCTGCCCACGCGCTTTATGACCGCACCCGCCGCGAGCGGCCGGAGCTGGCGGAGGTGCGGACGTTCTATGCCGACGAAATCCGCGCCTCCACCCGCGAGACCTTTCTCGATGGCATGCTGGCGGTGCACCTTGCCAGCTATCAGCCCGGCGCGCCGCACACCCGGGAACTGGCCGGGGCCCTGTCGGCTGCCCGCGATCGTCTTGGCCCGCGCGGCCGGGCGCTGGTGGCGGCGCTGCCGGACTGTCTCGATCCGCTGGCGGCTCCTGCCGCGGTGGCGGAGCGGATGCAGGCCATGGCCGATCCGTGGAACGGGCTGAAGGCGCTGGGGCTGCGCAGCCCGCACGCCCCCGGCCTCATGGACCATGTCCATCTGGCTCTCGTCGAGCGGCTGCGGCCGGAGCTTTCATCCCGTGAGCGGGTGGACTGGCTGCTGCACTGGCTGAAGCCCGAGGGCGTCGCCCATCCGCGCGACAGCGGTGCGGCCGAGGCGCTCGCAGCCATCCTCGCGCCATGGCAGGGGCGGGATCCCGATGGCGAAATGAAGGGCTGGCTCACCCAGTCGCTGGTGGGTCTCTATGGCGATCCGCGGGTGGAGCGCGGGGGCGTCTGGGCCGGCGTGGCCGAGGCCGAGCGGGCGCCGCTGCTGCGCTGGCTGGCGGGCGAGAACATCCGCTTCTTCCTGGATGTGGTCACCGCGGTGGAAGACAGCCACATGTGGGAGCCGCGGCGGGAATTCTGGCTCGGGCTCTATGAGCAGGGCGTGATTGATGGCGCGTGGGTGGCGTTCTCGAAACAGGCGGTGCGGCACGCCGAGCGCATCGCCCGCGACCGTGGTGCCCGTGGCACCCTCGGCTATGGCACCCAGACCGCCAACCGCGCCAACACCTCGCTGCTGCTCTTGCAGATCGGCCGCAAGATCGTGGTCGAGGGGTCGCACGATTACAAGGTCCATATCTTCGATGCGGGTCTGGAGAAGACGCCGAAACTCTATCAGCCGGCCTATAATTGCGAGGTCATCCGCCTCACCCCCGGCAGCCAGGCCCGCGCCCATTTGAGCGGCTGGCAGTTCTGGGTGCAGTCCTATCTCTGATGACATGCAGTGTGATGATCGCGGGGCCGCTGGTAGCGTCCGGTATGGCGGCAGAACAGGCAACAGAGGCCGGGGTGATCTGTCATGACCGGAATGACTGAGACCGGAAAGTCCCTGACAAGGACGCTTTGATATTCCGCGCGGCGGATTATCCATGCGCTTGGGACATGTGAGACCAGACGTTCGAAGTGCCGCCCGCACCGTGCGTCTGAAGATAATTTATAATATACTTCAATTGGATGATAAATCCGCATCGGACTGCCAAAGTGTCCTTTTCAAGGATCTTGGGATGAGAAATCTGCCGTCCGTCAGGGGCGGGGCAGTCCACACGTCGTGCGCCTGGTACAAGGCGGCAGCGCTGGCCCCGGCGCTTGCTCTGCCCATTGGAGAAGGGGCCGGGGCGGCGGCTGGCAGTAGCCGGAGCCGGTCGCGGGCGGCGTGCTCTCCGGATCCCGTCACTGCGACCCAATTGCCGGTCCGGTCAGCTGGCCGGGGATCGGACAGAAGAAATCAGCCTGTTGCATCAGCGGACTGGTTGCGTCCCCCATGTCATGGCGAGGGCCGTCTTGCGATCGCGACAGAGGTTGTCGGCTGCGGTGGAACGTTGGGGTGTTGACGGCACGCGTTGGAGCCTTTAGGGAAGTCGGCGCCGGAGACGTGGCCGAGTGGCTGAAGGCGGCGGTTTGCTAAACCGTTATAGGGTTGTAAAGCCCTATCGAGGGTTCGAATCCCTCCGTCTCCGCCAGCCCTCAGTTCAGGGGCGTTCGCCACCGTAAAATTCCCCCACTCTGTCCAGCCTGATGGCGCCCCTCCCTTCGCGGGCGTTCGTTGCAAACCGTGTTCACGGTTGGGGGGAAGGGGGCTGGGCTGAAAATTTCAGGGCAAAGATCGACGACTGAGGCAAGGTTGCTGAAAGCGGGCCGGGGATTGCGTGCGTCGATCTGACGGACCGCTGCGGCGGACTGATGGTGTGCGCACGTCTGATGAGCGCAAAGGTCAACGCCATGGTGGACTGGCGAGGGTGTCCGGCTGAATCGAGCTGTCGCCCGGTCAGCCGCGGACAAAGCGTTTGTCTCCTCCGTTTCCCGGCCGCCTCCGCACTCATGCGGACTGGCGCATATGCGCTTTCGGGCGTAACCCTTCTTCCATGACCCGGATCGTTCCTGTCCTCTCGGCGCTGGCCGAACCGACCCGTCTCGGGGCCATCCGCCTGCTCTGGGATGGCGACGAGCACTGCGTGTGCGAGCTGATGCGGCGGCTGGAGGCCAGTCAGTCGCGGATGTCGCGGCATATGGCGGTGCTGAAGGCGGCCGGGCTGGTAGTGGACCGGCGGGATGCGCAATGGGTGCGCTACCGTCGTAATCCGGCTCTCGCGCCCGAGCTGGCGCATCTGGTTGACGCGGTGCTTTCCGCCGGAGAAGCCGACGGGGAGGCCGCGGGAAAGGCGGCCGCATGAGCCTCTCTCTCCCGCATCGTCCCGGCCGCTCCGGCCCGCTGCCGGATGGCGTGTGGTATGCCGGCACGGCGCTGGCGCTGCTGCTGTGGGCAGCGGCCTACAGCCAGCTCACCCGGGTGTCGGATTTTCTGGTGTCGCTGCTGCCGGTGGCGCGCGGCACCCATCTTGGCGAGGCGCTCGCCTTCTTCTTCTATGACACGCCGAAGGTGATCCTGCTCCTGACTCTTGTGGTGTTTGCCATGGGGGTGGTGCGCAGCTTCTTCTCGCCGGACAAGACCCGGGCGTTGCTGGCCGGCCGGGCCGAAGGGCTTGGCAATGTTCTGGCCGCCGGTCTCGGCGTGCTCACCCCGTTCTGCTCGTGCTCGGCGGTGCCGCTGTTCATCGGCTTTGTCTCGGCCGGCGTGCCGCTGGGCGTCACCTTCTCCTTCCTGATTGCCGCGCCCATGGTCAACGAGGTCGCCCTTGGGCTGCTGTTCGCCCTCGTCGGCTGGCAGGTGGCGCTCACCTATCTGGCCTTCGGGCTCGGCGTGGCGATCGTCGCCGGCTGGGTGATCGGCCGGCTGCATCTGGAGGGCTGGCTGGAAGACTGGGTGCGGAAGCTCCAGACCAGCGCCGCCACCGGCCTTGAGGAGGAGCGCCTCTCGGGTGTCGACCGCATCCGGGCCGGGCTGGAGGCCGTGCGCGACATTGTCGGCCGTGTCTGGGTGTGGATCCTCGTCGGCATCGCCGTCGGCGGTCTCATCCACGGTTATTTGCCGGCGGAGCTGATGGCGCGCATCCTGGGCGCGGACGCGTGGTGGTCGGTGCCGGCGGCGGTGGTCATCGGCATCCCCATGTACACCAACGCGGCCGGCGTCATCCCCATCGTGGAAGCCCTTCTCGGCAAGGGCGCGGCGCTGGGCACCACGCTCGCCTTCATGATGGCGGTGATCGCGCTGTCGCTGCCGGAAATGATCATCCTGCGCAAGGTGCTGACCCTGCGCCTGATTGCGGTGTTCGTCGGTGTCGTCGGCACGGGCATCGTTGCCGTCGGCTACCTCTTCAACTTCCTGTTTCCCTGAGCGGAGAAAAGGAGTTCGGTCATGAAGGACGTGAAGGTTCTGGGCCCCGGCTGCAAGCGCTGCCAGGCGACCGCTGCCATGGTGTCGGAGGCCGCCGGCCGGCTCGGCATCGACGTCACCGTCGAGAAGGTGACGGATTATGCCGAGATCGCCCGCTATGGCATCGCGGCGACCCCGGGCATCGTGATTGACGGCAAGGTGGTGCACGCCGGGGGGCTGCCGAAGGAAGACGCCGTGGAGCGCTGGCTGCAGGCGTGAGCCCTGCTACAGAAAAAGCCCCGTCGCGGAAGGGCTTCGGCGGAATGGACACGGTTGTAGACGGCCCTTTTGCCGTCTTCCGGACGGGGGCGGTCGGGGACTAGAGTTTTCAGGCCTCCGGCCGCCAGTAGGGTATAGGGACCGGCGGCGATGATGGAGGTTTGCATGTCCGCTCTCCCGTCCGGACGGCGTGCCCTGCGCGGGGTGCTGATGGCCAGTCTGTGGGCCGGCCTCGTGCTCTCGCCCCCGCTGTCCCGGGCGGCCCGGGCCCAGACGGCCCCGCCGCCCGCAGCTGCAGCCGCGTCGGCGGCGGACGTCCAGGATCAGGCGCCGGCGCCGCTGACGGATGCGGAGCTGCGGATTCTGGTCGCCCGCATCGCGCTTTATCCCGACGAGCTGGTGGCGCTGATTTCGGCCGCCGCCCTCTATCCGCTGCAGATCGTCGAGGCCGAGCGCTTTCTGGAGGCCCGCGCCAAGGATCCCAAGCGCGCGCCCAAGCCGGGCTGGGATCCGAGCATCGTGGCGCTGCTCAACTATCCCGACATCGTGGGCATGATGAGCGACGATCTCGACTGGACCCAGCAGCTGGGCGAGGCGCTGACCTATCAGCAGAAGGATGTGCTGGTCGCCATCCAGCAGCTGCGCGCCGAGGCGGTCGCCAATGGTGTCATTGCCAGCAACGATCAGGTGCAGGTAACCACCAGCAACGATACCGTGGTGATCCAGTCGACCAATCCCGAAAAGGTCTATGTGCCGCAATATGCGCCGGAGATGTTCTACACTCCCGGCTATGCCATGGCGCCGGTGACCTACTCGGACCCCTACACCTCCTATTTCTGGCCGACGGCCACCTTCTTCACCGCGGCCGTGACCGGCGCGGTGTGGGCGGCCGCTGTCGACTGGAATGACTGGGGCGTCTGGGGTGGGCGCTGGAACGGCAATGTCGATGTCGACTGCAACAACTGCTTCAACAACCGGAACTTCAATGGTCGGCTGAACATGGCGGACATCGACTGGAAAAATGTCGACCGCAACAAGCTGTCCTTTGACCGCAACCAGCTGTCCAATTTCGACCGTAACGCCATCGGCAAGGGCATTGTCCACGATCGCGGCGACCGCATCGGCAATCTGGCCAACCGGCCGGAGGGTCTGCGCCCCGGCCATGGGGCCGGCCCCGGGCCCGTGCGCGATGTGCGCCGCAGCACCCTGGAGGGGCTGAAGAGCGGGCCGCATCCTGATCTGAAGGATGCGCCGAAGCTCTCCGGCCTCAAGGACAGCCCGCACCCCAAGGCGGCCGCTGCCCTGAAGGATCGGGCACCCGGAGGCGTGTCCCGTCCGGATGGCGTGCACAAGCCGGCGGGGGTGAACCGGCCGGCGAATGTCAAGCGGCCAGCCGGTGCGCGGCCCGGCGGCAAGATCGACCATCGGCCCAGCCGGCCCTCAGGGCTCGGCGAGGTGCGCTCGGGCAAGGCGGCGCAGATCCATTCCGGGCGCGGCGGCAAGGCTATGGGCGGCGGCATGGCCGGCCATCCGCCACGCGGCGGCGGCAAGGCGATCGGCGGCGGCCATGGCGGCGGGCCGAAGATGCAGCGTCATCCGGGCGGTGGTGGCCGCGCGGGCGGGCATGGCGGCGGACGGCGGCACTGAGGGGCGACCAGACCATGAGCAAGATGGACATGCTGCGCCGCCTCGCGGCCTCTGGAGTGGTGGGCCTCGCGCTTGCGGGCGCCCTGCCGGGAGCAGCCGGCGCGGCCGGGCTGATGGAGATGGCTGCGCCTCAGGCGGTGCCGACCTTCCCTGATGTGACGGCGGCGCTGACGGCCTTCCGGCAGGCGGTGGCCGCGCCGGACTCTGGGGCGGTCGCGGCGCTTCTGGGGCTCGATGGGCCGAAGCTGGCCGCACAGGACGGCACCGCGGAGGTGCTGGACCAGATTCGCGTCGGTGTCGCCGAGCGGCTGGCCCCGGACGAGCTGGCGCCGGACCGGGTGGTGCTGAAGATCGGCAAGCGGCTGTGGCCGTTCCCGTTCCCGCTGGTGCGGGCCGCCGACGGGCGCTGGTCCTTCGACACCCGGGCCGGGCTGGAGGAGATCCGCAACCGCCGCATTGGCGAAAACGAGCTGACGGCGATCGAGACCCTGCGCGCCTATGTCGACGCCCAGCGCCTCTATGCCGGCGCCGACCATGATGGCGACGGCGTGCTGGAATATGCCCGTCGCTTCATCAGCACCCCCGGCAGGACCGATGGCCTCTACTGGCCGGAGGAGCAGGGGGCAGGCGAGAGCCCGGCGGCCGCCGCCATTGATCCGGAGGGGCTGGTCCGGGCCGCCGCCGGCAAGGGCTATTTCGGCTACCAGTTCCGCATTCTGGAAGGGCAGGGCAGCAACGTTGCCGGCGGCCGCTATGACTATGTCATCAACGGCAACATGATCGCCGGCTTTGCCGCGATCGCCTGGCCGGTGGTTTATGGCGAGACAGGGGTGCACACCTTCGTCGTCAATCAGGCCGGCATCGTCTACGAAAAGGACCTTGGCCCCCGCACCGGCGTACTCGCCGCCAAGATCCGCCGCTTCGATCCGAACGGCACCTGGGACATTGTGGAGGAATGAGATCAAAGGTCCTTGACGTGGACTTCCGGCATGCCGCGACAGATTTCTCATGTCCTTGGGGCGTATGAGAAATTTGCGTCTGTTCAGGCGCATGGTGCGGTCCGCACTTCAGGCACCTGGTATCAGGCCCGGGGGCGCGGCTGGGGCCTGCTCGAACCGAAGCTCCAGTTCGCGGACGAGACACCCGCCTCGTCCGCGAAGGAATACCCAGAAGGCCTTTTTCAAAGGCCTTCTGTATGATCAGCTCTTCAGAAGCAGTGAGGAAAACGGGTACCCCAACAACTTGGAGATCCCGTCCATATTCGGCGGCATGTGTCCGGCTTTCTTGTCTTCATATTCGACAAAAGAGAATTGATCCAGATATCCGGAGCTTTCACAGACTGCCCTGAACGGGAGATAATGCACGTCATAATGATGCAGATCGTGCGTATTCTGTATGTAATAGATCTTCGATGACGGATTTAGGTTCGAAAAATCATACTCGCACAGGTTGGACTCGCACGGTGTATGCTTTCTTTTTCTCAGGAAATCATCCACCGCGCTCTTGGGTTGAAATTTAAGGGCGTTCGTCTGTGGATTGATTGCGATCGCGTCATCGATAAGGCCGTGAAGGACGGCCCCTAAGGCCGCAAAGCCGCCCCCGGAGCTGCCGAATCCGATGGTCCGGACGTGAGGGTGCTTTTGCCGGGCCGCCTGAATGACCGGGCGCAACAGAGACGGGAGCGCATTGCTGCCCGTTGCGCCAAGATACCACCCCAGAACAATCGGGTCCCGATCGATTGTTATCGGGTCGGCGATCGAAATGACCGGATGACGAAATTCCTTCGCCCAGCTCCATCTCTGGAAGACGGCCTTTTCAGTTGCAATTTTGTCAGGAGTCAGCACGCCGTTGAACAGGATGATCAGCTTTGTCCAGTCTGGCGCATTGTGGAAATAGATATTCCGGAAGACCCCTTCCTCGCTATTCAGGAGCTCTTCCAGGCTATTATATTCCTCAAATACCGTGGATTCGTTGCGCTTTAGTTTATAAATCCACTGAATCGATTTACTGTCGCCATATCCGATTTCCATCCCGTCGGAATAAAGGAAATCAAATCTATATCCTTGGGGCCTTGCCAAGTGTTCGGTATAACCGCTCTTCTGAAGGTGCTTAAGAACGTCTTGGCGAAAGATATTTATTTTTGTAGAAAAAATAGTGTCATTCGATTTGACGGCAACAATTTCGATCTTTCCATTGGGGTCGTAAACCCATCCGGAAATAGTCACTTTATCTCCTACAGCATTGTATATAAGTTCATTATTCAGCGCTGTCTTGAGATTTGTATTCTTTCTTATATTGTGAACGACGGCCTTCATTTATATATCTCCCACCACTGCACTTTGTATTCACTCAATAGGCTTGCTTTGTGCCTCGGCTAGAGAGTCATCGGTCACCGAAAGCTATGATTGATCTGCCTGGTCTTGCCGTCAGAAATACTCCAGACGCCGCGGCGGAGTCCGCGAATGGCTTTCTCATCATCGTTCTTATCGCCTCGGTGCGTCTCTGGATATGGGCTTTTGTCGAGAGAACCGGGCTCCGCCTGATACGGGTTGAAGTTCCCGGTGGCTTGATGCCGCGGTTGCCAGGGGCAATCAGACTTTTCCGGCATAATGACTGAGGCAAAGGGTCCCGCAAACCTGTCTTGCGGGAGAGCGGGCGAGTGTCGGTGCTGGCTGTGGGGCCGCCATGCGGCAGTCCGCGTCTGATTCTCTCGTCGCCGGGGGCATCTGCCATCGGTCCGGACAGTCCGACGCTGCATGGGCTGGTGCGGACCTCGAATGGTCTGCTCTGTCTACGACCGGGAAAACGCTTCCGCCCGGTTTGGTTCTGACCGGCGCCGGGTACCAAAGAGTCTTTTTCAAGGATCTTGGTATGACCTGCAATTTGGCCGACTGAGGACGGGAAAAGCACGGTCCTGACTGGTGAGCCGGGAGGGGATCGAACCCTCGACCACATGATTAAAAGTCACGTGCTCTACCGCTGAGCTACCGGCCCGCCTGAGGTCGGGGAGAGGGGAGGACATCCAAGGACCACGTGACTTTCAATCATGTGGTCTGGCTGGACGGCTGCTCCACACAGGGAGCCCCGACAAGGCGCCTTCCGGGTAAAGGGAAATGGCGGCCCCGTCAACCATCCGCGGCGAGCGGCGCAGCGGTCTGGCGGCGCTGGCGGGCGGCCGCCCGAAGCCGGCCGGTCTGCCACGCGGTGGCCGAGGCATGAAAAAGCCCCCGGTGCCGGGAGGGCGAACCGGGGGCTTTTGTGGTCCGGCCGGATGTCGCGCCGGCGGACCCCGGACGCGACCGGAAACTGAGGGGGCTTCTCCGGTCGCATCGCGGAAATCGGGCCAAGGTCCCGGTCGCCGGGCCCTTGCTGTTTCGAGCGCCTGTTCTCACACCCGGCGCGTCACGTGCGGGCCGTACCGTGCGCTTGCAGGACAGCAGATTTTCCCCATGCGCCAAGAGCATGAGAAATCTGCATCGGAATGGCGAGGGATCCTTTGCAAGGGCCTCCGGTCTCACGCCTCTCCGGTGCGCGAGGACGCCGCGGCAAGCCGTTCCCGGGCCAGCGCCCGGTTGCCGGCGCGCCGCTCCACAGCGAGGATGCGCAGCCGGGCGGACGGGTCCGCACCCAGCGGCAGGCTGAGGGCGGAGTGCACGTCGCCGCGGGTCAGGCCGATATCGGCCAGCATGCGGTCGTCGAAGCGCGCCATCTCCATCACCGTGCGGCGATGCATCAGCGCGCGCAGGACGTTGATCACGGCGCGGGCCACCGGTGCCGTCGCGGCGGCGATCGCCGCGAAAAATCCGCTCCGCGCATAGGTCGTGGTGTCCGTCACCGGGCTCATCGGTCCCTCCTTTTCGAGGACGCACGTTCCCTCGGCCGCCGATGCGTCTCATCGCCGGCTCCTCGGTGGATCCTGTCGTCACCTCGGGAACATGGCCATCGTGCCTCAGGACGATTGATAAGACCAACGAATGTTTTTAATCTCACCCATCAGATCCGGTGAAGTCCGGATCCGGCCCCGGCGGGGCTGCAGACGGACGGGGGAGGGGAGAAGACCCATGGCCCAGGTGCTCGATCTCGATCAGTTGCGGACCTTCGTGGCGATCGCCGAAAGCGGCTCCTTCACCCGGGCCGCCGACGTCGTCCACAAGACCCAGTCGGCGGTGTCCATGCAGATGCGCCGGCTGGAAGAGCGCGTCGGCAAGGCCATCTTCACCCGCGACGGCCGGCAGTCGCGGCTGACCGACGAGGGCGAGCGGCTGCTGCACTATGCCCGCCGTCTGGTAAAGCTGAATGACGAGACACTGGCCGCCTTCGACGATGCGGAGCTGACCGGCCGGGTGCGCCTTGGCACCCCCGATGATTATGCCGATCGATTCCTGCCGGAGATTCTGGCCCGCTTCGCCCGCTCCAACCCGCGGGTGGAGGTGACGGTGGTGTGCGCGCCGACGCCGATGCTGGTGGAGTCCCTGAACACCAACGAACTCGACATTGCCATCGTCACCCATGTGCCGTCGCGCGGGCGGCTGGGGGGCGAGGTGGTGCGACGCGAGCCGCTGCTGTGGGTCACCTCGGCGCGCCACTGCGTGCATGAGGAGGACGTGCTGCCGCTGGCGCTGGGCTGGCCCACCTGCTGCTGGCGTGGCGCGGCCCAGAGCGCGCTGGAGGAAGCGGGGCGGCCCTACCGGATTCTCTATTCGTCGTGGAATTCGTCGGCGGTGGCCGCGGCCGTGATGGCGGGGCTGGCGCTCTCGGTGCTGCCGGAATCGGCGCTGCGCTCGGGCATGCGGGTGCTGGGCGAAGCCGACGGCTTTCCGGCCCTGCCGCTGGTGGAAATCGGCATCGTGCGCACCTGGCACCAGGCGACGCCGCTGATCGACGCGCTCTCGGAGCACATCGTGTCGTCGCTGGACAATCTCTCGATCGCTCTGGCGGCGGAGTAAGGCGGGCCGTCCGGACGCAACGGCGTCCTCCCGCCGGCGAGGGCGGGAGGAAAGCGCGACGGCCTGATGGCAAAGCGCCCCGAAAAGGTCTCCTTGCGATTCCGGTGCGGATTTCTCGTGGCCTTTGAGGCATCGGAGAACTCTGCCGCCCTTATGGAGCAGGGGGCGGCCGGAAAGTCAGGCCTCTGCTATCAGAACATCATGCCGAGGGCGCTGCAATAAAGCTCCAGCAGGCTCTCCATCTCGGCGCGCTCGCTGGCATCCTGCTTGCGCATCTTGATGACCTGGCGAAGGATCTTGACGTCGAAGCCATTGGCCTTGGCCTCGGCATAGACGTCCTTGATGTCATCGGAGATCGCCTGCTTTTCTTCCTCAAGGCGCTCGATGCGCTCGACGAAGGCCTTGAGCTGATCGCCGGCAATGGAATCGGGATCGACGGTCTGGTTATCGGTCATCGCTGCGGCTCCCGTGGGGGCTGGTCTGAACTCTGCCTGCCGGGTCCGGCCATGTCCGGTCGCCCCTCGGGGTGAAGGGTGTCGGACAGGCGGACCTGTCAGGGATCAAAAACGAACAGATCTGGTTAGCGCCCGGTTAATGGCGCCGCTGCGGCAGCTGAGAATGCCGGCTGTGCACAAGTCCCGGCCCTTGGGGACAAATGAAAAAGGGGAGCCGCACGGGCTCCCCTCGGGACGATCGGGCCGGATTCTCTCTGGGCCACATTCCCCTTCGGGGCGGATCAGGCCCCGGCCAGCGTTTCCTTCACGGTGGTGGCAAGCTGGCGCAAGGTGAAGGGCTTGGCGAGGAAGCCGAAGGTCTCGCCATCGGGCATGTTGCGGGCAAAGGCTTCCTTGGCATAGCCGGACACGAAGATGATCGGCAGGCCCGGCCGGATCTTGCGCAGTTCCTTCAGCAGCGTCGGGCCGTCCATTTCCGGCATCACCACATCGGACACCACCAGACTGATGGTGTCGCGGTGATCGCGCATCAGCTCCAGCGCCTCGTTGCCCGTGCCGGCCTTGTAGACCGTGTAGCCGCGGGATTCGAGGGCGCGGGTGGCGAAGGCGCGCACGGCTTCCTCGTCCTCCACCAGCAGGATGGAGGCGGTGCCGGTGAGATCCAGACTGCGGGCGGGGGCAGCCGGTTCCGTCTCGGCGGCACGCGGAGCCGGACGGGCGGGCTCGGCCGCCGGCGGCTTGTCCGCGACCGGACGGGCGCTCTCCGGCACCGGCGGCGGGGTTGCGCCGGTGGCGGCCGGGGTGCGCGGCGGCAGCGGCGGCGGCATGGGCACCCGCGGGGGAGCCGGCGGGGCGCTCTCGCGGGCCGGCGGGGCGGCCACCACCGGCACCGGCGGATCCACCTCGCCCGCCTGCACGGCATGGGCGATGCGGCGCATCAGGGTGCCGGTTTCCTCGGGCGTCGGCAGGGGCGTGCGCGCGCCGTCGGATGCGGCGGGACGGGAGATGTCCGCGTCCGGCATTTCCGGGGTCGCCCGGGCAGCCGGCGGCACGGCCCGCACGGGGGAGGGGCCGGCAGCCGGGCGCTGGTGCGCCGGGGCCGGGGTGGTGCGCGGCGGCAGCTCCGGGGCGCGGCCGGCGGCGATTTCCACCGGGGAGCGCCGGGGCGCCGGCTCGGCAGCCTGATCCTCGCGGTGACGCGGCAGCAGGATGTGGAAGGTGGTGCCCACCCCGAGGGTCGATTCGGGCAGGATGAAGCCGCCGGTCTGGCGGATGATGCCATCCACGGTGGAGAGGCCGAGGCCAGTGCCCTTGCCCACTTCCTTGGTGGTGAAGAAGGGCTCGAAGATCTTGGCCATCACCTCGGGCGGGATGCCCTTGCCGGTGTCGGCGACGTCGATGAGCACGAAATCCTGATCCGGCACGCCGCGTTCGGCAAAGCGGGCGCGGGCTTCGGCCGCCGGCAGGTTGCTGGTGCGGATGGTGAGCTTGCCGCCATCGGGCATGGCATCCCGGGCGTTCACCGCCAGATTCATCACCACCTGGGTGAACTGGGTCGGGTCCGCCATCACCGGCCAGAGATCCCGGCCATAGACCGATTTCAGCTCCACCCGCTCGCCGATGAGCCGGCCGAGGGTGATGGAGAGATCGGCAATCACGTCATTGAGGGCCAGCTTGCGCGGGCGCAGGGTCTGCTGGCGCGAATAGGCCAGCAGCTGCTCGACGACCGAGGTGGCGCGGGCCGCATTCTGGCTGATCTGCTGGATGTCGGCATAGGAGGGATCCGACGGGCGGTGGCTCTGGAGCAGCAGGTCCGAGAAGCCGACGATGCCCTGCAGCACGTTGCGGAACTCGTGGGCGATGCCGCCCGCCAGCTCGCCGATGGCCTGCATCTTCTGGCTCTGGGCGAACTGCTCTTCCAGCGCGCGCTGCTCGGTGGTCTCCAGCACATAGGCGATGGCCGCCTCGTCATCGGTGCCCGAGCCGTCGGTGACGCCGGAGAGATAGAAGCGCACGGATCGCTTCGGGTTGCCGGACAGGCTGACATCCACATGGGCGGTCTCGCCGGCCTCGGCACAGGCGGCGGCGATGGCCTCCAGCAGACGGCTGCGGTCGGCCTCGGCGACGGCGCCCTCGATCGGGTGGCCGGCGGCGGCCCCGGCCCCGAACAGGCGGGCAAAGGCGGCGTTGGTGCGGCCCACCCGGCCCTGACGGTCGAGCGCGGCAATGGCGATCGGGGTGTTGTTGAAGAAGCGCGCGAAGCGCACTTCCGCCGCCCGTACGGCCTCCGAGGCATCCTCGCCGGGCGAGCGGTTGAGGACGAGGGTGCGCGAATCCCCCGGCCGGCCATTGAGGGCGAAGGTGGTGCGATGGATGAGGCGGGCCGGCAGACGGCTGCCGTTGCGGCGCTTCAGGTCGATGTCGACGAATTCGGTGCGTACCTCGCCCGGCGAGCCGGTGAGGGCCTGCAGCAGCTCGGCGCCATCGCCGGGCACCAGGGTCGCAAGCGTCAGCCGCGACAGGTCAAGCTCGGCGAGATCATAGCCCAGCCATTCGGCCAGCGTCGCATTGAAATAGCGGATGGCGCCGGTGGCGTCGGAGGCGAAGAAGCCCGCGGGGGCATGATCCAGGAAGGTGACGACCTGCTGCAGCTGCTGGAAGCCGGCTTCCTGCTCGCGCCGCTCATGGGTGACGTCGGCAATGGTCCACACCCACACCGGGCGCTGGGCGGCGCTGGCGGGGCGGCCGGCGATGCGCAGCCAGCGGGCGGCAGCCTCGGGGCCGGTGCCGGAGCGCGGCAGGCGCACCACCTGTTCGCCCGCGCCGCCCTCGCGCAGGCGGCGGGCAATGCGGAACACGGCTTCGCTGGCCGACGGGTCGCCGGCGAACAGCCGGTCGATGGAGCGCAGCTCGTCGCCCGAATCCGAGAGCGAGAGGAAGGACGGGTTACCATAGAGCGGCCGGCCGTCGGGCTCGGTGACGAGCACGGCTTCCGGCTGGGTGTCGATGAGATCGGTGCCAAGCGGCAGCGGTTCAGTAATGGCCGGGGCGGCGGCCGGGGCTTCGGCGCCGAAACGGGCAATGCCCGACGCGAAGGCGAACAGCGCGGCGATGCCGATGACGGCGAGCAGGCCGAGGACGGCCAGCAGGATGGGTTCCGCCGTTGCCGGGTCCAGCAGCGCCAGCAGCCCGGCGCCGGTGACAAGCAGCAGGACCAGCCCCGTCAGCAGCAACAGGTTGACGGATCCGATTCCGGCCTTCATCCCGCCTCCTGGTCCGCGCGCCTGCACCATGACATCGCTCATTGTTCCCGCGTCCCCGTCGCGCGCCTCTCGGATCATCTTCCCGGACGGGTAAAAAGACTTACCACAGCCGGGACGTGCCTGTCGCCCGAAGGCCCCGACCCTCGGGGAACGGGGTGCCTCCTGATCGGGAGGAGGCAATCACCGAACCGCAAGCCGGTCGTGTCGGGCCGGGCACGCCGGGCGTCCTGCATAAGCAAGCACTGTTCCTTTGAGAAAACGTTAGCTTGAAGGCGATGGCCCGGTGCGGATCGTTGCGGGCAGCGCAGGAATCCCGGCAAAACGGGCTGCTCCCGGGTCAGACGGGGCGGGAGCAGCCGCATTCCGCCGCATCGGCCATCGAATCATCGCCATTGCGTGAAGGATGGAAATGGGGAATCGATCCGGGATGACAGCCTGGAAGCCGGTCTTCGGTTCCGGATGAGCGGGTGTGCGTGTGATGAGTGGAGAGGCGGGCGTGGTGCAGTACCTGGTGGCCCTGATCGTGGCCCTCGTGCTGATCGGCGGGGCGTTCCTGGCCGTGCGCTGGTATCTGGGGGGCCGAAAAGGCTACGGAGCCCGGGCCCGGCAGCAGCGGCTGTCGATCATGGACAGTCTCGAGATCGACGGGCGCCGCCGCCTGCTGCTGATCCGGCGGGATACGGTCGAGCATCTGCTCCTGATCGGTGGTCCCGGCGACCTTGTGGTCGAACAGAGCATCGTGCGCGGCGGGTCGTCATCCTATCATCGCTCCGTACCGACGGCGTCGCCGGCAGCTCCGGTGTCTGTGCCAACAGGGCCGGATGAGGATGAGCTGTTCGATATGCCGCGGGACGACCTTCCGGAAGGCGGCCGTCTCTCGGCAGGGCGGGTCCCGCCAGCCGAGCCAGTCCGGCCGGAGCCGCCCGTTGAGACGCGTCCGCCCCAGCCGGAGGTGTCCCAGATGCCGCCTCCCGCTCCGGTCGCCCCGCGCGGCGACGAGGCCGCGCCCGTGCGTCCGCCGATGCCTGCGGCCCCGGCCCGGCCGGCGCAGCGCAAGCCCCGGCCTGCCGAGCCAGCGCCGGCCGCGGTCGTGCCGGGCGGGGCATCCGGACCTGCCGAATCGGCGCCGGCGCCGGCGGCGGTCCCGGCCGAACCGCCGCGGCCTGTCGCGGTTGCCCCGGTTGCCCCCGTCGCTTCCGAGCCCCCGCCGCCGGCCCCCGCGCCGGATCGCGCCCCCCCCATGCCGGCCGCCGTGGCCCGTCCGCCCGCCCCCCAGCGGCCGCCGGAGCCCGGACGCGCCTATCCGGCCCGTCCCATTCCGATCCAGCGCCCGTCTGCCGGGCCGGCAACCCGGGTGACGTCCATTCCCGAGCAGACCCCGGCGCCGACCCCGAAGCCGACCCTGGGCACCTTGCTGCGGTCCACCGGGGCCGAGGCGCAGAAATCTCCGGCGGCTCCGCCTCTGCCTGCCGCCAGCCCTCATCCGGCCGATGAGACCGCGGTGGAGCCGCGACGCTTCGCACTGCCGGTGTCCGCTGCCCGGGACAGCGGCCAGACCCCACCGCCCGGTGCCGTGTCGCGTCCGCCGATGACGGCCGGAGAGGCGACCCGTCCGCGTTTCGAGGCTCCCCGTCCGGGGCCGGAAGCGGCTGTGCCGCCGCCGGCCCGGCCGGCCCGCCCGCCGGCACAGCCGGCTCCGGTGCCGTCTGCCCCCGCGCCGCGTCCGTCTTCGGTCGCCACCGAGCCGCAGGGCAACATTGATGACGAGATGGCGCGCCTGCTGGATGATCTGCAGATGCCGCCGCGGGATCGCGGCTAAAAGCTGAAGAGACCGTTCAGCACGGGTTCACCCGTGCCGGGCAAGAATCTGCTTCGAGGGGGAGACACCGGTCCCGCCGGTCCGCGCGTCCGCATCTGCGGATTTGTCGGGCCCCGGGGCCGCCATTTCCCCGACAGAGTCCCGGAGCTGCGGCCCGATCGGGCCGTTCCGGCAGGATGGGGTTGGCCCCCAACGAGGATCCAGAGCCATGTCGTTCGGATGGCGTCGCGGTGGCGCGCTCGGCGCGCTTGCCTTCGTCCTTGCTTCCGGTCTCGGACCGGATCTGCCGGGCCCCGCCCGGGGTATCCTGCCTGCACCTCAGGCGCAGGCCCAGAGCGCCAGCTTCGACCTGTTCTTCAACAGTCTCGATGACTACGGCACGTGGATCCCCGATGCCGAATATGGCTACATCTGGACCCCTCAGGTGGGGCCGGGCTGGCAGCCCTATCGGCAGGGCAGCTGGGCCTGGACCGATGACTATGGCTGGATGTGGCAGTCCCGCGAGCCGTTCGCCTGGGCCACCTATCATTATGGCCGCTGGGGCTGGAACCAGTTCACCGGCTGGTACTGGGTGCCTGGCGACGAGTGGGCGCCGGCCTGGGTGAGCTGGCGGCGCGGCGGCGGGGTCATCGGCTGGGCGCCGCTGCCGCCGGTCGGCGGCGGCTATGCCTATGGCGTGCCCGACCGGTTCGAGGCGCCGCCGCGCAGCACCTGGATTTTCGTGAACGACCGCGACTTCACCGCGCCCGACCTGTATGCCCGCGCCCTGCCGGCAGCCGCCATGTCCGAGGCCTATTTTGCGGCAAACCGGGTCTATTACCCCACCCGCGGCAATGGCTACATGGTCAACCGCTTCGCTCCGCGCGAGGAGATTGCCCGGGTGTCGCTCCGCCCGCCGGAAGTGCGCCGGGTGGTGCCCGTCGATCGCCGGCCGGATGGCCGGTTCTATGATGATCGGGTGGAAGTCTACCGGCCGCGAATCGACGGCCGCGCCCCGGCCCGGCCACAGCATCTGGTCATGGATCGCCCGCGTCGCGAGGGGCTTGAGCAGCCCTATCCGGCCCGCCCGGATCTCGGCCCTGCGCGCCCCGGTGCCGTGGCACCCGAGCGCCCGGACCGGTGGAATTCCGGCCCCGGCCGGCCCTCCGAAGCGCGCCCCGAGCGTCCGCGCCCGGACGATGTCCGGCGTCCCGACGGGGGCCGCCCGGGCGGTGATCGTCCGTCCGACGCCCGTCCGGAGCGCCCGCGCCCGGACAGTGCGAACCGTCCGCAGGCGGGCCAGCCGGATCGGGGCCGTCCGTCCGACGCCCGTCCGGAGCGCCCGCGCCCGGACAGTGCGAACCGTCCGCAGGCGGGCCAGCCGGACCGGGGCCGTCCGTCCGACGCCCGTCCGGAGCGCCCGCGCCCGGACAGTGCGAACCGACCACAGGCGGGCCAGCCGGATCGGGGCCGTCCGTCGGAGGCGCGTCCGGAGCGTCCGCGCCCGGACAATGCGAACCGACCGCAGGCGGGCCAGCCGGACCGGGGCCGTCCGTCGGAGGCGCGTCCGGAGCGTCCGCGCCCGGACAATGCGAACCGTCCGCAGGCCGAGCGTCCCTCCAATGCCCGTCCGGGCAAGGAAGAAAAACAGGGTCCGCGCCGGCCGCCGCGGCCGGAGGCCGAGTAATCGGGATGTGACGATGTTCCCGGGGGCCGGTTCGAGCCGGCCCCCGGCGCCGCGTCCGGCCGGGTGGCGAAACTATCCGGGCAGGGGGCTGGATTCCGCTCCTGAAAAGGGCCTCAGATTTCTCATAAATGCCAATGGCGTCAGAGCTCTGCATCGGACTGCCAAAGATTCTTTGCAAGGACCTTTGGCAGGATCCCGAGGTCCGGATCAGCGCTCGGTCAGCTTCAGCTCGATGCGACGGTTGCGGGCGTTGGCCTCGTCGCTGTTGCCGGGATCCAGCGGCTGATATTCGCCGAAGCCGGCGGCCACGAGATGGGCCGGCGCCACGCCGCGGGCGATGAGATAGCGCACCACGGCGCTGGCCCGGGCGGCCGAAAGGTCCCAGTTGTCACGGAAGCGGCCGCCGGTGATCGGCCGGGCGTCGGTGTGGCCATCGACCCGGAGCACCCACGGGATTTCCGGCGGAATTTCCTTTTCCAGCCCGATGAGGGCATCGGCCAGCCCGTTCAGCTGGGTCTTGGCCGCCTCGTTGATCTCGTCGGAGCCCGACGGGAACAGCACTTCCGCCTGAAACACGAAGCGGTCGCCCACCACCCGCACATCGGCGCGGTTGCCGAGGATTTCGCGCAGCCGGCCGAAGAAGTCCGAGCGGTAGCGGGCGAGTTCCTGCACCTTCTGGGCCAGGGCCACGTTCAGCCGACGGCCGAGATCGGCAATCTTGGTCTGGGATTCCCGGTCGCGCTGCTCGGAGGCATCCAGCGCCGTCTCCAGCGCGGCGATCTGGCGGCGCAGCGCCGAAATCTGCTGGTTGAGCAGCTCCACCTGGGCCAGCGCCCGGGCCGACACCCGCCGCTCGTCATCAAGCGCCATCTGCAGGGTGCCTACCTGTCCGCCGGCGCTGGCCGCGGCGCCGGCGCTGGCGTCGATCAGCCCCTGCAGGCGCGTCTGTTCCGCCCGCGCCGTGTCGAGGCTCGACTGCAGGCTGGCGAGGCTGTCCTGCATGTCCTGCTTGCCGGCCCGCTCCAGCGCCAGAAGCTCCGTCAGCTCGGCGATCTGCGCATTCAGCCGGGTCAGCGCCGTGTCCTTGCCGGAAATCTGCTGGGACAGGAAGAACTGCGCCAGCATGAACACCGACAGCAGGAAGATGATGACGAGGAGCAGGGTGGACAGGGCGTCGACGAAGCCCGGCCAGTAATCCACCCGGGTGTCGCGGCGGTGACGGGACAGGGCCATGTGGACCTTCCGGAGTTGGGGGCGCGGGCGTTTTCGGGATGCGGACCGGTGTCCGCGGTGTCCGAAAGTGCCCTGATTGCATCAGCGATCGGGGAGGAGCGCCGGCGGGCGGGCGGGAACAGAAGCGACGTCCGGCACCGACCACGGGGGCGGCGGCCGGACGGTCGGGATCATACCAGGCACGCAAGTGCTGGCCGCACCGCGCGCCTGAAGAAATTCAGATTTCCCATATGTACCAATGGCATGGGAAATCTGAATCGGAATACCAAAGAGTCCCTTTCAGGGATCTTTGGTATCACTCGGCCTTTTCCAGCGCGCGGGTCAGGCGGGCAAGCAGGGCTTCCACCCGCGCCTGCTGCTGGTTGGTGGCGTCCACCAGCTCGCGCAGCATGTGCTGCTCGGCGCGCTGATGCTGCACGAGGCCGGAAATGCCTTCGGCCAGATTGGCCATGGCGATGGTCGCCTGCCGGCCGTTGGGGCCATCCTGCAGCAGGCGCGCCAGCCGGTCGATGGCAGCGTGGACATCATGGGCGGTGGCGCCGTGACCGGTGCCAAGCGCCTCTGGTGAAATGTCGGTGACGCTGGACAGCCAGTCTTCCAGATCGGTGTAGAAGCGGTTCTGGGCCTGACCGGCCTGAAGATCGAGAAAGCCGAGGACCAGCGAGCCGCACAGGCCGAACAGCGACGAGGCGAAGGCCGTGCCCATGCCCTGCAGCGGTGCGGCGAGGCCGGACTTCAGGTCCTCGAAGATCACCGTGGCATCGCCGCCGGAAACGTCCAGAGACTGGATGGTGGCGCCGACGGAGGAAACGGTCTGGGACAGGCCCCAGAAGGTGCCGAGCAGGCCGAGAAAGACCAGAAGCCCGGTGAAATAGCGGGAGATGTCGCGCGCCTCGTCGAGACGGGTGGCGATGGAATCCATGATGGTCCGCATCGCCTGGGGCGAGATGGCGGTGGCGCCGGCATGATCGCCGAGCAGGGCCGCCATGGGGGCCAGCAGCACCGGCGGGCGGGCGACGACCACGCTTTCCCGGGCGGCGCGCCAGGAATTCACCCACTTCACTTCCCGGAACAGCCGGATCACCTGCCGGAAGGCCAGCAGGATGCCGACAACAGCGACGCCGATGATGAGGCCGTTGAGACCGGGATTGGAGGCAAAGGCCACGGCCAGCGTGCGATAGAGGATCGCCACGATGAAGCCGACGATGACGAGGAAGATCACCATGCGCCACAGGAAAATCTGCGGGCTGGAAAGTCGGTAGGGATCCGTCGCGCGCGCCATGGGGTCGCCCTGCCCGGGGGATGAAAGACCGGCTCCGGGAGGAACCGGCCGGATGTGCAGGAAGGCCAAAAAAGAATGTCTCTGGCCGCCCGTCCCGAGAGATAGCGCGGCCCAGTGATGCAATGCAAAAGGATTTGGCCCCCGGGCAGGGCGATCCTCCGGAGACGGCGGGCCGGCAGTTGGCCAGCCATTTCCGGAGATCGGGACAGTCCCGCGGCCACGCCTGACGGAGAGGGCCGGAGTGGGGCACGGGTGGGCCGGCGCGGGCGTTCGGTCTTCTTGGCGATCACATGTCCTCAAGGGACGACGCAACCACAGACAGGGCACCGGCCGTGACATGGCAACCGGTGCCCCCATTGCATCGCGCCTGAGGAAAGTGGACAACGGATCAAGAGGCTAGGCAGAGACCTGACCGGTCTCAATGTCGGATATTGGCCCGATCTGCCGGTTCGGCGGTGGCCCGGACTGCGGGCGCCGCGGATCCCGGAGGTGCCGGGTCGGAGCGGGCAATCCTTGCCCGGAGGGGGGGATCGTGCCGAACCAGGCAAGTCGGGCGGGCACGCAGCCGGCGGATTGGGGAACGGGCGACCGGATGCATGGCGAGGTCGCCGCCCTTCGGGCGCATCCCGGATTCGGGCGCGTTCTCGTGCAGTCGGCGGACTTCATCCTGTCCACCTATTCCGGCAACCGCCTGCTCAACCGCGTGCTGAACGATCGCGGCCGCCTGCTGTTCTGCTTTCTCGTGCTCTATCTCGATGCCCTGCCGGAGGAGGCTGGTGGCGGGCTCACCGTCGGGCGCATGGTGGGGCTGTGTCAGGAGACCGGCGTGTGCAGCCGTGGCCGCGCCAAGGCGATGATGGCGCTGATGCGCTGGGGCGGCTATCTGGAAGCGTTGCCGCCTGCCGGCGACCGGCGGGTGAAGCCGCTGGTGCCCACGGCCCATATGCGCGCCGAGTTCCGCTCCCGCTGGCGCGCCCAGCTTGGCTTTCTGGCCGGCGTGGATGCCGTAGCCGGCCGGGCGCTGGCCCGGCTGGATGAGGAGGCGTTCTTCGGTGCCCTTGCCATCGCCTTCATTGACGGCTTCCGGGCGGGGTTCCGGGTGCTGCGCTTCGCGCCGGATTTCTCCCTGATCTCCGACCGGGATGGCGGCGCACTGGTGCTGATCAGCCTGTTTCTCGCCGGCCGGCAGGGACAGGTGCCGCCGTCGGTGGCGGATCTCGCCCGCCAGTTCCATATCTCGCGCGCCCAGGTGTTGCAGATCCTGAAGGATTGCGGCGCCGAAGGGCTGCTGGAGCGGGAAGGCGCGAGCGGTGCCGGGCGCCTGACGTCCCGGGGGGAGGAAGCGATCGCCGACTTCTTCGCCTCCTTCCTGGCTTACTATCTCCATGTCAGCCGGCGGGCGCTGGGAGAGGCCTGAAGCAGGGGGGCCGGCAAAAGAAGGTTCCGGCCGCCCCCGGGCAGATTTCTCATGCCGTTGGTGCTTTTGGAGAATCTTCTGGCCGTCCGGCGCGGCATGGTCCACACGTCATGTGCCGGGTCTCCTGGGGCCGTCCTGTCCCCGCGGCGCCCTGTCCGCGCCAAGTCCTCTTCTCTCGCGGGGAGAAAGAGGGTAAGTCTGGAAGCTCGGGAAAGGTCCGTGCGCCCGAGGGGGAGCGGACCGTGTCGGCAGCTCGGAGGCAGAGTCAGTCAGCGTGAAGAAGGTCCACGTCAAGACCTACGGGTGCCAGATGAACGTCTACGACTCCGAGCGTATGACGGAGGCTCTGGCGGCGCGCGGCTACGTTCCGACCGAGACGGTCGAAGAGGCCGATCTCGTTCTCCTCAACACCTGCCATATCCGCGAAAAGGCGGCCGAAAAGGTCTATTCGGAGCTCGGCAAGCTGCGCCTCCTGAAGGAAGAGCGCGCCCGTTCCGGCGCCGAGCCCATGGTGATCGGTGTCGCCGGCTGCGTTGCCCAGGCCGAGGGCGGCGAGATCATGGCCCGCGCCAAGGCGGTGGATCTGGTCGTCGGGCCGCAGACCTATCAGCGTCTGCCGGAGATTCTCGATCAGGTCGCCGGCGGCGAGCGGGTGGTGGCCACCGAATTTGCCATCACCGAGAAATTCGCGGCCCTCGATGCCGTCCCGGTTCCGGCCCCCGAGGTTGCGCCGGCGCTGCCGGTGTCCCGGGGCCTCACCGCCTTCCTGACGGTGCAGGAAGGCTGCGACAAGTTCTGCACCTTCTGCGTCGTGCCCTATACCCGGGGCGCGGAAGTCTCGCGGCCGCTGGACAAGATCGTTGCCGAGGCCGAACGGCTGGTGGCCGCTGGCGTGCGCGAGATCACCCTCATCGGGCAGAATGTGAACGCCTATCATGGCACGCGCGCCGATGGCGGCACGGCCGGTCTGGCGGAGCTGCTCTATCGTCTGGCGGAGGTGCCGGGGCTCTGGCGCCTGCGCTACACCACCAGCCATCCCCGCGACATGGACGAGGCGCTGATCGCCGCCCATCGCGACCTGCCCCAGCTGATGCCCTATCTGCACCTGCCGGTGCAGTCGGGCTCCGACCGGATTCTGGCCGCCATGAACCGGCGCCATGATGCGGACTTCTATCTGCGCCTGGTGGACCGCATCCGCACGGCGCGGCCGGACATGGCGATGTCCGGCGATTTCATCGTCGGCTTCCCCGGTGAGACCGAGGCCGATTTCGAGGCGACGCTGCAGCTCGTGCGGGCTGTCGGCTATGCCTCGTCCTTCTCTTTCAAGTACAGCCCGCGGCCGGGCACTCCCGCCGCAGACCGTGCCGGCCAGGTGCCGGAAGAGATCAAGACCGAGCGCCTGCACCGGCTGCAGGCCCTCATCATCGAACAGCAGCACGCCTTCGCCGATGGACTGGTGGGACAGGTGCTCGATGTGCTCGTCGAGAAGCCCGGGCGCAAGCCCGGTCAGCTCGTCGGTCGCTCGCCCTATCTCCAGCCTGTGGTGATCGAGGCGGCGTCGCCCGAGATCATCGGCCGTATCGTGCCGGTGAGGATCTCCGCGCGCGGGCCCAACAGCCTGGCCGGAACTCTCGCGTCTCCGGACGCGCGATCGCCCGCCCCGTCCTCCCATCTGGAGATCGCCTCGTGACTGGAGAAACTCCCGCGAGCGTGCCTTATCCGCGACTGGTGCCGGCCTCCGACATGACCCATGTCGTGCTCGGCTTTGACGACAACCGTCTGGTCGGAGATCTTTTCGGCCAGTTCGACCAGAATCTGGCGCTGATCGAGCAGCGCCTGAAGGTGGATGTGGTCGCCCGGGGCAACCAGGTGACGATCAAGGGGCCGCACACCGCCTGCGAGCAGGCGCGCGCCGTGCTGGAGCAGCTCTATCACCGGCTCCAGCAGGGCAGCGAGGTGCTGCCGGGGGATGTGGATGGCGCCATCCGCATGGCCTCCTCCGAGGGCGGGCAGATGACCCTGCCGACCATGGAGCCCAAGGGCCGCATCGCCTTTGCCCAGGTCTCCACCCGGCGCCGCACGCTGGTCGCCCGCACCCCGGCCCAGGATGCCTATCTGCGCGCGATGGACCGGGCCGATCTGGTGTTCGGCCTCGGGCCCGCGGGCACCGGCAAGACCTTCCTCGCCGTCGCCTATGCCGCCGCCCTGCTGGAGCGCGGCGATGTCGCCCGCCTCGTGCTGTCGCGCCCGGCGGTGGAAGCCGGCGAGCGGCTGGGCTTCCTGCCCGGCGACATGAAGGAAAAGGTCGATCCCTATCTGCGGCCGCTCTATGACGGCCTGCACGAGATGATGCCGCCCGAAAAGGTCGAGCGCGGCCTCACCTCCGGCATGATCGAGGTGGCGCCGCTGGCCTTCATGCGCGGCCGCACGCTCTCCAACGCGCTGGTGATTCTCGACGAGGCCCAGAACACGACGACGATGCAGATGAAGATGTTCCTCACCCGTCTGGGCGAGGGCTCCAAGATGATCGTCACCGGAGATCCGAGCCAGATCGACCTGCCGCCGGGCCAGACCTCGGGTCTCGTCGATGCCATGGGCATTCTCGACGGCGTCCCGGGCTGTGCCATGGTGCGCTTTGGCGAGCAGGATGTCGTGCGTCACCCCATGGTCGCCCGCATCGTCGGGGCCTACGAGGCCCGCGACCGGCGCAAGGCGGAGGAGCGGGAGCGGCGTCACCGGGTGGTGACCGCAGCCGCCGAGCCTCCGGCGGAACCGGCCACGCCGGCGGTGACAGACGAGGCGTGACCGGCGGGCCGTTGCCCGGCCGTCATGAAAACACCCCACTGTTGCAGCAGATGGCCGGCCCTCCGGTCCCTGAGGCCCCGATTTCCGGATCCGTTCCATGTCCTTCAACGATAACGAAGACGACGACGCCCCCTTCGACGACGAAAGCCCGATTTCGGCTGACGTGATCGTCGAGGACGAGGAGTGGCCGCCAGCCGAAGAGCTGTCCGATCTGGTGGGGGCGGCGCTGGCCGCCGCCCTTGAGGAGATCGACGACACCTTCGAGGAGCCGGCCGAGCTGACGGTGCTGTTCGCCAATGATGCCCGGGTGCAGGAGCTGAACCGGGATTTCCTCGGCAAGGACAAGCCCACCAACGTGCTCTCCTTCCCGGCCAATGACGAGGCCGGCGAGCCGGGCATGGAAATGCTGGGTGACATTATCCTCGCCCGCGAGACCGTGGAGCGCGAGGCGAACGAGCAGGGCAAGGCGCTGGAAGCCCACATTGCCCATCTCATCGTGCACGGCTTCCTGCATCTTCTGGGCTATGACCATGAGGATGACGAGGAGGCCGAGGAGATGGAAGCGCTGGAGACGCGGATTCTGGCCAATCTCGGCATCGACGACCCTTACGCCGAAGCGCCGGATGAGGCATGATGGGTGCATAGCTCCCGGGTGCAACCGGTGCGGCTTCACCTGACTGGATTGACGGATCCCGGCGGGGGCACTTTGCCCGCCCGCCGGGGAAGTGAGGCGGCCCCCAAAGCGGGATGTGCTCCGGAGGGAGGCATCGGGGGCTACCGCAGAGGACATGGGAGACGATGACGGACGACCCTTCGAGTAGTCGCGCGGCCGTGACCGCGGGGCAGCCGGTGCAGGACATGCGCCAGACCGCCACCAGCGAACGGCTGCGGGAGAGTGCCGGAAGCGCTGCCGCTTCGGCCAGCTCGGGAGCAGGATGGCTGACGCGCCTGCGCGGCCGCGTCGGGCTGAAGGCCCCGGCAAGTCTGCGCGATGATCTGGCGACGGCGCTTGCCGAAGAGCCGGTGCAGGGTGAGACGGCCACCTTCACCACCGAAGAACGGCGACTGCTTGGCAATATTCTCCGGCTGCGCGAAGTGCGCGTCTATGACGTGATGGTGCCGCGCGCCGATATCGACGCCATCGATGCCAGTGCGTCGCTCTCGGTCGTGCTCATGGCCTTCCATCAGTCCGGCCACTCGCGGATGCCGGTCTATCGCGACACCCTCGATGATCCCCTTGGCATGGTCCACATCAAGGACCTGATGGCCTACATCACCGCCATTTCCATGCCGACCCCGGCCGAAGAGGCCGACGGCACGGCGGACGCGGTGCCCGGCCGGCCGCGGCTGGATTTCGGCCTCGTCGATCTCGACCGGTCGCTTGATGCCACCGGCCTCATCCGGCCGGTGCTGTTCGTGCCGCCGTCCATGTCGGCCACCGACCTGATGGCCAAGATGCAGGCCGATCACGTGCAGATGGCCCTCGTCATCGACGAATATGGCGGCACCGACGGTCTGGTCTCGCTGGAAGATCTCGTCGAGGAAGTCGTCGGCGACATCTCCGACGAGCATGATGACGAGGAAGACGATGTTCGCCTGCAGGAGCAGGGCGATGGCGTCTGGGTCGCCGATGCCCGGGTGGCGCTGGAAGATGTGGCCGAGATCCTCGGACCCGGATTCCGGCCCGAGGCGGTGGAAGAGGAAGCCGAGACCCTCGGGGGCCTCGTCTATGCCATCGCCGGCCGGATTCCGGTGCGCGGCGAAATCATCTCGTCGCGGGATCTGCCGGGCTTCGAGTTCGAGGTGCTGGAGGCCGATCCGCGCCGCATCCGCCGGCTGAAGATCAGCCGCCGCCGGCCCGAGGCGCGCGCCGTGCCCGAGCGGCGCCGGCGCAGCCATGACAGCGGCAGCGACGCGACCTCCGCCGCGACAACCCGGCCGGCCGTGGAAACGGAGGCGGCGTGAGCCCCTCGGGTGCGCCTGCGAGCTCCGCCAGGAGGCCCGCCCGTGGCCCCCTCGGGTACCGGCGCGGGGCAATCGCGGACAGCGTGCGCGGACTTCCGGCCCGCGCATGGGATGTGGTGGCGCTTGCGGCCGGTCTCGTCGCGGCGCTCGGTCTGGCGCCGCTGCATGTTCTGCCTGCGCTCTGGATCGCGTTTCCGGCTCTTGTTCTGGTGCTCGATGCCGCCCGCACCCGCTGGGCGGCAGCCCGGGCGGGCTGGCTGTTCGGCACCGGTTATTTTCTCGGCGGCCTCTGGTGGATCGGCGACGCCTTCTTTGTTGATGGCGGCTGGCTGCTGGCGGTGATGCCCTTTGCCGTGCTCGGCCTTGCCGCCGGGCTCGGGCTGTTCTTCGGGCTCGGCACTTTCCTTGCCTTCCTGTTGTGGAGCCCCGGCCCCGCGCGCATTCTGGCGCTGGCCGCCGGCCTCGGTGTGTCCGAGGCCCTGCGCGGCCGGGTGCTGACCGGTTTCCCGTGGAACGGCTTCGGCCAGATGCTGGCGGGGTCGCCCCTGCTGATGCAGCCGGCGGCGCTGGTCGGGGCCGAAGGGCTCGGGATTCTGGTCGTGCTGGTCGGCGCCCTGCCGGCGGTGTTTCTCGGGACAGACCGCCGCGGCGCCGGCTGGATGGTGGCGGCTGCCGGCGTGCTGGTGGCCGGTGGCCTTGGCTACGGCGCCGTGCGTCTGGCCGGTCCCGGTCCGGAAAGCGTGCCCGGTCTGGTGCTGCGTCTCGTCCAGCCCTCGGTGCCCCAGGAAACCAAATGGCAGATCGCCTCCCGGGACGCGATCTTCGACACCCTTCTGGAACTCAGCCGCGGACCGGTGGACGGGGATGATCCCGATGCCCGGGTGCTGGTGATCTGGCCCGAATCATCGGTGCCCTTCCTGCTGCAGGATGCGCCGGTTGCCCGCGAGGTGATCGCCGATGCGCTGCCCCCCCATGGGGCGCTGCTGGCCGGTGCCGTGCGCCGGGGCGACGGGCCCGAGGGCGACGAACGTTTTTTCAATGCGCTTCTCTATATGGACCGCCGCGGTGCTCTCACGGACGTCTATGACAAGTTGCATCTGGTCCCGTTCGGAGAGTATGTTCCCTTTGCGAGCGTGATGAACCGGTTCGGGATTGATCCGCTGGCGGTGCTGCCCGGCGGATTCAGCGCGGGGGAGGGGGAGCGGCGGCTGGTGCTGCCGGGGGTGCCCGAGGGCATCCCGCTCATCTGTTATGAGGCGATCTTCCCGGGCATTCGCGTGCCGGATTTCCTCAGCGGTCTGGCCCGGCCGGACGGGCGGGCCGGCTGGATCCTGAACGTGACCAACGACGCCTGGTTTGGCGAGACCCCGGGGCCGCTGCAGCATTTTGCCCAGGCGCGGCTGCGGGCGGTGGAAGAGGGGCTGCCCCTCGTCCGGGTCGGCAATACCGGCGTCACCGCCGTGGTCGATGCTGCCGGCCGCATCCACGCCCGGTTGCCGATGGGCGCCGTGGCCCGGCTGGATGCGACCCTGCCCGAGGCCGGACCGGAGACGCCATTTGCTCGTCTGGGCGCGATTCCGGCGGCCGGCGCGGTTGTAGTTTGCGCGGCTCTGGCGTGGAATGCCCGTCGGAGGCGTCTGCGTATACAATTTGCGTCTCCCGATTGACTTCGGCCTTCATCCAAACGCATTATCCGTTGCGCTCTGGAGCCCGGTCGTGAACGCGGATGGGTTGCAGGACGGGCCTTCCGGGAGGGGGAGCGGGGTTCGGGGCCTCGCAGGGCGGTTGGCCGACTTCCATTGTTGATGCGTTGGCCGGTCACACGCGTGGCCGGATCAAGACAGGAATTCGCACTTCATGCCGAGCAAGAAATCCCCCAATCCGATTGATACACATGTTGGCGGTCGCGTCCGGATGCGCCGCATGATGCTGGGAATGAGCCAGGAAAAACTTGGCGAAAGTCTCGGCATTACCTTCCAGCAAATCCAGAAGTACGAAAAGGGCACGAACCGCATCGGCGCCAGCCGGCTGCAGCATATTGCCACCGTGCTCCAGGTGCCCGTCGCCTATTTCTTTGAGGATGCGCCGGGCACGCCGCAGGAAGCCGCGGGCTTTGCCGAGTCCAACTCGGCGTCCTATGTCACCGACTTCCTCACCTCCACCGAAGGTCTGGCGCTGACCAAGGCCTTCGTGCGAATCAAGGACAACAAGGTCCGCCGCCGGGTGATCGACCTGGTGGAATCCTTGGGCACTGACGCTCCCTGATCGCGGCCATCAGACACCGATCGGACCCGTAAAGCCGGCGGCATGCTCCCCCCAGGGTGTCGCTCCGGCTGCTTCCTCCCCCCGGAAGCCCGAGGTCCGGTCCGCAAAGGCCGATGCCGTGCCTGTCCCTCTCCTCCCGGGGACGGCATCGGTCCTGATGCCAAAGATCCTTGAAAAGGACTCTTTGGGAGTCCGATGAGAATTTCTCATGCCATTGGAAAATATGAGAAATTCTCTACTCTTCAGACGCTCGGTGCGGTCAGCACTTCGTGCGGCTGGTATGAAATGACGTCCTGGCCGCCGCCATGTGCGGCCGCATGGGGCCCCGCGCCCCCACAGATCCCGCTCTGCTTTTCCCTGACCGTCGCTCTGTCCGCTCGTGCCGGAGGAATGTCCGTTCCTCCGAGGGGAGGGGGCGGGCATGCCGTGCCCCGTCGGCGGGCGTTGGCAGGCCCGGCATTCCGGCCTGTCGCGCGGCCGCGCAATGCCGCGGGCCTGCCGAGGGGCAGCATATAAGGATCCCTTTATGCGCGCCTTGCGCCAAAGGTCCGGATGATGCTACGTGGAAGCCCGGTCGCCGACCTTGAGGCGCGCATTGGAGGGAGTGGCGGAGTGTCCCGCACGAACTATCTGTTCACCAGCGAGTCGGTGTCCGAAGGTCATCCGGACAAGGTCTGCGATCGTATTTCCGATACCGTCGTTGATGCCTATCTGTCGGTGGCGCCCGAGGCGCGTGTCGCCTGCGAGACGCTGGCCACCACCAATCGCGTCGTGATCGCCGGCGAAGTGCGTGGGCCCGAGACCATCACGTCGGATTATCTCGCCCATCTCGCCCGCATGGCGATCCGCGATATCGGCTACGAGCAGGACGGCTTCCACTGGCAGACCGCCGACATCGACGTTCTCCTGCATGCCCAGTCCGTCGACATTGCCCAGGGCGTTGATGCCGCCGGCAACAAGGACGAAGGCGCGGGCGACCAGGGCATCATGTTCGGCTATGCCTGCCGCGAGACCCCGGATCTGATGCCGGCGCCGATCTATTATGCCCACAAGATCCTGCGCGTGCTGGCGGATGCCCGCAAGTCCGGCGCCGAGCCGCGCCTTGGCCCCGATGCCAAGAGCCAGGTGACGGTCGCCTACGAGAACGGCCGTCCCGTGCGCGCCGCCCAGATCGTGCTGTCGACCCAGCATCTCGATCCGGACCTGACCTCGGCCGACGTCCGCGCCATGGTCGAGCCCTATATCGTCACCGCCCTGCCGGAAGGCTGGGTGACGAAGGATACCGTCTGGCACGTCAACCCGACCGGCAAGTTCGTGATCGGCGGTCCGGATGGCGACTGCGGCCTCACCGGCCGCAAGATCATCGTCGACACCTATGGTGGCGCGGCTCCCCATGGCGGCGGTGCCTTCTCGGGCAAGGATCCGACCAAGGTGGACCGCTCGGCTGCCTATGCCGCGCGCTATCTGGCCAAGAACGTGGTCGCCGCCGAGCTGGCCGAGCGCTGCACCATCCAGGTGGCCTATGCCATCGGCGTGGCCAAGCCGCTCGCCGTCTATGTCGACCTGCACGGCACCGGTCAGGTGCCCGAGGCGGCGCTGGAAAAGGTGCTGCCGGAGATTCTGGACCTGTCGCCCCGCGGCATCCGCCAGCATCTCGGCCTCAACAAGCCGATCTATGCCCGCACCTCCGCCTATGGCCATTTTGGCCGCACGCCGGAGGCCGATGGCGGCTTCTCCTGGGAGAAGATCGACCTGGTGAGCGCGATCCGCGCGGCGCTCTGAGAGCTTCGGGCCGACGCCTCCCTTTTGGTGGCGGCCCGGAGACCGGAACCGACAGGATGAAGAATTGCGCGGCCCCGCTTCGGGGCCGCGCGGCGTTTCGGAAGGCGCCCGTCTCGCGTTCCCGCCAAGGGACAGGCCGGGATGGCGGCCGCCCGGCAGGAGCCGCAGCGATGACCTCAGACGATCTCTCCTCCGATGATGCGGAGACGCCGGTGGTGCGGGGCGCCTTCTATGGCCGCCGCCATGGCAAGACCCTGCGCGCCCGCCGCGCCGCCACCGTTGCCAGCCATCTGCCGGAACTGGCCATCGACCTGACGACACCGGCGCCCGCCGATCTGGCGGCGCTGTTTCCCAAGCCGGTTCGCGAGGTCTGGCTGGAAATCGGCTTCGGCGGTGGCGAACACATGATCCATCAGGCCGAGACCAACCCGGATGTGGGCATCATCGGCTGCGAGCCCTTCGTCAACGGCATGGCGAAGGCGGTCAGCGTCATCGAGGAAAAGGCGATCGACACGATCCGCCTGCACCCCGAGGATGCGGTGTTCCTGCTCGACTGGATGCCGGCGAACTCGGTCAGCCGGGTCTATCTGCTCTATCCCGATCCGTGGCCGAAGAAGCGCCACTGGAAGCGCCGCTTCGTCTCGTCGGCCAATCTCGACCGCTTCTGCCGGGTGCTGAAGCCGGGCGGGCTGTTCCGCTTTGCCAGCGACATCGACACCTATGTCGACTGGACGCTGTCCCATGTCCGCGAGCATGGCGGCCTGCGCTGGACGGCGGAGACGGCGGCGGACTGGAAGACGCCCTATCCCGGCTGGCCCGGCACCCGCTATGAGGCCAAGGCCCTGCGCGAAGGCCGCACGCCGACCTATCTCACCTTCGTCAAGCCGGCCTGAGTCGCTAGCCGCGTCTCTCCTGTCCGGGGCCTGCGTCAGTCCCAAGCGCCGGATGGACTGCGGATTTCCCATATGCTCCAAAGGCATGAGAGGTCTGCGGCGGACGTGCAGAGTCCATTTCACCGGTCCTTGCGATAAGATCCCCGGGAGAGCGGCGGATGGGATGCCGGCTCTCGGGGGAGGCTGTCATGTCCCGGGTCATCCTGCAGCCGTCGGGCAAGGTGTTTGCCGTGGCGTCCGGCGAGACGGTGCTGGCGGCCGGGATCGCTGCCGGTCTGGCGCTGCCCTTCCAGTGCGGCCGCGGCGATTGCGGCACCTGCCGGGCAACGGTGCTGGACGGGGAGGTCACCCGTCTGCCGGCCGGCTATTTCCTTGATGGGCCGGATGCCTGCCTGCTCTGCCGCACGGAAGTGCGGGGGGACGTGACGATTGCCTGTGACGAGGTGGACAGCCTGCCCGGCCTGCCGCTCTGTGCCCTGCCGGCGCGGGTGGCGGGGCTGGAAAAGCCGGTGGCGGAGGTGGCCATCCTGCGGCTGACCCTGCCGCCGGGCCATGGCCTCGTGTGGCGGGCTGGCCAGCATGTGCAGGTGCGTCTGCGCGATGGCAGCCGGCACGCCTGCTTTCTGGCGACGGCGCCCGGCCATGGCGACGGGCTGGAGCTGCACATTCCGCGCACCCCCGGCGACAGCTTTGCCGATCAGGTCTTTGGCCGGCTGCGGGTGCGCGACATGCTGTGGGTCGAAGGCCCGTTCGGCCGCTTTCATCTGGACGATGACACCCGGCCGGTGATCCTGCTGGCCGAGGGCATCGGCCTTGCGCCGCTGAAGGCGATGGTGGAGGAAATGGCGTCCCGCGCGCCGGGGCGGCCGGGGACGCTCTATTGGAGCGGGCGGCGGGCCGTCGATCTCTACGCTCTGGAGCATGCCGAGGCGTGGGCCCGCACGATGCCCGACCTCACCTTCGTGCCCGTGCTTGCGGCGCCGGAGGCGGGCTGGGGCGGTCGCGTCGGAACCGTGCCCGAGGCTGTGCTGTCAGATCATCCCGATCTTTCCGGCCATGTCGTCCGGGCCTGTGGCTCGCCGGAGATGGTGGCGGCGGTGCGGTCTGCCGTCCTCGCCCAGGGTGGTCTGGCAGCTGCGGATTTCAGCGCGGCGACGCTGGTCTGAAGCCGGCGGGCCCGGATCCTGCCCCCGGCCGCACCCGGAAGAGGGGGCGTGCCCAAGATCGGCTGGGGGCAGGCAGGGGCCGTGCGGATCCCGCGGGACGCACGGAGGCAGAACGGCCGGGCGGCCGGATCGTTCCGGAAAAAGTCCCGCGGGGGTCCCGATCCGGTCGGGTCCCCGCAGGAGAGGGGCTCACAGCACCAGGTCGATCTCCGAGGCGGTGCCGGGGCCGGAGCCGATGAAGCCGAAATTCACCGAGCCATTGGCGACGACATCGCCATTCCAGCTTGCATTGCGGATCACATAGCTGTCGCCGGAATGGGAGACGATTTCGGCATTCCAGATGTTGCTGATCTCGTAGGGCATCTCGATCTCGATTTCCCAGCCGTGCACCGTCTGGGCGGTGGCATTGCTGATGGTCACCGAGCCGTTGAAGCCGGTGGTCCAGCCATCCACCCGGGTGAAGCTTGCCGTCAGGCTGTCGGAAACGGGGTCTTCGCCGCCGGTGTCGCCGCCGCCGGGCAGACCGCCATCATCATCATGGATGGTGGCAATGCCCGTGCCGCGGGCGATGGTGGCGCCCGTGGGAGTGTCCAGCACCACCCGGAAATTCTCCTCGGCCTCGCCGATGCTGTCCGGGGTGATGGCGATGGCGACGGTCTTCGTCGTTTCGCCGGCGGCAAAGCTCACCGTGCCCGAGCGGGCCTCGAAATCGGTGCTGCCGGCGGTGCCGGTCTCGGTGTGAAAGGCGACGCTGACCGCCTCGGTCGATGCCTCCGACAGGCTGATGGTGAAGACGGCATAATTGACGTCCGCCTCGCCGCCGTCGGAGCCGCCATCATCGGTCGGCACGTCGGTGGAGAAGTCGAACAGGATCGGCTCGAGATAAGCGAGCTTGGTGCTGTTCACCGTCGTCCAGTCGTCGTTCAGGATGCCGCCGGTGTCGCCGGAATTGGGGTTCCACGACCAGTAGGTCCACGACGGCCCGGTGTCGCCGGGGGCGAGGTCGCTCACGCCATCATTGTCGAAGTCGCCGCCCAGATAGGAGGTGATGGCCTCCAGCCACGGCGCATCCTTGGGGTCGACAAGCTTGGTGCCGAACTCGCCAATATAGACCGGGGCGATGTTCTCCTCGTAGATATAGCCCCACATCTCCCGGAACTTGGCCGGCAGGTCATCGGCAAAGTCGCTGCCCTGGAACCAGGTCTGGGGATAGACGGAATTCGGATAGTCGTGGGCCGAATAGACGAGCTTGTTGTCGACATCGAGCTCGATCGGATGGTCGCGCACGCCCATGAGGTTGCCGCCCCACCAGTAGCTGCTGCCCTGATAGGAGCCGATGCCCTCGACGAAGATCAGCCAGTTGTCGTTGACCTCGCCGATGGCGTTGCCGGCCTCGGTGGCGGCGCGCGCCCAGTCGGTCACGCCGCCATCGCCCCAGGTGCCATTATAGGGCTCGTTGTGCAGGTCGGCGCCGATCACCGCGCTGGTGTCGGCGTAGCGCTCGGCCAGCATCTGCCAGTCGGCAATCCACTGGTCCTCGCTGTGGCTGGAATCATACCACAGGCCATTGCCCGAGGTGCCGGCGCCGGAATCGCTGCGGTGATGGTCCAGGATGATCTTGAGGCCGATGTCCTCGGCATAGGCGACGATCTTGTCCATGATCTCCAGCGGCGTCAGGCCGGCGAGATCCGGGTTCTTGGAGTAGTCGACGCCCGAGGCGGTGCCGGTGGCGTGCAGCATGTCGGAGGAAAAGGGCAGACGGATCGTGTTGAAGCCGAGATCGGCCATCTGATCCATCATGTCCTTGTAGCCCCGGGTCCAAAGGCCGTGTGGGGCCATGTTGGAGGACTCGAAGCCGAACCAGTTCACCCCGGCGATCTGCACGGAGTTGCCGGCGGCATCCACGATCTGGTTGCCATCGGTTGAGAGCCAGCCGGGCACCGCCGACCCGGTGCCGCCGGTACCCGTGCCTGCCGTGCCCTCGATCACCGTGACATCGTTGATGGAGAGCTTCGGCAGCACCGGGGAGGGAGCCACATCATCATTCTGGATCGTGCCCGTGGCGCTGGCCGTCGCGAGGGTGGCGCCCGAAGGGCCGGAGAGCGTCACCGTGAAGGTCTCGTTGCCCTCCACGACGGCATCGCCGATGGCATCGATGCGGATGGTCTTCGTGGTCTCGCCGGCGGCAAAGGTCAGGGTGCCCGTGGCGGCCTGATAGTCCGATCCGGCGGTGGCGGTGCCATCGGCGGTCGACCACGACACGGTCACCGGGCCATCGGCTGGTTCCGAGAGGGTGACGGTGAAGCTGCCGTGCCCCGGCGCCCCGGCGCTGCCTTCGGCAAAGCTGGTGCCGGCGATGGAAAGCTCGGGCACCACTGGTTCCGGCGTACCGCCGCCATCCACGGGAACGCCGTTCAGGGTCAGATTGTCGGGCACGGCGCCGGACGGACCGGTCGTCGCCTGAAAGCCGAAGGTGGTGGTGCCGCCGGCCGCCACCGTGCCGTTCCAGCTGGCATTGCCGATGACATAATGCGTGCCGACATGGCTGAGGATCACCGCATTCCACAGATTGGTGATCTCGAAATCGGCGTCAAAGGCGAGGGTCCACCCGGTCATCGAGATGTCGCCGGCCTGCACCGTCAGGTCGGCAACGAAGCCCGCGCCCCAGTTGTCGCGCACCGAATAGAGAAGATCCGCGTCGTCGGTCGCGCCCGAGACGGATGAGAGGGGTCCGGCCATGCTCTGTCTCCCGTGCTGTCTCCGGTCGTGCGGACACAGTCTGCCTGCGGATGCCCGCTCCCGCCATCGGGGAAAGCGCGCTGATTTCGTCCCAAGTGTCATGAAAGGCTGCTGATTTCATCCCCGGAGACAGGCCGGACCGAAGAAGCGGGGGAAAAGTCGGTGGCGTGTCGCCTCAGGCCCGGTGGGAACCCGCAGTGGTTGGTATCCGGTCGCACGGGTTGTGATCCGCTGGCCGGCGAATCCCGGAGCCCCCGCTCATGCCCGATGATGCCGGCGCCGGCTTCGGGCGTCGTGTCGGCCGGTCCTGCCGCGGGGAGTGCGGCGGTATCGCGGTGGTGCGATCTGACCGGGAAACGTTCCGGGATCCGGCAAAATCCCGAGGTGGTCGCGCGCCCGGGCGAGCGTGCTAGAGTGGTGCTGCCGGCGGGATCAGGGGCCCGGCTGGCATGCATGAATCCTCTGGTGGGGACCGGGGATCAGCTGAACGGAGGAAATGGGGATGCCTCTGTCGGACCGCTCCTTTGCTGCCCTGTGTCGCGCGGCGCGACGACTGTTCGATGTCTCTGCGGCGGCGCTCTGTCTGGGGGAGACGGGGGAGGTCTGGGTCGATCTGGCCGACGGGGAAGCGGCCGGAGACTGGGGCTTTGCCCGGTCCCTGTCCGCACGCCCCGATGCCGGTGCCGCGCCACTCTGGGTCGCCGATCTTCGCGAAGATGCTCGCACGGCCGGCTGGGCGCCGGTGACCGGGGCGCCGCGCCTGCGCTTTCTGGCCAGCGTGCCGGTCGGACCCGAGACGGCGGGCCGCCTTGCTCTCTTCGACACCCGGCCGCGGCCGGCTGCGGACGCCGGCATCGCCGGGCTGCGGGCGCTGGCCGAGGTGGCCGAGGGCTGTCTTCAGCTCCGACAGGCGCTGCGGGCCACCGAGGCCCGGGAGGCCGCCTTCCGGGTGCTGGCCGAAACCTCGTCCGACACCATCGTGCGCGGCGACCTGAACGGCATCAGGCTCTATATCTCGCCCTCGGTGCGCACCCTGCTCGGCTATGAGCCGGAGGAGATGCTCGGGCACCGGGCCCTGGACATCACCCATCCCGATGACGTCCCCGCCTTCCGCTCCGTCATGGCGGATGTGCGCGCCGGCCGCCTCGAGGTGGGGGTGGTAGAGCAGCGCCAGCGTCACAAGGATGGCCACTGGGTGTGGATGGAGGCGTCCATCCGCCTGATCCGGGATCCGGAGAGCGGCGAGGCCACCGGCTATGTCGCCTCGGTGCGTGGCATCGGCCGGCGCAAGGAGCTGGAAACCCAGCTCGCCCGGCTCGCCTCCCATGATGATCTGACGGGCCTGCCCAACCGCGCGGCCTTCGGCCAGCATCTGGCGGGTGCGCTGGCGCGTGCGCGGGCCACCGGGCGGGTGTTCCACCTGTTTTACATGGATCTCGACCATTTCAAGCAGGTGAACGATACCCGCGGCCATCAGGCGGGGGATGCGGTGCTGCGCGAGGTGGCGGCGCGCTTCCATGCGGAGCTGCGCAGCGATGATGTGGTCGCCCGGCTGGGCGGCGACGAATTCGCGGCCCTGCTCTGGGTCGGCCGGGGAGAGGCCGAGCGTCTGGCAAACCGGCTGATTGCAGCCATCGACCGGCCCTTCCATATAGAGGGTACCCTGCTGACCATCGGCCTCAGTATCGGCATTGCCAGCGCGGATGCGGATGGCCCGGCGGCGGACGAATTGCTCGCCCGGGCCGATCAGGCGCTCTATGCCGCCAAGGCCGCCGGCCGCCACCGGGTGCGGGTGTTCGAGGCGCTGGACTGAATTCCGGACAGGTATACAACCGACATGCGATAAGGAGACGCGCCCGGCGTGTATCCGGGAGCGCTTGACTTGACCGCCTGTCATCCGTGCAGGATGGGGACGGAGAAAGCGCGGCCGGGACACTGCCTCCAGAGTGGACCGGGCCATCGCGAGCGGGGTCCCCCAATGTCGTCGTCATCCGCACCGGAGCGGGCGCCTGGTCGCCCGCGTCCGGTCTCGCTGCCTTTGCCGCTGCTGTTTGCCCTGTCGCTGGTGGTGGCGATGGGGCTGCTGGCGGGGGCGCTGCTGTGGCAGGGGTGGACGGCGGGCCGGGATATCTTCCTGTCGGCCACCCGGGACCGGGCCGAGAGCATGGGGCAGGTGATCGCCGCGCGGGTGGAGGCCACTGTCGCGCCGGCTTCCCAGGCGGTAGGCTATCTGGCCGCCGGCCTGCTGCCGGGCATCCAGTCCCAGGGGGAGAACCACACGCCGGAGCGGCTGGATGGCTTCCGGGCGGTGTTTGACAGCCTCTCTTTTCTCTCCGCCATCATCATTGCGTGGGATGATGGCACCTTCTTCTCCATGCAGCGGGTGCGGCCGGAGCGCCCGGCCCGGTTCGGCGTCCCCGATCGGGCGGTTTATGTGGTGCGCCAGATCAGCGGCTCCGGTCCCGACCGTCCGCTCACGCGCTCCTATTATGATGCCAACCTCACCTTGCTGGAGGTCCGGGCGGGCAGCACCACCACCTATGATGCCCGGGAACGCTCCTGGTTCCGCGATACGCCACCTCCGCCCGGCGAGCATGTCAGCGAGCCCTATATCTTCTATGCCAGCCACCAGCTCGGCATGACCCTTTCCGAGCGCATGGCCACCGATGACGGGGTCATCGGTCTGGACGTCACCGTGGTCGATCTCGGGGTGGAACTGGCCGAAGTCCGGCCAACTCCGGACGCGGAAATGGCGGTGCTGAGCATCAATGGCGAGACGATCGCCTCCACCGCCGATACGGATCTGGGCCCCGACGAGCGGCCGACCCTGTCGCTGGTGATCCGGGCACTGCTGAAGGAAAATCTGCCGGCTGGCGAATCCGTGTCGTTCGTTGCCGAGGGGCGCACCTGGTTCGGCATCACCCTGCCGCTGAAGTCCCCGATGGGCGGGGCCAACCAGCTGGTGATGGCGGTACCGGAGGACGAGATTCTGGCCACCCTGCGGCTGGTGGTGACCGATCAGCTGTGGCTGGCGGCCGGCATCACGGTGCTGCTACTGGCGATCGGTTGGGTCACCGGTCACCGTCTCGGTCGTGGCCTGACGCTGCTCGCTGAACAGGCCAACCGCATGACGCGCTTCGATTTTTCGCGGCCGACGGCGGTGCGCAGCTATATCCGCGAGATCGACGACTTCCACGCCGTGCTCGATACCGTCTCCGGCACCATCCGGGATTTCCTCACCACCAGCGACACCATCGCCAGCGAGGAGCGGCTGGAGCGGATGCTGGGGGAGGTGCTGGCCCGCACCGTCAAGGGCACGCTCTGCCGCCGCGGCACGGTCTATCTGGCCGACGAGGCCCGGCCGGTGCTGGTGCGCGAGGCCGACGTGACGGCGCCGGGGGAAATGGCTGACGACGACCTGCCGGCCGAGCTGCCGCTCGGCGCCGTGCAGGACGGGGCCGGCGTGGTGCCGGCGGCCGGGCCGGGGCTCACCCGGCTGGTGCTGCCGCTGGTCAGCCGGATCGGCCACCCCCTCGGCCTGCTGGTGCTCACCCATCACGATGACAGCCGGTATGGCAACGAGGCGTTCGGCGTGTTCGTGCGCAAGCTCTCGGGCCTGCTCGCGGTTTCCATCGAGACGCGCCGGCTGATCGAGAGCCAGCGCCGCCTGCTCGACGGCTTCATCGACCTCATCGCAGACGCCATCGACGCCAAGAGCCCCTATACCGGCGCCCATTGCCGGCGGGTGCCGAAACTCGCCATCGGCATCGTCGACCGGCTGGAGGCGGAGACCTCGGGCCCCTATGCCGAATTCCGTCTCGATCCGACCGAGCGCGAGGCGTTTCGGCTTGGAGCGTGGCTGCATGATTGCGGCAAGGTGACGAGCCCGGAGCACATCATCGACAAGGCCACCAAGCTGGAGGCCGTCCACAACCGCATCCACGAGATCCGCACCCGGTTCGAGGTGCTGCACCGGGATGCCACCATTGCCCATCTGGAGCGCCTGCTGGCCGGGGCAAGCGCCCCCGAATCCTCGGCCCTGCGCAATGCCGACATCGACCGGCTGACGGAAGAGTTCGCCTTCGTCGCCCGCTCCAATATCGGCGGCGAGTTCATGACCGATGCCGACCTGGCGCGTCTGCGCGCGATCGCCGGCCGCAGCTGGGTGCGCCATTTCGATGACCGGCTGGGGCTCTCCACGGCGGAGGAAGGGCAGCTCGCCGGCGTGCCGGCGCCGGTGCTGCCGGTCGCCGAACCGCTGCTGGCCGATCGCCCCTCCCACATCACCCCGTGGGACGCGGCCCACCGGCCGGCGGTGGAGAGGGGCGATCCGGCCAATCTCTACGGCTTCGACATGCGCCTGCCGGCTCACCGGCAGAATCTGGGCGAGCTCTACAATCTCTCCATCCGCCGCGGCACCCTGAATGACGAGGAGCGCTTCGTGGTCAATGACCATGTGGTGCAGACCTACATCATGCTGACGCGGCTGCCCTGGCCGGACGGCTTCGGCGACGTGCCGGAAATTGCCGCCACCCATCATGAGCGCATGGACGGCAAGGGCTATCCCCGTCGCATCGGTGCCGACCGGTTGACCATCCCGCAGCGGGTGATGGCGATTGCCGATGTGTTTGAGGCGCTCACCGCTTCCGACCGGCCGTACAAGCGCGCCAAGACCCTGTCGGAGGCCTTCGAGATCATGGTGCGCATGGGCACCGAAGGCCATCTCGATCCCGAGCTGATGGCCTTCTTCCTGCATTCCCGGGTGTGGCGCACCTATGCCGCCCGGGCGCTGGCCGCCGATCAGGATGATGCGGTGGATGTGGACGGGCTCGTCGCCCGTCTGGTTCCGGCCGCCGGCTGAGGTGGCGGGGCGTCCACTCTTCGAATGAACCGGTGCACGAATCCCGGGAGAGATGTGCGGAATCCATGGATTGCGGGCGCTGGCTCCCGTCGGGCCGGCGCTTTACCATTGGCTGTGTACAGGTCATGCCGGAAGATCCCTAAAAAGGGGCGTCCGGCAGGCCGACGCGGCTTTCGCGTGCTGCCGGGGCATGGGGGGAAATCCGCTGTCCGTCCGGGATCAGAGCGATGCGGCACGCATCGCTCGGAAGGCCCGTCTATCATCTGGCGTCCGTGGGAGAGAGCACGACTCCCCGCCCGAAAAAGAGGCGGCCCGCGGTTGGGGAGGGGACATTGATGGTGCAGGACCTCGATCTCGAGCAGACCATCGACGCCGTGCGCCGCTTTGCCGACACGGCCCCGGTGGTGCGTTCGCCGCCGACGGACCGGCCGGGGGCCAGTGCCGCGCTGTGGCGCCAGACGCCGCGGCTGCGTCTGTTCGACGGTCATCGCCGCCGCTTCCTCGCGGTGTCCATGCGCGGCGATTCCAGCATCGAGCAGATCATCGACGGCCGCTCGGTCTGGCGCGGGCCGGTGCGCGGCACCAGCGTGCTGCTGGAGCCGGGCTTCGAGTGCGACTGGCGCTTCACCGGCAATTTCGAGATGCTGCAGATCTATCTCGGACCGGAGTTCGAGCTGGACGACACCCAGACGGCGCTGCTGACCACGCCGTTCCGCGATCCCGTGCTGTTCCAGTATGCCACCACGGTGGCGATGATCCTGCGCGAGGGCTCCCAGTGCACCCCGGCGCTGCAGCCTCTGCTGGAGTCCATCGAGAGCTATCTGCGCAGCAAATATCGCACGGCCGCGCCCGTGCCGGACAAGGCCGCCGGGCTTGCCCCCGGCACCCGCCGCCGGTTGGAAGCCTTCGTGCGTGACGGGCTGGCCCGGGATATCCGGGTGGAGGAAATGGCGGCGCTGGCCGGCCTCTCCACCGGCCATTTCGGCCGCGCCTTCCGCCAGAGCTACGGCGTCTCGCCCTATCAATATGTGCTGGCCCAGCGGCTGGCCCGCGCCCAGGCGCTGCTGGTCGAGACCGACCGGCCGATTGCCGATGTCGCCTCCGCCTGCGGCTTTGGCGGCCCCAGCCAGTTCGGCGCCCAGTTCCTGCGCGCCTTCGGCTGCGCCCCGCGCGACTATCGCAAGGCCGGCTGAGCCCGGCCGCGCCCCGGCCGGTCCGGTATTCCAGAAATCCGGACGGCCAGTCTCGCGAAACAGACCTTTCCAGACGAAGCATCTGATTCCGCTCTTCTCACGTCGAATATCCCTGTCCTATCTTCTCCCCCATGCAAAAAGGCGCCGCCGCCTGGTTCGAGAACCTGTGGTGGACGCAGAAAAAATGGGAGGACAAGGCGTGCTCTGCGTGTCAGCGGGTGGGAAGACGTGCGTCTTCCAGGGATTTTCTGTCGGCTCGGGAGAGCGGGCATGAGCATCTATGAGGCAAAGCCGTGGCTGGCGCTCTATCCGGATGGTCATCCGGCGGAGATCGTGCCCGCCTATCCCGATGCCCTCTCCATGGTGCGCGCCACCATCGCCCGTCTGCCCGAGGGCGACGCGATCCGCTATTTCGGCGCCCGCATCTCCTGGCGGACCCTGGATGCGCTGACCGATGCCTTTGCCGCAGGTCTGCTCGCCCGCGGCTTTGCCCGCGGCGACCGGGTGGCGCTCTATCTCCAGAATGTGCCGCAGTTCCTGATCGGCCTCGTCGGCACGTGGAAGGCCGGCGGCATCGCCGTCTCCATCAACCCGATGAACCGGGAGCGGGAGCTCGATCTGCTTCTGACCGACTCCGGCGCCCGGGTGCTGGTGTGTCTGGAAGGTCTTTACCGCGATGTCGCGGCCTCGGTGGTGCCGAAGACCGGGGTCGAGCTGGTGCTCACCACCTCGGAGCTGGACTATCGCGGCACCGATGAACCGCGTCTGTTTGCCGGTATCGAGCGGCTGAGCTTCCCCGGCACGGTGCCTCTGGCCGACTTGCTGGCGGAATCAGCCGGTCAGGTGCCGCCGCCGGTCAGCTATGGCCCGGAGGACATCGCCTTCCTCACCTATACGTCGGGCACCACCGGGGCGCCCAAGGGGGCGATGAACACCCATGGCAACGTGGTCTTCAACGCCCAGACCTATCGCGACTGGTGCGGCCTGACCCGGGATGACGTGATCCTCGCCATCGCGCCGCTGTTCCACATCACCGGCCTCATCGGCCATGTCGCTCTCAGCCTGCTCCTCGGCGCGCCGCTGGTGCTGATGTATCGCTTCGATCCGGCGGTGGTGCTGGAGACCATCACCCGGGAAAAGCCGACCTATACGGTGGGCGCCATCACCGCTTTCATTTCTCTGATGAGCCACCGGGATGCGGCACAGGCGGATTTCTCGTCGCTGAAGAAGATCAACTCCGGCGGCGCGCCCATTCCGCCGGCGATTGCCCGGGCGTTTCAGGATAAATTCGGCGCCTACATCCACAATATCTATGGTCTCACCGAGACGACCTCGCCCTCCCATTGCGTGCCGACCGGGGTGTCGGCGCCGGTGGATCCCCAGTCCGGGGCGCTGTCGGTCGGCCTGCCGGTCTACAACACCATCGTTCGCATCATCGGCGAGGACGGGCAGGAGCTGCCCGCCGGCGAGATCGGCGAGATCGTGACCGAGGGCCCCCAGGTGGTCGCCGGTTACTGGAACAAGCCCGACGAGACCGCCCACGCGCTGCCCGGCCGCCGGCTCTTCACCGGCGATGTCGGCTACATGGACGCCGACGGCTGGTTCTATCTGGTCGATCGCAAGAAGGACCAGATCAACGCCTCCGGCTACAAGGTCTGGCCGCGGGAGGTGGAGGATGTTCTCTATGAACACGCCGCCGTGCGCGAGGCGGCCGTGGTCGGTGTCGCCGATCCCTATCGCGGCGAGACGGTGAAAGCCTTCGTCAGTCTGCGGCCGGGGGCGGAAGTCTCCGTCGATGAGCTGATCGTGTTCTGCAAGGACAGGCTCGCCGCCTACAAATATCCCCGCGCCGTCGAGATCGTCGAGGAACTGCCCAAGACGGCCACCGGCAAGATCCTGCGCCGCCAGCTGCGCGGCTGAGGCTTCCGAGGGAGGCGGACATGACGGACTTCGCGAATGCCGGCGTGGTGGTGACCGGCGCCGGGGCGGGCATCGGCCGGGCGATCGCCATCCGCTTTGCCCGGGCCGGCGCCCGGGTGGTGGTCAACGACCTGAATGGCGAGGCTGCCCGGGCGGTGGCGGCCGAAATCGGCGGTGTCGCCGTGGCCGGGGATGCCGCAGGTGTCGCCGGGGTGGAGGCCCTCATTGCGGCTGCCCGGGCGCATCTCGGCGAGATCGACGTCTTCTGTGCCAATGCCGGGGTGGTCACCTCGGCGGACGGCACCGAGGCGGACTGGGAGAAGGCGTTCACCGTCAACGTGATGGCCCATGTGCGGGCGGCCCGGGCGCTGTTGCCCGGCTGGCTCGCGCGCGGGTCGGGGCGCTTCATCGTCACCGCCTCGGCGGCGGGCCTCCTCGCCATGCTGACGGACGCGCCCTATTCGGTCTCCAAGCATGCGGCGGTGGCCCATGCGGAATGGCTGGCGGCGACCTATGCCCATCGCGGCCTGAAGGTGCACTGCCTCTGTCCGCAGGGGGTGCGCACGCAGCTTCTGGAGGACACCGGCCCCGCCGGCGACTTCCTCCTGGGGGCCGAGGCGATCGGGCCGGAGGCGGTGGTCGAGGCGCTGTGGGCGGCGATGGCCGAGGGGCACTTCCTCGTGCTGCCCCATCCGGCGGTGCACGACTATGCGATCGCCCGCGCCAGCGATCCCGACCGCTGGCTGCGCGGCATGAACCGGCTGCAGCAGCGTCTCGATGGTGCGCTGACGCCGCAGAAGGCCTGACCCGTGCCCCGCCTCGGGGCGGAGGCAAAAGCGGGCCGGTCCGGGAGGCGGCATGCCTCCCGGTCAGGGGCCCGGGGGCGGATGCCCCCCGGATGTCCCCCAACGATAACAAGCAGAAAAGCCTATCCGGGAGAGAAAAATGACGGACCACATGACGGTCGAGCCGCCTTATATGGGCGATCTGCTGCGCGATGCCCCGAAGAACTGGGGCAAGTGGGGCGCAGACGATGAAGTGGGCGCGCTCAATTATCTCGGGCCCGCGGAAGTGCTGGCCGGCGCCGGGCTGATCCGCAAGGGCAAGGTGTTCACCCTGCAGGTGCCCATGGGCAACCCGGTGGGCGATCCGGTGTGGCCGGGCCGGCGCGGCGCCGAGCGCTACCAGATTCTGGACGAGGGCCACTGGATGGCCGGCAAGGGTCCGGGCTTTCCCGGCGGCCTGCACTATGCCGATGATGCCATGTCGGCCTTCCTGCAGGGCTCGACCCAGTACGACGCCCTCGGTCACGTCTGGTATGACGGCCAGTTGTGGAATGGCTACGATGCCCAGAGCACCATCGGCGGCATGCAGCGCGCCAGCGTGCTGCCGATTGCCGAACGCGGCATCGTCGGCCGCGGCGTGCTGATCGACATGGCCAAGCATCGCGGCAAGGAAAATCTGGAGAAGGGCGAGACCTTCAGCCACGAGGACCTGCTGGCCGCGGCGAAGAGCCAGGGCGTCGAGATTACCAGGCGCACGATCCTCGTCATCCGCACCGGCTGGATCGAGACCTATTTCCGCGATGGCAAGGAAGAGTTCTATGACGGCTTCGTGGAACCGGGTCTGACCTATTCGCCCGCTCTCGTCGACTGGTTCCGGGACATGGAAATCCCCAACCTCGTCACCGATACCATCGCCAACGAGGTGACGGTGGATCCGGTGAGCGGCGTTGCCCTGCCGCTGCACTGCGCACTGATGCGCAATCTCGGCGTCACCTTCACGGAAATCTGCGACCTGCGCAAACTCTCCGACGACTGCTCGGCCGATGGCCGCTGGGACTTCCTCTATGCCGCGGCGCCGCTGAAGGTGGTCAACGGCACCGGCGCGCCGGTCAATCCCATTGTCATCAAGTGATGTCGGCAGGGGGAGAGGAGGCCGCGGCCGTCTCTCCCCGGGCAGCCCGCCGTCCGGATGCCGCACCGTCTCCTGAGGTCGGGGCATTCGGGCGGCGGAACAGGATTCCGTCCTGACGGCAAGACCGATCGGTCTATTTTTCGGGAGGCAACATGTGTGCGTTTCATTCCCGGGCCTTCCTGGTTGCCCGGTCGATCTACGCCGCCCGCGCCGCTATGGCTGGACGACCTCTCCCGCCGATGCCGTCGCCGCCGCCCGGAGAGGTGTGTGACGAGTGGCAGCGGATGTTCGGGGCGGCGCCCCGGGCGCCTCTGGCCGGCGACGCCCGGGCCGGCGAGAGCCCCGGGATGCCGGCGACCGGCGGGCGTCTGGCCGGTCTGTTTGCCGCCGCGCGGCCGGGGCCTTCGGGTGCGCCGCAGGATCTTGCGGGCCCTGTGCCCGATGGGGACGGCGCCCTGCCGTCCTGATGCCCGTCGGGTCCCCGGCCGTCCGGCCGTGCGGGGCCCTCACCCATAAAAAGGCGGGCGCGCTGCCACCGGGTGGCCGCTCCCCATGGACTTGCTGGAGCCCGAGGATGGACTTTTCGCTTTCCCCCGAGCTGGTGGAGCTGCGCGAGCGGACGCGGCGCTTCATTGCCGAGGAGGTCATTCCGTTCGAGACCGACCCGCGCCTGACGCCCCATGGCCCCTCCGAGGAGCTGCGCACCGAGCTGGTGGCACTGGCCCGTGCCGCCGGCCTGCTGACCCCCCATGCGTCGAAGCATTATGGCGGCCTCGGCCTCTCCCATGTGGAGAAGGCGGTGGTGTTCGAGGAAGCCGGCTATTCCTGCCTCGGCCCGACGGCCCTCAACATCCACGCCCCCGACGAGGGCAACATCCACCTGCTGGAGGCGGTGGCGAAGGAGGAGCACCGGGAACGCTGGCTGCGGCCGATGGTGGAGGGGCGGCTGCGCTCCTGCTTCTGCATGACCGAGCCGCCTCCCGGCGCCGGCGCCGATCCCGGCCTGATGAACACCACGGCGGTGCAGGACGGTGACCATTATGTCATCAACGGCACCAAGTGGCTGATTACGGGGGCGGAGCGGGCCGGTGTCGCCATCGTCATGGCGCGCATGGAGGATGGCTCCGCCACCATGTTCCTGACCGACATGGACCGGCCGGGCATCCAGGTCGTGCGCACCATGGATGCGCTGGATACCTGCTTCACCGGCGGCCACGGTGTCGTGCGTTTCGACAATGTCCGCATCCCCGCGGAAGACGTGCTCGGCGAGATCGGCCGTGGCTTCCGCTATGCCCAGGTGCGGCTGGCGCCGGCGCGGCTGACCCATTGCATGCGCTGGCTCGGTCAGGCCCGGCGCGCCCATGACACGGCGCTGGCCTATGCCCGCACCCGGCAGGCCTTCGGCCATGCCCTCGGCGAGCATCAGGGCGTCAGCTTCATGCTCGCCGACAACGAGATGGACCTGATGACCGCCCGCCTGCACATCTGGCACACGGCATGGCTGCTGGATCAGGGCGAGCGCTGCAACTTCGAATCCAGCCGCTCCAAGGTGGTGTGCTCCGAGGCGGAATGGCGGGTGGTCGACCGCTCGGTGCAGATCCTCGGCGGTCAGGGCGTCACCCATGAAAGCCCGGTCGCCCGCATCTTCGCCGACATGCGCGCCTTCCGCATCTATGACGGCCCGAGCGAGGTGCACCGCTTTTCCATGGGCCGCAAACTCGTCAGCGGCCGCGCCGATGCCTCCGTCCAGAAGACCCGGGAGACCGCCTGAGCCATGACCGCCCCCGTGATTTCTGCCATGCCCGACCTGTTCTCGCTTGCCGGCCACGTGGCCTTCGTCACCGGTGCCTCGTCCGGTCTCGGCCGGCATTTCGCCGTAACGCTTGCCCGCGCCGGCGCCACCGTGGTGGTGGCCGCCCGCCGGCTCGACCGCCTGACGGCGCTGGTCGACGAGATCACGGCGGCCGGTGGCACGGCGCACGCCGTGGTGCTGGACGTGACCGATCCGGTCAGCGTGGCCGCCGCCTTCGAGGCGGCGACGGCGCTCGCCGGCCTGCCGGACATCGTCGTCAACAATGCCGGGCTTGCGGTGTCGAAGCCGCTGCTCTCCCAGACCGAGGACGACTGGGACACGGTGATCGATACCAACCTCAAGGGTTGCTGGCTGGTGGCGACCGAGGCGGCGCGGCGGCTGGTGGCAGCCCAGAAGCCCGGGTCGATCGTCAACATCGCCTCCATCCTCGGCATCCGGGTGGCCGGTGGCGTCGCGCCCTATGCCATCTCCAAGGGCGGGCTGGTGCAGGGCACCAAGGCCATGGCGCTGGAGCTGGCCCGCCACGACATCCGGGTCAATGCCATCCTGCCGGGCTATGTCATCACCGAGCTGAACGAGGCGTTCCTGACCAGCCCCGCCGGCGACAAGCTGCGCGCGCGCATCCCGACGCGCACCTTCTGCCGGCCCGAGGATCTGGACGGCGCGCTGCTGCTGCTGGCCTCGGCTGCCGGCCGGGCGATGACGGGCTCCTGCGTCGTGGTCGATCGCGGCCATGCGATTTCCGGTCTGTGAGGGAGGCGACATGAACGAGACCGAACGGACGGCACTCGCCAGCTTTCTCGCCGCCGCTGCCGGCGCCAGCGCTGCCACCATTCTGGAGCTGAAGCTTCTCTCCGGCGGCGCGGTGCAGGAGAACTGGCGCCTCGACATCGACTTCGCCGATGGCCCCTTTGCCGGCGCCCACGGGCTGGTGCTGCGCTGCGATTCGCCCACCGCCGGCGTTGCCATCAGCCATGGCCGCGCCGAGGAGTTCGCGCTGCTGAAGGCGGTGTTCGCCGTCGGCGTCACCGTGCCGGAACCGCTGTGGCTGTGCACCGACCGGACCGTGATCGGCCGGCCGTTCTTTGCCATGCGCCGCATTGCCGGCACGGCGGCAGGCCATGTTCTGGTGAAGGACACCGGCTTTCCCGGGGATCGCGTGGCGCTGGCCGAGCGGCTGGGGGCGGAGCTCGCCCGCATCCATTCCATCCGTCCGCCACGGGCCGATCTCGGCTTCCTGCCGGAGCCCGCGGGCCCGCCGGCGCTGGTGACGATTGCCGCCCACCGCGCCTTTCTCGATCGCCACCACACCCCCTATCCGGCGCTGGAATGGGGGCTGCGCTGGCTGGAGCGCCACGCGCCGCCCCGCGGCGAGATCACCCTCTGCCATCGCGATTTCCGCACCGGCAACTACATGGCCGATGCGGCCGGCGTCACCGGCATTCTCGACTGGGAATTTGCCGGCTGGAGCGACCCGATGGAGGATATCGGCTGGTTCTGCGCCAAATGCTGGCGCTTCGGCCGCAATGATCCCGAGCGCGAGGCCGGCGGCATCGGCGCCCGCTCGGATTTCTATCGCGGCTATGCCGAGGTGTCGGGCCGGCCGGTGGATGCCGGCATCATCCGCTATTGGGAGGTGATGGCCCATGTCACCTGGGCGATCGTCGCCATCCAGCAGGCGGAGCGGCATCTGTCAGGGGCCGAGGAATCGCTGCTGCTGGCACTTACCGGCCACATCGTGCCGGAACTGGAATGGGACATCCTGAAGATGACGGAGACCGACTGATGCGCGAGCGTCCCGATCCTCTCGATCTCGTTGTCGCCGTCCGCAATGTGCTGAAGGCGAAGATCCTGCCGGCCGTGGATGCCTCCCTCAAGATGGAGGTGCTGATGGCGATGAACGCGCTTGCCATTGCCGAACGGCAGATTTCCGCCGGTGCCGCCCCGCTGGAGGCCGAGCGCGCGTCGCTCGAAACCCTTCTGGGGGCGCCCGCCGATGATCCGGTCGCGGCCAACCGGGCGCTGTCCGCCCGGTTGCGGCAGGGCGATGGCGATCCGGGCATGCCGGGCCGGGCAGCCCTTCTCGCCCATCTGGAGGCCGTCGCCCGGGCGCGGCTGGCGGAGAGCAATCCGCGGGCGCTTGGAAAGGCTGCGGGATGAGCGTCCTCATCCTCATGCGCCATGGCCGGGCGGCCTTCGGGGCGGAGACCTATGACACCCTGTCGGCCACCGGCCGGGCCCAGGCCCAGGCCACCGGGCGCTGGTTCGCCGGGCAGGGGCTGCCGGTCACCCTGGTCTGGCACGGCCCGCGCCGGCGGCAGGCCGAAACCGCGGCCGAGGTGGTCAGCCATGGCCGGCTGATCGCGCCGATGACCGAGGCGGCGGGGCTGGACGAATTCGGCGAGGGCGAGGAGCTGCTGCAGCTGGCGGCCGCGCGCACCGGCCGGCCCATGTCCGGCCCCGAGGCGCCGCCGCGGCTGGAGCAGCTGCGCGCCTATGACGCCGCGATTGCCGCCTGGGCTGCCGGCGAGGCGGTGATTCCCGGCCGGGAGGACTATCAGAGCTTCCGTCGCCGGGTGCGGGACTGGCTGGCGGAGACGCTGGCCGCCCCCGGTCCGCGCGGCCGGGCGGAGCTGGTGGTCACCTCCGCCGGTGTCATCGCCGCCATCGCCTCGGAGGCGCTCGGCCTGCCGGACAGCCGCTGGGTGGAGCTGCTGCGTGCGCTCGGCAATGCCTCCCTGACGGAGATTTCCTTTTCCAGCCGGGGCCATGGCCTGACGAGCTTCAACACCACCGGCCATCTGCCGGCCGATCTCCTCTCGGGGATCTGAGGCACAACGATCCGCCTGCCGGAGGTTGCATCCGACCGGCCAGGTGCGCCCCCCTGCGCGCACAGGGCGCGGGCTGCGGCCGCGACGCCCGGCTGACGCGCCGCCGGCGCTTCGGCTATGCTCTGACGAACGCGCCGGTCAGTGCGGTTTCCGCCCGGCTCCGTCAGACAGTCCTGGTGCTCCCCGCATGGTGGAAGTGGCGCACATTGCCGGATCGGCTGAGGGCCCGTCGTCGGGACGGCCGGTCCCGCGCGCCTGCCGGCATCGCTCTTGCACCGTGGCGCCCGTCGCAGCCCCGTGTGCCCCTTTGGGCCCGGCGCCGGGCGGGGGCGTCTGCCGCGCGCGCCGTTCATCTTCTCCCCTTGCAGGACATTGCCGATGACCGAGACGGATGCGCTGCTGACAACGCCGCTGACCCCGCTGAATGTCCGGCTCGGCGGCCGCATGGTCGGCTTTGCCGGTTACGAGATGCCGGTGCAGTTTCCGGAGGGCGTGCTGAAGGAGCATCTGCACACCCGGGCCGCTGCCGGCCTGTTCGATGTCAGCCACATGGGGCAGGTGATCCTGCGCCCCCATTCCGGCCGGGTGGAAGACGCGGCCATCGCGCTGGAAGCCCTGGTGCCGGTGGATATTCTGGGCCTGAAGACCGGCCGGCAGCGTTATGCCGTGTTCACAAACGAGGATGGCGGCATTCTCGATGATCTCATGGTGACCAACCGCGGCGATCATCTGTTCCTCGTCGTCAACGCCGCCTGCAAGGGCGCCGATGTGGCGCATCTGAAGGCGCACCTCGCCGATGTCTGCGCCGTCGAGGAGTTGACCGATCGCGCCCTCATCGCGCTGCAGGGTCCGGCGGCCGAGGCGGTGCTTGCCGGCCTCGCCCCGGCGGTTGCCGGCATGGTGTTCATGGACGTGGCCGAGGTGACGCTTGCCGGTGTCGCCTGCCTCGTCTCGCGCTCGGGCTATACCGGCGAGGACGGCTACGAGATTTCCGTGCCCGCCGACCGGGCCGAGGCGCTGGCGGACCTGTTGCTGTCGGACGAGCGCGTGCACCCGATCGGGCTGGGGGCCCGCGACAGCCTGCGGCTGGAATCCGGCCTCTGCCTCTATGGCCACGACATCGACACCGCCACCACCCCGGTGGAAGCGGCGCTGGAATGGGCGATCCAGAAGGTGCGCCGCACCGGTGGCGCCCGGGCCGGCGGCTTTCCGGGGGCGGAGATCATCCTGCCCGAGCTTGTCGACGGCGCGCTGCGGCGCCGGGTGGGGCTGAAGGCCGAGGGCCGGGCGCCGATCCGCGAGGGCGCGCCGCTTTATGCCGCCGAGACCGGTGGCGAGCCGGTGGGCACGGTCACCTCCGGCGGCTTCGGCCCCAGCGTCGCCGGCCCGGTGGCCATGGGCTATGTGCCCACGGCGCTTTCGGCGGCCGGCACCCGTCTCTTTGCCGAGGTGCGCGGCAAGCGCCTGCCGCTTGCCGTCGCCGCTCTTCCCTTCATCACCCAGCGCTACAAGCGCAGCTGAGGATCGCCACCATGCGGAAATATACCCCGGACCATGAATGGGTGGACGTCGCCGGCGACATCGCGACCGTCGGCATCACCGATCATGCCGTCGAGCAGCTCGGCGATCTGGTGTTCGTCGATCTGCCGGAAGTCGGCGCCCAGTACACCAAGGGCGATGCCGCCGCGGTGGTGGAATCCGTCAAGGCCGCCTCGGACGTCTATTGTCCGCTGGCCGGCGAAGTGCTGGAGATCAACGAGGACATTCGCGAGGATCCGGCCAAGGTGAACGCCGATCCCCAGGGCAGCGCGTGGTTCTTCCGCCTGCGCCTCTCCAATCTGGCCGAGGTCGACGGGCTGCTCGACGAAGCGGATTATCGGGCGCTCGTGGGCTGACGGCCAGAAGGCGGGGGGAAGGCGTGATGAGCTACCGGGAAGTGGGCTACGAGCCCTATGATTTTGCCAATCGCCGGCATATCGGGCCGTCGCCGGCGGAGATGGTCGACATGCTCGCCGCGATCGGGGTCGACAGCCTCGACGCGCTGATCGACCGGATCATTCCGGCCGACATCCGCCAGACCCGGCCGCTCGCCTGGGGCCGGGCGCTGTCGGAGCAGGGCGTGCTGGAGCGTCTGCGCACGGTGGCCGGCCGCAACCGCGGCCGCACCAGCCTCATCGGGCAGGGCTATCACGGCACTGTCACCCCGCCGGTCATCCAGCGCAACATCTTCGAGAACCCGGCCTGGTACACCGCCTACACCCCCTATCAGCCGGAAATCAGCCAGGGCCGTCTGGAGGCGCTGCTGAACTACCAGACCATGATGGCCGACCTCACCGGCCTCGACATTGCCAACGCCTCGCTGCTCGACGAGGGCACGGCGGCGGCCGAGGCGATGACGCTGTGCCGGCGCTCCTCCCGCTCCAAGGGGGCGGCCTTCTTCGTCGACCATCACTGCCACCCCCAGACCATCGCCGTGATCCGCACCCGGGCCGAGCCGCTGGGGCTCGCAGTGATCGTCGGCGACCCCTTCGCCGATCTGGACCCGGCGGCGGTTTTCGGCGCCCTGTTCCAGTATCCCGGCACCTATGGCCATGTGCATGACTTCACCGCGGTGATCGCCGCGTTGCATGGCGCCGGCGCGCTCGCCTGTGTCGCGGCCGATCCGCTGGCCCTCACCCTCCTGAAGCCGCCGGGCGAGATGGGGGCGGATGTCGCCATCGGCTCCACCCAGCGCTTCGGCATCCCCATGGGCTATGGCGGACCGCATGCCGCCTACATGGCCGTGCGCACGGCACTGACCCGCTCCATGCCCGGCCGCCTCGTCGGCGTCTCGGTGGATGCCCGCGGCAACCGCGCCTATCGCCTGTCGCTGCAGACCCGCGAGCAGCATATCCGTCGCGAGAAGGCGACCTCCAACATCTGCACCGCCCAGGCGCTCTTGGCCGTGATGGCGTCGATGTATGGCGTCTTCCACGGGCCCGTCGGCCTCCGGGCGATTGCCGAGCGCATCCACCGCAAGACCGTGCGGCTGGTGAAGGGGCTGGAGACACTGGGCTTCGCCGTGGAGCCGAAGACCTTCTTCGACACCGTGACGGTGGAGTGCGGCCCGCGCCGCGACACCATTCTGGCAGCCGCCGAGCGCAACGGCGTCAATCTCCGGGCGGTCGGCGCCACGCAGATCGGCATCAGCTTTGACGAGCGCACCCGCCGCATCCACACCGAGGCGATCTGGCGGGCCTTCGGCGGCGAGATGACCGACGATGATCTGGCCCATGTCTACCGGCTGCCCGAGGCGCTCATCCGCACCTCGGACTACATGCCCCACCCGGTGTTCCACATGAACCGGGCGGAAGCCGAGATGACGCGCTACATGCGCCGTCTGGCCGATCGCGATCTGGCTCTGGACCGGGCGATGATCCCGCTTGGCTCCTGCACCATGAAGCTCAATGCCGCCGTGGAAATGATGGCCCTGAGCTGGCCGGAGTTCGCCGATCTCCACCCCTATGCCCCGGCCGATCAGGCGGAAGGCTATGCCGAGGTGATCGCCGATCTGGAGGCCAAGCTGTGTCAGGTCACCGGCTATGACGCCTTTTCCATGCAGCCCAATTCCGGGGCGCAGGGCGAATATGCCGGCCTCCTCACCATCCGCGACTATCATGTCGCCCGCGGCGAGGGGCACCGCACCGTCTGCCTGATCCCGACCTCCGCCCATGGCACCAACCCGGCCTCGGCCCAGATGGCGGGCATGAAGGTGGTGGTGGTCGGCGTCACCGCGACCGGCGACATCGACGTCGCCGATTTCCGCCGCAAGGCCGAGGAGCATGGCGCCAATCTGGCGGCGTGCATGATCACCTATCCCTCGACCCATGGCGTGTTCGAGACCACGGTGCGCGAGATCTGCGCCATCACCCATGCGTTCGGCGGGCAGGTCTATATCGACGGCGCCAACATGAACGCCATGGTCGGTCTCGTGCGCCCGGGCGACATCGGCGGCGACGTCAGCCATCTCAACCTGCACAAGACCTTCGCCATCCCCCATGGCGGTGGCGGCCCGGGCATGGGGCCGATCGGCGTGAAGGCCCATCTGGCGCCCTTCCTGCCCGGCGATCCCGTTGCCGGCGGGTCGGCGGTGTCGTCGGCGCGCTATGGCTCGGCCTCCATCCTGCTCATCAGCTGGGCCTATTGCCTGCTGATGGGCGGCGAGGGCCTGACCCAGGCCACCAAGGTGGCAATCCTCAACGCCAATTATATCGCCCGCCGGCTGAAGGTCGCGTTCCCCACCCTCTATGCCTCGGCGGCCGGCGATGTGGCCCATGAGTGCATTCTGGATACCCGCGGCCTCAAGGAAACCGCCGGGGTGACCGTGGACGACATTGCCAAGCGGCTGGTCGACTGCGGCTTCCATGCCCCGACCATGAGCTGGCCGGTGGCCGGCACGCTGATGGTGGAGCCGACCGAGAGCGAGCCCAAGGCCGAACTCGACCGCTTCATCGTCGCCATGCTCGGCATTGCCGGCGAGGCCGCGGCCATCATTGCCGGGACCCTTGACCCGGACAACAACCCGCTGAAGCGGGCGCCGCACACGGTGGAGGATCTGGTGGGCGAGTGGGACCGGCCCTATAGCCGCGAGGCCGCCTGCTATCCGCCCGGCGCCTTCCGGGTCGACAAGTACTGGTCGCCGGTCAACCGCATCGACAATGTCTATGGCGACCGCAACCTCGTCTGCTCCTGCCCGCCGGTGGAGAGCTATGCGGGGTCCGAGGGCTGAGCGCCCGGACAGGGCCGAATAAAGGAAAAGGCCGGTTTCCCGGTGCCCTCGGGAGGGCAGGGGAAGCCGGCCTTTCTCTTTCGGGGCCTTGGGGGCCGGCCGGCACTTGCGTGCGGCTGGTCTCACACGGCGCGGGGCTGGGTGAAGGCGGCGAGGGGGCGCAGCGCGGCCGGCAGCAGGTCGGTCAGCGTCCGGCCGGGCGTGAAGCGCCGGCGCCGGGGTTCGCTGGCGGCGGCATCCAGGGTGTACCGGTTGCGGCTGTGCCACGACCAGGCCGAGTCGACGATCGCCTCCAGATCATGCCGGGGCTGCCAGCCGAGCAGGGCGCGGGCCTTCAGGTTGTCGGCCATGAGGGCCGGCGGATCCCCGGCCCGGCGGGGACCGGTTTCGACCGGAACCGGACGCCCGGTGACCGCGCCGATGGTGTCCAGCAGGCGCCGCACCGAGGTGCCCGTGCCGGTGCCGAGATTGATGGCCTCCGAGGCGCCGCCCGCCAGCAGATGGCTGAGGGCGCGCACATGGGCCTCGGCCAGATCGAGCACATGCACATAGTCGCGCACGCAGGTGCCATCCGGGGTGTCATAGTCGGTGCCGAACAGGCGGAAGCGGTCGCGCAGGCCCAGCGCGGTGGCCAGCGCCAGCGGCAGGGCGTGGGTTTCCGGGGTGTGCCACTCGCCGATGCGGCCGTCCGGATCGGCGCCGGCGGCGTTGAAATAGCGCAGGCACACCGAGCGCAGGCCGCCAAAGCGGTCGAAGTCGCGCAGCGCCTGCTCCACGGCCAGCTTGGTGCTGCCATAGGGGTTGATCGGCGCCTGGGGATGGCTCTCGTCCAGCGGCAGACGCACCGGCGCGCCATAGGTGGCGCAGGTCGAGGAAAAGACGACCGCGCCGACACTGGCCCGGCGGGCGGCATTCAGCAGGGTCAGGGTGCCGATCACGTTGGTGTCGTAGAAGTCATGCGGCCGCTGCACCGACTCGCCCACTTCCGTGCGGGCAGCGAAATGCAGCACCGCCTCGGGACGATGGGTGGCGAACACCCGGTCGAGCCGGGCGGCATCGCGGATATCGCCTTCCTCCAGCGGTCCCCACTGCACGAACCCGCGGTGACCGGTCGACAGGTTGTCATAGACGACCGGGCGGAAGCCCTGGCTGGCGAGGGTGAGGCAGGTGTGGGCGCCAATGTAGCCGGCACCGCCGACGACCAGAACCGTGCGCGTCATGGAAGCACCTTTGGAGGCGGGAAGGACGACGGGGGAGCGGGAGCTTTCCCCGGCCCGGGCGAGGGGGGGACCCGCCCGGGCCGGAGCTTCAGTAGGCGCCACGCCCACCGAAGATTGCGCGCACTGTCAGCACCATCAGGGCCATGTCGAGCAGCAGCGAGCGCGACCGGCCATAGGCAACATCGAGCGAGACCATGCGGTCGAAGCCGACATCGGCCCGGCCCGACACCTGCCACAGCCCGGTGAGGCCGGGCCGGGTCGCCAGCCGCTCGCGGGCCGCCGGGTCATAGGCGGCGACTTCCCGCGGCAGGGCCGGGCGCGGACCGACGATGGACATGTCGCCGGTCAGCACGTTGACGAGCTGGGGCAGCTCGTCGAGGGAGAAGCGGCGCAGGATCCGCCCCACCGGGGTGATGCGCGGGTCCGCCGCCGATTTCAGGCACACCCCGGCCCGGGTGTTCACCCGGCGCAGCTCGGCCAGCCGGCGTTCGGCGTCGGCGTGCATGGAGCGGAACTTCAGCATGGTGAAGGTGCGCCCGCCTTCGCCCACCCGCTCCTGCCGGAACAGCACCGGCCCGCGCGAGGTGAGGGCGATGGCCGCCGCGATGACGGCCAGCAGCGGCGCCAGCAGGGTCAGCGCCAGCCCGGCGACGGCCATGTCCAGCACCCGCTTGGCCGGCCGGCCCGGCTCGGCGGCGAAGGCGTCGGAGAGCGCCCGTCCACCCACCCGGCCGAGAAAGGCCACGTTGCCAATCAGGTAGCGCCTGGCCAGCCGGCGCGGCTCCAGCATCAGCCGCCACGCCCATTCGCAGGAGAGGCGACGCACGAGGGCCGGCGCCCGGCGCACCCGGCCGGACCAGAAGTCGAACTGGGCCCCCACCCCCATCACCAGCCGGGCATTCAGCCGGTGACGGTTGCGGGCAATCCAGATTTCCTGCCGCGGCACGCCCAGGGCGACCAGAACCACACCGGCGCCGCTGCGGTTGATCTCGCCGATCACGGCGTCTTCCTCGGCGTCGGAGAAATAGCCGTCCCGGCAGCCGGCGACGACCAGATCCGGCGCGAGTTCGCCGGCCCGGGCGGCGGCTCCCTCGGCAACGCCGGGAGCGGAGCCCAGAAAATAGACGGCCTCGCCGCGCGCCGCCGCCGTGCGCACCAGCGGCACGAACAGGTCGGTGCCGTTGAGATTCTCGACGAGGCGCACGCCCTTCATCCGGGCGGCGATCTTCACGCCGATGCCATCGGGCAGCAGGTGGTCGCCCTTGGTGAGCGCCCAGCGATACACCGGATCCCCGGCCGCCACGTTGACGCAGTGGGCGTTGATGAAGAAGCCGGTGACGCGCGCGGTGCCGAAGAGTTCTTCCAGTGCTTCGGCCGAAGTGGTGTTGATCACCGGCAGGGAGAGGATGTCGATCGTGGAGAGAGCGGTCATGGCGTCACGGCCTTCAACTTGAGTTCCGGGCGGGGCCGGCGTGTTGAAGACACCTTACGCGGTCAGGCCGTGCCTGTTCCGGTGCCCCAAGGGCAGGAAAGAGGAGCGTTTGGCGCGGGAAAGCGCGACTGGCGCGCGCGCCCTATGCGTCCGGATAGGGCATCGTGTGCTTCCGCAGGGCACATGCGCCGGTCGGATCGGGCATGGTGGCGCTGTGGCCAGCCGGCCCCGAATAACATCCTGCGGTGGTGACGGGCGGAAAGGCGACGGAACGCGTGAACTCGGGGCTTTGCCGGTCTAGGATGGTTTCAGGACCGGAAATGGACATCCGCCCGGCTTTGATCGCCCGGGTCCCAGCGGGAGCAGACGGTCCGGCTTTTCTCGCGCGGACGTCCCGTCCCGTTCCGCCCGTTCTTCTCGCCCCTTCCGTGCCCCGGAGACAGGTGCTTCATGAAGATCCTGCTTGCCGACGATCATGAGCTGGTCCGCGATACCATCTCGGCCTTTCTGGGCCGGGAGCCGGGGATGCAGGTCGTCGTGGTCGGCGATTTTGCTGGCGCCGCCGAGCGGATGACCCGGGAGGGCCCGTTCGATCTGGTGCTGCTTGACTGGGGCATGCCCGGCATGACCGGGCTGGAGAGCCTGAAGAAGGCGCGGGAGCTGAATTTCGGCAGCCCCGTCGGCATCATTTCCGGCACCGCCAGCCGGGCGGTGGCCGAACAGGTGCTGGAGGCGGGCGCCGCCGGCTTCCTGCCGAAGAGCATGCCGGCCCGCTCCCTCGTCCACGCCATCCGCTTCATGGCCGCCGGCGAGCAGTATGCGCCCATCAGCTTCATGACCGAGAAGGAGGAGGAGCCGGAAAACCCGCTCGCCTCCCGCCTCACCAAGCGTGAGATGGAGGTGCTGCACGGCCTCGTCGATGGGCGTTCCAACAAGGAAATCGCCCTGTCGCTGGATCTTCAGGAAGTGACCGTGAAGCTCCACGTCAAGACGTTGTGCCGCAAGCTCGACGCCCGCAACCGCACCCATGCTGCCATCATCGCCAAGGAGCAGGGCCTGCTCTGAGGTTCGGGAACGCCCGGGTGCCCGGTCGCCCCGGTGGCCTCAGCCCGCGGGGCACGGGGCCGGGGCGGCGGCCGTCGGGCCCTCTCCGAGCACGTTCCGCGGCGCCACGAGGCAGAAGGCCGTGAGGCCGGCGAGCTGGACCGAGAGCACCGCGCCGGCGACGCCGATGATCCCGAAGGGCAGGGCGGCGAGGATGGCGAGGACGAAGGCAACCGTGATGCCCGCCTGCCAGCGCAGCTCGATGTCCGGCCGGCCGACGGCCTTCAGGAGCTGCGAGGTGGCGGAGGCGAACGGGCGCGGCAGGGCCGACAGGCAGATGAGCATCAGCACCGGGATCGCCGGCGCCCACTTCGCGCCGAACACCAGCGGCACATAGACCGGCGCCAGCGACACCTGGAGAAGCACCAGCGGCACGACGATGACCGCCAGCGACCACAGGGACTTGCGGAAGCGCTGGCGCAGCTCTCCGGCATCGCCCCGGGCGGCGCACAGATGCGGGAACACCGCCATGCCGAAGGCATTGACGAGGCCAAGGGTGATGCCGAGCCCGGCATTGAACGCGAAGAAATAGAGCCCGAGAGCCTCGGCGCCGAGGAAGGCACCGACCAGCAGATTGTCGACATTGGCCTGCAGGGTGGTCAGAAACTCCACCCCCAGCACCGAGCGGCTGAAGCGCAGGATGGCGCGGCTGCCGGCGAGCGGCCCGCCGAACAGGCGCCCGGCCCGCCAGGGGTGGCCGAACCGCAGGCTGGCCGCCCAGATCGGGGCCACCAGCAGCTTGGGCAGGATGATCGCCCACATGCCGAGCCCGGTCAGGGCCAGCAGCCCGCACAGCAGGTTGTCGGCGATCACCTGGGCGGCGCTGGCGGCCGCGAACCGGCGCACCCGGCCCTCGCGCTGGATGAAGGCGCCCTGAATGCTGGAGAGCGGCGTCGCCAGATAGATCGGCGCCATCGCCATGATCGGCCAGGCCAGCCGCGGATCACCGAAGGCCAGCGCCACCGGCCAGGCCAGAGCGAGCTGGACCACCACCAGCCCGCCGCAGATGATCCAGGTGAGGGTGTGGGCGGTTTCGGCAACCGCCATCACCTCGTCGGCGCCGGCCTGCACCACCCGGGCGGAAATGCCGTTGCGGGTGATGATGGCGACGAGCTCATAGACCGTCAGCACCACCGCGGCGAGGCCGACATCGGCCGGGCTCAGCACCCGGGCGAGCAGGATCGTCGTCACCAGCCGCGACACCCGCACCGCCATCTGGGCCGATCCGAGGGCAAGGAGATCGGCGTGCAGCCCGTTGGCAAAGCGCCGCCGCAGCCCGGCGGGCACGGGGAGACGGCGGAGAGCGGCGATGGCGGACATGAACGGCAACCTTCCCGTTGAACAGGGCCTCCGGGCGGCGCCGTCAGCCGGGCCCGGGGACGGGACGGCCGGGCAACGCCGGGATGGGGAGGTGATAGCGCCGGCGGGGTCTGCGGAGGCCGGGGCGTCCGGTCAGGAGCGCGCGCGGAAGTCGAGACGGGCTACCCATCCGCATAGACAGCGGGACGACGGGAGGGCGTGCCAGAAGGAACGCCGGTGCTCCCGGGCGGGCAGCCTCCCGCGGATCCGCCGGCTTTCCGGGGCGCATGCCCCCCGGAGCCGCGACCTATCCTTCCGGATAGGGGGCTTCCTCCCGATGCGCCGGTGATGCCAACGAGGAGGTGCGCTATCTCTGGATCCACACGCTGACTTTTCCGTGCGCGACAGGCGGAGGAAACCTTGATGACGAGAGTGCTGAAAGCGGCTCTGGCCGCGCTTCTTCTGGTGTGCCTGCCGCTGGTGGCGGGTGCGCGGGCCGCCGAGCTGGCGCCGCCCGCGGGCAAGCCGGTGCTGACGGTGACCGGCGCCATCGAGACCCGCAACACCCCGGAGGCGGCGGTGTTCGATCTGGCCATGCTGCAGGCCCTGCCCAAGGCCTCCTTCACCACCGGCACCATCTGGACCGATCGCCCCGTGACCTTCGAGGGCGTGCGGGTGAAGGACCTGCTGGCGGCGATCGGGGCCACGGGCGGCTCGCTGCACGCCATCGCCCTCAATGATTATGCGGTGGACATTCCGGTCTCGGATGCGACGGCGGACGGCCCCATCATCGCCTATGCGATCGACGGTCGTGCCCTGCCGGTGCGCAATCGCGGGCCACTGTGGATCGTCTACCCTTATGATGCCAAGGCGGACTATCGCTCGGAGGTTGTCTATTCCCGCAGCATCTGGCAACTGAACCGCATCGACGTGCGGCCCTGAGAGCCTCGGGACGGCGATGGCTCCAGCGCGGCCCGGAGGGCACGACATGCCATGGCGGGAAGACAGGCGCACGCGCTTCTGGGCGTTCTCGACGCGACAGTTCGTGCTGGTGATCGCCGTTCTGGCGGTCGCCGGCGTGGCCCTTGGCATGCTCTCGGTGCGCATCCACCACGAGCTGGTGGACCTGACCGCCGCCCCGACCGACAACCAGCAATGGGAAATGGCGCAGATCGACGTCGAGGCCCTCGTGCTCATCGACGCGATGAAGTCCGTGGAGCTGGGGCTCGGCGCCTCCCTGGAGGAGGTGCGCCTGCGCTTCGATATCTTCTACAGCCGCATCGAGGCAGCGGCGACCCGGGCCGGTACGCGCTCCTCGCCGGATCTGGCCGGGTCTGTCGCCGCGCTTGACCGCATTCGCGCCGGTCTCGACCAGCTGGTGCCGCTGATCGACGGGCCCGATGACGCCCTGCAGGCGGCCCTGCCGGAGATGCGCGGGAAGGTCTCAGCCATGCGGACGATGGCCCGCGCGGTGGCGCTCGATTATGTCCGTCATTTCGCGCTGGTGTCTGATGCCGAGCGGCAGGCCCTGGCCGGGCTGATCGCCCGCACCGCCACCATGGGCGCGGCGCTGCTGGTGGCGCTGTCACTCGCCATCATCGTGCTCATCCGGGTGTTCCAGCTCTCGGTCGCCCGCTCCCGGGTGATCCTGGAAAGCAACGAGCGCTTCCAGAACACCATCTTCGCCTCCCGGGATGCCATCATCCTCGCTGACGAACAGGGGCGGGTGCTGGAGGTCAATCCGGCAGCGGAAGGCATGTTCGGCTATTCCCATGCCGCCTTTCTCGGTGCCCGCATTTCCGATCTGATCGTGCCCGAGCGTCTGCGCCGGAGCCACACCGCCAGCTTCCGCCGCCACATGGCAACCGGCGGTCTGCCGGCCGGAGAGGGCGAGCGGCTGGTGACGACGGCGCGCCGGGCCGATGGGGAAGAGTTTCCGGTGGAAATCTCCCTGGGTGCGGCGGTGCACGGCGAGCATCGCATCGTTATCGGCTTCGTGCGGGATATTTCCGCCCAGCGGCAGGCTGAGCAGGAGCTGATTGCCGCCCGCGATGCCGCGCTGGCCGCCGCGCGCGCCCGCTCCAGCCTGCTTGCCTTCATGAGCCACGAGATGCGCACGCCCCTCAACGGCGTGCTCGCCATTCTCGATCTCCTGCGCGGCACGGCGCTGGACGAGCGCCAGCGCGGCTATGTGGAAACCGCCACCCGCTCCGGCGAAATCCTGCTGCACCTGATCGCCGATGCGCTGGATGTCACCCGGCTGCAGTCCGATGCGCTGACGCTGCGCGAGGCGCCCTTCGATCTGGCGGCGCTGCTGGACGAGGTGGCGGCCATCAACCGCCCGGCGGCGGGCGCCCGGGGCACGGCGCTGGTGGTGGACCTGCACCTGCCCGCCCTGAACGTGCTCGGCGACCGCAACCGGCTGCGCCAGATCATCATCAATCTGGTCGGCAACGCCATCAAGTTCACCCGTGACGGCACCATTCGCCTGACCGCCGCCGCCACCCAGATCGACGATGACCTCGCTTGCTTCGACATCGCCGTGGAAGACAGCGGCATCGGCATCGCCCCGGACCAGATCGAGCGCATCTTCGAGGAGTTCGTCACCATCGATGCCCCCGGCGATCCGGTGTCGCGCGGCACCGGGCTGGGGCTGGCGATCGCCCGCCGCATCGCCACCCTGATGGGCGGCACCCTGAGCGCCACCAGCACCCCCGGCCGCGGCAGCTGCTTCGTCCTGTCGGTGCCCATGCACACCCTTTCCGGCCCCCTGCCGGTCCCGGCTGCCGGTCCTGCGGAGGACAGGGTGCCCTGGCCGCGCCCGGGTGCCCGGGTGCTGGTGGTGGAGGACAACCCCACCAACCGGCTGGTGATCGGCGAAATCCTCGCCCGCTTCGGCTGCCGGATCCGCGAGGCCGAGGACGGGGTGGAAGGCGTGGAGCTGGCCCGGGCTGAGCGCTTCGATCTCATCCTGATGGATGTGAGCATGCCGCGTCTGGATGGCCCCGGTGCCACCCGCGCCATCCGCTCGGATGCGACAGGAATGTGCCGGGAGGTGCCGATCATCGGCCTCACCGCCCATGCGCTGCCCGACACCGAGGCCGACCTGCTGGCCGCCGGCATGCAGCGCTGCCTCTACAAGCCCGTGCGGGTGGCCGATCTGCGCGCCCTGCTGGTGGATATTGTCGGTGCGGCCCCGCCGGACACCGGGCCGGACGACGCTCCGCCCGAGATCCCCGAAGCGCCCCCGCCCACTCCGGCCCCGGAGGACGACGCGCCGGACGATGCGGCGGAGGTTCTGGATACGGAAACCCTGGCCGAACTGGCGGAGATGCTGGGCGAGGACAGGTTGCGCAGCCGGCTGGAGGCCTTCGCCGACGAGCTTGCCGGCCTCGGTGCGGCGCTGGCCCGGGCGCGGGATGAAGGCGATGGGATGGCGGCCGGAAAGCTCGCCCATCGCACGGCCGGGTCGGCGGCGGTGTTCGGCGCGCGGGCGTTGCGCACCGCCCTCATTGCCGTGGAGACGGCGGGTGTCCGCGGCGATCCTGCGGCGCTGGACCGGGCGCTTGCGGCGCTGATGCCGGAAATCTCCGCCTGTCAGACAGCTCTCGCCGAGCTCGCCGCCGACATGGACGCCGCCGACTGAGCGGGTGGTGGACGCCCGCTCTCACAGCCCCGTGGCGGTGCCCACGGACAGGCCGACATTGCGGGTGACATCGAAAAAGTTGGTCTGGTTGCTGTCGTAGCAGGCCAGCGCATCCTCGGGCAGCAGCCACGGATCGAACTCGTCCCGGTCGGCCCTGGTCAGCATGTCCTCGATGCGCCGCTCGATGACGGCCGAGGCGCCGGTGATCGGGTTGCGGGTCATCAGCACGATGGTGCGGTCGGCGTTGGTGGCGACCGCGCCGCCGACGCAGTTCATGCCCACGGCCGCCTGCATCAGTCGGGTGCCCCAGCGCATTTCCCGGGTCTCCTTGCCGTTGACCGACTGGGCGTTGGAGCTGGCCGGCACCGTCAGGTTGGACAGGAACACTTTCACCCCCGGCGGCGCGATCGGCGAGGGCGCCATCAGCGCCTCCTGGAAGCAGCCGCGCGACGGCACCTCCACCTGATCGCCGGCCAGAAGCAGCATGTCCGGGAAGGCGCGGCCGATCACCGCCGGGCGCAGGTCCAGCACCATCGGGCGGCCATTGCGGGTGACAGTCACCCGGGACAGGTCGGCATCGGGCCGCACGCCACCCGCCGATTGCAGGGCCCGCGACAGCCGCCGCCCCTCCGAGGGCGCGCCAAGGGCTTCGGCCGCCTGCGGATCGGCCTCGCTGGCCGAGGTGCCGCCGACCGAGAAGGCGCCGGGCAGGAACACCGCCCCGCCCACGAACACCCGGGCGCTCGCATAGCTCATCACCCGCACCGACACGAGGGGCGTCTCGGGATAGTGGCCCTTTTCCACCAGCAGCCGGGCGATGGATTCTTCCACCGCCGCGATGGTGCGCCCCTGGGCCTTCACCGGCGGCAGATAGACCAGCCGCACGGTGCCATCCTGGGACACGCGATATTTGCCGGTGAAGGTGGTGTCGTCGGGCACCGCGATATCCAGCACGTCGCCCACCGACAGCGTTTCCACATCCCCCGGCAGGGCGCGTGGCGCCAGCGCCGTGGATACCGCACCGGACGGATCGGTGCAGCGGGCGGCGTTCATCTGGACCGAGGTGAAGCGCGGCTTCGGCGGTGTCTCGGGGATGGCGACGGCGGCCGGCGGGTTCACCCGGTCGGCGGTGATGCCGGAGCGGGCGGGGGGCAGGGGATCCGGCGGGAGCGAGCGATATTGCGCCTGGTAGCCATCGCCGGCCGCCACCGGTTCCGGGTTGCGGATGGCGTGGCGGGTGGCACAGCCCGACAGCACCAGCACGAGGGCGGTGGCCGCCAGACAGGCGGCCGCATGACCCGGCAGGCGGGGCGAAGCCGGAACACGGCAGGGCGCGGGGGCGGGGCTCGGACCAGTCATGCGCGGGGTGCGGGTGCCTGTCGTTCGATTCGACCGTGTCGGGAAAAGCTATAGCCGAAAAAAGGACGGTCGGCGCGGACAACCTCGGGCGGTCCGGGCGCGCGTCGACCTTGCCGGAGTCCGTAGCCTGCCGGGCCGGAGAGGCACAACCTGTCCGCCCGCGCGCGGCCTCTGACCTTTCGGATAGGCCACACGCCGAAGGAGGTCTTCTCCCCCTGCTCCCGCACCCGCCGGAAGAGGGGCCTTGGCGCTACAACCAATCCCAACAGATGACACCGCCCCGCCAGTCCCGCCCAGCGGTTGAGGCCGGGCCCAGAAGACCGAGGAGGTCTGACCATGCCGTGCTTTTCCGTGATCATTCCTGCCCACAATGCCGCGCGCACCCTGGGAGAGGCCCTCTCGTCCGTCCGTCGCCAGACCTACAAGGACTGGGAAGTCGTGATCGTCGACGATGGCTCCACCGACGACACTTTGGCCGTTGCCGCCGCCTATGTCGGCATCGACGACCGCATCCGCGTGGTGCGGGTAGCCAATGGCGGCCCGGCCCGGGCCCGCAATCGCGCCGCCCTCACCGAGGCCACCGGCACCTTCCTCGCCTTCCTTGATGCCGATGACATCTGGGCCGAGGACAAGCTGGAGACCTCTGCCGCCGCCCTCGTCATGCGCCCGACCCTCGATGGTGTGTTCGGTCAGGTGTCCTTCTTTCAGGTCAGCCCGGCGGATGCGCGCACGGTCTCCCGGGTCAGCCTCGGTGTCCTGAAGCCGGCCGATCTCCTCGGCGAGAACCCGGTCTGCACCCTCTCCAACCTGGTGATCCGGCGCAGTTGCTTTCAGGCCGTCGGCGGGTTCAACGAGACCCTGCGCCACGCCGAAGACCTGGAATGCCTGATCCGTCTGGCCGCTGCCGGCGGCCGGATCGCCGCGATCCAGCGGGTGCTGGTCCACTACCGCACCAGCCCGGCCGGCCTCTCCTCGGATCTGGAGGCCATGCACGCCGGCTGGCGCAAGGTGGCCGAGGCGGCGCAGGCGGCGGGTGTCCGCATCGATGATGCCGACCAGCGCTCTGCCGAGGCGGTGCACCTGCGCTACCTCGCCCGCCGGGCCCTGCGGCTGCGCAATCCCGGGCGGGTGTCCCTGGGCTTCGCGCTCCGGGGCATCCGCCTCAGCCCCGCGGCCTTCTTCGTCCCGCTGCGCCGGGGCGTGTCGACCCTGCTGGCGGCGCTGGCGGCGCCGCTGCTGCCTCCGGTCGTGCTGCACCGGCTCGCCGGCCACTGACCCCGTCGCCTGTTTCGCCCGTTCCGTTCTCCCGTCCGGTTGAGGACCCCGATCATGATCCCGTCCGCTCCTGTCGCCAGCATCGTCGTTCCCGCCTTCAATGCGGCCGCCACCATCGCCCAGACCCTGACGTCGCTTCTCAATCAGACGGCCCGGGAGTTCGAGATCCTCGTCGTCGATGATGGCTCCACCGACCGCACCGTCGCGATCGTCGAAGGCTTCGCCGATCCGCGCATCCGGCTGATCCGCCAGAGCAATCGCGGTCTGGCCGGCGCCCACAACACCGGCATCTTCCACGCCCGCGGCGACTTCATCGGCTTCTGCGACGCCGATGATCTCTGGATGCCGGAGAAGCTGGAACTGCACATTGCCCATCTGCGCGCCCGGCCCGATGTGGGCATCTCCTTTGCGGGCTCGTCGATGATCGACGCTGCCGGCCGCACCCTGCCGGTGGCCCAGCGGCCGAAGCTGACCGGCATCACCGCCGTGGACGTGTTCCTGCGCAATCCCATTGGCAACGGCTCGGCCGCGGTCGTCCGCCGCGCCGCTCTCGATGCCATCGCCTACCGGCCGGCCCGGGAAACCGAGCGGGACTGGTGGTTCGACGAGACCTTCCGCCAGTCCGATGACATCGAAGGCTGGCTGCGCTTCGCCGTTACCACCGACTGGCGCATCGAGGGCATCCCGGGGCTGCTGACCGCCTACCGCATCCATGCCGGTGCGCTGTCGGCGGATGTGGAGAAGCAGTTCGCGAGCTGGCTGCGCATGCGCGACAAGATCGGCGCGCTGGCCCCTGACCTGATCCGCCGCCATGGCGCGGCGGCCACCGCCTACCAGCTGCGCTATCTCGCCCGCCGCGCCGTCTCCATGGGCCGGGGCGATCTGGCCACCCGGCTGTCCCGGGCGGCGCTGGCCACCTCCCTGCGCCCGCTGGTGCAGGAGCCGGCCAAGACCGTCATCACCGCCGCTGCCGCCGAGGCCATGCACTTCTTCGGCGCCAGCGTCCGCACCTTCGCCCTTGCCCGCCTCGGCGCTGCCGCGCCGCGCTGACCGACCGTCAACCGCCTTACCGTCCGGGGGAGTTCGTCATGGTTCCGTCCATCATTCACCTGCTCGATGATGCCACCGTTGGCGGGGTCACCCGCACGCTGGACAATATGCTCACCTCGGACGGCTTCGCCCGCTTCGGCGTCCACCGGCTGGTGCCGGTCAAGCGCGGCGCCTTCCAGCTGCCGGCCTTCTCGGCCGATATCGTGGTGTCCCATCTCAGCGTCTGCTGGGCCAACCTGCCGGTCCTGACGGCGCTGCGCGGCCGCTTCCCCGATGCGCTGCTGATCCATGTCGAGCACAGCTATTCCGAGCGCTTCGTCGCCCTCAAGGTGCGTGATCCCGAGCGCTTCGCCGCGCTGATGCGGTCCGCCTATGCCCTGTTCGACCGGGTGGTGGCGGTCAGCGAGGCCCAGGGCGCGTGGCTGGTGCGGCGCGGCTTCGTGCGGCCGGAGGCGCTGGCCGTCATCAATCCGAGCGTGGATCTCGCCGCTTTCCGTGCGGTGGCGGAGCGGGTGCCGGGGCCGCGCCTGAAGCTCGGCGCCATCGGCCGCTTCGACGAGCAGAAGGGCTTCGACATCCTGGTGGATGCCCTGCGTCTGGTGCCGGACGCCGATGTGGAGCTGCATCTCTATGGCGATGGTGCCGAGCGGGCCGATCTGGAGCGTCGCGCCGCCAGCGACCGCCGCGTCATCTTCCACGGCTTCACCTCCGATGTGGCCGGCGCCATGGCAGCGTCCGACGTCATCCTGATGCCCTCGCGCTGGGAGCCGTTCGGCAATGTGGCCATGGAGGCCTTCGCCGCCGGGCGCGCCCTCGTCTGCTCCCGGGCCGACGGGCTGGCCGGTCATGCGGCGGTGTCGGGGCTGGGAGTCGGCGACGGCTCCCAGTTCGGCTGGGCCGAGATGATCGAGCGGCTGCCCACTCTGGATCTGGGCGCATCGGTCGCCCGCGGCCGGCTCTACGCCACTGGCGCCGAGGAGCGCTACGCCGCCAGCTGGCAGGCGCTCTGCGCCAGCCATCAGCCGCGTCCCCTGAACGATCGCCGGGCGGCCTGAGCCCGGTTCCCCCGTCGCAGCGCTCTGGCGCGGGCCATTCTGCCCTGCTGCCGGACGCTGAGGCCGCCGGCCGGATCTTCCGCTCCCCCCTCCGGGGATCCGGCCGGTTGCCCCCGGGGAGCGGGAAAGGTCACACCCCCGCCCGCTCCATCTCGCGCAGATGACGGCCGAGCAGCACCAGCGCCGGCCAGAACAGATAGACCTCGATCTCCAGATTCTCGCCGAAGGTGAGGATGACGATCTGGAGCAGGAGCCCGAAGGGCAGACGTCCCCGTGGTCCACGCACCGCATCCAGTGCGCCGCGGATGAAATGGTAGACGAGTGGGATCGCAAGGCCCAGAAATCCGACCAGTCCCTTCACGAACAGTAGTCCATACCAGGTGTGATGACTGCCGATCGGCATGAATTCGACGATGTGCGGGCCACGTTCCACTTCGCCATGGCCGAACCAGATGGCCTCGCTCTGCCAGCGCTGCCAGGCAATGTCCTGCAACGTGGCGCGCACCCGGGAGCTGCTGGCGCGGGCCTCCTTGAAGGAGCGGATGCTGTCATTGACGAGGCCGAGCACCTGCTCGCCGATGACCGCCATCGCGGCCGCCGCCACCGCCGCCAGCCGCCAGGCAACCGAATGGGCCAGATGGGGCATCAGCCGCGGCACCAGCGTGCAGACGACCACGGCGACGAGGCTCATGCGCGAGGCCGACAGCACGATCATCGCCAGGCCCGCCACCAACCCGGCCAGCCGGAACAGTCGGGATTTCTCCTCCAGCGCAAACAGGATCATCACCGTGCCCAGCAGCCCGGCAAAGGGCGCCCACGGGGCGAAGAACTGCCAGCGGGTGGCGCCGGATTCCGGGTCGACGATGTAGAGATAGATGGAGAAATATTCCGGCCCCGGCCCGCCGATCACCTGCAGCGGCGAGGTGAACAGCTTTTCCGGCAGGCCGACCGAGCGCGCCACCAGCATGGGCGGCAGCAGCACGAGGGTCATCAGGCCGACAAGGCACTGGCCGCGGATGATCGGCGCGCGGCGGATGGGCAGCACGGCGCCGGCCAGAAGCGCCAGCGGGATCATCGCCCAGCCCTTGGCCCAGCCGATGGTGGACTTGATCGCCGGCCCCAGCCCCAGCCCCCATTGCACATAGGCAACCCAGAGCGCCACCAGCAAGGTGAGCATGCCGGCGATCCACATGAGGCACAGCCCCGGCACCGGCCCGGTCGCCCGCAATCCCGGCCCGAGGGCGGGGCCCAGATAGAGCGACAGGGCGGTGAGCAGCCCGAGGCTCCACACCAGCACCGGCCCGACCACATAGAGCCCGCCGATGAAATAGAACGGCCAGGTGAGCACCAGCGTCCAGAAGCACAGGGCCTCGGGAAAGGTGCGCTCACTCATGGTCGTTCTCCGTCTGGGGCTTCTGGCCGGGCGGTGGCACACCCAGCTTGCGGCCATGGGTGATGAGCTTGTCGATCACCGTGCGCCGCACCGAGCCGAGGAGAAGGCTGATGCCGAGGAAGATGGACGCCGCCATCCCCGCCGCGATCGCCAGCAGGGTCTTGGGCGAGGACGGCCGGTCGGGCAGGCTGGCCGGCTCCACCACCTGGGTCATCGGGTAGGAGGCGAAGATGTCGGCCTTGACGGTATCGACGCGGGCCAGCGCCGAGGCGAACACGGCTTCGGCGATCTTGTAATCGCGGTTGAGGCTTTCCAGCCGGGCGGCGGGCTCGACCAGCGACTTCACCCGGGCATTGGCCTGCTCGAAGTCCTTTGTCAGCGAGTCCAGCTCTGCGGCCTTGCCGTCGCGCTCGGCACCGGCGGAAATCAGCCGGGCGAGCAGTTCGGCCCGGTTGCCGGTGGCCGAGGCGTCGATTTCCGTGGCGATGCTCGCCTCGGGGAGGCCGGTGAGGGCAACGGCGCGGCGCATGGCCATGGCCCGGGCGCCGGCGAGTTTCTGCTGGGCCGCCACCCGCAGGGGGTGGCGCGAGCCATAGCGGGCCGACAGCGCTGCCAGATCGGCGGCTGCCTTGCCGAGGCCCTCCATCAGGGTGTTGAACTCGGGATCCGCATGCAGCCGGATGGTCCGGGCCGCCACATCCGGCGTGGTGTGCAGCGAGAGAGCGAGCCGGTCGACGGCGGCGGTGGCATCCGCCCAGCCGGCGCGGGCCTCGGTCAGCCGGGTGCGCAGGGCCTCCGCCGTGGCGATGATGCCGTTGTACTGGTCGGTGGAATTGAGGCCGGAGCTGGTCTGGAGACGGTCGATCTCGGTGCGGATGGTGTGGACGCTGTCCTCATAATCGCCGATCACCGCCCGGGTGGAGACTTCGCGCCGGCGGATTTCATCGGTGCGCAGCCGGTCAAGCTCGGCCTGGAAGGCCTCGAAGACGGCCTGCACCCGCTGAAAGGCCTGTTCCGGCGTGCGGCCCTTCAGGGAAAAATTGATCAGGCTGGTTTCGCTCACCAGCTTGATCACCGGCTTGCCGAGGGCCGACGGCGGTTCGCCGATGGCCTCGGCCGCCCGGGTCAGCACGGCGCCGGAGGTGAGAAGCGTCTTGTAGGTCACGGTCGGGCTGAGGGACGAGCTGCCATAGGCCGAGGGCGAGTTGGACGTCGCCTGACCGATCTCCGACACGCTGATGGACGTGGAGACACCGGCACCGGGCAGGATCAGGCTCATTTCCGAGGTGTAGCCCTTCGGCGTCAGGACGACATAGGCGATGATCGGTGTCCAGATCAGGAGGAGACCGAACGTCAGCACGACGAGATAACGCTGCCGCCGGTGGGCACTGCCGGGTTTCATGCGCGCCAGCGCCCGGCGCCAGAGTCTGGGCCGGGGGGCGATCTTCTGGGGGGCCGTGGGCGGATCCGCGGTTTCTGTTCCGCCCACCCGCCGGAAACGGCCCCGGATGGAAAAGCCTGCCATCTGGTCGAGGTCCCTCGTCTGCCGGCAGTCTGCCTGGGGCCCGGACCGTCCGTGCCATTGCATCGGCATGGCCAGCCTGTCCGGATGGACAGGCGACCTGTACCACAGGATAGCAGGATACAGTCCGTGTGTCGGCGCGAGACTGCGCGCCCCGCGTGCGGGCGCATGTTGATGGCGCGGGATAGCGACAGATGGGGGGAGCAGGCGGGACCGGGCCGTCCGCGGCGCCCCGGACAAGGGCCGCGGCGCGGAGCAGGCTGGTGGTCATAAAGGAGCGGCCCCCGGAGGGGATCCGGGGGCCGGAGCAGGCGGGATCAGACCAGGCATGCAGGTGCTGACCGCACCTTGGTGCCTGACGGGCAGCAGATTTCCGCTATGCCACTGGGGCATAGGAAGTCTGCATCGGAATACCAAAGAGTCCTTTTAGGAATTTTGGTATCAGACCCGTTCAAGGGCAATGGCGATGCCCTGGCCGACGCCGATGCACATGGTGGAGAGCGACCGCCGTCCGCCGGTCAGGCTCAGTTCGAGTGCCGCCGTGCCGGTGATGCGGGCGCCGGACATGCCGAGGGGATGGCCAAGGGCGATGGCGCCGCCATTCGGGTTCACCCGGGCGTCATCATCGGCAATGCCGAGATCGCGCAGGGTGGCGAGGCCCTGGGAGGCGAAGGCCTCGTTCAGCTCAATGACGTCGAAATCCGCCGGCGTCAGGCCCAGCCGGGCCATCAGCTTCTTGGAGGCCGGCGCCGGGCCGATGCCCATGATGCGCGGCGGCACGCCGGCGGCGGCCCCGCCCAGCACCCGGGCGATCGGTGTCAGGCCGTACTTCTTCGCCGCCTCGGCGGAGGCGAGGATGAGGGCGGCGGCGCCGTCATTGACGCCCGAGGCGTTGCCGGCGGTGACCGAGCCGCCCTTGCGGAACGGCGTCGGCAGCTTGGCCAGCGTCTCGATGGTGGTGGCGCGCGGATGCTCGTCGCGGGCGACGATCACCGGGTCGCCCTTGCGCTGCGGGATCGCAACCGGGGTGATTTCCCGCGCCAGTCGGCCATTTTCCTGGGCCGCCGCCGCCTTGTTCTGGGAGCGCACGGCGAAGGCGTCCTGATCCTGCCGGCTGATCTTGAAATCCTCGGCCACGTTCTCGCCGGTCTCCGGCATGGAGTCGACGCCGTACTGGGCCTTCATCAGCGGGTTGACGAAGCGCCAGCCGATGGTGGTGTCGTGGATCTCGGCATGGCGCGAGAAGGCGCTTTCAGCCTTCGGCAGCACGAAGGGGGCGCGGCTCATGCTCTCCACGCCGCCGGCGATCATCAGATCCGCCTCGCCGGCGCGGATCGAGCGGGCAGCGAGGATCACCGCATCCATGCCCGAGCCGCACAGACGGTTGACCGTCGTGCCGGAGACGGAGATCGGCAGCCCGGCCAGCAGCAGCGACATGCGCGCCACGTTGCGGTTGTCCTCGCCGGCCTGGTTGGCGCAGCCGAAGATCACGTCGTCGACGGCTTCCCAGTCCACGCCCGGATTGCGGGCCTGAAGCGCCTTCAGCGGGATGGCGCCGAGGTCATCGGCCCGCACCGGGGCCAGGGACCCGCCGAAGCGGCCGATGGGGGTGCGGATATAGTCGCAGATGAAAGCGTCAGTCATCACAGGGAGTCCGGAACGATCAGGTCGACAACGGGGCCGGGAACGACGAGTTCGGCGCCGGTCCGCGCCTGCAGCTCGTCGAGGGACAGGGAGGGCAGCTTCTCGCGCAGCACGAAGTGACCGTTTTCGATGTCGATGACGGCGAGCGACGAGTAGATGCGGGTCACGCAGCCCACGCCGGTGAGCGGCAGGGTGCAGCGCTTCAGGAGCTTCGGTCGTCCGTCCTTGGTCACATGGTCGGTCATCACCGCCACGCGCTTGGCGCCGTGCACCAGATCCATGGCGCCGCCGACGGCGGGAACGCCCTTCGGGCCCGTCGACCAGTTGGCGAGGTCGCCAGTTTCGGCCACTTCGTAGGCGCCGAGGATGGCCACATCCAGATGGCCGCCACGCACCATGGCGAAGCTGTCGGCATGGTGGAAGAAGGCTGTGCCGGGCTTCAGCGTCACCGCCTTCTTGCCGGCATTGATGAGGTCCCAGTCTTCCTCGCCCGGCTTCGGCGCCTCGCCAAAGCCGAGGATGCCGTTCTCGGTGTGGAAGATCGCCTGCCGGCCGGGGGGCTGGAACTTCGCCACCATCTCCGGAAAGCCGATGCCGAGATTCACATAGGAACCGTCTTCGATGTCCTGGGCGGCGCGCCAGGCCATCTGAGTCGGGGAAAGCTTTGCGGTCATCACTTGGCCTCCGGATAGACCGCCTTGGCGCGGTTCAGGTCTTCTTCCTGGGCAGGATCGGCGACCTCGACCAGCTTCTGGACGAAGATGCCGGGGGTGACCACCGCTTCCGGATCAATGCCGCCGGGCTCGACCAGATGGGACACCTGCACCACCGTGGTCCGGGCCGCCATGCACATCAGCGGGCCGAAATTGCGCGCGGCCATGCGGTAGGTGAGGTTGCCGAGCCGGTCGCCCACATGGGCCTTCACCAGGGCATAATCGGCCTTCAGCCAGCGCTCGCGCACATAGGGCCGACCCTCGAACTCTTCCACCGGCTTGCCCTTGGCGAGGTCGGTGCCGTAGCTGGTCGGGGTGTAGAAGGCCGGAATGCCGGCGCCGCCGGCGCGGATGCGCTCGGCCAGCGTCCCCTGGGGCACCAGCTCCAGCTCGATTTCGCCGGCCAGATAGCGCTCGGTAAACACCACCGGATCGGCGGACCGCGGGAAGGAGCAGATCAGCTTCTTCACCATGCCCTGCTCGATGAGGGCCGCCAGACCAACATGGCCATTGCCGGCGTTGTTGTTGATGACCGTCAGGTTCTTCGGGTGACCCGTGGCGATGAAGCGGTCGATGAGCGCGTGGATCAGCTCGATCGGCCCGCCCGAGCCGCCAAACCCGCCGATCATCACGGTCATGCCGTCCTCGATCCCCGCCACCGCGGTGGCGAGGTCAGCGACTGCCTTGTCCATGTCGTCTCTCCGGAATTCCGGGCGCTCCCGGCCCGGCCTCACGGACAGGAATAAGGAAGGTGCCGGGCTTTCGTCCATGGGATCTGTGCGATATGCTGCATTTGTTGACTTATCGCACAAAATGATTGCGTCGTAGGGAGGCGGGGCTGCCGATCCCGGCACCGGGGGCGCGGAAACGGGAGGGCGGAGCATGGTGATTTCGGAACGGGACATCATGGGGGGCCTCGCCAAGGGGCTGGCGGTGATCGAGACCTTCACTGCGGAGCGGCCGCGCCAGTCGATTTCCGAGGTCTCGGCGGCCTCCGGGCTGGACCGGGCGACGGCGCGGCGCTGCCTGCTGACGCTGGCCCATCATGACTATGCCGATTATGACGGGAAATTCTTCACCCTGACGCCGCGGGTGCTGCGGCTGGGCACGGCCTGTCTGGCGACGATGCCACTGCCGCAGATCGTGCAGCCCTTACTCGACCGGCTGTCCGACGAGATCGGCGAGAGTTCGTCGGTGTCGATCCTGGACGGGGCGGAGATCGTCTATGTGGCGCGGGCGGCGCAACGCAAGGTTATGTCCATCGCCCTGATGCCTGGTTCGCGGCTGCCGGCGTTCTGCACCTCCATGGGCCGGGTGATGCTGGCGGCGCTGCCCGATGCCGAGGTGCTGGCCCGGCTGGGAGCGGGGCCGCTGCCGGCGCGCACGCCGTTCACGCGGACGGATCCGCAGGCGGTGATGGACGAACTCGCCCGGGTGCGGGCCGAGGGCGTCGCGGTGATCGATCAGGAGGTGGAGCTTGGCCTGCGCTCCATTGCCGTGCCGGTTCTGGATGCCCGCGGCCGCACGGTCGCGGCGCTCAATGTCGGCGTTGCCGCCAGCCGGGCGACGGCGGAGGAGCTGCCGGGCCTGTACCGGACAAAGCTGCAGGCGGTCCAGGCGGAGCTGCGTCCGATGCTGCGCTGATACCAAAGGTTCTTGAAAATGATCCTTTGGTATTCCGGTGCAGGGTGCTCATTTCATTAGAGTATATTATAAATACTCTACTCTTCAGGCGCTTGGGGTGCGGCCAGCACTTGCGTGTCTGGTATGACGTGACCACGGGCAGCTGGCCCCCGGGATGCAGCGCGACGCGCGCCCGTTATGCCGGTGCCTGCCCCGTGTCATCCGCCCGCGCCGAGCTGGCCGGCCGGGACTGCGCCGCGGGCCAGCTCGGCCCGGACGTCCTCGGCGGCGGTGCGCAGGCGCAGACGGAATTCGCTCGGCGTCTCCCGGGTCCGGTTGACGAAGAAGCGGGTGAAATAGGTCGGGCTGGAAAAGTTCAGCTGGTAGGCGATCGCGGCGATCGGCTGGCTGCTGAAGGCCAGCAGCCGGCGCGCCTCCAGCACCAGCCGGTCGTGCACCACTTCCCCGGCCGTGCGCCCGGTCAGCGCCTTGACGCTGCGGCTGAGGTGGGTGAGCGTCACGGAAAGCTCCGCGGCATAGTCGCCAACCGTGCGCTGGCGGGCGAAATCCCGGTCCACCAGCATCTGGAACCGGCGCACGAGATGGAAGCGGCGGTCCGGCTGGCCTTCCTGCCGGCTGTCGGCATCGCGCAGGGCGCGGTGCATCTCCACCAGGACAAGGCGTGTCAGCGCCTCCAGCGCGCCATCGCGCTCCTCGCCGGCGCGGCCATGGTCGTTCTCGATCATGCGGAACAGGTCGACCAGCCGCGCAAGCTCTGCCGCATGGGCCTTCCCCTCAAGCACGGCTGCCCGCTGTGGCCAGGCGCCGATCCACGGCATGGACGCCAGCAGCCGGGCGATGACCGTGGTGGCGACCGTCACCACCCAGCCGTCGATGTCGGGCGGATAGAGGAAGCCGTGGCCGACCAAGGCCGGCATCCACACCACGGTCGGGCCCGGAAGATCCACGGTCTCATAGTCGATCTGGCCGCGCACCCGGCCGGAGGCGAAGCAGAAGACCTGCGTCAGCCCCTCGTGATAGTGCGGGGCCACATGCCAGGCGTGAATGTGGCGGCGTTCTGCAATCCGCTCGCAGTTGAGAAAGCCGACATGGGCGGAAAGATCGCCGAGAACATAGAGATGACGGTCGAGCGCCGGTTCAGCCATCATGTCGGTCGCAGCCATCGAGGTTGAAAAAGGGACATCAATAATCACCCCTGTGCCTTGAGAGAAGCAAGGGGGACCGGCACCTTGGGCGCCGAGGTTGCCGGCCGGACCACGCGCCGCTGGCGGTCTCCAAAAAACAAGAGATACCAGGGAGATGAGAATGAAGATCGCCATTGCGGGCGCCGGTATCGGGGGGCTGACGGCCGCGCTTTGCCTGCACCGGAGCGGGTTCGGTGTGCAGGTCTATGAGGCCGTGAGCACCCTGCAGCCGCTCGGGGTCGGCATCAATCTGATGCCGCATTCGGCCGGCGTGCTGCATGGTCTCGGTCTGGGCGATGCCCTCGACGACATGGCGATCCGCACCCGCTGCATCGAATATCGTACTCGCTACGGCCACCTCATCCAGTCCGATCCGCGCTCGGTGGAGGCGGGCTTTGCCTATCCGCAATATTCGATCCACCGCGGCGAGCTGCAGTTCCTGCTGCTGGACGAGGTGCGCGCGCGCCTCGGAGCCGACTCGGTGCAGGCCGGCCGGGCCGTGACGGGCTTCGTCGACCATGGCGATGGCGTGACCGTGACCTTTGCCGACGGCGGCACCGCCACGGCCGACCTGCTGATCGGCGCCGACGGCTTCCGCTCCAATGTCCGCCGCCAGCTTCATCCCGATGAGGGCCCGGCCCAGTATGAGGGCACGATGATGTGGCGCGGCGCCCATCTTCAGGAGCCGGTCGGCGACGGCCGCACCATGTTCATCGCCGGCGACCACAATGTGAAGTTCGTCTGCTATCCGATCAGCGGCCGGGCGGCCCGGGAGGGGAAGGCGCTGGTGAACTGGGTGGCCGAGGTGCGCCACGACCAGCCCCGGGCGGCCGACACTGCCGACTGGACGGCCGAGGGCAGCCGCGACTTCATTGCCGATTTTGATGGCTTCCGCATGCCGGATGTGGATATCCAGACGCTTCTGCGCGCCACGGAAAAGGTAACCCAGTATCCGATGATCGACCGCGATCCGCTGCCCTGGTGGACCCGAGGCCGGGTGACGCTGATGGGGGATGCCGCCCATCCGATGTATCCCATGGGGGCGAACGGGGCATCTCAGGCGATCCTGGATGCCGAGGCCCTTGCCCGGGCGCTGGAGACAAGCCCGGGACCGGAGGGGCTCCTGGCCTACGAGGCCGTGCGCCGGCCGATCACGGCCAACGTGGTGCTGACCAACCGCCAGTCGGGCCCCGAGCGGGTGCTGGATATCGCCGCGGCCCGGGTCACCGGCCCCGACGACCGAATCGAGGATCTGATTTCCCCGGCCGAGCTGGAAGACGTCGCGTCCAGCTATCGTCAGGTTGCGGGCTTCCTCCGGAAGGCGGGCTGAGAGGATGACACAGTTTCATGCCGGCTTCGAGCCGGGATTCCCTCCGGTCCGGGTGCGCCTCGGGGCAGGGGTGCGCCGGGATATCGCCGGCGCGGTCGAAGCGCTCGGGTGCAGCCGCGCCCTGGTGCTGACGACGCCGGAGCAGGCCGCGGCGGGCGAGGAATTGCTGGCCCTGCTGGGGCCGCTCGCCTGTGGTCTGGTCAGTCGGGCGACCATGCATACCCCGGTCGCCATCACCGAGGCGGTTCTGCCGGCGGCGTCGGCGGCCGACTGTCTGGTCGCCATCGGCGGCGGCTCGACCATCGGTCTGGCCAAGGCTCTGGCGCTGCGCACCGATCTGCCGCAGATCGTGCTGCCGACGACCTATGCCGGCTCGGAAGCGACGCCGGTGCTGGGGCAGACCGATGCGGGCGTCAAGGAAACCCTGCGCTCGCCCCGGGTCCAGCCCGAGGTGATCCTCTATGATCCCGAGCTGGTGGCAACCCTTCCGCCCCGGCTGACGGTCACCAGCAGTCTCAATGCCATGGCCCATGCGGTGGAGGCGCTCTATGCCCGGGATCGCAATCCGCTCACCGACCAGCTCGCGCTGGGCGGCATCCGGGCCTTTCGCGACGGTCTGCCGCGGGTGATCGCCAACCCCGCCGATCTCGCGGCCCGGGAGGCGACCCAGTTCGGCGCGTGGCTGTGCGGAACGGTGCTGGCCCAGGTGGGCATGGCCCTGCATCACAAGCTTTGCCACACCCTCGGCGGGGCCTTCGATCTGCCCCATGCCGACACCCACGCGATTCTGCTGCCCCACGCGGTCGCCTACAATGCCGGCGCGGCCGCGCGTGAACTGAGCCCCCTGGCCGAGCTGTTCGGCGCGCCTGCCGGCGCCGGGCTGCAGGCATTCGCCGCGTCCCTCGGGGCACCGCTGGCGCTGCGGGATCTGGGGCTTGCCGAGGCGGATCTGGATCACGCCGCCGATCTGGCCGTGCGCAATCCCTACTGGAATCCGCGTCCGATCGAACGGGAGGCGATCCGCGCCCTGTTGCAGCGCGCGTGGGCGGGCGATCCTCCGGACGAGGCTCCGGGGCCGGCGGGCGCATCCGCGTGACAGGGGCAGATCATCAGGGAGGACAGCCGTGACCGACTATTTCACCGAGGACAGGTCCGCAGCGGCCGTCAATGGCCGCATGGGCGGCGACATCAATCCGCGTCTGGCCGAGATTATGGCCAGTCTCGTCAGGCACCTGCACGCCTTTGCAAAGGACGTCCAGCTCACCGGCGAGGAATGGGAGCAGGGCATCGCCTTCCTGACGCAGACCGGCCAGATCTGTTCGGGCGAGCGGCAGGAATTCATCCTTCTGTCCGATACGCTCGGGCTGTCCATGCTGGTGGATGCCATCAACAGCCGGCGCCCGCCGGGGGCGACCGAAAACACCGTATTCGGCCCCTTCCATGTCGCCGGTGCGCCGGTGCGGGCGATGGGGGATGACATCAGTCTCGACGGTAAGGGAGAGCGCTGCCTCTACGAGGGACGGGTGCTTGATCTCGACGGCCATCCCGTCGCCGGTGCCCGGATCGACGTCTGGTCCGATAATGCCGATGGCTTCTATGATGTCCAGCAGCCTAACAGTCAGCCAAAATGGAACAACCGCGGTATTTTCATCACGGGCCCGGACGGGAAATACAGCTTTTTCGGGATAAAGCCGGTCTCTTATCCCATCCCGGATGATGGTCCTGTCGGAAAGATGCTATCCCATCTCGGACGTCACCCGTACCGGCCAGCCCATATGCACTATCTGGTGACGGCAGACGGCTTCCAGAAGCTGGTAACCCACACCTTCGTGGGGGATGATTTCTATCTGGGATCGGACGCCGTCTTCGGGGTCAAGGCCAGCCTGATCGCCCCCTTCGAGCGCCTCGCCGACGGTCCCGCGGCGTGGCGCTCGTCCTTCGACTTCGTGCTCGCGCCGGCCTGATACCAGGCACACGAAGTGCTGACCGTACTGCGCGCCTGAAGATCAGCAGATTTCCCATATGCCCCAGAGGTATGGGAAATCTGCGTCGGAATACCAGAGCGTCCTTTTCAAGGATCTTCGGTAGGAAGCGCCCCCATTCCGATCGCGTCCTGCACGCTCCGGTGTCCCGCACCGGAGGCGGCCGGGCTGTGTGCGGAGCGTGTCTGCGGTCCGGGGCGTCGCCGCAAGAAAAACATCCCTAAAAACAAAAGACAAGACTTTAAGGGAGGGTAAAATGACGGAGCGCAATACGCCCGTGGACGTGGATCGTCTGCTTGACGAGGGGCGGTGGACGCCGTTTCACACCCTGACGGTCGGCCTGTGTGGGGCGGTGACTGTTCTGGATGGGTTTGACACCCAGGCTATTGCCTATGTTGCGCCGGTTCTGGCGAAGAGCTGGGGGCTTGGCCCGTCCGCATTCGGGCCGGTCTTTTCGGTCGGTCTCATCGGTATGATGATCGGCGCGCTGGCGCTCGGCCCGGTGGCCGACCGGTTTGGCCGCAAGCTCGCGATCGTGATCTCGGTCGGCCTCATGGGCGTCTTTTCGCTGGCGACCATGGCGGCGGAGTCGGTCGAGACACTGATCCTGTTGCGTTTCCTCACCGGTCTGGGGCTGGGCGGGGCGATGCCCAACGTGATTGCCCTCAGCGCCGAATATACGCCGGCGCGCTGGCGCTCGACGGCGGTCGGGGTGATGTTCTGCGGCTTCCCGCTCGGGGCCGTGCTCGGCGGGCTGCTGTCGGCCCAGATCATTCCGTCCCATGGCTGGCAGAGCGTCTTCCTGATCGGTGGCGTCGCGCCGCTGTTGCTCATGGGGCTGCTGATGCTGGTGCTCCCGGAATCCGTCCGCTTCCTGGCCGGGCGTCCCGGGGCGGAGCGCAAGGCCCTGCGCCTGATCCGCCGCGCCGTGTCCGATGTGCAGGTGCCCGATGGCGCGCGTCTGGTCACCGCGCAGAAATCTGCTGGCGGTGAGAAGCTGTCGGCCCGGACCGAGCTGTTCGGGGGTGGCCGCCTTGCCGCGACACTCCTGCTCTGGGCGACCTTCTTCATGAACCTGATGATGTATTATTTCCTCATCAGCTGGCTGCCGCTGACGCTGCAGCAGGCGGGCATTGCCCTGTCGCAGGCGATCCTGTTCACGGCGCTGCTCAATGCCGGCGGTATCGCAGGAACGATTGTTCTGGCCCGCGTCATTGACCGGGTCGGGTCGTTCCGGATCCTGTGGAGCGTGCTTCTGCTCGCCGCCGTCGCCATTGCCGCGGTCGGCTATGTCGGCAGTCAGGGCGGCGTGGCCCTGGCGGTGGCGGTCTTTGTCGCCGGCTTCTGTGTCAATGGCGCCCAGAACAACATGAACGCCTTGGCCGCCGGCCTATACTCGACCCCGGCGCGGGCGACCGGCGTGGGCTTTGCCCTCGGCTTCGGCCGCATTGGCTCCATTCTGGGACCCGTCGTCGGCGGCGCCCTGCTGGCCGCCGCCATGCCGCTCCAGACCCTCTTCCTGATCGGGGCTCTGCCGGCTCTCGTGGCTGCCGCCGCCATGTGGCGGCTGACCCGGCGCGCCCGGCCTCTGGCGCGCGGGAGTGTCGTGGCCGCCCACTGATACCAATCTGATTAATTTCTGACCTGTTTGATGTAGGTATAGTCGGTGAGGCTGGCGATGCGGCCCTTGTCGGCGAGGAGGTCATTCCAGGCCTTTGCGCAGGCGTCGACGATTGCGGGCACGTCGGAGAAGACGCGGTGGGAGAGGTATCTTTCCTTCAGGTGGAGCCAGACGCGCTCGACCGGGTTCAGCTCCGGTGAATAGGGCGGCAGATGCACGAGGCTGACGTTCGGCGGCGCCTTCAACCGCCCGCTGACGTGCCATCCCGCCTTGTCCATAGACTGGTATGAGACAATATGCGCAACCATTGATCTATGACACCCGCGTCTTGACGCGTTCGCGGATCGTCTGCCGGATTGAGAGGCCCTTTGTCGCCTCTTCCAAATCCATCATGGCCTTCATAGCCTTGGGCGCCGCGCGATAATAATTCATGCTGCTGGACAAGATTTATAATCCAAATCAGGTTCTTGTGATTCGTATTAGAATGCGAAATTGTCCACTAAAGTCCGGCACTCCTGCCTTGCTATACGAGAAAAAACGACTGCCCAGTAGGGTGAGTAGATCATGTATATCTCTTGATCGAGCCGATTGCTAACACGCCAAAGAAAATCAGTGGTTCATCCGTCCACTAAGGAAATCGATCAACACGCGTGCCGCCGTAGGCAGATGGTGTCGCGAAACGTATAAGGCATGAATGCCCATACTCTCGGGTTGCCATTCCTCCAGCACCCTTCGCAGCCGACCCTCAGCAACATCGGTTTCGGCCGAGAAGCGCGGCAGCATGGCAATGCCCATTGCCGAGATCGCGGCGCGGCGAAGTGCCAGAGCGTCATTGGTCTGGAAGCCGCCGCTGACCTGTATCACGGACTTGGTTCGGCCGTTCTCCAACACCCATTCGGCCCCACCCAGATTGGCATAGGTCAGGCACTGGTGGCCCTTGAGGTCGTCGACATCGCCGGGCTGACCATGCGCAGTCAGGTAGGTGGGCGCGGCGTAAAGCCCGGATGGGCATGATCCCAGGCGCTTGGCTATCAGAGAGGGGTCAAGGCTGTTGGCGATCCTGATGGCGACGTCGATGCGGTCTTGTACGAGGTCGACAGGGCGGTCGGAGATCAGAAGATCAATCTTGATATGCTGATACGCCTTGGCGAAATCGGCCAGCAGCGAAATGAGCAAAGCCTCCGCGAGAATGCTCGGAGCCGTCACCCGTAACCGGCCTCTCGGCGTGGCGGCGTCCGCCGCAACGTCGCTGACGGCGTCGGCTATTCGCACCATGTCCTTGCACAGCTCGAGGACGCGCTCACCCGCAGAGGTCAGGCTGAGCTGGCGGGTCGTGCGGTGCAGGAGCCGAGTGCCTGACCAATCCTCGATCGAGGCGATGTAACGCGACGCCATGGCCCGCGACATGTCCAGCGCCTCGGCCGCCGCCGTTGCGCTTCCCCGCTCCACAGTTTCAATCAACACCCGCGCAGCCGTAATCCGGTCCATCTTAATTCGCTCGAATAACGCAACATTGCGTCGATAAATGTGCTATTTATCTGCGATATGCGCAACAATATATATGTCCTCAGCAAAAGGACATCGTTATGACCCAGACCATAGAACTCCAGTACTTCTTCGACCCCCTGTGCGGCTGGTGCTATGCAAGCGCCCCCGCGCTTGAAGGCCTCGCCAACAGGTTTCCGGCGCAGTTGCGCATGATGCCTTCGGGCCTTTTCTTCGGCAGCCGTCCGGTCTCTTCGATGGCCGACCATGCCTGGCGCAACGACCAGCGCATCCAGTCGCTCACCGGCCAGCAGTTTTCTGAGGACTATCACCAAAACGTCCTTCTCGCTCCCGATGGCGTGTTCACCTCTGCGCCGGCCACACTCGCCTTGCAGATTCTCGGCGAAATCGATGCGAAGCTTGAGCCGGCATTCCTTCATGCCGCGCAGATTGCCCGCTATGTCGACGGGCACGAAACATCGGGCGAGGAAGAAGTGGCCAGGGTGGCCGTGGCGGTCGCTGGCGAACACGGCTTCGACCTGACCGTTGAAGAGGTCATCGACAGGCTTCGGAACGATGCCGCGCTGCGCGAACGCACGCTTGAGCGCATGGAAGCGTCGCAGACCCGTATGGATGAACTCGGCATTCGCGGCGTACCGCAGCTGGTTGCCGTGATCGACGGCAAGCCCGCCGATCTCGCCGGAGAGATTCTCTACCATGGTCCCCAACGCCTGCTCGCAGCGATCGAAGATCTGACTGTCACCGTGTAATCAACCAACGACGGATCAAATCATGAAAATCGCACTTATCGGCGCTTCCGGTCAGGCCGGCTCCCGCATTCTCGCTGAGCTTTCGAGCCGGGGTCATGCCGTGACCGCCATTGCGCGCAACCCTGCCAAGGTTGCGCCCCTCCCGGGCGTGACTGCTGTCGCCGGCGATATCGAGGCAACCGAAGGTTTGGCTAAAATCCTTGAGGGTCACGACGCCGTCATCAGCTCGGTTCACTTCTCGGCAAGCGACCCGGACAAGCTTGTTGCAGCCGTCAAAGCCTCTGGCGTGCGCCGCTACTATGTCGTCGGCGGCGCCGGCAGTCTCGAAGTGGCACCGGGCAAGCTGCTGGTCGACACGCCTGAATTCCCGGCAATGTACAAGGCTGAGGCGCAGGGCGGCGTGGATTTCCTCAACAGGCTCAAGGGTGAGGCCGATCTGGACTGGACCTTCCTCTCCCCATCTGCCGCGTTCGTGCCGGGTGAGCGCACCGGCACCTTCCGGCTGGGCAAGGATCAGCTCCTGACCAACGAAAATGGCAGCAGCATATCATTCGAAGATTTTGCCATTGCGCTTGCCGACGAAATCGAGACGCCGGCGCATGTTCGTCAGCGCTTCACCGTGGGCTACTGATCGGCCTGCAAACCATGTGACATTCGATGCGGCGGAGACGCCACATCGATGCATAGACCGAGTTCGGGGTAGGAAGCTGGCGCCTGATACTGAAGAATTATCTGGCCGTAGCGTAGCGTCGGCGGTTTGATAGCTCACCCGGAGGAACGCGGTGACCGGCGGCAACATCGCATTAGAGAGGTCGATCGGCGATGTTTGGCGGAGAAGGAGGGATTCGAACCCTCGATACGGTTTCCCGTATACACGCGTTCCAGGCGTGCGCCTTAAACCACTCGGCCACCTCTCCGTGGCATCCGGTGCCGGCCTTGCGGGCCTGTCGTCCGGACGCGGGGCGGATATATCCGGTTTGCAGGCGAAAGAGCAAGCCGGTCCGGTGCAATTTCCCGCTTTTCTTCACCGGGAAAGCAGCCGGGTGTGGCCGGGATGCACAGGGGGCGCCCGGATAATCAGAAATTCCCTTTTTCTATCAGTGAGATAAATATATCCACAGGCGAGGACGGAATATCTGTCTGCTGTGCCGGACGGGCCGGGCGGGCTCAGTCCGGGGTCGCCGCAGGGAGGCCGGAGAGGGCTCCGGGAGCGCCGTGCAGGCGATGCCGCCTGCCGGAGCCGGGACGGGCGCGGGCGGGATGATGGGCCCGCTGGCAGGGGGGCTCAGGCGGCCTCGGGACGGCCGGCGACGGCGAGGGCGGCCAGACGGCGCACGGTCTGTTCGGCGGCCACCGTCACGGCTTTGCGGTCGCTGCCGGGGGCAAGCAGCATCGGCTCGGCGAACACGATGGTCATGTCGAGAGCGCCTTCCTTCAGGATCGCCCAGAGATGGGGGGCGAGGTCCATATCGCCATACCAGGCCGCCAGCGGCCGCAGGCGACGTCCCATGGGCAGGCCCTGCAGGCGAGTATAGGCGATGGCCACCGGCTGGACATGGACCTCCGCTCCGCCATCGGCAGCCACCCGGGCGGCAGCCCCCACCAGGGCCGAGCGGAAGGGCAGCACCTGATTGCCGCTGGAGGAGGTGCCCTCGGCAAAGAGAATCATGGCGTCGCCGGCGCTCATGCGGTCGGCAATTTCTGCCGCCACCCGGCCGGTGTCGCCCCGCCGGGCGCGATCGACGAACACCGTGCGCTGCAGCCGCGCCAGCGTGCCGAAGATCGGCCAGCCCGCCACCTCGGACTTGGCGATGAAGGAGGCGGGCGCCAGGCTGCCGAGCGCGACGATGTCGATCCATGAGACATGGTTGGCCGTCATCAGCAGCGGTCGCTGGGGAGCGGGCCGGCCGAGGACGTGGATGCGCAGCCCCAGCACCCGCCGCGCCAGCCGGTGCCAGACCACCGGCAGCCAGCGCCCGATGCGCCAGCCGAAGCGGTTGGCGAGAAGCTGCACCGGAATGAGAATCAGCGACACCAGCACCAGAAGTGCCAGCATCAGGATTGCGCGCAGGGTCGCCATCACCGGGCCTTGTGGGAGGAAAGGGGAGGGCGGATCGCCCGTCGGGTCGGCCGGGCCCTTGGCCGACCGCCGGCAGGAGACGCGGTGCCTGTCATCATACCAAAGATCCCTGGAGGGGACGCTTTGGTGTTCTGATGCAGATCTCCCATTCCATTGGCGCATATGGGAAATCTTCTGATCTTCAGGCGCACGGTGCGGTCAGCACTTCGTGCGTCTGGTATCACAGGACGAAGGCGCCGGGAGCGCCGGGACAGTGTCCGGGTCGCCGTGACATCTGCAGACCCGGGCGCGTGCCCGCGCGCGACGATGGTCACCGGTCCGATCAGCCGGAGGCAGGGCGCGAGGCGACGGTATGGAGTGCTCACCGAAGCGGCAGGGCGGGGACGGGAAAAGCGGTCGGCGGTGCGGCCCTGAAGGGCTGCGGAAGCGCGGCCTGCCCCCGGGGCCGGGGGAATCCTGCCAAAGATCCTTGAAAAGGGCTCTCTGATATTCTGATGCGGATTTCCCATGTCCCCGGGGCCAAAGGGAAGTCCGCTGCTCTTCGGGCTCACGGTGCGGTCGGCACGTCGTGCGCCTGGAATCACCCCGGCGCCAGAGGCTCCCGTGCGGGAGCCGCTGGCATCGGTCGCCGGCTGCAGGTCAGCCGGGGCGCCGGCGGGAAGGGCCCGGTCCGGCGTCCGCATGGGCTCACTCGCCCTTTTCGTCGAGAGGGATGCCGTAGAGTTCAAGCCGGTGATCGATCAGCCGGAAGCCCAGCTCCCGGGCAATGATCTCCTGCAGCCGCTCGATGTCCTCGTTGCGGAACTCGATGACGTTGCCGGTTCTCAGGTCGATCAGATGATCATGATGATCATCGGACATGGTCTCGTAGCGCGAGCGGCCATCGCGGAAATCATGGCGCTCGATGATGCCGGCATCCTCGAACAGCTTCACGGTGCGGTAGACCGTGGAGATGGAAATGTGGGGATCAACGGCAACGGCGCGCCGGTGCAGCTCCTCCACATCGGGATGGTCCTTGGCCGACTCGATGACCCGGGCGATGACCCGCCTCTGGTCAGTCATGCGCATGCCCTTGCGGATGCATAAGAGTTCGAGCGGCATGGTCGATGGCTGCGGTGCGTCGGTCACGGCGGACACCTCTCTTCCTCGACGATCGGCCGGGGCCGGACGGTGGCCCGGCGGAATCGCCCGGAGCGGTTCGCATCGTCGAACCGCTCAACCGGTGCGGGTGGTGTTGCAACGCCACCCATCCCCTTCGCGATTAACGGAGATCGCGGCGCAAGACAAGCGCGGTCCCGGCCCCCGGGCTGGCGGAATAATAGCCACGCCGCAGCCCCACCTGCCTGAATCCCACGCCTTCATAGAGGCGTCGGGCGGCGGCGTTGTCGGAATCCACTTCCAGAAACACCGAGGCGACGCCGGCGTGCGCCAGACCGCGCAGGCCATGGCGCACCAGATCCCGGCCGATGCCGAGGCCGCGCCAGGCCGGGGTCACGGCCAGCGTCAGGATTTCCGCCTCGTCGACCACAGTGCGGGTGAGGAGGAAGCCCACGGGCCGCCGGGTGCCGAAGGGCAGGCGTCTGCGGGCGACTGTCGCCGTCACCCCCGCGCCGGACATCAGCGCGGCAATCTCGTCTTCCGACCAGTCATTGGCAAAGGAGGCGGCGTGAATGTCGGCGAGGACGGGAATGTCAGCCGCCACCGCCGGTTCGATCACCGGTTCGGTGAAGGGCATCAGAAGTCGGATCATGCGCGCACCAGTCCGGGCCGGGTGGAGATCTTGGCGTCCGGCGGGCGGACATAAACGGGTTCCGGCGGAGCTCCGCCGGCCGACGCGGCCGCGCCGAGGGCGGCCAGCACGGCCGGGTCTACACCGGTTCCGGGGTCGATGGCGAGGGCGGAACGGCCGGCCGCAGCGCGGGCCTCGGCCAGCCGCGCCGCGCCGGGGCCGGTCAGCACCGTGTCGTCGGCAAGCGCCCGGGCGCGGGCATCGGCGGGGCAGAGCAGGGGCAGGGGATCGCGCGGGCGGCCATCGGCGCCAAAGCCCTGCACGATCACCATGTCATCCCGGGTGGCGATGACTGAGTCCACCGGCCGGCCGGGATGGCGCGCCCGGGCGGCGGCCGCCAGCGCCACCAGGGTGCCGATGCCGACCGCCGGCACGGCCAGCGCCATGGCGAGGCCGCGGGCGGTGGACAGCGCCACCCGCACCCCGGTGAAGGAGCCGGGGCCGGTGGTGACGACCAGACGTCCGATCGCGGAAAAGCCGAGGCCGGACTTGCCCAGAAGGTCCGCGATCATCGGCGTCAGACGTTCCGCATGTCCCCGGCTCATCGGTTCCGAGAGTGCCGTCACGGTGCCGTCCGGGGCGCGCAGCGCCACCGAGCAGCGGTCGAGAGCGGTATCGAGAGCGAGGAGATGCATGATTGTCCGTCACAGCATGGAAGGCAGCACCCGGTCCGGGGGACGATGTCCGTCGGCATAGGTGCGAATCGACACGATCACCTTTTCGCCCATGTCGATGCGGCTTTCCACTGTTGCCGAGCCCATATGGGGCAGCAGCAGGATGCGATTTTCCTGGGCGAGCTTCACCAGCTTCGGGTTCACCGAGGGCTCGCTCTCGAACACGTCCAGACCGGCGCCGGCCAGAAGGCCCTGATCCAGCATGCGGATGAGGGCGGCCTCATCCACCACCTGACCGCGGGCGGTGTTGACCAGATAGGCTTCCGGCCGCAGCAGCTTCAGCCGGCGGGCCGAGAGCAGATGGAAGGTGGCCGGGGTGCGCGGGCAATGGATGGTGATGACATCCATGCGCGCCAGCATCTGGTCCAGGCTTTCCCAGTAGGTCGCCTCCAGGGATTCCTCGATGTGGGCGGCGACGCGCCGGCGGTTGTGATAGTGGATCGACATGCCGAACGACTTGGCCCGGCGGGCGACCGCCTGACCGATGCGGCCCATGCCGACGATGCCGAGGCGCTTGCCCGTCACCCGGTGGCCGAGCATCCAGGTCGGCGACCAGCCGTTGAACTCGTTGTTCTGCATCACCCGGATGCCATCCCCCAGCCGCCGCGGCACGGCGAGGATCATGGCCATTGCCATGTCGGCCGTGTCCTCGTTCTGGACATTGGGGGTGTTGGTCACGGTGATGCCACGCTGGGTGGCTGTGTCCACGTCGATATGGTCGACGCCGGTGCCGAAATTGGCGATGAGGCGCAGGTTGGGGCCGGCCTGGGAGAGCACGCCGGTGTCGATCCGGTCGGTGATGGTGGGCACCAGCACGTCGGCTTCCTTGACGGCTTCCACCAGCTCCGCCTGGGTCATCGGCCGGTCATCCACGTTGAGGCGCGTGTCGAACAGCTCGCACATGCGCGTCTCGATCGGTTCCGGCAGCTTGCGCGTGACGATGACCAGCGGCTTCTTGTTGCCCATTTTCCCCACTCGCTCTTCCCTCAGGAGGCCGCTCCGCCAGGCGGATGGCCCGTGCCCGGCATCCCGTCGACCCCACGGGTGCCAGCCTCGATTCCCTGTCCGATCCGACATGTTCCCATCGGATCCGGTGTGTGTCCGTCGGTGTCCCGGCGCCCCGGCCGCCATCCGCACGCGGCATCAGGGCGGGCACCCGTTCCCCGATCCGGGGAACGACGACCTGCGTCCCCCGTTTCAACGGCCCGTTAACCCGTCCGGAACCAGTCTCCCCGCCTGAGGCCAGACACGGCGACCGGTCGTTTTTCTCTAACAGACGGGGTCCGGAACACAACGGCCCGGGAGCGCATCCGCACAACGGTGCGGGAAGCGGCACCTGCCGGTGGCGCGACACGATTCTGTCGGACGGTCTTTCCGGGACCGGCGGATGGTCTTCGAGACAGGGAGATGGCGATGGCCGGGCAGCGGACAGCGGCTCTTTCGGCGGGCATTCTATCGGTGCTGATGCTCGCTCTTGTGCTGGCGGGGGCCGCCCCCGCGCGCGCCCAGCAGCAGACCGGCGACACCGGCCTGCCCCTGCCACGCTTCGTTTCCCTGAAGGCGGGCAAGGTGAACGTGCGCGCCGGCCCCACCTCCAAGCATCCGGTGAAATGGGTGTTCCTGAAATCGGCCCTGCCGGTGGAAGTGGTGCAGGAATTTGACAACTGGCGCCGCATCCGCGATTCGGAGGGCGAGGAGGGCTGGGTTTTCCACACCCTGCTGTCCGGCCGGCGCACTGGCCTCGTCGAGCCCTGGGCCGGGGGCCAGCGCATCAACATGTATGCCTCCGCCGACGATCAGGCCCGGGTGGTGGCGATCATCGCGCCGAAGCGGGTGGTCACCCTCAAGGAGTGTGACGGCACCTGGTGCGAAGGCTCGATCGAGGGCGTGCGCGGCTTCGTCCACCAGAAGCAGCTCTGGGGCGTCTATCCGGACGAGAAGTTCGACTGAGACCCGAGAAGTCCGACTGACACCAGAGGCGAAGGGCTGACCGCACCCGAGCGCCTGAAGAACAGCGGATTTCCCATATGCCCCACGGGTACGGGAAATCCGCGACGGACTGCCAGAACGTCCTGTGTCTCAAGGATCTTTGGCCTTATCCGTCATGGTCCCGGTGTTATCCGCCATGAAAGCGCCGGTGTCCGCGCAGCCCCCGGGACGGAGGGCGCGGACACGTTCTCACTTCATCAGGATGGGCACGTCGTCCGGGGCCGCCTTCAGGTCGTCGGCAGCCTTGCAGAAGCTGGCCGTGTTGGTGTGGGCCTCAGCCAGAAACAGGCCATAGCGCGCACCGAACGCCATCAGGATGGCGGCGGTGCGCTCCTGTGTCTGGGCCTCGGTCAGGGTCTTCTCCGGCGGGATCGCGAGGAGGCCGTTGAGCACTGCGGTGACCTTGTCCCGATCCAGCGCATGGGTGTCGCAGACGCGCACGACAGCCGTCTGGTAGGCGAGATTCGTCAGTGCCGCGAACTGTGGCGTGGTCAGCAGGGTGCCCTCGGTTTCCACCAGGTCATCCCACGCCGGACCGAACGGATCGGTGCCGGTCGGGGGCGTGACGTCGCCGGCAAAGGCCGGTCCGAGAAGCAGGGTTGCCGTGGCCAGAGCGACGGCGGTGCTCAGAAGGCGGGTCCGGATCATCACTGGCCTCTCAGTATCCGAAGACCCGATGGGTCCAGTTGGCGCTGTAGCCGCCGGTGTAAAGGTTCACGCAGGACCGCCGGGCCGGGTAGCACATCACGTTCTGGCCCGGAGAAAAGGGCGCGGCGGCGGGCGGCGGGGGCGGATACGGGCGATAGCCGGGCGGCGGCGGCGGAGGAGGACGGTAGCCCGGAGGCGGCGGCGGCGGATAGGCCCCGGGCGGCGGGGGCGGGCCATAGATCACCGGATCCCGGGGCCCCGCAACCGCGGCGCCAACCATGGTGCCGACCGCCAGTCCGGCAATGCCGGCGGCGATGGCGGCCCCGGTATTGTTGTTGGCCTGACCCGGTGTCGGGCCTGCGGCGACAAGGGCGGCCACCGTGAGGGCCGCGGCCAGTAGACGCGATCGGGCTGGCATCATCGCGGAACTCTCCCGTAAAATCTGCCCTTGATTAGAGCGCCCTGAAGCGCACAGGTCAACGCGGCGCGGCGTCACCGGACGACGCAAGCATACCCGTGGGATCGGCGGTGTCGGCTGCCGCCACGGCCTCGGCCAGCGCGTCGATCTCGTCGGCACCGAACACCTCCAGGCCGGCCGCCGCCAGAAGCGCCGCCGTGGCGCCGCGGCCGGGCAGGAGAGCGCCGGAGAAACTGCCATCATGGATGGTGCGCACGCCGCAGGACGGGCTGCGCGGCATCAGGAGGGCGAAGCGACAGCCGGCTGCGCGTGCTGCGGACAGCGCGGCTTCGGCACCGGCGACGAAGGCATCGGTCACGTCGTTGCCTGTCCGGGTGCGGATGCGGGCGTGGCCGGCCAGCACCGCCGCGCCATCGCCGCCGCTGATTTCGGCCGCCGGCCGCGGCGTCGGCAGGCCCCCCAGCATTTCCGGACACACCGGCACCAGCCGCCCCTCCGCCTGCCAGCGGGCAAGCACGGGGCTGGCGAGGGCCTTGCCCGTGCCGTCATAGCGCACGGGCGCGCCGATGAGGCAGGCGCTGACGAGAATGCGGGCCGGCATGAGCGGTCTCCGGGAAGCGGACGGGAACCCTGAAACGCAGACCGCCCGCCAGGCGGACCAGGCGGGCGGCAGGAGCATCCTATCAGATCAGATCCACGAGCGGCTGACCGCACCGTGCGTCCGGAGAGCCCCTTTCCGGGCGCTCCGGTCTCCCCGGACTGTCCGGCAGGATCAGGCGGCGGCCTCGGCCTTCGGCTTGATCAGGTGGCGGTTCACCAGCACTTCGGCGATCTGCACGGCGTTGAGGGCCGCGCCCTTGCGCAGGTTGTCGGACACGATCCACAGCACCAGACCGTTCTCGACGGTCGGGTCCTCGCGGACGCGGCTGACATAGGTGGCGTCCTCGCCGGTCGCCTCATAGGGGGTGGCGTAGCCGCCGGGCTCGCGCTTGTCATAGACGAGCACGCCCGGGGCGGCGCGCAGCAGGTCGCGGGCCTCGTCGGCGGAGATCGGCTCCTCGAATTCCAGGTTCACCGCCTCGGAGTGGGACACGAACACCGGTACGCGCACGGCAGTGGCGACGACCTTGATCTTCGGATCGAGGATCTTCTTGGTCTCGACGGTCATCTTCCACTCTTCCTTGGTGAAGCCGTCGTCCATGAAGACATCGATCTGCGGGATCAGGTTGAAGGCGATCCGCTTCGGGAACTTCTTGTTCTCGACCGGATCCGACACGAACACCGCGCGGGTCTGCTCGAACAGCTCGTCCATGGCGTCCTTGCCGGCGCCGGAGACGGACTGATAGGTGGCGACAACGGCGCGCTTGATCTTCGCCTTGTCATGCAGCGGCTTCAGCGCCACGACGAACTGGGCGGTGGAGCAGTTCGGGTTGGCGATGATGTTCTTCTTGGTAAAGCCGACGATGGCATCGGCGTTCACCTCCGGCACGATCAGCGGAACGTCCGGATCCATGCGCCAGGTGGAGGAGTTGTCGATGACGACGCAGCCCTGGGCGCCGATCTTGGGCGACCATTCCTTGGAGATCTCGCCACCGGCCGACATCAGGCAGATGTCGAAGTCGGAGAAGTCGACATTCTCCAGGGCGCGGACCTTCAGGGTCTTGTCGCCATAGGAGACTTCGGTGCCCTGGCTGCGGCGCGAGGCCACCGGCACCACCTCGTCGGCGGGGAAGCCGCGCTCGGCCAGAATGTTGAGCATCTCGCGCCCGACATTGCCGGTGGCGCCAACGACTGCGACCTTGTAACCCATGATAGTTCCCCAATTTTCCGGAGCGTTCGGGTCTTCCTCTCCCCTTTGCGGTCCGGATCCCCGGAGCCCCCGGTGCCAGCGGCACCCTCGGCTGTCCGGAGCCCTCCCCGCGTGGTCCCGGGGAGAGGCCGAGGTCACGGGGGCGGGGTCAGAACGTCGACGTCGACGTTTTCTGGCCGGCCTTCGTGACGAAGGCGATCGGGGCGGGGAGCCGCACGGCCGCACCCGCCCGGGCCGCAGGGCGGCCGGCGGAGGAGGGCACCGCGAAGGTGCACTGCGGAAGCGGACGATGGACGACCGGCATCGGTCGGGTTCCCCGGATGAGAAAGCGTGGCGTGGTGATTGCCGAAAAGTCGGCGGGCGTCAACGAAAAATGCAGACGCCGGCCCCCGGATCCCGGTGCATTGGCCGGTTTCCGCGCGGAGTTAGAGCATGGCGGCCGCAGTGCGACAATCCGGCGTGCTGCGGATGCGAAGGTCGGGGATAGTCAATCCTCGGCCCGGGGAGCGGGCAGTTCCGGACGGGAAAGCCCGCACACCGCCAGCACCATGGCGGTAACGGTGCGGGTGGCATCCTCGAAATCCGCGGGTTTGAGGGCTCGCCGGCCGAGCACGATACGCACCTGCGGCTCGAAATCCGCATAGGTCTGGGTGGCCGCCCAGATGGCGAAGAACAGATGGCGCACATTCACCGGCGCGATCTTGCCGGCACGGGCCCAGCCTTCCAGCACCGCGCCCTTTTCCTCCACCCAGCGCAGTACGCCACCGGAGAGATAGTCTTCGATATTGGGCGCGCCGTGCAGCATCTCGTTGGCAAAGATGCGCGAGGCCAGCGGCCAGGTGCGCGACACCCGGATCTTGGCGGCAACATAGGCCGAAAGCGCCGTTGCCGGGTCGGCCTCTGCGGTGATGCTGTCGCCGGTCTGGGTCCACTGCACCATCACCCGGTCGATGACGGCGCGGTAGAGATCTTCCTTGGTGGAAAAATAATAGTGGACCGTCGCCTTGGGAACGCCGGCCCGCAACGCGACGGCGGCCGTGGTGGCGCCGGCAAAGCCGGTTTCGGCAAACACCTGTTCGGCGGCCGCCAGAATGCGCTCGGTCCGCTCGGCACGCCGGACTTCGCGTCGCCCGGGCGGGGCGGCCCGGGGGGGCGTCGCCATCTGGTCCATCTGGTCCATTCCGTCTCTGCTCCGCTGCCGGTCCGCCACGGGCGGGACCCCATTTCCGGGGGAGATACGCTGTGCGCTCCCCGAGGCTTACGCGCGAATGCGGATTTTTTCCAGCCGCGACGAAGGGGCCCGCCCCGCAAGGGCGCTCCCCAAGTTGACCGTGTGCGCTGAAGCATTCTAGCCTTGTCCCAATTCCAGTCTGTGCGTCGTTTTCAACGCAACGCTGCAGGCCGGGTCCGGGTGCCTCCGTGTGGTCCGGACAACTCCAGTGCGCGGGGCCGCGATGGCCGGCGCCGGATGCGAGGATGGTCATGAGCGAACTGCCCCAGACACCCGATCGGTCGGACAGCGCTTTCGATGGCGGCGATGCCGCGCTCGCGCCCAGGGCGGATCTCGCCGCCCTTCTGGCCGGCAAGACGGCGCCGCTGGATGCGGCGGGCGCTCTGGTCGCCGCCTCGCGCTGCCTCTCCTGTTATGATGCGCCCTGCGTGGAAGCGTGCCCCACTGCCATCGACATTCCCGCCTTCATCGGCCGCATCCGCACCGGCGATCTGCGCGGCTCGGCGGAGGCCATCCTGTCGGCAAACCCGCTCGGCGGCTCTTGCGCCCGGGTCTGCCCCACGGAAATCCTGTGCGAGGCGGCCTGCGTGAAGGTGGATGCCGGGGAAATCCCCGTGCCCATCGGCGCCCTCCAGCGCTTCGCCACCGATCCGGTTCTGGAAGCCGGTACGGCCCTGTTCGCCCCCAGGGAGGAAACCGGCCATCATGTCGCGGTCGTCGGCGGCGGCCCGGCCGGTCTGGCGGCGGCCCACCGGCTGGCGCTGGCCGGCCACGCCGTTACCCTGTTCGAGGCGCGCGCCAGGCTCGGCGGCCTCAACGAGACCGGGATCGCTCCCTACAAGCTGACCAGCGATGTGGCGGCGCGCGAGATCGACTGGGTGTTGTCGGTGCCCGGCATCACGGTGCAGACCTCGGCGGCGCTGGGGCGCGAAATCACGCTCGCCGAGCTGATGCGTGATTTCGACGCGGTGTTCCTCGGCATCGGCCTTGGCCGCACCCATGCGCTGCGCATTCCCGGCGAGCGCATGGCCGGGGTGACCGATGCGGTGCGCTGGATCGCCTCCCTGCGCGCGGCGCTCGCCCGCGGCGAGACGCTGGCCGTGCCGCGCCGCATCGTCGTGGTCGGCGGTGGCAACACGGCGGTGGATGCCGCGGTGGAAGCGCGCCGGCTGGGCGCGGCGGAAGTCACCATCCTCTATCGCCGTGGTCCGGACGCCATGAGCGCGACCGCCGAGGAGCAGGCCTTCGCCCTCAAGAATGGCGTCGGCATTCTCCATTGGGCGCGCCCGGTCCGGGTCATCGGCCGCGGTGGCGCCGTCACCGGGCTGGAGATCGAGCGCACGACTCTGGATCCAAATGGCCGGCTGGTCGGCACCGGCGAGACCCGCAAGCTCGCCGTCGATGCGGTGTTCAAGGCCATCGGCCAGCGGCTGGACCGCTCCGCCCTGCATGATGATGCGGGCCACGAGCTGCCGCTGGATCATGGCCGCATCGTCGTCGACGATTTCGGCGCCACCTCCTTCCCGGCGGTGTTTGCCGGCGGCGACTGCGTGACCGGCGACGACCTGACGGTGACCGCGGTGGCCGACGGCCTGCGCGCCGCCGACGCCATCGACCGCTATCTCCATGGCCGCCTGCCGCGCGCCCGCTTCGTCGAAGTGGCCGAGGCCGAGGCTGCCGGCGAGACCGTGGTGATCGCCGAAGAGGTATCGGTGGAGGTCGTCATGGTTTCCGCGGCGGACGACGCCCCGCTGCTCGACGAGGCGGCGGTGGAGATCGGGGCTGTCGCTGCCGAGGAAGCAGCGCCGGAACCGGAGCCGGAGGCCGCCGAGGCCCCGGCCGGTGAGGAACTGGCGCCGGACGACGGGATCTGCGCGTCCGCGGCGGATGCCGACACGGCTGAGGGTCCTGACGCGCCGGAACCTGAGCCGGAGACCGAGGCACCGGACGTGGTCGCCTCCGAGGCGGAGGCTGCGCCCGGGGATGCCGGGCCCGCGGACGTGACGGCGGAGGCGCCGGACGGAACGGAGGCGACGCCTGAGGAGGATCCGGACCGGCGCGCTCCCGACGCGGCCTGAGACCGTCCTTTTTTCCTTCTGTGCGGGGTGTTGCCACTGGCCCCCCGCTTTTTCCGGAGCCCATCCATGGCCGATCTCCGCGTCGATTTCGCCGGCATCAAGGCGCCGAACCCGTTCTGGCTCGCCTCCGCACCGCCCACCGACAAGGCCTATAATGTCGAGCGCGCCTTTGCCGCCGGCTGGGGCGGCGTGGTGTGGAAGACGCTGGGCGAGGATCCGCCCATCGTGAACGTGTCGTCGCGCTATGGTGGCTATGCGCTGGGGGATGACCGGCTGGTCGGGCTCTCCAACATCGAGCTCATCACCGACCGGCCGCTGCAGGTGAACCTCGACGAGATCAAGGCGGTGAAGCAGGCCTGGCCGGACCGCGCCGTGGTGGTCTCCCTCATGGTGCCGTGCGACGAGGAGGCGTGGAAGCGCATCCTGGCGCGCGTCGAGGAAACCGGGGCCGATGGCGTCGAGCTGAATTTCGGCTGCCCCCACGGCATGTCCGAGCGCGGCATGGGGTCTGCCGTCGGGCAGGTGCCGGATTATGTGGAGATGGTCACCCGCTGGGTGAAAGCGGCGACCCGGATGCCGGTGCTGGTGAAGCTGACGCCGAACATTTCCGACATCCGCCAGCCGGCGCGCGCGGCCAAGGCCGGCGGCGCCGACGGGGTGTCGCTCATCAACACCATCCATTCCATCGTCTCGGTGGATCTGGACGCCATGGCGCCGACGCCGGTGGTGGATGGCCTCGGCACCCACGCCGGCTATTGCGGCCCGGCGGTGAAGCCGATCGCGCTGGCCATGGTGGCCGAGATCGCCCGCGACCCGGCAACCGCCGGCCTGCCGATTTCCGGCATCGGCGGCGTCTCGACGTGGCGGGATGCGGCGGAGTATCTGGCGCTCGGCGCCGGCACGGTGCAGGTCTGCACCGCCGCCATGCATCATGGCTTCCGCATCGTCTCCGACATGATTTCCGGCCTGTCCAACTTCATGGACGCCAAGGGCTACGCCACCATCGACGAGCTGCGCGGCCGTGCCGTCGGCAATGTGGTCGACTGGAACCGGCTGAACCTCAATTACAAGGTCGTGGCCGAGATCGATCAGGACAGCTGCATCCGTTGCGGCCTCTGCCATATCGCCTGCGAGGACACGGCGCATCAGGCCATCACCGCCGGGCGGCTCGATGGCCGCCGGGTCTATGAGGTGATGGAGGAGGCCTGCGTCGGCTGCAATCTCTGCCTGCATGTCTGCCCGGCACCGGGCACCATTTCCATGAAGCGGGTGGATGCCGGCGGGCCGAAGCTGACGTGGCCGGAGCATCCCAACAACCCGATGCGCACCTGCGACGCCGCCGAGTGATCGGCGCCGCACGCCCGGCTCTGGGCGGAGGCTCCGGCCTTTGAGGACGCAACGCAGCTTTTTCCCGCGTCCGGCCTGCCGGGTGTAGGATCCCCTCTGCCGGCCCGGTCCGGCAGGGGCCGGCCGGGGAGGGTGGTCCGTCGGTCCTGCCGGTCCGGCGGGGCCCCGCGCCGGCCTGGGAGCCGGGACCATGCAGGACCTGCCACTTGAAAAAGTCTTCACCCTGATCGAGCCCGGGCCTGTCGTTCTGGTGACGACCCATGACGGGCGGCGCCCCAACATCATGACCATCACCTGGACGATGGTGCTGGGGTTCTCGGCGGAATTTGCGATCACCACCGGCCCGTGGAACCATTCCTATGCCGCGCTGACCAGGCATCGCGAGTGCGTGGTCTCGATCCCGACCGTCGACATGCTCGATACCGCCGTCGGCATTGGCATGTGTTCGGGCGAGGACACCGACAAGTTCGCGAAATTCGGCCTGACCGCCGCGCCGGCCCGGCATGTGCGGGCGCCGCTGATCCGGGAATGTCTGGCCAATATCGAATGCCGGGTCACCGATATTGTCGAGCGCCACGGCATCCTCGTGCTGCAGGGCCTCGCGGCCTGCGTGGACGAGGCCCGCAAGGAGCGCCGGCTGCTGCACGCGGTCGGTGACGGCACCTTCATCGTCGATGGTCCTCGCTTCGACCGCCGCGAGATGATGCGCGCCAAGCTGCCGCCGGGGGTGTGAGCGTCGGCGGGATCCGGTCTCGGACCAGACGCCCCTCAGGTGCCGACCACGCGCGCCTGGTTTCAGGCGAGGAAAGGCCCGTCTTTGAGGTGCTGCTGCGAGAGCGTCTCCAACGTCCGGTCCGCCAGCACGTCCGCCAGTGGGCGTCCCGTTTCCGAGAGCCGGCGGTCCCGCTGATGGTTCAGCTGTCTGATGGTGTCCTCATGGCAGGTCACCACGGCGGTGAGCCAGCGGTTGACCAGATAGTCCGGGGTCGCCAGCTCGATGGTGAAGCGGGGGAGCAGGGCATTGGTCGCGGTGGCGTCCAGCCATTGGCCGCCGGTCACCCAGTGATTGACGGTGAAGAGCCGGGTGAGGCGGCTGTGACTGTCGACCCCGATCGCCACCAGATGGCAGGCCGGGGCCGCCCGTCCCTCCGGCCGCACGAAGCAGTGGAAATGGCCGTGCTCGCCGGTGCTGTCATCATGACAGTGATAGTACCATTGGGCGCCGCTCTCGGGATCGAAGACGTCCGGGTCCGGATAGTGGGTCCAGGTCGTCAGCCCGGCAGCGGGCAGGATGCGGCCGAGCAGACGGGTGCCGGATTTCGCCAGCACGCGTTCGCAATAGGCCATTTCCTGGCGGGCCCGCACACGGATCTCCTCCGGCATCACAGCGCGCCGGCAGAGCACGGGTTGCCGCTTTCCGGCGTCGGTGCGCGACCGGGGGCGGGCGTCGGGGCCTCGGCCGCGCCGCTATAGCTGTCGGCGAGGTCATCATAGGAGCGCGCGCCCGGCGCCGGGGCGGGCGCGGCTGCGGCACAGGGGGTGACGTCGGCGCGCCCGGAGGCGGCAGGCACGGGGGCCGGGGCGGTGCTGGTCAGGTGGTCCACCGCGATCGCGCCGACCGCCACCAGCAGGGAGGCGGCAAAGAGGGGAGTGTTCCGCGCGCTCATGCTTTCCTGAATCCGTCGAGACCAAAGAGCGGGCGCAGGAAGATGCCGACGAGGCTGCCCAGAAAGGCAAGCCCGAACCACACCCAGCCATGCAGGCTGCCCGAGGCGATCCCCGAGAACAGCGCCCCGATGTTGCAGCCAAAGGACAGCCGCGCGCCATAGCCCATCAGGAGCCCGCCCAGCAGGGCGGCGATCCAGGAGAGCAGGGGGACGGCGACCTTGGGGGCGAATCTGCCGGCCAGGGCCGCCGCCAGGGCAGCGCCGAGAAGGATGCCGAAATTCATCACCGAGGTGACGTCGAACAGCACGCTGCGCTCCAGCGCCCGCGCCTGGGCCGGGATCTGCCAGAAGGTCCAGTCCGCGACGGGAACGCCTGCCGCCGCCAGCAGCTTTGCCCCCCACAGGCCGAAGCCATAGGTCACCGACCAGGGATGGCCGGCCAGAAGCAGGGTCAGCACGTTGCCGAGGGCAAGCACGAGGGCGGACAGGATCAGCGGCCACGGGCCGTGCAGAAACCGCGCCGGGGTGAGATCCTGCGCTCCCGAGAAGATCGATTCCACGTTGCCGTGCCGGCGCTGTTCCACGACCGCCAGCAGGCCGACGATGGCCGCCAGACCGGCAAGGGTGAGCAGGGTTCCGCCGAACGCACCGAAATCCGCCCCGAAGCGCACCACCGGCAGGGAGGGCAGGGCGAGCCAGAACGGCAGATGCCAGGTGCCGATGGCAGCCCCGAAGATGAAGCCGGCAAGGGTCACCAGCATGCGCGCGCTGCCGCCACCGACACTGAACAGCGTTCCCGAGCCGCATCCCCCGCCCAGCTGCATGCCGGTGCCGAACAGGAAGGCCCCGAACACCACCGACACCCCGACCGGTGCCCAGGCGCCGGCATAGGTCTGCCCGGTGTCCACCGCGCCGCTCATCAGCGGAATGAACACGATCGCCGTCACGCCGATCATGAGCAGCTGCACCCGCATGGCGCGGCTGCGTCCCTCGGTGGCAAAGCGCTTCCAGCCGCCGGTGAAGCCGAACGATCCATGATAGAGCGCAAGCCCGAGCAGGCCGCCGGTCAGGAACAGCAACGCCTGAGGCAGGCTGATAAGGGAGGACAGGGCAGCCGCCCCGCCGGCAAGCGCAAGAAGGATTACCAGAAGCGGTGCTCCGTCCACCCGCACCCCCGCGGGCTTTGCATCGGCAAGAAGTGTGGTCATGGCATCCCGGCTCGTGCTGTCAGGAGCATTTTATCCCACAGCCGGACGGGAGTGGGGAAAGCCGTGCTTTCCGGAAACGCCGCCCTTGCCGAACTGCTTGTGCCGGAGGGTACGGAATACAGGAATTGCATTCCTTCTTTGCCGGGTTTTGCTCGGCTAGATTTGCCGGACATGCAACCTGCCGGGATCAGGATCGTGCTGTTTGAACCGCTTCGACATCTCATGCCAAAGGTCCTTGAAAAGGGTCCTTTGGCATGCCGAAGCAGATTTCTCATGCCACTGGGGCATATGAGAAATCTGCTGTGCTTCAAGCGCGCGGTGCGATCAGCACTTCGTGCGCTTGGTATCAGGCCGGGGATCCGCAACAGGGTCTCCCTGTCATTCCGACGCGAATTATCCTGGCCTGGTCTCGTCTGGGGGCTCGCCTGTCTGGGGCTGGTCGCGATGGGGCTGTCGCCGGTGATCGCCCGCGCCGGGGAGGTGGCCGCGACGGCCGAGGTCGTGCCCGACCGGGCCCGGCTGGTCGAATATCGTGCCGGCAGCACGGATCTGGCCGCTCTGGCCGCCGGTGAGGGGCGGACGGTGGTGTTCTTCTTCGCCTCCTGGTGTCCGAACTGCATCCTGACCCTCTCGGAACTCTCCGGTAACTGGTCGGCCGTGTCGCCAGACATCACCCTGGTGATCGCCGACTACGACGCCGAGACGGAGCTGAAGAAGAAATATGGCGTCACCTATCAGGACAGCTTCGTGCTGCTTGATGCCGGAGCCAACGGGGTGAAGCTGTGGAACGCCGGCGGGGTGGCCGGACTGAACGCCAACACCCGGTGATCCCGGCTCTGCCCGGTCCGGCTGGCACCCGCCGGAGAAGGACTCCTGCATGAGCTTCGTTTTTGCCTTCCTGGCCGGCCTGGTGACGGTGCTGTCGCCGTGCGTGCTGCCGCTGCTGCCGGTGATCCTGGCAACTTCCACCGCCGGCGGCCGCTGGCGTCCGCTGGGCGTGATGACGGGCTTTGCCGTGTTCTTCTGCGGCATCACGCTGTTTCTCAGCCTGCTGGTGCGGCAGGTGGCGCTGCCGCCGGATGTCCATCGCACCGCGGCTGCCCTCGTGTTCATCCTCATGGGGCTGGTGCTCGCCATTCCCGCGCTCAAGCTGCGCTTCGAGATGCTGGTGACGCCGCTGACCGGCCGCCTTGCCGGCCGTGGTGACGGCACGGGCTTCGGGGGCGGACTGGTGGCGGGGGCCGGCCTCGGTCTCGCCTGGACGCCCTGTGTCGGGCCCATCATGGCCTCGGTCATCACCCTGGCCCTCAACCAGCAGACCAGCTGGCACTCGGCGCTGACGGCTGCCGCCTTCAGTCTCGGCACGGCCCTTCCCATGGGGCTGGCGGTGCTGTTCGGTCACCGGCTCTACAGCCGGATCGGCTTCCTGAAGCGCAACAGCGCCCGCCTCCAGCGGGCCATGGGCGGGGTCATCCTGCTGGTCGGACTGGCGATCTGGTTCGGGGTCGACCGCAGCCTCCAGATCGCGCTGTTCCGGGCGTTCCCGGGCTGGGAGCCGATGCTGACGGGGTGGGAGCGGGCGGTGGTCCGCTAGGGCGCGTTCCGGTCGTCCCGGGCCGTGGAAGCCACCCGAATCTTCTGGCCGGCCGCATTTTCTTCACGCGCACCGGTATCCGTTTCGCTTGAGGGGCAGTCAATATTATATTCTGACGATCTCTAGTCGAAGTGGCAATTTCCGTAGTATTGTTTTGATTTGAATTCAGGAAAAATATTCTCCTTTTGATCGCATGTTTGGTCGTCCATTCATTGTTCTCCGACGGGCATTCTGGGACAGTCTGTAGAGATTGTTGTTCGGAGAGTTTCCATGCGTTCCCTGTCGACCAAACATCTGCTTGCTGCCAGCGCCCTGTCGGTCTTCGTGCTTGCAGCCGGGGCGCCTCTTGTGGGGCCTCTGGCGTCCGGCCCGGGTTTCGGTCTCGCGGCCCAGGCCGAGGAGGCCGGCTATCCGGTCATCGTCTCGGCCGATCAGGCCAAGGCCCTGGCCGGCAAGGGGGCGCGCCTCGTGGACGTGCGGTCGGCCGCGGCCTTCGAGAAGGGGCATATCCCCGGCGCCATCAGCCTGCCCTGGGCGTCGCTCAACGTGTCCGAGCGGGATGGCATCCGTAACGAATTTGCCACCGATGACGTGATCGAGACGGTGATTTCCGCCGCCGGTCTGAAGAATGGCGAGACCCTCGTCATCTATGACACCACCGCCCTGCCGGGCCGCGCCTTCATCGCCCTGGAATATGCGGGCTTCCAGAATATCCACGTTCTGGACGGAGGCATCGGCGCCTTCAAGGGGGCGCTGGAAACCGGCCCGGTGACGGTCGCGGCCAGTGATTTCAAGCTCACCGACAAGCACGACGTGCGCGTCGACAAGGCGTATGTGACCTCCCGGCTGAAGGCGCCCGATGCCGTGCTCGTGGATGGACGCAATGCCGATGCCTTCGTGGACGGGCATATTCCCGGCGCCAAGTCTCTGGTCGCGGCACGCCTGCTGACGGAGAACAAGACCGTTCAGCCCGAGGACGTCATCAACAAGCTGCTCGCTGCCCGCGGCATCGACAAGGACAAGGAAATCCTGTCCTATTGCGGTTCGGGTGTGGCGGCAGCAAACAATTATATCGCACTGCGCAATCTTGGCTACAAGAACGTCCGGATCTACGATCAGAGCTGGGATGAGTGGAGCCGTGATCCGGCGGCCGGGCAGTCGCTCGCGCTCAACAACTATGCCTTTACCGGCAAGGATGTGTCCGGTGATGGCGCGGCCGGTCCCCATTTCCTGACCGCCGATCAGGTCAAGGCTCTGGCCGGCAGGCCGGATGTGGTGATCCTCGACGTGCGTTCGCCGTCTGACTACAACGCCGGCCAGATTCCCGGATCCGTCAATGTCTTCTGGGATGCGACCCTGGACGAGAACCGCGTCCTGAAGGATACGGCCGAGCTGAAGAAGCTTTATGAGGCGGCCGGTGTCACGCCGGACAAGCAGGTGATCCTGTTTACCCGCGGTGGTGTGCAGCTGACCCATTCCTATACCGTACTGTCGCTGCTCGGCTTCAGGAATGTGAACTTCTTCACGGGCAAGTTCGAGGGCTGGGAGAATGGCGCGCTGCGCCGCGGCTGATACCAGAGAGTCCTTGAAAGGGATCCTTTGATTGTTCGGGGCCGACGTCCTTGCAAGGGACGCCTTGCCATCCCGGGGTCGTCCCGGGTCCGGCTGTCCGGACGCCAGATCGCAACGGCCCCGCCGGTCCCGGCGGGGCCGTCGTGTTTTTCGGGTGTGGCCGGGCTCAGGAGGGGGATCCGCGGCCGCGTCGGGCGTGGTCCAGCTCGGCGGCCAGGGTTGTCAGGAGCCGGGCGGCGGGGAGGGCGCGGGCCAGCGGGGCGCCCTGTCCGGCCCAGTGGGCGCCGAATCCGTGCTCGCCGCGGGCCCGGGCGGCGGCATGCAGCGCCTTGCCGGCATCATAGGCGATCGGATAGTCCGGCGGTGGCAGGGAGGCGAGGGTGCTCGCCAGGGCGGTGAAGCGGTTGGCGAGGGCGCGGGCCGGCCGGCCGGAAATGAGCGGCGTCAGGCAGGTGTGCCAGGCGCCGGCGCCGTGCAGGGCGGCGCGATAGCCGTCATCCGCCGCCGATTCCGGACAGCCGATGAAGGCCGTGCCGAGCTGGGCGGCGACAGCGCCGAGGTCGAGCATGGCGGCGATGCCCGCTCCGTCCATGAGGCCGCCCGCCGCAATCACCGGCAGCCCGGCCCGACAGACGAGCAGCCGGGTCAGGGCCACCGTTCCAAGGGCGTCATCCGGGGCTGCCGGGTCGAACACGCCGCGATGCCCTCCGGCCTCGATGCCCTGGGCGACGATGGCGTCAATGCCGGCGGCCCGGATCTGCTGTGCCTCATCGAGACTGGTCGCGGTCGCAAGGAGCAGGATCCCCGCGGCTTTCAGGGCCCGGATCACCTCCTCCGGGGGTAAGCCGAAGTGCAGGCTGACGACAGCCGGCCGCTTCTCGAGCAGCAGCGCCAGCATGTCCGGATCCTCGGCGAAGCTGCGGTAGAGGGGCTGCAGGACCGGGGGAGGCGTGGCGTCGAACTCGGCAAAGACCGGTGCCAGGGCCGCCCGCCAGGCAGCCTCCCGGGCAGCATCGGGCCGGGGCCGCGCATGCACGAAGACGTTGACGTTGAAGGCGCGGGAGGTGGCGGCGCGCAGGGCGTCGATCATGACGCCGGCCCCGGCAGCATCCGTCGCCCCGACGCCGATGGAGCCGAGACCGCCGGCATTGGACACCGCCGCCGCCAGTGCCGGTGTCGCCACGCCGGCCATCGGGGCCTGGATGATCGGGACGGACAGGGCAAGCCTGTCGAGACAGTCGGGCATCTGTGGTCTCCTCTTCGTCCGCCGGCGAACCGGAGCGTGATCCCAAAGGTCCCTGGAAAGGATCCTTTGATATTCCGGTGCGGATTTCTCATGTCCTTGGGGCATATGAGAAATCCGCTGCTCTTCAGGCGCATGGTGCGGTCAGAATTTCATGCGCCTAGTCTGACTATAGCGTGATGCTCCGCCCGCTGCCGACCATCGCCGGGCCAGTGCCCGGCACGGCATTCATGCATGTCGGGATCCGCCAGCCGGCGGCCGCACGGCCGTTCTTGACTCTCTCGGTGATCACGATCAGAACAAAAAGGGAACTTATACCAAGGATGCCCGAAAACGACTCTTTGGCATTCCGGTGCGGATTTCTCATGTCCTTGGAGCATATGAGAAATCCGCTGTCCTGCAGGCGCTGGGGTACGCTCAGCACTTGCGTGCCTGGTGTCATCGACGATTCCCGCGTGCGGAGGTGAGGTCTGGTGTCCGTCGTCCTTCCCTTTCCCAAGCCGGTTGCCGGGCTGCGGGCCCGGATCGAGGAGATCGAGGGGCACCGCGCGGCCGGGTCTGCCGTGCTGCCCTTCGGCATTGCGGCTCTGGACGGGGCCCTGCCGGGAGGCGGGCTGCCCTGTGGCCGGCTGCATGAGGCGGCCGGCGGGGGGCGCGATGCCAATGATGGTGCGGCGGTGGCCGCCTTTGTCGCCGGCATTGCCGCCCGCACGACCGGGGCCATCGTCTGGTGTGTCACCCGGGCGGACCTGTTTCCGCCCGGCCTTGCGGCGGCGGGGCTGGCGCCGGACCGGGTGCTGCTGGTGTCGGCCAGCGAGGATCGGGTGGTGCTGGCCGTGATGGAGGAGGCGCTGCGCTCTCCGGGGGTCGGGGCGGTGGTCGGGGAGGTGTCCGGCCTGTCCCTGACGGCCTCGCGCCGGCTGCAGCTGGCGGCGGAGACCAGCGGGGCCATCGGGCTGGCCCTGCGCCGCAGCCGGCGGGCGGCGGAAGCTGGCACGTTCGGCGAGCCCACTGCCGCCACGACCCGCTGGCGGATCTCGACGCTGCCCTCCGGCCGGCTGCCGGTACCGGGGGTCGGGCGCTCCCGCTGGCGGGTGGAGCTGCTGCGGGTGCGCGGCGGCGAGCCGGCGGAATTCATTCTGGAGGCCACGGATGCAACGGGTCGTCTCTCTCTTCCTGCCGACCTGGCAGACGGATCGGGTGCGCTGCGCGGAGCCCGGGCTGGCGCCTGAGGTGCCGCTTCTGGTCGCCGCGCGCGCCGGCGGCCGCTGGCTGGTTTCCGCCATCGACCGGGCGGCCCGGGCCGCCGGCCTGCGGGCGGGCATGACGGTGGCCGAGGCGCGGCTGCTGGTGCCCGGAGTAGAGGTGCGTCCGGCGGATCCGGCCGGAGACGCCGCGGCCCTCGTGCGGCTGGCCCGGGATCTGCTCGAACGGGTGTGCCCCATCGTGGCGCCGGATCCGCCGGACGGGCTGGTGCTGGAGACCACCGGCGCCGATCATCTCCATGGCGGCGAGGAGGCGATGCTGGCCGGGCTGGTGGCCGATCTGGCCGGCCGCGGCCTTGCCGCCCGAGGGGCTCTGGCCGACTGTCTCGGCGCGGCCCACGCTCTTGCCCGCTTTGGCGGGGCGGCGATCATCCGCCTGCCGCCCGGCCATGGCCCGGCGGCGGTGTCCGCCCTGCCGCCCGAGGCGCTCCGGATCGCGCCGGCGCTGGCGCAGGATCTGCGGCTGCTGGGATTTGCCTGCATCGGCGATCTGCTGGCCGAGCCGCGGGCGCCGCTGGTGCGCCGGTTCGGGCTGGAGCTGGGGCTGCGTCTCGACCAGATTCTCGGCGGGCGGTCCGAGCCGGTGGCCCCGGTGCGCGCGCTGGATCCGGTCCGGGTGCACCGGATCTTCAGCGAGCCGATCTCGGCGCCGGACACCATTGCCCGGCATGTGGCGCGCCAGACGGCGGCGCTGTGCCGGCTGCTGGAGGCGCGCAGCCTCGGGGCGCTTCGGGTGGATCTGCTCTGCCGTCGGCTGGACGGCGGGGTGCAGGCAGTGCGCATCGGTCTTGCCCGGCCGGCCCGGGATCCGGAGCGCATGATGCGGCTGTTCCGGGAGCGTCTCGATGGTGTCGATCCGGGGGGCGGCATCGAGGAGATGACCCTGGCGGCCAGCGCCGTCGACGGGCTGGCTGCCCGCCAGACGGTCAATGATCTGGCCGGCGGCACGGCGCCGGATCTCTCCGCTCTCGTTGACACCCTCGCCAACCGGCCCGGTGTCCGGGCCGTCTACCGGGCGGCCCCGGTGGCAAGCGACGTGCCGGAGCGTTCCGTTGCCCGGCTGCCGGCGCTTGCCCCGCCGGTCGGGGACGGCTGGTCCATGGACTGGCCGCGCCCGGTCCGGCTGCTGCCCCGGCCGGTGCCCGTGGAGACGGTGGCGCTGCTGCCGGATCATCCCCCGGTCGCCTTCACCTTCGAGGGGCGGCGACGACGGGTGGTCTGTGCCGATGGTCCCGAGCGGATCTTCGGCGAATGGTGGAAGCGGGATGCCGAGAGGCAGGCCGTGCGGGACTATTTCCGCGTGGAGGACGAGACCGGCGCCCGCTACTGGATCTTCCGCGCCGGCGATGGCGAGGATGCCGGGACGGGCTCCCAGCGCTGGTTCCTGCACGGGGTGTTCGCATGATGTCCGGTGTGCGCTCCGGGCCGGCCTATGTCGAATTGCAGGTCACCAGCCATTTCAGCTTCCTGCGCGGGGCCTCCTCGCCGGATGCGCTGTTTGCCACGGCCGCCGCTCTCGGCTACCGGGCGCTGGCCGTGGCCGACCGCAATTCGCTGGCCGGCATCGTGCGCGCCCATGAGGCGGCGAAGGCGAGCGGGGTGCGCCTCGTCATCGGCTGCCGGCTGGACCTGACGGATTTTCCCCCGGTGCTCGTCTATCCGACGGACCGGGCGGCCTATGGCCGGCTGTGCCGGCTGCTGTCGCGCGGCAAGGCCCGGGCGGGCAAGGGGCAGTGCCATCTGGAGCGGGCGGATCTGGCGCTCTGGGGGGAGGGGCTCCTCGCCATTCTGGTGCCGGATGCGGCGGATGCGGCCTGTGCCCGCGCGCTGGACTGGCTGAAGGCGACTTTCGCCGACCGGGCTTTTCTGGGATTGACCCTGCGCCGGCGCCCCAACGACCAGCTGCGCCTGCATGCCCTGTCCGGGCTGGCGCTGCGCGCCGGCGTGCCGACGGTGGTCACCAACGACGTGCTGTTCCATTCGCCGGACGAACGCATGCTGCAGGACGTGCTCACCTGCATCCGCCACACCACGACCATCGACGCCCTGGGGGCCCGCCGGGAGCGCCATGCGGACCGCTACCTGAAGGCCCCGGCCGAAATGCACCGGCTGTTCGCCCGCTATCCCGAGGCGCTGGCCCGCACGGTGGAGATCGCGGAGCGCTGCCGCTTCAGTCTCGACGAGCTGCGCTACCAGTATCCCGAGGAACGGGCGGATCCGCGCCTCACGCCTCAGGAAACCCTGGTGCAGCTGGTGCGGGAGGGCGCGGAGCGGCGCTATCCCGCGGGGGTGCCGCCGCGGGTGCAGGCAACGCTGGACCATGAGCTGCGCCTCATCGACAGGCTCGGCTATGCGCCCTATTTCCTGACGGTCAACGCCATCGTCCGCTTTGCCCGCTCCCGGGACATCCTGTGTCAGGGCCGGGGCTCGGCGGCCAACAGTGCCGTCTGCTACGTGCTCGGCATCACCGCGGCGGACCCGGCCCAATATGACCTGCTGTTCGAGCGCTTCATGAGCGAGGAGCGGGGCGAGCCGCCGGATATCGACGTGGATTTCGAGCATGCCCGGCGCGAGACGGTGATGCAGTGGGTGTTCGAGACCTACGGGCGCGACCATGCCGCGCTCTGTGCCGTCGTCATCCGCTATCGCACCCGCGGCGCGCTGCGGGATGTCGGCCGGGCGCTGGGCCTGTCGGAGGACATGCTGCGCACCCTGGCCACCCAGGCGCGCGGCTGGGGCGGCGGCAGCGGTCTGGCCGAACGGCTGGCCGCGGTCGGGTTCGACACCGCGGATCACCGGCTGCGGCTGGTTCTGGAGCTGGCGGCCCGGCTCACCGGCACCCCCCGGCACCTGAGCCAGCATCCGGGCGGCTTCGTGCTCACCCATGACCGGCTCGACGATCTCGTGCCCATCGAGCCCGCGGCCATGGCCGGGCGTCAGGTGATCGAGTGGGACAAGGACGATATCGACGCGCTGAATTTCATGAAGGTCGATCTTCTCGCCCTCGGCATGCTCTCGTGCATGAAGATCGGCTTCGACCTGCTTGCCCGGCACAAGTCCATCTCACTGGATCTGGCCGCCATTCCGCCCGAAGATCCGGCAACCTATGCGATGATCCGCAAGGCCGATACCATCGGCACCTTCCAGATCGAGAGCCGGGCGCAGATGTCCATGCTGCCACGGCTGAAGCCGCGGACCTATTATGATCTGGTGGTGCAGGTGGCGATCGTGCGGCCGGGCCCGATCCAGGGCGACATGGTGCATCCCTATCTGCGCCGCCGGGCGGGGCTGGAGCCCGTGACCTATCCGAGCCCGGCGCTTGAAAAGGTGCTCGGCAAGACCCTGGGCGTGCCCCTCTTTCAGGAGCAGGCCATGCGGGTGGCCATCGAGGGGGCCGGTTTCACCCCGGGCGAGGCCGACCGGTTGCGCAAGGCCATGGCCACCTTCAAGCACACCGGCGGCGTCTCCGGCTTCCGCGACAAGCTGGTCTCCGGCATGGTCGCCAACGGCTACACCCAGGCCTTCGCCGAGGCGACCTTCCGCCAGCTCGAAGGCTTTGGCGCCTATGGCTTTCCGGAAAGCCACGCGCTTTCCTTCGCCCTCATCGCCTATGCCTCGGCGTGGCTGAAGTGCCATCACCCGGACGTGTTCTGCGCCGCCCTGCTGAACGCCCAGCCCATGGGCTTCTATGCCCCGGCCCAGATCGTGCGCGATGCCCGGGCCCACGGGGTGGAGGTGCGCCCGGTCTGCGTCAACGCCTCGCGCTGGGACTGCACGCTGGAGCCCTCGGCGGATCCGGGGCGTCTGGCCGTGCGGCTGGGGTTTCGCATGATTTCCGGCCTGGCCAATGTCCACGCCGCCGCGCTGGTGCTGGCCCGGGCCGGCCGGCCCTTCACCGCGCCGGAAGACCTGTGGGCGCGGGCGTCAATTCCGCAATCGGCGCTGGTGCGGCTGGCGGAAGCGGATGCCTTCCGGCCGGCCTTCGGGCTGGACCGGCGCGGGGCACTGTGGGCGCTGAAGGGGCTGGCCGATGATCCGCTGCCGCTGTTTGCCGCCGCCGGCGCCCGGGACGGCACGACGGTTGCGGAGGCCGACGAGCCCGACGTGGTGCTGAAGGCGATGGCCGAGGGCGGCGAGGTGGTGGCGGACTATCGCCGCATCGGGCTCTCGCTTCGCCGCCATCCGGTGTCCTTTCTCCGTCCGGCACTCGCCCGGCGGCGCATCGTGTCCTGTGCGGAGGTCACGGACGGACGGGATGGCCGGTGGGTGGAGGCGGCGGGGCTGGTGCTGGTCCGCCAGCGGCCGGGCTCGGCCCGGGGCGTTCTGTTCCTCACGCTGGAAGACGAGACCGGCATCGCCAATGCGGTGGTGTGGCCCGATGTCTACGAACGCAACCGCGCGACCATTCTGGCGGCGTCGCTGCTGTCGGTGTCCGGCTGGATCCAGCGCGAGGGCGAGGTGGTGCATCTGGTGGCCCGGCGCGTCGCCGATCTCACGCCGGAGCTCGCCCGGGTGGGCGTCCTCGGTGCCGCCGGGGATCCCGCCCCGGCGGAAGCCTCCCCGCCGCCCCGGGACCAGATCCGCATCCGCGGCCGCGACTTCCAGTGATCCCGGGTTCGTGCAGGGCCGGCGCCGGCTGCCGGTTCTCGTGCGGGGGATCAGGGCGCGTCACTGGCTGCGTCCGGCGGGGCGGACGGGCACAGGCCGGGCCAGTAGAGGGAATCGGGTGTCGGTCGCGGACCAAAGATCGCCTGGCCGACGCGGACGATGTCCGCGCCCTCCAGGATGGCGGTTTCGAAGTCGCTGGACATGCCCATGGACAGCTGTTGCAGGCCGGGATGGACCGCAACGGCCTGGTCCCGCAGCCTGCGCAGCAGACGGAAGCAGGTCTGCACCCGGGCGGTGTCGGTGCTGAAGATGGCGAGGGTCATCAGGCCGCGGGGCTTCAGGCGGGGATAGTCCGGCAGGCGGTCCACGAATGCCATCAGCCCGTCGGGAGACAATCCATATTTGCTGGCCTCGCCGGACGTATTCACCTGCACGAAGACGTCGAGATCGCGTCCCAGCGCGTCAAGCCGGCGGTTCAGCTCTTCGGCCAGCCGCAGGCTGTCGAGGGCGTGGAATTCCGATGCCAGCCGGGCGAGATATTTCACCTTGTTGGTCTGGAGGTGTCCGATGATGGACCAGCGGATGGCGAGATCATCCAGCGCGGCCTGCTTGTCGCGGGCCTCCTGCAGGCGGTTTTCGCCGAAGCTGGTGATGCCCGCGGCAAAGGCATGACGCAGCACAGGCGCGGGGACCGTCTTGGTTACCGCAAGCAGGCGCACGTCCTCCGGCGACCGGCCGCACCGGTGGCAGGCCGCGGCGATGCGCGTCTGCACCGCCTTCAGGTTGGCGGCGAAGGTGCGGGCGGGGGTGGGACCGAAACGGGCGATGGCGTCCTCTGAAAGAACGACGGGCACGGAGCTGGTCATGTCATGTGTCCGGACAGGGGTGGTCAGGACCAGGAGAGGCTGGCGAGCCAGTCCGTCAGCAGCCTGCGGCCGGCGTCGCGCAGCGCCGGTCCGGTCTCTGCCGCCTGGCTGCGCAGCACGCGCGGGTCGATCCCGGCTGCTGCCAGTTCGGCCGCGTGCCCGGTCAGCCATCGTTCGAGGCCGGCGCCGGCATCCACTTCGGGATGAAACTGCAGGCCGAGCACATTGGGGCCAAGGGAAAAGCCCTGGGTTGGGCAGCCGGGCGTCGATGCCAGACTGTCCGCTCCGGCCGGAATCCGGAAAGCGTCGCCATGCCAGTGCAGCACGGGCACGCCGTCCAGATGCCGCAGTGGCCCGCGCCGTCCGGCGTCACTGAGGGTCAGGGGGGCGAAGCCGATTTCCTTGTGGCCCATGGGGCTGACGTCGGCCCCGAGCGTCCGGGCAATCTGCTGGGCCCCGAGACAGATGCCGAGGGTGGGACGACGGGCCGCCAGACGACGGGCCAGAAGCGCCCGTTCCTCGGCCAGATAGGGGTAGGCCTCTGTCTCATAAACCCCGACGGGGCCGCCGAGCACGACCAGCAGGTCCGGCGCCAGCGGATCAAGGCTCGCAACCGGCGCCGCATCGAGATCATGATAACGCACGACATAACCCGCCTCTGACAGCACGGGCCCGAACAGGCCAAGATCCTCGAAATGGATATGCCGGATGGCCAGGACCTGCTTGGACATGAAGGCTTTCCTTTCCTGCAGCGGGAGATGCCCGGTGTTGGCCGTGTGTTGGCCGTCCCTGGATAGCAGCCGGATGGCCTGTCAGGCCCGACCACTTGCGCGCCGTCATCCAGACCAATCCGGCCCGCCGGGCTCAGGGCCGGGCGGCTGCGCGAAAGGCGCGCTCCAGCTTTCTGACGGCCGCTTCGATCTCGTGCGGCGTGTAGGCGGCAAAGCCCATGAGGACGCCGGCCTGGCAGCTGCCGGCGGCGTGCAGTGCCGAGAGGCCGAGCAGCTCGATCCCGGCCCGTCGGGCGACCTCGATGGCGGTCTGCTCGGCAAGCGCGCCGGTGAGCACGCATGGCATCTGCAGTCCGCCCGCGGGCACCCGGGGCACGAGGAACTCTCCAAGGTGCCGGCTGACGAGGTCGGCCAGCAGGGTGAGCCGTTCGGCGTAGATGCCGCGCATGGTGCGGACATGGGCGCCGAAATGTCCGCCCTCCATGAAGCGCGCCAGCGTGAACTGGGCCATGGGGGCCGTATGGCCGTCCATCAGCGTGCGCGCGATGGTCATCGGCTTCACGAGCTGGGACGGCAGCACGACATAGCCGATCCGCAGCCCGGGAAAGAGGGACTTGGTGAAGGTGCCGATGTAGAGGGTGCGGTCCTGTGGATCGAGCCCCTGCACGCAGGCAGTCGGCTTGCCGGCATAATGGAACTCGCTGTCATAATCGTCCTCGATGAGCCAGGCCTGATGACGGGCCGCCCAGTCGATCAGGGCCAGACGGCGGTCCAGCGACAGGGTCGCTCCGGTCGGAAACTGGTGGGAGGGCGTCAGGAAAACGGCCTTTGCCCGACGTGGTTCGGCCATCATCCGGTCGACGGTGATGCCCTGTCCGTCGACCGGAATGGGGAGACACTCCAGACCCGCCGCCTCAAAGGCCTTGCGGGCGCCATAATAGGCCGGGTCCTCGATGAAGATGCGGTCACCGGGGTCGAGCAGCACGTGGGCACACAGGGCCAGCGCCTGCTGCGAGCTTGTCAGCACCAGAACGCGGTCCGCCGTGGCCCGGGCGCCGCGTTCAAGGTTCACATAATCGGCGATCCCCCGACGGAGCGGCTCGGCGCCCTGGGGATCGCCATGCAACAGGACCCGCGCGCCCATCTCCTTGCGGACCTGCCGCTCCAGCCGGTCCCAGAGCGGAAGCGGAAACGTCCGGGTTTCCGGTACCCCGTGCACGAAGGGGCGCGGGGACAGCATCTCCCGGACGCCGCCACTGCGGAACATGGCGGCGCCCCGTCTGCCGAGCTCCGGCTCTCCCGACCGCGGACGCGCCTCGCGCCGGGACAGGCGACGCCCGGGCGTGAACTCGGTCATCTCCGCCACGAAGCTGCCGCTGCCGACCCGCCGGTCGATGAAGCCCTCGGCATGAAGCTGGGCGTAAGCCGCCTCGATCGTGTCGCGTGACACGCCCAGGGATCTGGCGAGCACCCGCGAGGCCGGTAGCGGCCTGCCGGGCCCCAGCGCCCCATCAACAATCAGCTGCCGGATGGCCCGCTGGATGCGCGCATGCAGCGGCATCGCCGCATGTGCGGGATGGGCGATCCAGGCCAGCACGGATTCCAGCTGGGGATGATTGAACAATTGGTCTGGACCTATTGGCTGAAGTGGATGGGCATGTCAGGCCATTGGGTCGCTATCTGTCAAGGCGTTCGCTTGCGTTTTCCCATCCCAGCCCCGGAGGCCGTCCGTCGCGATCATGCCCGTCCCCGCTGCTCCCCTGCGTCTCAATGATCTCGTCCATCCCGTTGTGGCGGGACTGATCTCCGTCATCGTCAATTATGGGGGCACCTTCATTCTGGTGTTTCAGGCGGCCCGGGTTGCCGGGCTCAGCCCCGCGCTCACCGCCTCCTGGGTCTGGTCGGTCTCCATTGGCGTGGGGGTGACGGGGCTGGTTCTGAGCTGGCGCTATCGCGCGCCCATCATCACGGCCTGGTCCACGCCCGCCGCGGCCTTCCTGGTGACCGCGCTTGCGACAACGCCCTATGCGGAGGCCATCGGCGCCTACATGATTTCGGCGGCGGCCTTTGTCGTGCTCGGTCTGTCGGGCTGTTTCGAGCGGGTCATTCGCCTGATTCCACCGGGCATTGCGTCCGGCCTTCTGGCCGGCATCCTGCTCCAGTTTGGCATCGGGGCGTTCCGTGGCGCGAGTGTCGATCCCGTGCTGGTGGGGCTGCTGATTGTTGTCTATCTGGCCCTGAAGCGCTTTTCGGCCCGGTATGCCGTCGTCGGCATTCTGGTACTCGGGCTCGGCGTTCTGCTGATGCAGGGACGGGGCGACCTGGCAGGGCTGAGGCTGGAATTTGCGGTTCCGGTGTTCACTCGGCCGGATTTCTCGCTGACCGCGACGCTGTCCGTGGCGCTGCCGCTGTTCCTCATCACCCTCACCGGTCAATATATGCCGGGCCTGCTGGTGCTGCGGAATGACGGCTTCAGGACCAGTGCCAATCCTATCGTGACCGTGACCGGCCTCGGGTCCCTCATCATGGCGCCCTTTGGCTCCCATGCCTTCAACATTGCAGCCATCACTGCCGCGATTGCCACGGGCCGGGAGGCCCATGAAGACCCGTCCAGGCGCTGGATCGCGGGGATTGCGGCGGGCGGCTTCTATGTGCTGGTCGGCGTGTTCGGTGTGACCCTTGCCGCCGTCTTCATGGCACTTCCTGCGACCTTCATCACGACACTGGCCGGTCTGGCGCTTCTGGGCACCATCGGCGGCAGCCTTGCCGGGGCGCTGGCCGATCCGGCCTCCCGCGAGGCGGCGCTGATTACATTCCTGGCGTCGGCCGCCAACATCACCCTGCTCGGCATCGGCGGCGCCTTCTGGGGCCTTGTGATCGGCCTCATCGCCTCCTTTCTTCTGAACGGGCGTTTTCCGCGCCGGGCGCGGGCCGGCTTGCCGGCAGGTGAGGGCGCATCATGATCTGCCCTGCGCCCTGAGGTTGCCGGCCACCAGCGGGGCGGCGGATTTCTCGTCTGCCCCGGGGGGTGAGAAATCCGCGCCGGACCATCGGGCCCGTTGCGGGGGCCTTCGGTCTCATACCAAAGACCTTGAAAAGGACTCGTTGGTATTCCGCTGCGAATTCCTCATGCCATTGGAGCATATGAGAAATTCGCGTCTCTTCAGACGCACGGAGCGGTCAGCACTTGCGTGTCTGGTCTCAGATGGCCGCGACCGGGCAGTAGACCGGCCACCACTGGGCCTGCCGGACCGCTTCGACCACGTCTTCCAGCTTCTCCTTGGAGAGGCCCTGGGCGATGGCCGTGCGGGCCACCTCAATGGCCACCACGCTTGAGGTGATGCGCAGGTCGGCGTTGGAGGGCAGCAGCGAGGCGCCTGGGCCCGGCTCTGGCGCCTGACCGGCCACCGCCTGGGCGGCGGCGAAGATCATCTCGTCGGACACCTTTGCCGCCCGGGAGACGATCACGCCGAAGCCGAGGCCCGGATAGAGCGCGGCATTGTTGGCCTGCCCGATGACATGGGTGACCCCATCCAGCACCACATCATCAAACGGCGCGCCGGTGGCGACGAAGGCCTTGCCGTTGGTCCAGGTCAGGATCTGGGTCGGAGTCGCCTCGTGCAGCACCGTCGGGTTGGACAGCGGGAAGATGATCGGATGCTCCACATGGGCCGCCATGGAGCGCACGATTGCCTCGGTGAACTGCTGTGGCGTGGTGGAGGTGCCGATGAGGATGGTCGGCTTCACCGCGGCCACCACCGTCGCCAGATCGATGATGCCGCCCTTGGCAGCCGCCGCCGCGCGCAGCGCCGACATTTCCGGCCAGCGGGTCTCGGCCGCCGGAATGGCCTCTCCCGGGGAGCGGGCGAGGCTGGCCACCTCGGCCTCGGGGCGGGCATAGGGGCGCTGGTAGTCGAGCAGCCCGTCGGTCATGCCGTCGGTGATGAGGCCCGGCAGGTCCACCAGCCACACGCGCCGGGTTGCCTCCTCCTTCGGCAGGCCGTGGCGCACCATCAGGTCGCGCACCTGATCGGCAATGCCGACACCGGCCGTGCCGGCGCCGAAGATGACGACGCGCTGCCCGGTCCACGGCGTACCGGTGCGGGCGACCGCATTGAGCAGGCCGGCGGTCACGATGGAGCCGGTGCCCTGCATGTCGTCGTTGAAGGTGGCTAGCTTGTCGCGATAGCGCGCGAGGATGCGCCGGGCGTTGGTGGAGCCGAAATCCTCCCAGTGCAGCATGGCCTTGGGGAACAGCTTGCGCGCCGCCGTCACATAGGCATCGACGAAATCGTCATAGGCCTTGCCGCGCACGCGGCTGTGGCGATAGCCGACATAGCGGGGATCGTTGAGGAGCTTCTCGTTGTTGGTGCCCACATCCAGCACCACCGGGATGACCCGGTGCGGATCGACACCGGCGGCGGCGGTGTAGACCGCGAGCTTGCCGATGGAAATGTCGATGCCGTTGGAGCCCCAGTCGCCGATGCCGAGAATTTCCTCGGCGTCGGTGGCCACCAGCAGGTCAATATCATCCGGACCGGCGCCAAAGGCCGCCAGCTTCGCCTCGACACCTTCGGGATCATCAATGCTGAGGAAGATGCCGCGCGGCCGGGTCATCACCTCGCTGTAGTTCTCGATGGCTTCGCCGACCACCGGATCATAGACCACCGGCAGCATTTCCATCATGTGGCGCTGCAGCAGGGCATAGAACAACGTCACGTTGTTGTCGTGCAGTCGCCACATGTAGATGTGCTTGGCCAGATCGGTGGGCGCTGCATGATAGGCGCGGTAGGCGACATCAAGCTGAGGTTCCAGTTCGCCCGTCACCAGCGGCGGCAGCAGGCCGTTGAGGCCCAGCGCCGTGCGCTCGGCCGGCGTGAAGGCCGTGCCCTTGTTGAGGGCGGGATCGCGCAGCACATCATAGCCGCGCGCCGTGGTGGAGATGATGCGGTTGCCGGCGCCGTCGGTGCTGATCTTGGCCTGTCTGCTGAACATCCGTGTTCTCTCATCCGTGATGGTCGAGTGGCGCAGCCCGTTCCATACCCCCCGGCATGGGGCGGGCCGCTGCGTGCGGTCTTCAGGGGAGGCGCCCCCAGGTCCGGCGGGCCATTGCGGCCGCGCGGCTGAGAGAGGCGCCGGAATGGCGGGCCGGGCGCAGGTGGATCTTCGCCCTTGCGGAGCTGGACAGCCTTTCATTTGCATCAGGCAGTTCCAATTGCGCCGTCAAGTTGTTTATGCGAGTATCACGCAGGCCCTCGCCATCTGCCTTCTGTCTGCTCCCGCATGGGCTTCTTTTTTCAGCAGAAGCAGGATCAAATTAATCAGGTGGCAGTCGCACCTCGATTTTGTATTCGCATGTCCATGCCTTGTCGAGAGTCGTTTTCATGACAGTGTGCGTTATCCGGGTGGCAAATTTAATTTATCACATTTCGGAATAAATAGTTCTGTTCGTGATTTTCCACTGGAACGTCGCGCCCCGCATGGTATTTGTATACGAATCTGACTTGGGCGTTACGGGGCGGAGCATGGCGGGAGGGGATGGCCTTGTCGACACCGACGAACTCAGGGCCTTCGATGCAGTAGCGACCGGTCTCAGCTTCAGTCGGGCGGCGGTGCAGCTTGGCTGTGCGCAGTCGGCGGTGAGCCAGCGCATCGCCCGGCTGGAGAAGCGCCTTGGCCGCCAGCTCGTCCGCCGCACCACGCGCCGGGTGGCGCTGACCGCCGATGGCGAGGCGATGCTGATCTATGCCCGCTCGATCCTGGCGCTGGCGGAAGATGCGCGCCAGATGCTGGCCCATCCGGCCATGACCGACGTGCTGCGGGTGGGTATCGAGGACGAGTTCGCCACCACGCGCCTGCCGTTGACCCTCAGCATCTTCCGCTCGGAATTCCCCGATTTCGGCATGAAATTCATCACCGGCCGGAACGAACACCTGCACGATGCGCTGCGCGCCGAGGAGGTGGACCTCGTTCTCGGCAAGAGCCATCGGGATGACCTGGGCGAGGTGCTATGGCGCGAGCCGCTCGTCTGGGCCGGGCATCCGACGCTGGGGCTGTCTCCTGATCGGCCGGTGCGGCTCATCACCTATACCAAACCCAGCATTACCCGGTCGATTGTCGAGACGGCGCTGCTGTCGGCCCGGCGCGAGTGGGTGACGGTCGTCGAAGGGAGCAATCTTCTCGGCCTGCTGGCTGCAGCCGAGGCAGGCATTGGTGTTCTGGCCATCGGCCGGAGTTTCCGCACCCCGGGCATCATCACCCTGCCGGCCGAGGCCGGTCTGCCGTCGCTGGGCACTCTCAATTATGTGCTGGACGGGCAGTCCGGAAAGTCCGGCCCGGCGGTCAACGCCTTCTGCGCCGTCCTGCGCAATGCCGCCCGGCAGGTGGGTGGCCACGTCTTGCCGCCGCCGGACGCGGGCGTCGATCCGCACTGACGGCCCCAGATCTTTCCGTATCCCGGAGGGGGAGGGCGGCCCGTGCCCGGCCCCGCCGGATGGCATCCGACAGCTTCTGCATCCGTGCAGATTTCAGGAGTTCCGATCATGACTGCGCTCCCGGAGACCCCGGCCCTCCGCGATCTGCCCATCGGCATCGACGCGACCGGGCTGCGGCGCGAGTTCGATTCCATGGGCGATGTCGACGTGCCCGCCGACCGTTATTGGGGCGCACAGACCGAGCGGTCGCTGCATCATTTCAACATCGGCGACGACCGGATGCCGAAGGCCGTCTATCACGCCTATGGATATGTGAAGAAGGCGTGCGCGATCGTGAATGCCGCCGCCGGGCGCCTGCCGGCGGACAAGCGCGATGCCATCGTCCGCGCCGCCGACGAGGCGATCGCCGGCAAGCTGGACGATCATTTCCCGCTTTATGTCTGGCAGACCGGCTCCGGCACCCAGTCGAACATGAATGTCAACGAGGTGCTGTCCAACCGGGCGATCCAGCTGCTCGGCGGCACGCTCGGCTCCCAGCAGCCCGTCGGCCCCAATGACCATGTCAACATGGGCCAGTCCTCCAACGACACCTTCCCGACGGCCATGCACATCGCCTCGGTGCTGGCGATCGACGACGTGCTCGTGCCGGAAGTGACCAGGCTCGTCGAGGTCATCGAGAAGAAGGCCGATGGCTGGATGGATGTGGTCAAGATCGGCCGCACCCATCTGGAAGACGCGGTGCCGCTGACCGTCGGCCAGGAATGGCATGGCTGGGCCGGCCAGATCCGCGCGGCCATTGCCGACATCACGGCCAGCCGGGCCGGGCTCCATGAGCTGGCGGTCGGCGGCACGGCGGTGGGCACCGGGCTCAACGCGCCGAAGGGCTTTGCGGTCGATGTCGCGGCGCAGATCGCCGAGCTGACCGGCCGGCCCTTCATCACCGCGCCGAACAAGTTCACCGCCCAGGGCTCGCTGGATGCCATGGTGCGCGCCCATGCGGCGCTGCGCGGTCTGGCGGTGGCGCTGATGAAGATCGCCAACGACATGCGCTGGCTGGCGTCCGGCCCGCGCTGCGGCTTTGCCGAGCTGCTGCTGCCGTCCAACGAGCCCGGCTCGTCCATCATGCCCGGCAAGGTCAACCCGACCCAGTGCGAGGCGATCGTGATGATCGCCATTCAGGTGATGGGCAACGACACCGCGGTCTCGGTTGCCGGCAGCCAGGGCAATTTCGAGCTGAACGCCATGCGCCCCGTCATCATCAACAACTTCCTGCACTCGGCCCGCATTCTGGCCGATGGCTGCGCAAGGTTCCGCGAATTCTCCGTGGAGGGAACCGAGCTCAACCGCAAGAAGATCGACGCGTATGTTGGCGGCAGCGTCATGCTGGTGACGGCCCTGTCGCCGGTGATCGGCTACCAGAACGCCGCTCACATCGCCGAAAAGGCGATCGCCGACGGCACCTCGCTGCGCGAGGCCGCACTCGCCTCGGGCAAGGTGACGGCAGACCTGTTCGACCAGACCATCAAGCCGCTCGACATGGTCGGCAGCGGCCTCGCCGGCGCGTGAGGGGGGGCGGGGGCGGGCTTCGTCGCTTCGGACACGACATGGGTATCCAGCAGGATCATTCAAAGCTCATCGGCGTCGCGGGCGTCCGGTCGCGGGCCTTTCCAGTGCCTCGAAATCGGCATTGGTCAATCCCGCCTCCCGGCTTAAGGCCGAAAGCGCGGAGCCGATCCGCACGCGTCTGGCAGGGCGAACCGCTGCCTCCAGAATGTCGCGCATTTCAGCCTCGGTGCTGCGGCCATGACGGGCCGCCCGCACCTTGAGCGCGCGATGCGCCTCGTCGGAAAGGTTGCGAATGGTGACGGCCGGCATGGCCCCCCCCGGATCAGGTGATGGCAATGCTGTCAGTTTAGAAGGGGTGCTATATTGAGCAAGGCACTGGCGGTGGTCACGTGGGCATCGCCTGCCGCCAGCTCGATGAAGCCGCGGATGTCAGGTCGAGCAGGAGGGCAGTGCATGGATGACAAGCGCGCAGGCGAGACCGCAGAAAAATCCGGCCATTAGACGTGCTTGAGTATGGGGGCGCCAAATTTTGTTAGATCCCAATCTTGAACTAATCTCTTCGCTATATAGAGAAACGAGACTTCTCTGGGATGATTTCTCCATGTTGTAATTATACAGACGCGATGATCTGTTAAATTTTTTAGAAAATATCTATTATACATAAATATATTTTATATTAATGAATATTTTATTTAATTATTTAAAAAAATTTATTTCTTAAATTTGATGTCCTGTAAGTATATATAATAATACAATAAAATATTGCGCTATTATTGCGGTGTGAGCGAGGTAGTTCTGTGAGAATTATTAATTATATTATCGAAAAAACTCTGTAGTACTCTAATTGCTGGATGCCCAGCGGATATTTTTTTCGCCATCTCAAGATCGTTAAGTCCACCTTCAATATCGCCAGCGAGTACGCGGGCCTTGGCTCTGCCGACGTAGTGGGTGACTTGGGTCGGTTGTGCATCGATAAATCGGTTATAAACCTGAATGGCCTCGGAATATCTATTTTCAGCCAAGAGCTCACTAGGCTTTTTCCCGAATTGTTTGGATATTATTGAGAGTGATTCGATATTTTCAGTTTTATTATCTGTGTCAATTTCAATATTTTCTTCTGGAATCTCTGCTGCGGCGGCTTCTGCATCCCTATGTATTTGTTCGTTTATTTCATATATGCGATCGAATTCTTTGTCTGCCGAGCTGACCGCGGCGGCTAGTCTTAGAAAACGCTTTTGCAGTTCGGGGTGTTTGGATTTTTTGTACTGAATACGATGTTCATTCTCTGCCCATGCGTGTTGAAGCGCCGTTCGTACCTGAATTTCGAATGGCTGGTCACAAAGCCCAGAATACTCGCGCAATGCGGATCGGTTGCTCCCGAGTTTGCAAAGTAAATGATAGCTTTCATATCCAAGTTGCCCTTCCTCGAGAAGCTTCGCGGCTTTATCCTCTTCCTCAAATACATAAATTGTATTGCGTATCGTGTCGCAAACTTCTTTTATATGTCGTTTCGCAATCACGATAATACGAATTCCAACTATATCGTGAATTTGATCGAAGGGGTGTGTATATTTTACTTCATCACCGTTATTTTTATTTGCTTTTTCATAGAAACTATCAAAATCCTTTATTCTACTACTAACTGTAATTATAACCTTTGATGGTAAAATCCTATCTAAGATAGAAATAGCTGCCGCCATCGCCGACTGGTAGTGTGATCTTCTTATGTTGAACTCCTCAGATAAGCTTTGTCTGGCATGCGGTTCGGTCGAATTCTGTGCCTGAGTCACGATAAAATATCCTCGTTGCTCTTGTAAAATTGGCGCATATGCGCCCTGATCGTCAATTATTTTTCTCGAACATGCACCGTAGTTTCTGGAAAAAATTATTTTCTAATTGAATTTCAATGATAGGCAGATGCTTAAGTGATGTTATCTCGCATTGGTGTTTAGAATGTCGGTGTGAATATGTGAATGGATATCGAGTCCTAGCAGTGCTGGCTAGGCGACTGATCGTCCACGCGGCCTCGAAGGCTCGATCGTTCTTAGTGAGCTTAGACGCGGGCTGTCCAGAATGGAAACGGCGGTGTGTGGCCGAAGCCTGCAGTGCTGCTGGCGTGGGCGCGCAAACGTCGGGCAAGTCGCGTGGAGGTGGAAATTCGCCATATCGCATGGTCGCATGCGATGAGAGGCATCAGTATTAGATTGTCGGGAGGGGGCAGCCATAAATGGCGGAGAGGGAGGGATTCGAACCCCCGATACGGTTGCCCGTATGCCGCATTTCGAGTGCGGTGCATTCAACCGCTCTGCCACCTCTCCGGGACCGGCGATTCACGCTTCGGAAGCGGGCGTCGCCGGACGGGGTGCTTCCTACAGGGAGCCTTGCCCGAGGGCAAGCCCCTTCTGACAGTCGCGTGACGCTTTTCCCCGGAGTGGCGTTTCGGGCACGTGACGGGACGGGCGTCGGGAGAGGAGGCGCCGGGGCAGGGGGCTGGAGTCGGGCGGGCAGGGCCGATCCTCGGCGAGGCAGGCGGGGACGGGGTCCTTGCGCGGGAGAGGGCGGCGTCCGCGCGTGGACGGGGCCGGTAACGGCCCGCGCGCGTAAGCTGGACCGGACGCGAACGGGGCAGTCTCCATCGGCCGGCAGCGCCTTCGCGCGCGAAACCCGCGTTGCTTTCCGGCCGGCGCGCGCCTAGAGAAAAACTTGCGTCGCGTCCGGGCGATCCGGCTCGGGCGGCGGCGCTGTCTGTGCCCGTGCGGGATTGCGCCCGCGGGCGCGTCTGCCCGATCGCCGTGCCGCCTCAAGGATTCCTGTGTCATGACCCGAATCGACCGTCGCTTCGAACTGCTCCGGGCCGAGGGCCGGCCGGGTCTCGTCACCTTCGTCACCGCCGGCGATCCGGATCTGGAGACGGCCAGCCAGATTTTGGCAGCGCTGCCGGCCGCAGGGGCTGACATCATCGAGCTGGGCATGCCCTTCTCCGATCCTATGGCCGATGGCCCGGCGATCCAGATGGCCTCCCAGCGTGCCCTGCACGGCGGCCAGACCATGGTGAAGACGCTGGCCATGGTGCGCCGCTTCCGCGAGGGCGACGCCGACACCCCCATCGTGCTGATGGGCTATTATAATCCGATCTATTCCTATGGCCGCGAACGCTTTCTGGATGATGCCCGCGCCGCCGGCGCCGATGGCCTCATCATCGTCGATCTGCCGCCCGAGGCCGATGACGAGCTGTGCCTGCCGGCGCGCGCCCGCGACCTGAACTTCATCCGTCTGGCGGCGCCGACCACCGATGACAAGCGCCTGCCGACGGTGCTCGCCAACACCTCGGGCTTTGTCTACTACGTCTCGGTGCTGGGCGTGACCGGCTCCAAGGTGCCTGATATTGCGGAAGTTTCCGCCGCCGTCGCGCGCATCAAGTCGCACACCGAGCTGCCGGTTGCCGTCGGCTTCGGCGTGAAGACGGCCGAGCAGGCCTGCGCCATCGGCAAGGCCGCCGATGCCGTCGTCACCGGCTCGGCCATCGTGTCGGCGATCCAGACGAGCCTCATCGACGGCAAGGCGACGCCGATGACCGTGCCGGCCGTCACCGAAGTCGTGGCCGCGCTTGCCGACGGGGTGCGGCGCGCCCGGGCGGCGTGAGCCCGGCCGTCTGATCCGGATGCCGGGCGATGCCGCCCGGTCCCTGCCGTCTCCCGAGGAGTTCCCATGCGCGTCGTGATGCTCGCCTTCCCGCGGATGACCCAGCTTGATCTGACCGGGCCGTTTGAAGTCTTCTCGCGCTTTCCCGAGGTCACGGTCGATCTCGCCTGGAAGAATACCCGCGCGGTGGAGGATGCCAACGGCCTCAAGATCATGCCGACGGTGAAGATGAAGAAGGCCGCCCAGGCCGATATTCTCTTCGTGCCGGGTGGTCCCGGACAGATGGCGCTGATGCAGGATGCGGAGGTGCTGGAGTTCCTGCGCACCCAGGCGGCCGGGGCGAAATATGTCACCTCGGTGTGCACGGGCTCGCTGGTGCTGGCGTCGGCCGGTCTGCTCTCGGGCTATCGCGCCACCTGCCACTGGCTGTCGCTGGCCGATCTGGCCCTGTTCGGCGCCGAGCCGGTGGCCGAGCGGGTGGTGGTGGACCGCAACCGGGTGACCGGGGCCGGCGTGACCTCGGGGCTGGATTTCGCGCTCGCGCTGATGGGCGAGGTGTTCGGCCCCGAGCATGCGCGCCGCATTGCGCTCGCCATGGAATATGATCCGAAGCCGCCTTTCCCCGGTGGCTCGCCGGCCTCGGCCTTGCCGGAGGATGTGGAGGCGGTGACGTCGGTCACGGCCCGGTTCCAGGACGAGCGCCGCCGGGTGGCGCTGGCGGCGGCTGCTGCCATGAAGGCGCCGCTCTGACGGCCAGACCTTTCGCAAGAGGCGCCGGGACCGGGCGGGCGCCCGGGCCTTCAGCCGACGGAAGACCGGGCGCCGGGCGGTCTTTTGCCGGGGGTGCCGCAATTCCGGCTTTTTCTGCCGCTTCCTGAGGGCGAAAGCGGCATTGCCGGGCGCCTGCCCGCTGGCGCGGCGCGCCGCACTTTGCTACGACCCCACGCGACTGGGGCCCGCCTGTCCGGGCCCTGCACATTCCGTTCGACCGATGGCCGCTCCTCCCCCGACGGCCCGGCCACGGGATCGGTATCACCGGGAGTGACCGCATGAACTGGATCAACACCGTCGTCCGGCCGAAGATCCGCTCGCTGCTCACCAAGCGCGAGGTTCCGGAGAATCTCTGGATCAAGTGTCCCGAGACCGGCGAGATGGTGTTCCACCGCGATCTGGAGCTGAACCAGTGGGTCATCCCCGGGTCCGGCTTCCACATGCGTATGCCCGGCCGCAAGCGCCTCGAAGCCTTCTTCGATGACGGCGTGTTCGAGACCGTGCCGGTGCCGGCAGTGCCCGTCGATCCGCTGAAGTTCAAGGACGAGAAGCGCTATATCGACCGGCTGAAGGACGCCCGCACCAAGACGGCGATGGACGATGCGGTCATCGTCGCCAAGGGGCTGCTGGACGGCTTTGCCGTCACGGCGGCGGTGCAGGATTTCGCTTTCATGGGCGGGTCTCTGGGCATGGCCGCCGGCGAGGCGATCATCAAGGGGCTGGAGACGGCCCGGCTCGATGGCACCCCGTTCATCCTGTTCGTCGCCTCGGGCGGCGCGCGGATGCAGGAAGGCATCCTCTCCCTCATGCAGATGCCGCGCACCACGGTGGCGGTGTCGGCGCTGAAGGAGGCGGGCCTGCCCTATATCGTCGTGCTGACCAACCCCACCACCGGCGGCGTCACGGCTTCCTATGCCATGCTGGGCGATGTCCACATTGCCGAGCCCGGCGCCCTCATCGGCTTTGCCGGCCCGCGGGTGATCGAGCAGACCATCCGCGAGAAGCTGCCGGATGGCTTCCAGCGCTCGGAATATCTTCTCGACCACGGCATGGTCGACATGGTCGTGTCGCGGCTGAAGCTGCGCGAGACCCTGTCGCGGCTGTGCCGGCTGCTGATGCGCGAGCCCGAATTCGCGCCGGCTGTCGAGCCGGAGACCACCGAGCCGGCCGCGCCGGAGCCCGCCCCCGCGGCGCCCGTCGCCGAATGATGCCGCCGGCCGGACGGGTGCCCCCGTCCGGCTCCGGCCGGCCCGACCGGGAGGATCCCCCGATGGATCACACCTCTGCCATCCTGGAGCGGTTCGTCCGCCTTCATCCCCGGGAGATCGACCTGTCCCTCGGCCGGCTGGAACGGCTGCTGGCGGCCATGGACTATCCCGAGCGCAGGCTGCCGCCGGTGATCCATGTGGCCGGCACCAACGGCAAGGGCTCCACCACCGCCACCATGCGGGCGATCCTGGAAGCCTCGGGCAAGCGGGTGCATGTCTACACCTCGCCCCATCTGGTGCGCTTCCACGAACGCATCCGCCTCGGCGGCGCCGAGGGCGGCCAGCTTGTCGATGATGACCGGCTGGTGGCGGCGCTGCTGGAGACCGAACGGCTGAATGATGGCCTGCCCATCACCCAGTTCGAGATCACCACGGCGGCAGCGTTCAAGCTGTTTTCCGAGGCGCCGGCGGATGTGCTGCTGCTGGAAGTCGGCCTTGGCGGCCGGCTGGACGCGACGAACATCGTCGAGAAGCCGGCCGTTTCCGTCATCACCTCCATTTCCATGGATCATGAGCGCTATCTGGGCGACACCCAGGAGGCGATCGCCGGCGAGAAGGCCGGCATCCTGAAGCGCGGCGTGCCTGCCGTCTCGGCGCCCCAGTCCGGCGTGGTGCGGGATGTGCTGGCCCGGGCCGCCGGCCGGCTCGGCGTGCGGCTGGCCATCGGCGGCGAGGACTGGATGGTCGCCGAGGAGCGCGGCCGGCTGACCTTCCATGATGAGGACGGTCTCGTCGATCTGCCGCTGCCGCGCCTGATCGGCCGGCACCAGCATGTGAACACCGGCACCGCCATTGCGGCGCTCAGGGCCGGCGGGTTCTGGCCGCAGGATCCCGCGGTGTGGGAGGCCGGCGTCGCCCGGGTCGACTGGCCGGCGCGCATGCAGCGGCTGACGACGGGGCGTCTGGTCGACGAGGCGCCGAAGGGCGCGGAGATCTGGCTGGATGGCGGCCACAATCCCGGCGCCGGCGAGGTGATTGCCGCGGTGATGGGCGAGCTGGAAGAACGGGTGCCGCGGCCGCTGTTCCTGATTTCGGGCATGCTCAACACCAAGGATCCCGTCGGCTTCTTCCGGCCGTTCAAGGGGCTGGCCCGGCATGTCTTCACCGTGCCGGTGGTCAGCTCCGATGCCGGGCGCGATCCGGGCGAGCTGGCGGAGGCCGCCCGCACCGCCGGCCTGACGGCGGAGCCCGCCTCCAGCGTGCGCACGGTGTTGCGGCTGATGGCCGAGGCGCTGGCCGGCCAGCCGGCGCCGCGCATCCTGATCTGCGGCTCGCTCTATCTCGCCGGCGACGTTCTCGTGCAGAACGGCACGCCGCCCGCCTGATCCCGGGCGGATGCCGCCCGGGCGCCTGCGTCTGCTCTTTTCGGGCGGGGAGGGGAGCCTTCAGGCGCGCGGTGCGGTCAGCACTTGAGTGCCGGGTCTCAGGCCGTCGCTGTCGACAGGGGCGCCGAGGCAATGTGGATGCGGTTGCGGCCGGCGCGTTTGGCCTCGTAGAGGGCGGCATCGGCCCGGCCGACCACATCGGCGACGCGATCATCCGGATGACATTCGGCGACACCGAAACTGGCGGTCTGCTGGCCGGCGATGGCGATGTCGAGCTGGGCTAGTCGGGCGCACAGATTTTCCGCCAGCACCGCCGCGCCGTTTACCGGCGTGTGCGGACAGACGATGATGAACTCCTCGCCGCCCCAGCGCCCGACAGTATCCGTGGCGCGCACGCTGGCGCGCAGCAGGTTGGCCACCCGCACCAGCACGGCATCGCCCACCTGATGGCCATGGGCGTCGTTGACACCCTTGAAGTGGTCGAGATCGAGCAGGATGACGCTGAACGGCACGCCATAGCGTCGCGTGCGGGCACTCTCGGATTCGAGAATATCGTCGATGCGCAGGCGATTGCTGAGGTTGGTCAGGCGGTCGGTGGTGGACAGCCGGTCCAGCTCCCGGTTGAGCCGGCTGAGCTTGCGGTTCCAGTAGGCCGACACCGTCAGCAGGGTGGCCGCCACCAGGGCCACGATCGCCACCAGCCGATAGTCCGCCGCACCTTCGATGGTAACGGGCGTATAGCGCACGGCAAGGGCCGCCCGTTCGGCCTCGGTGATGGAGGCGACGCCGCGGTCGAGCACGGCGCGCAGCTCGGGCTCGCTCTTCGACACGCCGATCCGGGGCAGGTTCGGCAGGTCCGGCAGGCGCCCGGCGATCTTGAGATCGAACAGCCCTTCCGAGCGGATGGTGTGTGTGGCCAGGGTGAGCGGCCGGATGGCCATGTCGACCCGGCCCTGGGCGACGAGGCGGGCTGTCTCGGTCTCGCTGTCGGTTTCGATAAGGGTCAGGCCCGGATAATCACTGCGCAGGCGTTCGGCCACCATGCTGCCGCGCAACGTCACGGCAGTTTCCCCGCTGATATCGTGAAGATCATTGATCTGGGAATGATCCCGACGGGTGACGATGACGGTCTGGTCGAAAAGGGCCGGCTCGGTGAACAGCAGCCAGCTTTCCCGCTGTGCTGTCCGGTTGACGAGGCTCACCACCTGGCAGCGCCCGGTGCGTACCGCGTCCTGGCTTTCCTGCCAGCTGGTCGTCGGATGGATCACGATGTCGAGGCCGACACGCTGCGCCACCAGCCGGATCAGATCGGCCCCGATGCCCTCGTGCTCGCCCCTGACATTTATCCCTTCGATCGGCATTGACAGGCGGGCGACACAGACGGTGATGACCTTGTGGCGGTCGACATAGGCCTGCTCGTCCGGGCTCAGCTCAACGCGATGCAGGGGCGTGCCCGGCAGGGACGACGCTGCTCCCGCTCCGGCACAGGACAGGCCGGCAGTAGCAAAGGCAGCCAGGAACAGGCGAGCGCCGCGCCGCGCTCCGGGGCGTGTCATGCAACTCTTCCATGCGCATCAATCATGACACGGGCTCCGGCGTCTGCGTCCGGTTCGGCTGAGGGGCGGTGCCTTTCCGGGGACCGCGGAGGAGCGGCTGTGAGACCCTCCATTCTGACAGTGCCATATCTCGCGCCGGTTGTAACGTACCCCCGATGCCGGATGGACGATTTGTCCCGTTCCAGACAGGGACGGCCGGGTCGGGCGCGCATTGGCGGCTGCCGGCTTTTTCAGCATGCCGCTTTTCCGGGCTGGTCAGGCTCCGGCGCCGCGCCTATCCTGATCGCATCCGGAGCGAGGACAGGAGGGCAGACGATGGCGCGCGTCGATCGGCACAACCAGGTCCATTTCTGGCGCGATCGCGAGATTTCCGGCCTGTCCTGCCTCCACGCCGATTTTACCCGCCACGACTTTGCCCCCCATTCCCATGCCGGTTTTGTCATTGCCGTCACCGAGGAGGGCGGCGCGCGCTTCGAGAGCCGGGGCGACGATGGCGAGGCGGTGCCCGGGCGTCTCCTAACCTTCAACCCGGACGAACCCCATTCCGGCCGGCTCGGCACCAGCCCGCGCTGGCATTATCGCGCCCTCTATGTCGATGCGCCGGCCCTGGACGTCGTGCTTGCCGGCCTCGGTCTCGACCGGCCGGCGTTCTTTCGCGACAACAGCCTTGCCGATCCCGGGCTGATCGCCCATTTCCGCGCCCTCCACATCGTTCTGGAGGCGGGGGCCGACCGGCTGCAGGTGGAGGAACTTCTGGTCGGCGGTTTCGGGCAGCTTTTTACACGTTATGGTTGCGGCGCGCGCCCCGACGCCGGCCCGGCCCGGGACCGCGCCCTGCTCGGCAGCGTCGTTGCCCGCATGGAGGACCAACGCACCGATACGCCCGGTCTGGAGGAGCTGGGCGCCGCCGTCGGCCTCACCGCCTTCCAGCTCATCGGCCTGTTCAAGCGCACCACGGGCCTCACGCCCCATGCCTTCCTCACTCAGATCCGGGTGCGGGCGGCGGCCGGGGCGCTGAAGTCCGGGCGCTCCATCGCCGATGCTGCCTCGCTCGCCGGCTTCTATGACCAGGCGGCGCTGACCAATCAGTTCAAGCGCACCTTTGGTGTCACGCCGCGGCAGTTCGCCGCAGCCTATGCCGGCTGAGGCCGGGTCCGAACTTTTCCGCATCCGCGCCGTGCCCTGTCATCCCGGACATTGCGTGACGGCTTGGTCAACGCGAAATATTATTTCGCGCCGGGCCCCGGCTGTTCATTTATCATATTGAAATTATTTGTTTTCCGGCGCTGTGGCGAAGCCCGTGCTCGTGGCCGCTCCGGCGCGCAATTTTGGCCAATAACACTGACCTATTTTCCGGCATCCTGATTTCATCAACCGGACGAGGGTTGGCGCTTCCCGCACATGAGCCGCCTCCTCCTGATGTCCCCGCGACCGCCGGCCGGGTCTGCCCCGGCTTCCCCATCAAGCGGTCGCGGGGCATCGGCGGCCGCCTCCGTCCGGACCATGACAACCTGACAGATTTTGCGAGGGTTCCTCGATGCGCGGACTTGTATCCGGTGTCTGGGCTCGGCCCATCACGATCATCTGGCTGCCGCCGGCGCTGTGGGCCGGCAACATGGTTCTGGGTCGGGCGCTCGCGGCCGACTTTCCGCCGGTCTCCCTGGCCGTGTTCCGCTGGCTGATCACGCTGGCCCTCATCCTGCCCTTCGTCGGCCGGCTCCTGTGGCAGCAGCGGGCGATCGTGAGGCGGGAGGGGCTGATGATTGTCGCCTGCGGCGCGTTCGGCATCGCCGGCTACAACGCGCTGGCCTATGTGGCGCTGAAATCCGTTCCGGCGGCCAATGTCGCCTTCCTCAACTCCACCCTGCCGCTGATGGTGCCAGTCTTCGCCTTCGTGCTCGGCGTGGAACGGGTCGGCAGGCGCACGCTGTTCGGCCTCGTCGTCTCGTCCTTCGGCGTCGCCTGGCTGATGACCGGCGGCAATCTCGCCGCCATCACCGGCCTGTCCTTCTCCGGCGGCGAAGGTCTCGTGCTGATCGCCATCTCCAATTATGCGATCTACTCGGTGCTGCTGCGCCGGATGCCTGCAGACCTCAACCCGTTCGTCTTCTTCACCGCCACGGTGATTGCCGGCCTCGTCGTCCTTGCGCCCTTCTGGATCGCGGAACTCGCCGCCGGCGCCATCCTCCCCACCGATCCGGCAAGCTGGGCGGCGGTTGCCTATCTCGGCGTCTTCGCCTCCCTCGTCGCCTTCCTGCTGTGGATGCGCTGCGTCGCCGTGCTCGGCTCGACCATCACCGGCACCTCTTTCCACCTGATGGCCGTCTTCACCGCCGCCTTCGCCTGGGCCGCCCTCGGCGAACCGCTGGAAAGCTACCATTTCGCCGGCATCGGCCTCATCCTTCTCGGCGTCTTCTGCGCCACTATCCCGCTGCCGGCAGGGCTGCTCCCCGGGACCATGCCGCGGCTGCGGCCGGTGCCGATCCGGATCCGGCGGCGGCGGTGATTTGGGGGCGTTGCCCCCAATCCCCCCGGGAGGCACAGCCTCCCGAACCCTCCCGTTTTTCTTCAATTGAAGAAAGAAGGGGGAGGTCCGGAGGCCCCGGCCTCCGGGCGGGTACGGGCGGCAGCCCGTCGATCAGCGACGCCGGTTGCCGCCGCCCCGGGTGCCCGGTTTGCCGGCGGAGGATTGCCCGCCGCGGGCGCCGCGGCCCTTGGGCTTCTGCTTGGCGCCCATGAGGAAATCGGGCTTTTCCGGCAGGTCCTCGGCGTCGAGGGGGATGGCGCGGTCGGTGCCGGGGCCCATGTCGTCGAGATCCGGGCGCTTGACGCGGGAGGCCGGGAGATCGCGGTTGTGCGGCCCCATCTCGTCGAGAGCGGGCTTGTGGACGCGGCCGGGGCGCGGGGTGTTGCCGGCGGCGCCATATTTGCGGGTCCCCTGATAGCCGCCGGTGGCGTCGTCCACATCGCGCTGGCGGGCGAGGGGATCGTCGGCGAGCACGAGTTCGGTCTCGCGCAGACGGCGGACTTCGTCGCGCAGCCGGGCGGCCTCCTCGAACTCCAGATTGGCGGCGGCGTCCTTCATCCGCTTTTCCAGATCGGCGATGGTGGCCTGCATGTTGGCGCCGACGAGGGCGCCTTCCTCGGCAAAGCCGGCTTCCACGGTGACATGGTCCTGCTCGTAGACCGAGCCGAGGATGTCGCCGATGGAGCGCTTGACGGATTCCGGGGTGATGTTGTGCTCGGCATTGTAGGCGAGCTGCTTTTCGCGCCGGCGCTCGGTTTCCGCCATCGCCCGCTCCATGGAGCCGGTGATGTGGTCGGCATAGAGGATCACCCGGCCGTCGACATTGCGCGCGGCGCGGCCGATGGTCTGGATGAGGGAGGTTTCCGAGCGCAGGAAACCTTCCTTGTCCGCATCCAGAATCGCCACCAGCGAACATTCTGGAATGTCGAGACCTTCGCGCAGCAGGTTGATACCGACCAGCACATCGAAGGCGCCAAGACGAAGATCGCGGATGATCTCGATGCGCTCCAGCGTGTCGATGTCGGAATGCATGTAGCGCACGCGCACGCCATGCTCGTGCAGATATTCGGTCAGGTCCTCGGCCATGCGCTTGGTCAGCACGGTGACGAGGACGCGGGCGCCGCGGGCGGCGACATCCTTGACCTCGCCGAGGAGGTCATCGACCTGGGAGCGGGCGGGGCGCACGTCGATGACGGGATCGGTGAGGCCGGTCGGGCGGATGACCTGCTCGGCGAAGACACCGCCGGCCTCCTCCATCTCCCACTTGGCCGGGGTGGCGGAGACGCAGACCGTCTGCGGCCGCATGGCGTCCCATTCCTCGAAGCGCAGCGGCCGGTTGTCCATGCAGGAAGGCAGGCGGAAGCCATATTCGGCCAGCGTCGCCTTGCGGCGGAAGTCGCCCCGATACATGCCGCCGATCTGGCCGATGGTGACGTGGCTCTCGTCGACAAAGACGAGAGCGTTGTCGGGCAGGTACTCGAACAGCGTCGGCGGCGGCTCGCCGGGCTGGCGGCCGGTCAGGTAGCGCGAATAGTTCTCGATGCCGGGACAGGCGCCGGTCGCCTCCATCATCTCCATGTCGAAGCGGGTGCGCTGCTCCAGCCGCTGGGCCTCCAGCAGGCGCCCGGCCGCGGTCAGCTCGGCCAGCCGCCCCTTCAGCTCGTCCTTGATCGACTTGATCGCCTGGGCCAGCGTCGGCTTCGGCGTGACATAATGGGAGTTGGCGTAGATCTTCACGAACTTCAGCGCGCCGGATTTCTGTCCGGTCAGCGGATCGAACTCGGTAATGGATTCGATCTCGTCACCGAACAGGGAGATGCGCCAGGCGCGATCCTCATAATGGGCCGGGAAGATCTCGATGGTATCTCCGCGCACCCGGAAGGTGCCGCGGATGAAGTTGATATCTGAACGCTTGTACTGCAGCGCCACAAGGTCAGCCAGAAGCTGGCGCTGGTCGATCCGGTCGCCCACCTGGATCGAGAAGGTCATCGCCGTGTAGGTCTCGACCGAGCCGATACCGTAGATGCACGAGACGGAGGCGACGATGATGACGTCGTCGCGCTCCAGCAGCGCCCGGGTGGCCGAGTGGCGCATCCGGTCGATCTGCTCGTTGATGGAGGATTCCTTCTCGATATAGGTATCCGTGCGCGGAACATAGGCTTCCGGCTGATAATAATCGTAGTAGGAAACGAAATATTCGACTGCGTTATCAGGAAAGAAGCTCTTGAACTCGCCATAGAGCTGGGCGGCCAGCGTCTTGTTCGGCGCGAGGATCAGCGCCGGGCGGTTGGTGCGGGCGATCACCTGGGCCATGGTGAAGGTCTTGCCCGAGCCGGTGACGCCGAGCAGCACCTGGGTCTTGTCGTCCTCGCCGATGCCGGCCACCAGATCGGCGATGGCCTGGGGCTGATCGCCCTTGGGCTCGTAGGGCGAGACGATCTTGAGCGGGATGCCGCCTTCGCTCTTTTCCGGCCGGGGCGGGCGGTGGGGCGTCCAGGTCTTGTCGTGAAATTCCGGCCGGCCATGCTCGATGAGGGACGACAGCGCGGCCACCGTCGCCGTCACCGCCGTGGAGGGCAGCGACGCGGCGTCTTCCAGCGAAATATCCAGCCCGGCCACCGGGTTGAGACCACCGGCGGCGCGCTCCCTGGCCGTCTTGCCGGCCCCGCCCATGGAGGTGCCGCGGGCGGTGCGGCCGCCCGTCTTGCCCTCCGCCGGGGTTGCCCTGGGGGCGCGGGGACGGGCCGGCTTCTTCGCCTTCGCCGCGGGGGCAGCCTCGCTTTCGGGGGCAGGCGGCGGGGCGGGCAGGGGAGCCTGCGACGCTTCCTCGATCTCGGCTGCCCAGTCCGCAATCGAGCCCGACAGCGGCACGCCCTCGAAGGGCGCCTGCGGGCTCTCGCCGAAGCCATCCGGGGCGAACGGGCTGTCGTCCGCCGGGTCGACGGGCGTGATGGGATCGGGGCGGGGGGACGGGGTGCGGGCCATGAGGGTGAAAGTAGAACATCGCCGCGCCGGTTTGAAGGGGCGGGGATGTGGAAAGGCGCCGGTGGCAGGCTTTTCCGCGGCGGCGGATCTCCGTCCAAGGGACGAGGTGGAATAAGGGAAATCCCGTGGGTTTTGGCTTCTCGGATGGCGCCGGCTCAGCTATGGTGCAGCGCATCGGAGACACGCGATCGCGGTCGGCCACGGGCGCCGAGGGCCGCGGGCGGCGTCTCTTCAACCCCCTCCTTTCAGGAACAGTCCGATGTCCGAGTCCGCTTCGCTGGTTTCCCGCATCCCCGTCCTTGGCTGGATGATCAACGACGCCGTGCGGGGCCGTGCCGACGCGAAGTACTGGTTCGCGTTCAACGTTGTGGCTATTGTCATTCTGCTGACCTGGCTGATCGGCTATCCCTTCGTCATCATCATGGCGCTGTTCGGCACCTTCGCGATGCTGACCACGATCGTGCTGCTGACGGCTGGTGATCTGCTGAGCCGCCGCAAGGCCTGAGCCGCCTGTGCATCAGGGGCCGGATCCGGGGAAGACCGGATCCGGCCCCTGTTCTTTTTCGGGCTGCGTGTCGCTTGCGTGGTGGCGCGGGGCGCGTCATATGGTGGGGATCCGCTCGGGGCGGCGCCTCTGCCGCCGGCGGTTCCGGACAGTCCCCGATGATGCCTGAGCTTGCCACCGAAGCCGTCGGCTTTGCCGCTGCCTTTCTCACCACGCTGTGCTGGGTGCCGCAGGCCATCAAGATCCTGCGCAGCCGCGATGCTGCGGCGATCTCGCTGATCACGCAGCTCGCCTTCACCGTCGGCATTTTCCTCTGGCTGCTCTATGGCTTCCTGCTCGGGCGCCCGTCGCTGATTGCCGCGAACACCGTGACCTTCGTGCTGGCCGCCGCTATCCTGTTTCTCAAGCTGCGGTTCGGATAATTCCAAAGGCCC
>JBOGCN010000006.1:0-182716 GCA_050689115.1 Segnochrobactraceae bacterium EtOH-i3 | reverse complement strand
TCACGCCTCCGGGGAAATCCGGGCAAGCCGCAGCACCCGTTCGATTTCGGTGCGCATGGCCGTCTCGATGGCAAAGGCGGGATCGGGGGCCGCCCCCGGATCCTCGTCGCTGTCGCCCGGCAGCAGCTCGCGGCCGAGCACGGAACAGAAGGCCTCGGCGCCGCCGCGTTCCCGGGCGAGCAGACGCAGCAGGGTCGCCAGCACCAGCCGGTGGGCGGCGATCATGCCTTCCAGATCCGCCGCGCCCGGCGTCGTCATCTCCGCGCCCATGGCCGCTCTCCCTGTCTCCGCCATCCGCCGGTTTTGCGAGCATGAGCCCGCCGACGGGACGCGACAAGGCCCGGGCACGACAAGGCCCGGGCGCAACAAGGATTGCATGGACCCGCCGCCTGCGCTTCCCTGAGCGGACGGCCGCCCGGCCTGTTCTCCCGCACCGGACACGGACAGGCACCAGGCTTGATCCGCCGCAAGCGACCGGGCCCGGACCACGAACGGGACGTGAACGAAATCGGAAATATGCTAAGACCGAAAGCGGAACCCCGATTCGGTTCCGCGATGGCCCGGAGGACAGCCGCCGATGACACCGATCCGCATTCTGGGGCTCGATCCGGGCCTGCGCCGCACCGGCTGGGGCGCGATCGAGGTGATCGGCAATAATTATTCCTTCCTCGGCTCGGGCACGGTGACCTCCGACGGCAGCGATGATCTCGCCCGCCGGCTGCTGGCGCTGTTCGAGGGGCTGGAACAGGTGGTGGAGCGCGTCCGCCCCGACGAGACCGCCGTGGAGCAGACCTTCGTCAACCGCGATGCGGCGGCGACCCTGAAGCTCGGCCAGGCCCGGGCCATGTCGCTGCTGGTGCCGGCCCGCTTCGGCCTGCCGGTGGCGGAATATGCGCCGAATGCGGTGAAGAAGACCGTGGTCGGCGCCGGGCACGCCGAGAAGCAGCAGATCCGCGCCATGGTGAAGGTGCTGCTGCCGCGCGCCCACTTCGACAGCGACGACGCCGCCGATGCGCTGGCGATCGCCCTCTGCCATGCCCAGCATCGCGGCTCCTATGCCGCCCGCGTCGCCGCGGCGACCTGAGACCGCGAAACCCTGAACAGGGGACGCGGTCCGCTGCCCCTTTTGGTCCGGGGTGGAGCGCCGGGGTGCGGGCAGCACGTCGCGTCCCTGATCGGCCCTCCCCCGCGGCAGCTTTTCCCGCCTCCCCGCCCGCCCCGGCGGCGCAACCATGCTATGAGACCATCCGGACAACCCGGCCTCCGGGAGAGGACACCATGATCGGCAAGCTGAAGGGCGTCATCGACGAGATCGCCGAGGACCATGTCGTGCTCGACGTTCATGGCGTCGGCTATGAACTCTTCTGCGCCGCCCGGGTGCTGGCGCGCCTGCCCGGCGCCGGGGAGGCCGCCACCTTCCATGTGGAAATGGTGGTGCGCGAGGACATGATCCGGCTCTACGGCTTTGCCAATGCCGACGAGCGCGCCTGGTTCCGCCTGCTCACCACGGTGCAGGGAGTGGGCGCCAAGGTGGCGCTGGGGCTGCTCGGCGTCATGTCCGGCGATGATCTCGCCCGGGCGGTGATTGCCGGCGACAAGGCCGCCCTGGCGCGGGCGCCGGGCGTCGGCCGCCGGCTCGCCGAACGCCTCGTCACCGAACTGAAGGACAAGACCCCCGCCGTTACCGGCCTGCCGCCGGGGCTGGCGCCGCTGGCCGGCAGCGACGGCGCCCCCGTGGACAACGGCCCTCTGGGAGATGCCGTCTCGGCGCTGGTCAATCTCGGCTATGGCGCCCCCCAGGCCCAGGCCGCCGTCAAGGTGGCCGCCGGTGCCATCGAGGCGGAAGGCGGCGCGGTGCGCACCGAAGTCCTCATCCGCCGGGCGCTGCGCGAACTGGCGCGCTGACTGCGCCCACTCGCTCCCGATGCCCCGACCCGCACCACGCCTGTTTCCGCTTTGCGCTGTCGCAAGGGCGGCGGCGTCCATCGGGACTAGAGGTGGTGTCCACGGATCCGGCCATTCAGCGCCGCTCGCCCCGGCGGGCCGGAACCGCTTCCGCCTGGCCCGCTCCTGCCGCCCCTCCCTCCCCTCCGAGGTACCCGGCAGCAGGAGCGGGTTCGGCATCCGCTCCGGGATCGACCGGATGCCCCCGGCCTGCGCGCGCGTCTCGCGAGGTGGCCTGCTTGCACATCGCGGACCAGTTGCACCGGACGGAGATCATCTCCGACGAAAGTCGCATATCCACGCGAATGCCTAAGCGCTTTGCCGTAAGTAAGGCGACCAGCTTTTCCCCGCCCCTGCCCGGAGTAGGGTGCCGTTGTCGCGGAACGGACTGACACCCACGGGATCCGCCGACGAGGGCTCCGGAGGGCGAAACCGGACCCCGCTGTTCCGGATCCCCGCTTTCCCGTTCCCGACACGGGATGGAGGGGAAACCAATGGCTTATCTCGACCGTGTGTTTGCGGGCGGCGCCGGACGATATGCGCCTCCGCCGATGGACCCGGATGCGGACTGGGCGGATCTGATCGCCTCGCCCCGGGCCAAGGCCGAGCGCCATGGCGAACATGAAGTGCTCTTCCACGAGGGCGACCGGGCCGACCGCTTCTTCGAGATCGTCGACGGCTCGGTGATGCTCTACAAGATCCTGCCGGACGGTCGGCGCCAGGTGGTCGAGATTCTCGGCCCCGGCGATCTGTTCGGCCTGCCCTATGGCGCCCAGCAGGAATGCTCGGCCGAGACCCTGATGGTCTCCACCCTGCGCGCCATCGACCGGCGCGAGGCCGAAAATTCCACCGGCCTGCAGCGCCACATCACCAAGTGCCTGCTGGCCCAGGTGGCGACCCTGCATGAACATGCCGTGCTGCTCGGCCGCAAGTCGGCCCAGGAGCGGGTGGCGACCTTCCTCGTCCGCCTCGTGCCGCGCCGCAGCCGCCCGGGCTGCCCGGGCCCCGGCCGCGAGAATGACGAGGCGGTGATCCGGCTGGCCATGACCCGGCAGGAAATCGCCGACTATCTCGGCCTCACCATCGAGACCGTGTCCCGGGTGATCTCCGACCTGCGCCGCCGCGGCATCCTCGCCGCCGACAAGCAGGACCGGCTGCGCATTCCCGATATCTGCACCCTCTGCCGCCTGTCCGGCATGCGCTGATCCTCTTTCGGCCGCCGCTCCGATCCGGCCCCGGTTCTCCCGGCCCGCACGGCACCCCGCCCTGCGGGCCGTTTCATGTCGTCGCCCCCCGCCCGTGGACAGTCCGTCACCCGCCGCGCAAGGTGTCCGGATCCGGCGGAGGAGAAAATTCATGCGGCTGATCGGCATTCTCGGCGGCACCAGCTGGCCATCCACCCTGCTGCCCTACCGTCTGCTGAACACCGAGGTGCAGCGCCGGCTGGGCGGATTTCACTCGGCGCGCATCCTGCTCTCCAGCATCGACTATCACCCGATCCGCAGCCTCTATGGCGCGCGCTTCGACGAGGTGGCGCCACTGCTGAAGGCGGAAGCCGAGACGCTGCTGTCGCGCCGGCCGGACTGCTGGATGATCGCCAACAACACCCTGCACAAGGCCTATGACCGCATCGCCGGGGAGCTGGATCCGGCCATTCCCTTCTTCCACGCCGTCCACCTCACCCGGGATCATCTGGTGCGGACGGGCCTGCACCGGGTGCTGCTGATTGCCACCCGCTTCACCATGGAAGACGGCTTCTTCGCCGACGGGCTCGCAGCCGGCGGCGTCGACGTGGTGATCCCCGGCGAGGACGACCGGGCAGCAATCCAGACGATCCAGAGCCGGCTTGCCGCCGGCGAAATGGACCCGTCCTTTGCCCCGGTCATGACCGAAATCCTCGCCCGCGGCGCGGCGGAGGGCTGCGCGGCGGTGGTGACGGCCTGCACCGAGCTGCCGCTGGTGGTCCACGCCGGCCTCACGCCCATGGCCGTGGTCGATCCGCTGGTGCTGCAATGTCGGGCCTGTCTCGATTTCGCGCTCGCCTGACGGACGGCCACCATCAACTCAAAAAAAGCGCCGGCCGGGAAACCCCGACCGGCCAGGACCGCGCCAGAGGCAGGGCCGGACCGACCCTGCGGGCAGTTCATGCCAGAGGTCCCTGAACGGGATCCTCCCTGTTGCGATGCAGAGTCTCATACCCTTGATCGCCATGAGACTCTGCCGCCCGTCTGGCGCCGGGTGGCGTCAGCGCGCCGCTTCTCACAGCTCGAAATAGCTGGCCTTCAGGCTGGAGACATCCTCGACAAAGATCGAGAAGTCGGCCTTGCCGTCGCCATTCACATCGCCGGAGAGGATCGCGCCGGCCTTGACGACCTTGTAGTTCAGCTCACCGGCGCTCTTGGAGAAGGCATCCGTTCCGATAAAGCTGAAGGCCTGGTCGCCCGCAACGCCCGTGTTGGCGTCAATCGCGGAGAGATCGATGGTGTCGATCCGCGTGAAATCCGTGATGGTGTCGCGACCCGAGGCGGTGACGCGGCTGTCCGACAGGCTGGTATAGACGAACACATCACGGCCGGCGCCACCGGTCAGGACATCCGCGCCGGCGCCGCCGGTCAGGATATCATTGCCGGCGCCACCCAGAAGGGTGTCATTTCCGGCCCCGCCCAGCAGCGTGTCATTCCCCGACCCGGCATTCAGCAGATCGTTGCCCGACCCCGCATTGAGGGAATCGTTGCCGGTGCCACCCACCAGGGTGTCGTTGCCGGTCCCGCCGTTCAGCGTGTCATTGCCGGCGCCGCCGTTCAGGCTGTCATTTCCCGCGCCGCCGCTGAGCACGTTGTTTCCGGAATTGCCGATGAGGCGGTTGTCGAGATCATTGCCGACGCCGCGCAGATCCTTGGTCCCGGTGAGGTTCAGGCGCTCGACATTGGCCGTCAGGCCATAGCTCACCGAGCTGTAGACCGTATCCGTGCCGGCACCAGCCGCCTCGATCACCACATCCCGGGTCGAGTTGACATAATAGACGTCGTGCCCGCTGCCACCGGCCATGGTGTCGAAGCCGGCGCCGCCATCGAGCGTATCATTGCCCGAGCCGCCGTTCAGGCTGTCGTTGCCCGCGCCGCCATAGAGGGCATCATTGCCGGTTCCACCGACCAGGGTGTCATTGCCGGCGCCGCCGAGCAGGGAATCATTACCGGCCCCGCCGTTGATGCGATCATTGCCGGCCCCGCCGTCCAGGGTGTCATTGCCGCCGTTGCCATTCAGGGTATCGGCATAGGCCGTTCCGGTGAAGACATCGCCGCCGGCCGAGCCATTGAGGCGCACCGCGCTGGAAAGCGCAGGAGACAGCACGAGATCGGGATCGATGTCCCCGCTCATGCCCATGAGGGCGGCAACCAGCTCGTGCAGGGCGCCCTTTTCCGACGTCGGATTGGAAATCGACAGCCCCTCAATGGTGACCACAGGGGAGTAGCCCTCGATGCTGCCATCCTCATCGGTGGCGATCGAGCCGCTGTCGGTCACGGCATCCCCGAGAGTGCCGAGGGAAATGGTCGTTGCTGTGCCGCTGACCGTATGCGTCGGATAATAATAAGCGAAGTCCGAACCATCGAGCACGACCAGTTGAGTTGCCCCCGCATCCGCCTCGGAGACCGGGCCGGTCATGAAAATCTGTTCTTCGTTGAAGCTCGGATAGCCCGCAATATCAAATCCGGACAGGAAAGACTTGACATAGGTGTTGAAGTTGACGCCAGCGGAAGCGGTTCCCGTCAGGGTGATGGTCGTGGTCATCAGATCAGGTCCTTGGAACAAGGGATCACAGTGAACGAACCGAAGGGGGACGGGACGGCCTTCGGGCGGTCCCTGCCCGAAAGTGGGGCAGGGCAGAACCCGGCCATGACGACGGCGCGCGCGAGGCTTCGGCCCGCCAGCACGATGCTGGCTCCGTCAGTCACGACCCGGATGGAAAATTGCTTTTCCTGACAGGCGCAGATCACTGTCAGCGCCCCCCGGCACCACAGGATCCACCGGAGAACGCCCCGCGGGCATTCCCCGTCACAGCACCAGGAAACGGGGTCGAAGGACCGGGCGGGATCTCCCCGCCCGGCAGACAGGCACCAGATGCGCCTGCACTCACAGGCATGCAGGCCCCCGGAAACAGACCGGCGGGACTTGCGGCACCCGGCCGGCGGACGGCCTGCGGCCATCCGCCCGCTCCCTCATAGCAGACACGCAAGTACTGCTCGCACCGTGCGTCTGAAGAGCCGCGAATTTCTCATATGCTCCAAGGACATGAGAAATCCGCACCGGAATACCAAAGAGGCCTTTTTAAGGATCTCTGGTATCAGGCAGCGGCGGAGGTCTTGCCACCGAGGGCGAGAACAACCTCGAAGCCCTCGAACACCGGGTGCTCGATGACCATGCTCATGCCGCGGCCGGTGTTGGCGTGGGCGAGGCGGAACTCTTCCGACTTGGTCCAGTTCTCGAAATCGGCACGCTCGCCCCACAGGGTGTGGGTGGAGAACAGCGTGTTATCCTCGCCGGAGGGACCGCGCAGCAGGTGGAACTCGATGAACCCGGGCACGCGGCCAAGGAGAAACTCGCGGTTCTTCCACAGGGCCTCGAACGTGGCCTCCTCGCCCTTGCGGACCTTGAAACGGTTCATGGCGATGAACATGCAGTCAACCTTCGTCTGTCACGGATGGAAGAAGAACTGGACGAACAGATGGCTCAGCCATCCACGCCCAGCCGGATCGTCAGGCCGAGCTTGGCATTGAGGCCTGGGCTCGGGTTGCTGTCGAGATATTGCCAGTAATAACGATCAAACACGTTGTCGATGGCAAGGCTTGCCGTCGTCGACTTCGTCACCTGCCAGTTGGCGAACAGGTTCACGATACCGTAACCCTCGCCATAACCGGGATAGAGATTGGAGCTGTCGTTGTCGCGATTGCCAACGAGGATGGTGGTGACACCGCCCGACAGCGCCTTGTCGAGGGCGCGGAAGCCGAGAGTGGCCGTCATCTGGCTCGGCGTCTCGGAATAGACGGCCTCACCGGTGGCGTCATTGGTGGCGCTGAGCAGCGATCCGGCGACCCGGGCGAACACGAAGCCCGCATCATAGGTCGCCTCCAGCTCTACACCCTCCACCGTCACATCGGCGATGTTCTGATAGGTGACACCCGCCGCCCAGATCGGCTCGGTGATGGTCACCATGTCGATATAGTTCGACACCTTGTTGTGATAGACGCCCGCCTTCAGTCGCAGGGCGTCATCCTTCAGGGGCGTCAGATTATCGAGGCGCAAATTCATGCCCGCCTCGAAATTGTGGGCGACTTCCGGCTTCAGGTTCGGATTGGGGTAGAAATTGCCCCAGCCGCCGGGATGCAGGCCATCAATCAGGGTCTCGGTGATGGCCGGACCGCGGAAGGCCTGGGAATAGCCGCCATAAAAGGTCACCGGCTCCCACGGCGTAATGCCGACGGTGATCTTCGGGGAGAGGTGATAGGCGGTGTTGTCGACAGTCTCGCCATCCTGGGTCGTCCCGGTCAGGGCGTAGCCATCGAACCGGGCGCCGGCGACCACCTCCAGCCACGAGGAATAGCGGATGCGGTCTTCCAGGAAGAAGCCGCCGGCCTGGCGCTGACCATCCGGGGTCAGCTGGCCATAGGCCTCCGGGTCTTTCGCTGTGGTGTTGTCCTGGAAGAAGTCACCGCCATAGAACAGCGTGTGCGACAGCGATGACGTCTGGAAAGTCGACGTGTTGTTGAGATCGAAGCCGAATGTGCCGACCTGGAAATTGCGCTCCGTTCCCGCGGTATCCCCTTCGACATCCACCTGGTCCATCTTCGTCCCGGTGTAGTAACCGTTGAAGAAGACATTCACCCAGTCATTATCGGCGGGGTCATAGCGATAGCGCGCGCCGAAGGTGTCGGCGATGACATCGGAGGCGCGCGGCGTGGAAACGCCGTTCATAAAGGTGTTGTCATAGCGCATGGCCGAGAGCGTCAGCTCGTGGTCCTCGCCCGGCTTCGCCTCGATCTTGAACAGCCCCGAGCCCAGCTCCTGGGAGGTGTTGGGCACCGTCACCGAGCCGCTGGCCGGCCCGGCGACGTCGCCGGTGCGGAAGTTGCCATAGTCGTAGGCCGTGAAGGCGGCCAGTGCGCCGAAATTCTCGTTGCCACGCACCGCGGCCTCGAAATGGCCGAGCGGGCCCGCGCCATTGGTCTGGTAGCGCACCCGCGCCCGGCCGGCGACGATTTCCCCGGGCTCCAGAATGTCATCCAGGGTCAGCGTGGTGAAATTGACCACGCCGGCAATCGCGCCGGAGCCGTAGGCAAGCGAATTCGGCCCGCGCACCACGTCCACCGTCGAGATCATCTCCGGATCGAAATAGACGACGCCGTTGGCACCATGGCCCGAGCGCTGGAAATTCTGCCGGGCGCCGTCCACCATCACATTGACGCGACCGAAATCCTGGAGGCCGCGGATGTTGATGGCCGTGCCCGGATCATCCGGCGAGACCTGGGTGGTGACACCGGGCACATCGCGCAGCATGTCGCGCACGCTGCCGGCCTGCTTCTCGCCAAAGGTCGTGCGATCAATGATCGTCACGGGTGCGATGTCATCGAAGCCGCTTGCCTCGTTGTTGCCCGAGAGCGTGATCGTGTCGAGAATGATCTGGTCGTCGGCCGACGCCTCCCCCTCGCTCACCTCCTGGGCGAACACGGGCACAGACCCGAGCAGCAGGGCTACCAGCCCGGCCACCACCCGGCGGGCCGGCACAGGACGTCGCACGTGGGGCGCTCGAACCAAGGCAGCCTTCCTCGCGATCAGGGGTTCCGGGCAGCGGTGGAGCGGGCGGACCGCCAGACCCGGAACCTCCTTGGGATCATTCTAATGCAAATGACTCTGCGAATGATTTGCATTTCGTCCTCGGCCTTTTGCCGGTGAGCGCCCGCCTTGTCAAGCCGCCCCGCACCGCGCGGGTGTCGACCGCCCGGAAATCCGCGCCCGATCATGGCGCCTGAAGGCCGGTGCCGGGTCAGGGACGGCCGGAAACGGGGTCGCTGTCGCAAATCGGGTGGCATCCGGCCCGGTGCCGGAGCATCCTGCGGACCGGTCCGGGGGGCAGACGGCAGCGCACCGGTCCGGAGGGCCCGGAATGCGGCCTCCGGGCGAACCACAGCGGGCTTCTCGTGAGGTGACACGCTTGGAAAGCTGTACCTCTTCAGGGATACCGGACGGCCGGGATCCGGTGCCCTTGGGCAAAATGGGGAAGGGAACCAGATGGTGATGACTGACGAATGGATCGACCCCGGCCCCCTGGCGCACGGACCGGGAGCGGTCATCGCCGCGGCCCGGGATGGCGCGCGCCGACCCGAGGGCGCGGACTATGACATCGTGCGGCGCGCCCTCGCCTTCATGGGAGAGCGCTGGCGGGGCCAGCCCGATGTGGCGGCCGTGGCGGCTGCCGCCGGCGTGTCGGAAGTCCAGCTCACCCGGGCCCTCACCCGCTGGGCCGGCATCACGCCCAAACAGTTCCTGCAGGCCCAAACTCTCGACCACGCCCGCCGCCTGTTGCGCGACGAGGAAGCGAGCCTGCTGGAAACGGCCCTTGAGGTGGGCCTGTCAGGTCCGGCGCGGCTGCACGATCTGTTCGTGACCCATGAGGCGATGACCCCCGGGGACTTCAAGTCCGGCGGGGAGCGGCTGGTGATCCGCTGGGGCTGGATCCCCTCGCCGTTCGGTCAGGCGCTTGCGATGGTCACAGACCGCGGGCTGGCCGGCCTTGCCTTTGCCGACGCCGGGCAGGAAGCCGCGACGCTCGCCGAGATGACCGCACGCTGGCCGAAGGCGGCCTATATCGAAGATGATGCCGCGATCGCCCCCTATGCCGCGCGCATTTTCAACCCCGACCAGTGGCGCCCGGAGACGCCCCTGCGCATCGTGTTGATCGGCTCGGATTTCGAAGTTCGCGTCTGGAGTACCCTGCTCAAGGTGCCCTTTGCGGCAGCGGCCAGCTACACCGGGATCGCGCGGACGATCGGCCGCCCGACAGCTGCCCGGGCAGTCGGGTCGGCGGTTGGCCGCAACCCGATCTCCTTCGTGGTGCCGTGCCACCGCATTCTCGGCAGCGGCGGCTCGCTGTGCGGCTATCACTGGGGGCTGACCCGCAAGCGGGCCATCCTCGGCTGGGAAGCCGGGCTGGCCGAGGGCTGATCCGTCACCCGGACGCCGCCATCCCGGAGGCGTCCGGCAGGACCGATGCCAGAGGCTCCTGCAACGGACCTCGGTGTCAGACGACCTGAGGTCTCAGCTGGCCGTGGCGCTCTCAGGCTTGGGCTGGCTGTCTTTCCTGGCCAGTTCCCGCAGCCGGACCAGATCATCCTCGCCCAGCATGTGCAGCGGACGGCCGAGCTCGATGCAGGTCTTCTCAAAGCGGGCATCGACGGTATCGGGGCTGGCAACGAAAATGTCGCCGGCTGCAGCGCGGAAGTCGGTCTTGCAGTCATGTACGGCGACGACGCCGAGGCCGCGGGCCAGAACGTCCGCCCCGAACTTGCGCATCAGACCATTGGTGACCACCGCCACCGCCGGGCGCAGGACGGCCTCGTTCACCGCCCCCCCGCGATCCAGACGGATCGGAAAGAACGCCGGCGGGCGGGCGAGAATCTCCTGCATGGCCGCACCGATGCGATCCAGGGCCTTGCCGTCGAAACCGAACCGGTCATCGGAGAATTGCGCCGTAGCCCAGCCATGGGCAGCCTCCGACAGCGGCCGCGGGCCGCGCGCCAGAAGCGCATCCGCCGTCGCGAAGAAGGCATCCTTGTCCGTCACGAAGGCGACGTCGGTGTTCTCCCACATGCTCGGCAGGTCGATATATTTCATCGCCACCGCCGGCTTGCCCATCAGACGCGCCTCGAACAGCATGGTGCTGTTGACCGACACGATGAGGTCGCTCTGGGCGATCATCTCCTCGGGGCCGAGCACATATTCACCGGCAACATCGAGGGTCGCCCGCATGCTGCCCGTCAGTCGCTTCATCAGCTCTTCCGGGATCACCTGATCCCGGGACGGCGGTGTGCGCACCAGCAGGAAGCAGCCCCGGTCCTCGGCATAATCGAGCACGTCGGAAATGGCCTGGGCCTGCCGGGCCCGGGCCGCGTCCTTGTCGACATAATTGTCCATGGGCTGCATGGTGAAGGCGATGATCTTCATGCCCTCGGCGATGCCGAACACCGCCCGGGCCTGGGATGTCGTCACCATCGGCGCATAGAGCACGTCGGCATCGAACTTCGGCGGGCCGACCTTGATGATGCGCTCAGCAGGGTAGCCCCGGCCGGTGAAGATCGTGCGCTGCAGCTCGCCCCAGCACAGGGTATAGTCGCACAGGGGCGCATTCGTCCCGCGCCGCTTCTGGCGATAATACTGCTCGACCGTGGCAAACACGCCCTCATGCGGCACCAGGATCGTACGGATGCCGATGGAGCGGCATGCAAACACGATTTCCCGGAACGGCGCCGGCCAGTCGAGGGTCATGATCACGCATTCAAGACCCCGGGCCTTCAGGGCAATCAGCGCCGACAGCACGATGCGCCGGAACTTGCGCGGCTGGCGTTCCGCCGCCCGGGTAATGTCCCGCCGGATGTCCGGCACTTCCTGACCCGAGAAGATGGCGCAGTCTATAAAGGTGATCTCCGGATGCGCGGCAACGATGCGCGAGATCAGCACATCGGAATGCTCCGGTATCCACTTGATGTATCCGACCTTCGGCCCGGCCGGCAGGCGCGCCAGATCAATCGGGTTAACAGCCGTCGCCCAGGACGCGAACAGGTCCTCCGGCTCGGCCGGAACAGCAGAAACCGATTTGGCCACGCCCTTCTTCTGCCCCCCCATGTCCGTCCCGACAGACAGGCGTGCGGACTGCTTACGCTTCTTGAACAAGCTGCGCACAGCGCGGATCACCCGTTGCACGAACGTCATGATTTCCCTCTCGGAAAGGCTACAGGCCACGGTTATCGCTGGCAGCCCCGGCGCCGAGGACCCGACCATCGGGACTGCTCCGCCGACACCTCCCAACCCGACCCGTCTCCCGCATCAGTGTATCCATTTCGGGGCCACGGGGCCCCGCATCAGGCATCCAGCCGGGCGCGCCGCATCTCGTAGAGCGCAACCCCGGTGGACACCGCCAGATTGAGCGAATCCGCCCCTCCCGCCATGGGAATGCGCACCAGCACGTCACAGGCCAAGGCCATCGCCTCGGTCAGACCGGACTGCTCGGTTCCCATCATCAGGATGGACGGCTCACGGTAGACGGGCGCACGATAATCGACAGAACCTTTCAGATGCGTTCCGATCACCTGCCCGGAGAAGCCAGGCCGCCACGCGAGGAACTCCTCGGTGCGCACCTTGACCAGAGGCACATGGAAAACCGACCCCATGGTGGCCCGCACGGCCTCCAGGGCGAACGGATCCGTTGTCTCGCCGACGAGAATCACTCCCGAGCCACCGGCCCCGTCGACGGTGCGGATGATGGTGCCGAGATTGCCGGGATCGCGCACGCCTTCCAGCGCTACCCAGACCGTCATCTTTTTCGGATCGACGGCATCCAGCTTCAGCAGGCGCTGGCGAAACACGCCGACCACGGACTGCGGATTGTCGCGCCGGGTGATGGCCTCCATCACCGCATTGGAGGCGGTAAGGATGGTGGCGCCGCGGGCGCGGGCGGTGGCCGCCGTCTTCGCGGCGAAGGGATGCTCCAGCATCCCCTCCGACAGCACGAGGGTCTCACAGGACCAGTCCTTGGCCAGACCGTCGGCCACCAGCTTCAGCCCCTCGGCCACGAACAGCCCCGTCTCGGTGCGGTGCCTGCGCTGGGCAAGCGCCCGGATGTCCTTGATCGCGGGGTTGGAAACCGCACTGACGGCCCGCACGGGGCCAGGGCGAACGGGGGTCGTCATCGCGTCTCTCCCTCGCCGGGTCCCGTCCAGCGCACGAAATTGGCCGTCGGCATCAGCCGGCCGCTGCCCTCTTCCCGAATGGCAAGCTCGCCGGAAACAATCGAGCCGCCGCGCCGGGCGAAGGTCTCGGCCACCGTCTCATGGAAGGCGAGGAAGGACGCCCGGATGGCATAGACCGTCAGGATCAGTTCGCTCGGGCCATCGGCAAGAACGGCTTCCACCGCCTCCAGCATGGGCGGCAGATCGCGGAACAGATGCCATTCCTCGCCCTTCGGGCCGCGGCCGAATTTGGGGGGATCCAGCAGGATGAAATCATAGCGGTTGCCCCGCCGCCCCTCGCGCTCGACGAACCGGCGCGCATCCTCGCAGATCCAGCGGATCGGCTTGTCGTCCAGACCGGACCGGGCCTGATTCTCGCGCGCCCAGCCGATCGCCTTCTTGGAGGCGTCGACATGGGTCACATGGGCACCCGCGGCAGCGGCCAGCAGGGAGGCAACGCCCGTATAGCCGAACAGGTTGAGCACTTTCGGCTGGTGCTTGCAGGCCTGGATGCGCGCGATCAGATGGTCCCACTGGGTGTGCTGCTCCGGGAACAGCCCCATGTGGCGAAAACTGGTGAAGCGGCCGAGAAACTGCGCCGGCCCGTAGGCCATCGGGAAGCTCTCGGGCAAGATAACCGGCATCCGCCAGCGCCCGGGCCCCTCTTCCTCGACATCTCCGGAGAATACGGCGTCCGCCTTGTCCCACGCCTCCACCGGCAGACGGGGGCGCCACATGGCCTGTGGCTCCGGACGCACGACGGTATAGGGACCGTAGCGCTCCAGCTTCTGGCCATCACCGGAATCGAGCAGGGCGAAATCAGGCCAGCTCCCGGCCACAGCGATCACCGGCCGGATCACCGGCTCTCCGGCAGCCTCGGAGCCACGGGGCAGAGGCGAGAAGGTGGAATCTGTCATTGGCTCCGGATTTCTGCGAAAATACGCTCTGCTGGGTATCAACGATGGTCGTTCGGCCGTCAATCCCGCCTTTTCCTCCCGAAATGGGAAGCAGACATCCGATTTTCGTCACGAGGATAGGGAGACATGATGGCAGCCGACACCTGATGTGACAGAACGCCCCATCGGTACAGCCCCCCCGGGCAGGGAAAATGAATGGCGCATGCGAACGGATCCGGTATCTGCCGGCCGGTCGGGGACCGGGACAGATGGCGGGATCCGGTGGGTTTGCGTGTGCCGACAAGGGGGGCTCTCTTTACCGTGAAACTATTCCGTGGGGCCGGCCGCTACACGCCGGCCGAATCGCCCGCAACCCCGATCCGGGTCCGCGTCAGCAAGCTCGCCCAGCTCGCCAACCTGACCAGCTTCGTTGCCGAGGCGCCGTCGCGCATCGATGCCCGGATCATGATGCGGGACGGCTTCATCGGTGCCTATTCCTATGTCCGGGAGGGGGCCCGGGTGGGGCCGTGGGTGTCCTCCATCGGGCGCTACTGCTCCATCGCGCCAGGCGTGGCAATCGGCGATGGCGATCACCCGCTGGACTGGCTCTCCACCCACCCGTTCCAGAAGGGAGAGTCCTTCTGGTTTGATGGCGAGGTGCCGAAATCCTTCCATCGCGCCCCGCGGCCATCGCGGCCACGCACCCTCATCGGCAATGATGTCTGGATCGGCGCCAACGCCATCCTGCTGCCCGACCGGCTGGTGGGAGACGGCGCCGTCATCGCCGCCGGCGCCGTCGTCACCCGGGATGTGCCGCCCTATGCGGTGGTCGCCGGCGTGCCAGCTCGTATCATCCGCTACCGCTTTCCGCCCGACATCATCCGCCAGCTGCAGGAGCTGCGCTGGTGGCGCTTCAGCGCCGATGCCCTCGCCCCGGTCCCCTTCGACACCATCACCGCCGCCATCGCCACCATCCGGCGCATGGAGGCTTCCGGCGAACTGACGGAATTCGCCCCGCCGGTCATGCGGATCACCGCCAAGTCCCGCACCCCGGTGAGCGATGCCGCCAGCCTGAAACGGATCCACACCGCCTATCTGTCGGCCTGCCGGGTCTCCGCCCGGGTGTCGGCAGAATCCGCCGCGCCCGCCGCCGGCGAGCCGGCCCCGGCCGGCGCCGGCCCGTCGCCATCGCGCAGCCATCGCACGAAGGGGCTGCTGCGCCCCATCCTTGAAAAATTCGCCCGCCCCCGGATTGATGCCGGCCCGATCCCGGCGCACTCTCCGACGCAAACGGCCGATGGCGGCTCGACAACCGCGACGGACAAGGACTAAGGACGGGCCCGGCGGCCCTCCGGCCCCCCGCCCGGGCCCGGACCGCACGGGATGGAAACAAGACGCCCCGCATGGGACGGCAGCGCCAGCGCGCGCCCCTCCCGCGCGGGGAGAGAGCCAAACGGAAGGTGACTGTCCCATGGAGATGACCGGCGAAGTGCTGATCCCGGCCTCGCGCGCGCGGGTGTTCGCCGCGCTCACCGATCCGGAAATCCTGAAGGCCGCCCTCCCCGGCTGCGAGCGTCTGGAAAAGACCTCCGACACCGACATGACGGCCGATGTCGTGGCGAAGGTCGGCCCGGTCAAGGCGAAGTTCACCGGCGCCGTGACGCTCTCCAACATCGACGCCCCCAACGGCTACACCATCTCCGGCGAAGGCAAGGGCGGCGTGGCCGGCTTCGCCAAGGGTGGCGCCGATGTCGCCCTGTCGGATGCCCAGGGCGGCACGAAGCTCTCCTACAAGGTCAATGCCCAGGTGGGCGGCAAGCTCGCCCAGGTCGGCGCGCGCCTGATTGATTCGACCGCCAAGAAGATGGCCGACGAGTTCTTCGCCACCTTCTCCACTCTGGTGGCCGCCGAGGAAGCCCCGACCGACCAGCCGGTGCCCGCCGGCCGTCTCGACGACACCGACCCGGTCACCGGCGTGCCCTATAACGAGGCCGCCGCCGAGAACGAGGTGGTGCACGAGGCCGAAGCGGCGCTGGAAGCGGCGGAAGAGAAGCTGGAAGCTGCTGCCGGCGCCGGCATTCTGGGTGGCCCGGTGGTGTGGGGCCTCATCGGCATCATCATCCTGGTGATCCTCATCGGCGCCTATCACTGAGCGTCAATTGCCCGCCGTCCACCGACAGCGGGCAATTTTTCTGTCTCTCGGCCCGATGCGACCTTTTCCAGATCGCAAAAAGCGGCCACCATCAGCCGCACTGATCCGCCGGCCTGTCCGGCGGATCCCTTGCGTCCCCCGCGGGTGATCCGGGGGCGGCCCGGCCGGGCCGGAAAGGATCGCCACGCCGGACCGGGCCCGGACAAAAGAGGACTGGCCGGCACCTTGAGGAAACGACCCCGTTCTCCGGAGGCAGGCCCCGCCTGCGCCGGACCGGCGCCGGGAGGCCGCCCCCCGTTTCAGGCCGAGGGCCCGCCCGCGCCGGACAGGACCAGACGATCCCGGACGGCAGGCCGGACGGTCTGCCGTGCCCCAAAGGGTTTCGAGGGAGGAAGAGCGCCATGGCGCATGTCGAACTCACCGTGAATGGCCGCCGCGTCCGCCGCGAGGTCGAGGACCGGATGCTGCTCGTGCAGTTCCTGCGCGAGGAACTGGACCTGACCGGCACCCATGTCGGCTGCGACACCTCGCAGTGCGGCGCCTGTGTGGTGCATGTGGATGGCCGGGCGGTGAAATCCTGCACCACGCTTGCCGTGCAGGCCTCGGGCTCCGAGGTCACCACCATCGAGGGCCTCGCCCGCGGCGACCAGCTCCACCCGATGCAGGCGGCCTTCCGCGAGCATCATGGCCTCCAGTGCGGCTTCTGCACCCCGGGCATGATCATGACCGCCGTCGACATGGTGAACCGGCTCGGCACCGATCTCGATTCCGCAACCATCCGCGAGAATCTGGAAGGCAACATCTGCCGCTGCACCGGCTACCACAACATCGTCAAGGCGATCGAGGCGGGTGCGGCCGACATGGGCGCCCTGAAGCAGGCCGCGGAATAAGACCGCCCCCCTTTCCCTATCCCGTCCGATCCGGAGAGCCGATCAAGGTGGCGCGACGACTGCCGCGGCCTCTCCCCTGCCCCGACCGCACCGGCGGCCGGGGGCCTCAACGACATCAGACGGCGCCGGGCGCCCCCGCCCAAGGCTGCCGCGCGGGAGACGATCCATGGGTATCGAAGGCATCGGCGCACGGGTCGTGCGCAAGGAAGACAAGCGTTTCATCACCGGCCGCGGCCGCTACACCGATGATTTCGTGGTGCCGCGCATGGCCCACGCCTTCTTCGTGCGCTCGCCCCACGCCCACGCCCGCGTCGTCTCCATCGACGCCACGGCCGCCCGCGACATGCCCGGCGTGATCGACGTGCTGACCGGCCGGGATCTGGTGGATGACCGCATCGGCAATCTCATCTGCGGCTGGATGGTCCATTCTCTCGACGGCACGCCGATGAAGATGGGCGCCTGGCACGCGCTGGAGCCAGAAATCGTCCGCTTCGTCGGTCAGGGCGTCGCCGTTGTCATCGCCGAGACCAAGGCTGAGGCCCGCGACGCGGCCGAGGCCGTCGACGTGACCTATGAGGAGCTGCCGGCGGTCATCGACCCGGCCCGCGCCCGGGATGACGGTGCGCCGCAGCTGCACCCGGAGGCGCCCGGCAACACCATCTTCCACTGGGGCCTCGGCAACAAGGACGCCACCGAGGCGGCCTTTGCCAATGCGAAGAAGGTGGTGAAGCTCGACATCACCAACAACCGGCTGATCCCCAACGCCATGGAGCCGCGGGCGGCCCTTGGCGTCTATGACGGGGCGGAGGAGCACTTCACCCTCTGGACCACCTCCCAGAACCCGCATGTGGCGCGGCTGGTGCTCTCGGCCTTCTACAATGTGGCGCCGGAGCACAAGCTGCGGGTCATCGCGCCGGATGTGGGCGGCGGCTTCGGCTCCAAGATCTACATCTACCCGGAAGAGATCGTCTGTCTGTGGGCCTCCAGGCGCACCGGCCGGCCGGTCAAATGGGTGGCCGACCGCACGGAAGCCTTCCTGACCGACGCCCATGGCCGCGACCACATCAGCCACGCCGAGATGGCCTTCGATGCCGACAACCGGATCACCGGCTTCCGCATCGACACCACCGCCAATCTCGGCGCCTACATGTCGCTGTTCTCGTCGTCGGTGCCGACCTATCTCTACGCCACCCTGCTCTCCGGCCAGTATGACATTCCGGCGATCTGGGCCGAGGTGACGGCGGTCTACACCAACACCGTGCCTGTCGACGCCTATCGCGGCGCCGGCCGGCCGGAGGCCACCTATCTGGTGGAACGCATGCTGGAGACGGCGGCGCGCGATCTGGGCGTCGATCCGGTGGAGCTGCGGCGCAAGAATTTCGTCCGCTCCTTCCCGCATCAGACGCCAGTCATCATGTGCTACGACGCCGGCGACTATGACGCCTCCATGGACGTGGCCCTGCAGGCCGCCGACTATGCCGGCTTCCCGGCCCGCAAGGCCGAGGCCGCGCGGCGCGGCAAGCTCCGGGGCATCGGCCTGTCCTGCTATATCGAGGCGTGCGGCATCGCCCCGTCCAAGGCGGTGGGGTCGCTGGGCGCCGGCGTGGGCCTGTGGGAATCGGCGGAGGTGCGGGTCAATCCCGTCGGCACCATCGAGGTGCTCACCGGCAGCCACAGCCACGGACAGGGCCACGAGACCACCTTCGCCCAGCTGGTTTCCAGCCGCTTCGGCGTGCCGCTCGACTCGGTCGCCATCGTCCATGGCGACACCGACAAGGTGCAGTTCGGCATGGGCACCTATGGCTCGCGCTCGGGCGCCGTCGGCATGAGCGCCATCGTCAAGGCGCTGGACAAGGTGGAGGCCAAGGCGAAGAAGATCGCCGCCCATCTGCTGGAAGCCGCCGAGACCGACATCGAGATTGCCGATGGCACCCTGAAGGTCGCCGGCACCGACAAGGCGCTGCCCTTCGCCCAGGTGGCGCTGGCGGCCTATACCGGCCACAACCTGCCCGAGGGCATGGAACCCGGCCTGAAGGAAGGCGCCTTCTACGATCCGACCAACTTCACCTTCCCCGCCGGCACCTATATCTGCGAGGTGGAAATCGACCCCGACACCGGCACGACGGAAATCGTGCAGTTCGTCGCCGCCGATGATTTCGGCCGCATCATCAATCCGATGATCGTGGAGGGCCAGGTGCATGGCGGGCTGGCCCAGGGCATCGGGCAGGCCCTGCTGGAAGGCGCCCATTATGACCCGGAGAGCGGACAGCTCATCACCGCCTCCTACATGGACTACGCCATGCCGCGGGCCGACGACCTGCCGGATTTCACCGTCTCCACCGTGGAAACCATCTGCCCCGGCAATCCGCTCGGCATGAAGGGCTGCGGCGAGGCCGGCGCCATCGGCTCGCCGCCGGCGGTCATGAACGCCATCACCGATGCCCTGGGCATCCGCGACATGGCCATGCCGGCGACGCCGGAAAAGGTCTGGCGGGCTGCCAGGCGGCCGGCGATGGCGGCTGAATGACCGGCGGGCTGCCGCCCGCCCCCGCCCCCTCTTTTTTGAAGAAAAACTGAGGGGGGCGGGAAGCGGGTCTCCCCGCTTGGGGGTTTCGGGGGCAAAGGCCCCCGAAGACAGCCGATCCAGTATATGTTTCCCGGGCCCTGCCCGCAGATCGACTTCAGGAGTTCCGCTCCATGTATGCGACGACCTATCACCGCCCGAAGAGCGTTGCCGAGGCCGCGGCGCTGGTGGCTGCCAATCCGGACGCCAAGATTCTGGCCGGCGGGCAGACCCTGCTGCCGACCATGAAGCAGCGGCTGGCCGCACCCTCGGATCTGGTCGACATCGGCCGCATTCCCGAGCTGGCCGGCATCACGAAGACGGCCACGTCCGTGACCGTCGGCGCCGGCACCAAGCACTATGACGTCGCCTCGTCGCCGGTGGTGCAGGCGGCGATTCCGGCGCTCGCCCATCTGGCGTCGCTGATCGGCGACCCGGCGGTGCGCCACATGGGCACGATCGGCGGGTCGCTGGCCAACAACGACCCCGCCGCCGACTATCCGGCCGCGGCGCTCGGGCTGGGGGCGACGATCGTCACTAACAGCCGCCGCCTCGCCGCCGATGACTATTTCACCGGCCTGTTCGAGACGGCGCTGGAAGAGGGCGAGATCGTGACGGCGGTCGAGTTCCCGATTCCCGAAGCGGCCGGCTATGTGAAGTTCCCCAATCCAGCCTCGCGCTATGCCATGGCCGGGGTATTCGTCGCCCGGCTCAAGGATGGGTCCGTGCGGGTGGCGGTCACCGGGGCCGGCGCCTCCGGCGTGTTCCGGGTGGCGGAGATGGAAGCGGCGCTGGCCGGAAACTTCAGCCCGGAGGCGATCCGCGGGCTGACGGTGCCGGCCGCGGACATGCTGGCCGACCTGCACGCCACCGCGGACTACCGCGCCCATCTGGTGGGCGTGGTGGCGCGGCGCGCGGTGGAAGCGGCCCTCGCCTGAGCGGCAGGGTCACAAGGACGCGCGGCGGACGCTTGACGGCGCCCGCCGGGCGGCGCACTTCAGGGACGATCAGAGCCCCCATCCGAAGGAGCATCCCGATGGCAGTGACGAGCGAAGGCACGGCGGAAGGCCGCACCGTCGACCCGGCAGAAGTCGCGCGCTTCTCGGCCATGGCGGATGCGTGGTGGGATCCCAACGGCAAGTTCAAGCCGCTGCACCGCTTCAATCCCGTGCGCATCGGCTATGTGAAGGACGTCGTCTGCCGCCATTATGGCCGCGATCCCAATGATACCCAGGCGCTGGCCGGGCTGGAGATCGTGGACGTCGGCTGCGGCGGCGGGCTGATTTCCGAGCCGGTCGCCCGCCTCGGTGCGACGGTGACGGGCATCGACGCCTCGGCGAAGAATATCGCCGTTGCCGGCCTGCACGCCGGGCAGATGGGGCTTGCGATCGACTATCAGGCCAAGACCTCCGACGATCTCGTCGCCGAGGGCCGGCAGTTCGATGTGGTGCTGGCGCTGGAGATCATCGAGCACGTCGCCGATGTGCCGGCCTTCGTCGCCTCCCTGCAGGCGCTGGCAAAGCCCGGCGCGCTGGTGCTGGTCTCCACCCTCAACCGCACCGCCAAGGCGCTGCTGCTCGCCATCATCGGCGCCGAATATGTGCTGCGCTGGCTGCCGCCGGGCACGCACTCCTTCGAGAAATTCATCCGCCCGACGGAGCTGGAAGCCATGCTGGCGGAAGCCGGCCTCCGGGTGCTGGAGCGCAAGGGCGTGGTGTTCAATCCCTTGCGCGACAGCTGGAGCCTCAGCCGCGACACCGATGTGAACTACATGGTGCTGGCCGAGCGCCCCGCCGCGAGCTGATCCGGGACTCTCTTCCGTCTCACGTCGATATGCACCCCGCTCGCCGCGGCGATGGCCGACAGCCATTCGCGGGGGCGGGAGTCGTGCGCCTGGTATCAGCGGATATCGAGGGTGGTCTTCGACACCGCCCCGCTCTCGTCCTTCACCTTGACGCCGATGCGCTCGACGAGGCCGGCCAGCACCGCCGAGATCACGAAGGTGAGGTGCAGCGCCATGAACCACATCACCTTGCCATTCTCGTAGTGTTCGAGATTCATGAACACGCCGAGCAGGTGAATGGACGAGATGGCGACAATGGACGAGGCGACCTTGAGCTTGAGGTTGCCGGAATCGAGCTTGCCGAGGAAGGCCAGCTTGGTGGTCTTGTTGCTGAAGCGGCTGACGAAGTTCTCATAGGACGAGATCATCACCATGACGATGAGGCTGGCCACCAGCGCCGCATCGATGAGGCGGAGCATGGCGAGGATCATGTCGTGCTCGTCATAGATGCGCACGTTGAGGGCGACATTGGCGAGCTTGATGATGAAGGACACCGCATAGAGCGCCAGCGCCACGGCAAGGCCGAGGAGAAAGACGACCAGGATCCAGCGGGCGCCCAGCAGGGTCTTCTCGACGAAATCTTCCAGGCTCTTCATGGGGGGCAGGTCTCCGACCGAGGAACACACGGGACGGGCAGCCTTTGCGGGGAGGAGGTGGCCGCACCCTCGGGCACAGGTTATAAGGGCGCGGCGGGCGGTCGTCCTTCGCGATGCTGCACCGCACGCACGATTTTCCCGCGCCGTTGCACGCCGCCCACGTCCCCCGGAGACCGCCCATGTCCGCCCCGACCGGATCCGCCCCGCCGATCCTGTTCGACCGCGCGCTCCTCGCCCGGCGCCGGGCCGGACGCCCGGGAGATGATCGCGGCGCGGTTTCCCTCGTCACCGCGGTTGCCGAGGATCTGGCCGACCGGCGCGAGGCGGTGCTGCGGGTCTTCGACCGCATCCTCGTGCTCGGCGACACCGGCGGCAGCCTCTCGGCGCGTCTGGCCATTGCCGGCCCGGGCGCCCGGCTGGTGCGCGCCGCCAGCCTCGCCACGGGTCCCGATGATGCCGGCGCCGAGGTGATCGTCGACGAGGAGGCCCTGCCCTTCGCGCCGGCCGCCTTCGATCTCGTCGCCAGCAATCTGGTGCTGTCCGGGGTCAACGACCTACCGGGCGCCCTCATCCAGCTGCGCCGCACGCTGGCCCCTGACGGGCTGCTGCTGGCGAGCCTCATCGGCGGCGACACCCTGACCGAGCTGCGCCAGGCGCTGGCCGAAGCCGAGACGGCGCTATCCGGCGGGCTCTCGCCCCGGGTAGCGCCGTTCCCGGATGTGCGCGCCGCCGCCAGCCTGCTGCAGCGGGCCGGCTTCGCCCTGCCGGTGGCCGATGTCGAGCGCTACACCGTGCGCTATGACGACCTGTTCGCCCTGGCGCGGGATCTGCGGGCGCTCGGCGCCACCAACGCACTCGCCGAACGCCGTCGCCGGCCCGACAGCCGGGCGCTGTTCCTGAAGGCGGCGGAAATCTATGCCGACCGCTTCTCCGATCCCGATGGCCGGGTGCGGGCGACGCTGGAGGTGATCCACCTCTCCGGCTGGGTGCCGCACGAGAGCCAGCAGAAGCCGCTTGCCCCCGGCTCCGCCAAGGCACGGCTGAAGGATGCGCTGTCCTGACCGGCGCGAGCGCGGATGACCGACGCGACCGCGGACCGGCCCGTCACAGGCGCCGGTCGCTGTCCTCGCTGAGGTCGTCGCCGACATCCTCGTCCTTGTAGTTCGTGATGACGTTGAGCGACAGGAACTGGAACACGAAGGACAGCGCCAGCATCATCACGACATAGCTGATATCGACATTGGGCAGATTATGCTCGACAAGATCCTTGAGCAGCGGGCTGAGGATGGCGCCGATGACAAGGAAAAGCGAGATATTGCCGCAGAAACTGGAGAGGATCCGGATCTGCTGATTGATGATGGCGGCCTCAAGACGGGTCTTCGGCCGCAGGGATTTGATCCGGGCGCGCGCCTTGATGTAGCAGACATAGGATATGCCGAAGAGCGACAGGGTGAACCCGATCTGCAGGACGCCCTGGGCAAAATAATCGGGAATGAACAGCGCCCCGCACAATGGCAGCAGCACGGCCAGCCATAACAGGGTAACCGAAATTCGCATGGGTGATACCGGACGCGGAGAGGCGCGGGGGGGATTTCCCGGTTACGTCTTTCCTGCGACGTCCGCAAGCCCCACCAGCCGGCGCACGTCCGCCGGCGTCGCGCCACCGGCGCGCAGATCGGCGAGGCTGACGGAGCCCAGCGACTTCGACAGCTTGCCGCCATCGGCATCCCGGATCAGGCGGTGATGATGATAGACCGGCGCCGGCAGGCCAAGCAGGGTCTGGAGCAGGCGGTGCAGGCTGGTCTGGGCGAAGAGATCGGCGCCGCGCACCACATGGGTGACCCCTTGCAGGGCATCATCCACCACCACCGAAAGCGGATAGCTGGTCGGCGTCTCCTTGCGGGCGATCACCACATGACCCCACGCCGCCGGATCCCCGGCCACCCGGGTGCGCCGGGCGGGATCAAGGGGGGCGGTGGGATCGAACTCGTCCCAGTCGCCGGTGGCGGGATCCCGGGCCCGCGCCGCGGCCAGCGCCGGCGCCATGACCAGCCGTCCGGCCACCGGCTCGCCAAGGGCCGCCAGCCGCGCATGGTCAGCCTCGCTCAGCACGGCGGCATCCCCCGGGAAGCGCGGGGCGCCATCGGGATCTTCGGGCCAGGGGTGGCCGGCCGCGGCATCCCGGGCCATCGCCGCGCGGATCAGCGTGCGGGTGGCCCGCGACGGCTCGACGAGGCCCATCCCCTGCAACCGGTCGAGCGCCCGCCGATAGTCGTCCAGATGCGCCGACTGGAAACGCACCGGGCCATCGGAGACGATGCCGAGCCAGGCGAGATCGTCGAGCAGGGCCCGGATCACCTCGGGGTTGCGTCGGGTCGGGTCGATGTCCTCGATGCGGACGAGGAACACGCCGCCGGTCGCCCGGGCCAGATCCCGGTTGAGGAAGGCCGACAGGGCGTGGCCGGCATGCAGGCGGCCGGTGGGGCTCGGGGCTAATCGGAACAGCGGACGCGTCATGCTTGCAAGGCCGGGCCGGCGGAATTCATGTCCGTGGCGAGTGGCGCGCGGGCCGGATTGGCCCGGACGCCCGGACAGGCCGGCGCTATCCTGACCGCCGGCCCTGACAGGAAGCAGTCTCCCGGACCGGACGCAAGGGGGCTCCGGAGCTGCGCCGCTTGGGACCGGACAGGGCCATCCCTCCCGGCTGCCTCCGTTCCGGCAGCCGGGAGGGGCCCCGTGGACTGTCCCGCCGCTCCCGACCGTCGCACCCCGAAGATTCGCGGGCGCTCCGGAAACGCCCCTCCCCTCGCGCTCCGGTCGCCTGCGACGAACGCCCCGTGGTCCATGCCGGGCCACGGGGCGTTCTGTCGCGGGCAATCGCACGGTTGTGTCCCGCAAGCAACAAACCCGGCTCACCTTTTCCACGGCCGCTCTTCGGGGGGAGCTGCAACGATCCCGTCCGGGGAATCCGGCCCTGCCAACCGGGAGATGCTCACGGGTTATTGCGCCGCGGGGACGGGAAGCGGCTTTCCCGAGCGCGCGCGGGGCATTATCGTGCCGCCCGGAAATTCCAGGCTGCCGGTCCGGCGCCCCGGTCGGGGAAAATGACGCCGGCACTGGCAGGGATCGGGTTCTACCAATGGCGGGCACCCTCCGTGCCCGTCCCGATGCTATGAGACGGGATCGCGCGGGCTTCGTTCCCGCGCGCCGGCAAGGGTTTGAGAGGAACGTCATGGCGGTGAAGGTCGCAATCAACGGCTTCGGCCGGATCGGGCGCAACGTGCTGCGCGCCATCATCGAGTCGGGCCGCACCGACATCGAGGTGGTCGCGATCAACGACCTCGGCCCGGTCGAGACCAACGCGCACCTGCTGCGCTTCGATTCCGTCCACGGCCGTTTCCCGGCCGAGGTGAAGGTCGACGGCGACACCATTGACGTGGGTCGCGGTCCGATCAAGGTCACGGCCGTGCGCAACCCGGCCGAGCTGCCCCATGGCGAGCTGGGCGTCGACATCGCTCTGGAATGCACGGGCATCTTCACCGCCCGTGACAAGGCGGCCGCCCACCTGACCGCCGGTGCCAAGCGCGTGATCGTGTCGGCGCCTGCCGACGGCGCCGACCTGACGGTCGTCTATGGCGTGAACCACGACAAGCTGACCAAGGATCACCTGGTCATCTCCAACGCCTCGTGCACCACGAACTGCCTGGCTCCGGTCGCCAAGGTCCTGAACGATGCCATCGGCATCGAGAAGGGCTTCATGACGACGATCCACTCCTACACGGGTGACCAGCCGACGCTGGACACCATGCACAAGGATCTCTACCGCGCCCGCGCGGCTGCGCTGTCGATGATCCCGACCTCCACCGGCGCTGCCAAGGCCGTGGGCCTGGTGCTGCCGGAGCTGGCCGGCAAGCTCGACGGCACGTCGATCCGCGTGCCGACCCCGAACGTGTCGGTGATCGACCTGAAGTTCATCTCCAGGAAGCCGACCACCAAGGAAGAGATCAACGCCGCGATCATCGCCGCGGCCGATGGTCCGCTGAAGGGCGTGCTCGGCTACACGAAGTTCCCGAACGTGTCGACGGACTTCAACCACGACCCGCATTCGTCGACCTTCGCGCTCGACCAGACCAAGGTGATCGACGGCACGCTGGTGCGCGTCCTCTCCTGGTATGACAACGAGTGGGGCTTCTCCAGCCGCATGAGCGACACGGCCGTCGCCCTCGCCAAGCTGATCTGAGACCTCCGGTCCCCGAAGGCCGGCCCCGCCGGGGCCGGCCTTTTCCACATGTGCCGGACAGATCCGGCCCGTTCGCCCCTAACCCTGCGAGACAAGATCCCAGCATGGCCGCCTTCCGTACCCTTGATGATGTCGACGTTTCCGCCAAGCGCGTGCTGGTGCGCGTCGATCTGAACGTGCCCGTGAAGGATGGCGCGGTTTCCGACGACACCCGCCTGCGTGCCGTCGCGCCGACCATCAACGAGCTGGCGGACAAGGGCGCGAAGGTCATCCTGCTCGCCCATTTCGGCCGGCCGAAGGGCAAGAAGGATCCGTCCCAGTCGCTGGAGCCGATCGTGCCGGCACTGGCCGCCGTTCTCGGTCGTCCGGTGGCGTTTGCCGCCGACTGCGTTGGCCCGGTGGCCGCCGAGGCGATCGCCAACATGGTGCCGGGCGAAGTCCTGGTGCTGGAAAACACCCGCTTCTACAAGGGCGAGGAAGAGAACGACGCCGTCTTCACCCGCGAGCTCGCCGCCAATGGCGACCTCTATGTGAATGACGCCTTCTCTGCCGCCCATCGCGCGCATGCCTCCACCGAGGGTCTCGCCCGGGTGCTGCCGGCGGTCGCCGGGCGCACCATGCAGGCCGAGCTCGTCGCGCTGTCGAAGGCGCTCGGCACCCCGGTCCGTCCGGTGATGGCGGTGGTCGGCGGCGCCAAGGTGTCGTCGAAGATCGACCTGCTGGAAAATCTGGTCGGCAAGGTGGATGCCCTCGTCATCGGCGGCGGCATGGCCAACACCTTCCTCGCCGCCCAGGGGTTCAAGGTCGGCAAGTCGCTGTGCGAGCATGATCTCGCCCCGACCGCGCTGAAGATCCTGGCGGCGGCCGAGAAGAGCGGCTGCAAGATCCTGCTGCCGGTCGACGTCGTGGTCGCCGAGGCCTTCAAGGCCAACGCCCCCCATGTGGTCACCGGCATCGATGCCGTGCCCGAGGACGGCATGATCCTCGACGCTGGCCCGAAGACCGTGGAGGCCGTCGCCGCCCAGATCGCCGCGTCGAAGACGCTGGTGTGGAACGGCCCGCTCGGCGCCTTCGAGCTGGAGCCCTTTGACGCCGCCACCGTTGCCGCGGCCAAGGCGGCGGCTGCCGCCTCCAAGGCGGGCGCGCTGCTGTCGGTCGCCGGGGGTGGCGACACGGTCGCCGCCCTCAACCATGCGGGCGTCGCCGGCGATTTCTCCTACATCTCCACGGCGGGCGGTGCCTTCCTGGAGTGGCTGGAAGGCAAGGCGCTTCCGGGCGTCGTGGCGCTGGAACAGGCCTGAGATCCCCCGGGCGATCCCGCGATCGCCCCGGACATTCCCCGGTGCCAGACGGTGCGGACCGACGGCACCGGGTCCCTCCGGACCGGAAAGCGCGATCGTCCGGACCGGACACACCAAGGGCGCTCCCCGTCTCCCGCGGGATGGCCGCCCGGCTTTTCGAACACGGCGCGCGTCCCGCCTCGGCGACGGGCACGGCCTGATGATGTTGACACGAGGAAACACGCACATGACGGAACGGCTTGAAGACATTGCGATTGCGATGGTCGCCGATGGCAAGGGCATCCTGGCCGCCGACGAGAGCACGTCGACGATCGCGAAGCGGTTCACGCAGATCGGCGTGGAGAACACCTTCGAGGCGCGGCGCGATTATCGCGAGATGCTGTTCCGCGCCACCGATGCCATGTCGTCCTTCATCTCCGGCGTGATTCTCTTCGACGAGACGATCCGCCAGAAGGCCGTCGACGGTACGCCGCTGGTCGAGATCATGAAGGCTGCCGGCTCCATCCCGGGCATCAAGGTCGACACCGGTGCCAAGGCCCAGGCCGGCGCCCCGGGCGAGACCATCACCGAGGGTCTCGACGGTCTGCGCGAGCGCTTCCAGGAATATTATGGCCTCGGCGCCCGCTTTGCGAAGTGGCGCGCGGTGATCGACATCGCCGAGGGCCGCCCGACCTACAACTCCATCCTGGCCAATGCCCAGGCGCTGGCCCGCTATGCGGCGCTGGCCCAGGAGAACGGCATCGTTCCGATCGTCGAGCCGGAAGTGCTGATGGATGCGGCCCACTCGGTTCATGACGCCGACACCTGCTACAAGGTGACGGAGATGACCCTGAAGATCGTGTTCGAGCAGCTCTACATTGCCGGCGTGAACCTCGAAGGCATCGTGCTGAAGCCGAACATGATCGTGGCCGGCAAGCACTCCGCCAAGCAGGCCTCGCCGGAAGAGGTGGCCGAGAAGACCGTGAAGGTGCTGAAGGCCTGCGTGCCGCCGGCCGTTCCGGGCATCGCCTTCCTGTCGGGCGGCCAGTCCGACGAGCTCGCGACCTATCATCTCTCGCTGATGAACCAGGCTGTGCTGCCGTGGAAGCTCACCTACTCCTACGGCCGCGCCCTGCAGCAGGCCGCGCTGAAGGCGTGGAGCGGCAAGACCGAGAACGTTCCGGCCGCCCAGGCCGCCTTCTACAACCGCGCCAAGCTGAACTCGCTCGCCGCTCTCGGCAAGTACGAGCCGGCGCTGGAGAAGGTCGCCGCCTGATCGGCCGCTGACCGGGCCTGATACCCGGTCCACACACGGATGAGGCAGCGCCGCCGGACCCGTTCCGGCGGCGCTGTCATGTCCGGCCCCGGCCAATCCCCCGCGACTGCCGGTGGCGGAAACCGCCCGGACTGCGCAAGCGCATTTTCTTCACGCGAACCGGTGTCCACTTCGCTCGAAAATGCTCTAGAACCGGGCCTCAAGAGACTGCACCGGAAAATCGAGTTCGCCCATGTCCGCCCCTCCCCGCCCCCGCCTCGTTCTCGTGACCCCGGCCGGCAGCGACGCCAGCTTCGCGCCGCGCCTTGCCGAGGCCCTTGCCGGCGGGGATGTCGCCGCCGTCATCGTGCCGCTGGCGTCCCTTGCCGAATCCGACCGTCAGGCTGTGGCCGATGCGCTGGTGCCGGTGATCCAGGAAGCGGGCGCCGCCGCCATTCTCGGCGCCGACACCCGCGTCGTCGGCCGCGCCAAGGCCGATGGTCTCCACGCCGAGGCCATGGACGAGGACTTCACCGACGCCGTGAACGCCTTCTCGGGCAAGCGCATCGTCGGCATCGGCGGTCTGCGCACCCGCGACGAGGCGATGGCAGCCGGCGAAGCCGGGGCCGACTATGTGCTGTTCGGCCTGCTTGATGCCACGGAATTGCCGGACGCCCATCCGAAGACTGTGGCGCTGGGCGAGTGGTGGGCGGCGCTGTTCGAGGTGCCGGCCATTGCGCTCGGCGGATCCGATCTCGCCTCGGTGGAGGCGCTGGCCGCCACGGGCGTGGAGTTCGTGGCCCTGCGCGCCGCGGTCTGGGACCATGCCGAGGGCCCGAAGGCCGCCGTTGCCGCGGCCAACGCCCGGCTGGATGCCGTCGCCGGTCCGCTGAAGGGCTGAGGCCCGGGCGCCCGGCTGACGGGTGATCGGAACCAACCGACCGGGGAAAGTCCACCGTCCGCGCGTCCCCAGTGACGCACCCCGGGCGGAGGGAATCAGGAGGACAGGGCATGGCGGCACGCGGACGGGCACTCCTTCACACCGGACTGGCCGGCGTTCTGGTCCTTGCCCTAGCGCCCCCGGCCGTGGCTGCCAGCCGGAAGCCCGTGCCGATTCCCGTGCCATCGCCGCTCGCCGCTGCTGCTGCCCCGGCCACCCGTGCAGACAGCGTTGCGCCGGCTGCTGAAATTGCTCCCTCGCCGACCGGAGATGCCGTTCCCTCGCCGGCCGATGCGCCTGCCGCGCCGGCGGCCGCCGGCGCCGGCCCGTCGCCGGATGTCAGCTCCCCCGTGGCACCCGGCGAGGCCGCCGGAGGCGAGGCCGCGGCTCCGGTCGGGAACGCACCGGCAACCAACGTTCCGGCTCCCGAGACGCCCGGTGAGACAAAGCCCGCCGCATCGCAGTCCCATGATGCAGCGGACACACCTGCAGCCCCGGGCCCGACCGATCCTGCAGGCGGCGCGCGTTCCGATCCGTCCGCTCCTCCGGCCGGATCCCCGGCGACGCCATCCACGACTGCCACGCCCGCGGCCGCCCCTTCCGCCGCGTCCGAGCCTCTCATTTCTGAGACCGCGTGGCGGCGCGCCTATCGCCCGGATCCCGCCTATCAGGCCTATGTCGACGGCCTCTATCTCACGGCCCTGCGAGAAGCGACGCCCCGGGCCGCCGCCGGCGACCCGATCGCCCAGACCCTGCTGGGCGTGCTCTATGAGAATGGCCAGGGCGTGCCGCGGGACTTTGCCAAGGCGGCCAGCTGGTACGAACTCGCCGCCGGATCCGGCAACCGGGAAGCCCGCTATCAGCTGGCGCTGCTTTATCTGGACGGTCTCGGCGTGCCGGCCGACCGGGCAAAAGCCGCCGATCTGTTCGAGCAGGCAAGCAATGCCGGCCATGTCGCCGCCACCTTCAATCTCGGCATGATCTATCTGGAGGGCCGGGGCCGCCCGAAGGACGAGGCCCGCGCCGCGGCCCTGTTCCGGACCGCCGCCGACAATGACAATGGCGACGCGCAATATGCCCTGGCCATCATGACCGATGCCGGCAAGGGCGTTGCCCAGGACGACCGTCTGGCCTCTTTCTGGTACGGACGCGCCGCCCGCAACGGCAATGTGCCGGCCCAGGTCGAGTATGCAATCCGCCTTTTCAACGGCAAGGGCATCGTGACCGACGAGAAGCAGGCGGCCAGCTGGTTCCTGCGCGCGGCCAATGGCGGCAATCCCATCGCCCAGAACCGGCTGGCCCGGCTGCTGGCCCAGGGCAAGGGCCTGCCGGAAGATCCGGTCGAATCGGGCAAGTGGTATCTGATCTCGCGCCGGGCCGGCATCACCGATACCTGGCTGGACGGCTTCTTTTCGGCCCAGAGCGCCACCGTCAAGAAGCAGGCCGCCGACCGGGCCGAACTCTGGCGCCTGGGCCCGCCGGCCGATCGCGGCGCATCGACGCCAGCCAGGCGGTAACTCCCCCCGCGCCCGGCCTTTTTCGATCGCGGCGCGCCATTCTCGCGGCCACAGAAGCAAAAGGCCCCGCCGAAGCGGGGCCTCCTGATCCGTCAGGGCCGGTTTGGGGGGATCCGTTCCCGTCGGGAATTCCGGGCGTCACACCACCGGCAGGGTTTCCGCGCGATGGGGAACCGTCGACGGATCGACGCCGACATCGGCGAGGAGATGATCGCTCACCTCCGACAGACGGGTGAACTCGCGGCGGCGCTCCGCCGCAAGGACAGCACGCCGGAATGCCCGGCGCAGGGCAGACGCATAGCTCGCGAGATGAGCGCCAGTGACATCCAGAACGGCGGTACGGGCGCTCGGAGCGACAACGATATGACCGATGGTCATGGAACTCTCCGAGGTCAAAAACTCTATGCCGGCTAGATGCGCCCTTGAACGGCGTTCTTCAAACGGTATTCTCGCTCGAGTGATATTCTAAAAACTCAAGTGAGAGCCATGCGGCGCCTGCCTTCTCTCAATGCTCTCAAAGCGTTCGAGACTGCCGCACGAATGGGCAGCATCTCGCGCGCCGCTGACGAACTGCATGTCACCCAGAGCGCGGTGAGCCGGCAGATCCGTCAGCTGGAGGAGGAACTGGGGCTGACGCTGTTCCGCCGGGTGCACCGGGGAATCGCGCTGACCCCGGATGGCCGGGTGCTGGCCGAATCCCTCACCTCCAGCTTTCGCACCATCACGGAAACCGTGGAGCGGCTGACCCACGACCGCAACGCCATCCGGCTGCGGGTGCTGCCCACGGTGGGGGTGCGCTGGCTGTGGCCGCGGCTGAAGCGCTTCGAGAGCCGGCATCCGGATCTGCGCCTTCAGGTCGACGTGCTCTGGCACTCGCTGGAGCCCGGGGACGCCGGCCACGACATGGGGCTGCGCTACGGCACCGGCAGCTGGGCCGAGGAAGACGCCGAGCTGCTGCTGCCCGAGCGCCTGACGCCGGTGTGCTCGCCGGCCTTTCTCGACCAGAAGGGCGTGCCGCGCTCGGCCGGCGCCTTCGCCCGGGCGCCGCTGCTGCATTCCTCGCTGGACCATGCCGACTGGCGCATCTGGTCGCGCGGCTGGCGCGGCGGACCGTTCGATGTCGACCATGGCGTCGATTTCGACATGCAGGACATGGCCTTGCGGGCCGCCGAAAATGGCCGCGGCATCGCCATGGCCGATCTTGTCATGGCGCTGGAGGACATCAAGTCCACCCGGCTGGTGGCTCCCTATCGCGACGTCGTGCGCTCCGGCGGCGGACACTACATCGTCATCCACCGCACCGCCCGGGAGCGCCCGGCCGTGCAGGCGGTGCGCAACTGGCTGATCGCCGAGGCCTCCGGCAGCGTCTATTCGCTGGCCCCCGTCGACCATGACGGCAAGCACGACCGCTCCCCCCGCGGCCGGCCCGAGCCGGAAATCGACGGCGAAACGGGAGCGCCGGGCCAACGCGGGGGGAAGTGAGCGGGCAGGCCGCCTGACGCGGATCTGTTAGCCCTCCGCCGGCGCCACGAACACATGGCCCGCCGCTTCCAGAAGCGTGCGGGCCCGGGTGGCGTCGCGGGCGGCGACGAGGAGGTGTTCGCCATCGAAGGTGCAGACGACGAACACGCCGATGCCGTTGGTGGACAGCGGGCCGATGAGGGCATGCACGATGCCGCTCGCCTGAAAATCGAAGGGGCCGAGGGTGCGCAGGCAGACCCAGTCCCGTTCCGCCTCCACCTCGGCCGGCACCCGCGCCTCGGCGCACACCAGCGTCAGCTCGTCCTCCGCCCACACCACCGCCCGGAAGCCCGGACCGGCCACCCACGCCGGCACGGGCGCCTCCGGCGGCAGCCGTGCGACGGCATAGCGGCCGGGAATCATCCGCAATTTCAGGCCGAGTGCCATGGCTCCCTCCGGGTCTCACGCCGCGTCTGAACAACAGGCCGCCGACCGGGATCTAGCATGCCCCTGAGGCAGACGGGAAATCGCTCGCCCGGCAGAGGGAGGCATCCCTCCCGAAATGGCAAAGCCCTCCGGCGCCGGGCACCGGAGGGCTTCATCTGTCAGACCATCGAGAAGCGGAGGGACGCCGGGCGGCGCCCTCCCCGGATCAGGCGGCGCCGCGTTCGCCACCGAGGCGGGAGCCGATGGCGGCGGCGATCTCATCCAGGGTGCCGGGATCGTCGATGGTGGCGGGCATGCGGAATTCCTCGCCATCGGCGATCTGGCGCATGGTGCCGCGCAGGATCTTGCCCGAGCGGGTCTTCGGCAGGCGGTCGACGGTGATGGCGATCTTGAAGGCCGCGACCGGGCCGATGAGATCGCGCACCCGGGCGACGAGTTCCTTCTCGATCTCCTCATGGGGCCGGTCGACGCCGGCCTTCAGCACCACGAAGCCGCAGGGAGCCTGCCCCTTGAGGCCGTCGGCGATGCCGATGACGGCGCATTCCGCCACCGCCGGATGACCGGCCAGCACCTCTTCCATGGCGCCCGTGGACAGGCGATGGCCGGCAACATTGATGATGTCGTCGGTGCGGGCCATGATGAAGACGTAGCCGTCGGCATCCTTGAAGCCGGCATCGGCCGTCTTGTAGTAGCCCGGGAACTCCTCCAGATAGCTGGACTTGAAGCGGGCGTCGGCATTCCACAGGGTCGGCAGGTTGCCGGGAGGCAGCGGCAGCTTCACCACGATGTTGCCGAGCTTGCCGGGTTCCACCGGATGGCCGGCATCGTCCAGAATCTGCACGTCATAGCCCGGCATCGGCACCGAGGGCGAACCGTGCTTGACCGGCAGCAGGCCGAGACCCAGCGGATTGGCGGCAATCGCCCAGCCGGTTTCCGTCTGCCACCAGTTGTCGACCACCGGCACCTTCAGGATATTTTCCGCCCACTGCACGGTATCGGGATCCGCGCGCTCGCCGGCCAGGAACAGCGCCTTCAGCCCGGTGAGGTTGTAGTTGGCAACGAGCTTGCCGTCCGGATCCTCTTTCTTGATGGCGCGCAGCGCCGTCGGAGCGGTGAAGAGGACGCGGATATTGTGCTCGTCGATCATGCGCCAGAAGGCGCCGGCATCGGGGGTGCCCACCGGCTTGCCCTCGTAGAGCACCGTGGTGGCGCCCGCCAGCAGCGGCGCATAGACGATGTAGGAATGGCCGACGACCCAGCCCACATCGGAGGCCGCCCAGAAGCCCTCGCCGGGCTTCACGCCGTAGATGTTGTACATCGTCCAGTTGAGGGCCACCATGTGGCCGCCGGTGTCGCGCACGACGCCCTTGGGCTGGCCGGTGGTGCCGGACGTGTAGAGGATATAGAGCGGATCGGTGGCCGCCACCGGCACCGGCGCCTGCACCCGGCCGGATTCCTTCGCCCCGCTCACCGCCGCGCCATAATCAATGTCGCGGCCTTCGACCAGCGACGCGATCTTCTGCGGGCGCTGGAGAACGATGGTGAAATCCGGCTTGTGGGCGGATTCCTCGATGGCCCCGTCGAGCAGGGGCTTGTAGGCCACCACCCGGTTCGGCTCGACGCCGCAGGAGGCGGAGATGATCGCCTTCGGCTTGGCATCCTCGATGCGGGTGGCCAGCTCCTTGGCCGCGAACCCGCCGAACACCACCGAATGGATGGCGCCCAGCCGCGCGCAGGCGAGCATCGCCACCGCCGCTTCCGGCACCATGGGCATGTAGACGATGACGCGGTCGCCCTTGACGATGCCATTGTCGGCCAGCACCAGCGAAAGGGCGTTCACCTCGTCCAGCAGCTCCCCGTAGGTGAGGACGCGCTTGGAGCCGGTGACCGGCGAGTCATAGACAATCGCCGGCTGATGGGCGCGACCGTCCTTCACATGACGGTCGACGGCATTGTAGGCAGTGTTGGTCACGCCCCCGACGAACCAGCGGCCATAGACCCCGGCATCCGGATCGAAGACTTTCTCGGGCTGGGTGAACCAGTCGATGCCCTGGGCCGCCTCGGCCCAGAAGCCTTCGGGATCAGCCTGCCACCGGGAATAGACTTCCGCATACCGGCTCGACATCGCCAGTCTCCTTGGATCTCATTTCAGCGCACGCGGGCGTTTCAGCGGACCATGCGCGCAGCCGCGCGCCCGGCGCAAGCCTGCCATGCGTCAGACCTTAGGCTGTCTCCGAAAGTCTTATAGCGCCAGAAAGCCCCGAAACGGCGCGCTGTTGCGGCCCGGACGGGCGCGCCAGCACATCCTTGTTCTTGAGGATGCCTCCGCAAGACTGCGTATGGTCTTGGCACGATCCTACCATTCCATACGTATTCGTATGGATTCCGCACGCAATCAGGGACTGTGGCGCTCAGACCCCCGCCGGCGTCAGACCCGGCCGGGTGATGGCCAGCACCTTGAACAGGCTGCCCATCTGGGCGGGCTCCACCAGGCGGGCGCGGCCGGCCTCAATGGCGGCAGCGGTCACCGCATCCTTGGAGCGGGCGAGGCTGGCGGCGCGCTGGTCGATGCCGAGGGCGTGCAGGAACTGCCCCTGCTCCACCGCGCCATGGGGCACGGCACCGGCGGCGCGGGCCGCCCGGGCAAGGCTGGCGAAATCCACATGCGCCGTCAGGTCCGCCTCGCCGGGACAGGCGAGCGGATCGGCAAAGCCATGGCGGCGCATGGCCTGGAAGGTATCGCCCAGCCCCGAGCGGGCATGGCCATAGTCGATGACCAGCGCGGCGATGCCGTCGCGGGCGATGCGGCCGGCCAAGGTCGTCATCAGGGCGATGCTGGCCGGCGAGATTTCCACCACGGATCCATCGGCGGCAGCGCGCAGCGACGGCGGCAGCTCCGCTTCGGGCAGCACGCCCGGGCCGATGCCGAAGGTCAGCTGGCCGCGCTCGCCAAGGCCCACGACGCGCTCGCGGAAGGTACCGTCGATGCGCAGGAACTGGCGGATCGGCAGGGCATCGAACAGCTCGTTGGCCACCACCAGCAGCGGCCCGGCGGGCACATCCTCCAGCCGGTCATGCCAGAACACCGGCATGGCCGCCTGAGCCAGCGTGTGCTCCTGAACGGCCCGCAGCGCCGGGCTCATTTCCACCAGATGCACGGTGGCGGCCGCGCGCAGCTCCGGCACCAGCTTCAGGGCGCGCAGCGCATCGGCCATCAGCGTGCCGCGACCGGGACCGATCTCGACGATCTGCACGCCATGCGGGCAGCCTGCCTGCATCCAGACATCGGCCAGCCACAGCCCGATCAGCTCGCCGAACATCTGCGAGACCTCGGGGGCGGTGATGAAGTCGCCGCCGGTGCCGAAGGGGTCCCGCGTGACATAGTAGCCATGGGCGGGGTCGCCGAGGCAGATGGCCATATAATCGGCAATGGTCATCGGCCCGGCGGCGCGGATGAGATCGGCAATCTTGCGGCCGAGCGGGGTCTCGGGCGGGGTCATGGGGCGGCCTTCCCGTCCGGCAGGGGTTGCATTGCGGCCCAGAATGCAAGCGCTGCGCCACACAGGATCATCGGCGCCGACAGCGCCATGCCCATGGTCGCCCCGAAGGAGAGGAAGCCGATCTGGGCGTCGGGCATGCGGAAGAATTCGACGATCGTGCGGGCGATGCCATAGCCCGCCGCAAACAGCCCCGCCGTCAGCCCGGGGTGGGCGAGGGTGCGAAAACGGTGCGTGGCGATACGCAGCACGAGGAACAGCACGATGCCTTCCAGCGCCGCCTCATAAAGCTGGCTCGGGTGGCGCGGCTCGGGGCCGCCGCCCGGAAACACCATGGCCCAGGCGACATCGCTCGGCCGCCCCCACAGCTCGCCATTGGCGAAATTGGCCAGCCGGCCGAAGAACAGGCCGATGGGCGCCGCCGCGCCGGCCAGATCGAACAGCGTGAGGATGCGGATGCCGCGGGCACGCGCAAACAGCAGCATGGCCACGACCACGCCGAGAAAGCCGCCATGGAACGACATGCCGCCGGACCAGATGCGCAGCGCATCCATGGGGTTCTGCAGATAGTGCTCGACATTGTAGAACAGCACATAGCCGAGCCGGCCGCCGAGCACGATGCCGAGGGTGGCCCACACGACGAAATCGTCGATGGCCACCGGCGACGGCCGCGCCGTGCCGCGCCAGATCGCCTCGGCCCGGATGAGGCGCTTCATGTAGCCCCAGGCCAGCAGGATGCCGACGATATAGGCGAGCGCATACCAGCGGATGGCAATCGGCCCGAGGGAGACAGCCACCGGATCAATTACCGGAAAGGGCAGGACGAGAAGACCCATCGAACGCGCATCTCCGCTTCGGCCGACAGCGCCAGGACGGGGAGCACCGGCGCGTGCGGACCTTGAAGCGCCGCAGCACCCGCCGTCAAGGCACGCCATGCGCAGGGCAGCCCTCCCCGGCCCCGCCCCTCGCCCGGGGATGCCCTCGCGGGACGGTTCAGGAAAGACGGGACGGCCGCACGCGGAAGATGGCTCAGAAGACGACGGGCCCGCCCTCCGCCAGACGCTCCCTTCTCCGCCCGGCGCGGCCTCGGCACGGGGCCAGCATCAGGGCGGACGGATATGGCGGATGAAGAACCGTCCTGACGGACGCCCATCCGGCGCGGCAGGCCGCACCGCCCCCCACCACCGACGCCGGACCGGCCGACCGGAAGAAAAACGCCCCTCGGGAAACCGGGTGTCGGCTTTTTTGCCCGGCCCGCCGAATCTCGCCACGCGGATTCGCTCCGAACCGCCCCCGGATTCGGACTGCCCCCCGTCAAAGCGCACCTCCCCGCTCCCGGCCCGTGCATTTTTCTGCGCCGCGGAAAAGCGCACAATCTGCGGCGTTCGGCGGAACGGTAATCGAGCCGGCGAAATTTCTGCGGCCGCCGCAACAGACCCCCGTTGACATCAGCGCCGCCGACCCATAAACGACTGCTCACCGGCCGGGACGCAAGCGGCAACGCAGCGAACCGGCAAGCCCCTAAGCCCAGGTGGCGGAATTGGTAGACGCGCTGGTTTCAGGTACCAGTGACGCAAGTCGTGGAGGTTCGAGTCCTCTCCTGGGCACCAATTCTTCCCAGATGAAAATCTGAGATTGGCCTCCTTCGGGAGGCCTTTTCTGTTTCTGGGCCTCGATTTTCTCGCCTGTTTGCCACAGCAGGGAACAGTCAGCGGGCCCGGGCCTCCTCTCCTCTTTCTGCATGGGGCGATCCCTCCGCGTTCCTGCACGCCGCGGATCCCGGCCATCCGGCGCGACGCGCCCAAGGGGATCCCCGGTTCCGTCCGGAGATCCCTGGCATCTGGGCAGCCTCAGTCGAGGGACAACCTCAGTCGAGCAGGTCCGCCGGAACGGCGCCGCCATTGGCGGCGAGCTTGGCGATCACCTGCTTGTGCAGCCAGATGTTCATCGTCGCGGAATCCTGCGTGTCGCCGCGATAGCCGAGCTCGGAGGCCAGCTCCTTGCGCGCCGACAGGCTGCTGTCGATCTTGAGCGCCTTCAGCAGATCGACGATCGACTTCCGCCAGTCGAGGGTCTGCCCGCTGGCCGCCACCGCGGCATCCAGAATGGCCGCCACGTCCACCGATCCCGCCACCGCAGCCGGCGCGGCCACCGCGGGAGCCGCAGCTGTCGCCGTCTCGGGAGCAGCGCCACCAGCGGCCTCCATCGGCACCGCGGCCGGTGTCTCCGCCTTGGCGGACCCGAAAATGGCGCTCTTGATTTTGTCGAACAGGCTCATGCTATCCGCTCCCCGAATATAACAATGCCGCGCAGGGAATTTCCCCACAGCCTCCAGTATCACAGACCCGGTCCACCCGGATCAATACTGGAGTGCCAAGGCGGAGATATTGCTTTCTCCATCAAGGATTTATTTATCCGCCCCGGCCCATGGAATTTATGACGCCACGTAAAAGGATCCATTTTTCCTTCGAAGAAGGCCGGACAGCGGATTTTTCATGGGGGCCCATCCGCCGCCGGCGCGTGCCCATCCGGAGACGAGCGGGCGTCCGGAAGGACGCCGCGCCGCTTCTCCCGGCCCAAGCGCCCCGGCCTATCCGCAGCCGCCCTGTCGTCAGGCGCCGCGTCAGAAGCTGCCGCCGGTGCGGAAGCCACCGCCGGATGATCCGCCCATGCTGCCACCGGTGCGGAAACCGCCACCGGACGAGCGGCCGGGAGAGGACCCGCCAGAGCGTCCGCCCGGGCCCGGGCGATGGCCGCTGCGCAGCGCATCCTGCAGCTCCCGGGACGACAGGACGCCGCCGATGATGCCGCCGAGCACATCCCCGATCAGCTTTTCGTTGCTGAAACCGCCGCCCTGCCCTTCATAGCGCCGGAACTCGGCCCGAGAGCGCTCGATCTCCGCCCGCTTGCGGGCCAGCCCGGCCAGGGCGGTGCGCGCATCGGCGGCGGTCTTTTCCTGCCGGGCCACCGCATCGTTGAGGGTCTGAAGCTGCTCCACGACGCGCTCGTCCTCCGGCGTCGGGGTGGCCAGCGCCTCCCGCAACAGGTCGCGCAGATTCTGCTGCTGCATGGACGCGGACAGCCGCTCCAGCGTGCCGCCATCATCCTCAAGCAGGGTGGCGCGCTCCCGGTCGAGAGTGGCGATGCGGGCCTCGACATTGGCGAGGGTGTCATCCACCCGGGCCACGGCGTCGCTGGCCCGCGTGCACGCCGCCTCGGCCGCCACGATGCCATCGGCCTCCAGCGCCGCACGCTCCAGCGCCGCCAGAGCCGCCCGCTCGGTCTCGACCTCTTCGGCCAGACGGCTGGCATGCTCGCGCAGGCGCACGGGAATTTCCGTCAGGCGGAAATAATTCTGGCGTGCCGGCTCATAGGCGATGACCCGGGCGACATAGCCATCGCCCAGACGGGCCAGCGGGCCGCCACGATAGGCGGACGTGCCCCATTTGCGCTGCCAGAGATAGACGAACAGCCGATCGGCGAGATAGGGCTTCGACTTCTCGTCCCGGTCGGCCTCCGCCTGGGTGGCCTTGCGATCGGCCGCCTCGGCGCGGCCCTCCGCCCCGGCCACCCGGGCGGCCTGTGCCTGCCAGCCGACCTCCTCGGCCAGCCGGTCGTGAACCCGGGCTTCCAGATCGGCCTGGGCGCTGCGGGCGGCCTCAAGGGCGGCGGCAGCGCTGTCGCGCTCCGCCTGGGTGTGGCGCAGGCCATCGAGCAGGGTCTGCCGGTCGCCGGCAATGGCCGCAAGGCGGTCCTGCCGGGCCTTCAGGCTGGCGAGCGCCTCCTGCTCGGCGACATTCAGCGGCGCCAGCACATTTTCGCGTCCGAGCTCATCCAGACGGATGCGGGCCAGCGTGCGGAACAGCTCGGCCTGTGCCGTCCTCAGGCGGGCAATTTCGGCCACCGCCATTTCCGCCATCCCGGTGAAACGGTCCTCCTCGGCGCGCAGCGCGCGGCTCGCCCGTTCCAGAGATCCGAGGCCTTCGCCAACACTGATCATGGCCGCTGCCCTACCATTGCGTGATTGCGCCGCCGGAAACGGCCATCCTGTAGACGGGCTCCAGAGCGCCACGCGGCTTCACCGCCAGAATGTCATTCTGCAGGATGCCATCGTCGCTCTTGTCGCGGCGCACCGCCTCCCAGGTCGCGGCCGGCACCCGCACGCCCCAGGTCGACACCGTTTCCGTGCGCCCGGTCTCCTCGTTGCGCACCGGACGGGAGAGCGTCCGGCCATCGGCCGTCACGGCTTCCACCACCAGATAATAATTGCGCGCGCCGGTGTTGGCGTCGGGAATGCGATAGACGCCGCTCGACGCCCCCGGACGCGAGACGATGCGCAGGGTGTAGGTCTGCCCGAGGTCGGCGCGGACCCGCTCCAGACCGGCAAGGGCGACCCGGGCCGCGGTTGCATCGCCTTGCGACAGGGCCAGAGCCCCATCCGCCTGCAGCTGCGCCACCCGCTCCCGTGCCGCCGCGGTCGTCGCCTCGGCCAGCGCCGCCCCACCGGTTGCGGCAAGGGCTTCCGGCAGGGTTGCCGTCAGCTCGATGCGGGCGGCCTCCGCCGCCCGGTCCGCCGCCAGCTGGCGCCAGTGGAGCCAGCCGCCGGCAAGACCGCCGACCACGACGAAAACCGCCACCACCGACCCCAGCAGCGCCCGCCGCACCCACAGCCCGGCCAGCGTCCGGGACACGCCGGGCGGGGTCGGGGTGTAGGCGAAGCGGCTCTCCCTCAGGGCCTGCAGCCCCTCGTCGAGAATGCGCTCGGAGACCGTCAACCCCTGACTCTCGTAGAGCTGGCGCAGCCGTTCCTTGAGGCCGGCGTCGCGGCCATCCTGCGCCAGTTCGCGCAGCGCCACATCCTCCTGATGCCGCAGGGTATCGACCACGTCCATGGCAAGCATCAGCTCGTCAAGGGCGGGAGCCCCGGGAGAGGCCGGGGCCGGGCTGCCAGTGGAGCCAGGGGCTGAAGGCGTCATGCTGTGTTCCGCTCAGGCAACGGCGATCATACCAAAGATCCTTGAAAAGAAATCCTTGGTATTCCGATGCGGATTTCTCATGCGACTGGAGCATATGAGAAATCCGCTCCTCTTCAGACGCGCGGTGCGGTCAGCACGTGCGTGTCTGGTATCAGACCGACGCGCCGATGGCGTTGCCCTCGGCGGCCAGACGCGCCAGACGCTTCTTGCCATCCTCGACAGCTTCCCGGATCTCGGTGCTGTTCCGGGTGGCCAGGCCGCGCATCTCGGTGACGATCTCCACCGAGCGGGTCTGGAAATTCACCACGCTGTCGACGAGCTTCTTCACCGCATCCGCCCGCACCGTCGGGCCATAGCCGGCCTTCAGCGCCTCCTCCTGCACCTTGCCGCCGATCTCGGCCAGCACCTCCAGCGACCGCGACACCCCTTCCTTCATCTCGTTCAGGGTGCGGGTGGCCTCGTGCAGGCCGTAAAGCCCGGTAAAGGAGGCCTTCAGCGCCGTCAGGACGGATTCATTGGTGGTAAAGAACGACACCGCCTGCTGATAGACCCGTTCCTTGGCAGATGTCGTCTGCACCAGCCGGGCCATCACGACTTCCGACGTGTTGTAGCTGATGGTCATGTTGTCGGCGAGATCCTTGGCGATCTGATAGCGCGCCTCCTCGCCCTGCACATTACGCAGATGTTCGTCACGCACCAGCTCCAGCCGGGCCCGCTCGGCCGGCTCCGCACCCTCGCCGAGGGCGGCCACGGCGGCAGCCGCCGTTTCCAGCCCGCTGCGGGCGGTGGCCAGTCGCCCATCGGCGACCTTCAGGATTTCCAGCGCGGCGACCTCGCCATGCTTCAGCGCCCCGCGGAAATCGCGATAGGCGTCCAGAATGGCCTGCTCCCGGGCGATGTTGGCCTTGGTATCCCGGGCGACGTCCAGATAGACCTTGCGGATGTCGTCGAAACGGCTGGCGACATCGCCACGGGCGATCTTCATCCACACATTGGTGGCCCGCTCGAACGCATCCAGACGGCCATCATCAAGCTGGCCGACCATGCGACGGGCATCATCGCGGATGGAATCGAAGGATTTCGCGATGGCCTCATAGCGTTCGCCGACCGACATTTCGGCGACCTGATCGCGCACCACTTCGTTGAACACGCTCATCTGCTGCAGCGTGCGGGTGATGATGGCGATCTTGTCCGGCTCGATGACGGCGATCTTTTCCAGAAGCCCCACGATCGGGGCATCTGCGGGCGCATCCTTGAGCAGCCCGAGATCACGGAGCGTTCCCATGGCCGCGTCGAGATATTGCAGCGGCGTCTTGACCACGATCCCGTTCATGTCTCGTCCTTTCAGGGCCCGGTCCGAAAATCGGGAGGCTTGTCCTCCAGACCCGTCCCGCAGCAGGAAAGCCGGCCTCATCCACCCCCCGGAAGCGCGCGACCTCGACCAGCCTTAGGTAGAGACCACGGCGGACGCAAGGCGGAACAGGCGCCGGCGGCAGACGACACATCCGGCCCCGGGGCGGAGGGAGCACCGCACGCGAGGCCTCTCCCGGAGACACCGAAAAAGTGTAACGAAAGACTTTCCACGCCCGCTAGAAGGCCCGGCATTTTTTTTCGATCGGCGTTTAACTATAGCCACCACAAGATGTATCCGCGACGTCTCCTCCCGTGGTCGCACGCTTTCGACTGCTGTATCAAGAGCTGTACCGGAACGATCCGAGATTGCTGAAAGAGACCGCAGCATGAAAAAGACCTCTCTCCTCCTTGCAGGTTTTCTCCTGCTTTCGCCCGCGCTTGCGCAGGCGATGGCGCCGGCGGATATTGAACAGAAGGCCCGTCAGGGCGACGTCGAGGCGCAGCTGAGCCTTGCCAAGTCCTACTACATGGAATCGGATAACCCGAAGATCATGGCCGAGGCGACCAAATGGTTCCGTCTTGCGGCAGAACAGGGCAATGCCGAGGCCCAGACCTATCTGGGAGACATGTATTATTACGGCATCGCCGTGACCCGGAACTACGCCCAGGCGGCGAAATGGTATCGGCTGGCGGCCGAGCAGGGGTTCCCCCAGGCGGAATACCGGCTGGCGACGCTCTACTACAAGGGGCATGGCGTGCCGGCCAGTTATTCGGAAGCGGCCAACTGGTATCGCCTCGCCGCCGAACAGGGCCACGCCGACGCCCAGTATCAGCTCGGCTATCTCTACGACACCGGCCGCGGCGTGCCGCGCAGCTTCGCCGAGGCGGCCACCTGGTATCGTCTGGCCGCGGAGCAGGATCACGCCCAGGCCCAGTACAGCCTCGGCATCATGTCCTTCAGCGGCGATGGCGTGCCGAAGAATCCGGGCGAGTCCTTCAAATGGTATGAGCGCGCCGCCAAGCTCGGCCACAAGGATGCGCAGTATAATCTTGGCGTGATGTACTCCATCAGCCCCTACACCATGCGCAACTACAACAAGTCCTATATCTGGCTGCTGATCGCCTATGCCAATGGCGATGCCGTCGCCGGGCGCAAGGCGCGCGAGATGGAACGGCTGCTGGATCCGATCACCATCCGCGATGCCCAGGCCCGGGCCACGACCTGCTTCGAGTCCGGCTACAAGGAATGCAACTGATCCCGGACCGGCGAGGACAGCCTGTCTTCGTCCCGGACAGGCAGGCTGATTTCCCCTCCGGCCCCGAGGGCCGGAGACATCGGCCTGACAACGACCCGAGACCCGGCACGCCCGATTGGCTACGCCGGGTCCGAAACCGGCTTCACCGTTCCGGCAGCTGCGGCCTTCCCCATCCCGATGGAAGGCCGCAGCTTTTTTGTTCCGAGACCGGACGCACACCGGTGCGGAGCACCGTTCCGCCCCTGTCCCGCATGTCCCGGCACCGCTATCCTTGATCGGGTCATGCGGATCACCGGCGCCCCGGCCGGCGGGTCTGCCCCATGCAGCCGGCCACCCCGCTTTTTCCGGAGGTGGCGACGCGCAGGAGACCCGCTCCCCATGCCCCCCTCAATGTCCCCTTCCCCGACGTCTCGCGGCCCCACGTCGTCCCCGCGCGCCCCTGCCCGCCGCCCGATTCTGGCCGGTGCGCTCGCTCTGGCCCTGCTGCTGCCGGGCGCGGCGCCCGCCGCCGAGCTGCCGCCACCGGCGACCCCGGGGACGACGATTCCCGCCGGGCAGATCGATCAGGCGCTGGCGGCTCTGGATGCGATCGCCCGGGGGATCATGCAGCGCTCCGGCGTGCCCGGCATGGCCGTGGTGGTGGTGCGCGACGGCCGCACGGTGTTTGCGCGCGGTTATGGCGTGCGCAAGGTGGGCGCGCCCGAACCGGTGGATGCCGACACGGTGTTTCCGCTCGCCTCCCTCTCCAAGCCGGTAAGTGCCACGGTGGTGGCAGCGGAAGTGGCGGCCGGGCGGATCGGCTGGGACACGCCGGTGATCGAGCACCTGCCGGGCTTTGCCCTCGCCGACCCCTATGTCACTGACCATGTGACCATCGGCGATCTCTTCGCCCACCGCTCCGGCCTGCCGGATCATGCCGGCGACCAGCTGGAGGACCTGGGCTTTGACGCCGCCACCATTCTGGAGCGGCTGAGGCTTTTGCCGCTGGCGCCGTTCCGTGCCCATTATGCCTACACCAATTTCGGCCTGACGGCGGCAGCCCTCTCGGTGGCAGCCGCTGCCGGCACCGACTGGGCAACGCTGGCGGAGACCCGCCTGTTCGCGCCTCTGGGCATGACCGCCACCAGCTACCGCTTCGCAGATCTCGCCGCCCGGCCCAACCGCGCTGTCGGCCATGTGCCGGTGGCCGGACGGATGGAACCGGGCCCCGTGCGCCAGCCCGATCCCCAGGCGCCGGCGGGGGGCCTGTCGGCCTCGGCTCGGGATTTCGGCCGCTGGCTCGCCCTGGTGCTCGGCACCGGCCGGCTGGACGGGCAGGAAATCCTGCCCGCCACCGCCCTGCTGCCGGCGCTCCGGGCGCAGATGGTCACCTCGGCGCCGCCGGATCCGTCCTTCCGGCCGGATCTCTATGGCTTCGGCTTCAATGTCGGCAGCGATTCCTCGGGCCGGGTGGTGCTGTCCCATTCCGGCGCCTTCGCCTTGGGCGCCGGCACGGCCTTCAGCCTGCTGCCGCTGGAGCAGCTCGGCATCGCCGTGTTCACCAACGCCGCGCCGACAGGCACGGCCGAGGCGATCTCCCGCACATTCCTCGACATCGTGGAATTCGGCGCGCCGCAACGGGACTGGTATGCCGCCTATGCGCCGCTGTTTGCCGCCCTGATGGCGCCGGAAGGGGCTCTGGTCGGCCAGCCTCCTCCGGCCAGTCCCGCCCCGCCACCGGCAACGGACCGTCTCATCGGCCGCTATGACAACGCCTATTTCGGCCCCGTCACCATCGGCAAGACCAGCGACGGCCTCGTGCTCGGCCTTGGGCCCGACGGGACAACCTATCCCCTCACCCCGTGGGATGGCGCGGTGTTCACGATCCGGCCGGACGGCGAGAATGCGCCGGCGGGATCCATTTCCCGGGTGACCGCAACCCTGCCCGAAAGTGGCCCCGCCACCGCGCTGACAATCGAATTTCTGGATGCCGACGGCCTCGGCACCTTCACGCGCTGACGGCGAGACCCTCAGTCTCTGGTCGCTGCCAGAAGGGCGAAGAAGCTGTCGGCGAACAGCATCAGCGGCCGCTCGCTGCGTTCCAGCTTGGCGCGCAGCACCGCACCTTCCCAGCCGATCCAGAACTGGCCGGCGAGGCGGGCGCAGTCGGCCTCCGGGCTGATTTCGCCGGCATCTTGCGCGGCCCGCAGGCAGCGTTCGGTGCGGGCTTCCCAGTCGCGCAGGACAGCGATCAACCGGTCGCGGAAGACTTCCGGCAGGGAGCCCATTTCCTGGCCGAGATTGCCGACCAGACAGCCGCGGCGGAACCCGTGCCGGGCCATGCCGGCCGATGCATCGGCCACGAAGGCGCGCAGACGCTCCAGCGGCGGGCGGCTGTCATCGAGAAAGGAGCGATCGAGCTTACGGGCGAAATAGTCCGCATAGGCGTCGATGAGCGCGAGGCCATAGTCGGCCTTGCTGGCGAAATAATAATAGAATGAGCCCTTGGGCACGCCGACGGAGGTGAGCAGCTCCTCCAGACCGACGGCCCCGAAGCCCTTTTCGGTGAGCAGCGCCACGCCGGCGCGCAGCAGCCGGGCGCGCGCCTCTTCCAGGCGCCCTTCATCCTTGGGCGGGCGCCCGCGACGGCGCGGGGCAGGAATATCGGTCTGGGTCATGGCACCAACGATAGACTGCCTACCGCACCGCAGCAACGGCGGGTGTCACCCCCGCCCGAGGCTGTAGAACTCGGCATTCGGCCGCAGCGACATGACATTGGCGAGCCGGTTGGACAGCCCGAAGAAGCCGGAGATGGCGGTGATGTCCCAGATGTCGTCGTCAGTGAAGCCGTGGGCCTTCAGTGCATCCATGTCGGCCTCGCCAACGAGGTGGGCCTCGGTGGAGACCTTCAGGGCGAAATCCAGCATCGCCTTCTGTCGCTCGGTCAGATCGGCCTTGCGATAATTGGCTGCCACCTGATCGGCAATGAGCGGATTCTTGGCGCGGATGCGCAGGATGGCACCATGGGCCACGACGCAATACTGGCACTGATTGTGGGCCGAAGTGGCCACCACGATCATCTCGCGTTCGGCCTTGGTGAGGGCGCCGGGCTTCTCCATCAACGCATCGTGATAGGCAAAGAAGGCGCGGAACTCGTCCGGCCGGTGCGCCAGCGCCAGAAAGACATTGGGCACGAAGCCCGATTTCTCCGCGACCGCCTCGATGCGGAGGCGGATATCCTCCGGCAGATCGGCAAGCGCCGGCACGGGAAAGCGGCTGATCGGCAGCGCGGCTGCGGTCATCGGGAGATCCTTCCGGGAGCGTTTCCAAGAGTGCCCCCGGGAAAGTCCGGCTCTGGCGGCCGGTATCCGGTCCCGGGGGAGAAGAAGTTCGGGCGGCCGGATCGTCTTCCGACCGGACAGCTTCAGTCCGCCGCGCCCTCAAGGGGCACGATGACGCGGCCGCGGACCTGACCGGCCAGCAGCCGTTCGGCCGCCGGGATCGCCTCGGCAAAGCCGACCCGCACCGTCATGCGCTCCAGCAGGGCCGGGTCGAGATCCCGGGCCAGCCGGGTCCACGCCTCCAGCCGGTCGGGGCGCGGGCACATCACGCTGTCGACACCGGCGAGCGTCACGCCGCGCAGGATGAACGGGGCGACCGTGGTCGGCAGCGCCATGCCACCGGCCAGACCACACGCCGCCACCACACCGCGATAGCGCAGCGACGCGCAGACATTGGCCAGCATCACCCCGCCGACCACATCGACGGCAGCGGCCCAGCGCTCGCGCTGCAACGGCTTGCCGGGAGCCGCCAGCTCCGCCCGGTCGAGAATGGTGCGGGCGCCGAGGCCAATCAGATAGTCGGCTTCTTCCGGACGACCGGTGACGGCCACGACTTCATGGCCGAGCTTCGCCAGCACCGCCACCGCCACGCTGCCGACGCCGCCGGCGGCCCCGGTCACCAGCACCGGGCCACTCTCCGGGGTGATGCCATGCCGCTCCAGCGCCAGCACGCACAGCATCGCCGTGTAGCCGGCAGTGCCGATGCTCATGGCCTGCTCCATGGAGAAGGCCGGGTCCAGCGGCACCAGCCACTCGCCCTTCACCCGGGCACGACCGGCAAGGCCGCCCCAGTGCACCTCGCCGACGCCCCAGCCATTCAGCACCACCCGGTCGCCAGGCGTCCACTCCGGCGAATCGGAGTGCTCCACCACGCCGGCAAAGTCGATGCCGGGCACCATGGGGAAGCTGCGCACCACCGGGCTGCGGCCGGTGATCGCCAGGGCATCCTTGTAGTTCAGGCTGGAACAGGCCACCCGCACGGTGACATCGCCGGCCGGCAGCCGGTCCTCGCCAAGCCGCGCCAGACCAACGGTCTGCCCGGCGGCGCCCTTCTCGATCAAGATGGCATCGAACATCATGTCCTCCCTCGGCTGCACCCGGCAGCCGCCACGATCGGTCAACCCTCCCCCACAGTTCCGCCGGCGCGGCGACACGTCGGCCACTGCGGGAACCCGGGAAGAGCCCCGGGGCCCTTTCCAGCGCGCCCCCGATGGGCGCAGCGCCTGAAAAAGGCCCCGGACTGGATGGCCCCTGCCGGTCGCGATCCGGCAGGGGCGAGGCGACCTGGCGACGGCTTTTTGGTGCCGCTCTTGTCTGTCGCCCGCTGATCTCGTTGCGGGAATTAATAGACCGATCGTCTAGATTCAATCAAGAGGCTCCCCCTCTCTCCTTTCGGAGGGGGCACGACCGAAGACAGGGGGGCGCCTCGGATCAGAGGCTCTCAGGCGGGACCTGCTGCCCGCGCGACCCGGTTTTCTCCGACCGGAGACACCAGAAGTCGACTGCGGAAATCCCCGCCCCCTCTCCGGAGCTCCGGTACCGCAGACAACTACGCCGGAGCGGCAACGCCTCTCCAGCGATCAGACGCCAGGAAATGACCGGCTCCGGGCAAGCGCAGGCGCCCGCGCGAGGATGGCTTTCCAGCCAGACTATCAGACCATAACGCCTTGCACGCCGCAGTCAGGGCGGCGCGGTCCCGTCATCCCACGGACCCGGAGACGCTCTCCTGCCGCGGCGGCGCCTCAGGCTGGACAGATGGCGGAGCCGCCTCCCTGTCCCAGGCGCGGCGGAGGGCAAGCCGCAGCGACTGCCGGGTCGCGTCATAGGCCTCCGCTTCGGGAAGGTGGGAGACGAGGTCCTCCGCCTCAACCAGCAGACCACACCGGATGAGCGCGCGCCCCCGCTTCACAATAATGTCAGGCGCCTCCGCGCCCTTATCGGCGCAGGAGTTCATCAGATAGTTTCCCGCCAGATCACGAAGCCCAAGATCAAGCAAAGCGAGCGCCATATTGACGGAAAATGGCCGATATCGGAGCACGACAGCCTGATATTGCTCGTGAAACTGGAGCATGTTCACTCGGGATGTCTTATCGAGAACGCGAAATGCGGACCGGGCGGCAACAGTCAATTCACGGGCGCGGGCGCGCTCGGCGGCCTTCTCGGCAGCTTTTTTCTGCGCTTTCTTCTCTGCACGCTGCGCGGCCTTTTTCTCAGCCTTCTGTTGTGCCTTCTTTTGAGCCTTCTTCTCCGCAGCCAGCAACCGCCGTCGCTCTGCCTCTGCCGCAGCCAGCGCCGGCGCGACATCAGCAATGAAGTCCTTGAACAGGCGATGGTAGACATATTTCTTGAAGTGCGTCGCCGTCATGACGTCGCTTGCCGAGGTGACATAGTCCTCGATGCGATAGATCCTGACGTGAGGGAACTCGACAACGACGTCTTCGATCCACGTGTTCAGCCGGATGACACTCGGCAAAGGCTTTGCCTGTCCATCCACTTCGAATACCGGGCGCGCAAGCAGGATCGCAATCTGCGTATTGCGTGGAATGCGTGACAGACCGACGCGCAGGTTCAGCTTGAAATCCTCTTCGGAAATCAGGCCAATCTGTTCATAGTCCCGGGCGACCAGATCGCGGATACGCAGGACGTCGGGGTCCGAACTGTTTTCCGCATCCTCCTCCGGCAGCAGGACCGGAGCAGCAGCGCCGGTCGACCGGTGGCGGAAAAGACTGAAGCGCGCGTCCGTCCAGAAGCTGAGGACCGCAAGATTGCTGCCCTCCGTCTCCTCGAACAGGACCGAGTGGACATCACGGTCGGCAAAACCGACCTGGGTCAGGGCGTCGACCGCCTCTGTGGACACGCTTTCCGCTGCATAGCGCAGGAAATTGCTGTGATCGAGACGGATCGGCAGGCCGAAGCGCAGCTCGTTGAACTCCCCGATGACCTCGTCCGCCACATTGGTGAAGAAGTGCGAGAAGGATTTCTGCTCGCACCCGCCGCGGAAGATCACCCGATGATAGGGCCGGCTGCCAACCGGCGCGGCGACTTCTTCGCTCGCCGCAGGACTATCATCCAGACGCACCCAGCTGATATCGCGCGTGTCCGCGACCACATCGCCCAGAACCTCTCCCACGGTGTCCAGCCGTGGGGAGCCCAGATGGCGATAGACCCAGGTCTCGACCCCCATGTTGAGCGTGCGGCAGGAAAAGCAGAAATGCACCAGCTCCGGCTCATCCCGCTTCGTGTCGAGCACGTAGATCCCAACGTCGCCATAGTCGCCATATTTATCGACGACATGCACCAGACCGGACTGCACCCCATCCTGCTCAAGCAAGGTGAGAAGCTCTTCCCGTGCTTCAATCTGATTTTCAGATAATCTCTTTTTCGTGAAATTTAGCTGATTAGTACGATTTATCAGCTCGACCGCACGGTCAATAGCCTCTGCCGGATTCGAAATAGATACCCGTATATCGCTGAGACGAAGAAACTCTTCATTGTCCCCGGCAACGACCTCGTCCTTCTTTTTCTCTTCCAGCAGCTTGTACTGCGCCAGACGAGAAAGCGCGCGGTCGTCCTTGCCCTGCAGCAGCGGATTGTCGAGCAGGCCAGGAATGATGGTCTCGTCCGCGACCTGCAGCCCGGGCACAAAATGCAGGGCCTCGTTCAGGTTCATCGGGTTATCGTCGATAAACAGCACCGTCGGTGCCCGCAACTGAACGTCCTCGATCAGGCGCTTCAGCCGAACACCCTTCGGATCCCAGTTGATGCTGGGAAAAATAAAATAGTCCCAGACCCCGGCATCCGAAAGGATCTGCTTGACCCGATCATGATCATTTTTTGAGCAGATCGAGCTCATGATGCCGCGAGCAGCAAGCGTCTTCACGATTTCAATCGACTGGGGATCTAGAGTATATCCACCTTCTGTCAGCGTTCCCTTCCAGAAGGTTTCATCCAGATCCCAGACGACAAGACGGACTGCTTCAGACATTTCGGACTGCCTCGACCCCCCAGAGCGACGGGGACATGAACGTGGCAACACAATGCGACGTTAAGGATTCGTCCGCAAGGCGGCAGCGAGGCGTCCGTACGACCACTGTGGCACGGACCGTGCAGTACTCTGGTACCGCACCAAAGTGGCGCCCCCCTCCGGGAGCGCCTACCTCAACTATGTCGCGAACTGATGGCGGCGACACCCGCGGCGTCGGAAGATAATTTCCTGATGAATCACAGGAATATAAAAAGGGAGACGGGCCGCTCCGGGGCTCCGCCGGGTGGCGAGATCCGTCAGTCCCCCGGCACCCCTGACGGCGGGGAGGCGACCTGTGATCCGGATGCCTCACCCGCCAATAACCATACGCGCGCCGCAGAGCTGACGATACCGCGTGCCCCTCAGTCGGCGCGCACGGCCACGAAGCGGACCTCGCCGGCGGCGTTGGAAAGCAGCAGCAGCACGGAGCGGCGGCCGTCGGCCTTCAGCGCCGTCACCTTCTTTTCCACATCCGCCGGGCTTGCCACCGGCTCCTGGGCGACTTCGACGATGACGTCACCCGGCTGCACCCGCTTGTCGGCGGCGGCGCTGCCGCTGGCGACCTGGGTCACCACCACGCCCTTGACGTCATCGGCAAGCGAGAAGCGGGAGCGCAGCTCCGGCGTCATGGTGGCCAGCGACATGCCGAGGACCTTCAGCTCGGCAACCGGCGGCGCGGCGGGCTTCTTCACGTCGTCCGCCTCGGCAGCGTTCTCCTCCTCCAGCCGCCCGAGGGCGACGGTGAGGGTCACATCCTTGCCATTGCGGTTGACGGTCACCGGAACCGAGGAGCCGACGCCGCTGTCGGCCACCCGGCGCGCCAGCTCGCGCGGATCGGCAACCGGCTTGCCATCGAAGGCCGTCACGATATCGCCGGTCTTGAAACCCGCGGCCGCCGCCGGACCATCCTCGGTCACGCCGGCAATCAGCACGCCCTTCGCCTCCTTGAGACCGAGGCTTTCGGCAATGTCGGGGGTCACCGGCTGGATGCGCACGCCGATCCAGCCGCGGCGGGTCTCGCCGAACTGGACGAGCTGCTCCACCACGCGCTTGGCGGCATTGGAGGGGATGGCAAAGCCGATGCCGATGGAGCCGCCCGAGGGCGAGATGATCGCGGTGTTGATGCCGATCACCTTGCCGTCCATGTCGAACAGCGGCCCGCCGGAGTTGCCCCGGTTGATGGCGGCGTCGGTCTGGATGAAATCATCATAGGGGCCGGAATTGATGTTCCGGTTGCGCGCCGAGACGATGCCCACCGTCACCGTGCCGCCGAGACCGAACGGGTTGCCGATGGCCATCACCCAGTCGCCGACGCGGATGCCGGCGGAATCGCCAAAGGACACCGCCTTCAGCGGCTTCTCGGGCTTCACTCGCAGAACTGCAATGTCGGTCTTGGGATCATGGCCGACCAGTTCGGCCTTCAGCTTGGTGCCATCGGTGAAGTTGACGGTGATGTCGTCGCCGTCCTCGATGACGTGGTTGTTGGTGATGACGAGCCCTTTCGGGTCGATCACGAAGCCGGAGCCCAGCGACTGCACCCGCTTGCCATCCGAAGGCGCGTCCCGCTCCTGCCGGTCGAGAAAGTCGCGGAACAGCTCCTCGAAGGGCGACCCCTCCGGCAGTTTCGGCGGCGTGAAACCCTTGCCCTCGCCTGCCTTCTGGGTGGTGGAGATGTTGACCACCGCATCCAGCAGCGGAGCGGCCACATCGGCCACCGAGGCCGGGCCCTGGGCGAACACGGCAGCGGGAGGGGTCGCCAGCATCAGCCCGAGCGCAAGCGCGAGGCCGAGACCGGCCCGGTGCGAAAAGCGGGAGACGTGCATGGTCATGCCCCTTGTCCAATCCCTGGAAACGATACCCGAACGCGCGCGACCATCAGGCAGAGGTGTGGCTGAAGTCGGGCCGACCCTACCCGCTTGGCGGCCGGGAGGCGAGAGGCACCCGCAAAAGGAGACCGGGTCCGGGGCACCCGCGGGGTCAGGCCGCCGCCCCGGCCGGCCGGGCGTGGCGCACGCCGGGGAGAGCCGCAAACCACGCCGCCAGCGCTTCCAGCCGGCCCATGTCCGGCATGCCGCGCACCAGGTCGTTGCCGAGATAGGCCCACAGCACCGGCGCCAGAAAGGCCTTCGCCCCGTCGCGCAGGCGCTTCTCCTTCCAGCCTGCCGAGAGCGCCTTGCGGGCGATCGTCGCGCGGATGTCACGGGGCAGGTCGGGGAAGTCGCGCAGCATGTCATAATGCGCGAGGAAGCGGTCATGGTTGAGCTGGGAGCGGTTCTCCGAGAGATTGCCCTCGGTGCGCGGCACCAGATTGACCACGGCATCCAGCGTCACCAGCCGGCGGGCGACGCGGGCCAGCCGCAACGGCATGGATTCATCCTGGATGAACACGTTCTCGTCGGCGCCGCCGGCGGCCAGATAGGTCTCGCGTGTCACCAGCAGGCACATGCGCCGGTAACGCCCCTTGAGGATAGTGCGCAGCGGATCATCGGAAATCGCCGCCGACACCGGCTCCGGCACCGTGCGGCCGATGAGATCCCGGGCCGGTGCGCCGGTCTTCTCCCAGCGTCCATAAGCGAGATCGGCCGTGTGGGTGACGAGGGCATCGCGCATGATCCGCACCGCATTGGCCGGCACGATGTCATCATGGTCGAGAAAATGCAGGACCCGGCCCCGGGCGGCGCGAGCCCCCTGATTGAGGCGGACGCTGGGGCCGCGATTGTCGCGGTTTTCCAGAATGCGGATGTCGTCGCGCCCGGCCGCCAGCTCCTTCAGCACGGTAACAGACGTATCCGGCGAATTGTCATCGACGAAGATGAACTCCCTCCGCAACGGCCCGGTCTGGGCCAGAAGCCCGGCCACGGTGTCCGGCAGAAGATCATGCCGGTTATAGACCGACACGATGTGACTGACGTCGATTTCACTTGCAGACATCGTATGCGATCCCGGACCGGCCTGAAGCAAGCTCCGCCGGCGGGGTGGAGCTGAACGACACAGAGGACCCGCCAGTCCCGCAGGACCCACGGGAACACCCTGCGGACAGAAGCGCCGGAGAGGCGGACGACCTACGGCACCTGCCCGAAAAAAGGGGCGCGCAGCCCCCTTCGGGTTGCCGCGCGCCCCTCCTGATACTCCCGGACCCGCGGTGACACCACGGGGCACCGCCGCGGGATCACTCCCCGAAGCCTCAGCCCCGGGCCAGCCAGACGACGAGGACGCCGACGGCCAGCGCCGCGACCCCGCCGATGCGCAGCACCTGATCCGGCAGCTCCAGAGCCTGCCGCATCATCCCCTTGAGGGCCCCGGGGGCAAGCGCATAGAGCGTGCCCTCGATGGCCATCACCAGCCCCAGAGCGACCAGAAGGTCGCTCATTTGGCCGGCGCTGCGACGGCAGCCGGCGCCGGGCCGGCCGGGCTGTTGAAGAAGCTGAAGAAGGACGAATCCGGCGAGATCACCAGCTTGGTGTTGCCGCCCTTCAGCGCCACCTCATAGGCCTGCATGGACCGGTAGAAGGAGAAGAAGTCCGGCGCCAGCGTATAGGCTTCGGCGAAGATGCTGGAGCGCTCGCCATCACCCAGACCGCGGATCTGTTCCGCCTCGCGGTTGGCTTCCGACAGGATGCCCTGCCGCTCGCGGTCCGCCTGGGCGGTGATGCGCTGGGCATCCTCGCTGCCCTGGGCGCGGATCTCGGTCGCCTCGCGCAGACGCTCGGTCTGCATGCGGCGGAAGATCGCCTGGGAGTTGGCCTCCGGCAGGTCGGCCCGGCGGATGCGCACGTCCACCACGTCCACGCCGATGCCCTGGGCCCGGCGCTGCACCTCGTCGCGGATGCGCTGCATCAGCTGGGTGCGGTCGTCGCGCACCACCTGCTGGGAGGTCGCTTCCGCAAGGATCGCCCGCATGGACGACTGCAGGAAGGTCGCCAGACGGCTGGAGCCTTCATAGACGTTGTTGACGGTCTGGTAGAACAGCACCGGATTGGCGATGCGGTAGCGCGCGAAGGCATCGACCACCAGACGCTTCTGGTCGGCGACGATCAGTTCCTGCGGCGGCACGTCGAGATCCAGGATGCGCTTGTCGAGGAAGACGACATTCTGGATCACCGGGATCTTCAGATAGAGACCCGGCTCGGTGATGGCGCGCCGCACCTCGCCGAACTGCAGCACCAGCGCCTGCTGGCGCGGGTTGACGATGAAGGCGGAGGCATAGACGAGGATCGCCAGCACCACCGCGATGACGGCGACAATGCCGAGAGAGACGGACTTCATCACTGCGCTCCCGGAGTGGTGCTGCGGGTCACCGGCGGAACGGCCGGGGACGAGGGAACAGCCGGGCGGACGGGCGCCATGCCGCCGGCGGAATCCACCGACAGGAAGGGCAGCACGCCGCTGCCGGACACGGCACCATCAATCAGCACCTTGTCGGTCTGGCCGAGCACGCGTTCCATGGTTTCGAGATAGAGACGCTCGCGCGTCACGGCCGGCGCCTTCTGATATTCTTCCAGCACCTTCAGGAAGCGGTCGGCCTGACCGCGGGCCTCGGCCACCACACGCTGGCGATAGGCGTTGGCCTGCTCGACCACACGGGCCGCCTCACCGCGGGCTTCCGGCACCACCTTGTTGGCGTAGGCGCGGGCCTCGTTGCGGGCGCGCTCCTGGTCGGCGCGGGCCGCCTGCACGTCGCGGAAGGCATCGATGACCTGGGCCGGCGGATCGACCTTCTGCAGCTGCACCTGGCTGACCTCGACGCCGGCCTTGTAGCCGTCCAGGGTGGTCTGCATCAGCTCGCGCACGTCGGTTTCGATCTGCTGGCGTTCGCCGGTCAGGATGTCCTGAATGTTGTTGCGGCCGATGACCTCGCGCATGGCGCTTTCGGCAACCGCCCGCACCGTGCCTTCGGGGTTCTGGATGTTGAAGAGATAGTCCCGGGCATTGCTGATGCGCCACTGCACGCGGAAGTCCACGTCGACGATATTCTCGTCGCCGGTCAGCATCAGGCTCTCTCCCGGCATCTCGCGACCAGACGAACGCCCGCCGGTCACATCGACGGAGCCGACGGTGATTTCGCGGATGCGCAGCACGTCCGGCATGTCGACGCTGCCGATGGGCGACGGCCAGTTATAGTTCAGGCCCGGCTGGGTGGTCTTGTAGTAGCGGCCGAACACCAGCTCGACGCCGACCTCGCCCGGATCCACCCGGTAGAAGCCCGTCGCCAGCCACACCGCCACCAGGGCGGCGCCGGCAAACAGCACCGTCTTCATGCCGATGCCGCCGCTGCCACCCCGGCCGCCACCGCCGCCGGGAAGCACCTGACGGAGCTTCTCCTGACTGCGCCGGAGCAGTTCTTCGAGATCCGGCGGGGTGTTGTTGTTGCCACCGCGCTGCGGGCCGCCGCCGCCGCCCCAGGGACCACCGCCGCCGCCTCCGCCGCTGCCGGATCCCCAGGGGCCGCCGCCCTTCCAGCCCCCGCCGTTCTGATTGCTCCAGGGCATCTCGTCTCCTCAGACCCTCCAGCGCAGGCGGCCCGCCCGGCCACCCCGCCCCCGTCAGGAAACCGGCCCTCCGCCGGGACGCCCGTGAGCGGACCCCGGACCGGACGGACCGATCCATTCGCAACCGGCGCCCGCAGGCAGTCCGGCCAGATTTCTCCCGGCGCCAGAACCCGTGCGGGCCTGTCGCCACGACCGGCGTGCGACCCGCACCCGGCGCGCCCTCTTTCCGGAGCATCCCTCCGGTTTATAGGCGACGCCCGGAGGCCATTCAACGAACGCCCCGCGGAGCACACGGATCAGTGACCCAGATGGGGAGCCGCGTGATCCAAATCAACCATCCGCCCGCGCGATAACCGCCCGGGGTTCGCCGATGCGGGCGAAGTCGATGAACTCGAACGCCGCCTCGTCCTTCGGCCCGGGCTCCGGCCGCTCGCGGGCCACCTCCCGCCACTCCGCCGGATCCAGCGCCGGAAAGTGCACGTCGCCGGCCGGCGCCAGATGTACCCGGGTGAGGTGAACCCGGCACGCCGCCGGCAGCAGGGCGCGGTAGATCTCGCCGCCGCCGGCGATGATCGCTTCCGCGACACCCCGCCGCGCCGCCGCCGCACTTGCCCGCGCCACCGCCTCGGGCAGATCCCGCGCCACCTCCACGCCCTCGGCGGCAAAGTCCGCATCCCGGGTGACGACGATGGTGTCGCGCCCCGGCAGCGGCCGGCCGATGGAGAGGAACGTGCGCCGCCCCATGATCAGCGGCTTGCCCATGGTCAGCGCCTTGAAGCGCTTCATGTCCGAGGAAATCCGCCACGGAATGAGGTCGCCCTGGCCGATGACGCCATTGTCCCCGACGGCCACCACCACCACCAGATCAACGGCGCTCATCGGGCCGCCTCCGCCAGCCGCTCCAGCGCCGGGCCGGCAACCCGGAACTGGGTCCACTCGTCATTCGCGACCGCGCCCATGGCCTTGTAGAAGGCGATCGACGGCGCATTCCAGTCGAGCACCCACCATTCCAGCCGGCCGAGCTTCTCAGTCTGGCAGCGCGCGGCCAGCCCCGCCAGCAGCGCCTTGCCGGCGCCCTTGCCCCGGGCCGTCGGCCGCACGAACAGGTCTTCCAGCCAGATGCCATGCCGGCCAAGGAAAGTGGAGAAGGTGTAGAACCACAGCGCCAGCCCGACGGGCTCCCCGTCCACCTCGGCAATGTCGCAGAACACCCGCGGCGTCGGGCCGAACAGGGCCACGTCGAAATCGGCTTCGGTGGCCACCGCCTCATGGGCGAGGTGCTCATAATCGGCCAGCTCGCGCACGAGGGCCGCAATCAGCGCGGCATCGCCCGGGCGCGCCGGGCGCAGGGAAAGGGTCATCGGATCGGCCCGTCTCGGGGGCGTCCGTCCGCTCGCGCCCCCGGGAATGACGAGGCCGCGACCGGGCGGACCGGTCACTCCCATCCTAGGACTGAAATCCCTAACGGAATCGTTCCCCTGGCGGGCGCTCACACCGCGATCGGCGCGCGGATCCCCGGGTGCGGATCATAATCGACCACCTGCACATCGCCGAAGCGGAAGGCGAACAGGTCCGTCACCTCCGGGTTCAGCTGCAGCCGCGGCAGCGCCCGCGGGGTGCGGGTGAGCTGCAGGCGGGCCTGCTCCAGATGGTTCAGATAAAGATGGGCATCGCCCAGCGTGTGGATGAACTCGCCCGGCCGCAGCCCCGTCACCTGGGCCACCATGTGGGTGAGAAGCGCATAGGAGGCGATGTTGAACGGCACGCCGAGGAACACATCGGCCGAGCGCTGGTAAAGCTGGCACGACAGCCGGCCATTGGCGACATAGAACTGGAACAGGCAGTGGCAGGGCGGCAGCGCCATCTCCTCCACATCTGCCGGGTTCCACGCCGAGACGATCAGCCGGCGGGATTCCGGATTGCGCCGGATGGCCGCCACCACATCGGAAATCTGGTCGATCACCCGGCCATCGGGCGCGGCCCACGAGCGCCACTGCCGGCCATAGACCGGCCCGAGATCGCCCTTCTCGTCGGCCCACTCATCCCAGATGGTCACGCCGTTCTCGTGCAGATAGGCGATGTTGGTGTCGCCCTGCAGGAACCAGATCAGCTCGTGGATGATCGACTTCAGGTGCAGTTTCTTGGTGGTGAGGAGCGGAAAGCCCTGCCCGAGATCGAAGCGCATCTGATGGCCGAACACCGAGATCGTGCCCGTGCCGGTGCGGTCGCCCCGGACGACACCCTCGGTGAGGATCTTCTGCACGAGATCAAGATAGGTCCGCATGATCGGCACACTCCCTGCCGGCCTCAGGCCGGGCTTTTCCAGCCGGTCTTTCTGGGCCACCGCCGCCCCGGAGGCAACAGGCGCCCCCGCCGCCCCGCCATTCCGGGCGCAGACCGCCCGCCACCACCGGCTTTTCCCGGCTGTCCCCGCAATCCACAGGAAGCGGATGGGGACAACTCATACCAGACGCACGAAGTGCTGACCGCACCCAAGTGCCTGAAGATCAGCAGATTTCCCATATGCCCCAAGGACATGGGAAATCTACACCGGAATACCAAAGAGTCCTTTTCAAAGGATCTTTGGCATTATTCGCGATGATAGGGGTGCCCGGCGATCAGCGTCAGGGCGCGGTAGATCTGTTCGGAGGCCATCACCCGCACCAGCTGGTGCGGCCAGGTCATGGCGCCGAAGGAGAGCAGCAGGTCGGCACTGTCGCGCAGCTGCGGGCCATGGCCATCGGCGCCGCCAATCAGAAAGGCCAGCGCCGGCGCGCCCTCGTCCCGCCAGCGGGCGAGGCGGGCAGAGAAATCGGCGCTCGGCAGCGTGCGGCCGCGCTCGTCCAGCACCACGCGGATGGCGCGCTCGGGCAGAAGGGCTGCCAGCGCCACCGCCTCTTCCGCCATGCGATCGGCCGGCCGGGGACTGCGGGATTCGGGGATCTCCGCCACATCCACCCGAGTGATGCCAAGGGTGCGGCCAAGCTTCGTCGCGCGGTCGAGATAGCGCTCGACCAGCTCGCGCTCGGCCCCCGCCTTCATCCGACCGACGGCAGCAATCAGGATTCGCATGATCGTCGGTCCGTCCTGTCTGCGGCAGCCGTTTCCGCGGCGCCGCCTGTCCGTCATCCCGGGCCGGCACGGCCGGATCCGCACGCCCACCACGCACGGCCGGTCTATCCGTCCGGAGATCCCGGGCGCGGACACATGATCCCCGTCCCGCGATCTATCCGGTGAGACACCGCCCGGCCCGACGACTGGAATCAGCCGCTCCGATCCCGAGAGGCGCCAGCCCCTGATCCCCCGGGGACCGTGGGAGAAACTCCCACCCCCGTCCCCGGGTCGCGTGTCCGGCCGGTTGCCTGCCCGTATCGACGCGGCACCCCACAAAAGGATCCGGCCGGAAATCCGCATCTGCGGACATCCGGCCGGTCAAATATCTGTCGGTAACACGGCGGCCGAGCCGCCGGCCGAAATCCCCGGTGATCGGTCACGCCAGGCGCACGACGTGCTGACCGCACCTTAGCGCCTGAAGATCGGCAGATTTCCCATAGCCCCTGGTGGCATGGAAAACCCGCATCGGAATATCAAAGAGTCCTTTTTCAAGGATCTTTGCTATCAGACGCGCGGGTGCAGCGGCTGCACCGGATCCGCGGCCCACATCTTCTCGATGTTGTAGAAGGAGCGCACTTCCGGGCGGAAGACATGGAGGATCACGTCGCCGGCGTCGATCAGCACCCAGTCACACTGGGGAATGCCTTCGATGCGGGCATTGCCATGGCCGCCGTCCTTCAGCTCCTTGAGGACCTGATCGGCGATGGCGCCCACATGCCGGTGCGACCGGCCCGACGCCACGACCACATGGTCGGCGAGGCTGGTCTTGCCGGTGACGTCGATGTCGACGATATCCTCGGCCTTGGCTTCATCGAGCGTTGCGAGGATGGTTTCGATCGCACTCCGCGCCGGCTTCGCGGCCGGGGTAACGATCTCCAGCGGCGCGCGCAGAGCAGCGCTGTCCGCATCCAGTGCGATGGTCAGGGCGTTGTCCTTTCCGCCAAAGTCAGTACCCCGGAAACGGCCCGGCTGTTCCTGCCGGTTCAGCCGCTGGCACGAGACAGGCGCCCGGGTCCCGCCGGGCCGCCCCGGTACCGGGACCGCTCCCCCGTCACACCGCCTCCCGCCGGGGTGACGTAGACCACACCATACCGCCGCAGCCCCCCGGCTTTCAAGGAAAAGGGACTCGTTTCGTTCGGGAATCTGCAGCGGGCCCCAGATAGGGGCCAACTCGCAAAACGCGACAAATGCAACCATTTAGTGTAAAAAGTTGCACATTGCACACATAGAGGCAATAATTATTGGTTGTATAAATCCAATTGACTCAATTTTTAGTAATAGCAACCCTGTGGCATCAAGGTTTTCCCAGCGTCCCACCGCAGAGCGAGCGCCAGGCATGTCCGAGATTGTCATCGACCACACCGTACTCACGAATCTGTTTCGGAGAAATAATTTCCGGATCCCCGGGGGCCCGTTGGTCTTTTTCGGGATCCGCGGCGCCCTGCCGATCGACTATTCCGGCACGCCCTTCAAGCAACAGCAAACGCTGCGCTTCACGAATATCGACAATCAACACATGCGCTGCACCATCGGGCAGTGGCACCCCGGCGACAAAACACTCGCCGTCTTTCCCGGTTCTACAGTCCCTTCCGTTTACAATATCAAAAAGGCGTACGCCAAGGGCGGGATCGGGGCCAACATGCTGATGCTCGGCCTCTATGAGTATGCGCGCGGGGTTCACAAGCCAGGCAGCCCCGGTGCGCATCGAGCGTTCCGGCAGAACAAGTTCTTCCCCGTCTGGCGCACGTCCGACGATCTGGATTTTGATCTCAGCGATCGCGTCGATCTTGGAAGTTCCTCGGGCAGCTATTTCTGGGACAACCTTCACTGTGCCTATCATGACAACCTCGAAACCAGCGGCTTCTCCAGCGCCGGCTGTCAGGTCGTCTGCGGGCAGCCGATGTCACCGCACCGATCGAACAAGCCAGAGACCGGGCCGTGGAAACTCTTCGTCGAAAATGCCTACAGCCGCAGCGGCGATCAGAAGATTTTTAGCTATGGACTGTTCAGCGCTGCCGAAACACGCATGACCGCGGACTCTCCCGGGACAGAAATACTCCAATCTCTGCGTTTTGGCTCGACAGGAAAGCTGGTGGAGCAGCTTCAGAAAAAGCTGAAGGCGGAAAAATTTCCGATCGACGAGATCAACGGTGACTTTGACCGCTCCACGCTGGAGTGCCTGATGGCCTATCAGAGACGGGAGTTCGGAACCGGTCAGGCGGATGGAATCGTCGGCCCGAATACGGCGGCCGCCCTCGGCCTCGCCCTGCCGAAGCTCTCCGATGCGACAGCAAGCCAGTAACGGCTGATTGGCGAGGCTTCTCAAGACACTGATCACGAGCCGACAATGGCGCCCGGACCAAACCGGGCGCCGCCCTTCTCAGCCGATCCCCTCCCCCCGCGCCCGCAGCGCGGTGGAGGAGAGCGGGGTCCGGGGGCCGTGCAGATAGACCCAGGCCGGCGCCGGGCGGTCGATGAGGGTGCGGGCAGCGTGTTCGGGCAGGCGGGCGCAGGCAAAGGCCAGCGGCGCCCGGGCGGCGATGGGCGCGAAGGTGAAGCCCGGACGGTCGATGATCGCCACCGGCACCCTGCGGAGAATCGCCTGCCAGTCGCGCCAGCGGTGGAAGGAGGCCAGCGAATCCGCCCCCATCAGCCACACGAAGCGCACCCGCGGAAAGCGGCGGACGAGGAAGGCGATGGTGTCGGCGGTGTAGACGAGGCCGTGGGTCGCCTCCAGCGCGGTGACGCGGATGCGGCGGTCGCCGCCGGTCATCCCCTGCGCGGCACGCGCCCGGGCCTCGACCGTCGGCAGGGCGCGGTTGTCCTTCAGCGGATTGCCGGGAGAGACCAGCCACCAGACCTGATTCAGCCGCAGACGCCGCAGCGCGGTGCGCGCCAGCGCCAGATGGGCGGCATGGGGCGGGTTGAAACTGCCGCCATAAAGGCCGATCCGAAGCCCCGGCGCAACCGCCGGGGCCCGGAAGAGCGGATCCCTCACGGCCGGGTCTGGCCGTGGCCGTGGACGCGGTACTTGAAGGTGCAGAGCTGCTCCACCCCCACCGGCCCGCGGGCGTGCATGCGCCCGGTGGCAATGCCGATTTCCGCCCCCATGCCGAACTCGCCGCCATCGGCGAACTGGGTGGAGGCGTTGTGCATCACGATGGCCGAATCGACTTCCGCCAGGAATCTCTCCGCCGCCTCGACGTCATCGGTGATGATCGATTCGGTGTGATGGGAGGAATAGCGGGCGATGTGGTCGATGGCCGCCTGAAGATCGTCCACCACCCGCACCGACAGGATGGCGTCGAGATATTCCGTGCTCCAGTCGTCCTCGCTGGCCGTGGTCGCCCAGGGAGCGGCCGCGCACACGGCGTCATCACCGCGGATGGCACAGCCGGCGGCGTGCAGCTCGGCGACCAGCGGCAGCAGATGGGTGTCCACCACCGCCCGGTCGATGAGCAGGGTTTCCGCCGCGCCACAGATGCCGGTGCGGCGCATCTTGGCGTTCAGCACCACGGCGCGCGCCATCTCCAGATCAGCGGCCGCATGCACATAGACATGGCAGATACCATCCAGATGGGAGAACACCGGCACCCGCGCCTCATCCTGCACCCGGGCGACCAGATGCTTGCCGCCGCGGGGCACGATGACGTCGATATTGCCGTTGAGGCCCTTCAGCATCTCGCCGACGGCCGCCCGGTCACGCACCGGCACCAGCTGGATGGCCGCCGCCGGCAGACCCGCCGCCGTCAGGCCATCGACCAGCGCCGAATGGATCACCCGGTTGGAGCGCAGCGTGTCGGAGGAGCCGCGCAGGATGGTGGCGTTGCCGGCCTTGAGGCAGAGGCCGCCGGCATCCGCCGTCACGTTCGGCCGGCTCTCGTAGATGATGCCGACGACGCCCAGCGGCGTGGCGACGCGCTCGATGGCAAGGCCGTTCGGCCGCGTCCAGGACGCCAGCACCCGGCCGTTGGGATCCTCCAGCGCGGCAATGTCGAGCAGCGCCTTGGCGATGCCGCTCACCCGCTCCGGGGTCAGGGTCGCCCGGTCGATGAAGGCGGCGGTCAGGCCCTTTTCCGTCATCTCGGCGATGTCGGCACCGTTGGCGTTGAGGATTTCCTCGGTGCGGTCGACGAGAGCCTGAGCCGCCTCGATGAGGGCGATGTTCTTGGCTTCCGTCGGCGCATTGGCCAGCACCCGGGCGGCGGCGCGGGCAGCCCGGCCGATCTCGTCCATGCGCTCGGCCACCGGCACCGGAGCAACGCCCGTGCGGTCGGTCTCGGTCTCGCCTGCGCCCGTGCTCGTCAGCATTGCTCGTCCTCCTTCGCCTCCTCCCGCCCGGCTTCATGGGAAGCACCGACGGCAAGGGCCATGTCGTCCCGGTGGATCATGGCGACGCGGCCACGATAACCGAGGATTGTCTCGATGGCGCCGGAATTCGCCCCGGCGATCCGCTCGGCGTCAACGGAATCATAGGCGATGAGACCGCGGCCAACCTCGACGCCATCGGGCCCGAGGATGCGCACGGCATCACCGCGGTGGAAGTGTCCGCTCACCTGACGCACGCCGGCCGGCAGCAGGCTCTTGCCCTGCAGGAGCGCATTGACGGCGCCGGCATCCACGGTGATGTCGCCATGGGGATCGAGACCGCCGGCGATCCACGTCTTGCGCGCCGTCACCGGGGTGTGGTCGGCCAGGAACCAGGTGCAGCGGGCATCACGCGCCAGCGCCGACAGCGGGTTCAGCCGCTTGCCCGAGGCGATCACCATGGCCGTGCCGGCGGCGACCGCGATCTTGGCGGCATCCACCTTGGTCTTCATGCCGCCGCGCGAGAAGATGGAAGCCGGCGCCCCGGCCATCGCCTCGATTTCCGGCGTGATGCGCGGCACCACGGGGATGAACTCGGCGTCCGGGTCTTCGGACGGCGGGGCGGTATAGAGCCCGTCGATGTCGGACAGAAGCACCAGCGTATCGGCCGAGACCATGGTGGCGACGCGGGCCGCCAGCCGGTCATTGTCGCCATAGCGGATTTCGCTGGTGGCGACCGTGTCATTCTCGTTGATGACCGGGATCGCCTTCAGCTTCATGAGCTGGCCGAGCGTGTTGCGGGCGTTCAGATAGCGCCGGCGCTGCTCGGTGTCGGACAGCGTCAGCAGCACCTGCGCCGCCGCGATGCCACGCCGGCCAAGGGCCTCCGACCACGCCCGCGCCAGCGCGATCTGGCCGACTGCGGCGGCCGCCTGGGCCTGCTCCAGCCGCAGCACGCCGCGCGGCAGGCGCAGCACGCCGCGGCCGAGCGCGATGGCGCCGGAGGAAACGACGATCACCTCGGTGCCGCCCTCGGTCAGCGCCGTCAGGTCATCGACCAGACTTTCCAGCCACTCGTGCTTCAGACGACCGGACGCGCTGTCGACCACCAGGGCGGACCCGATCTTCACCACCAGCCGGCGGCTGGCCGCAAGGCTCCGTGTCACGGACGCCACTCCTCTTTGCGCGACGCCGGCACATCGGTGGCGCTTGGCGCCCGCGCGGTATCCAGCGTGCGCAGGGCCGCGCGCAGCACCCGCTCGACACCTTCGCGCGAGGCCGACGACATGGTCAGCGGCGGCGCGCCACAGGCCCGCGCCAGCAGCGAGGTCCGCTCGGTCCGGGTGTCGGGGTCCAGCGCGTCGATCTTGGTCAGCACGACGATCTCGGGCTTTTCCTCAAGGCCGGCGCCATAGGCTTCCAGCTCGGTGCGCACGGTGCGATAGGCCTCGCCCGGGTCCTCCTGGGTGCCGTCCACCAGATGGATCAGCACGCCGCAGCGCTCCACATGGCCAAGGAAGCGGTCGCCGAGGCCGAGGCCCTCATGGGCGCCCTCGATGAGGCCGGGAATGTCGGCCAGCACGAATTCGCGCGCATCCACCCGCACCACGCCGAGGCCGGGGTGGAGCGTGGTGAAGGGATAATCGGCGATCTTGGGCTTGGCCGCCGTCACCGTGGCGAGGAAGGTGGACTTGCCGGCATTGGGCAGACCGACCAGACCAGCATCGGCAATGAGCTTCAGGCGCAGCCAGATCCACCGCTCCTCGCCGGGCAGGCCCGGATTGGCCCGCCGCGGCGCCTGATTGACCGAGGTCTTGAAGTGGGAGTTGCCGAAGCCGCCATTGCCGCCGGCCGCCAGCAGAACCTTCTGGCCGACGGTGGTGAGATCGGCGAGCAGCTCCTCGCCCTCCTCGTCCCAGATTTCGGTGCCGGCGGGCACCTTCAGCACGATGTCGGCGCCCTTGCCGCCGGCGCGGTTGCGCCCCATGCCGTGGGTGCCGACCTTGGCGCGGAAATGCTGCTGGTAGCGATAGTCGACAAGGGTGTTCAGCCCCTCGACGCACTCCACCCACACGTCACCGCCCCGTCCGCCATCCCCGCCATCGGGGCCGCCGAACTCGATGAACTTCTCGCGGCGGAACGAGATGCAGCCGGCGCCACCGGCGCCGGAACTGATGAAGACCTTCGCCTGATCCAGAAACTTCATGGACCCCTCCGGGGGCGAGGAGAGACGTCCCCGGCTCCCACTCCGTTCGAGAAAAATGATGCGGCCCGGCGACCGGCACCCCGCCAGATGCGGAACCGGGGCTGCCAATCGGGCCGGCAGGGAGGCGACACCTAGCGCGTCGCCGGCGCCGCTGCAATTCGCAAAGGCCCCGAAGACACCGGGATCCCCGGCAGAATCGGTGCGCGGCGGTGAAATTCGCTCCGGATGCTCCGCCCGCGCGCAATCCGCCCGGACGGGATCCCCGGGACCGGATGCGGCCCCGGGGAAGGTGTCAGACCGGCGGACGGCCGACGGCGTCGAAGGACACGCGGTCGAGATGCAGCTCGGTCGCCCGGGCATAGTCTTCCCGGGCGTCGTTCCAGGCGTGGCACGGGGCGCCGCGACGGAAGCCGAGCTTCTCCGACACCCGCATGGCCGCCGGCGCATCCAGATAGGTCCGCGCCCGCACCTCGTCGACGCCGAGCACGTCGAAGGCGGCGACCAGCGCGCCCCGCAGCGCCTCGGTGCCGAGGCCGGCGCCCCAGTGCTCCGGGTCGATCCACAGGCCGAGCCGGGCGACGCCACGCTCGGGCTTCAGCCCCATGGCGCCGACCGGGGTGCCATCGACGCTGGCCACCAGATTGAGGGCGGCGGTGTCGGCGGCCATGGTCTCGGGGTCCCGCGGCGCCGCATAGGGCCCGCCCGACGGCAGCAGGCGGGCCAGCTCCGGCCGGGCATGAGCCCGGCGGAAGGCCGCCGCATCCCGCGGACACGCCGGCCGGAGCACGACGCGCGGGGTGAAGATGCGCACCTCGGACAGGGGTGTCCGGGCCAGAACCGGGATCATGGCTCCCCTCCTCCGCTCCAGGCATTCAGGGCCGTCCACGCCCCCCGATCGAGCCGGAAACGCTCGACGGGAACCATTCCGCCCACCGCCCGCGACCGGCACATGCCCATGCCGCGGGCCTGGAACCCACATTTCTCGATCACCCGGCGCGAACCCGAGTTGGTCACCCGACAGGACGCCCAGATCTCGGCAAGGCCGTGGCAGGCGAAGGCATGGTCGATGACTGCCTGTGCCGCCTCGGTGGCGAAGCCCTGGCCCCAGAACGGCTCCCCGATCCAGTAACCGACTTCGATATCGTCTTTTTCGGGCAGGAGGCCGAAGCCGCACGCCCCGATGATGTCCTCAGGACCTGCCGGATTGCGCCGGCAGATGACGAAACTCGCCGCCCTCGGGTCCTGCTCCCGCGCGGCCTCGATCCAGGCGAGCGCGTCGGCACGGCGATAGGGATGGGGAAGCGAGGCGAGATTGATGGCCACGCGCCGGTTGTCCGCCAGCACCGTGACCGCATCCGCGTGCGCAGGGTGCGGACGGCGCAGGACCAGCCGGCGCGTGGTCAGACACTCGTCCTCGTCGTCCTCGCTGAGGGCTTCAGGGGGCATGGGAATCCTCCGGATCCGAAACGCAAAAAGGGAGGCGGTTGTCCGCCTCCCTTCGACCGTTCCGACCGCAGGGAGACGGTTTCCCGTCATCCCGGTCGCGCGATCCGCCCCTCACGCGTCCGGGTCTCTGACGAGAACCGGCGCGGGGGAATATCCCATGCCGGCCTTACTCGGCGGCTTCCGCAACCGGGTGCGGAACAACCGAGAGATACATGCGACCCTTGGCTTTCTGCTGGAAGGATACCGTACCCTCGATCTTCGCGAAGATCGTGTGGTCCGTACCCATGCCAACGCCCGTGCCCGGGTGCACCTTGGTGCCGCGCTGACGCAGAATGATGTTGCCCGGGATGACCGCCTGGCCACCGGCCTTCTTCACGCCAAGACGACGGCCAGCGGTATCGCGACCATTCCGCGAGGAACCGCCTGCTTTCTTATGAGCCATGAGAGTGCTCCATCTTCGACCCGTTTCCGGACAGACGCAGCGTCTGCCGTCCGGGCGCCTCTTGCCGGACCGGGGCGCGGGAACTGTCCGCGCTCGACTGGTCCGTCAGGCTGGATAAAGGTTGGTCCGTTCCGTCAGCCGGAAGCGGATCAGGCGGCGTTGATGCCGGTGATCTTCACCGACGTCAGGTGCTGGCGATGGCCCTTCTTGCGGCGCGAGTTCTGCCGGCGACGCTTCTTGAAGGAGATCACCTTCGCGCCGCGGGTCTGCTCGATCACCTCGGCCACGACAGTGGCGCCGGCAACGGTCGGCGCGCCGACCTTCGTGCCCGCCTCGTCGCCGACCATCAGGACCTCGTCGAAGGTGACGGTCGCGCCGCCTTCCACGTCCAGCTTCTCGATCAGAAGCTTGTCGCCGGGGGCCACACGGTACTGCTTGCCACCGGTCTTGATCACCGCGAACATAAGTCGCTTTCCCTGTTCTGCGCGGACGGATCCTTCCGCATGCCCCCGAGGGGCCAGCGGACCTGCGGAACCGTCTTCGTCCTCAACCGCGCCCTGCGGCGCCGCGCCTGTCGTCTGGACTGTCGTTCGGGACCGGCTCAACCGGTTCCACGCACAGCCCGGCGCGGACTTCAGATGTCGTTTCCCGTCGCGATCTCCCCGAAGGGCGATCCCCCGCCGGCACATGCCGGACAGGTGCGCGGGCCGGGATCTCCGGCAGGGCCTCCCCTGCCGCGGACGAACCGTCGATCCCCGACCATTCCCCTGCCGTTCCCTCTGTTCCAAAGCCTCATCCGGGCCGCCATCAGGCGGGCCAGCCGGCCAGGGTTGGAGAAGCGGGGAATGAACAAGCCTCGGGCAGCGCAACAGACAGCCTTTTGGCCACCTTGCGCGATGGGGCCGGACTTAAGGGGTTGCCGTCTCCCTGTCAACGCCGAACCGTCACAAAGCGTCGCGGCGGCCGCGGGTTCGGCCCCACCGACGCGCAAAAGTCACGCTTCCGGAGGCCGGAACGCCCGCCCGGCCTTGCGCGGGGGCGGTTCCGGCGGTACCCAAACCCGCGATGCGCGATCGGGCCGGATGTGGTCGGGACAGGGCGCCTTCGTCGTCCCCCGCCCGGAGAATCCGGCCCGTCGCGCCAGCGGACACACGAATCAAGAAGAGCAGGCGCGACCATGGCCACCTTCAATCTCCTCCTTCTGCCCGGCGACGGCATCGGCCGCGAGATCGCGGGCTCGCTCCGCCAGATCATCGCCTGGTTCGACGCCCGCCTCGGCAAGGGCACCTTCGTGCTCGACGAGGATCTGGCCGGCGGTTCGGCCTATGATGTCCATGGCGTTGCCATCACCGATGCCGCCATGGCCAAGGCCCAGGCGTCGGATGCGGTGCTGTTCGGCGCCGTCGGCGGCCCGAAGTGGGCGGATGTGCCCTATGAGGTGCGCCCGGAAGCCGCCCTGCTGCGCCTGCGCAAGGAACTGGGCCTGTTCGCCAACCTGCGCCCGGCGATCTGCTATCCGGCGCTGGCCGATGCCTCGTCGCTGAAGCGCGAGCTGGTCGACGGCCTCGACATTCTCATCGTGCGCGAGCTGACCGGCGGCGTCTATTTCGGCGAGCCGAAGGAGATCCGCGATCTCGGCAACGGCCAGAAGCGCGCCGTCGACACCCAGCTCTACGAGACCTACGAGATCGACCGCATCGCCCGCGTCGCCTTCGACCTCGCCCGCACCCGCGGCAAGTCGGTGGCCTCGGCCGAAAAGCACAACGTGATGAAGTCCGGCGTGCTGTGGAAGGAAGTCGTCACCCAGGTCCACAAGGACTATCCGGATGTGGCGCTGTCCCATGTGCTGGCCGACAACTGCGCCATGCAGCTGGTGCGGCGTCCCAAGCAGTTCGACGTCATCGTCTGCGACAACCTGTTCGGCGATATCCTGTCCGACGTGGCGGCGATGCTGACGGGCTCGCTCGGCATGCTGCCGTCGGCTTCGCTCGGCGCGCCGGATCCGGTGACGGGCAAGCGCAAGTCCTTCTACGAGCCGGTGCACGGCTCGGCGCCGGACATCGCCGGCCAGGGTCTGGCCAACCCGATCGCCATGATCGCGTCCTTCGCCATGGCGCTGCGCTATTCCCTCGGCCTGCCGAAGGAAGCCGACCTGCTGGAAGCCGCCATCATGGCCGCGCTCGCCTCGGGTGCCCGCACCGGCGACATCGCCAATGGCGGCCCGTCCATCGGCACCGACGCCATGACGGCCGCCATCCTCGCCGGCCTGGAGAAGGTCTCGGCCTGACCGCCGGTCATCCCTCGCGGAAAACAACCCCAGCGGGGCGCCTCCGGGCGCCCCGTTGCCGTTTCGGGAAACAGGACAGAGGATGGTCCGCCGGCGCCCGCCGTGCGATGATGGGCTCCTGCTCCCGGACCCGAGGAGAAGACCCCATGCCGGCCACGAAAGCCCGTCCCGTCCATCTTTCCGCTGCCCAGACCGCCTATATCGAGGACAAGATCGCCTCCGGCGCCTATGCCTCGGCAAGCGAGGTCGTGACAGCCGGACTTGAGGCCCTTCAGGACCGCGACGCCGCCTTCGAGCACTGGCTGCGGGAAGAGGTGGCGGCAGAATATGATGCCATGATCGCGCACCCGGACGGCGCAATCCCGGCCGAGGACGTCTTCGCCGATCTGCGCGCCCGGCACGAGGCCCGCCGCAAGAGCGGCGCATGATCCGGCGGCAGGTTGTCCTGCGCCCCCGCGCCATCGCCGATCTGGAACATCTGCAGGACTGGATCACGCAGTCAGCCGGCCCCCAGACCGCAGCCGCCTTTGTCGCCCGCATCCAGAGCCATATTCTCGGGCTGGACATCGCCTCGGAGCGTGGAACGTCCCGGGATGATATCCGGCCGGGTGTCAGGATCCTCGGCTTTGAGCGCAAGATCACCATCGCGTTCCATGTCAGCGACCAGCGCGTGACGATCCTGCGCATCTTCTATGGCGGCCGGAACTGGGGCCGCATCCTGTTATCGGATTGATACCAGACGCACGGGCTGCTTGGCCGCACCCACGCGCCTGAAGACGCAGAGAATTTCTCATATTCTCCAATGGCATGAGAAATTCGCATCGGAATACCAAAGAGTCTTTTGCAGGGATCTTTGGTATGACGCCTCACCCCAGCGGCTTCTCCACCGGGAAATTGACGAATTCCTCGCCGCGGCGTTCCACAACCCGGGGCACGCCGATGCGGAAGCCGGCGCGTTCGAACACCTTGCGGGCGGTCAGGCTCACCCGGGCGGTCAGGCGGCGCTGGCTGGCGGCGCGGGCTTCCGCCTCCACATGGGCCAGGAGCCGGCTGGCGACGCCATGGCGGCCGAAGGCGGGATCGACGAACAGCCGGTCGATATGGCCGGCCGCATCCAGATCGGCATAGCCGATCATCAGCCCGTCGACCTCGAAGGCGAAGGTGCGGCGGCCATCGAGCAGCCGGGCCCGCCAAGCCTCGCGGTCGATCAGGTCCGGCGCCCAGGCGCGCACCCGGCGGATGCCATAATCGGCCACCGCCGTCAGACGCACGGCATCATGGAAGATCTCGATCATGCGGTCGATTTCGCCGGCCTCGGCCAGCCGGATCCGCCCGCCGGCCACCAGCGCCGCCCGTTCGGTGTCACGCTCGGTCCGCATCGCGCCTGCCCTCCCCCTGCCGCACCCGCTTCGCGGGACCGCACGGGCCCCGGGCAGGACATCGTTCACCGGAAAAGCATCCGGAAATCCCCGTCCCTTATGAGGCGTGCGCCCCCTTCACGCAACCGTGACGACGCCCCCGGGAGACACCGGACAGGACCGGCAATCGCGCTCTCTCCGACAGCCGCTCTTCCGCCCGGACGAAATTGCCGCTAAAACCCGCCGCGCCGGCCTTCTTTTACGGAGAGGGCGGCGATGCCAATGACCGCGCTCAGGGACGACCCACCATGACCTCCACCCTCGACCACGACATCGAGGCTCTCGGCGCCGACCTCATCACCCGGATCGAGGAAGCCGGCGACGAGGCGGCTCTGGAGGCGGTGCGCGTCTTTGCCCTCGGCAAGAAGGGCGTCATCACCGAAAAGCTGAAGTCGCTGGGCGGCATGTCCGATGCCGAGCGCCGGGCGGCCGGGCCGCTGATCAACGGCCTCAAGCTCCGCATCGGCGAGCAGCTGGAAGCCCGCCGCACCGGCCTGAAGCGCGCCGCCCTTCAGGCCCGTCTGGTGTCGGAAGCCGTCGACATCACCCTTCCGGTGCGCCCCGGCCCGCTGGGCGAGGGCCGCATCCACCCGGTGTCCCAGGTGATCGACGAGCTGACGGCGATCTTCGCCGATCTCGGCTTCCGTGTCGCCGAGGGGCCGGACATCGAGACCGACCACTATAATTTCACCGCCCTGAACTTCCCCGTGGGCCACCCAGCCCGCGAGATGCACGACACCTTCTTCTTCAACCCGGATGCCAACGGCAACCGGCTGCTTCTGCGCACCCACACCTCGCCGGTGCAGGTGCGCACCATGGAGAAGTCGACGCCGCCGATCCGCGTCATCTGCCCGGGCCGCACCTATCGCTGCGATTCCGACCAGACCCACACCCCGATGTTCCATCAGGTGGAAGGTCTCGTCGTCGACAAGGGCATCACCATCGGCCACATGAAGTGGCTGCTGGAAGAGTTCTGCAAGGCCTTCTTTGAAGTGCCGAAGGTGGACATGCGCTTCCGCCCGTCCTTCTTTCCCTTCACCGAGCCGTCCATGGAAGTGGACATCCGCTGCCGGCGGATGGGCAATGAAGTGCGCTTCGGCGAGGGCGATGACTGGCTGGAAATCCTCGGCTGCGGCATGGTGCACCCGAATGTGCTGCGCGCCGGCGGCATCGACCCGGACGAATACACCGGCTTTGCCCTCGGCATGGGCATCGACCGCATCGCCATGCTGAAATATGGCATGCCGGACCTGCGCGCCTTCTTCGACGCCGACCATCGCTGGCTGACCCATTATGGCTTCCGCCCGCTGGACATGCCGACCCTGCTCGGCGGCCTCTCGGCCTGATTGTCCTTCTGGTGTGACAGGCATCCGCTGATTGGCCGGCCCGGCCTTCGGGCCGGCTTGACAACAGGGGTGTCCGTGGCGGAACCAGAAGGTGCCCGCGGGGGCGTGCCGCTCCGGGGGTAGCGTCCGGTCGGCAGGCAGCGGAGACCCGGGATCATGCGCGCGCGAATCCAGGCGGTCGCCTTCCTTGCCACGGTGGTGCTGGTCTCGCTGGCGTTCATCTGGCTGCTGCTGCCCTATTATGGCGCGATCCTGTGGGCGGTGATCCTGGCGATCCTGTTCCACCCCCTCTATCTCTGGCTGCTCCGGCGCACCGGCAACCGCCGCGGCATGTCGGCCGCCCTCACGGTGCTGGCCTGCATCTGCATCGTGGTCATCCCGGCCGCCCTCGTCATGGCATCTCTGGCCCAGGAGGCGACGGGGCTTTACGGACTGCTGTCCACCGGCCAGCTCAATCCCGGTGCCGTGCTGGCGAAGCTGGAAAACTCCCTGCCCGCGTTCGCCCGCCACATTCTGGACCTGCTTGATTATGGCAATGCCCGGGAAGTCGAGGCGCGGCTGACCTCCTTCTTCCTGCAGGCCAGCCAGTCGATCGCGACCCAGGCCTTCTCCATCGGACAGAACACCGCCTGGTTCGTCATCAGCCTCGGCATCATGCTCTATCTGCTGTTCTTCCTGTTCCGGGATGGACCGCGGCTGGCCGAGCATATCCGGCGCGCAAGTCCTCTGGGCGAGCCCCAGACCGAGCGCCTGATCGACAAATTCGTTTCCGTGGTGAAGGCGACGGTGAAGGGCAACGTCATCATCGCCCTGATTCAGGGCAGCATCGGTGGCGTCACCTTCTGGCTGCTCGGCATTCAGGCGGCCCTGCTGTGGACGGTGCTGATGGCCATGCTGTCGCTGCTGCCGGCGGTGGGCTCGGCCCTCATCTGGGTGCCGGCAGCCATCTATCTGTTCATCCTCGGGGAATATGTTCGCTCGGCGATCCTGTTTGCCGTCGGCCTGTTCGTCATCAGCACCGTGGATAGTTTCCTGCGCCCGCCGCTGGTCGGCCGTGGCACCATGCTGCCCGATTATGCCGTGCTGATTTCCACCGTCGGCGGGCTCTCCCTCATCGGCATGAATGGCTTCGTCATCGGCCCGCTGATCGCCGCCCTGTTCGTGTCCGTGTGGTCGCTGTTCGCCGACGAGAAGGCGCGCGAGGCCGTCAGCGCCCGGCCACCCAAGAATCCGGAGTGAGCTCCACCGGATCCGCCTCCATGGACGATCTCTTCGCCGCACTCGCTTCCCCCGGGCGGATCCCGATCGGCCCCGGCGCGGTGATTCTCGCCGGCCGGGCGCGAGCCGACAGCGCGGCGCTGCTGGCCGCCATCGAGACGGTCACCACTGCCGCGCCCTTGCGGCACATGGTGACGCCCGGGGGCTTCCGCATGTCGGTGGCCATGACCAACTGCGGCGCTGCCGGCTGGGTGAGCGACCGGCGCGGCTATCGCTATGCCCCTGACGATCCCGAGACCGGACGGCCGTGGCCGGAAATGCCGGCCGCCTTTCGGAATCTGGCCATCGCGGCGGCCCGCGAGGCCGGCTATCCGGGCTTTGATCCCGATGCCTGCCTCGTCAACTGCTACACCCCGGGCACCCGGCTGTCCCTACATCAGGACCGCAACGAGCGCGACTTCGGCCAGCCGATCGTGTCCGTGTCCCTCGGGCTGCCGGCCACCTTCCAGTTCGGCGGCGCCGAGCGCACGGATCCGGTGGTGAAGCACCGGCTCTCCCATGGCGATGTGGTGGTGTGGGGCGGGCCGTCGCGCCTCGTCTTTCACGGCGTGCTGACCCTGAAGGCCGGCGATCACCCGGTGGTCGGCATCCGCCGCCTCAACCTCACCTTCCGCCGGGCGTTCTGACGCCCCGCGAAAAGAGAGTCAGTCGTCGCCCGGGCCGTCGTCGCGGTCGCGGTCGTGCGGGCCGTCATGGTCGGAGGGCAGGCGCTCCAGGGTGGCGGGGTCGAACTTGGCCTTCATGCGCTGGCCTCTGCCGTTCACCGCCTTCACCTTGTAGCAGCCATCATCGGTGCGGATGACGAAGTCGGTCCAGCCATCGGCGCGCAGCTTTGCCGCCAGCGCCTCCCGGGGCTGCCAGCTCGCCAGCGGCACGGAACAGTCGCGGTCGGCCAGCGCCGGCGTGGGCGCCAGACCCGCCGCGACCGCGAGGCCGCCCGCCACGATGACCGCTCCCCAAAGCCCCTTCACCCGCGTGCCCTCCTCCTGTCTGCCTCTTCCGGCACGACCTGTGCCCGGTCGACAGCACTAACCACATCCGCCTGACGGCGACCTGAACGGAACCGGCGAATTTGCGCCCCCGCGCGCCCGGCGAGCGCGCTAGGGTGGCACGGGAACGACCGGGGGAACAGATGCGCATCCTGCTTGTGGAAGATGATCCGGTGCTGGGCATGGCGGTGCGCGACCAGATCGTGGCCGATGGCCACTCCGTCGACTGGATGACCCATCTGTCGGAAGCCGCCGCCGCCATCCGCGCCGCCGCCTTCGAGCTGGTGCTGCTGGACCTGATGCTGCCCGATGGCCGCGGGCTGGATTTCCTGAAGCAGCGCCGCGCCGCCGGCGATGTCACCCCGGTGATCGTGCTGACCGCCCGGGACCAGATTTCCGACCGCATCGCCGCGCTGGATGCCGGCGCCGACGATTATCTGGTGAAGCCCTTCGACCTGTTCGAGCTGTCGGCCCGCATTCGCGCCGTCGGCCGGCGCTATGCCGGCAACCCCAATCCCCTCGTCACCCTCGGCGAGCTGGAGATCGACCTCGCCGCCCGCTCCATCCGCCGCGCCGGCCGGCCGGTGTCGCTGACGGCGCGGGAGTGGTCGCTGTTCGAGGCCTTCGTGCAGCGGCCGAACCAGCTCATGTCCAAGCCGCAGCTGGAAGAACGACTCTATTCCTTCGATGCCGAGGTGGAGAGCAACACCATCGAGGTCTATATCGCCCGACTGCGCAAGAAGCTCGGCGCCGAGGTGATCGAGACCGTGCGCGGCATGGGCTACCGGCTGGGCGGAGGCGCCGCGTGAGCGCCGGCGGCGCGGCGCGGTCGTGGAGCCTCGGCCGGCGGCTGGGGCTGTGGCTGGCCATTTCCGTCACCGCCCTGTGGCTGGCCGCCGCCACCGTCGCCGGGTTCGTGCTGAAGCACGAGATCGACCAGGTGTTCGACAGCGCCCTGCAGGAGGTCGCCCAGCGGGTGCTGCCGCTGGCCTATGCCGAGCTTTTGACCCGGGAAAGCGACGACCCGCCCCAGCGCATGGCCGCCACCGGGCCGCACCGGGAATATATCTCCTATGTGGTGCGCGACGCCGCCGGCCGCGACCTGCTGCAATCCAACGACGCCGCCCTGCTGACCATCCCCACCGGGCTCTCCCCGGGCTTCCACACCATCAATGGGCTGCGCACCTACACCGAGACCGCCGTCAGCGACACCATTCTGGTGACCACCGCCGAGCATCTCGGCCACCGCGCCGCCACCGTGCGGCACGCGGTGATGGCGCTGATCTGGCCGCTCATCGCCCTCATCCCGATTGCGCTGGCCGGCGTCTGGCTGACGCTGCGGCTGTCGCTGAAGCCGGTGCTGGCGCTACGCGGCGCGCTGGAAGCCCGCGGCCGCGGCAATCTCGCGCCCATTTCGCCGACGGGGTTGCCCGACGAGCTGGTGCCGGTGGCCGCTGCCGTCAACGCGCTGATGGAGCGTCTGCGCGGCGCACTGGAGGCCGAGCGCGGCTTCACCGCCAACAGCGCCCACGAGCTGCGCACCCCGATTGCCGCAGCGCTGGCCCAGACCCAGCGGCTGATGGCCGAGCTGGATGACGGCCCGCCGCGGGAACGCGCCCGGGCCATCGCCTCGGCGCTCAGGCGGCTGTCGCGGCTGTCGGAAAAGCTGCTCCAGCTCGCCAAGGCCGAAGGCGGCGGGCTGGTGGCCGAGCATCCGGCGCCGCTGGCCCCGGTGCTGCGCCTCGTCATTGCCGAACTCGACCGCCAGACCGACCGCGGCGACGACATCGCCCTTGAGCTGCCCGACGGCGACGGCCCGGTGTCGGATCTCGACCCCGACGCCTTCGCCATCCTCGCCCGCAACCTGATCGAGAACGCCCTGAAGCATGGCAGTCCCGAAGCGCCGGTGACCGTGCGGCTCTCGGGCGACCTGTTCGAGGTGGAGAATCGCGGCGCCCCGGTGCCGGCGGATGTGGTGGCCCGGCTGGAGCGCCCCTTCGAGCGCGGGCCGACCGGGGCCGATGGCTCCGGCCTCGGGCTGGCAATCGCCGCCGCCATCTGCCGCGGCGCCGGCCTCGGCTTCCAGCTGGCCTCGCCGATTCCCGGCAAGACGGACGGCTTCCGCGCCCGGGTACGCCTGCCGTCAACGAAGCTGACAGCAAGCTGAACGGAAATCCGCACCGGCTTCAGGTCCGCGTCAGGTGGCAGCGCGAGGGTGTCCCGGTCAGAGACGAACCGGGAAGACCCAGCCATGAAGATCCGCTCGCTGCTCGCCGCCACCCTTCTCCTCTCCGCCACCGGCCTCGGCACCGCTTTGGCCGCGCCGGATTTCGGCTTCCCGCCGCGCCCTGATCATGCCGAGCGCCGTGCGGCGCCGGCCGGCGAGCGGCCTTATCTCCAGGTCGCCGACCGGGATGATGACGATCACGACGACGATCGCCGCAAGCACAAGTCGGGCAAGCACCGCGACCACGACGACGATGATGATGATGACGACGACGACGACCGGGGCGGTCGCCCGTCGCGCGCGACCGCGCCCATGAACCCGAACGCGCCGGTGCCGGACAACGGCCTCTTTGCCGGCAAGGCCCGGCCGCAGGTTCAGGTGCAGTAAACACCTCACCTGCCCCCTGAGCCGTCCCCCCGATCTCATTTTCCGGATTGATCCGATGAATTATGTCCTGCCCGCCGTTGCCATCACCGCCAGCTTTCTGGCGCCCCTTGCCGCCGAGGCGAAGCCCGTCACCTTCGAGACAACGCTGAAGGACTATGGCGGCAACGGCGCCTATGTCGTGCTCTACGTCACCGATTATTCCGGGGCCTACAAGGGCACGCTGTGGATGGCGGGTGGCAAGAGCAAGTACTATCGCCACCTGACCGACTGGCAGCGCGCCTCCGGCGGCGATCTCGCCGGAATCGACGGCATCACCGGCGCCAGCATCGGCTCCGGCCGCACCCTGAAGATCAGCCTCGATCTCGCCGATGCGCTGATTGACGCCGGCTATCAGGTCCACGTCGACACCGCCGTTGAAGACGGCATGGACAACCCGTCCGAAGTCGTCGCGCCGCTCTCGGCCAGCCAGTCCGGCAAGCCGGTCGCCGGCAAGGGCTATGTGAAGTCCTTCACCCTGTCGTTCTGAGCCTTTCCCCGTTTCAATCCGGACCCTCTTCCATGCTGCGCCGCCTCCATGCGTTGCCGGGCATCGTGCTTGCGCTCGGCCTGACCGTCACGGCCCTTTCCGGCGCCGTGCTTTCCGTCCAGCCGGCGCTGGACCGGGCGACGGTTGCCGCCATCCCCGCCGGCACCAGCGTTGCCGATCTGGCCGGGCGAGTGGCGGCCCGCCATGAGACGGTGAGCAAGGTGCAGCAGCGCGCCGATGGCCGCTTCACCGCCACCGTCAGCGATGGCGCCACCCGCGCCGTGGAAGTGGTCGACCCGGCAACCGGCGCCGGCCTCGGGCCCTATCAGACCTCCGAATTCACCCGCTGGATCACCAGCCTGCACCGCGCCTTCCTCGCCGGTGATGCCGGCCGGATCGCGGCTGCCGTCAGCGCGCTGATGATGCTGGGGCTGTCGGTGTCCGGGCTGATGCTGATGGCGCGGCGGCTGGGGGGCTGGTCCGCCCTCCTGAAGCCCGTGCACGGCCGCCCGGCGGAGCGCCTGCATGGCGAACTCGGCCGTCTGGCCGTGGTCGGGCTCGTGCTGTCGTCGCTCACCGGCCTGTGGATGTCCGCCGGCACCTTCAGCCTGCTGCCCGAGAGCATCGCGACCTCGGTGGTCGTCACCGGCAGCGGCGGCGCGGCGGCACCGGCCGGCAGTCTGGCCGGGCTTCAGGCCGTGCCGCTGGCGGAGCTGCGCAGCCTCTCCTTCCCGGACCCGCAGGACCCGGCCGATGTCTTCACCCTGACGACGGAGGCCGGCGAGGCGCAGATTGATGCCGCCACCGGCGCCGTGCTGGCCATGACCCCGGCGAGCCTGATGGACCGGGTGAACGACACGATCCGCATGCTGCACACCGGCCGCGGCGCGTGGGCGCTCGGCCTCCTGCTGGGGCTTTCGGCCCTTGCCGTGCCCGTGCTCGGCGTCACCGGCACGCTGATGTGGGCCCGCCGCCGCGCCGCCCGGCCGCGCCTTGCCGGCACTGCCGGCTGGGCTCAGGCCGACACGATCATCCTCGTCGGCAGCGACGGCAATTCCACCTGGGGCTTTGCCGCCACCCTGCAGGCAGCCCTCACCACGGCCGGTCACCGTGTCCACGTCCGCGCCATGAACGATGTCGCGGCGCTGTCGCCCAAGGCCCGGCGGCTGCTGGTGCTGGCCGCCACCCATGGCGATGGCGCGGCGCCGGCCTCGGCCAGCGCCTTCCTCTCCCGCATCGACCGGCTCGGCCGGCGGGTGCCGGTGGCCGTGCTCGGCTTCGGCGACCGCTCCTTCCCGCACTTCTGCGCCTTTGCCGAGGCGGTCAGCGCCGCCTTCACCCGGCGCGGCTTCCCCCTGATCCTGCCGATGAAGCGCATCGACCGGCGCTCGGCCCAGGAATTTGCCCAATGGGGCCGGGATCTCGGCGCCGTCCTCGGTCAGGAGCTGACCCTTGAACATGTCGCCGAGCGGCCGCAGACCTTCGCCTTGGAACTGATCGAGCGGGAGGATTATGGCGCCGCCGTCGGCGCACCGGTGGCGATCCTGCGCTTCCGTCTGCCGGCGGAGAGCCGCCGCCGGCTGCCGGACTTCCTGCCCGGCGATCTCCTCGGCATCCTGCCGCCCGGCGCCGACATGCCGCGCTTCTATTCGCTGGCCTCGGCGGCCTGCGAGGAGCTGGTGGAAATCTGCGTGCGCCGGCGTGCCGATGGGCTGTGCTCGCCCTTCCTGCACGCGCTGGAGCCCGGCGACCGCATCGACGCCTTCGTGCGGGCCAACCCGGTGTTCCGTCCGGTCACCGGCCGGGCGCCGCTGATCCTGATCGGTGCCGGCGCCGGCATCGGCCCGCTGGCCGGGCTGGTGCGCGGCAACGATGCCCACCGGCCGGTGCATCTCTATTGGGGCGGCCGCAGCCCGGCCTCGGACTTCCTCTACGAGCACGAGCTGGCCGAGCATCTGGCGGAGAAGAAGCTCACCTCCCTCTCCACCGCCTTCTCGCGCGATCCCGCCGGCGCCGCCTATGTGCAGGACCGGCTGACCGCCGACGCCCCGCGCCTGCGCGAGCTGCTGCGCGACGGCGCCCAGATCCTCGTCTGTGGCGGCCGGGACATGGCCGACGGCGTCACCCGCGCCCTTGAGCCTGTCGCCCGCTCCCTCGGGCTCGATCTCCAGACCCTGAAATCCGCTGGCCGCTATGTCGAAGATGTCTACTGAACCCGCCGCCCCCGTCGCCCTCTCCCCCGCCCGCGCGCCCGGACAGCTCGCCAGCCCGCGCCGCCTCGCCCTCAACGGCCCGACCATGGGGTCGCGCTGGACGGCGGCGGCCTGGGCCGACCACGCCCCCGATCCGGACCGGCTGGCCGCCCGGCTGCAGGCGGCCGTGGACCAGGTGAATGCGGAAATGTCGACCTGGCAGGCGGACTCCGATTTGCAGCTTCTGAACGCCACCCCGGTCGGGGACTGGCGGGCGATCCCGAAGGGGCTGATGACGGTGCTGGCCGCCGGCCTCGCCATCGGCCGGCAGTCCGAGGGGGCGTTCAATATCGGCGTCGGCGCTCTCGTGGCCGCCTGCGGCTTTGGCAGCGGCCGGCGCAGCCCCGATGGCGACCGTCTCGCCGAGCTGCTCGGCCGCCTGCCGCTGGAGCCGCCGCGCACGCTGGAGCTGGACCCCGCCGGCGGACGCGCCCGGCGGCTGGCGCCCGTGACGCTGGATCTCTCCGGCATCGCCAAGGGCTTCGGCGTCGATGAGCTCGCCCGGGTGATGCAGGAGGCTGGCATCTCCTCCTTCCTCGTCGGCATCGACGGCGAGATGCGGGCCGAGGGGGTGAAGCCCGATGGCCGGCCATGGGCGGTGGCGCATGAAAAGCCGGTGCCGGGGGAACGGGCGATCCTCGGCGTGCTCACCCTCTCCGGTGCCTCGGTCGCCACCTCCGGCAGCTATCGCCATCAGGCGAAAATCGATGGCCGCCTCGTCTCCCACACCATGGACCCCGCCACCGGCCGGCCGCTGGAAAATTCCCTCGTCTCGGTCACGGTGCTGGCGGCCACCTGCATGGAGGCGGATGCTTGGGCGACCGCCCTGATGGTGGCGGGGGCCGACAAAGGTGTCGCACTCGCCCGGCGTCGGAGACTGGCCGCCCTCTTCGTTGAAGCCGACGGAACGGTGACGGACACCCTGTCCTGAGGTCGCCCGTTCCAGCGGTTGCGCCCGGTCAATGCACGCCGGATCCCGCCCCTGCCCTATGCCGGTGCCGACCGTCCGGGAAACCGTCCCCCTCCCCGGCGCCGGAACGAGAAGGAGTTCCCGACAGATGCGACCGATAAAGCTGGCCCTGATCGGCCTTCTCGTCGTGATGTCCGCCCTGTGGGTGCTGGCCGAGCCCGGCTTCGTCGATGCCCGCGGCGTCTTCGGCATCCGCACCTTTGCCGTGCAATATAGCGGCGTGCTGGCCATGTCGGTCATGAGCGCCGCCATGATCCTGGCGCTGCGCCCGCGCTGGCCGGAACGCTGGCTGGGCGGTCTCGACAAGATGTACCGGCTGCACAAATGGCTCGGGATCACCGGCCTTGTCGTGGCGATCATCCATTTCCTGTGGGCCAAGGGCGTGAAATGGGCCACCGGCTTCGGCCTGCTGGAGCGCCCGCCGCGCGGACCGCGGCCGGAAATCACCGCCCCCATCGAAGCCGCCTTCCGCTCCCTGCGCGGCACGGCGGAGGGGCTCGGCGAATGGGCGTTCTATGGCGCGGTGGTGCTGATCGCCATCGCCCTCATCCCGGCGATTTCCTACTGGTTCTTCCGCAAGACCCACAAGCTCATCGCCATTGCCTATCTGGTGCTGGTGTTCCACGCCACCATCCTGCTGAACTTCGGCAACTGGACGAGCCCGCTCGGCATCGTCATGGCCATCCTTCTGGCCGGCGGCACTTATTCAGCCGTCATGGTGCTCCTCGGCCGGGTCGGCGCCGACCGCAAGGCGACCGGCACCATCGCCCGCCTCACCCCGTTCCCGGGGGTGAAGTCCCTCGGCGTCGTGCTCGATGTGCCCGACGGCTGGGCCGGCCACACCCCCGGCCAGTTCGCCTTCGCCACCTCCAGCCCGTCGGAGGGGCCGCACCCCTACACCATCGCTTCGGCCTGGGATCCCGCCCATCCGCAAATCACCTTCGTGACCAAGGAGCTGGGCGACCACACCCGGCGCCTGCGGGAAAAGCTCCGCGTCGGCCAGAAGGTGACGATCGAGGGCCCCTATGGCTGCTTCACCTTCGATGATGACCGGCCGCAGATCTGGGTCGGCGGCGGCATCGGCATCACGCCCTTCCTCGCCCGCATGAATGCGCTCGCCGGCCGCAGCGGCGGGCCGGAGATCCATCTGTTCCAGTCGACGGCGGAAGTGGATGCCGATGCCATCGCCCGCATCGAAGAGGCGGCGCGGGCGGCCGGCGTGCACCTGCACCTCATCGTCAGCGGCCGGGATGCCCGGCTGACCGCCGACAGTATCATCGATGCCGTGCCGCACTGGCGCGAGGCGAGCGTGTGGTTCTGCGGCCCGGCCGGCTTCGGCCGCGCCCTGAAGACCGGCTTTGCCGCCCGCGGCCTGCCGGTGCAGGCCCAGTTCCATCAGGAACTGTTCGAGATGCGCTGATCCCGGATCCGGCGGGCGGGAAAACTCCGCCTGCCGGAACAGGGCCTTGCGATTACTTCACATCCACATGCAGGAAAGTGAAGGGATCCGCCGCGACGAAGGATGCCGCGGCATTGCCGGAATAGACCCGACCGCCGGTCAGCGTCAGCTTCTTCACCGGCGCACCGGGCTTGAGGTCCAGATCGTCCAGCCGCACCCAGAAGGTGTTGGGGCTGGTGGCCGAATCGAAGAAATAGACCCGGTTCTTCTGGTCGCTCACCGTCCGCCACAGGGTGGAGGAGATGTTGGGCTGGTCCGGCGTGGTGTAGCCCAGCGGCACGCTGACCGCGCGCATGACACCGGCGACGCTGGCCACCGCCTGATTGTCATAGGTGCCATCGGGCACGGCGGTGATCACCGCCGGCTCGGCCTTCACCGGCAGGGCCTTGATGAGGAAGTTGGCGCGGGCAAACCGGTCCGCCGCCCGGAAGGTGCCGGGCAGGAACACCGTGCCGCCGATCTCCTGCCAGTAGGCATTGAGGGCAAGCTGCTGATCATAGGACGGCGAGTTCGTCATGACCTGATATTGCCGGCCATGATGGATCACCAGCCGGCCATCCAGATACTCGAAGATGGCGCTGTCGCCCGAGGCGTCCGAGATCGCCAGATGCAGCTGGGCCGCCCGGCCATTGGGCAGCGTTGCCGTCACCACGATGAACGGCTCCTTCGACAGCACCTCAACCGCCTCGGCCACGGTGGCGAAGTTGTCGAGCACATATTGCGCCCACAGGCTCATGGACAGCACCGGCCGGCCATCGGGTGTCGGATACTGGGATTCGGCGAGATAGAGCAGATTGGCGACCAGCCCCTTCTCGTTCATGCCGTCGGCCGTGCCGACATCGTAGCCCGAGGCAATCACGCTGCCATAGCGCGACACCCATTTCGGCGTGTTGGCGCCGGCAGCCCCATCCCGGGCAATGCCGGCCGGGAACACCCAGAGATTGGTGCGCATGTCCTCGGCCCAGTCCATGGACCGGCCGGTGACCACGAGACCGTCGCCGCCGAGATAAGTGGCGCGGGTGCAGGCCTCAGCAGGAGCGGCCGCCAGCAGGGTCGCCGCCAGACACCCGACCAGCACGGACCGGCCCCGGCGCCCGGCAGGACGGGCCACGCCAAGGCGGGCGGATTCGTTGTTCTCGGTGACCATGACATACTCCCCGGTCGTTGCAGGTCCGCCGGCCCGGTTCTCACCCCCGAGGGGCCAGCAGTGGCCGCATTCTTCCTCCCCTCATCGCGATAAGGGAAGCCCGGCCTTGTCCGGACCCCACCAGAAGCAGGCTGCGCGGCCCACCTTCGCCCTTCTGCGCCCTCCCGCTTCCGGGGGCGCCCGCGCGCCCGTTTTGCCAGTCCGGCGGCCCGGCAACACCCTGCCGTTGCCGGATTCCCCCGCCCTTTTCGCCCGAAAACTGCACCTCTGATGCTGCGCCGCAACCGCGCATTCGCAAGCGCACGCTTGACATACCGTTCTTTCAGAAATAACTGAAAATCAAGAACCGGGCATCCGGGGCTAGGCGGAAGCGGAGGGACGGGCGAACATGGCCCTCCGACAACCCGACGAGGAGCAAGGGGCGATGTCGGACGCTGTCACCAGCGCGCTGCATCCGTCGGGCAGTCTGGCTTTGCCGGGGCCCGCCGGCCTCCGTCGCATGCGCGCACGGTCCAGCAAGGTGTCGTCCGGTTCTGCCGTCGATGCCGACAGCGCGCCCCTGCCGACAATCCGGACCGCCATGACCGCGCCTTCCCCTTCCGACGCGATCCATCCCGGAGATGCCCGCCCGTCCGCTGCCGCGGACACGGCCCGCGCCTCCCGGCTCGCCTCCGACCCCACAGCGGCCAGCGACGCCCCTGTTTCCGCCGCGCCCCGGGTCTCTGCCGCCGGGCCTTCGGCCAGCACCCGGCGGCGCCGCCGCCCGAGCAGCGGCCTGGCCCGTCTTGGCGGGCTGCTGCAGGCGCTGGCCGCCCTGGTCTGGCTGCCGCAGGCGGCTCTGGTCGCCCTTGGCGTCGCGCGCATGGCCGCCGGTGCCGGTGTTGCCGAAGTGGTGCTGCCGGCCGCCGGCATTCTGGCCCTCGGCGTCGTCCGCACGGCTCTGGATGCGGCTGGCCAGCGGCTTTCCTTCAAGGCGGCGCGGCAGGCGGTCAGTGATCTGCGCACCCGGGCCGTCACCGCCTTTGCCACCCGCTCGCCGCTGGACCGCGACCGGCCGGCCTCGGGGCTGGCCGCCAGCCTGATGGCCGAACAGGCGGAGGCCGTGCTGCCCTTTCAGGCCCGCTTCCAGCCGGTGCAGATGCGCCTGATGCTGGTGCCGCTGGCCATCCTCGCCTGCATCCTGCCCTATTCCTGGGTCGCGGCGGTCATCCTGATGGTCGCGGCGCCGCTCATCCCGATCTTCATGGCCCTCGTCGGCTGGCAGGCCAAGGCGGCGAGCGAAGCGCAGATGGTCGAGATCGGCACCATGAACGCCTTTCTCATCGACCGGCTGCGCGGGCTCGCCACCCTGCGGTCTCTGGGTGCCATCGACGCCACCGCGCTGCGGCTGCGCGCCAATGCCTTGAGCCTGAAGACCCGCACCATGGCGGTGCTGCGCATCGCCTTCCTGTCGTCGGCGGTGCTGGAGCTGTTCTCCGCCCTCGGCGTTGCCATGGTGGCGGTCTATATCGGCTTCCATCTGCTCGGACAGATCCCGTTCGGCGCCTGGGGGGCAAAGCTCACCCTGGGCGAGGGCCTGTTCATCCTGCTGCTGGCGCCGGCCTTCTTCGAGCCGCTGCGCGATCTCTCCGCCGTGTGGCATGACCGCGCCGCCGGGGCTGCTGCCCTCTCCGCCTTCGACCAGCTTGAGGCCGACACCGGCCCGGCCCTGCCGGACGCCCTCACCACCGTCCCGGTTCCGGGCGAGACCGCTCCGCCGGCCGTGCGCCTCGATGCGGTCCGCTTCACCTATCCCGGCACCGGCCGGGCGGCGATCGACGGGCTGTCCCTGACGGTTGCCCCCGGCGAGCGGGTGGCGCTATGGGGGCCGAGCGGGGCCGGCAAGTCCACCCTGCTCGCCCTGATGGCCGGCCTTGCCCTTGCCGATGACGGCACGATCCGCATCGGCGACGTGACGCTCGGCACCGACACCGCCGCCACCGCCCGCCGCCGCGTTGCCTTCATCGGGCAGAAGCCGCACCTCTTCTCCGGGTCGCTGGCCGCCAATGTCGGCCTCGGCCGTACGGACATCGACCCTGTCCGCATCGGCGAGGCCCTGCGGCAGGCCGCCTTCGATCCCGATGGCCGGCGCCGGATCGGCGAAGGCGGGGCCGGCATCTCCGGCGGCGAGGCATTGCGGGTGGCCATCGCCCGGGCAGCCGCCGACCGCCACGCCGACCTGATTCTCGCCGACGAACCCACCGCCCATCTGGATGCCGACACGGCCGCCGCCGTCATCGACGGTCTCCTGGCCATTGCCCCCGGCCGCACCCTGATCGTTGCCACCCATGACCCGGTGCTGGCCGCCCGTCTCGACCGGGTAATCCCGGTTGGCGACGCGACCTTCGGGGAGGACTGCTGATGTCGCGCCCGTCCTCTCCGATCCGTCCCGTGCTGGCCCTGTTCCTGACGGAGCGCCGCGGCCTGCTCATCGCCGGCTTCGTGCTGGCCATCACCACCGCCCTGTCGGGCCTCGCCCTTCTCGGCCTCTCCGCCTGGTTCATCACCGCGACCGGGCTTGCCGGCCTGTCCGTGGCCGCCATGGCCAGCTTCGACGTGTTCAGCCCGGCGGCCATGATCCGGCTGCTGGCGCTGGGCCGCACCGCCGCGCGCTATGGCGAGCGTCTCGTCACCCATGAGGCGACCCTCGGCGTGCTGGCGACGCTGCGCGAGCGGCTGTTCCGCGGCTGGGCCGGCCCCGGCGCGGCGCGGCGGCTGCTCGCCCGCCCGGCCACCCTGCTGTTCCGCCTCACCGGCGACATCGACGCGCTGGACGCCCTTTATCCCCGCATTCTCGTGCCGGCGGTTGCCGCCATCGTGACCGCTCTGGTCGCGGGCTTCGCCCTCGCTTTGGTCGATCTGCGGCTGGGCGCGACCATCGGCGGGCTGCTCGTGCTGGTGGGCCTTCTCGCTCCGGTTCTGGCCGCGCGACTGGGGGCGAAGGCCGCCCGCCGGCGCGGCGCCGGGCTGGAGGCGATCCGCGCCCGCACCGTCGATCTCGTCGCCGGCCAGACGGAACTGGCCACTGCCGGCCGTCTTCCGGCCCAGGTGGCGGCGATCCGGCGGGCCGACCGCTATCTTTCCGATGCCGACAACCGGCTGAACGCCGTGGAAACCGGAACCGGCGCCCTCGTCGCCCTCACCGGTGCCGGCGCGCTGGCCGCCGCTCTCCTCCTCAGCGGCTGGCTGGTCGAGCTGGGCGTGGCGTCGGCGCCGGTCGCCGCCTTCACCCTGCTCATCGCCTTTGCAGCGCTGGAGCCCTTCGCCGGTCTCCGCCGCGGCGCCGCCGAACTGGCCCGCACCCTGATCGCGGTCCGCCGCATCGGCCCGCGTCTGGCCGCCGAACCCGATCCCGCGCCGCCGGTCATGCCCGAACAGGGCCGCGCCGTGCAGCTCGCCGGCGTGCGCTTCCGCCCGGAGGGAGCGGTCGACGACACCCTTGATGTCGCCGATCTGGCGATTCCCGTCGGTCACCGGGTGGCGATCGTCGGCCCCAGCGGCGCCGGCAAGTCGACCCTGCTCGATCTGATCGCCGGCGAGCGCCATCCGGATGCGGGCCACGTCGCCGCCCTGCCCGGCTGCCTGTTCGGCCAGCGCACGGACCTCTTCGCCGATGATCTCGCCGGCAATCTGCGTCTGGCCCGTCCCGACGCCGACGACGCCACCCTTCACCGGGCGCTGGCCGATGCCGGCCTGACGGCGGCTGTCGCCGCCCTTCCCGATGGCCTCGCCACCCGGCTGGGCGAAGGCGGACAGGGCCTCTCCGGTGGCCAGTCGCGCCGGCTGGCGCTGGCCCGGCTGTTCCTGCGCGACACGCCGCTGTGGCTGGTGGACGAACCCACCGACGGCCTCGATGCGCGCACCGCCGGCGATGTGCTCGCCCGGCTGGCCGATCATGCCGGCGGCCGCACCCTCGTCATCGCCACCCATCTGCGACGCGAGGCCGAGCTGGCCGACCGGCTGATCCGGCTGGAGCATGGCCGCGTCGTCGCGGACCTTGCCCGCGGCACCCCGGAGTTCGCCGCCCAGATGGCCCGGCTGCGGCCGGACTGAGCCTTTCCCGCGGGGGCGCCCGGAAGCCCCCCCGCGTCTGCCCGGTCTCCCCGGGTCCTGCTGCCGGACGCCGTCCCGTGCCCGGACGTGATTTTACCACCCCCGCATTTTCACGAATATGCGAAGATGCGAGACTAATTCTAATTCACCCGATCCCCCCGCGCGGGGACACGTGCCGCGCGGCGGACCGGCCGCTTCCAGCCGGTCCGGGCAACAGGAACAGGAGGCCGGGCTTTTACCCCGGCACACGAGATGGAATTCGACATTGTGGCGCTCTCGCGCCTCCAGTTTGCGCTGACAGCGCTCTACCACTTCCTCTTCGTGCCCCTGACACTTGGCCTGTCGGTGCTGATTGCCATCATGGAAACCGTCTATGTGATGACGGGCCGTGACATCTGGCGCCGCATGACCAGGTTCTGGGGCACGCTGTTCGGCATCAACTTCGTGATGGGTGTCGCAACCGGCATCGTCATGGAGTTCCAGTTCGGCATGAACTGGAGCTACTACAGCCATTATGTCGGTGACATCTTCGGTGCGCCGCTGGCGATTGAAGGCCTGATGGCCTTCTTCCTGGAGGCGACCTTCGTCGGTCTGTTCTTCTTCGGCTGGGACAAGATGTCCCGGGTCGCGCATCTGTGCGCCACCTGGGCGGTCGCCATCGGCTCCAACCTGTCGGCGCTGTGGATCCTGATCGCCAATGGCTGGATGCAGAACCCGGTGGGCTCGGCCTTCAATCCGCAGACCATGCGGATGGAAGTGGTCGATTTCTTCGCCGTACTGTTCAACCCGGTGGCCCAGGCCAAGTTCGTGCACACCGTGTCGGCGGGCTATGTCACCGCCTCGCTGTTCGTGCTCGGTGTTTCCGCCTGGTACATCCTGAAGGGCCGGCACGTCGAACTGGCCAAGCGCTCGCTGACGGTGGCGGCGTCCTTCGGTCTGGCCGCCTCCCTCTCGGTGGTCGTGCTGGGTGACGAAAGCGGCTATCTGGCCAACGAGCATCAGAAGATGAAGCTCGCGGCCATCGAGAGCATGTGGAACACCGAGCCGGCGCCGGCCGCCTTCGAGCTGTTCGGTATCCCGGATCAGGAGGAACGCGAGACCCTCTATTCCGTGCGCATCCCGGTCGTGATGGGCCTCATCGCCACCCGGTCGCTGGATACCCAGATCCCCGGCATCAACCAGCTGGTCGGCCGCGCCCAGAACCATATCCGCTCGGGCATCGTCGCCTATGATGCCCTGCAGAAGATCCGGGCCGCCGGCACCACCGCCGTCGATCCGGCCATTACCCAGGCGTTTGAGGACAATGGCCATTATCTCGGCTATGCCCTGCTGCTGAAGCGCTATGTGGACGACCCGCGCACCGCCACCGATGAGCAGATCATCAAGGCGTCGTGGGATCTGGTGCCGCCGGTGTTCCCGCTGTTCTGGTCGTTCCGGATCATGGTCGCCCTCGGCTTCTTCTTCATCGTCCTCACCGGCACCTTCTTCGTGATCGCGTCCAAGCGGCAGATCGAGAAGCGGCGCTGGCTGCTGTGGGTGGCGGTTTTCTCCATCCCGCTGCCGTGGCTGGCCGCCGAGCTCGGCTGGATCGTGGCGGAAGTGGGCCGTCAGCCCTGGATCATCGAGAGCGTGCTGCCGACAGCTGCGGCGGTCTCCAATCTCGGGGTCACCACCCTCCTCATCACCATCCTCGGCTTTGCGACGATCTATTCGGTGCTCTTCATCATCGAGATGGGTCTGATGCTGCGTGCCATCCGCAAGGGCCCCGACGCCCATGATGTGGCGCCGTCTGCAACCCTGCCCCTGAACGCCCAGCCGGCGGAGTGACGTGAAATGGTCCTCAACACCCTCCTCGACTACGAGACCCTCCGCCTGATCTGGTGGGTTCTCCTTGGCGTGCTGCTCATCGGCTTTGCCGCCACCGACGGCTTCGATCTCGGCACGGGCACGCTTCTGCCCTTCGTGGCGAAGACCGATCTGGAGCGGCGGGAAGTCATCAACGCTGTCGGCCCGGTCTGGGAAGGCAACCAGGTGTGGCTGATCCTCGGCGGCGGCGCCATCTTCGCCGCCTGGCCGCAGCTTTATGCCGTGTCCTTCTCGGGCTTCTATCTGGCGATGTTCGCGACCCTGTTCGCGCTCATCCTGCGCCCGGTCGCCTTCAAGTACCGCTCCAAGCGGGACTCGACCACCTGGCGCACCGCCTGGGACTGGGCCCTCTTCATCGGCGGCTTCGTGCCGGCGCTGATCTTCGGCGTTGCCATCGGTAACGTGCTGCAGGGCGTGCCGTTCCGGCTCGATCCGGAACTGCGGATCTTCTATGATGGCACCTTCTTCGGCCTGCTGAACCCGTTCGCCATCCTGTGCGGTCTGGTGTCCGTCACCATGGTCGTCACCCATGGCGCGGCGTGGCTGTCGCTGAAGACCAGCGGCACCGTTGCCGAGCGGGCCCGCAGCTTCGGGGCGATTGCGGCAGTCCTCACCATCGTGCTGTTCGCGCTGGCCGGCGTGCTTCTGTGGAAGTTCATCCCGGGCTTCGAGATCACCAGCGCCATCGACCCGAACGGCCCGTCCAACCCGCTGGCCAAGACGGTGGCCGCGGCTCCCGGCCTGTGGTTCGCCAACTATGCGGCCCATCCGTGGACCATGATCGCCCCGGCGCTCGGCTTCGTCGGTGCGGCCCTTGCCTTCATCGCCCTCAAGATGAAGGGCGAAATCTCGGCCCTGCTGGCCTCGTTCATCTCGATCTTCGGCATCATCTCCACCGTGGGTGTGTCGATGTTCCCGATGATCCTGCCGTCGAACATCCAGCCGGGCGCCAGCCTGACCGTGTGGGATTCGTCCTCCAGCCACATGACCCTGTTCATCATGCTGGTGGTGACGATCATCTTCCTGCCGATCGTGCTGGCCTACACCACCTATGTCTACAAGGTGCTGTCGGGCAAGGTCGACACCAAGGAGATCGCCGACGGCTCCGGCCACGCCTACTGATTGCCGCCGGCCGGGGAGGCCCCGCCTTCCCGGCCCGTCGCCCCTTTCGTCAAGGATGACTGGAGAATGTGGTACTTCGCCTGGATGCTCGGCTTCCCGCTGGCCGCTTCCTTCGCCGTGCTCAATGCCATGTGGTATGAGCTGACCGACGACGTTTCCAAGGGCAAGACGCCGGATCCCCTCGCCTGATACCAGACGCACGAAGTGCTGACCGCACCGTGCGTCTGAAGAACTGCAGATTTCCCATATGCACCAATGGCATGGGAAATCTGCATCGGAATACCAAAGAGTCCCTTTCGGGGATCTTTGGTATGAGCCGATCCGCGCCTGCCGCCCCGATCCGGACGCCCCCTCCCCCGAGGGGGCGTTTTTTTGTCCGCCCCCGGGGCTTGTCTTCCCTCGTCCGGAGGGAAACAACCGGAATGCAATGGCAGACGGATCCGCTCCTCTGCTATTGCAGAGGCGGATTTTCCCGGCTGCCCCGGCCGGGGCGAACGCCGCGTCTCCCTCCCCCCAAGGCGCCGGGATGCCCCCGCATCGGACGACGCCGGGTCCCACTGTCTCCCCCGGAAGGCCCCACTCATGACGGATGGCTCGCCGGCGCCGCTTCAGGGCGTCAAGGTGCTGGAACTCGCCCGCATTCTCGCCGGTCCCTGGGCCGGGCAGATGCTGGCCGATCTCGGCGCAACGGTTCTCAAGGTCGAGCGTCCCGGCGCCGGCGATGACACCCGCGGCTGGGGCCCGCCCTTCGTCACGGCTCCCGATGGCACCTCCCTGGGGGCTGCCTATTTCCACTGCTGCAACCGCGGCAAGCGCTCGGTCGCCGTCGATTTCGAGACCGAGGACGGCCGCGCCACCATCCGGGCGCTGGCGGCCGAAGCCGATGTGGTGATCGAGAATTTCAAGGTCGGCGGCCTCGCCAAGTACGGCCTCGACTTTGCCGGCCTGTCGGCGGTCAATCCGCGCCTCGTCTACTGCTCCGTCACCGGCTTCGGCCAGGACGGGCCCTATGCGAAGCGCGCCGGCTATGACTTCATGATCCAGGGCCTTGGCGGCATCATGGATCTGACCGGCGCCCCCGATGGCGAGCCGCAGAAGATCGGCGTCGCCTATGTCGATCTGTTCACCGGCGTCCATGCCGTCGTCGGCATTCTCGCAGCGCTGCGCCGGCGCGAGACCACCGGCCGCGGCGGCCATGTCGACATGGCCCTTCTCGACACGCAGGTGTCGGTGCTGGCCAATCAGGCTCTCAATTATCTGGTCTCCGGCACGGCCCCCACCCGGATGGGCAACGCCCACCCGAACATCGTGCCCTATCAGGTGTTCCCGGTCGCCGATGGCCACTTCATCGCCGCCGTCGGCAATGATGGCCAGTTCGCCCGCTTCGCCGGCATCCTCGGCCAGCCGGAGCTGGCCGTCGACCCGCGCTTTGCCACCAACCCCGCCCGCGTCAAGCATCGCGCCGAGCTGGTGCCGCTGCTGACCGCCCTCACCATCCGCTGGGAGCGCGATGCGCTGCTGGCCGCCATGGAAAAGGAAGGCGTGCCCGCCGGCCCCATCAACCGGGTGGATCAGGTGTTCGCCGATCCCCAGGTGCAGGCGCGCGAGATGCAGATGGAGCTGCCACTGGAGGGGGGCGGCAGCGTGCCCTCGGTGCGCGGCCCCATCGTGCTCGACGGCGCCCCGCTGGTGGCCGGCAGCGCCAGCCCGGCGCTGGGCTCGGCAACCGACGCGGTGCTGAAGGCGCTGGCGGACGGACGGGATCCGTTCGGCGTCTGACCTGCTTCGCATCGGGCTGCCGCCCGAACCCGCCCGGGAAGCCCGGCTTCCCGGACCCTTCAGCTTTTTGAAACGATAAGGGGAGCGGTCCGGAGGCCATCGGGTCTCCGGGCGGGTCCGGGCGGAAGCCCGGCGATCCTCCCCGAATGAAAGGGCATCCGATGGCCACCACCCCCGCCGCCGGTCAGGTCTGGAATGCGGACAGCTACGCCGCCAATGCCGGCTTCGTGCCGGCGCTCGGCGCCGATGTGCTGGCACTGCTGGATCCGAAGCCCGGCGAGGCGATCCTCGATCTCGGCTGCGGCGATGGCGTGCTGACGGAAAAACTGGTCGCCTCGGGAGCCGCGGTCACCGGGCTGGAGCCGGATCCGGATTTCGCCGCGGCGTCCCGCGGCCGCGGCCTCACGGTGCTGGAGCAGGACGCCCATGCGCCCTTCGGCACCGAGCGATTCGATGCCGTGTTCTCCAACGCGGCCCTGCACTGGATGCGGGATCCGGAAATCGTCATCGCCAACGTGTTTCAGGCGCTGAAGCCCGGCGGACGATTCGTGGCCGAACAGGGCGGCTTCGGCAATGTGGCGGCGGTCGTCACCGCGCTCTGCGATGCGCTGGAGGCCGCCGGCCTTTCGGAGCGCGCCCGCTGCCCGTGGGATTTCCCGTCTGCCACGCTCCAGCGCCAGCGGCTGGAGGCAGCCGACTTCCGCGTGGTCTCGGCCCGTCTCATCCCCCGTCCGACGCCGCTGCCCACCGGCATGTCCGGCTGGCTGGCCACCTTCGCCGGCCCCTTCCTGCTGGGCCTTGCCGCCGATGACCGCGCGAAGATCACCGCCGACACCGTGCGCCGGCTGGGCGCCCTGCGCGATCCGGCAGACGGCTGGATCGCCGATTATGTCCGCCTGCGCTTCGAAGCCCGAAAGGACTGAGACCAAAGGTCATTGAAGAGGATCCTTTGGTATGCCGATGCGGATTTCTCATGTCCTCGGGGCATATGAGAAATCCGCTGTTCTTCAGGCTCGCGGTGCGGTCAGCACTTCGTGTGCTTGGTATGCGCCTCCGACCAGACGGCACAGAAGCCGACAGGACAAAAAAAGGGACCGGTACCCCGAAGGACACCGGCCCATCCCCTTGAAACATCCGACGGAGTAACCCGCCCCTCGCCCCGCCCTGACGGCGGGTCCGGTTGCGACTGGCCCCCGCCCTGTCGCAACCGCTTTGCCGAAGCACTATCGCCCCGGCGGGGCTGCGCCGCCATCCGGGGCGGCGCTGACGGGGTCCGTGCGGACCGGATCAGTGCGTAGCGGGCTTGGCCGGCGCGGCCGGCGCCTGCAGGCGGCGCAGCCAGCGGGCGATCGCCATGCCGGCCAGAAGGGCCACCACGAACAGGATCGCCTCGGAGCGCCCGGTGCCCAGCGCCGGAATGGCCGCCCCCGGGCAGAAGCCGGCGATGCCCCAGCCGATGCCGAACACCGCGGAACCGCCGATCAGCGGCAGGTCGAGATCCTTGCGGGTCGGCACCTGAAATTTCGGCGCGAACAGCGGATGGCCCATGGGCCACAGGATCCGGTAGCCGATGGCGGTGACAATGAGGGCACCGCCCATCACGAAGGCGAGGCTGGGATCCCAGGTGCCGGCGGGAATGGCGCCGAAATCCAGGAAGTTCAGCACCTTGGCCGGATCGGCCATGCCGGCGATCATGATGCCGGTGCCAAACACGATGCCGATCAGGAACGTGACAAACAGACGGAGCATGGCGTCAGCCTCCAATCACATGGCGGATGACGAACACGGTTGCCGCCGCCGTTGCCATGAAGGTGAGGGTCGCCACCATCGAGCGGCCCGACAGCCGCGCATTGCCGCAGACGCCATGGCCGGAGGTGCAGCCGGAGCCGAAGGTGACGCCGATGCCGACGATGACACCGGAGGCGATCAGCGCCGCCGGGCCCGCCATCACGGTCAGCGGCGGAAACTCGACATGGGCGAGCGTCAGCAGCACCGGCGCCACGATGGCGCCCAGCACGAAGGCCAGCCGCCAGTCCTTGTCGGGCTCGCCGATCTTCGGCAGCAGCCCGCCAACGATGCCGGAGATGCCGGCGATGCGGCCCAGAAAGGCCATGAGCAGAACGGCAGACAGGCCGATCAGCGCGCCACCGGCGGCCGACATCACCGGCGTGAATTCCGTCACGGGATAGGACATGCGATGCCTCGAACAGCAGCGGCGGCGAGAGCGCGTCTCACCGCTTGCAGGTGTTGATGCCGAGGACGCTGTAGAGCGGGCAGGACTTCAGGGCTGCCGTGCCGAGGGCGATCACGCCCAGAAGCGGCAGCAGCCACGTCCAGAAGCCGGTGAGCCCGGCGACGAACGGGAGAAGGATCAGCACCACGCCGACAATGGCGCGAATGATGCGATCAGCGGTTCCAACATTGCCCATGGCGGCATCCTCGAAATCAGGGTCCTCCGATATATGCGAAGGTCCGAAGATTTCGTCAAGGGACATGCCATCCGCACGACTGCGGATTTTTCGCGCGCGCGGGCCGGGCCGCTCCCGGCCGGGGTCGGCGGACGGATCCGCGGGGCCCCGGCCGGTCACGTGAGGACGGTCAGGCGACGGGCACAAAGGTGCGCATCTTGCCGGGATTGAGCAGGCCCTTGGGGTCGATGGACTGCTTGAAACCGAGCTGGTCGGCATCCACCCGCTTGTGCCGGCTGCCATCCTCCAGGGTGAAGACATGGGGGTTGGCGATGAACACGCCGTGGGCTTCGTGGATGTCGATGATCTCGTTCAGACGCTCCGGCGTGGTGTAGCGCACCACCGGCAGGGCCGAGCAGGTGATGCGGCCGTTGAAGCGGATGAACTCCAGATGCGGGATCACCTCGTCGCCGAAGAGGGCGCGGATTTCGGCGACGCTCTCCAGCACCCGGTCGGCCGGATAGAGGCACTGCAGATAGGTGACGCCGCGATCGACCTTCAGCACCTGCAGCGTGGTGTGGTTCCACGCATATTCATAAAGCGGGGTGGCCGTCGCGCTCTCATCGGAGGGGGCTTCGTAGGTCTGGACGCCCGTGTGCAGCGACAACAGCGCCTTGAAGCTCTCCAGCGAATGGGGGGCGATCATGGCGACGAGCAGGTGCTTGCCCTCGGGGCAGGCCACGCCCAGCGCCGGGAAATAGGACGGCAGCGGCCACGAGATCGGCGTCACCAGCTTCTTGGTGATGCCATCGGCATTGGCCAGCGCCAGACCGAACGCGGCGGCGTCCATGAAGTCGTCGAAGGCGACGATGACATCCACCCACGCGAAGGCCGGCGCCAGCGGCAGTTCCAGCGCGGTGATGATGCCCGTGGTGCCATAGGCGCGGTTGACCACCTGGGCATCGTTGCCGCGCAGTTCCAGAATGCGCGGCGTCTCCTCCACGGTGACGACCCGGACGGCGTGGAGATTGCCGGGCTCGCGCAGGCCGCCATAGGACACCGAGCCGACGCCACCGGAGCCGCCGGCGATGAAGCCGCCGATGGTGGCCGTGCGCTTGGTGGAGGGGTGCATGCGCAGCTCCCAGCCACTCTCCCGGGTCTCCATGTCGAGGGCGAGGATGTTCTTGCCCGCCTGCACCCGGACAGCGCCCGGCTTCACCCACTCGACCGCATCCAGAGCGGTCATGTCGAGCAGGATGCCGCCCTTCAGCGGCACCGCCTGACCATAATTGCCGGTGCCGCCACCGCGCACCGTCAGCGGCACGCCATGGCGGGCGCAGGCGCCGGCCACCGTCACCACATCCGCCTCGGTGCGCGGGCGCGCGATCGCCTCGGCCGCAAGACCGTTCAGCTCCACGTTCAGGATCGGGCTGTACCAGAAGAAATCCCGCGACCGCCGCCGGACGGCCGCCCGGTCAGTCACCACGGGCACATCGCCGAGATCGGCCAGAACGGCCGCCACGGCCGGGGACAGGGAGGCGGACGGGGAAGAGGCAGTCATGGGGCGGGGGATCCTTGGGGGCACGGGAGAGCCAGACGCACGACCGGCCAAGCGGCCAGCGCCGGAAAACAGGACCGGCCCGGACACCCAGCCCGCGCGGGGGAGGCCGCGGTATCAGGCGCCCGAGTCGGACGGGACCTCCATAGGACGCCGCCGCGCGCGATCTGGAAAGCGCCGAAATTCGCGCACCCCCGCTGCCGCTTCGGCAACGCCCCCCTCCCCCCTGCCAGCACGGACATGCGGACCGCCCGCGCCCCACGCCCGGGTTGCCGTCCAGACGAATTACGTACTTGTTCTGACTAAAAACATACGTTAGCGTATTGATCGTGACAGGTGGGCTCGACACCCGAGACTGGCCGATCCCCGCGGGATCGCCCGCCCCGGTGTCTCCGTTTGCGGATTGAACGCGCCGCCTGTCCGAAAATGTGTGCCGAAGACGGACCGCAAGAGTCCGCAGCATGGCCCGAGGGGAGGACCGATGACACACAACGCAACCACCGCATCGATTCCGATTGACTGGAGCTGGCTCTGGAAAACCTGAGCGCCGCCACGCCCGGATCCCGGCCCGCCTGCCCGCGCTGACGCGCACCGGGCCCGGCCCCGCGGCTGCCCCCCTGATCCCGTCACCGGCCGGCTTCCCCGCGGGCAGCTTTCGCCTTCCCGCGAACGGGAGAGGTGCGCCCGCAGCCTCCTCATCCCCTTGGGAAAACTGACCGATCCTGATCCCCGCTGCCGGCGATTTCGCCGGACGCCCTTCCTTTGCCCGCTGCCGGGAAGCGGCGGGCCAACACCAGAATGTCGCGCTGCCGCGACCACCCGGAGGAAACCACCCGATGCCGATCCGTCTGCCGACCCTGACCGCCCTTGGTCTTCTCGCCGCCCTGACCCCGGGTCTGGCGCTTGCCGACACCACGGCGCCGCTGCGCATCGGCGTCCTCAACGACATGTCCGGCGTCTATTCCGATTTCCAGGGTGTCGGCTCGGTGATCGCGGCCGAGATGGCGGCGGAGGATTTCGGCGGCACGGTGAATGGCCGCAAGATCGAGGTGCTCGCCGGCGATCACCAGAACAAGCCGGACGTCGGCATCGCGCTGGCCAGCAAGTGGTATGACAATGATGGCGTCGACGTCATCATGGACATCCCCGGTTCTGGCATCGCGCTGGCGGTTTCGGATCTCTCCGCCAAGAAGAACAAGGCATTCCTGGCCTCAGGCGCCGGCACTTCTGACCTCACCGGCAAGAAGTGCACGCCCAACACGGTGCAGTGGACCTATGACAACTGGGCGCTCGCGCATGGTCTGGTGAATGCAGCGTCGCAGCAGGGCGCCAAGAAGTGGTTCTTCATCACCGCCGACTATGCCTTCGGCCATGATCTGGAGCGCGAGGCGACCCAGGCGATTGCCGAGAATGGCGGCGAAGTGGTCGGCAGCGTGCGCCACCCGATCGGCACCACGGATTTCTCCGCCTTCCTGTTGCAGGCCCAGGGCTCGGGCGCCGACATCGTGGCCTTCGCCAATGCCGGCGGCGACCTCTCCAACGCCCTGAAGGGCGCCTCGGAATTCGGTCTGGCCGAGAATGGCCAGAAGCTCGGCGCCTTCATCCTCGGCGTCAACAACATCAAGGCTCTCGGCCTGCCCACCACCGAGGGCATTCTCGCGGTCTCGTCCTTCTACTGGGATCAGGACGATGCCAGCCGCGCCTTTGCCGAGCGCTTCCAGAAGCGCCACCCCAATGGCAACAAGCCCAATGACATGCAGGCCGGCGTCTATGCCGCCACGCTGGATTATCTGAAGGCCGTGCAGAAGACCGGGCAGAGCGCCGACGGCAAGGTCGTCGTGGCCGAGATGAAGGCCGCCGGCACCGAGGATCCGCTGTTCGGCACCGGCAGCATCCGCGCCGATGGCCGCCAGATCCACCCGGTCACCCTCTACAAGGTGAAGACCCCGGCCGAATCCAAGGGCGACTGGGACTTCTGGGAGTCGGTCGTCACCATCCCCGCCGACAAGGCCTTCCGCCCGCTGAAGGATGGCGGCTGCCCGCTGGTGACCGACTGATCCCACCCGGGCGCGCCTCCGGACATCTCCGGATGCCGCCCGCCGGAATCACCCCCCCCTGTCCGGACACTGGCCCGGCCAGGGATCCGGGGCCGCCGGTCGGCTCCGGAACACGCCCCCCGTGCAGGGCGCTCGCCGGGCACCCGCCCCGGCCGCGCCCGGTGCTCTTCCCCTTGCCGCCAGCCCGCTGAAAGCAGGGGAATTTTCTCGATGCAGCCCGGTTTCGGCCGCCGCTGTCTACGACGAAAAGCGAGTATGATTCTGGAACTGGACCAACAAAAGTACTCGACCATACGCTGAAGTATGGTATCAGTATCCATACTAAGCCGTATGGGCGGTCGGCGCCGCTTTCCCGGAGGAGGGGAAGGCAGGCTGACGGAGGAGGACCGGGGCAACCCGGACACCGGTCGACCGGCCCCAAGAGCTTGGCGACATTGGGAGGAAGGCATATGAGCGTGGTGGAAGCCGGCGAACGCCAGCGGCTGTTCGCGCCTGTCGACGTGCGTGTCGCGTCCACGGCTGCGGGCGAACTGATCCTGACCTCGGGTCATGCGCTCGGGGACTTTCCCGACCGTCTGCTGGACAAGCTGGATCACTGGGCCGCGACCACCCCGGACCGGGTCTATCTGGCCGAGCGCGGCGCCGATGGCGCCTGGATCCGCCGCACCTTCGCCGATGTGAAGCGCGATGTGGACACGCTGGCCGCCAGGCTGCTGCCGCTGGGCCTGTCGGTGGAGCGGCCGCTTGGCATCGTCGCCCTCAATGGCATCCGCCATGCCGAGCTGATGCTGGCTGCCCAGCGCATCGGCGTGCCCGCGGCGATCATCTCGCCGGGCTATGCCATGTCGGCCTCCCAGGCCGAAAAGCTCAAGCACATCTTCGATCTCGCCACCCCCGGCGTGGTCTTTGCCGACAACCCCTCGGCCATCGCCGCCGCGCTGGATACGGTTGCCCCCGATGCCCTGCGGCTGGCCCCCGGCCCGGCGCCGGCCCAGGTGATCGGCCTTGAGGACATCGTTCCCGCCAGCCCGGAGGCCGTGGCCGCGGCCTATGCCGCCACCGGCCCGGATACCATCGCCAAGCTGCTGTTCACCTCCGGCTCCACCGGCATGCCCAAGGGCGTCGTCAACACCCAGCGCATGATGGTGTCGAACCAGAAGGCGCTGTCGATCATCTGGCCGTTCCTCAATGACGAGCCGCCGGTGATGGTCGACTGGCTGCCCTGGAACCACACCTTCGGCGGAAACTGCTGCTTCAATCAGGCGCTCTATTTCGGCGGCTCGTTCTATATCGACCAGGGCAAGCCGCTGCCGAAGATGATCGGGCAGACGGTGGAGAACCTGCGCGACGTCTCGCCGACCATCTATTTCAACGTGCCGGTGGGCTACGAGGCGCTGCTGCCCTTCCTGGAGACCGACGCGGCCTTTGCCGAGCACTTCTTCTCCAAGGTGAACTTCCTCTTCAATGCCGGCGCGGCGATGCCGGCGCCGGTGCGCGAACGTCTGGCGGCAGCCGCCCGCAAGGCCGTCGGCCATGTGCCGCCGATCATCGGCGCCTGGGGCTCCACCGAGACCGCCCCCTTCTCCACCGCCATCCACTTCGAGACGCCCCACGCGGAAAATCTCGGCGTGCCGATCCCGGGCACGGCCATCAAGATGGTGCCGAACCACGGCAAGATGGAACTGCGCGTGAAGGGCCCGAACGTGATGCCGGGCTACTGGCGCCAGCCGGATGCCACCGACGCCGCCTTCGACGAGGATGGCTACTACAAGATCGCCGACGCCGGCCGCTTTGCCGAAGCCGACCGCCCCGATCTCGGCATTCTCTATGACGGCCGCACCGCCGAGAACTTCAAGCTGTCCTCGGGCACCTGGGTCAATGTCGGCGCCCTGCGACTGGCGGCCATCTCGGCGGCCAAGCCGTTCATTCAGGATGCCGTCGTCACCGGCCATGGCCGCGACGACATCGGCCTGATGATCTTCCCGAACATCGCCGCCGCCCGGGCCGAACTGGGCGCCGCCGCCGAGGGACTGTCCGACGCCGAGGTCGCCGAGCATCCGGAGATTGCCGAGAAGATCACCGCGGCGCTCGCCACCTACAACGCCGGCCAGCTCGGCTCCTCCACCCGGATCGTGCTGTTCGTGGTGCTGCCCACCCCGCCGGACCCGGCCAGCCACGAGATCACCGAGAAGGGCTACATCAACCAGCGCGCCGTGCTTGCCGCTCGCGCCGATGATGTGGAGCGGGTCTACACCTGCGGCCACTGCGTGCCAGTGACCGCCGCCACCCCCGCAAAAGCCGCGCTTTCCGCGTGATCGCACTGGAAAAGATCAAAACCATACGGTATAGTATGGTAACGGGAACAAGACCGAGGAACGCCGGGCAATGACATCGTTCGCCAACACCTACATGGATCTCGACAAGGGTTGGATCGACCGCCGGATCTTCTGGGAGCAGGAGATCTACCAGAAGGAACTGGAGCGGATCTTCGCCCGATCCTGGAACTTCGTTGCGCATGAGTCGCAGCTTCAGAAGCCGGGCGACTTCCTCACCACTTATATCGGTGAGGACGCGGTCATCGTGACCCGCGGGCAGGACAAGAAGGTCCACTGCTTCCTCAACTCCTGCCCGCACCGTGGCAACCGGGTGTGCTTTGCCGACAGCGGCACCAGCCGGTCCTTCATCTGCAACTATCATGGCTGGGCCTTCGGCCTTGATGGCTCGCTGAAGGGCATGCCCGAGGACAAGCTCTACACCGAGACCCCCGGCTTCAAGCGCGAGGACTGGGGCCTGAAGCCCGCCCGCGTCGAGAGCTACAAGGGCCTCGTCTTCGCCACCTTCGCCGAGGACGCGCCGTCGCTGGACGACTTCCTGGGCGATTTCCGCTGGTATCTGGACGCGGTTCTGGATGCCGACGAGGGCGGCACGGAGTTCCTGCCGGGCGTCACCCGCTCGGTGCTGAACTGCAACTGGAAGTTCCCGGCCGACAATTTCGTCGGTGACATCTACCACGCCCTGTGGACCCATCTGGGTGGCGTGCACCCGATGCTGTCGGCCCATGGCGGCGTCGCCATCGACAACGAGAATTCCTATCAGGTCTCCGTCAATGGCCATGGCTGGGAGTTCGGCCAGAACTTCCTCGGCAATGCCGCCACCATGGGCGACCGCGACATCCTGCGCTGGATGAAGTCGCGCGCCGATGCCATCGAGGCCCGCCTCGGCACGCTGCGCCGCAACATGTGGGGCGCGGTGTCGTCGGCGACGATCTTCCCGAACTTCGCCTTCCTGCCGGGCTACTTCACCTTCCGCGTGTTCCTGCCCAAGGGCCCGCTGAAGACCGAGCTGCACGCCTGGACCCTCGTGCCGAAGAACATGCCCGACGAGATCAAGGACAAGTTCCGCAAGGGCACCATGCGCACCTTCTCGCCCTCCGGCATGCTGGAGATGGATGACGGCGAGAACTGGGAGCATTCGACCACGGCCAACGCCGGTTTCGTCACCCGTGGCCAGAAGCTCTATTATGGCATGTCGCCGCGCGGCCAGGAGCAGGATCCGGGCATGCCGGGCAATGTCTATCGCGGCCAGCTCTCGGACGCCAACCAGCGCAGCTATTACAAGCGCTGGGCGGAATTCATGGATGCCCCGACCTGGGCTGACATTCCTCTCGCCCCCGTGACCGGCGGGCCCGTTTCGGAGGCTGCCGAATGACCACGGACACCCTTGAGAAGCCCCACGCCGCCGCCTACCAGCTGCTTGCCCTTGACGGCAAGGGCAAGCCGGTCAGCGACACCCAGCTTCTCGCCATCGAGCGCTTCCTGCGCTTCGAGGCGCGGCTGCTGGACAACGAGCGCTACCGGGAATGGCACGGCCTGATGGCCGAGGACCTGTTCTACTGGCTGCCGCTGCGCTCCAACCGCTTCCGCCGCGAGAAGCGCCCGGAGATCGAGCCGACCAACATGGCGATCTTCGACGAGACCAACGCCGAGCTCGACCTGCGCATCCAGCGTCTGGAATCCGGCATGACGTGGACGGAAGATCCGCCCACCCGTCATGTCTACGCGATCACCAACGTGGAAGCCTTCGAGACCGAGGTGGACGGCGAGTTCGAGGTCCATTCGGTCTTCACGCTCTATCGCAACCGGTCCGAGCATGACGACAACATGCTGATGGGCCGCCGGCGCGACATCCTGCGCCAGAAGGGCGACAGCTTCGAGGTCGCCCGCCGGCTGATCCTGATCCAGCAGGCAACCCTGCTGACGAAGAACCTCACCGTGTTCTTCTGATCCTCCCCGCCCCCCGCGCCTGCCATCCCGGCGGTGCGGGGGCCGACTGCCGTCCGGTCTGCCTCCCAGGGGCCGGACGGATCCCTCAGAGGGCGCGGACCCCCAAGCCAGGCGCGGGCGGCCGCGCCCTTTTTTTCTGCTCCAGCCGCCATGGCTGCCAGCCGGCAGCGTCGCTGCGGCCGGGTTCTGCAACTGACAGAAGAATACCCGGACACCGGGTGCGAGGAGGAATGCCATGGGGCGTCTTGAAGGCATGCGCGCCGTTGTCACCGGCTCGGGCAGCGGCATCGGCCGCGCCGTGGTGCGCCGCTATCTCGCCGAGGGGGCGCAGGTGGTGGCCGTCGTGCGGAAAGAGGCGGATGTGGCCGGGCTTGAGGCCGAGGGCGCCTCGGTGGTCGTCGGCGATGTCGCCAGCCCCGCCACTGCCGCCGCCGCCGTGGCGCGCGCGGTGAGTGCCTATGGCGGTCTCGATGTCTACGTTGCCAATGCCGGCCTGTGGGACTTCCACAAGAAGCTGGAAAAGCAGAGCCCGGAGGAAATCCAGACGGCGGCCGCCGAAATCTTCGGCGTCAACGTCTTCGGCGCCATCCAGGGCGGCCGCGCCGCGGTCGGAGAACTGCGCAAGACCAAGGGCGCGATCATCGTCACCGGCTCCAATGCCTGCTTCCTCGCCGGCGGCGGCGGCGTGCTCTACACCGCCTCCAAGTTCGCGCTGCGCGGGGCGATGCTGCAGATGGCGCATGAGTTCGCGCCGGATGTGCGCGTCAACGGCGTGGCGCCCGGCGCCACCGACACGGCCCTCTCCGGTCCGGGCTCCCTCGGTCAGGCCGGCAAGGAGCTGAATTCCGACCGCTCCCGCGTCGAGACGATGGCGCAGCACATCCCGCTCGGCTTCGTGTCGGCGCCGGAGGATCACACGTCGCTCTATGTGCTGCTGGCCAGCCGCGCCGAGTCGGCCTATGTGACCGGCGCCATGTTCAAGTCCGACGGCGGCCTCACCGTCGCGGTCTGAACTTCAAGAGGGAGGTCCGGACCTCCCTCCCCCATCCGGAAATTGCGGCCTCCTGCCAGACGCACAAAGTGCTGACCGCACCGTGCGCCTGAAGGACTTCAGATTTCCCATATGCACCAATGACATGGGAAATCTGCATCGGAATACCAAAGAGTCCCTTTCAGGGATCTTTGGTATCAGCTCCAGCCGGCGGCGGCCGTCCACCAGCCGGGTTCGGTGCCGTGGAGGGCCCGGGCGCCGGCGGAGGCGGCGGCCACGGTGTCGAACAGGGCAAAGCACGTTGCCCCGGATCCCGACAGCCGGGCGATGCGGGCGCCGGGCAGCGCCGCAAGGCGCGCCAGCACCTCGCCGATCACCGGCGCGACCAGCCGGGCCGGCGTCTCCAGATCATTGCGGGTCGTCGCCATCCAGCCGACGAGGTCGGAAAGCCGGGCAAAGCGCGCCGGCACATCCGGCAAGGGCGGGTTGTCGCGGCTCTGGAGGGCGCGGAACACATCCGGCGTCGCGACCGCCACCCCGGGATTGACCAGCAGCACCCCCGCCTCCGGCAGCGGCGCCGCCAGCGGCTCCAGAATTTCGCCGATGCCACGGGCACGCGCCGGCCGGGACAGCAGGCACATCGGCACGTCCGCCCCGAGGCTGGCCGCAAGCGCCGCCATCTCGGGCGCCCGAACATCCTGCCCCCACAGCGGCGCCAGCAGGCGCAGGGCGGCGGCGGCATCGGCCGAGCCGCCACCGATGCCCGAGGCGATCGGCAGATGCTTGTCGAGGGTCAGCGCTCCGCCGCGCCCGGCCTCAGTACCGGCGAGAAGACGGGCGGCGCGCAGCACCAGATTGTCCGCCGCCGGCGTGTCGCCCAGCGCCCCGGCAAAGGGGCCGATGACGGTCAGGGACAGATCCGGCGCCGGGCTCATCGTGAGCGTGTCGCCGATGGCCGGAAAGGCCACCAGCGTATCCAGCAGATGATAGCCATCGGCCCGCCGGCCGGTGACGTGCAGCGCCAGATTGATCTTGGCCGGCGCCGGCTCCGTCCACGAGGACGCGGCCGGATCGCCGCCGCGGTCGAGGCGGGGCACCAGCGGGATCATTGCACCTTCGGCTTGTCGGCCGCCGGCGCGGCATCAGGGGCCGCCGCAGATTCCCCCGCCTTGGCCGGGGTTTCGGCGCCGTCATAGCCGTTCTGAATCTTGGAGAGGATCTTCGGCAGATCCTCGGGCTCCGGCTTCAGGTCGCGGGCATGGTTCCACTGGAACTTGGCTTCCAGCTGCCGGCCGACCTTCCAGTAGGCATCGCCCAGATGGTCGTTGATGACCGGATCCGACGGCTTCAGCGCCACCGCCTTTTCCAGCTCCACCACGGCTTCCGGATAGCGGCCGAGCTTGAAATAGGCCCAGCCGAGGCTGTCGACGATGTAGCCATCATCCGGGCGCAGCTCCACGGCTTTCTGGACCATGGTGAGACCCTCATCGAGATTCTCGTTCATGTCGATGAGGGAATAGCCGAGATAGTTCAGCACCAGCGGCTGGTTCGGCTGCAATTCCAGCGCCTTGCGGAAATCGGCCTCGGCCTCGGCCCAGCGCTTGGTGCGCTCCAGCGCGATGCCGCGGAAATAATACAGCGTCCAGTCGCGGGCCGTGGGCTCCTTGAGGGTCTGGATGCCCTTGGCATAGGTGTCGGCGGCTTCCGCGAACATCTTGTGGCTGCGATAGACATTGCCGAGGGCAACGATCGCCTCCATGTCCGACGGATCAGCCTTGACCAGCGCCTCCAGATGCTTGCGGGCGCCATCGAGATCGTCCATCGCATTCAGATTCAGGCCGATCTGGATCTGGGCACTGCGATAGAGGGTCGAGCTTTCCGGCACCAGTTCGAACACCTCCACCGCCTCGCGGTGCTGGGCCATCTGCTCGAACAGGGTGGCGAGCGACACCAGCGCGATGTCGGAGCGGGGATCAAGCCGGCGGGCAAGCTGGAGATAGGCGGCCCCCAGCTCCTCGTTGCCCTCGCGGCCGATGGCGGTGCCCAGCGAATAGAGCACTTCCGCCGCGCCCGCCTGCGGGCTGGTGATGAGGGGCTTGGGCTGGGGATCGGCGATCGCGGCGCGCAGCTGCTGCACCAGCGGATGATCCTCGCCCAGCGGCGCATAGCGGCCGATGATCTCCTCCGCCCGCGCCCGCTCGCCGGAGCGCACCAGCACCCGGGTGTAGGCGTCGATCAGGCGCAGATTGGAGGTGTCGGCCTGATAGGCAATATCGAAGCGGCGCTTGGCCTCGGCGGTGCGGCCGGCATAATCAGCAATCAGCGCGGCATGATGGGCCTTGAACGGCTCATACCAGTCGGCGCCCTTGAGACCGTCGATCTCGGCCAGCGCCTGATCGGTCTTGCCCTCGCCGGCCAGCGCCCACGCGGTCAGAAGCCCGGCAGTCAGCGTGCCGAGCGGCCCGGAGCGCGCCACCGTCAGCTCGCGGATGGCGGGGCCATATTTGTTCTGGGCGATCTCGTTGGAGCCCACCGCCAGCGAGACGATGCGGCTGGCGCCATCAAAGGCGGCGGCGCGCCCGGCCAGCTCAAGCGCCTCGTCCACCTTGCCGGCGGCAATCAAAAGGGTGAAGGCGCGCTCCACCAGAAACTCGTTGCCGGGGTCCTCGTCCAGTGCGGCACTGTAGAACAGGGCCGCGGCCATCAGGTCCTTCTCGGTTCCGGCGACCCGGGCGGCGAGATAGTTGCCGGCCAGCCCGGTATCCAGATCCAGCGTGACCTCGGCCGTAGCTGGCGGCGGCGTATCGGCCTGGGCCTGGGCGCCGTTGACCAGGGCGAGCGCAAGCCCCGCCGACAGGAGCACGCGCGCCCGCGCGGTCCGGAGAGCACGGGGGAAGAGGGCACGAAGGATCATGAAGCGGGGTCCGCCTGTAGAAAGAACAGTCCGTTTGCGAGAGCATGGGCCTTCGCAGCAGGCCATTCAAGCCCGGTCCCCCTCGCTTCCCGCCATCGCTGCACAGGGAGGCGGCGAAAATATGGGCATCCGCCCGCATCCCCTCCCCCCGCGACACCGGCGCGAAACGCCGATCCCCGGCTGAAATGCCGCGCCCGCCGGCCCACAGGCAGAATCTGCATCGTTGCCGGTCTGCCCTTGCTTTCATCGGCCGGCCGGCGCAAGGTGTCCCCGCGCCGCTGCCGGACGCGCCCCGGGGACGACACGCCCCGGGTGCGCCGCTTCTTGCATGGCCGGTTGCGGCCCGGGGGGAAACGGGCCTTCGCGCGTCGCGGAAGAGGGGGTGGCCGCCAGACGCGGCCGTTTGCGTGCGGGCCCTGCCACGGGCCCCGGCGCGCTGACGGCAGACATGTCTGCGGCCGGACAGGGTGACGACGAGGACAGGCATGGCCGCACGGACCATCATCGTTGAGCCGTTTGATCTGATCGTGTTCGGGGCGACCGGGGATCTGTCCCGGCGCAAGCTCATTCCCGGGCTCTATCACCGGGATTATGCCGGCCAGCTGCCGGACGAGGCGCGCATCATCGGCGCCTCCCGCGCCGCCGGCACCGCCGAGAGCTTCCGGGCCGACTGCCGCAAGGCGATTCTGGAGCATGTCTCCAAGGACGAGATTGACCCCGTCATCATCGACCGCTTCCTCGCCCGCATCGACTATTTCTCCGTCGATGCCCTGCACGAGGACGGCTGGGATGCGCTGGCGGCGGCCCTGAAGCCTCATGATGACCGGGTGCGGGTGTTCTATCTCGCCGTCTCCCCGGACATCTTCGGCGACATCTCGCGCCAGATTGCCGCCTACGGCCTCGTCACCCCCCATGTGCGGGTGGTGCTGGAAAAGCCCCTCGGCAAGAGCCTGGAGACTGCCCGCAAGCTGCACGACAGCATCGGTGCGATCTTCCCGGAAGAATCCATCTACCGCATCGACCATTATCTGGGCAAGGAAACCGTCCAGAACCTCATGGCGCTGCGCTTTGCCAATTCCCTGTTCGAGCCGTTGTGGAATGGCGCGCACATTGACCATGTGCAGATCACCGTTGCCGAGAGCCTCGGGGTCGAGGGCCGAGCCGGTTATTATGACACCGCCGGCGCGCTGCGCGACATGGTGCAGAATCATCTGCTCCAGCTGCTCTGCCTTGTGGCCATGGAAACGCCGGTTTCGCTGGAAGCCGATGCGCTGCGCGACGAGAAGCTGAAGGTGCTGAAGTCGCTGAAGCCCATCGACGAACGCACCGCGCCCTTCGTCACCGTGCGCGGGCAATATCGCGCCGGCGCCTCGTCCGGCGGGGCGGTGCCCGGCTATCTGGACGAGCTCGGCCGCGACATCTCCGCCACCGAAACCTTCGTCGCCATCAAGGCCGAGGTGGAAAACTGGCGCTGGGCCGGCACGCCTTTCTATCTGAGGACCGGCAAGCGGCTGGCCTCGCGCATGTCGGAAATCGTGCTCGCCTTCAAGCCGATCCCCCATTCGGTGTTCGACCGTGGCGCCGGGCCGATCTCCCAGAACCAGCTCGTCATCCGCCTCCAGCCCGATGAAGGCGTGAAGCTGTGGCTGATGATCAAGGATCCCGGCCCCGGCGGCATGCGGCTGCAATATGTGCCCCTCGACATGAGCTTTGCCCGCGCCTTCGGCGTGCGCAATGTGGACGCCTACGAGCGCCTCATCATGGACGTGGTGCGGGGCAACCAGTCGCTGTTCATGCGCCGCGACGAGGTGGAAGCCGCGTGGTCGTGGATCGACCCGATTCTCGAAAGCTGGCGGGAATCCAAGGATATGCCGAAGCCCTACACCGCCGGCACCTGGGGCCCGTCGGCAGCCGTCGCCCTCATCGAGCGCGATGGCCGCACCTGGCACGAGGACATCGCGTGACGGCTCCGCTCGCCCGCCACTCCTTTCCCCAGGGGGCAGCTCTCGCCGAAGGGCTGGCCCGCTTCACCGCGACTCACCTGACCGACGCGATCAGGGTCGCCGGCGGCGCGGTGCTGGCCGTCTCCGGCGGCCGCACGCCGACGCGCTTCTTCGAGGCCCTGTCGGCGGCAGACATCGCCTGGGACCGGGTGACCGTCACCCTCGTCGACGAGCGCTGGGTGGGCGAAGAATCGGAGCGCTCCAACGCCCGCCTTGTCCGCGCCCATCTCCTCAAGGGGCCGGCCGCCGCTGCCCGCTTCCTGCCGCTCTATACCGGCGACCTGACCCCGGAAGATGGCATCGCCGCTCTCTCGGCAGAGCTTGCCGCCCTGCCGCTGCCGATTGCGGTCGCCGTGCTCGGCATGGGGGATGATGGCCACACGGCGTCCTTCTTCCCCGGTGGTGCCGGGCTGGCCCATGCCCTTGATCCGGAAGATGGCGCGGTGCTGGCCGCCGTGCGTTCGGATGCCGCCGGCGAGCCGCGCATCACCTTCACCCTGCCGCCGCTGCTGGCATCCGCCGCCCTCGCGCTCCATGTGGAAGGGGCGGGCAAGGCGAAGGTGCTGGAAAAGGCGCTGGAGCCCGGCCCCGAAGCCGACATGCCCATCCGCGCCGTGCTGCGCCGCAGCCCCCGGCCGGTGAACCTGTTCTGGTGCCCCTGAGGCCCCGGGCCGGCCCGGAAGCGCCTGTCGCGCGCGCCCGGCCTCCTGTTTCCGGAACCCTCCGGCCGGCCGGGCGGTTCCTCCCCGGCCCCCGCTGCGGCGGATGCAGACGCCGCGTCTCGCCGGGAGACTGCGGATCGCGCCCGCCTCCAGAGCCGCCGGGACATCCGCCCGCCGACCAGCAGGGGCCCTTCTCCCGGGCCTTTGTCCGTTTCCGTCCCTCGTGGGGCTCCGCGCGCATCCCGTCCCCGACTTCCGTCGCGCGCTGCCCCGGTCAAGGAGCCGCTGTCCCATGAGCGTGAAATCCGTCGTCTCCGCCGTCACCGAGACCATCATCGCCCGCAGCGCCGAGACCCGCGCGCGCTATCTCGACCGCATCGCCGAGGCCCATGAAAACCGCCCAGCCCGGGTGAAGCTCGGCTGCGCCAACCTCGCCCACGGCTTTGCCGCCTGCGGTGTCGCCGACAAGGACGCCCTGCGCGACGGCCTCGCGCCCAATCTCGGCATCATCACCGCCTACAACGACATGCTCTCGGCGCATCAGCCGTTCGAGCGCTTTCCCGACCTGATCCGCGCCGCCGCCCGGGATGCCGGCGGCACCGCCCAGGTGGCCGGTGGTGTGCCCGCCATGTGCGACGGCGTCACCCAGGGCGAGGCCGGCATGGAACTCTCCCTGTTCTCCCGCGACGTGATCGCACTCGCGACCGCCGTCGGCCTGTCGCACCAGATGTTCGACGCTGCGGTCTATCTGGGCGTCTGCGACAAGATCGTGCCCGGCCTCGTCATCGGCGCCCTCTCCTTCGGTCACCTGCCGGCGGTGTTCATCCCGGCGGGCCCCATGACATCGGGCCTGCCCAATGACGAGAAGTCGCGCATCCGCCAGCTCTATGCGGAAGGCAAGGTCGACCGCGCCGCGCTGTTGCAGGCCGAGAGCCAGTCCTATCACGGGCCCGGCACCTGCACTTTCTACGGCACCGCCAACTCCAACCAGATGCTGATGGAGATCATGGGGCTGCACCTGCCGGGCGCCTCCTTCGTCAACCCGAACACGCCGCTGCGCGATGCCCTCACCCGGGCCGCGGCAGAGCGGGCACTGGCCATCTCCGGCCTCGGCAACGACTACACCCCCGTGGGCAAGGTGCTGGACGAAAAGGCGTTCGTGAACGGCATCATCGGCCTGCACGCCACCGGCGGCTCCACCAACCTCACCATCCACCTGATCGCCATGGCCGCCGCCGCCGGCATCAGGATCACCTGGGAGGACTTCGCCGAGCTCGCCGAGGTCACCCCGCTCCTTTGCCGCATCTACCCCAACGGCAAGGCCGACGTGAACCATTTCCACGCCGCCGGCGGCATGGGCTTCATGATCCGCGAGCTGCTTTCCGGCGGCCTGCTGCATGAGGACGTGACCACCGTCAACGGCACCGGCCTTTCGGGCTATGTCACCGAAGCCGGTCTCGATGACAGCGGCAGCCTCGTCTGGCGCCTGCCGGCCGCGGAAAGCGGCGACGACAAGGTGCTGCGCCCGATCGATGCCCCGTTCCAGCCGACCGGCGGCCTGACGGTGCTCGACGGCGATCTCGGCCACGCCGTCATCAAGACCTCCGCCGTCGCCCCGGAGCGCCACATCATCGAGGCCCCGGCCAAAGTGTTCGAGAGCCAGGAGGCGCTTCAGGCCGCCTTCAAGGCCGGCACGCTGACGGGTGATTTCGTCGCCGTCGTCCGCTTTCAGGGCCCCAAGGCCATCGGCATGCCCGAGCTGCACAAGCTCATGCCGCCGCTGGGCGTTCTCCAGGACCGCGGGCAGAAGGTGGCCCTTGTCACCGACGGCCGCCTGTCGGGTGCCTCCGGCAAGGTGCCCGCCGCCATCCACGTGACGCCGGAAGCCCTCGATGGCGGCCTCATCGCCAAAATCCGCGACGGCGACATCATCCGCATCGACGCCCCGGCCCACCGGCTCGACGTGCTGGTGGACCCCGCCGAACTCGCCGCCCGCGAGCCCGCCGCGCCGGACATCAGCCGCCACCAGTATGGCGTCGGCCGCGACCTCTTCTCCGCCTTCCGCGCCATCGTCGGCCGTGCCGATGACGGGGCGCATGTGTTCTGATCCATCATCCGGGCGGGTTGCTTCAGGGGCTGCCGCCCCTGATCCCCGCCCGGAGGCAGAGCCTCCGGACCTCCCCTTTTTTCTTCAGAAAGAAAAACTGGCGGGTTTGGGAGGCTGTGCCTCCCAAGCGGGTGCGGGCGGCAGCCCGCCATGTCCACGGGCAGCCCGACACGCATTTTCGAGGGGGATAATTCATGACCGATCCGCAGCCGGGCCTTGAGCCCGTTCTGACCGCCGCGCCGGTGGTGCCTGTCGTCATCGTCGATGATCTGAAGACCGCCGTGCCGATGGCGAAGGCGCTGGTGGCCGGCGGGCTGACGGCCATCGAGGTGACGCTGCGCACGTCTGCCGCCATGGAGGCGATCAAGGCGATTGCCGCGGAAGTGGAAGGGGCGAATGTGGGCGTCGGCACGGTGCTGACGGGCCAGCAGCTGGAAGCCGCCATGAAGGCGGGCGCCACCTTCGCCGTCTCGCCCGGCGCCACCGAAAAGCTGCTGGACGCCGCCGCCGATTTGCCCATCCCGCTGCTGCCGGCGACCGCCACGGTGTCGGAAATGATGGCGCTGATCGAGCGCGGCTATCGCTTCGCCAAGTTCTTCCCGGCCGAGCCGGCCGGCGGCGCGAAGTACATCTCCGCCCTCCATTCGCCGATCCCGCAGCTCCGCTTCTGCCCCACCGGCGGCGTGACACCGGAAAGCGCCAGGGTCTATCTGAAGCTGCCGAACATCGTCTGCGTCGGCGGCTCCTGGATGCTGCCCAAGGACAAGATCGCCGCCGGCGACTGGGCCGGCATCACGGCGCTGGCGAAAGAGGCGGCTGGCCTGCGCGGCTGAAGGCTTTCGGGGGCGTCTGCCCCCGATCCCCTGACCGGGAGGCCTGACGCCTCCCGGACCCGGCCGCTATTTCTTCAGCCCCGGGTGGCGCCGGGCTTCCACAGGACATCGGTGGTGCCGTCGGCATTGGCGACGCGGGCCATGACGAACAGCAGGTCCGACAGCCGGTTCATGTAGCGGATCGCCGCCGGGTTCAGCGCCTCGGTCGCGGCCGCCGCCACCATCTGCCGCTCGGCCCGGCGCACCACGGTGCGGGCGAAATGCAGATGGGTCGCAAGCGCCGTGCCCGCCGGCAGCACGAAGGAACGCAGCGGCTGCAGCCGGGTGTTCAGGGCGTCGATTTCCTGCTCCAGCCGGTCCACCTGGGACGGGATGATGCGCAGCGGCTCATAGCCGAGATCCTTGTCCGTCTCCGGCGTCGCCAGATCGGCGCCCAGATCGAACAGGTCATTCTGGATCCGGTTCAGGATCGCATCGAGATCGGCGGCCTCGCCGACATGCAGCCGGGCAAGCCCGAGCACCGCATTCGCCTCGTCCACCGCGCCATACGCATCCACCCGCAGATCCGCCTTCGACCGCCGCTCCCCCGTCGACAGCGCCGTCGTGCCGGCATCCCCCGTGCGGGTGTAAATGCGATTCAGAACAACCATGACTTCCTCCCTCGGCCTGCCTCCGTCATGACCGATCCGACGGCGGCGGACAAGCGGCCGGCGCTTCGGGGCCCGCTTTGGGGACGTCCGTCCCCAAGCCCCTGACCGGGAGGCACAGCCTCCCCGCCCCTCCAGTTTTTTCTTCCGCCTTTCTTGTCGACGCCGACTGGCGTCGCGCGCAGCGGGTCCGGGGGCTCAGCCTCCGGGCGGGTGCGGGCGGCAGCCCGCTATCGCGGCCAGACGGTCAATATCGACATATTCCTCAAGATGCGCCGCCAGGCCATCCAATGTCTCATCGACCTGCCGATCATAGTCGAGATTGGAGGCCGAAGCCCCGATCCACTGGAGCAGCGCCCGGCGCTGGGCGTCGTTGGTGAAGAGACCGTGGACATAGCCGCCGCACACGAGGCCGGAGGGGGAGCGGGCGCCGTCGGTGTGGCCGTCGGGGAAGCGGAACAGCGGGCGGGCGGTGTCGGGACCGATGGTGACGCCCATGTGCATCTCGTAGCCCGAGACGGGCACCTCGTCCGGCAGGCTGACACCGGCGACATGCTCCAGCCGCTTGGTGCCGGAGAGCACGGTGTCGACGTCGAGCAGGCCGAGGCCGCGCCGGCTGCCGGGCGGGCCCTCGATGCCATCGGGATCGGCAACGGTACGGCCGAGCATCTGGTAGCCGCCGCAGATGCCGAGCACCCGGCCGCCGCGGCGCAGAAGGGCGCGGATGTCGGTGTCCCAGCCCTCGGCGACGAGGGCGTCGAGATCGGCAATGGTGGTCTTGGAACCGGGGATGAGGACGAGGGCGGCGTCCCCCGGCACCACCTCGCCCGGATGGACCCAGACGACGCGGACGCCGGGCTCGGCGATCAGCGGGTCGAGATCATCAAAATTGGCGATGTGCGGCAGCTTCAGCACGGCAACCGTCACGGCACCATCGCCGGCGCGACGGCTGCGGGCATCCAGCGTCATGGCGTCTTCGGCCGGCAGGCGGGCGGCGGCGGGGAAGAAGGGGACGAGGCCGAGGGCCGGCCAGCCGGTCTTCTCCGCAATCAGCTCCATGCCGGCGGCAAAGAGGCTCGGATCGCCGCGGAACTTGTTGACGAGAAAGCCCTTCACCAGAGCGGCGTCGTCCGGATCGAGAACGGCCCTGGTGCCGACGATCTGGGCGATGACGCCGCCGCGGTCGATATCGCCGGCCAGAATCACCGGCACCTGATGGCGCCGCGCAAAGCCCATGTTGGCGATGTCGTTGGCGCGCAGGTTGACCTCCGCCGCGCTGCCGGCGCCTTCCACGATGACGAGATCGCAGGCGGCCTCCAGCCGGGTGAAGCTCTCGGAAACGGCGGCAGCCAGCCGGGGCTTCCAGTCCTGAAAGGCCCGCGCCGCCGCCTGCCCGACCACCCGGCCCTGAACGACCACCTGAGCGCCGACGAGGCTCTGGGGCTTCAGCAGCACCGGGTTCATGTCGGTGACGGGATCGACGCCACAGGCGCGGGCCTGCAACGCCTGGGCGCGGCCGATCTCGCCGCCATCGACGGTGACGGCGGCGTTGTTGGACATGTTCTGCGGCTTGAACGGCAGCACCCTGAGGCCGCGCCGGACGAAGGCACGGCAGAGGCCGGCCACCAGCAGCGACTTGCCGACATCCGAGCCGGTCCCCTGCAACATGATCGCCGGCATCAGAACTCGATTCCCGGCTGGGCGCGCACGCCGGCAGCGAAATGATGCTTCGTCGCGCCGAACTCGGTGACGAGATCGGCGGCCTCCATCAGCTCCGGCTTCGCGTTGCGGCCGGTGACGACGACGTGGAGATCCGGCCGGCGGGCGGCAAGCTCGGCCACCACGGCCGCCGGATCCAGATGGCCATAGCGCAGGGTGATGTTCAGCTCGTCGAGAATGAGCAGACGAATCTCCGGATCCGCCATCATCTCCCGCACCGCCGCCCATGCGGCCTCGGCGGCCGCCACATCGCGGTCGCGATCCTGGGTTTCCCAGGTGAAGCCTTCGCCCAGCGTCTTCCAGATCACCCGGTCGCCGAAGGCGCGGGCGGCGCGGCGCTCGCCGGTCTCCGTGCGGCTCTTGCCGAACTGGACGACGCCGACCTTCCAGCCGGTGCCGAGCGCCCGCAGCATCAGCCCGAAGGCGGCGGTGGACTTGCCCTTGCCGGGGCCGGTGTGGACGAGCAGCAGGCCCTTTTCCAGGATGGTCTTGCCGGCCACCTCGGCGTCCTGCACGGCCTTGCGCTTGGCCATCTTCGCGCGGTGGCGCTCGGCATCATCGGACATCGGCAGGCTCCGGCAGGGATTCGGATAACGAAAGACGCGTCACGGTGCCTCCGGGGGGCGTCCCTTTGCAAGCGACCGGCGTTCGGCTATTGTGACGGGTGACGGTGCCCCAGCCTACTCAGGGGTGAAAAGGGAACGTGGTGCAAGACCACGGCTGCCCCCGCAACTGTAAGCGGTTCGTCGCCGACAGGAAGAGCCACTGGGTGCCCCAGCGCATCCCGGGAAGGCGTTGGCGATTTGTCCGTGAGCCAGGAGACCTGCCGTCATCCGAACCCTGTTCCCATGGTCGCCGGGTGGGCGACCCCATGAGGATGACCCCATGTCCCAGTCCGCTGGAGCCACCGCTCCGTCCGTTGATGCCGGCATCCGTCCGGATGTGCGCCGTTCGGCCGTCGTCGCCTTCTGCGTCGGCGCGGCCTTCGTGTTCCTGACCGGCTTTGCCAGCCCCTCGGTGCTGCACAACGCCGCCCACGACACCCGGCACGCCCTCTCCTTCCCCTGCCACTGACACGCCGCGCCCCTGCCTGAGGCCGCCGCCTGATCTGGCGCGCGGCCCCGGGGGCACCACGCCTGTCATCCTGCCGCCGGCCGCCGCCCCAAATCGGACGGCGCGGCTGGCCGGGGCGCATCCGGACGGATCTCAACGGACATGACTTCCCGACTTCTCACTGTCGGCCTGCTGGCCGGCCTTGGCGCCGGCATTCTGGTGGCCGGCCTGCAAACCGTCGTCACCACGCCCCTCATCCTCCACGCCGAGGTGTTCGAGGGCGCCGAAGAGGCGGCCCCGGCGCCCCACAGCCACGATGCCGCGCCGGCCGACGCCGCAGCGCCCGCGGCAATGGCCTCCGAACATCATCATGATGCCGAGGACTGGGCCCCGGCCGACGGGCTGGAGCGCACCGGCTACACGGCACTGGCGACCGTCGCCACCGCCATCGGCTTCGCGCTGATGCTGGTGTCGGTGATGGTGTTCAGTGGCACCCGGCCCAGCGTGCACACCGGCCTTGCGTGGGCTGCTGCCGCCTTTGCCGCCACCGGGCTGGCCCCCGCCCTCGGCCTGTCGCCGGAGCTGCCGGGCATGCCGGCGGCCGACCTCACCGCCCGTCAGCTCTGGTGGGTGGCGACCGCCGCGGCCACCGCCATCGGCCTGTGGCTCCTCATCAGGCGGCCGGAAGCCGGGCTGAAGGTGGTGGGCGTCGCGCTGCTGGTCCTCCCCCATGTGATCGGCGCGCCGCATCTGGCCGGCGAGGAAGCCAGCGCCGTGCCACCGGAACTCGCCGCGCGCTTCGCGGCGGCGTCGCTGACGCTCCACGCCATCCTCTGGGCCCTCATCGGCGCCTTCTCGGGCTGGCTGTGGCAGCGGCTGGAGCGGCGCGCACCCGGTCTGGCGCCGGCATGACGCAGACACCGGCCTCCCCGGCTAAGACGACCGACGGGCCGGAGCGGGTTTCCGCTCCGACCTGTCTCGCCGTGTGCACGGCCTGCCGGGGCGCGGATCCGGCCGAGCGCCCCGGCATCGCCTTCGCCGCGGCGCTTTCCGTCGATCTTGCCGACCGGCCGGACATCAGCGTCCGCCCGGTCGAGTGCCTGTCGGTGTGCCGCCGCGCCGTCACCCTCGCGCTTTCCGCCCCCGGCCGCTGGACCTATGTGGTCGGCGACCTCACCGACATTCCGGACGCCGCGGCCTTCGCCCGCGCCTATGCGGACAGCCCCGACGGCATCGTGCCCTGGCGCACCCGGCCCGTCGCCATCCGCAAGGGCGTCGTCGCCCGCGTGCCGCCGCTTCCCACGGACATTGCCCCATGATCCCGACCGCCAAGGTCCCCGTTACCATCGTCACCGGCTTTCTCGGCGCCGGCAAGACGACCCTCATCCGCAACCTGCTGTCCGGCGTGTCCGGCCGGCGGCTGGCCGTCATCGTCAACGAGTTCGGCGATGTCGGCGTCGATGGCACGCTGCTGAAGCAGTGCGGCGCCGCCGCCTGCCCGGAAGACCGGGTGATCGAACTGGCCAATGGCTGCATCTGCTGCACGGTGGCCGATGATTTCGTGCCGGCGCTGGAAGCCCTGCTCGCTTTGCCCGAGCCGCCGGACCATATTCTCGTCGAAACCTCCGGCCTTGCCCTGCCGAAGCCGCTGCTGAAGGCGTTCGACTGGCCGCCGGTGCGCGCCCGCCTCACCGTCGATGGCGTCATTGCCGTGGTCGATGGCCGGGCGGTGGCCGACGGCCTGTTTGCCGCCGATCCGGAAAAACTCATCGCCGAGCGCGCCCGCCAGACCGGCGCGGAGCATGACGACGAGCCGCTGGAGGAAGTGTTCGAGGATCAGGTGCAGGCCGCCGATCTGGTCATCCTCAACAAGACCGATCTGCTTCAGCCCGGCGAACTCGCCTCGGTGGAAGCCGACATTGCCAGGGTGCTGCCGCGGGTGGTGCGCATCGTGCCGTCCTCGGCCGGCCGGGTGGATCCGGCGGTGCTGATCGGCCTGTCGGCAGCCGCCGAGGATGATCTCGCCGCCCGGCCCTCCCATCATGACGACGAGAGCGACCACGAGCACGACGACTTCGAGCACATCGTGGTGCCCGTGCCGCCGGTGGCCAGCCCCGGCACCATCGCCGCCCGGGTGAACACCGCTGCCGGCGACCATGGCCTGTTACGGGTCAAGGGCTTCGTGGCGGTGGCCGGCAAGCCCATGCGCCTGCTGGTGCAGGCCGTCGGCGGCCGGGTGGAAACCCGCTTCGATCGCCCCTGGGGGGCCGACGAGGACCGCACCGGCCATCTCGTGGTGATCGCCGAGACCGGTCTCGACCGGGCCGCCGTCACCGCGGCGCTGGCCGGCTGAGGCGGAGGCGGCGCGGCCATCATGCACCTCCTGCGGCTCGATCAGGCCAGTCTGGATGCGACGGCGGAAGCGGTCGATCTCGACCTCGCGCCGGCGGAGGTGCTGGTGCTGTCGGCCGCCGACAGCGACCTGACGGCGCTGGCCGGCGCGTGGGAGGCCATGCCCCCCGCGGACCGGCCGGGGCTGCGGCTGGCCTCGCTCCTGTCGCTGCGCCATCCCTTTTCCGTCGACCTGCTCATCGAGAAGACGGCGCGGCACGCCAGACTCGTGCTGGTGCGCCTCCTCGGCGGGCCGGACTACTGGCGCTATGGCGTCGATGAACTGGCCGCCGCCGCCCGCCGCCACGGCTTCGCCCTCGCCTTCCTGCCCGGCGATGACCGTCCGGATCCGCGCCTTGACGACGCCAGCACCCTGCCCCCCACGGAGCGGACGCGGCTGGCCGGCTGGTTCCGCGCTGGCGGACCGGACAACCTGACGGCGGCGCTCTGCTTCCTCTCCGGCCTTCTCGGCCGGCCGCTGCCCGCGCCGGATCCGGTGGCGCTGCCGGCCTTCGCGCCATTCCCGCCCGCCACCCGAACGGGCATGGCGGGACAGGCGCTGATCCTGTTCTACCGCTCCCATCGGCTGGCCGCCGACACCGCGCCGGTCACGGCGCTGGCCGATGCGCTGGCCGCCCGCGGCCTCGCGGTGCAGGCGGCGTCCGTCACCAGCCTCAAGGATCCCGCCGTCATCGCCGGCCTCGCACCGTGGCTGGCGGAGCTGGCCCCCGACGTGATCCTCAACACCACCGGCTTCTCGGCCCGGCGCGACGACGGCGCGGGGGTGCTGGATCAGGCCGACTGTCCGGTCCTTCAGGCGATCCTCTCGGGCTCCTCCCGCGACGCGTGGGCGGCGAGCAAGCGCGGGCTCTCCGCCACCGACCTCGCCATGCAGGTGGTGCTGCCGGAAAGCGACGGCCGGCTGATTGCCCGGGCCATCGCCTTCAAGGACCGCACCGCTGCGCTGCCCGGTCTCGATTTCGCGCCGCGCCGGCTGGTGCCCGCGGCCGATGGTCTGGCCTTTACGGCCGATCTCGCCGCCGGCTGGGTGACCCTGCGGCGCACCCCTGCCGCCGGCCGGCGCCTCGCCCTCGTGCTCTCGGACTATCCGGCCAAGGGTGGACGGGCGGGCTATGCCGTCGGTCTCGACACGCCCACCAGCACCGTCGCCGTGCTGGAGGATCTGGCCAGGGCCGGCGCCACCATCGGCACCATCCCCGACGCGGCTACCCTGATGCGCCGGCTGGAGAGCGATCCGGCGACGGAAATCCTATCCTTAGCCGGCTATGAATCTCTGTTTGCCGGCTTGGATCCCGCCTTTCGCGCCGCCGTCACCGCCCAATGGGGCGCGCCGGAAACGGATCCGCTGGTATCGGACGGCGCCTTCCGGCTGCGGCTGGTGCGCTGCGGATCCGTGGTGATCGCGCTTCAGCCCGACCGGGGCCGGCGCGGCGAGCGCAAGGCGCTCTATCATGATCCCGAGCGCCCGCCGGCCCATGGCTACATCGCCTTTCACCTCTGGCTCCGCCATGTCGAACGGGTGCATGCCCTTGTGCAGCTCGGCACCCATGGCACGGCGGAATGGCTGCCGGGCAACGCCGTCGCCCTCTCGCCCGCCTGCGCGCCGGGGGTGGTCACGGGGCCGCTGCCGGTCATCTATCCCTTCATCGTCAACGATCCCGGCGAGGCCGCGGCGGCCCGGCGCCGGCTGGCGGCCGCCCTTGTCGGCCATCTGACGCCGCCATTGCGCTCGGCCGGCGGCGGGGCGACGGCGGATCTGGAAGCCCTTTTCGATGATTATGCCGCCGCCCGCGGTCTCGATCCCCGCCGGGCCGACCGCATCGCCACCGCAATCCGGCGCCGCGCCGACGAGACCGGACTGTCGGCCGATCTCGCCTTGCCCGAGGATCCGGCCGACATGCTGGTCGCCCTCGATCAGTGGCTGTGCGACCTGAAGGAACTGCGCATCGGTGACGGCCTGCACGTCTTCGGCCGCGCCGATGCGGCGGACAGCCGCGGCGCCAATCTGGCGGCGCTCGCCGAAAGTGCCGGCACGACGCCGGCCGCCATCACCGCCCGGGTGGACGCCTGCGCACCGGCGGAGCGGGCGGGCCTTGCCGCCGCACTCGCCGGCCGCTTCGTGGCGCCCGGCCCCTCGGGCACACCGGCGCGCGGCCGGCTGGACGTGCTGCCGACCGGCCGCAACCTCCACGGCGCCGATCCGCGGGCGCTACCCACGGCAACCGCGTGGGAGATGGGCCGGCAGGCGGCCGATGCCGTCATCGCCCGCCATCTGGAGCAGGAAGGCGACTGGCCGCGGGCGATCCTGATGGATCTCTGGGGCTCGGCGACCCTCAGGACCGGCGGCGAGGACATTGCCCAGGCGCTGGCCCTTCTCGGCGTGCGGCCGCTGCGCGACAGCGGCTCCGACCGGGTGAACGGCTTCGAGATCCTGCCGCCGGCCGTTCTCGGTCGCCCCCGGGTGGATGTGACGCTGCGCGTCTCCGGCCTGTTCCGGGATGTGTTTCCCGGCCTGATCGCCCTGTTCGATGCCGCCGTGCAGGCGCTGGCCGCCCGCGACGACGAGGCCGGCGACAACCCCCTCTCCGGTGTCGCCGGGCCCGCCCGGGTGTTCGGCCCGGCGCCCGGCGCCTATGGCATCGGCATTGCCGAGCGCCTGCTCTCCGATGACGAGGTGAGCCGCGCCGATCTCGGCAATGACTGGCTGGCCGCCAGCGCCTTCGCGCTCTCCGGCGATGGCCGGGCGCGGCCGGCGGCCGAGGCGCTGGCCGAGCGGGTGGCGGCGGCCGATGCCTTTGTGCGCCTGCATGACCTCGCCGGCCGCGACCTGCTGGACGCCGACACCTTTGCCGAGCACATCGGCGGCTTCTCGGCGGCCGCCGGCCGGCTGGGCAATGCGCCGGTGCTCTATCATGTCGATGCCACCCGGCCCGGTCAGGTGCGCGTGCGCACGGTGCCGGAGGAAATCGTCCGTCTGGTGCGCGGCCGCCTCGTCAATCCCGGCTGGATTGCCGGCATGAAGCGCCATGGCCACCGCGGCGCCGGCGAGCTGGCCGAAAGCGTGGATGCGCTGATGGCCTTCGCCAGCCTGACGGACGCCGTGCCGCCCCACCTCATCCAGCTCGCCTTCGATGCCCTTCTCGGCGACACCGACACCCGCGCCTTCCTGATGGACGCCAACCCGGCCGCGGCCCGGGCCATCGCCGAGCGCTTCGAGGCCGGGCTGAAGCGCGGCCAGTGGCGCATCCGCCGCAACAGCGATGCCGCCGTGCTCTCCGGGCTGCTCGCCCGTGCCGAGGACCCCGCATGACCCACCCTCCCGCCGTCCGCGGTTTCTGCCCCGGCGCCCGCCGGCCGATGATGAGCGGCGACGGCCTCATCGTCCGCCTGCGCCCGCCCGCCGGCCGGCTGAGCCTGACCGACGCCCATCTGATCGCCCTGAAGGCGCTGGAATTCGGCAATGGCAGGCTGGATGTCACCCGCCGCGCCGGTCTCCAGATCCGTGGCGCCCGGCCGGACAGCCTGCCGGACCTGACCAGGGCGCTGGATGCTGCCGGCCTTCTCGATGCCGATGTGACCAGCGAGGCGGCGCGGTCGCTCATCGTGCCGCCCTTGGCCGGCTGCGACCCGGACGCCGCCCTTGATGCCGGCCCGCTGATTTCAGCCCTTGAAGCGCGCATGGCGACTCACGCCGCCTTCCGCGGCCTGCCGCCCAAGCTCGGCACCCTGCTGGATGATGGCGGCCGCGCCGATCTTTCCGCCACCCGGGCCGACATTCGCCTGGAAGCCCTCGCGCCCGGGCGGATCCGCGTCGGTCTGGATGGCGCGGCGGGGCCGGACTGGCTCGGCACCGCCCCACCCGCCCGCATCCCGGACATTCTGACTGCGCTGGCCGGCGCCATCGCCCGGGCCCAGCCGCCCGAAGGGCGCGCCCGGGTGCGGACGCTGCTGGCGCAGCCCGGCTTCCGCCCGTCGGCGCTGGCCGCCGCCCGGGCCATGGGGCTGGATCCCGCCGTCGATCCGGCGCCGCGGCGGGTGCGGCCGCCCCTGGTCGGCCATCTGGCGCTCTCCGATGGCGCGGCGCTGGCCGTCATCGCCCCGTTCGGGCGGATCAGCGCCGAGGCGCTGGTGCATCTGGCAAGCCTTGCCCCGACGGGAGACATCCGGCTTGCCCCCGAGCACGGGCTGATCCGCACCGGCCTCGCGCCCGAAACTGCCCGGCAGGCCGTGCGTGCCCTCAGCCCGGCCTTCATCACCCGGGCGGCCGATCCGCTGCTTTCGGTCACCGCCTGTGCCGGCCGGCCGGACTGTGCCTCGGCCCATGCCGATGTGCGCACCGTTGCCCGGGCCGTCGCGCCCTTTGCCCGCCGTCTCGGGCCGGGGGTCAGCGTCCATGTCTCCGGCTGTGCCAAGGGCTGCGCCCGGGATGCCCCGGCCCGGCTGACGGCCACCGCCACGCCGGACGGCTTCGCCCTCATCCCGCATGGCCGGGCCGATGGCGTGGCCACCGCCCATGTCGCGTCGAGCGCCGAACTCGCCGCCCACCTTCTCGCTCTGGGGGACCGCCCATGACCGCCTCCGACTATCTGCGCGACGGCGCGGCCATCTATGCCCGCTCCTTCGCCATCATCCGCGCCGAAGCCGATCTCGCCGCCTTTTCGCCCGAGGCCGAGCCGGTGGCCGTGCGCATCATCCACGCCGCCGGTGATGTCGATCTGGCGCCGGACATCCTGATTTCCGACGGCGCCGTCGCCGCCGCCCGGGCCGCGCTTCAGGCCGGCGCGCCGATCCTGACCGACGCCCGCATGGTCGCCATGGGCGTCACCCGGGCGCGGCTACCGGCCGACAATGCCGTGATCTGCACACTGGCCGACCCGGACGTGCCGGCGCTTGCCGCCCGCCTCGGCACCACCCGCTCGGCCGCCGCGCTGGAGCTGTGGCGGCCCCATCTCGCCGGCGCCGTCGTCGCCATCGGCAACGCCCCCACCGCCCTCTTCCACCTCATGGACATGATCGACGCCGGGGCGCCCCTGCCGGCCGCCATCATCGGCATGCCCGTGGGCTTCGTCGGCGCCATGGAGTCGAAGGCGGCACTGGTCGAGTGGGCCCGCGTGCCATTCCTCACCATCCGCGGGCGGCGGGGCGGATCCGCCATGACCGCGGCAGCGCTCAACGCCATCGCCTCGACGAAAGAGTGATTCCGGGGCTGCCGCCCCGGAACCCCGCTCAGGACCCCCGAGGGGTCCCGAACCCTCCCCCCTTTTCTTTAAGCCGTCCCCCAATGACCTCTGGAACTCTTCACGGTGTCGGCCTCGGGCCCGGTGATCCGGAACTCCTGACCGTGCGTGCCGTGCGTCTCATCCGCCAGTCCCCGGTGATTGCCTGGTTCGCCAAGGCCGGCCGCAAGGGACAGGCGCGCACCATCGTCGACAGCTGGATGCCCGCCGGCGCCATCGAGCTGCCGCTTCTCTACCCCGTCACCACCGAGCTGCCCTTCGATGGCGACGACTACCGCTCCGCCCTCTCCGGCTTCTATGCCGAGGCCGCGGCGACGCTCGCCGGCCATCTGGAGGCCGGCCGCGACGTGGCGCTGCTGTGCGAGGGCGATCCGCTGTTCTACGGCTCGTTCATGCACCTGCAGATCCGCCTGCGCGACCGCTTCCCGGTTTCGGTCTGTCCGGGGGTCACCGGCATGGCCGGCGCGTCGAGTGCCGCCGGCGCGCCGATGACCTGGGGCGATGACGTGCTGACGGTGCTGCCCGGCACCCTGCCGGCGGACGCCCTGACGGAGCGGCTGGCCAAGGCCGATGCCGCCGTCATCATGAAGCTCGGCCGCAACCTGCCCAAGGTGCGCCGGGCGCTGACCGAGACCGGGCTGCTCGCCCGCGCGCTCTATGTGGAGCGCGGCACCATGGCCGGCGAGAAGATCGAGCGTCTCGCCGACAAGGCCGACGACACCGCCCCCTATTTCTCCCTGGTGCTGGTGCCCGGCGAAGGACGACGGCCATGACCCCCGCAAAGACCGGCTGGCTGCGGATCGTCGGCCTTGGCCCCGGCCCGGTGTGCTGGATCGCCCCGGAAGCCGCCGATGTGCTGTTCCGGGCCGATGCCCTCATCGGCTATGGCCCCTATGTCGCCCGCATCCCCCACCGCGACGGGCTGGAACGCTTCCCCACCGACAACCGGGTGGAGCTGGACCGCGCCCGCCATGCCCTGGAGCTGGCGGCAAACGGGCGCCGGGTGGCCGTGGTCTCCGGCGGCGACCCCGGCGTGTTCGCCATGGCGGCGGCGGTGTTCGAAGCGGTGGAAAGCGGTCCGGTCGGCTGGCGCGATCTCGATATCGTCGTCGTCCCCGGCATCAGCGCCATGCAGGCGGCCGCAGCGCGGGCCGGTGCACCCTTGGGGGGCGATTTCTGCGCGATTTCCCTCTCGGACAACCTGAAGTCCTGGCCGGTGATCCTGCGCCGGCTGACGGCAGCGGCCGACGCGGATTTCGTGATCGCGCTTTATAATCCGGCCTCGAAGGCCCGGCCGGACCGCATCCGCGAGGCACTGGCCCTGCTCGGCACCCTGAAGGATCTGGCGACCCCGGTGATCCTTGCCCGCGCCGTCGGCCGGCCGGACGAAGCCCTTGAGGTAACCGACCTTGCCCATGTCGACCCGAGCCGGATCGACATGAGCACCCTCGTCCTCATCGGCGCCTCCACCACCCGGCTGATCCCGCGTCTCGATTCCCGCCGGCCCTGGGTCTACACGCCGCGCTCGGTGCCCGAGGACGTGCCATGAGCCCGGATCCAGCCGAGGGCAGACGGCAGATCTGTGAGCACCGGCACCCCCGCCGGCAGCGGCGGCCGACGGATCACGATCACCGGAATGCCCAGCCGGCGCGCCGCCATCAGCTTGCCTTCGGTGGCGGAGCCGCCGCTGTTCTTGGTCACCAGCACTTCCACGCCCTCCTGCCGCATCAGCAGTTCCTCGGCATTGGCATCGAAGGGACCGCGGGCGTGAATGGCTTTCGCGTGGGGCAGGTCGACGAGACCGTCGGCCTCCTCGATGCTGCGCACGATATAGAGATGCTGGGGCGCGACCACGAACTCGGGCACCGACAGGCGGCCGACCGTCAGGAACACCCGCTTCGGCTCCCGGCCGATGGCGCGCGCCGCCGCGGCCGCGTCGTCCACGTCGATCCAGATCTGGCCCGGCTCGGCTTCCCACGCGCTGCGGGTGAAGATCGCCAGCGGCCGGCCCGTCTGCCGGCTGGCGGCGGCCGCATGGGCCGACATCTGGCGGGCGAAGGGATGGGTGACATCCAGCACGGCGTCGATGCCCTCGGCCTCCAGAAAGCGCACGAGCCCCGCCACGCCGCCGAACCCGCCGATCCGGAACGGCACCGGCGGCGGCACGGGGGATCTGGTGCGCCCGGCAAAGGACAGGATCGGCTCCACCCCGGGGCACGCGCCCCCCGCCAGCGCCCGGGCGAGCGCGCTTGCCTCCGTCGTGCCTCCCAGAATCAGCAACCGCATGTTCCACCTCCGGAAAGGATCATCCCATGACCGCCCCCTGGCTGACCATAGTCGGCATTGGCGAGGATGGACGGGACGGCCTCGGACCGGCAGCCCTCAGGGCCCTTGCCCAGGCGGAGCTGGTGGCCGGCGGACGGCGGCATCTGGCCCTGGCCGGGCCCTTTTCCTGCGAAACCCTGGCGTGGCCGTCGCCCTTGGCCGATGCCTTCCCCGGGCTTCTGGCCCGGCGCGGCCGGCCGGTGGTGGTGCTCGCCTCGGGTGATCCGTTCCTGCACGGCATCGGCGCCACCCTGTCGCGCCTCATTGCGCCGGAGGAAATGCGGGTCTTCCCGGCGCCGTCGTCCTTTTCGCTGGCCGCCAGCCGGCTCGGCTGGCCATTGCAGGATGTGGCGGCGATTTCGCTGCATGGCCTTGCCGCCGAGCGCATCCTGCCGCTGGCCCAGCCCGGCGCCCGGGTGCTGGCGCTTTCCTGGGATGCCCGCACGCCGGCCCTCGTCGGCCGGCTCCTGACCGAGGCCGGCTTCGGCGACAGCCGGCTGACCGTGCTGGAGGCCCTTGGCGGCCCGCGCGAACGGCTGCTCTCGGTGCGTGCTGCCGCCGCCGATGGTCTCGGGCCGCTTGCCGATCTCAACCTGATCGGGCTCGAAATCCGCGCCGCCCCCGGCGCCCGGGTGCTGACGAAGGCGCCGGGGCTGCCGGATCATCTGTTCGAGCATGACGGCCAGATCACCAAGCGCGAAATCCGGGCGCTGGCCCTGTCGGCGCTGGCCCCGGCTGTCGGCGAACGGCTGTGGGATGTGGGCGCCGGCGCCGGCTCCGTTGCCATCGAATGGATGCTCGCCCACCCCGCCAACCGGGCGACCGCCATCGAGGCCGATCCCGAGCGCGCCGCCCGCATCGGCCGCAATGCCCGGGCCTTCGGCGTGCCGGATCTCGTCCTCGTCACCGGCCGGGCGCCAGACGCGCTGGCCGGCCTGCCGGCCCCCGATGCCATTTTCGTCGGCGGCGGCGCCACCGCCCCGGGCATGATCGACGCCCTGTGGCAGGCGCTGAAACCCGGCGGCCGCCTCGTCGCCCACGGCGTCACCCTGGAAACCGAGGCGCTGCTGTTTCACGAATCCGCCGAGCGCGGCGGCGAGCTGACCCGGATCGGCATTGCCCGCGCCGGCGCCGTCGGCGGCTTCCGGGCCTTCCGCCCCGCCCTTCCCGTCACCCAGTGGAGCGTGGTGAAAGCATGAGCCTCTCCCGTCCGCGCCGGCTGGTTGCCGTCGGCCTCGGCTGCCGCCGCGGCGTCGCGGCCCGCACGATCGCCGCCCTCGTCTCCGACTGCCTGACCGCCCATCATGCCACGCCCGTCGGCTTCTTCACCCACATCGCCCGCATGGACGAAGCCGGCCTCATCGCCGCCGCGCTGCGCTTCGGCCACCCGCTCGACGGCCTGACCGCGACCCTGCTGGCCGAACGCGACGACGAGACCCTGACCGTCTCCGCCCTGTCACGGGAGCACTATGGTCTCTCGTCCCTGTCGGAATGCGCGGCCCTTGCCGGCGCCGGCCGCGGCTCGCGCCTCGTTGCCGCCCGCGCCGCCCGGGATGGCGTCACCGTCGCCCTTGCCGAGGTCCTGCCATGACCGTCCATTTCATCGGCGCCGGCCCGGGCGCGGCCGATCTCATCACGCTCCGCGGCCGCGATCTCATCGCCGCCTCCCCGGTCTGCCTCTATGCCGGCTCGCTGGTGCCGAAGGCGCTCCTCGGCTTCTGCCCGCCCGGCGCCCGCATCATCGACACCGCCCCCCTGACGCTTGCCGAAATCGGCGCCGAATTCTCCCGCGCCCATGCCGCCGGTGAAGACGTCGCCCGCCTGCACTCCGGCGATCTCTCCATCTGGAGTGCGCTCGGCGAACAGCTGCGCCTGCTCGACAGCCTCGGCATCCCCTACACCATCACGCCGGGCGTGCCCGCCTTCGCCGCCGCCGCCGCGACCCTGAAGGCCGAACTGACCGCCCCGGCCATCGCCCAGTCGGTGGTGCTGACCCGCACCTCCGGCCGCGCCAGCCCGATGCCGGCGGCCGAACAGCTCTCCGCCTTTGCCGCCACCGGGGCGACCCTCGCCGTCCATCTCTCCATCCACGTGCTGGATCAGGTGATCGCCGAGGCCCTGCCCTTCTACGGACCCGACTGCCCCGCCGCGATCGTCTGGCGCGCCTCGTGGCCGGAGGAACGCGTGGTGCGCGGCACGCTGGCGACGCTCGCCGCCGAGGCCGCGAAAACCCCGATGGAACGCACCGCCCTCATCCTCATCGGCCCCGCCCTCGGCCTCTCCCCCGATGCCCCGGTCAGCCGCCTCTATGACGGCGCCCATGTCCGCCGCTTCCGGCCGGGCTATGAAGGGCGCAACGAATGAGCGGGTGTGTGGCCGCGTCCTCGGCGGGCTGCCGCCCGCACCCGCCCGGAGGCAGAGCCTCCGGACCTCCCCTTGTTTTTTCAGAAAAGCTGGAGGGCTCGGGAGGCTGTGCCTCCCGGGGGGCTTGGGGGCAACCCCCCCAAAATCGCTCAGGTGCGCCGGAAATCGGTCCGCGCCAGCACGGCGCCGGAGCGGTCGGTGACGAGCAGGTCCAGCACGATGCCGGAGCCGGCGAGCGCCTTCGCGGCGGTTTTCCACGCGGCGTCGGCGACGGGGCCGGCGAGATCGAAGCCGACGGCATTGGCGTTCACCAGCGCCTCGGCGGCACTCGGCAGGCCGGAGATGCGGGCGACGAGATCAGCCGGCGCGCCCTTTTCGGCGGCAAGTGCCGCGATGAAGCCGGGATCCACGGCACCGCGGCGGGAGTGGAGATCGAGCAGGCCCTGCCCGAGCTTGGTCATCTTGGCGAAGCCGCCGGCAATGGTGACGCGCTCGACCGGGTGGCGGCGGAGATATTTCAGCAGGCCGCCGGCGAAATCGCCCATGTCGATGAGGGCGAGATCCGACAGGCTGTGAAAGCGCCGGGCGGCTTCCTCGGAGACGTGGCCGGTGGCGCCGGCCAGATGAGTGAGGCCCGAGGCGCGGGCGACATCGACACCGCGGTGGATGGAGTGGATCCACGCCGCGCAGGAATAGGGCACGACGATGCCCGTGGTGCCCAGCACCGAGAGACCATCGACGATGCCGAGGCGGCCATTGAGGGTCTGGGTCGCCAGATCGGCGCCGCCGGGAATGGAAATCTCGATGACGGCATCGGCCGGAACGCCCAGCTCGGCGGCAGCCTCGTCGATGGCCCAGCGCATCATCTCCCGCGGCACCGGGTTGATGGCGGGTTCCCCCGGCGGAATCGGCAGCCCCGGCCGCGTCACCCGGCCAACCCCGGGACCACCGAGGAAGGTGAGGCCGGAGCCCGGCGCACCCCGGCGCACGGTGGCCACCACGAGGGCGCCATGGGTGATGTCGGGATCATCGCCGGCATCCTTCACCACGCCGGCCCGGGCGAAGCCGTCGCCGGCCTCGGTGAGGGCCAGCGCAAAGGCCGGCCGCTCGCCGCCCGGCAGGCGCACCGCCACGGGATCGGGGAACTCCCCGCCGGTGACAAGCGCCGTGAAGGCGGCCCGCGCCGCGGCCGTGGCGCAGGTGCCCGTGGTCCAGCCACGGCGGAGCGGAGGGGAAGGCGGTTCGGCGTCCATGGCGTCGGGTTTTACTCCGTCTGCGCGCCGGCGCGAAGCCTTTCGGGGCCCTGCCCCGTCCCCGCCTGTCTTTCATCCGAAAAAAGGGGAGCGGTCCGGAGACCCTCATGTCTCCGGGCGGGTCCGGGCCGCAGCCCGGCATTCCTCACGGCTCCCGGAGGTCCCGATGACCGCTTCTGACCCGCGCCGGCCGGCCCTGCCGACCTTTGCCCCCGGCTCCGTGTGGCTGACCGGTGCCGGCCCCGGCGACCCCGGGCTTCTGACGCTGCACGCCCTCAACGGTCTCGATCAGGCCGATGTCGTCGTTCACGACGCCCTCGTCGCGCCGGAAATTCTGGCGCTGGCCAACCCGTCGGCCCGGCTGGAAGCCGCCGGCAAGCGCGGCGGCCGGCCATCGCCGACCCAGGACGCGATTTCCGCCCGGCTGATCCAGCTGGCGGCCCAGGGCATGAAGGTGCTGCGGCTGAAGGGCGGCGATCCCTTCGTGTTCGGCCGCGGCGCCGAGGAAGGCGCGGCGCTGACGGCCGCCGGCATTCCGTGGCGGGTGATCCCCGGCATCACCGCCGGCCTTGGCGGGCTGGCCGCGGCCGGCATTCCGGCGACCGCGCGCGAGACCAACCGGGCGATCATCCTTGCCACCGGCCACCCCGCCGCCGGCAGCGATCCCGGGCCGGACTGGGCGGAGCTTGCCGCCACCGGCCTGCCGATCGTGCTCTACATGGCCATGACCGGGCTTGCCGACATCACCGCCGGGCTGATGGCCGGCGGGCTCTCGCCCGACACCCCCGTCGCCTTCGTGGCGGACGCGACCACGCCGACCCAGCGCCTCCTCGTCACCCGGCTGGCCGATGCGGTGACGGACGCAACGGCGGCCGGCATCCGCGCGCCGGCAATCGTCGCCATCGGTGGCATCGTGGCGCTGCGGGCAGTGCTCTCCCCGACGCTGCTGGCGCTGGCCGGCCCGCTTGATCTGGAGGTGACGCCGTGACCGTGCCGGGCCTCGTCATCGCCGCGCCGCGCTCGGGCGCCGGCAAGACCACGGTGGCGCTGGGGCTGATGCGGGCGTTCACCCGCGCCGGAGTGGCGGTGGCCGGTGCCAAATGCGGCCCCGATTATATCGACCCGGCCTTTCACGCCGCCGCCACCGGCCATCCCGGCGTCAATCTCGACAGCTGGATCCTGCCGCCGGACCTTCTGACGGCGCTGGCCACCAATGCCGGCCTTGGCGCCGAGCTGGTGCTGTGCGAGGGCGGCATGGGGCTGTTCGATGGCATCGCCGGCCGGCCCGGCCGCGCCGGCTCCACCGCCGACATTGCCGCGCGCACCGGCTGGCCGGTGCTGCTCGTGCTGGACGTGACCGGACAGGGCGCCTCGGCCGGCGCGGTGGCGCTCGGCTGTGCCCGCTTCGATCCGCGGCTCTCCATCGCCGGGGTGATCCTCAACCGGGTCGGCAGCCCGCGCCACACGGCACAGGCAGAGGCGGCGATCGAGTCCGTGGGGCTGTCCGTGGTCGGCGCGCTGCCGCGCGGCGCCGAAATCATCCTGCCGGAACGGCATCTGGGTCTCGTGCAGGCCGGCGAGACGGCGGACCTCTCCGACCGGCTGGACCGGCTGGCGGATTTCCTCGCCGCCCACACGGACCTTGCCCGCATTCGGGCGCTGGCCGCCACCGCCCTGCCGGCCGGCCCCGCGCCGGAGCCCGCCACCCTGCTGCCGCCGCCCGGCCAGCGCATCGCCATTGCCCGGGATGCGGCCTTTTCCTTCGTCTATCCCCATGTGCTCGCCGGCTGGCGGGCGGCGGGGGCGGAAATCCTGTTCTTCTCGCCGCTCGCCGACGCCCCGCCGCCCGAGGACGCTGACGCCTGCTTCCTGCCCGGCGGCTATCCCGAGCTGCACGCCGGCACGCTCGCCACCGCCGACCGCTTCCGGCACGGCCTCGCCCGCTTTGCCGCGACGCGACCGGTGATCGGCGAGTGCGGCGGCTACATGGTGCTGGGGCAAGCGCTGGTGGATGCCGCAGGCACGGCCCATCCGATGACGGGCCTGCTCTCCCACACCACCAGTTTTCAGAAGCGCCGGCTGAAACTCGGCTACCGCACCGCCGAAACGCTCGCCGACGGCCCCTTCGGCCCCGCCGGCACGCGGCTGTCCGGCCACGAATTCCACTATGCGACCGTCAGCGCCCCCGGCACCGACGCCCCCCTGTTCCGCCTCGCGGACGCCCATGGCAGCCCGCCAGAACTGGCCGGCGGTGTGCGGGGACGGGTGGCGGGATCATTCTTTCACGCGGTGGCGCGGGGGATGTGAGGCTCAGATCTCCTCCGGCGCCACCACGGTCCAGCCGCGGGGGCCGAGATGTTCCTGGGGCTGGAAGCGCATCTTGTAGTCCATTTTGCGCGAGCCCTCGACCCAGTAGCCGAGATAGACATAGGGCAGGCCGGCGGCTTCGGCGCGGCGCAGATGATCCAGGATCATGAAGGTGCCGAAGGAGCGGTCCACCGGGCCGGGATCATAGAAGGAATAGACCATCGACAGGCCGTCGGAGAGGCGGTCGGTCAGGGCGGTGGCGATCAGCGGGCCGGTGCCGCGGCCGTGGATGGCGGTGTCGGCGCCGGCCATGCGATATTCCACCACCATGGTGTCGACATGGGTGTCCTCGACCATCATGGCGTAGTCGAGAGCCGACATGTCGGCCATGCCGCCATCGCCGTGGCGGGCATCGAGATAGCGGCGGAACAGGCTGTACTGCTCGGACGACGGGGTGGCCGGCATTTCGGTGCCGATCAGGCGCTCGTTGGCCTTCAGCACCCGGCGGAAGGAGCGCGTCCACTGGAAGCCCTCCACCACGATGCGCACCGAGACGCACGCCCGGCAGCCCTCGCACGCCGGTCGATAGGCGATGTTCTGGCTGCGGCGGAAGCCGCCCTGGGTCAGGATGTCGTTGAGCGCCGACGCCCGCTCGCCCACCAGATGGGTGAACACCTTGCGTTCCAGCCGCCCCGGCAGATAGGGGCACGGCGCCGGAGCGGTCAGGAAGAATTGCGGATTGTCGCTATATTGCCGCGTCATGCCCAATGTCGCCGCCCGCATCCCTCTGACGGACCCGCCCGTGACCCGGAGGCGGGACAGGGTGTCGTGAACCGGTCGACCCAATCCCGTCTGGGCCACCGGGCGCGGAGGCTCCTCCCCCAGCGCGATGCGCCCCCCGGCGCGTCCGGTCCGTCCAGTGCGGCGGGACGGCCCCGACCCGGGCCGGCCACGAATTCGTTGATGCGAGGTTAACGCATTTCGGGGCGGGAGACATATCGCATTTCTCGCCGCCGCGCGTCCGTGATCTTCAGGTGCGGCTGAGGCCCGGCGTCACGGGGGCTCAGCTTTCCGGATGCAGCCGGCGCAGGGCCTCGGCGTCCATCACCACGACGCCGAGCACGATGTCGTGCAGCAGGCGCTTGCGGTCGCTGAACAGGGAGACCAGCAGCACGAAGGGCGTCAGCACCGACACCGACAGCCAGAACAGCACCAGATGCACCGCCGCCAGCAGCGGATAGATGCGCGCGCCATACCACAGCCGCATGGTCAGCCCGCAGACCTGCATGCCCGGCGTCGCCGAGTTCGGTCCGCCCAGGGTGAAGGCCGTGTAGGCCAGCGCCACCGCCGGCCACAGGAAGGCGAAGGCATACCAGGCGAGCCCCAAAGTGACGATGCCGAGCACGAACACCAGCGCGCCGGCGGCCACGAACAGCACCGACACCAGCACCACATCAATGAGGAAGGCGAGGCAGCGCCGGCCGCGCACGCCGGAGAACAGCACCCGCTCCCGAACGGGATCGAACACATCCTGCCGAATCGCCGGCGGGGAAAGGGGATCGGCCTGCATGACGGCGCTTTCCTGATGGCTGGACAACGGGTTGCCTTCCGGTCCCACCTTCCCGGACGGGCCCGACCCGGAATAGATGGGATGCCGCGGTGCGGAATGCAAATCGTCGCACCTGAAGTACACAGGCTAAAATTGCACACCTCCGCACGTCAGCAACCGTACGCCACGGACTTTTGCTCCATCAAGCGCTTGGCCGGCCTGCCGGGGGCAATGGCCGGGCCGAATCCCGCCTGGCACCCTCTTGCCACAATCGTCCGTCAAGTCGGATACAATCCTTAGGCGCCCTGCCGGCGCAACCCCACCTTTTCCCCCGGCCCGAAAAGCCCGACACTGCCTGCCTGATGACCTCTGTGCCTGATGCCCTCATCGACCGGATCTATGATGCCGGACTGTCGCCCGAGCTGTGGCCGGCAGTCCTGGAGGATGTGGCGCGTTTCGTCGATGGCATCGGCGCGGTGCTGGTGACCTTCCGGGAACAGAGGCCGCTGTGGATTTCCTCGCCGCCGCTGGCCCAGGGCGGCATGAACACCTTCGCCAACGCCGCCGCGGCGCTACATCGCGGCGAACGCATCGTGGCGGCGCGGCACGCCAGCTTCGTCACCGAGGCGGACCTGTTCGCCCCCGACGAGGGCGAGAACCAGGCCGCCTACTCCGAGCGCATGCGGCCGCGCGGCTTCGGCTGGTGGACGGCCACCACCATTACCCTGCCCAATGGCGACACGCTGCTGTTCGACATCGAGCGCAGTCTGGAGCGCGCCCCGCTGGAAGGGGAAACCCTGGAGGCGCTGGACGTGCTGCGCCCGCATCTGGTGCGTGCCGCCTCCCTCTCCAGCCGGCTGGGGGCGGAGCGCGCCCGCGGCGCGGTGGAAGTGCTGGCCGCCCTCGGCCTGCCAGCGGCGGTGCTGCGGCGCTCGGGCAAGCTGCTCGTCGCCAACGATCCCTTCACCGCCCTGATGCCGGCGGTTGCCCGGGAAGGCCGGGAGCGGCTGACGCTTTCCGACAACCGCGCCGACACCCGCCTGCTGCGCCTGCTGGCCGGGGTGGACCGGCTGGAGGCCCCGGACGCCCCGCCGGCAGACGACCCCGGCATCGCCATTCCCGCCCAGGCCGACGCCCCGGCGCGGGTGCTGCAGCTGGTGGAAATGAGCCACCCGGCCCAGGACGTGTTCATCGGCGCCAGCTGGGTGCTGATCGCCACCGCCGTGCTGCCCCGGGCCACCCCGGCGGCGGAGCTGCTGCAGGGCCTCTTCGACCTCACCCCGTCGGAGGCCCGCGTCGCCCGGCTGGTGGCCGACGGCCGCACCGTGGAGCAGATCGCCGCCTCCCTCGGCCTCTCCCGCGAGACGGTGCGCACCCACCTCAAGGGCGCGCTCGCCAAGGTCGGCGTCAACCGGCAGGTGGAACTCGTCCGCCTGCTCGCCGCCATCCCGCCCGGCCGCTGAGCCCGGCCGGCCCGCCGAGCCCGCTCCCGGTCCTCGGGCCCCGATGCGGTGCCGGGCCGCAAATTGTATTCATCTCGTTTTGCACCTTTCGTTGCGTCCCCAAGCCCCGGAAAGCGATGAAATTTCGACCTTGCCGATTTGTAAGGCGGGAAATTTCCTTCCTTCACCCAAATGGGTGAGGAAAGTCTGGAACCGGAGCGATAAGAATTGGACGTCCCGCCGGAAAAGAGGCGCGCCAGAGCCAGAGTATCCCAAACAGGATACTCCTGATGTGCAGCGCCCGGCCGATCGGGAGGACTGAGGTCTTTAAGATAACACGACGCCCGGACCGGGGGGTGGGAACGCGCCGCATGCGCATTCTCTCACGGGCGCGTTGCGGGCGGCGCCGGGGGTTCGATTGCGCCGCCCGCTTCCTTATCTGACGCGTCGGCCCGGGTGTGCGGGGGTGCACCCGGGCCGACGTGCGTTCAGCCCCCCCTTCCGGGCCTCCGGCAGCGCCCCGTCCGCCGCGACAGGAGGCCGAACCGCCCCCGCCCCGCTCCGCCCGTCCCTGTCTGCGTGTGCCCTCTTGCTCCCGGGAGAAAGCCGGGCCACTATTCTACCGAACGATTGTTTGAAGATCCGGCCGACGACGCAGGCACCTCCCGGTGCCTCCGTCTGAGCGGACCGGACGACAGCCGCGACCGGCACAGGTCGCACGGGAGGCGACATATGGCAGATCATCTGCGGCTTCGGCCGTTCTCAGGCGTGCCATCGGGCATGCGGTCCAGCGGGCGCCCGACGACGCCGGCGCGCCTTGCGGGAGGGCTGGCCTGATGCCGCTGCCCGCCGCCTTTCAGGGCCGGCTGAAGTTGCCGGCCGTTGTCGCGCCGATGTTCCTCACCTCCGGTCCGGATCTCGTGGTGGAGGTCTGCCGCTCGGGTCTGGTCGGCACCTTCCCCGCCCTCAACCAGCGCACCACCGCGGGTTTCGTCGCCTGGCTGGAGGAGATTTCCACCCGGCTGGCGGCCTTTGCCGATCCGGCCCCGTTCGGCGTCAACCTCATCGTCCACAAGTCCAATCCGCGGCTCCATGCCGATCTGGAGCAGGTGGTCGCCCACAAGGTGCCCCTCGTCATCACCTCGCTCGGCGCCGTGCGCGACGTGGTGGAGGCGGTGCACTCCTATGGCGGCCTCGTCTTCCATGACGTGATCTCGCGCCGCCATGCCGAGAAGGCCGCCGAGGCCGGGGTCGACGGCATCATCGCCGTGTGTGCGGGTGCAGGCGGCCATGCCGGCACCCTCAGCCCGTTCGCGCTGGTGCCGGAAATCCGGCAGGTGTTCGGCGGCACGATCCTTCTGGGCGGCGCCATTTCCACCGGTGCCCAGATTGCCGCTGCCCGGCTGCTCGGCGCCGATCTCGCCTATCTCGGCACCCGCTTCATCGCCACGAAGGAAGCGATGGTGCCGGAGGACTACAAGGCGATGCTGACCACCACCAGCGCCGCCGACATCGTCTACACCCCCTCGATTTCCGGCGTGAATGCCAACTTCCTGCGCCCGAGCATCGTGGCTGCCGGTCTCGATCCCGACAATCTGCCCCCGCCCCACGCGCTCGACATGAGCAGCGAGGCCAAGGCGTGGAAAAATGTCTGGTCCGCCGGTCAGGGCGTCGGCTCCATTGCCGACGCGCCCGGCGCCGCCGAGCTCTGCGCCCGCCTGATCGCCGAATATGATGCCGCCATTGCCGGCCTGACGCCGGCCCGGGAGGTCGCATGACCGAGACCCTGACTGCCCCTGTCACGCTGGCCATCGCCGATGGCATCGCCAGCCTGCGCTTCTGCACGCCCGAGCGGCTGAACGTGCTGACGCCGGCCGCCGCCGACGCCTTCCACGCCGCCGTCGACCAGCTTCTGGCCGACCCGTCGGTGCGGGTGCTGGTGATTTCCGCCGAAGGGCGCGCCTTCATGGCTGGCGGCGATCTCGCCACCTTTGCCGCCGCCGATGACAAGGCCGCCGCCTTCCGCGGTCTGGTCGACCGCATCCACACGCCGCTGAAGAAGCTGGAAGCCTCTCCGGTCATCACCATCGCCGCGGTACAGGGCGCCGTAGCCGGAGCAGGCATGGCCTTTGCCATCGGCAGCGACCTGTGCGTGGCCTCCGAGGAAGCCCGCCTCACCTTCGCCTATTCGTCCATCGGCGCACCGGGCGACTGCGGCATCACCTGGGCGCTGCCCCGCCTCGTCGGCTATCGCCGGGCGCTGGAAATCGCCCTCCTGTCGGAGCCGATCCCGGCCGAGCGGGCGCTTGCCCTCGGCCTCGTCAATCAGGTGGTGCCGCTGGCCGAGCTGGAAGGCGCCGCGCGGGCGCTTGCCACCCGCATTGCCGCCGGCGCACCGCTGGCCGCCGGCGCCCTGAAGCGCCTGATGCGCCGGGACCGCGCCTATGCGGACCAGCTCGACGCCGAGGTGGAGGAGTTCGCCACCTGCGCCGGCAGCGCCGATTTCAGCGAGGGCATGGCCGCCTTCTTCGGCAAGCGCCGTCCCACCTTCACGGGCGCCTGATAGCCTTTCATACCAAAGGTCCTTGAAAAGGTCCTTTGGTAGTCCGATGCGGATTTCTCATGCCTTTGAGGCAGATGAGAAATCCGCTGTCCTTCAAGCGCCGGGGTGCGGTCGGCACTTCGTGCGCTTGGTATCATTACACCCGTCGCCCGTCCGGGGCGGCGGGCCGGTGCCCGTCCTGCCGCCGGCTTTGCCCGTCCGGGCGGGGCCCGGTCTTTCTCCGTCGATAAAGAGATCCCCCATGCTGGAAGTCCTGAAGCGCCCCTCCCCGCTGGCTCTTGGTGTTGCGGCCACCGGCATCCGCCGGGCCGCTGTCATCGGTGCCGGCTCCATGGGCGCCGGCATCGCCGCCCAGTTCGCCAATGCGGGCATCGAGGTCGACCTTCTCGACATTCCCGGCCCGGATGGCGCCCCGCGCAATGCCCCGGCCGAGGGCGGCGTCGCCCGTCAGGTCAAGGTACACGGCTTCATGGGCGTCTCCGGCCCCGGCCGCGTGACCCCGGGCAACACCGTGGACGACATCGGCCGGCTGGCCCATGCCGACTGGATCGTCGAGGCCATCGTCGAGCGGCTCGACATCAAGCGCGCCCTCTATGCCCGCATCGAGACGGTGCGCAAGCCCGGCTGCATCGTCTCCTCCAACACCTCCACCATTCCCCGCGCCGCCCTCATCGAGGGCATGGGCGAGGCCTTCGCCCGCGACTTCATCATCACCCATTTCTTCAATCCGCCCCGGGTGATGCAGCTGGTCGAGATCGTTGCCGGGCCGGAAAATGATCCCGCGCTGGTGGCGAAGGCCCATGCGGCCTGCGAGGCCGTCCTCGGCAAGACCGTGGTCGACTGCCGCGACACCCCCGGGTTCATCGCCAACCGCATCGGCTGCTTCTGGATGGCCGCCGCCGCCCTGGAGGCCAAGCGCCTCGGGCTGACGGTGGAACAGGCGGATGCCGTGCACGGCGCCTTCGGCATTCCGCGCACCGGCGTGTTCGGCCTGTTCGACCTCGTCGGCATCGACCTCGTGCCCCAGGTCTGGGCCAGCCTGATGAAGACCCTGCCTGAGGCGGACGAGATCCACCTGTTCAATCTGCCGGCCGATGCCACCTTCACGGCGCTGATCGCCGCCGGCCGCTTCGGCCGCAAGAGCGGCGGCGGCTTCTTCCACCTGACGCCGGAGAAGAAGAAGGAGGCGCTCGACTTCACCACCGGCGACTATCGCCCGGAACAGCCGGTGGCGCCCGCCAGCCTGCCCGGCGGCGGCCGTGACCTTGCCGCCATGGTCGATGCCGAGGGGCCGCTCGGCGCCTATGCGTGGGCGGTGCTGTCCACGGTGCTGTCCTATGCCGCCGCCCACGGGCCGGAAATCGCCAGCGATGTCGGCGCCATCGATACGGCGATGGAGCTGGGCTATGCGTGGCGCAAGGGCCCGTTTGCCCTCGGCGACGCCTATGGCGCCAGGAAGGTGGCGGACCGGCTTGCAGCCGAGGGCCGGCCGGTGCCGGATCTCGTCGCCAAGGCGGTGGCCGAAGGCGGCTTCTACGAGGCCGGCCGGCCGCTGACCATGAGCGGCGGCCATCAGGAGCATGATCCGTCGGCAGCTCCGCTGTCGATCGCCCGCCTGAAGGCGCAGGGCGCGCCGATTGCCGGCAACGCCGCCGCCAGCCTGTGGGACATGGGCGATGGCGTCGCCTGTCTCGAGCTCCACACCAAGATGAACAGCTTCGCCCCCGAAGTGATGGACATTCTGGAGGAAGCGGTGACGCTCGCCGGCAGCCGCTTCAAGGCGCTGGTGCTGGGCAATGATGATCCGCGCGCCTTCTCGGCCGGCGCCGACCTGTCCTTCATCCTCGGCATGCTGAAGGGCGACGATCGCGGCACCCTCGACACCTACATCACCCGCAACCAGCATCTGTTCCTGCGGCTGAAATATGCGCCGGTGCCGGTGGTGGCGGCCATGCACGGCTTTGCGCTGGGCGGCGGCTGCGAATTCTCCCTCCATGCCGATGCCATCGTCGCCCACGCCGAGCTGACCGCCGGCCTGCCGGAAATTTCCGTCGGCCTCATCCCGGCCTGGGGCGGCTGCACCCAGCTGTTGCTGCGCGCCGCCGCTCTCGACCCGACGGCCGCACCGGCGACGATTGCCGGCCGGGTGTTTGCTACCATCTTCCCGGCGCTGAAGTCGGCCTCGGCCGAGCAGGCCCGCGAGATGGGCATCCTGCGCCCCGATGACGGCATCGTCATGCACCGGGCGCATCTGCTGGCCCACGCCAAGGCCCGCGCGCTGGAACTGGCCGAGGGCTATGTGGCGCCGGAAAAGGCCGAACTGGTGCTGGCCGGTGCCGACGCGGCGGCTGCCCTCGTGGCCCCGGTCAAGGCCGCGGCAGAGGCCGGCAAGGCCACCGCCACCGACGTGCTGATGGCCGAGACGCTGGCCGCCGTGCTGTGCGGCGGAGCTGCCACCACCGCCGGCGAAACCCGTGACGAGGCCGGCGTGATGCTGGCGGAACGGGCGGCCCTGCTGGAGCTCTCCACCCGGCCGACGACGCTGGAGCGCATGGCCCACCTGCTGAAGACCGGCAAGCCGCTGAAGAACTGAGGGACCGCGCCCGGGTTCGCCCGGGCGTCTCCCGTCCCTTGCGACATGCAGAAGGCCCGGCCGGGACACCCCGGCCGGGCCGTTCTCTTTTATACCGCCCGGAAACTCACGCCCGGAGCGCGGCGCCGCGATAGCTGCGCTTCATCACCACGAAGCCCTCGGTCTCGAAGCCGCCGCGGCCAAGCACCGGCATCCGCCCGTCGAGCCAGCAGCGGGTGGCGAGGAAGGGCGACAGCGCGATCTGGCGCACCGCCGCGCCATCATCGGGCAGCGCCGCCAGCCGCTCGCGGATCTCCGCTTCGTCCGCCGCCGTCAGGTCCTGGGCAATGAACACGAGACGGCCCTGCCGGTCGGCGAAGGTGCCCTCCTCCGGCCAGCGCGGCAGGCGGACAGGGGCATAGGCACTGTCGCCGACACACTGCACCACCACCGGCTCCGCCAGACCGGCGACCCGCAGCAGCCCCTTCACCCGCAACAGCCGCGCGCCATGGCGGGCGAGAATCTGCCCCATCACCACCGCCAGCGACCGCCACGCCACGGCCCCCTCAAGGGTCACCACGAAGCTCGACACCCCCGCGCCGTGAACAGGGTCGGAATGGGTGTGGGGAGCGTGACCGTGGGGAGCGTGCGGCTCCGGGGTCTCGTCATGAGCATGACCGGCACAGACGGGACAATCGTCGCCATGGCCGGCATGGTCATTGGCCGCGTGATCATGGGAATGGGCGTGATGATGTCCGTGATGGTGGCCGCAGCCGGGGCCGTGGACATGGGCGACATCGGGAGAATGGGGAGCGACCTCCGCCGGCAGGCCCAGCCAGTCGGCGAGCGGGCGGGCGGCCCGGTCGCGGGCATAGAGGCCGGCGCCGAACAGCACCTCGGGCGCCACATCGCCGGAGCGCATTTCTACCAGACGCGCGGACGGGTTGAGGATGGCAAGCTCGGCCGCCAGCCGCAGCCGCTCCTCCCGCGGCACCAGATCGGATTTGCCCAGCAGCAGCAGATCGGCCAGCGCCACCTGCCGGCGCGCCTCCGGGTGGCGGGCAATCTGCTCGCGGGCCCTGAGAGCATCGACCACCGTCACCACGCCATCGCAGACATAGCGGGTGGCGAGATGCCGGCTTTCCATCAGCGTCGCCACCACCGGCACGGGATCGGCGAGCCCGGTGGTCTCGATCAGCACCCGGGTGATGGCGGGAATCTCGCGCCGGGAGAAGCGCGCGTGCAGCCGGGTCAGCGCCTCGATCAGGTCGCCGTTCATGGTGCAGCACAGGCAGCCGGAATCCAGGATCACCGTGTGCGCGTCCAGGCTCTCCACCAGATGATGATCGACGCCGACCTCGCCAAACTCGTTGATGAAGAGCACGGTGCCCGCCATGTCCGGACGCTGCATCAGCCGGTTGAGCAGTGTCGTCTTGCCCGCCCCCAGGAAACCCGTCAGCAGGTTGACCGGAATGCGTCCGTCTTCTCCACCGGTGGCGATGGTCATGTGGCTGTCCTCCCCTTCAATGGCCGCGCTCTCTCTGTCCGGGCGCTGGCCTTCCGGGCTCTCAAGCAATCACCACGCCAAGATGTTCCGGGTCTATTTCCACACCAAAACTCAATCATTTTGCCCGGATCCCTTATGAAAACTTCGGGTAGAGCGTTCGAAAATCGAACGGTCGGAGTTTCCATCTGATCGAAAAACGGTCGTTCGCTGTTGAGGACTCCAGGAGTGCGCGGAATGACAGCAACAGAAATGGAGGACTCCGGTATTCTGCTTGCCAACACCGGCCGGGAATGCCTAGATGGATAAAGACCGTCGGGCCGCACAGGCGAGCCTCCCTGCACACGGGCCCCGAGAAGGGGGCTCCTGGCATTCGCAGGGCCAAAGAAGCTCCGGCTCCCGACGGAAAAAGGCGACGCGAGATCGCCATGACATGATGTCCGTCTGGGGAGGAAGGACATGCCGCATTCGTCGCCGGAGGAATTATTTTCCGCACCGGAAAAGGACGGCGTCGTCATGGCGTCGTGGGAGCGCTTTCTGGAACGACAGGAAGTTCCCGCTTCGGCCATCCGCAACACCATTGGCCGCTCCTGGTATCGCTGCGCCGGCGCCGAGGTGGACTATCGCCTCGACCGCGCGCCGACGCCGATCTTCGGCGATGAGTTCGAACGCATCCGCCAGACCTGTCTGGAGCTCATCGACGCCTCCACCCCGGTGATGGCGTCTGCCCGGCAGTTCCTGACCGAGACCGGCACCGTGATGGCGCTGGCCGATCCGGCCGGCCTGATCCTCAGCGTGGAGGGCGACCGCTCCATCCGCGGCGCCACCGAGAACATCCATTTCGTGCCGGGGGCGAGCTGGAGCGAAACCTCCTGCGGCACCAATGCCATCGGCACGGCCATCGAGACCGGCCGGCCGGTGCAGATCCATTCCAACGAGCATTTCTGCGCCGGCATCAAGCAATGGTCGTGCTCGGCCGCCGTCATCCGCGATCCCGGCGACGGCTCGATCATGGGGGCGGTGGATGTGTCGGGGCTGCGCCGCTCCTACAGCCGCCACAGCATGGGGCTGGTGGTCGCCACCGCCGCCCGCATCGAGAGCCGGCTGGCCCAGATCGAGATGGACATCCGCTATCGCCTGCTCGACCGCGCCCTCGATCGCCTGTCGACGATAACAGATGATGTGGTGGTGTTCGACCGTCACGGCCGGGCCATCCGGGCCAATGGCGATGTGGCCACCCTGCTCGGACGGCTGGATGCCAGCCGCGACGAGGTGGCCGCCGGGCTCGACGCCCTCTCCTTCGACTGGCGCCGCGGTTCCGCCCGGCCGGCGCGGCTGCCGGCGTGGATCAAGCCGGAGTGGCTGACGCCGGTGCAGCAGGGATCGGAACGGCTGGGCGCGGTGCTGGTCATCCCCGCCCGCACGTCTGCCCGCCCCGGCCTGCGGCGCATGCCGGTGGCCGATGTGCGCTGCGGCCGCGGCGATGCCTTCGAGCGGGTGATCGGGCAGGATCCGGCCCTGCGCCTTGCCGTCGAGCGCGCCGGCCGGGTGGCGGCCAGCGCCGCGCCGGTGCTGCTTCTGGGCGAATCCGGCGTCGGCAAGGAGGTGTTCGCCCGCAGCCTGCACGAGGCGTCGCGCGCGGCCAGCGGCCCGTTCGTCGCCCTCAACTGCGGCGGCCTCTCGCGGGATCTTCTGACCAGCGAGCTGTTCGGCTATGCCGAGGGCTCCTTCACCGGCGCGCGCAAGGGCGGCATGCGCGGCAAAATCGAGGCGGCCGATGGCGGCACTCTGTTTCTCGACGAAATCGGCGAGATGCCGCTGGATCTCCAGCCGCTGTTCCTGCGCGTTCTGGAAGAGCGCGAGGTCTGTCGCATCGGCGAGACCCAGGCGCGCAAGGTCAATTTCCGGCTGGTCGCCGCCACCAACCGGGATCTGCGCCGGGAGGTGGAGGAAGGCCGGTTCCGGCTGGACCTGTTCTACCGGGTCTCGGTGGTGGGCCTGCCCATCCCGTCGCTGAAGGAGCGGCGCAGCGACATTCCCGAACTGGTGGAGCACTTCGTCGCCCAGCTGGCCGAACGCCACGGCCTCGTCCCGCCGCCGGTGCCGGCGGACGTGATGGCCCGGCTGATGCGCCATGACTGGCCGGGCAACATCCGCGAACTGCGCAATGTGGTGGAAGCCATGCTGCTGACCGCCGCCGGCCCCGGCCTGACGCTGGCCGACCTGCCGGCGGATCTCGTCGCCGGCCACCCGGACCCGGCCGCAGCCGCCGCGCCGGCCAGCCTCACCACCATCGAACTGGCCGAACGCGACGCCATCCTGACCATGATCCGGGCGTGCCGCGGCAACCTCACCGACGTCGCCCGCAAACTCGGCCTCGCCAAGAGCACGGTCTACGCCAAGATGAAGAAATTCGGCCTGGAAAGCTCCGTCTCCGAAAGCCGGAGCTGAAGCGCCGTCACATTCGACCCGATCCAACCAGACACAGAAAAAGGCCCGCCCGGTTTCCCCGGCGGGCCTTTCCCGTTCCCGATGCCGCCCTGACAGGGACGCGGCACCGGAAAAAGTCTCAACGGATAAGGTCGAGACGCTCCAGCACGAGTTCCGGCGTCGCCATCACCGGCACCTCGGCGAAGCGGAAGGCGCCGGCGGCGGGCTCCGGCACCGCAGCGCCCGCCCACAGGGCCGCCGAGACATCCTGCCCCGTCGCCCCCGCAAAGCCGGCAACCGGCGCCGGGCCGATCACCGCATCGAAGGGGGCGAGGGCTGCGGCCGGAAGTCCATCGGCCAGCTCCGCCCGCAGCACCACGCCCCAGCGATAATGCTCGGCGACATTCAGCAGCGGCCGGCAGGCGGCAAGGGCTGTGGCGTCCAGCACCGTGCCCGGCTCCTCCTCCAGCAGGATGCCGGCGATGGGAAAGGCGGAGACGGCGCGCAGCAGATCGGCCATGTACATGGCCGCATCCTCCACCGCATCGTCGTCGATGGCGAGGCCGGAACAGCCGGCGATCGCCAGCGCCTCGGCCAGCCACGCCCGCGGCGCCGGGAAGGCGAGGACGACGGGGGCGCGGCCGCGCATGTGGCCGATGACGGCCTCCACGACTTCCGCCAGCACCTTCCGCGGCCCCGGATCATCCAGCATCTTGCGCAGCGGCACCGAGGCCCGCCGCCGGCTGACCATATCGGCCACCAGTCCGGGATGCCGCGCCGTCCAGGAGCGATAGAGGTCGCCGACCTCGATCACCGCCACATCCGGCCGCAGCAGGCCCTGGGCCTGGGCGAAGAAGGAGAGGAAGCCCGCCGGCGTTTCCCACGGATCGCCGGCGCCGGCCAGAAGACGCCGGGCATAGCCCGACGCCTTCAGCCACAGCCTCACCCCCGCCGCGCCATCGCTGCCGGGCAGAAAACGGGTGAGGGTCGTGGTCATTGCTTCTCGTTCCCCATGGCGCCAGCGGCCTTCAGGCGGGCTTCCAGCTCGGCGATGCGCACATCCTTCGGATGGGTCATGTAGTTCGGCCGCGGCTGGTTGCCGGCGCGGGTCTTCTCCACGCCGCCCATGTAGAGGGTGCCGACCTCGTCACCCCACGCGCCGAAATAGGGCAGATGGGCCGGCGGAACCGGCTTGGACCAGGTCTTCACGAACTCCTTGTAGGGCACCGAGCGGGCGATGCGGGCCTTGCGCTCGTCGGCACGGGCCTTCTCGGTGGCGTCCCAGTCGATGGCCAGCGTCGCCGGATCGAACACGACCTTGTAGAGCCGCGCCGCCACCGGCGCCGAGATCAGCCCCTCCTCGATGTCGCGGATGACGCCTTCGGGATCGCGCTCCAGCAGGTCGCCATAGCCGGCGCCAGCCCCCTGCGAGATCATGAACAGCTCGCCGCGCTTCGAGATTTCGAAGCCCATGCCCATATGGTGGGTGGTGTAGCGGGCGCCCTCGAAGGGCTGCTCGTTCATCAGCTCCTCCACCGAGTGCTTGAACTTCTCCGGCTCGTTCAGCAGGACGTCATAGACGTCGACGCCCTGGATCTTGCACAACGGATAGGTGCCGCAGGCATAGCCGCCGAACAGGCCCTGCAGCGGCGGGAACTTGGCGCCGAGAGCGGTGGTCATGAAGCCCCACTGCTCGGAGTCCTTGGTCGCCACCATCATGGTGTAGCCCTGACCGCCGCGATACTTGCCGGGAGCAACGGCATCCCGGGTCATCTTCTTGGAAACGAGCTGGAGGAAGGGCACCTCCTCCTCGTTCAGCTCCTGCTCGCCAATGTCGGCCATGGTGGCGAAGATCGGCGCCAGCGCATGTTCGCCATCCCGGTTGGCCGTCGCGCCGGCGCCCATGCCGTTGAGGTCGGCGCAGAGATTGCCCAGCGTCTCGCCATGCTGGCTGACGCCGCCCCAGATGAAGGTGTTGATCATGTTGAAGGTCGGCGCGTGGACCTTCGTGAACTTCTCCGGGCAGGAATAGAGGAACTTCGCCACCGCATGCTGACCGGCGGTGAAGCCGGTGAAGATCGACATCAGCGACTGGGAATTCGGCGCGTCATAGGAACAGTTGACGATGGAATGCGGGTCGGTGATGACCTCGATCGGCGCGAATGCCGCCTGTCCGCGCGGCAGATCCGGCCAGACATAGCACAGGAACACCTGGGCCAGCATGCCCTTGAGGCCGGCAACGATGGTGTTGGTGGCGCGGTTGGTGAACTCGGGGGCCGAGCCGCGGAAGTCGAAGATCAGCCGGTCGCCGGTCTTGGTCAGCTTGCAGTTGATCTTGGCGATGCAGTTCTCGCGCAGCGTCGAGTCCTGCACGATATAGGTCCGCACCGTCATGTCAGGCCACTCGGAAATGCGGCGCTTCACTTCGGCGCGCACATTTTCCATGGTCAGACGCAGAGTGGAAATCAGCGCGTCCGCGCCGTCGGTCTTCAGGGTCTCTTCCAGCCGCTGCTTGATGCGCAGGCAGGCGAACAGCTTCACCTTCATGTCTTCATACTGCAGCTTCGGCTCGCGCACGGAGTTCTGCAGGAAGGTGAGGATGTCGCGCTTGATCTGGTAGTTCTCGACCACCTTGAAGGGCGACATCTTCAGCCCTTCATCCGACGGGCTTTCCGCCATGGAGGGCATGCCGCCCGGCTCGATGGCGCCGTTCTCGCCCTCGTGCACGGTGGAGGCGACCCAGCACACCAGCTGACCTTCATGGAAGATCGGCAGGATCATCGACTGGTCGGTGTTGTGGACGTTGCCATAGCGGCTGTCATTATGAATGAAGCCGTCGCCTTCCTTCACGCCGACGGTCGGATCATTGATCCAGTTCTTGATGATGAACTTGATCGGATGATGCACCAGCGCCGAGAAGATCAGCACGCCACCGGCGGACGCAATGGCGAGATCGCCCGAGGCGGAGTAGACGCCGGTGATGACGTCGCCCCATTTGGCACCGGGGGCGGCGCCCATCTGCTCCACCATCTCGTAGCCTTCATCGCAGCCGGACTGGATGCGATCACGGATCTTGGCGATGACATGGGGGGCGGACATGGCGGCAATCGCCTTGTCCTCATCGGCCGAGCGCGGCATCAGATCATGATTCTGCATGATCTCCGGGTCGGGGCCGAGGAACAGGGTGGTATCGCTCAGGAACTTCTGGATGAGTTCCATTTCCGAGGCGCTCGGGGCCTTCAGCCGGGTCGGGTTCGGCATCTGGTTCATGGGGTTTCCTTCCGGATCTTTCTTGTTCTGGGAGCCCCGCCCCGAAACAGATCGGGGCGGGACGTCGGCCGTTCTTGAGGACGGCTCAGTTCAGATGCTCGACCGCGGCGCCGCGCAGGAACCAGGAGGCACCCTGTTTCGCCGCGACAAAGGTCCAGCCGGGATTGACGAGGAAGGTCGTCACTTCGGAGGCCACGATCGCCGGCCCGTGGATCTCGGTGCCCGGGGTGACCGACGCCCGGCTCCACACCGGGGTGTCAAAGGGCCCGTCGAAGCCGACGAAGTGGCAGGTGCGCCGGCCCTGGGGCTCCGGCGGCGCGGTGCGCTCGGACTTGGCGACCGGCTTGATATCCTCGAACTGCACCGTCTCGTGACGCACGAAGGCGGCGACGCGGATGGTGTTGATGCGGATGCCGGCTTCCGGCGCCTGGGAGCCCTCGCCGAAGCGCTTGCCATAGTCGTTGGAGAACTGGGAAATGATGCCCAGAACATCCGCCGGACCATCGACCGCGTGCTTCGGGATCACCGCCGTGGTCTGCACCAGCTGGTTGCCGTAGCGCATGTCGAGTTCGAGATTGTGGTGGATGTCCTCCAGCGCAACACCCTGACGCAGCAGGTCCTGGGTGCCGCGTTCCTTCAGGTCGGCGACGATGGCATTGAAGCGGTCATAGTCATCGAACAGCGCGCGGGTGTTGGAGTCATACAGCACCATGTAGAGCGACTGCTCGTGGATGTGGAGCTGGTGCATGTTGCCGGCGCCGACCGCCGAGAACACCGACGACAGCGGCGGGGCCAGGATGCGGTCGATGTTGAGGTTCTGGGCGATGCCGCAGCAGTGCAGAGGGCCGTTGCCGCCATAGGCCAGCATGGTGAAGTCCTTCGGGTCGTAGCCGCGCGCGCGCAGCTCCGTGAAGAGACCGTTGGCCATGTTGTCATCCACCTTCTCGCGGATGAGCTTGGCGGCGGTGACCACGTCGACATCGAGATCGTCGCAGAGCGCATCCTCGATGGCCGATTTGGCGCGGCGCGGATTGAGCGGGATGGAGCCGCCGGCATAGTTGGCCGGGTCGAGATAGCCGAGCACCAGATCCGCATCGGTGACCGTGGGGTTGCGGCCGCCACGGTCATAGCAGGCCGGGCCCGGATCCGAGCCGGCGCTTTCCGGACCACACTTCACGGTCTTGTACATGCGGTCATAGCTGGCAATCGAGCCGCCGCCGGCGCCGAGCGTCACCAGATGCACCATGGGCACGGACACCAGCCAGCGGTCGATGACCGGGTTGAAGTCATAGTGCTTGATGCCGCCATCGACGACGATGCCGATGTCGTAGGAGGTGCCGCCCATGTCGGTGGCGACGACATTGCCGAGACCGGCCTGCATGGCCAGATGTTCCGAGGCGCCGATGCCGGAGACCGGGCCGGAATGGATGGTCTGCAGCGCGTCGGTGGAGTTCAGCTGCGCCATGCCGCCGGAATTGTGGATGACGAGCATCGGCTTGTCATAGGCGTGGGCGCGCAGGTTCTGCTCCAGCGCCGACAGCGCATGATACATCGTCGAGTGCAGGTAGCCGTCGACGATGGCCGAGGACGAGCGCACATACTCGCCCTTCCGCCCCGCCACCTGATGCGACAGGATGATCGGGATCGCGCCCAGTAGATGAGACGGATACTCGTCGAGCAGGATTTCCTGAATGCGCTGTTCGTGGCTGGGGTTCACCACGCTGTTGACGAGGGCGACGACGATGATCTGCGCGCCGAGATCGACGAGATCGCGGATCTGCTTGCGCACATCATCCTCGTCCAGCGCCATCACCAGCTTGCCCTGGAAGTCGACACGCTCGCGCACGCCGCGGATCATGTGGGCCTTCACCAGCGGGTCCGGCCGCTGGGCGTTGGGCATGTCCTGCTGGCCGAGATTGTCGAGCCCTTCGCCATAGCCGCGGGCGCGGGAAAGCGGCACCGTCGCCTCGTAGCCGGCCGTCACCAGCATGCCGATCTGCGGGCCCTTGTGCTCGATGAGGGCGTTGGTACCGAGCGTCGTGGCGTAGCGGACGGAGTCCACCTCGGCGAGGATCTCGTCGAGCTCCACGCCCAGCACCTTGCACGCCTTGCCCAGTGCCTCGTTGAAGCCCATGGCCAGATTGTGATGGGTGGTGAGGGCCTTGGCTTCGATATATTTCTTGTCCCAGACCACGAAACAGTCGGTGAACGTGCCACCAATATCGACGGAAACGCGCTTCATGTGACCTCCCTTGAGGTTATTCCTGTCCGTCCACCCGGAGGCGGCGGCTTTTTTCTTGTTGAGCCGGGGTCCCCGGGGCGCAGCAGTCTCCCGCCCCCGGAATGGCACGCCGGGGGGTCAGGGGCCGCCGGAACGTCCCGGGGCGGAGAAAAAGGGCGGGGCGTCGCCGCGGGCGGGTCCGGTTCGAGGGCAGACCTGCCCGGGTCGCGGCATCGGCGATGCCCCGCCCCAGGTCCGGCCGTGGGGGAAGATCACGGCCGGGGAGGCATCATTCCGGAGAGCGGAGCAAGCTCAGTGGCTGTGGCCGGGGCCGCGCACGACGGCGGGGCCGGAGAAGGGTTCGGCCTCCTGGCCGCGCTTGGCCCACTGGGCCTTCAGCGCCGGCAGGTTCACTTCCATGTCGTAGAGCGGCGGATGGCCGGGCACGGAATATTCGGTTTCCACCTGGGTGCCGCAGTTGGGGCAGCAATATTCCAGGATGCGCGTCCACTCCGGATCCGGGCTGAAAGTATAGCGATACTTGTCCGGGTCGATGATCGGCGGATGGATCTCGCGCGGATCACGATCGTGGACCAGCAGGCCTTCCTTGTAGTTCCCCGTCGCCGGGCCGATCTCGTGATCGCAGACGCGGCATTCCCAGGTCTCGCGATCGAGATCGATGCGGAGATATTCGGTCATCGGGATCTTCATGGGGATCAGGCTCCCTTCCGGGTCATCAGGACGTCACCAAGGTTCGACACGACAAGGCGCCAGCCTTCGGGAACCCGGCAGGTGAAGAAGTCTTCTTCCAGCACGGCCGGACCATCGGCGAAGTCGCCGGCCTTGAGGTCGTTGAGGCGGTAGACCGGGCATTCGGCCCGCAGGCCGTCCTTGCCCAGCGGGAAGCGCGAGCCCGCCGGGGTCGCCGCGGTCTTCTCCTCGAAGCGGCCGGAGCCGGTGCCTTCGGAGCGCAGCTTCTTGACCGCATCCAGCTCCAGATCGACGGCCAGAGCCTTGGCGAACACCTCGGGCACCGCAGTATCGTCGCCCTCGATCACATGGGTGTGCTCGTGGCCCTCGCCGAAATCGGCGACGAGACGTGCCGACACCGTGTAATCGCCGGGCGCGACCCCTTCGGCGAACATGTCCCGGGCGGCCTTCTTCTTCAGCCCGTCCAGTGCCGCCGTGATGCCGGCCGGCGACAGATCCGACAGCGTCACGTCATAACGCTGGGAGATGTCGCAGGCGCCGATGCCATAGGCCGAGAACACCGCCGCCATCTTCGGAATGGAGACGCGGTTGATGCCGGCCTTCTCGGCCGCGCCACAGGCGTTCAGCGGACCGGCGCCACCGAAGGCGAGCATCACGGTCTCGTCGCCGATGGTGGTGAAGCGGTGCAGCTCCTCGGCGATCTTCTGCTCGAAGGCATCGCTCATGCGGATGAGCGCCTCTTCCAGCCCGATGCCGAGGGGGCCGGCGATGTTGGCCAGCACCGCCGCCTTGGCACGCTCGGAGTCCAGCCCCATGCCGCCACCGAAATAGGAGGCGGGATCCAGGAGGCCCGAGAGCAGGCTGGCGTCCGTGATGGTCGCCTCCTTGCCGCCGCGGCCGAAGCAGGCGGGACCAGGGGTGGAGCCGACGCTGTCCGGACCGATGGCGATCTTGCCATCCTTCACCCGGAACACCGAGGAGCCACCGACGCCGGCGCTCCAGATTTCGCAGAGCGGGAAGGAAACGGCGATGCCTTCCACATGGCCGCGCCGGGTCTCGGCCACGGTGCCGCGGCTGTACTGGCCGATGTCGGTGGTGGTGCCGCCGACGTCGATGGAGACGGTCTCGGGGAAATCATAGAGGCGGGAATAGGACTTCACGCCCTCCATGCCGCCGCGCGGACCGGAGGAATAGGTCTTGATGGCAACGGTCTTCGCCACCCGGGAGGCATCGCCATCATTGCGGAAGATGAGCAGCGGGTTCTTGGTGCGGAAGGCGCGCAGCCGGTTCTCGGCGTTGTAGAGGAACGACTCCATGGAGGGATGGAGGAAGGAATTGATGAGCGCCGTCCAGGCGCGCCGCACCGGATCCTTGTCGCTGGTGAGGTCGGAGCCATAGAGGATGGGCACGGCGCCGAGCAGATGACGGGGATATTTGCGCAGCGCCACCCGGGCGAAGGCTTCCTCCAGCGCGCGGAAATCGGCGCCGGCAAACGCCACGACCAGACGCTTGGCGCCCATGGCGGTCAGCCGGTTGACGGCCTTCACCACTTCCACATCGGCATCGGGGCCGGTGACGACCTCGGCGTCGAGAAAGGTGACGCGGTCGCCGACGAGGGCGGCCCACACTTCCGGATCGGTGGCGGCCAGCTGCTCCGGCAGGTCGCGGGCGCCGCCATCGAGAATCAGGCCGAGCTGCGGGCCCTTGCGCTCGCAGATGGCGTTGGTGCCCTGGGTGGTGGAGTAGCGGATCAGATCCACCTCCTCCAGCAGCCGCTTCACGTCCTCGGTGCCATAGAGCACGGATGACGCTTTCTGGATGCCCTCGAAGAAGCAGCGGCTGAGATCATAAGGTGTGGTGATCACCTTGGTCTTCTCGACCTTGCCATCCGCGAAGATGCAGATGTCGGTGAGCGTCCCGCCATTGTCGATGTTGATTTGCAGGCTCATGGCCGTGCCGTCCTCCCTTGCTCCCTCACGGGCGGCGGTCTTTCTGCGGTCCCGGCCAGGCCGGAACCGGTGGCCCGTCCGGATCCTCAAGGGATCTCCGCAGGCCCGCCGCCGTCCCTTCCTCATCCGCAAGGGCCGTGCCAGAGCCGGACCGGACGCCGGTCGCGCATCCAATATATTGAGAACTAAGGATTATTATTTTTTCACCGACCTGGGAGAGGGCGCCGGAGGGCGGCCGGAAATCGGTCGGTCGATCGACCGGAGACGTCGCCGAACAGGACGGTCGGGCCGGTCGGCCGGGCGGCGGGCGCGGCCGGGGGATGCCTGCGACCATCCTGCGCAGTCCCGGGCGGGTGCGGCGGCAACCCCTATGCGCAATGGCAGAAAGGTCCTAGGATCCCTGCCATCCGGGTGCCGCCGGGGCGGCGCTGACAGGGAAAGATGACATGACCAACGCGTTTCATTCGCATCGGCATCGCGCGTCCGCGCTCGGGCTTCTGGCTGCCGCCGGGCTTCTTCTCGCCGGTCCGGCCCTCGCCCAGCAGGCGACGACCATGCCCCAGCATGTGCCGCTGCAGAAGAGCATCGGCGTGCCCCATCCGGATCGTCCGATCCCGTCGCTGGCGGTGATCAACGCTGCCGGCGCCAAGATCGACGGCAAGGTGCTGACGCTGACCGGCGTTGCCCCCAACACGATCGTGTTCGCCGATCGTCCGGTGCGGGCGGCTGGCCACCAGACCCTCGTTCAGTTCCTGGAACAGTGGGACGAGGACAAGAACAGCTTCGCCGTCGATCCGCCGAATGCCACCGTGTCGGTGCTCGGCGCCAATCCGGGCGAAGTGTCCGACGCCGTGGTGGTGCTGACGAAGCCGAAGCTCTCCGGCTCGACCCTCACCTTCGAGGTGTCGATGCTGGACGGTGACAAGCTGATCCCGGGCGGCCCGGTGGCGGTGTTCATCGACGCCTTCGCCATGCGCGGTCCTGAGGGCGGTGGCTTTGCCCATGCCGGCGGCTTCGACCATCCGGGCGGCGGCTATTATCATCCGCCGGCCTATCACGGCGCCTGGTATGGCCATCCGGGCAACGTGAACGTGAACGTCAACAATGGCTGGGGTGGCGGCGGCTGGGGTGCCGGTGTTGCTGGTGCGGCCGTTGGCTTCACCGCGGGCGCCATCGCCGGCTCGGCCGCGGCCCGTCCGCCGGCGCCGGCCTATGCCTACCCGCCCTATTGCGGCTACTACCCCTATCCGGCCTGCTACTGAGGCAGAGCTCCCCCCCGGGGCCGCGATGCGGCCCCGGGTTATCCCGACCACCCGAACCGGCCGCGACGCGGCCCCGGGTTTTCTGTTCCGGACCGCGCCGCGGATGCGGTCCTGATGGCCACCCCGAGACGGGCCCCGGTGTTCGTGCCGCGCGGGCAATCCGTCAGGCGCTGCCGCCGACGCGCATCGCCCCCCTCCCCCGAGCGTTCCCATGCAGATCCGTCCCGGCGATTTTTCCGACCCGCAGGTGATTGACCTCCTGCGCCTGCATTTGGCCGGCATGCACGCCGCATCGCCGCCGGGCAGCGTCCACGCCCTCGATCTTTCGGGGCTCAAGCGGCCGGACATTTCCTTTTTCACGGTGTGGGACGGGGACGCGCTGATGGGCTGCGGTGCGCTGCGCGCGCTCTCGCCGGAGGCCGCTGAAATCAAGTCGATGCGCACCCACCCCGAGCACCTGCACAAGGGCGTCGGCGCCGTGCTGCTACGCCATCTGCTGGCGGAGGCGCGCACCCGCGGCCACACCCGGGTCAGCCTGGAAACCGGCTCCGGCCCGACCTTCGCGGCAGCGCTGCACCTCTATCGCGCCTTCGGCTTCACCCCAGGCCCGGCGTTCGGCGATTATGTCACCACCGAGTTCAACCAGTTCCTGCATCTGGACCTGACGCCCGACGCGGCCTGAGTCGCTTCCGGCAAAGCGAAAACACCCGCAGCCCGCCCCTCAGGCCGGTCCGGCCTCGTCGCGCCCGTCATCCCGGTCGATCGACTTGAAGTTGCCGAGCATCTTGTCGAGATAGTGGATCATGTGGATCTTGTCGTCGGTTGAGAAGCCGGCGAGCGCCGCGTCGTAGAAGTCCGCGATCACCGGGTGCATGTTCTCGTCCCAGAGGGCGCGGCCCTTGGGGGTCAGGCGAATCAGCCGGGAGCGATTGTCGTCCGGCGCCACGATCCGCTCGATGAAGGCCATCGCCTCCAGCCGCGAGAGCACGCCGGCCAGATTCTGCCGGCTGACCAGCAGAAATGCCGCGAGATCCCCCACGGCCACCCCGGACACGAAGGCCGGCCGCGTCAGCGCGCCCAGCACCGCCCATTGCTGGGTGGTGATGTGGTGGTCATCGAGCGCGCGGGTGCCCGTCTTGTGGAGCATGTTCGCGCACTGATAGAGCCGGAAGAACAAGCGGTTGCTCAGTCCCGGCGCGGTATCCCGGAAGCGGTCAGCTCTCTTTGTCATAGGCGCAATCTCGCCTCGCGCCCGGCGCGGGTCAAGCACGATCGCGCGTCGCTATTAATGCAAACATATTGACATATTATTCGGGATGGCGTTTCCTGCCGGTGATCGCGGACGTCCTCTCTCTGGAGCGGGATTTCAGCGCCGATACAAAGGAAAAACGGCAGACCTGGCGGCCCCGCCGGCAGCCTGCCAGCCCAGGAGGAGGAACGCCATGCGCGGCCTGAAAGGTAAAGTCGTTGTTGTAACGGGTGGCGGTGGCGGCATTGGCTCTGCTACCTGCAAGCGATTTGCAGAGGAAGGTGCCCGCGTCATCGTGGCCGACATCTCTGCCGAGGCCGCGGCCAGGGTCGTGGACGCGATCGGACAGGCCGGCGGCGAGGCGACGGCGATGATCGTCAACCTCATCGACTATGACGCGACGGCGGCGGCCGTTGCCGAGATCGAGGCGAGCTTCGGCCCCATCGACATCCTCGTCAACAATGCCGGCTGGGACCTGTTCGTCCCCTTCCTGAAGTCCGGCCCGGACTTCTGGTCCAAGATCATCGACATCAACCTGCGCGCGGTCCTCAACATCACCAAGCCGGTGGTGGCCTCCATGGTGGCGCGCGGCGTTGCCGGCCGGGTCGTCTCGATCGGCTCGGATGCCGGCCGCGGCGGTTCTTCTGGCGAATCCGTCTATTCGGCCTGCAAGGCCGGCGTGATCGCCTTCTCCAAGACCATGGCCCGCGAGCATGCCCGCAACGGCATCACCTTCAACACCGTGTGCCCGGGCGTGACCGAGACCGCGATGCTGGAAAGCTTCATGGAAGCGGCCGGCGACAAGGAGAAGCTGCGCGTGGCCTTCACCCGCGCCGTGCCCCTCGGCCGTCTCGGCCGTCCGGACGACCTGCCGGGCGTGATCGCCTTCCTCTCCAGCGACGACGCCGCCTTCATCACCGGCCAGGTGATTTCGGTCTCCGGCGGCCTGACGATGCACGGCTGAGCACGGAAAGAACAAGAAAAATGGCTTACGAAGATATCCTCTACGACGTGCGCGGCGGCGGTGCCTATATCACCATCAACCGTCCCGACAAGTACAACGCCTTCCGCGGCCAGACCGTGGACGAGCTGATCCACGCCTTCCAGAAGGCGGGCTGGGACAAGTCGGTTGGTGTGATCGTGCTGACGGGCGCCGGCGACAAGGCGTTCTGCACCGGCGGCGACCAGTCGGCCCATGATGGCCAGTATGATGGCCGCGGCGTCATCGGCCTGCCGATCGACGAGCTGCAGAGCCTCATCCGCGACGTGCCGAAGCCGGTGATCGCCCGGGTGAACGGCTTTGCCATCGGCGGCGGCAACGTGCTCGCCACCATCTGCGACCTGACGATCGCCTCGGACAAGGCCCAGTTCGGCCAGGTCGGCCCGAAGGTCGGCTCCGTCGATCCCGGCTTCGGCACCGCCTATCTCGCCCGCATCGTCGGCGAGAAGAAGGCCCGCGAGATCTGGTACCTGAACAAGCGCTACACCGCGGCGGAAGCGCTGGCCATGGGCCTCGTCAACGCGGTCGTGCCCCATGCCGAGCTCGACGCCGAGGTCGAGCGCTGGGTGGCCGAGCTGATGGAGCGCTCGCCGACGGCGCTGGCGCTGGCCAAGGTGTCGTTCAACGCCGACAGCGAGAATATCCGCGGCATCTCCGCCCTCGGCATGCGCGCCCTCAGCCTCTACTACGACACCGACGAGAGCAAGGAAGGTGGCGTGGCCTTCCGCGAGAAGCGCAAGCCCGACTTCCGCAAGTTCGGCAAGTAATTCCGGCGCTTCCGGACTGTCCGGACCTCAATGGAGGCCCGGATCGGTCCCCGCGATACCCGGCGCCCCGACCGGCTCCCGGTGCTGAAAGGGACACCCGGGCGCGTGCGTCTCTTCTGTCCGTGGCCACCGCCCTTCTCCTGATCGGGGCGGCGGTCGTCCCGGCGGACGGGAGAGACGGCCGCGCCTCCGGCCCCGGCAGCAGGGCACGACCGGACGGGCGCTCCCCGCGGGCGGAGACCGGGACTTCCCCCCGGTCCGCCCGCGGGGGCCTCCGGGCCCCGCTCCGGCCCCGACGACCCGGCCCCGGACGGCCGGCCAATTTTTCGAAAATAACAGGGCCACGCCCCACGCTGATGGTCCGCCCGAGGCAGGAAACAGCCATGTATCCGACGATTTTCGACACCGAAGAGCTTTCTGCCCTGCGCGAACTGGCCCGCAAGTTCGCCACCGAAAAGCTTGCCCCCGGCTACCGGGAGCGCGAGAAGACCGGTACCTTCGGGCCGGATCTGGTGCGCGAAATGGGCAGCCTCGGCCTCATCGCGCCGGAACTGCCGGAGGAGTATGGTGGTCTGGGCGCCGGCAGCATCTATTCGGGCGCCATCATCGAGGAAATTGCCAAGGGCGATTTCAACTTCGGCTACGTCAACATCCTCGCGTCCCTGAACGGCCAGATCCTCGCGGCCTTTGCCAATCCCGAGATCAAGGCCCACTGGCTGCCGAAGCTGATTGCCGGCGAGCTGATGATCGCCATCGCGCTGACCGAGCCGCGCGGCGGATCGGATGCCGCCAATCTGCGTCTGCGCATGGAGCGCGACGGCGACCATTATGTCATCAACGGCGAGAAGACCTCGATTTCGGCGGCCGATCAGGCCAAGGCCTCCGTGGTCTTCGCCCGCACCGGCCGGCCCGAGGACAAGGCGCGCGGCATCTCCGCCGTCTTCGTCCCCATGGATACCCCCGGCATCTCCACCACCCGCTTCACCGATGTCGGCCAGCATGCCATCGGTCGTGGCTCGATCTTCTTCGACAATGTCCGCGTGCCCGTCGATCATCTGCTCGGCGAGGAGAACAAGGGCTTCGTGCAGGTGATGCAGGGCTTCGACTTCTCGCGCTCGCTGATCGGCCTGCAATGCCTCGGCACCGCGCGCCAGTCGATCAACGAGGCCTGGGCCTACATCGGCGAGCGTCACGCCTTCGGCAAGCCGCTGGCCGCCTTCCAGGGCATCACCCATCAGCTCGCCGATTTCGACACCCGCATCGAAGGCGCCCGCCTGCTCAGCCTCAACGCCCTGTGGCTGAAGGACAACGGCCTGCCCCATGTGGCGGAAGCGGCGATGGCCAAGTGGTGGCCGCCGCTCTTGGCCTACGAGGCCATCCACGCCGCCCTGCTGATCCACGGCCACGCTGCCTATTCCAACGAGCTGCCCTTCGAGCAGCGGCTGCGCGACGTGCTGGGTCTGCAGATCGGCGACGGCACCGCCCACATCATGAAGAACATCATCGCCCGGGAACGGGCGGGCCGCGCGGTCGTCGCGGGCTGAGGCGGGGTCAACCCCGTCCGGCAAACCAACAAGAACAGACCCGAGGGAGAAACGTCATGCATTTCGATGCGGTCCTGATCGAACCAAGACGGGCGGCGATGGAAGCGGCCGGCTACTGGCCGGGAAAGACCCTCACCGATTACTTCGACACCTGCCTTGCGGAGAAGCCCGACGCCCGGGCGTTGACCAGCATCGCGGTCGCCACCGGCGCCCGCCGCGACCTGACCTTCGCCGAGCTTGACACCCTGTCGTGGCGCGCGGCCGCCGGTCTGGCGCGGCTGGGCCTGAAGCGGGATGACGTTCTCACCTGCCAGCTCCCGAACTCCTGGGAGTTCGTGGTGCTCTATATCGCCTGCCGGCGCATCGGCGTCGTCTTCAATCCGGTGATGCCGATCTTCCGCGAGCGCGAGCTGTCCTTCATGCTGGCGCTCGGCGAAACCAAGGTCTTCGCCATCCCGAAGAATTTCCGCGGCTTCGACTATGTTGCGATGGCCGAAACGCTGAAGCCCGGCCTCCTCGACCTGCGCCAGGTGGTGGTGTCAGGCGATGACGGCCCGGCCGGCTTCGACGCCCTGCTGCAGGATCCGGCCCTCGATGCCGAGGTTCCCGCCCTCAAGGCCGCCGCCGACCGCTTTGTCGACGATGCCAACCGCGTCTGCCAGCTCATCTACACCTCCGGCACCTCCGGTGAGCCGAAGGGGGTGATGCACACCGCCAACACCATGTATTCCAACCTCGTCGCCTATGCCGCCCGGCTGGGTCTCGGCGCGGCGGATGTCGTGCTGATGGCCTCGCCCATGGCCCACCAGACCGGCTTCATGTACGGCTTCCTCATGCCGGTGATGCTGAAGGCGCGCATGGTGCTGCTCGACAGCTGGGATCCGGCGCTGGCCGCGAAACTGATCGCCGAGGAAGGCATCACCTTCACGATGGCCTCCACGCCTTTCCTGATGGACCTGTCGGACGCGGTGGAAAAGCTCGGCACCGATCCGAGCGCGCTGCGCATCTTCCTGTGCGCCGGCACCGCCATCCCCGGCCCGCTGGTCGAGCGCGCCCAGAAGGTGCTCGGCGCCAAGATCATCTCCGCCTGGGGCATGACCGAGAACGGCGCCGTCACCGTCGTGTCGCCGTCGGATCCCGACGAACGCTCGGTCAACACCGACGGCTTCGCCCTGCCCGGCATGGAGATCCAGATCCGCGGTGCCGATGGCCAGCCGGTTCCCCCCGGCCATGAAGGCGAGCTGATGGTGCGCGGCTGCTCCAATTTCGGCGGCTATCTCAAGCGCCCGCAGTGGAACGCCGTCGATGCCGATGGCTGGTTCAACACCGGCGACATCGCCCGCATGGATGACAGGGGCTATATCCGCATCTGCGGCCGCTCCAAGGATGTCATCATCCGCGGCGCCGAGAATATCCCGGTCGTGGAAGTGGAAGCCCTCCTCTACAAGCACCCGGCGGTGCAGCAGGTGGCCATCGTCGCTTATCCCGATGCCCGCCTCGGCGAACGCGCCTGCGCCTTCATCGTGCCACGTGACGGGCACGCGTTCTCGTTCGAAGAAATGATCCGCTTTCTCGACACGCAGAATCTGGCCAAGCAATATTATCCGGAGCGTCTGGAGCTGATCGAGCGCATGCCGTCCACGGCATCGGGCAAGATCCAGAAATTTGCCCTGCGCAACATGCTGAAAGAGCAGTACGCCCTCGGCAACTGAGGTCGGTCCGGCCTTCCGCTCCGGGGAACCACTCCCTCCGGAGCCTGATCGGGAGGTTCAAACCCTCCCGCATCTGCCGGATCGTCTGCATTCGCCCCGAAACAAGCGGGGCCCGCGCCCCTGTCCCGGATGCCGTGCGGGCGGTCCGCCGCCCGCTCCCGTCGTCCTGTCCGGCGCGCGCCCGTCGCGCCCCGCGTCCCCACGAGGTTTCCATGCCGGATCCCGTCCGCCTTGTCCTTGATGGTCCGGTCGCCGTCGTGACCATCGACAATCCCCCGGTCAACGCCACGTCTCACGCCGTGCGCGCCGGGCTGGCCGCCGCCCTGGATGCGGCCGAGGCCGCCGGCGTCTCCCGCATCGTGCTGACCGGCGCCGGGCGCACCTTCGTCGCCGGCGCCGACGCGCGCGAATTCAACCTGCCGCCGATGCCGCCGATCCTGACCGATCTGGTCAGCCGCATCGAGCGCTCGCCCGTGCCCGTGGTGGCCGCGATCAACGGGGCGGCGCTGGGGGGCGGGCTGGAACTGGCGTTCGCCTGCCGGCTGCGCATCGCCGCCCCTTCCGCCGTCGTCGGCCTGCCGGAGGTGAGCCTCGGGGTGGTGCCCGGTGCCGGCGGCACCCAGCGCCTGCCGCGCCTCATCGGCCTCGGCCCCGCGCTGGATCTCATCTCCGAAGGCCGCACCCTGAAGGCCGCCGAGGCGCTGGCCCTCGGGCTGGTGGATGCCGTCACCGCCGATCCGGTGGACTTCGCCCGCACGGCTCCCCTGCCCGACCGGCCCGTGACCGGCGACCTGCCGGCGCCTTCGCCCGACGCCGACGCCGTGACGGCGGCCCGGGCGAAGGCGACCAGGCGCACCCCGCGCCAGATCGCGCCTCAGGAAGCCATCAGCCTGGTGGAGGCCGCAACCCGGCTGCCGCTGGCCGAAGGTCTGGCGCTGGAACGCGACGTGTTCCTGACGCTGCGCGCCTCCGAACAGGGGGCGGCGCTGCGCCATCTGTTCTTTGCCGAGCGGGCGGCGCAGGCCCGCACCCGCCAGCCCGGCGGCCCGGACGTCGCGTCGGTCGTGGTCGTCGGCGGCGGCACCATGGGCGCGGCCATCACCTATGCCCTTCTCGGCATCGGCGTTGCCGTCACCCTGGTGGAGACCGACGATGCGGCCGTCGAGCGCGCCCGCGCCAATGTCGGCAAGCTCTATGGCGAGGCGATTGCCCGCGGCAAGACCACGGCCGAGAAGGCCGCCGCCGATCAGGCCGCGCGGCTCTCCTTCCGCGCCGGCTATCAGGACCTGCCACCGGTCGACATCGCCATCGAGGCGGTGTTCGAGGATCTCGACGTCAAGCGGCAGGTGTTCGCGGCGCTGGATGCCGCCCTGCCGGAGACCACGATCCTTGCTACCAACACCTCCTATCTCGACGTCAACCGCATCGCCGAGGTGGTGCGGGCGCCGGGACGCTTCCTCGGGCTGCACTTCTTTGCCCCGGCCCATCTGATGAAGCTGGTGGAGGCGATCCGCGGCCGCGACACCACGCCGGAGACCTTCACCGCCACGCTGCGCTTGGCCGGCCGGCTGGGCAAGATCCCGGTGCCGGCGCGGGTCTGCGATGGCTTCATCGGCAACCGCATCCTGACGCGCTACCGCCAGACCTGCGACGTGATGCTGCTGGAAGGCGCCCTGCCGTCGGAGGTGGATGCGGCGCTGCGCGGCTTCGGCATGGCCATGGGCCCCTATGAGGTGCAGGACCTCTCGGGTCTCGATATCGCCTACGCCAACCGGAAGCGGCAGAACTGGAAGGCCCGCACCGACATCCGCTATGTGCCGATCGCCGACCGCATCGTGGAGGAGACCGGCCGCCTCGGCCGCAAGACCGGCGCCGGCTGGTATGATTATGCCGACGGCCGGGGCACGCCGTCCGCCCTCATCGACGCCCTTGTGGTGGAAGAGTCCGCCCGCGCCGGCATCACCCGGCGGCCGTTCAACGCCGATGAAATCGTGCTGCGGGCGACCGGCGCCATGATCGCCGAGGGTCTGGCGATCCTTGCCGAAGGTATTGCGGACACCGCCGCCGACATCGACCTGGTGCTGGTGCATGGCTACGGCTTCCCGCGCTGGCGCGGCGGGCCGATGCAGTACGCCACCTTCCTCGGCCTGCCCGTCGTGCTGACCCGGCTTGAAGAGCTGGCCGCCGCCGACCCGGTCTCCTTTGCCGTTCCGCCGCTGCTCGCCCGTCTGGTCGCCGACGGCCGCGGCCTTGATAGCCTCTGAGGATCTTCCGATGCCCGACGCTTTCCTCTGCGATTATGTCCGCACGCCCATCGGCCGTTATGGCGGCGCGTTGGCCCCGGTGCGCGCCGATGATCTGGCGGCGGTGCCGCTGACGGCGCTGCTCGCCCGCAATCCCGGTCTCGATCCGGCCGCCATCCAGGAAGTCTGGTATGGCTGCGCCAATCAGGCCGGCGAGGACAACCGCAACGTCGCCCGCATGGCGCTGCTGCTTGCCGGTCTGCCCGAGACCGTGCCCGGCGCCACGGTCAACCGGCTGTGCGGCTCCGGGCTGGAGGCGGTTGCCGCGGCTGCACGTGCCGTGCGCTCCGGCGACATGGAGCTTGCGATCGCCGGCGGCGTCGAGAGCATGACCCGCGCCCCCTTCGTGATGCCGAAGGCCGCCGCGCCGTGGTCGCGGGCCAACGAGGTGCACGACACCACCATCGGCTGGCGCTTCATCAACCCGAAGATGGCCCGACAGTACGGCACGGACTCCATGCCGGAGACCGCCGAAAATCTGGCCGACGACTACGGGATCACCCGGGCGGATCAGGACGCCTTCGCGCTTGCCTCCCAGGAAAAGACCGCGGCCGCCCAGGCCAACGGCCGGCTGGCCGCCGAAATCGTGCCGGTCACCGTCTCGCTTGGCCGCGGCAAGACCGCCGAGGTCAGCGTCGACGAGCATCCGCGCCTGACCACGCTTGCCGATCTCGCCCGTCTGAAGCCGATCACCCGCGCCGACGGCACCGTCACCGCCGGCAACGCCTCGGGCGTGAACGACGGCGCGGCCGCCCTCATCGTCGCCTCCGAGGCGGCAATCGCCCGGCATGGCCTGACGCCGCGGGCCCGCATCGTGGCGGCGGCCTCCGCCGGCGTGGCGCCGCGGGTGATGGGCTATGGCCCGGTGCCGGCGGTCCAGCGCCTGCTGGCCCAGACCGGGATCGGCCTGGATGCCATCGATGTCATCGAGCTGAACGAGGCCTTTGCCGCCCAGGCCCTCGCCGTGCTGCGCGGCCTCGGGCTTTCCGACACGGACCCGCGGGTGAACCCGAATGGCGGCGCCATCGCGCTCGGCCATCCCCTCGGCATGAGCGGCGCGCGGATTTCCGGCTCGGCGGCGCTGGAGCTGGCGCGCGGCCACGGCCGCTATGCGCTGGCCACCATGTGCATCGGCGTCGGACAGGGCGCGGCCCTGCTGCTGGAACGGGTGTGAGCGCCGGTAATCATCAAGACACCGGACGCCACGAAACAGACTTTCGATCTGGGGAGAGAGCGATCATGGCCGAGAAGCCGAAGCTGAAGCCGAAGGACGCGCCGGACCTGACCCGGTTCAACTGGGATGACGCCTTCCGGCTGGACGAGCAGCTGAGCGATGAAGAGCGCATGCTGCGCGATTCCGCCCGCGCTTTTGCGCAGGAAAAGCTGCAGCCGCGGGTCATCGCCGACTATCGCGAGGAAGTGGTGGACGCCTCCATCTTCCGCGGCATGGGCGAAATGGGCCTGCTCGGCGTGACCGTGCCGGAGGAATATGGTGGCCTCGGCGCCTCCTATGTCTCCTACGGCCTGATCGCGCGGGAAATCGAGCGGGTGGATTCCGGCTATCGCTCGATGATGTCGGTGCAGTCGTCGCTGGTGATGTATCCGATCTATGCCTACGGCTCGGAAGAGCAGCGCCAGAAATATCTGCCGAAGCTCGCCGCCGGCGAGTGGATCGGCTGTTTCGGCCTGACGGAACCGGATGCCGGATCGGATCCCGGCGGCATGAAGACCGTCGCCCGCAAGACCGATGGCGGCTATGTGCTGAACGGCACGAAGATGTGGATCTCGAACGCGCCGATCGCCGACGTGTTCGTGGTGTGGGCGAAGTCCGAGGCGCATGGCGGCAAGATCCGCGGCTTCGTGCTCGACAAGGGCACGCCGGGCCTGTCGGCGCCCAAGATCGGCGGCAAGCTCTCGCTGCGCTCCTCGGTCACCGGCGAAATCGTCATGAGCGACGTGGAAGTCGGCGAGGACGCCCTGCTGCCCCATGTCGAAGGCCTGAAGGGGCCGTTCGGCTGCCTCAACCGGGCGCGCTACGGCATCTCCTGGGGCGTGCTGGGGGCGGCGGAATTCTGCTTCCATGCCGCGCGCCAGTATGGCCTCGACCGCAAGCAGTTCGGCCAGCCCCTGGCCACCACCCAGCTGTTCCAGCTGCGTCTGGCCGACATGCTGACGGAAATCACCCTCGGCCTGCAGGCGTCGCTGCGCGTCGGCCGGCTGCTGGATGCCGCCGAGGCCGCGCCGGAGATGATCTCGCTGGTCAAGCGCAACAACTGCGGCAAGGCCCTCGACATCGCCCGCCGCGCCCGCGACATGCACGGCGGCAACGGCATCCACGAGGAATTCCAGGTGATCCGCCACATGGTCAATCTGGAAACCGTCAACACCTATGAGGGCACCCACGACATCCACGCCCTCATCCTCGGCCGCGCCATCACCGGGCTGCCGGCGTTCCAGTGATCCCGACGGGCGGCCGGTCGCGACCCGGCCGCCCGAACCGAACCGGGTTTTCTGGCGGAGAGGTCCGGCGCGGATGCGGGATCGGTTGCGGGCGGCGCCCTCCCCTCGGGTGGCCGCCCGCAATCCTTTTCCGCGGCCGCCTCTTCTCCGCCCGACACGAACAGGACACAACCGGCCCACCGGCGGACCGCGCCGGAGCATTCTCCGGTGGCCACTGCGCTTGAAAATGCTCTGGGAGGAGACCGCAAATGCAGAGCGGCAACGCCTTTCTCTGGGAACGCCGGGTGAGCTTCGGCGACTGCGATCCCGCCCGCATCGCCTATACCGGCCGCCTGCCGGACTTCGTGCTCGATGCCATCGACGCCTTCTGGGAGGCCCATCTGGAGGGCGACAACTGGTTCCGGATGAATGTCGATCTGGGCATGGGCATGCCCTTCGTCCATCTGGAGCTGGACTTTCTCTCGCCGATCACCCCGCGCGCCCGGCTGATGCTGCATGTGCGGCCGCAGCGCCTCGGCACGACCTCCATCACCTTCGAGGTGGAGGCGTGGCAGTCCGGCGTGCGCTGCTTCCGCGCCCAGACCGTCTCGGTGTTCGTGGAACTGGAGGGCCTGAAGAAGATCCCGGTGCCGCCGCGCATCCGCGCCGCGCTGGAAGCCGCCTTCCCCGAGCTGACCGCCACCCGGATCGCCCCCGGCGCCTGACCGGAGAGGCCAGACAACAAAAAAAGGCCGGCGGCATCTGCCCCGGCCTTTTTCATTTGCCCCGCCGTCTCAGCGGTTGCGGAACTCCGGCTTGCGCTTCTCGGTGAAGGCGGTCAGGCCCTCGCGCCGGTCATCCAGGGCGAAGGTGGAATAGAGCAGCCGGCGCTCGACATAGAGCCCTTCCTGCAAATGGGTCTCGTAGGCCTTGTTCACGGCCTCCTTGGCGATCTGCAGGATCGGCCGCGAGGCCCGGGCCAGACGGGTGGCGATGGCGATCGCCTCCTGCACCTCGGTGCCCTTCGGCACCACCCGGCTGACCAGCCCGTGGGCGCGGGCCTCCTCGGCCTCCATGGCGCGGCCGGTCAGGATCATGTCCATGGCGATGGCCTTGCCGACGATGCGGGTCAGCCGCTGGGTGCCGCCGGCGCCGGGGATGATGCCGATGGTGGATTCCGGCAGGGCGAAGCGGGCCGTCTCGGACGCGATGATGATGTCGCACATCAGCGCCAGCTCGCAGCCGCCGCCGATGGCATGGCCGGAGACCGCGGCAATCGTCGGCTTGCGCACCCGGGACAGCCCCTCCCAGGTCGCTGTCACGAACTGCTCGGCATAGACATCGGCGAAGGTCTTGTCGCGGATCTCCTTGATATCGGCGCCGGCGGCAAAGGCCCGCTCGGAGCCCGTCACCACGATGGCCGCGATGGCATCATCGGCATCGAAGGCCGCGGCGGCGGCGGAGATTTCCGCCGTGATGGCAGCGTTGAGGGCGTTCAGCGCCTCGGGCCGGTGCAGGGTGATGAGGCCCACCGGGCCCTCGCTCGACACGCGGATGCAGGAAAAAGACGCGGCAGACGTCATCAGTCACCCTTCAGGGAATGCGGATCAGGATCTTGCCCATGCGGGCGGGATCTTCCAGACGGGCAAAGGCCGCCGGCACCTGATCGAGGGAAAACACGCTGTCGATGGCCGGGCGGATGCGCCCCTCGCTCCACGCGCGGATCAGCCGGCGAAACTCTTCCAGGCTGCCCATGGTGGAGCCGTGCACGGAAATCTGGCGCACGAACAGGCGCTGCAGATCGGCCGGCGGGTTCGCGCCGGTCGTCGCGCCGCAGGTGACCACATGGCCGCCGCGGGTGACGGCCCTGAGCGAACTGCCCCAGGTGGCCGCGCCGACATTGTCGATGACGAGATCGGCGCCCTCGCCCCCGGTCAGCGCCAGCACCGCCTTCACCACATCGCCGGCGCGATAGTCGATCACATCGGCCCCCAGCGCCCGGAAGGCCGCGAGCTTTTCCACCCCGGTGGTGGTGGCGATCACCCGGGCACCGGCCATCAGCGCCAGCACGACCGCGGCATGGGACACCCCGCCGCCGGCACCCTGCACCAGCACCACCTGCCCCGGCCCCGCCGGCGCCTTGCCGAACACCATGCGCCACGCCGTCAGCCAGGCGACACCCAGCAGGGCCGCCCCCTCCAGATCGGCACCGGCCGGCAGCTTCACCACGGAGGCGGCCGGCAGCACCACCTCCTCGGCGAATGTGCCGTGACGATGCTCGCCCAGAATGCGGGCCGACTGGCACAGCGGCTGGTCGCCGGCCTGACAGTGGCGGCAGGTGCCGCAGACCTCATAGGGATAGAGCACCACCGGATCCCCGGCCGTCAGCGCCGATCCCGCGGGCGCCTCCAGCACTTCGCCGGCGCCATCCACCCCCATGATGAGGGGCAGGCTGTGGGTGATGCCCGCGCCGGAGTCGCGCATGTAGAGATCGACCCGGTTGACGGACGCCGCCCGCATCCGCACCCGGACATGGCCCGGCGGACAGACGGGGGCCGGCATGTCGCGCAGCGCCACCCCGTCGGCACCGCGCACAGTCAGAACGATGGCCTTCATGGCTCTTTCCTCCCGGACAGGAATGTAAATATCTTTGCCTATTATCGCAAGACGCAGCGCCGTCGGATGCGCTCGTCAAACCCGATTACGACACGGAATTCCGGCCCTCTTGCCAACCAGAGCGGGCGGGCATATAGGGAAATATATTTGCATAAAAACGGGAGGGCGCCATGGCCATGGATTCCGACACGCTGGCTCAGCTCATCGCCACCATCCGCCGCTTTGTCGATGATCGCCTGATCCCGGCGGAAGCGGAAGTGGCGGAGACCGACACCATTCCGGCCGACATCGTCGCCGACATGCGCGACCTCGGCCTGTTCGGCCTGACCGCGCCGGAGGAGTTCGGCGGTCTCGGGCTGACCATGGAAGAGGAAGTGCTGGCGATCTTCGAGCTCGGCCGGGCCGCTCCCGCCTTCCGCTCGATGTTTGCCACCAATGTCGGCATCGGCATGCAGGGCATCGCCATCGACGGCACGCCCGAGCAGAAGGAAAAGTACCTGCCGCATCTGGCCACCGGCGAGCTCATCGGCTCCTTTGCCCTCACCGAGCCCGAAGTGGGATCGGACGCCGGCTCGGTGCGCACGACCGCCCGGCGCGAGGGGGATGACTATATCCTGAACGGCACCAAGCGCTTCATCACCAACGCGCCCCATGCCGGCCTGTTCACCGTGATGGCGCGCACCGACCCGACCAAGAAGGGCACCGCCGGCGTCTCCGCCTTCGCGGTGGAGCGCGGCACGCCCGGCCTGTCGCTGGGCAAGGTCGAGAAGAAGATGGGCCAGCAGGGCGCCCATGTCTGTGACGTGATCTTCGAGGACTGCCGGGTGCCGGCCTCCGCCCTCATCGGCGGCATCGAGGGTCAGGGCTTCAAGACGGCCATGAAGGTGCTCGACAAGGGCCGCCTGCACATCGCCGCCGCCTGCGTCGGCCTGTCGGACCGGATCATCGACGACATGGTCGACTATGCCGTCGGCCGCAAGCAGTTTGGCCGGCCGCTGGCCGATTTCCAGCTGCTGCAGGCGATGTTTGCCGATTCCAAGGCCGATGCCTATGCCGCCCGCTGCATGGTGCTGGATGCCGCGCGCAAGCGCGATGCCGGCCAGAATGTCAGCGTGGAAGCCTCCTGCGCCAAGATGTTCGCCTCGGAAGCCGTCGGCCGCATCGCCGACCGCAATGTGCAGGTCCACGGCGGCAACGGCTACATCCGGGAATATCGCGCCGAGCAGCTCTACCGCGATGCCCGCCTGTTCCGCATCTATGAGGGCACGACCCAGATCCAGCAGATCATCATCGCCAAGACCCTGATTGCCGAGGCGAAGGACCGCGCCGGCCTGTGATAGCACGGGTCCCTGAAATGGACCCTGGCGCTGCGATGCAGACTTCTCAAACCAGACGCACGACGTGCCGACCGCACCGTGCGCCTGGCATGACTGGCGCACGGACGAAGCTCCGGGACACCGGCACCTCCGGCGCCCTGGACCAAGCAATTGCGCGCTGTGGTGCCATGACCGGCCTTGCGCCGGCCATGGCGGAGTGCCCCTATCGCTGCTGGCGCCCGATGGCAGATCCCGCCCCGGAAGGGACGCGGTCCTGCCCGGGCCGATTCCGTTTCCGTGCTCCGGAGCCCAGCGATGACCACCCAACCGCGGACCAACGACCTCAGCCACGTCATCGAGGCCGACCGCGCCCATGTCTGGCACCATCTGGTCCAGCACAAGCCGTTCGAGACCACCGACCCGCGCATCTTCGTTGAAGGCCGGGGCATGCGGCTGTGGGATGCCACGGGCCGGGAATATCTGGATGCGGTCTCCGGCGGCGTCTGGACGGTGAATGTCGGCTATGGCCGCACGTCCATTGCCGACGCGGTGCGCGACCAGCTGGTGAAGCTCAATTATTTCGCCGCTGCCTCGGGCTCCATCGCCGGCGCCACCTTCGCCGAAAAGCTCATCGGCAAGATGCCGGGCCTCACCCGGGTCTACTATTCAAACTCCGGCTCCGAGGCCAACGAGAAGGTCTTCAAGATGGTGCGCCAGATTGCGCACCGTCACCATGGCGGCCGCAAGTACAAGATCCTCTACCGCGACCGGGATTATCACGGCACGACCATCGGGGCGCTGGCCGCAGCCGGTCAGGGCCAGCGCCGGGAGCAGTATGGGCCGTTCCCGCCGGGCTTCGTGGAGGTGCCGCACTGCCTCGAATACCGCAGCCAGTGGGGCAGGATCGAGAATTATGGCGAGCGGGCCGCCGACGCCATCGAACAGGTGATCCTGCGCGAGGGGCCGGACACCGTCGGCGCCCTCTGCCTGGAGCCGATCACCGCCGGCGGCGGCGTCATCACCCCGCCCGCGGGCTACTGGGAGAAGGTGCAGGACATCTGCCGCCGCCACAATGTGCTGCTGCACATTGATGAAGTCGTCTGCGGTGTCGGCCGCACCGGCAAGTGGTTCGGCTACCAGCATTATGGCGTGGAGCCGGATTTCGTCACCATGGCCAAGGGTGTCGCCTCGGGCTATGCCGCGATTTCCTGCACGGCGACCACGGAAGCGGTGTTCGACCTGTTCAAGGACGATCCGACCGACACGATGTCCTTCTTCCGCGACATCTCCACCTTCGGCGGCTGCGTTTCCGGCCCGGCGGCGGCGCTGGAGAACATGCGCATCATCGAGGACGAGGGTCTGATCACCAACACCGAGGCCATGGGCGCGCGCCTGATCGACGGCCTGAACGGGCTGGCCGAGCGCCATCGCGTCATCGGCGATGTCCGCGGCAAGGGCCTGTTCTGCGGCGCCGAGCTGGTGGCCGACCGGCAGACGAAGGAGCCGGCCGACGAGAAGAAGGTGCAGGCGGTGGTGGCCGACTGCATGGGTCAGGGCGTCATCATTGGCGCCACCAACCGCTCGCTGCCGGGTTTCAACAACACCCTGTGCCTCGCCCCGGCCCTGATCTCGACCGCCGACGACATCGACCGCATCGTCGACGCCATCGACGGGGCACTCGGCCGGGTGTTCCCGTCCTGAGGACCGGCATTGAGGACAGCGTCCCGGAGACGATCCGGGCCGCTCGCCCTCAGGCGCCGGCAGCGGCCTTCTGGGCCTCGGCATAATGGGCAAAGGTCGCGGCGAAGCGGCCGTTGATATAGTCGCCCGAGGTCACCGGCGGATATTTCGCCGGGTGATCGGCGTCGACGCAGCTCGGCAGCGCCTCCACCACGGTGTCATAGGTCGGACCGAAGAAGAACGGGATGGAATAGCGCTCCCGGCCCGAGCGGTTGATGGCCCGGTGCACGGTGGAGGCGAAGAGATCATTGGTCCAGCGCGCCATCTGGTCGCCGATATTGACGACGAAGCAGCCCGGGATCGGGTCGGCGGCGATCCATTCGCCGGCGGCATTCAGGGCCTGCAGCGCCGAAATGCCGGTCTGCTGGGCCAGAATGGTGAAGCACTCATAGTCGGAATGGGCGCCGATGCCGATCTGGCGGTCGTCGATCTCGCCTTCCTGGGGCGGATAGTGCAGCACGCGCAGGGTCGCCAGCGGCTTGGTCACCAGCGCATCGAAATAGGTCTCCTCCAGCCCGAGGGCCAGGGCGAAGGCGTGCAGCAGATGCCCGCTGAGGCGCAGCATCTCGCGGTGATAGTCCTCCAGCGCGGCGCGGAAAGCGGGCTGGTTTTCCGGCCACTGGTTGGGCCCGTAGAGCACCTTGCCGGCCAGAACGTCCGGATCATCGGCGGGCACTTCCAGCGCGATGTCGAAGGATTCGTGCAGGTCGCCCTTCGCCGTCGGATCGGTATTTTCTTCCAAGAGCGCCGCATAACCGCGGTTGTTGGCGGATTTCGAGACGTGGTTGGCCATCTTCACCGCGTCTTCCAGGGCGAAATAGTCCTTCGCCGCCTGAAAGGTGCGCGCCAGCACGTCCTCGGGGAAATGATGGTTGCGGATATAGAGGAAGCCGACTTCCGTGCACGCCTTGCGCAGATCGGCGGCGAGCTTTTCCCGGCCGGCGGCATCGCCGCTGAACATCGGCTCCAGATCGATGACCGGAATGCGCTCGAACGGGATCCGCTCGGGGTCCAGCCCACCCGTCTTCATCACCCGCACGCCATTTCCCGTTTCAAGCGCCTTCATGTCCCGGCTTCCTTGTCTGACTGGTCAGGGTCGAGAATGGTCTCGACATAATAACGCGGGCCCTCGAACAGAAAGCCCGGAGCGAAATAGCGGCGTGCGACTTCCAGAAAGGCCGCGATCTTGCGCGACGGCGCGTGGGGCCGCACGAGGCGGATGCTGACCCGCTTTTCCGCCGACTCCCACTGCGGCAGCACCGGCACCAGATTGCCGCGCTCGCACTCGATGGTGGTGAAGAAGCGCGGCAGATAGGCAATGCCCTCGCCGGCCACCGCGAAATATTTCACCGTCCAGTACTCGTTGGCGATGAAGCTGGAGCGCGGCAGGATATTCTCCGACGCTGCCCCGTTCTGCAGCCGCCAGCTCTGGGGGCCCGAGGCCGTGCGGTAGACGATGCCCTGATGCTCGGCGAGATCGGCCGGCGTCTGCGGCAGCCCCAGGCGCCTGATATAACCGGGGCTGGCAAACAGGGCGAAGGTCAGGGTCGAGAGGGTCTCGCCGTCCTCCTCGCCATCATTCCAGGAAATCACCGCATCCAGCGACTCATAGCTTTCGGCCGCAAACAGCACCTGGGGCGGAAAGAAGGTCAGCTCGATCTCGATGTTGGGATAGAGCCGGCGGAAGGTGAGCAGCATCTGGGCATAGAAGGCGGTGCCGAATTCCCCCGTCGCCCCCAGCCGCAGGGTGCCGGCCATGTCCTCGCGGATCTCGGAAATCGCCGCCCGGGCGGCATCGCACCCCTGCAGGATCTCGCGGGCGTGCTTCACGAGGATCTCGCCGGCATCGGTCAGCCGCAGGGCCCGCCCGGCGCGCACGAACAGGGCGACGCCAAGATCCTCCTCCAGCTGCTTCAGCCGCAGGCTCAGCGTCGATTTCGGCAGCCCGTAGAGCTTGGCCGCCGCCGAAAGCGAGCGCAGCTCGGCCACCTTGACGAAGGATGCGAGGGCGTCGGTGTTCACCTCAGATTGTCCATTATCCTGAACAATGCGACCACTTTTTGAGCATGATTATTTCTGTTGCATGGACGACCGTAGTCGGCTTTCATGCGTCAGACAAGATCCATTCGCCCGGAGGCCCGGCGCGGCGACCGGGCATCCGCCGACGCGGGACGCGGCCCTCCCCGGGGCCGCCCGAGAGGGGACACAGCACGAATGACTGCCAGCAAGGAAACCGGGCGGCTGAAGGCGCTCATCACCGGCGTGGCCGCGGCCTTCATGACCGCGACGCTTGCAACCGGCGCCAGCGCATTCGAGCTTGAGGGGCCGCCGAAGGTCGCCTTCATCTATGGCAGCACCGTGCAGGATGGCGGCTGGAACGAGGCGCTGGATGCCGGCCGCAAGGCCGTGGAAGAGCAACTGAAGATTCCCGTCGCCGTCACCGAGAACATCCCGGAAGAAGCGACCAAGCTGCGCGCCGCCATCGATCTCTATGTGAAGCGCGGCTACAACATCATCGTCGGCACGACCTATGGCTACAGCGTGCCGATGGCGGAAGCGGCCAAGGCCTATCCGCATGTGGCCTTCCTCAGTGCCTCGGGCACCGAGAACGGGCCGAACATGGAAAGCTTCTACGCCCGCACCTATCAGGGCTGGTATCTGGCCGGCATTGCCGCGGGTCAGGCGACCAAGACCAAGAAGATCGGCATTCTCGGCGGCTTCCCCGTCGGCGTCGTCAACTGGGACATCAACGGCTTCGCCCGTGGCGCCCAGTCCGTCGACCCGGAGATCGAGACCATCGCCGTGTTCACCAACTCGTGGTGGGATCCGGTGAAGGAGGGTCAGGTCGCCCAGGCGATCCTGGACCAGAAGGCCGACGTGCTCGCCACCAATCTCAGCGCGCCCTCGGCGCTGGATGCGGCCGAAAAGGCCGGCGTGCCGGCGATCGGCTTCCAGATCGACATGTCCAAGGCCGCGCCGAAGATGATCCAGACCTCGGTGGTGTTTGACTGGGAGAAATATCTGGTCCCGACCATCAAGGAGATCATCGCCGGCACCTGGAAGCCCGAGGAATATGGCGCCTTCGACGGCCTTGAGACCGGCGTCGTCACCCTCGCCCCGTTCGGGCCGACCGTGACCGACGAGACCAGGGCGAAGATCGCCGCCGCCCGGGAGGCCATCATTGCCGGCACCCTCAACCCGTTCGCCGGCCCCCTGAAGAAGCAGGATGGCACCGTGGTGGTGGAAGAGGGCGGCAAGCTGGATGATGGCGCGCTGTGGTCCATGGACTATTTCGTGTCCGGCATCACCGGCACCATGCCCGCCAAGCCGTGATGTCCGGCCCTGCCTCCGGCCCGGCGGCCCGGCCGCTGCCGGGCACGCCGCCGGCGCTGCAGCTCACCGGCATCGACAAGGCCTTTGACGGCAAGCCGGCCCTGATCGGGGCCGGCTTCACGCTCGCCTGGGGAGAGGTGCATGCGCTGGTCGGCGAGAATGGCGCCGGTAAGTCGACGCTGATGAATGTCGCCACCGGCGTCTATGCCTGCGACCACGGCGAACAGACCATCGACGGGGAGGCCATCGCCCCGTGCAGCCCGATGGAAGCGACCGCTGCCGGCCTCGGCATGGTGCACCAGCATTTCCGCCTCGTGGAGAGCTTCACGGTGGCGGAAAATGTGCTTCTGGCCCTCGGTCCCTCGGGCACGGCGCGCTCGATTGCCGAGGCCGCCGCCCTGATTGCCCGCACCGCCGCGGAAATCGGCCTGCCGGTGGATCCGCACCGGCCGGTGGAGCGCCTCTCCATTGCCGATCGCCAGCGCGCCGAAATCGTCAAGGTACTGCTGCTCGGCGCCCGCATCCTGGTGCTCGACGAGCCCACTGCCGTGCTGACCGAGGAGGAGGGCCGCGCGCTCCTCGCCTTCGTGCGCCGGCTGGCCGAACGTGGCCACGCCGTGGTGCTCATCACCCACAAATATCGCGAGGTCGCCGGCTTCTGCGACCGGGTGACGGTGATGCGCCATGGCGCCACCGTGCTGGATGGCGCCGCCGTCTCCGCCGTCAGCGAGGACGAGATTGCCCGGCTGATCGTCGGCGAGACCCTGCCCGCCGTCAGCGGACCGACCTCCTTCCCCGGCAGTCTCTGTCTGGAGGTGGCGGGGCTGCGGCTGGCGGAGGCCGCCGGCAGCCAGCCGCTGACCGATCTCGGCTTCACCCTGCGTGCTGGCGAGGTGCTGGGCATTGCCGGCGTCGGCGGCAACGGGCAGGAAGAGCTGATGGCCTGCCTCGGCGGACTGGCCCGGCCCGAGGCCGGCCGCATCGTGCTGTCCGGCGTCGACATCACCCGCGCGACGCCGCGCCAGCGCCGGCAGGCGGGCCTCCGGGTCATTCCCGCCGATCGCCTGTCGTCCGGTCTCGTGGCCGGCCTGTCGATTGCCGACAATCTCGCCCTGACCCATGTGGGAGAGGGCGCCTTCGGCCCGGCCCTGTGGCTGGACCGCGGAAAGATGCGCACCCGCGCGGCCGCACTGATCGCCGCCTTCGACATCCGCGGCGCCAGCCCGGGCCGGGATGTGGCCCTGCTCTCCGGCGGCAACGCCCAGAAGGTGCTGCTAGCGCGCGAGCTTGATGACGGCCTGAAGCTGCTGATCGCCCATTCGCCGGCCCGCGGGCTGGACATGAAGGCCACCGGCTTCGTGCGCGACGCCATCCGCCGCGCGGTGGAAAAGGGCGCGGCCTGCCTGCTCATCAGCGAGGACCTGTCCGAGGTGCTGTCGCTGTCCCATCGTGTGGCGGTGATGAACCGCGGCCGCATCGTCGGCACTCGGCCGACCAAGGATGTCAGCCCGGACTGGATCGGAGCCCTGCTTGCCGGCCATGCTTGAATCCGCCTTTCTCGTCCGCCGGCAGCAGCCGCCCCTGTGGCTGAGCGGGCTGTGCTATGCCGCCGGCCTGGTCCTCGGCCTCGCCATCTCCGCCCTGCTGCTGGTGAATGCCGGCGTGCCGGCCGATGCCCTCGTCGACGAATTTCTGGTCGCTACCTTCCTCACCGCCGATGGCCTGTCCCAGACCATGACCGCGGCCCTGCCGCTGATCCTGGTGGGGCTCGGCTCGGCGGTCGCCATGCGCGTGCGCTTCTGGAACATCGGCATCGAGGGCCAGCTCTGGCTGGGAGCGATCGCCGCCACCTGGGTGGCCCTCAACGACATCGGCCCTGAGAGCCTGCGCCTGCCGCTGATGCTGGGGCTCGCCGCCGCCGCCGGGGCCGGCTGGATCCTGATCTCGCTGGTGCTGAAACTGCGCTGGGGGGTGAGCGAGGTGATCTCGACCCTGCTTCTGGGCAGCGTCGCCTTCCTCCTCGTGCAGCATCTGCTGTTCGGCGTGTGGCGCGATCCGGCCAACAGCTTTCCGGTCAGCACCAGCTTTTCGCCGGCGGCGCGCTTTCCCGCCTTCGGCTGGGGGCCCTTTCATGCCGGCGCCATCGTGGTGGCGGGGGTGACGCTCACCGTCTGGTTCCTCCTCGGCCACACCCGGCTGGGCTTCTATGCCGATGCCGTCGGCCGCAACCCGCGCACCGCCCGCGCCGCCGGCCTGCCTGTCCGCGCCACCATCGTCGGCCTCGTGCTGCTGTCCGGGGCCCTGTGCGGCATGGCGGGCATGCTGATCGTCGCCGGCACCGAACACCGGCTGAACCAGTCGGTGGGCACCGGCTATCTGTTCAGCGCCATCGTGATCGCCTTTCTGGCGCGTGCCCGGCCGCTTGCCGTCGTCGTGGTGGCGGTGGCGCTGGGGGCGATCTACACCGCCGGCAACGTGCTGAAAGTCTTCTATTCCATCTCGGAAGCGATGATCGTGCTGGCACAGGGCGCGGTGCTCCTGTCGCTGCTGATGGCACAGTTCTTCAGCACCTTTTCGCTGCATCGTCCGAGCTGAAGGCGCCCCCAAATGGATTTCCTCGTCGGCTGGATCGCCATCATCCCAAGCTACACCACGCCGCTGCTGCTGGCCGCCCTCGGCCTCGTCATCTGCGAACGCACCGGCATTCTCAATCTCGGTGCGGAAGGGCTGATGGCGGTGGGGGCGATGAGCGCGGCCATCACCATTCTCTCCGGTGGTGATCCCTGGCTGGGGCTATTGACGGGGGCTGCTGCCGGCGCCGGGCTGGCGCTGCTGTTCGGCCTTGCCACCGTGGTGCTGCGCGCCGAACAGACGCTGGCCGGGCTTGCCGTCGTCGCGATCGGTCTCGGCCTCACCGGCGTTCTCGGCCGGCCCTACATGCAGAAGACCTTCACCGGCCTTGCGACCTTCGGCGACCTGTTCGCGCTTCCGCGCGACACCGCCCTTGGCCGCATCATCGCGGTGCAGGATCCCGTCATTCTCGCCGCGCCGGTGCTGGTCGCCGTCCTCTGGTGGTGGCTGATGAGAAGCCGCCCCGGCCTGCGGCTGCGCGCCGTCGGCGAAAACCCGGCCGCCGCCGATGTGGCCGGCGTCGACATCCAGCTCACCCAGCTCGGCGCGGTGCTGATTTCCGGCGTGCTGTGCGGTCTGGCCGGCGCCTATCTGGCGGCCGCCACCAGCCATGTCTGGGTGGAAGGCATGGTGGCGTCGCGGGGCTGGATCGCGGTTGCCCTCGTCATCTTCGCGCGCTGGAATCCGGTGCGGGCGCTCTGGGGCGCCCTCCTCTTCGGCAGTGCCGACGCCCTCATCCCGCGCCTTCAGGCCATCGGCGCCGATATCCCGGTCTATCTGGCGATGACGCTGCCCTATCTGCTGACGCTCGCCGTGCTGGTGCTCTCCTCGCTCACCGGACGCCGCTCCGGCGAGCCGGCCTTCCTCGGCCGGGTCTATCTGCGCCAGGACAAGCACTGACGGCTAAGAGCCGAGCAAAAGGCTCTCCAGCGCAGACTTCTCATGTCAACTGACGTGCAGGTTCACCCGACTTATCGATCCCGCACCAGTAGCGCCGAGAGGCGGAACCCGTCAGAATGCATATCGGCGTAGCCGTTGGTGAAGTCAAAAAAATAGAACATCCCGGGCAGCGCTTCCGTGGACGTCCAGAACAGCACTCCTTCCCCAAAATCGGCACGTGCAATATCCGGGAAGACCTGTGTGTCGATGGCCAATCCTGAGCAGGCGTCAACGATCAGGGTCTCAAGCTCCTCTCCGGTCGGCAGCCGCCATCCCGGTCCTGCCTCCGCTGCGGCACGGCGGGCCTCTTCCTGGGTCAACCCCGTGGCGTCTCCCAGACACCCCGCCGCTCGATCGCTCCAGGTCATGCCGACAGGACAACGCTTCCAGACCAGCCGGGACACCGTATCGACAGCCAGCTCTCCGGTCATGACAAGACTGCCCCCTCCCCTTTCGGCACATGCGGCGAAAGCCGGAGCTCCCGCGATGAGAAAGAGGAGACCGGTCAATAAAATGGCATGACGCATGGGATTTCCCGAGGGCTTTGGAATGTGCCCGCCTTATGACGGCGAGATGAGGCAACATTCGCACGCCGCGCATTCCGGAATGTGGCCGGATGATCCCGATCGGCGGAGGTCTCGGACCGGGAGACGCTGGTCAAGCCTTATGCTCCGGGGTGTCGGTCGGCGCTTTCAATTGCCAGGCAACGACCTCGGCTTTCTGGCGCTCCAGCTCGTCCATGCGCGCTTTCATGGAAGGCTGATACATGCCGTCCTCGATTGCCGCGATGATCCCGGCGATAGCCTTCTCGATCTTGTCCAGCGCCTTGCGGTCCTGCTCGCCCTGCGCGCGGCGCTCCCGGTTGAGGCGGTTCATTTCCTCGGCGAAGGCGCACACGGTTTCCTCGACGGCGCGCGCGGAAATCAGTCTGTCCCGCAGGCCGGACAGCACCCGTTCCTCGATCTTCTCGCGGGTAATAGTCCTGTTGTTGTCGCAGGTGCCCCGCCAGTGATGGTTGAGGCAACCATAGCGGTCGCGCATGATAAGGCCGTATTTGCCACCGCAGCAACCGCAGGTCAGCAGGCCGGAAAGGAGAGAAACCGGCCGCTTCTTCTCATGCAGCTTGCGGGCCTTGGCCTTCCTGACACCTTCGGCGGTCGCCTCGAACCGGACGGCAACGTCCTTCTGCCGCGCGCGAACCGCGTTCCAGAGTCCATCATCGACAACGCGCAGATGCGGAACCTCGCTCCTGATCCACTTTTCCGGCGGGTTGATGCGCGACACGCGCTTGCCGGTGGACGGGTCTTTGACGAAGTGCAGGCGGTTCCATACCAGAACGCCCACATGTAGCTCGTTGTCGACGACGCCGGTGCCGCGCGAGACATGGCCCCGGATGGCGGTGTCGCCCCATGCGCGGCCAAGCGGGCCGGGAATGCTATCGCAGTTCAGATCGACGGCGATGGCCTTGGGGCTTTTACCAGATGCGAACTCGCGGAAGATGCGGCGCACGATCTTCGCTTCCTCTGGGATGATTTCACGGTCGCCCCAGATCGGCTCGCCGTTCCCGTCGAACTTCTTCACGACGCGATAGCTGTAGCAGAGGCCACCACCCGCCTTGCCCTTCTCCACCCTCCCCCGCAAGCCGCGATGGGTTTTCATAGCAAGGTCTTTGAGGAACAGCGCGTTCATCGTGCCTTTCAGCCCGACATGAAACTCGGAGATTTCGCCCTCGGCCAAGGTGACGATGGTGACGCCCGCGAATTCAGATGCTTGTAGAGGGTCGCCCCGTCTGCCTGATCGCGGCTGATCCGGTCCAGCGCCTCGGCCAGCAGGATATTGAACTCGCCATGCTGTGCATCGCGCATCAGCCGCTGGATGCCGGGACGCAGGATCGTGCTGGCCCCGGATATGGCCGCATCCTCGTAGGAACCGACGATCTGCCACCGCTCCCGCTGCGCATGTTCGCGGCAAAGACGGAACTGATCTTCAGCGCTGGTTGTCGGACGAATAGCGGGCGTAAAGGGCTGCGCGGGTCATGGCTTCAATCCTCTTTTCTTGTCGGCCCACTATCTCGGCAATGCGGACGGAATATCGGTCAGGGCGAAGTCGTCGCCGACATACAGAAGGGGGGCCGAATGTCGCTTGGCCAGGGCATAGGCGAAGCAATCGCCGAAGTTCAGGCCACGCCGTGTCTCAAACCTCTTGCCGTAGTCTAGACGCGCCCGCATCGCGGCGCGCGCGAGGCTTTCATCCGTAGAGGCAATGGCGATGCGGAAATCGGCCAGAAACGCATCCAGATCGGCAATCGCTTCCTGTCGGTCCCCGTTCCTGATCCTGCCCGCTATGACGGTGCCCACCTCGACATAATTCACCGCCGAAATGAGGCGGGAACCATCCGTCTGGAGAGCGGCCATGCCGTCGGGCGCTTCCCGCTCCTCGAACAGGATCGCAATGATGGCGGACGCATCGACAACCATCATCGGGACAAACCAAGGTCTTCGGGTGTGTCGCCGACCGCTTCATCCCATTCCAGCTTCGTAACCGGGCGGCGGTCATAGCGCCCCGGCGCGCTCGCGGACGAATGCCTTCATGCGCGAAACATAGTCACGCTGCGCCTGCTGCTCGGCGCGCAGCCGGTCCAGCCGCTCGCGCATGGCCTGCGTGATAGCGTCCGTCATGGTCTCGCCGGTCAGGCGGGACAATTCATGTGCGAGCCGATTGGCTTTTTCTGTCTTGATGCTCAAGGAAATATCAGCCTCTTTCTAGATTTACGATCTAAATAATACTCCCGCTGCGATCTTTCAGCCGAAATACAGAACCTCGGCTGCAAATGATCGTCATCCTCGCCGGAACGATCTTCCTGCACGCCTGTCCCAGTCTTGGGCGGCTGGTTATCGTTGGCGGCCTGCAACGCATCAAAATGCTCGCGCGCGATCTGCCTGCCGATCAGCCGGGCGATGGACAGCACAACCGCGTCCAGCCGTTCGGACACATCGGCTTCGTTCCCGGCATCCTGTCCTTCGGGCGGACGGTTGTCGTTGGCCGGTTTCTGCTTCCCGCCTTTGTCGCCGCGATCAATGGTCATCGAGGAAATCGAACTCGTTGCGCGAGCGCTGCCGCCATCCGGCAGGATCGGCGCCCCATCGGTTGATGTCGGATTCCCTCCATCCCGGGCCGTTGGTGCTGATCTTGATTTGGGCGGGGAACGTGCCTTCGGCGATCTTGCGATAGATGGTGGACCGGGACAGCCCAGTGCGGTCGCGGACGGTGTCAAGGCGAACGATACGGTCTGGTCGGCGCATGGTCGTGCTGCCTCCTGCTGGTTGTCTCTGTTGATCGCAGAGACCAGACAGGCAAACGAATTATCGTGCCGCAATAGATATTTAGCTGGCGTAGGGCGACTGCGTACGTATCGGGGGCAAATAGGACGGGTCTACAGTCAGAGACTCCAGCCAGTTGCCGGGGTCAATGGCGTGGTTGACGGAAGGTTCGCGCCGGGACGGCAACTGACTCGGGCGGGATGCACTAGTTCCTCACGCGAACATCGTTGTCGAAAAATCTCTTGCGCCATCTGTGAGCCTATGGATTGCTCGATGCTCCAATAGGAGCAACACAATGTCTTTTGAACAATGGCTTGCCTTCACCGCCGCATCCGCCGTCTTGCTGGCGATTCCCGGCCCCACGATACTGCTGGTGATTTCCTACGCGCTCGGACACGGCAAGAAGGCGGCGGGCGCGACGGTCGGCGGTGTTGCTCTTGGCGACTTCACCGCTATGACGGCCTCCATGCTGGGCCTCGGGGCGTTGCTTGCAACCTCGGCCACTCTATTCACCGCGTTGAAATGGATCGGCGCGGCCTATCTGATTTACCTCGGCATCAAGCTCTGGCGCGCGCCGGTGTCGACCAGCGAAGTCAGCGCCGATACCGAAACCATGCCGAAAGAGCGACCGCTGCGGATTTTCCTGCACACCTATATCGTGACGGCGCTCAACCCGAAAAGCATCATCTTCTTCGTGGCCTTCCTGCCCCAGTTCCTCAACACCTCGCAGCCGATGCTGCCGCAGATGATCGTTTTCGAGACGACATTCCTTGTTCTGGCGGTTCTGAACGCTGGCTTCTATGCGCTGATGGCGTCGATGGCACGCAAATCCATCCGAAAGCCAAGCGTGCAAAGGACCGTCAATCGCGTCGGCGGGTCACTGATGATCGGCGCTGGTGCGCTGGCCGCAGGCTGGAAGCGGGCCGCAGCCTGAGTTTGGTGCGCAAATCCCGATGCCCGTTATCGCGGGTTCCGGGCTTTTGCAAATCTTCCGCCCCCCTGTAGAAAGTTAAGGAAATGCATCAATGAAGACAGATCATATATAAATCGTCACCCTGCCGCATGTCAGCGATCTCTCCGAGCTGATGACCTTGAGGAAAGGGGGGACTGGTTTCGGTTGACGAGCTATATGACGGTCCGGAGGGCTGGTCAGACTGGTATATATGTTCGGTTCCGGGGCGGGATGCCGGATTTGTGCCGGAGCAAATCCTTGATCGTCATGCGGACGGCTCCGGCACGATGTTGGAGGACTTCACCAACCGGGAACTGAATGTCGTGGAAGGCGAGTTGCTGAATGGCGAACGCCAGTTGAACGGCTGGCTATGGGCAACTCGTATCTCTAATGGTGCGACAGGGTGGGTGCCTCTCGACAACATACGCGCTGCCGGCCCGGAATTCTGAACCCAATCTATATGGGCTTAGAGTATGTGCAGATGGCGCGGCAGGCGAAAAACAAATTATTGAGGCAGCTATGGAACAGAAATTTTCGGCATCCTGCCAGCCGTGCGGGCGGACTTCATTGAACGCCCGCCGTGCCGCGCCAAGCTCGCGCCGCTGGTCGTCGGACGGCGCAAGGCCCTCGCGTTTGGCCTCAAGGATTGCAT
>JBOGCN010000005.1:0-250440 GCA_050689115.1 Segnochrobactraceae bacterium EtOH-i3 | reverse complement strand
GTCCTTGAAGAGGATCCTTTGGTATTCCGGTGCAGATTTCCCATGCCTCTGGTGCCTATGGGAAATCTGCAGTGCTTCAGGCTCACGGTGCGGTCAGCACTTCGTGTGCCTGGTAAGAGGCGCCCCGTGGGTTCGAACCTCCCCGGCCCGCCCTCAGCGCGTGAGTGACCGGGCGGCCCGGTCGATGCCGGCAAGCGTCAGCGGATACATGCGATCGCCCAGCAGCTCGCGGATCATGGCGATGGAGCGGGTGTGGGCCCAGCGGTGCTCGGGCTCGGGATTGATCCAGGCGAGGTGCGGGTAGATGCCGGCGATTCGGGCAAGCCAGGTGGCGCCGGCTTCCTCGTTCCAGTGCTCCACGGAGCCGCCGGGCACGGCAATCTCATAGGGCGACATGGTGGCATCGCCGACGAAGACGATGCGGGTTTCCGCCGGCAGCCGGTGCAGCACCTGCCAAGTGGGGATGGTGGCCGTGCTGCGCCGGGCATTCTCCTTCCACAGCACCTCATAGGGGCAATTGTGGAAGTAGAAATGTTCCAGCGCCTTGAACTCCAGCCGGGCGGCGGAGAACAGCTCCTCAACGACCTTGACATGATCGTCCATGGAGCCGCCGACATCGAGAAACAGCGCCACCTTGATGGCATTGCGCCGTTCCGGCCGCATCTTGACGTCAAGAAAGCCCTGCTTTGCCGTCGCGCCGATGGTCTCGGGCAGGTCCAGCTCCGTGCCGGCACCCTCCCGGGCGAAGCGGCGCAGGCGCCGCAGCGCCAGCTTGATGGCCCGGGTGCCCAGCTCCACGCTGTCATCGAAATCGCGGAACTCGCGCTTGTCCCACACCTTCACCGCGCGCCGGTGGCGGCTGCCATCCTGACCGATGCGCACGCCTTCCGGATTGTAGCCATAGGCTCCGAAGGGAGACGTGCCGGCCGTGCCGATCCACTTGTTGCCGCCCTGATGCCGGCCCTTCTGCTCTTCCAGCCGCCTCTTTAGGGTTTCCATCAGCTTGTCGAAGCCGCCGAGAGCCTCGATCTGGGCTTTTTCTTCCTCGGTCAGGGTCTTTTCGGCCAGCTTCCTCAGCCAGTCCTCGGGGATTTCGGCAGCCAGCGCCTCTTCTGCCGATACCACGCCCTTGAAGACGGCGGAAAACACCCGGTCGAAGCGGTCGATGATGCGCTCGTCCTTCACCAGGGTGGCGCGGGCGAGATAATAGAAGTCCTCCACCCGCCGCTCGGCAATGTCGGCCTCCATGGCCTCCATGAGGGTGAGATATTCCTTCAGCGATACCGGAACCCCGGCCGCGCGCAGCTCGCCGAAAAAGCGGATGAACATCGCCCCTCCCCGTCAGGCCGCACCGAACAAAAAAGCCGCCCGGCCGAAGGTCGGCCGAACGGCGTGTGCGGTCAAGTCATCCCGGGCAAACGCCCGGGAAGTCTCAGGCCCAGGGGCGGGACGCCGCGGCCTTGGCCTCGAAGGAATCAATCGCCGTGGCCTTCTGCAGGGTCAGGCCGATATCATCGAGACCGTTCAGCAGGCAGTGCTTCTTGAACGGGTCGAGATCGAACTTCACCACGCCGCCATCGGGGCCGCGGATTTCCTGGGCTTCCAGATCGACGGTCAGCGTGGCGTTGGCGCCGCGGCTGGCATCGTCCATCAGCTTCTCCAGATTTTCCGGAGACACGACGATCGGCAGAATGCCGTTCTTGAAGCAGTTGTTATAGAAGATGTCGGCGAACGACGTGGAGATCACGCAGCGGATGCCATAGTCGAGCAGCGCCCACGGGGCATGCTCGCGCGAGGAGCCGCAGCCGAAATTCTCGCCGGCGACCAGGATCTGGGCCTTGCGATAGGCCGGCTGGTTAAGCACGAACTCGGAATTCTCGGCGCCATCATCGAGATAGCGCAGCTCCGAGAACAGGCCCTTGCCGAGGCCGGTACGCTGGATGGTCTTCAGGTACTGCTTGGGGATGATCATGTCGGTATCGACATTGATCATGGGCAGCGGCGCGGCGACGCCGGTCAGCACGGTGAACTTGTCCATCTGCGGCCCTCCTGAAGCCTCGTCGCTGTGGGTCGGCCGGCATCGCGGAGCATCAGACGCCGCGGCGGCGCAACCGGCGGCGTTCTTGCGCCGAACCGGGCGCCGGGTCAAGTCGCCAGCGGTTCAAAGCCCGGCCGCGCGCACCACCGCCGGCGCCGCCGAGACCGGCGCGCCCGTCGCCGGCCCGTCCGCGGGTGTCGCCTTCCCGGCCGGCAGCGGGGAGACGGCCGGCGTGGTGCCGGATGCCGGCGCGCCCGCCGGATCGGCCCGGCGGGCCAGCCCCTCGGCCACCAGCTCGGCCACGCAGGCATAGCCCTGATCGTTCATGTGGAAGCGGTCCTTCCACAGCATGTCGACCTGCTCGCCCTTGGGCCGGGTGGCCCATTTCGCCATGGCGGCGAAGCGCTGCACCACGGGCACGCCGGCACCCGAGGCCAGCCGGTGCACCCGGTCAACGAAACCGGCATAGGCCGCGTTGCCCTCGATCTTGGGAAACATCTGCTGATCCATCAGGATCACGTCGATCTTGCGCGCTTCCAGAAAGGCGAGGCCGCTTTCCACCACCCGGGCGAACGAGTCCTGACCGACGCCGGCCAGCGCATCATTGGTGCCCACCTGCCAGATCACCAGGTCGGGCGGATCCGCCGCCACCTCCTGTTCCAGCCGCTCGGCGGTGCGCACGATCACCTCGCCGGCAATCCCCGCATTCTCGACATCGAATTTCGCTTCCGGGATGCGCTCGGCGAGCTCCTCTTCCAGCTGGGCCGGATAGGTCGCCGCCGGGCTGGAGGCGCCCACGCCGGAAGTGGAGGACGAGCCGATGGCGAGGATGCGCACGGGGCCCCGGGCGGCGTGGATGCGGGCAATCACCCGATCCAGATCGCCATCCAGCCGCACCAGCTGATCGGGCACGGCACAGGCGGGCGAGAGACTGCCCGCCCGGGCCGGCAGCGTGGCGCCGGCCGCCGAGAGGGCCAGAAGGGAAAACAGCACGCAGCGCAGGGGCGCGCGGCGGGACAGACGAGCGACACCGGACATCATGAAAACGTCTCGCGGCCTCAGGACATCAAACCGGACAGAGCCCCCGGTCAACCTAACCGGACCGGCCCTGTCCCCCGACGTGCCGCCGATCCCGCCCGATACCAAAGATCCCTGAAAGGGACTCTTTGGTATTCCGATGCAGATCTCCCATGCCATTGGTGCATATGGAAAATCTGCAGTTCTTCAGGCGCACGGTGCGGTCAGCACTTCGTGCGTCTGATATGATTTGGAGCATGCGCCCCGGAACCGGTCAAGAACCCGCCCGGACGAGAATTGCCGGGTGTTGCCGCCCTGCCCTCAGCCCCGGCGCCGATCGGGCACCAGACGGGCGGCCCGCACCGGATGGACGGCGGCGGAGCCGACCATATGGGCCTCCAGCCGCGCGCGATCGAACAGCGGCGCAAAGGCAGCGTCCAGCACGTCCAGTCCGCCGGTAAGTGCGCCGAAGGCCGGCAGCACCATGCGGGCGCCATCGGTGGCAAAGCAGCGCCGGCGCAGCGCCCCGCCCCGGGTGGTGACCTTGGCGGCCGGATGCAGATGGCCGGCGACCTCGCCGGGAGCAGGCCCTTCCAGCGGCTCATGGCGGAACACCAGCGCGCCGACGGATTCCTGAAACGCCACCCGGCCGCAGATCGTGCCGGCGGCGGCGCCATCATGGTTGCCTTCCAGCCAGACAAATTCCCGCCCGGCTGCCATGCGCACCAGCCGCTCGCTACACTGGGGCTCCAGCCGCTCCGGACCGGTGCGGTCGTGGAAGCTGTCGCCAAGCGCCAGGATGATGGCCGGATCCAGCCGTTCCACGAGGCCGGCCAGACGCTTCAGCGTGGCGGCGCTGTCATAGGGCGGCAGCATCAGGCCGTCGCGGGCCAGCGCCGTGGCTTTTTCCAGATGCAGGTCGGCGACCGCCAGCAGCCGCCGTTCGGGCCACCACAAGGCGGCCTCGGGCAGAAGATGCACGGTCTGGCCCGCCAGTTTCGTCACCGACACGCCGGGCCCGGCAGGCGCCGCCGACGCCCGCGCCTCCGCCGAGGCGGAGCGGGAGGCGAGCAGACGGGCACGGCGCGGGGAATGAAGCGGTCCGGTCATCGGGGCGGGAAACTCCGGCGCTGGAGGGGAAGGCCAAGGGGGGCGGATTTAGGCCCGCCGGCTGCATCGGGCAAGGGCGACGTCCGGCGCGTGCGACAGATCCACCGCAAAGCCCGGCACAACAGGCAAAAGCCGACACCATGTGGGCGGCCGCGCCTTGCGACGGGCGACCGGCGCCGCTAAATCAGGACGCGGCCCGGGCCTGTCGCAGCCGATCCATGGAGCGTTCATGCGCGCGATTCTCGAAGTTGTCCTGCTGGTCATCAGCCTCTATCGCTGGATCGTGATCCTCGCGGCGATCTTCTCGTGGCTTTATGCCTTCAACGTGGTCAACCCGCGCAACCAGATCGTCTCGACCATCGGCGACCTGCTTTACAAGCTGACGGAACCGCTGCTGCGGCCGATCCAGCGGGTGATCCCGAATCTCGGCGGCATCGACATCTCCCCCATCGTCCTGCTGCTCGGCCTGTTCCTGCTGGAGCGGGTGATCATCCTTTATATCTACCCCTACGTGCCATGAGCAGCGATCCCGTCGCCGGCGGGCCGTTCCGCGAGACGAAGGACGGCCTCGACATCCGCGTGCGCCTCACCCCGCGCGCGGCTCATGACCGGGTGGACGGGATCGAGACCCTTTCCGATGGCTCGGCGGTGCTGACCGCCCGGGTGCGGGCGGTGCCGGAAAAGGGCGGTGCCAATCAGGCGCTGGAAAAGCTGATCGCGTCGGCGGCCGGCCGGCCCCGCTCCACGGTCTCCGTGGTTGCCGGCGCCACGGCGCGCATCAAGACGGTGCGGCTCTCCGGCGATGGCGAGAGCCTGAAGGCGGCCCGCGCCGCCCTGACGAAGACGACCGGCTAGACCGGCCACGACTGGACATTCGCCGGGCGTTCCAGCTGATCTCGCCCGGCCGCAGCCAAGGATCCGGCGGGATCTGGACGGAAACGGAGTTCCCATGGGCGCGCTCATCATCGACGGCAAGGCCAAGGCGGCGGCGGTCGACGCCTCGGTGGCGGCCGCGGTTGCGGCTCTTCAGGCCAGCCACGGCCTCACGCCGGGTCTGGCTGCCGTCCTCGTCGGCGATGATCCGGCGAGCGCCATCTATGTGGGTTCCAAGGTGCGGCGCACGCTGGCCGCCGGCATGAACTCCTTCGAGCACCGCCTGCCGGCCGACACTTCGGAGAAGGATCTCCTCGCCCTCATCGACCAGCTCAACACCGATCCGGCAGTCGATGGCATCCTCGTCCAGCTTCCCCTGCCCAGGCATCTGGACGCCGACCGCATCGTGCGCGCCATCAATCCGGCCAAGGATGTGGACGGGCTGACGCCGGAAAATGCCGGGCTGCTGGTGCTCGGCAAGGCCGGCCTTTTGCCGTGCACCCCCCAGGGCTCGATGATGTTCGTGCATGACGTGCTGGGGCCGGACCTTTCGGGCCTCGAAGCGGTCGTCATCGGCCGCTCCATCCTCGTCGGCAAGCCCGTGGCGCTGATGCTGCAGAATGCCAACGCCACCGTGACCATGGCCCATTCCCGCACCCGCGACCTGCCGGCGGTGTGCCGCCGGGCGGACATTCTGGTCGCCGCCGTCGGCCGGCCGGAGATGGTGCGCGGCGACTGGATCAAGGACGGCGCCGTCGTCATCGATGTCGGCATCAACCGCATCCCGGCCCCCGAGAAGGGCGACGGCAAGACCCGGGTGGTCGGCGATGTCGCCACCGCGGAAGCGGCCGAGCGGGCCCGTGCCGTCACGCCGGTGCCGGGGGGCGTCGGGCTGATGACGGTGGCGTGCCTGCTGGTCAACACGGTGACGGCGGCCTGCCGGCGCCGCGGCATTGCCGTGCCGAAGATGGGCTGAGGGCAGCCGATCACGCCTTTGCCGGGCGCTTGCCCGTTTACTCCCGCGCCCCGCCGGTCTATCGACGGGGCGACCCGATTTCCGGCCCCGGCCGGCCCGCAATGGCCGTGCTCCCGGGGCGCGTCGCTTTCCCTGGGGGACCCATGATCCCGAACGCCGTCGTCATCACGCCGGAGCTCATCGCCCAGCACGGCCTGAAGCCCGACGAATATGAGCGCTTCGTCGCCCTCATCGGCCGCGAGCCGACGCTGACCGAGCTCGGCATCGTCTCGGCCATGTGGAACGAGCACTGCTCGTACAAGTCGTCCAAGAAGTGGCTGAAGACCCTGCCGACCAAGGGCCCGCGCGTCCTCGTCGGCCCCGGCGAGAATGCCGGCGTGGTCGATATCGGCGATGGCGATGTGGTCGTCTTCAAGATGGAGAGCCACAATCACCCGTCCTATATCGAGCCCTATCAGGGCGCAGCGACGGGTGTCGGCGGCATCCTGCGTGACGTCTTCACCATGGGCGCCCGGCCGGTGGCGGCCCTCAACGCCCTGCGCTTCGGCGCGCCGGAGCATCCGAAGACGAAGCATGTCGTCTCCGGCGTGGTTGCCGGCGTCGGCGGCTATGGCAACTCCTTCGGCGTGCCCACCGTTGGCGGCGAGGTGAACTTCCACGCCTCCTACAATGGCAACTGCCTGGTCAACGCCTTTGCGGTCGGCCTTGCCAAGGCCGATGGCATCTTCCTGTCCAGCGCGACGGGCGTCGGCATGCCCATCGTCTATCTCGGCTCCAAGACCGGCCGCGACGGCATCCACGGCGCCACCATGGCCTCGGCCGAGTTCGGCGAGGGCGCGGAAGAGAAGCGCCCGACGGTACAGGTCGGCGACCCCTTCTCCGAGAAGCTGCTGCTGGAAGCCTGTCTGGAGCTGATGAAGACCGGCGCCGTCATCGCCATCCAGGACATGGGGGCGGCCGGCCTCACCTGCTCCGCCGTCGAGATGGGCGCCAAGGGCGACCTCGGCGTGGACCTGAACCTTGATGCCGTGCCCACCCGCGAGCCGGGCATGACGGCCTACGAGATGATGCTCTCGGAGTCCCAGGAGCGCATGCTCATGGTGCTGAAGCCGGAGCTGGAGGCCGAGGCCGAGGCGATTTTCCGCAAATGGGGTCTCGACTTCGCCATCGTCGGCTACACCACTGACACCCTGCGCTTCGTCGTGCGCCATCAGGGCGAGGTCATGGCCGACCTGCCCATCAAGGAGCTGGGCGACGAGGCGCCGGAATATGATCGGCCGTGGGTGCCGCGCGCCGCGCCGGCGCCGCTCGATCCGGCCTCGGTGCCGGCACCGGCCGATATTGCCGAGGTGCTGGTGCAGCTGGTCGGCAGCCCCGACCTCGCCTCCCGGCGCTGGGTGTGGGAGCAGTATGACACCCTGATCCAGGGCAATTCCGCCGTCACCCCCGGCGGCGACGCCGGCGTGATCCGCGTGGACGGGACCCAAAAGGGCCTCGCCATGAGCGTGGACGTGACGCCGCGCTATGTGAAGGCGGATCCGTTCGAGGGCGGCAAGCAGGCGGTGGCCGAGTGCTGGCGCAACATCACGGCGTCGGGCGGCCTGCCGCTGGCGCTGACCGACAACCTCAACTTCGGCAACCCGGAAAAGCCCGAGATCATGGGCGAGCTGGTGTGCGCCCTGAAGGGCATCGGCGAGGCGGCGCGGGTGCTGGAGTTCCCGGTCGTTTCCGGCAACGTGTCCCTCTACAACGAGACCTTCGGCCAGGCGATCCTGCCGACGCCTGCCATTGGCGGTGTCGGCCTGCTCGATGACGTGACGGCCCATGCCACCATCGCCTTCAAGGCAGCGGGCGAGGCGATTCTCCTCGTTGGCGGTCATGGCAGCCATCTCGGCCAGTCGATCTATCTGCGCGAGATCCTCGGCCGCGAGGACGGCCCGCCGCCGCCGGTGGATCTGGCGGTGGAGAAGCGCAACGGCGATTTCGTCCGCGGCCTCATCCGCGCCCGCACGGCCACCGCCGTGCACGACCTCTCCGATGGCGGCCTCGGCGTGGCGCTTGCGGAAATGGCCATGGCCTCGGGCCTCGGCGCCACCGTCGGCGTGCCGGCGCCGGCCCATGTCGCCCTCTTCGCCGAGGACCAGAGCCGCTATGTCGTCACCGTGAAGGCGGACGACGTGGAGGCCGTGGAGGCGGCAGCAGCTGCCGCCGGCGTGCCGCTCGTGTCTCTGGGCGTCACCGGTGGCGAGGCGCTTGCCATCACCGGTGTCGGCGCGGTCAAGGTCGCGGCCCTCAAGAAAGCCCACGAAGCGTGGTTCCCGGCCTACATGGCCTGATCGCCCGCACCGGGCCGATCACCAAAGATCGAAGACGACGGCACCGCCGCCGTCTTCACGCCGCCGCAAATTGGGCTAGGCTGCCGGCCATGGCTTCCCTTGGGAGATATCACATGGCCGTGCGCCCCCGTCTGGCTCTCTTTGCCGGCGCCCTTGCTCTTCTGGCCCTGCCCGCCCAGGCGGCGGGGGTGCTGGAGGGGCTCCGGCCGCATCGTGCGGTCTATGATCTGACGCTGGAGAAGGCGGGGTCCGATTCGGGCATCGATTCGGTCTCGGGCCGGATGGTGTACGAGTTCACCGGCTCGATGTGCGAGGGCTTCGCCTCGTCCTTCCGCTTCGTCACCCGGGTGGGCTCGTCGGATGGCGGCTTCAAGCTGACCGACCTCCGCAACACCACCTTCGAGGACGCCGCCGGAAAGACCTTCCAGTTCATGTCCCAGACCTTCGTCGATCAGGCGCTGGCCGACGAGACCAAGGGCTCGGCCACCCGGGAAGGCGACAAGGTGGTGGTCACCCTTTCCAAGCCCGAGGCGAAGACGGCCACCATCGATGGCCATCCCTATTTCCCGACGGGGCATCTGGTGAAGGTGATCGAGGCAGCGGAAGCCGGCGACCGTTTCGCCCAGGTGCCGCTGTTCGATGGCTCCAATGATGGCGTGACGCCGATTTCCACCACCGCCGTGATCGGCCAGAAGATCACCGGGCCGGAGAAGCCCGAGGGCGATGAGCCCAAGGCCGTGGAGAAACTCGGCGACGGCCCGCGCTGGCCGGTCACACTGTCCTTCTTCGAGAAGGGCGACGACAAGGGCGGCGAGCAGACGCCGGATTATCAGCTGTCCTTCCTCGCCTATCCCGATGGCGTCAGCCGGCGGATGCGCCTGGACTATGGCAGCTTCACCCTGTCCGGCAGCCTCAGCGAGATCGAATTCCTGGAGCCGACGCCCTGCAAGTGACCGCCGGCAGCGGGACATCCCGCTTGGCGGTCCCCGCCCTGACATCGCAAGCGCCGGCCCCCGCCGGCGCTTCTTCCTTATCGGGCGACGCCGCTCACTCCGCCGAGGCCAGCAGCTCCCGGGCGGCAGCGATCGTTTCCGGCGCCACGCCGGCATCGCCGCACCAGACCACGAAGGTCCGCTCGTCAGCGATCAGATGATCGAGAACGGCGACCAGAAAGGCCGGCGTCGCAGCAGCCGCGCGCAGGGTCTCGGGACCGATTCCGGTGGCCGAGAGAAAGCTTCCCAGCCGCTCCGGATCAGCCACCAGCGTGCCCAGCGCCGCGAGCGCCAGCCGCTCCGCCGCGTCCCGGGTCATCCTCTGCCGTCGCCCGCCCAGCATGGCATCTCTCCTCGTGCTGATGCCCCCAATCGCAGAGCATCCGGTCTCCCGTCGGGGGCACTCTAGACGCGCCTCTCCCCCTCCGCCACCGCCCGACACCTTGTCCAGCAAACGCTTTCATCGCTCACGTGACAATCGACAACGTTGCAGCACATTATTTCTCGGCCCGATCCCTCGGATAACTCCGGATCGCACCGCGAAATGCTTGCAACGCGGTCCATCCTGACAGAGTGTAAGCGCGGGCAGAGACCCATGCGGTCGCGTCCGGGGGCAGGTATGCCGCGTCGGAATCGGGACTGGCGCGAGGGGGAGACGAATGGCCAAGACCGTGCTGATCGTGGAAGACAACGAGCTCAACATGAAGCTCTTCCATGATCTGCTTGAGGCCAGCGGCTATGCGACCCTGCAGTCGCGCACCGGCCAGACCGCCCTTGAGCTCGCCCGCACCCATCGTCCGGATCTGGTGCTGATGGACATCCAGCTGCCCGGCATGTCCGGTCTCGATGTCACCCGCGAGCTGAAGAAGGATCCCACGCTGGCGCCGATTCCGGTGATTGCGGTCACCGCCTTCGCCATGAAGGGCGACGAGGACCGCATGCGCGCCGGCGGCTGCGAGGCCTATCTGTCCAAGCCCATTTCCCTCGCCAAATTCCTCGAGACCGTGCGCTCCTTCATCGGGGAAGGCAGCGGCGCGGTCGAAGGGCTGTGAGGGGGATCGGGCGATGACGGGACGTGTTCTGATCGTCGACGACGATGATTTCTCCGCCGCCCTGCTCTCGGCGCGGCTGGAGGAGGACTATTATGATGTCGAGGTGGTGCGCACCGGCGCCGAAGCGCTCGATTTCCTCACCCATGCCACCGTGGATGTCATCCTGCTCGATGTGGTGATGCCGGGCATGGACGGGTTCGAGGTGTGCCGGCGGCTGAAGGCCGACCCCGCCACCCAGACCATTCCCGTCGTCATGGTGACCGCGCTGGATCAGCCGGCCGATCGCGTGCGCGGGCTGGAGGCCGGCGCCGACGACTTCCTCACCAAGCCGTTCAACGCCATCGCCCTTCTCACCCGGGTGAAGAGTCTCGTCCGGCTGAAGCATACTCTGGACGAGCTGGAGCTGCGCGTCGGCACGGTCCGCGAGATCAACATGCGGACCGACCGGGACAACATGCCCCTGCCCGATCCACGCACGCGCGCCGATGACGATCCCGAACATGTGCTGCTGATCGACGATGATCCGTCGTCCGGGCCGATGATCGCGAAGATGATCCCGGGCCGCATCGAGCTGTCGGCTGATACCCGCGACGCGCTGATGCTGGCGGCCACCGGTGACTATGATCTCGTCATCGTCAACCTGGCGCTGACCACCTCCGATGGACTGCGACTGGTGTCCCAGCTGCGCACGCTGGAGCGCACCCGTGCGGTGCCGATCCTTGTGGTCGTCAGCCCCGACGAGGAAACCCGGTTGCTGCGGGCGCTGGATCTGGGCGCCAACGACTATCTGGTGCGTCCGGTGGATGGCAACGAGCTGGCCGCCAGGGTGCGCACCCAGGTGCGGCGCAAGCGCTATTCCGACCGGCTGCGCTTCGTGCTGCAGAAGACCATCGAGCTGGCGGTGACGGATCCCCTCACCGGCCTGTTCAACCGGCGCTATCTGGACCGGCATCTGCCGGCGCTGGTGTCGGATGCACGGCGCCGGCGCACGCCGCTGGCCGCCCTGATGATCGACATCGACTTCTTCAAGCAGGTCAACGACATCTACGGCCATGATGGTGGCGACGCGGTGCTGACGGAAATGTCCCGCCGCATCCGGGCGAGCCTGAGGGGTCTGGACCTGTGCTGCCGCTATGGCGGCGAGGAATTCGTCGTGGTGCTGCCGGATTCCGATGCCGCCCAGGCGGCAGCCGTCGCCGAGCGGCTGCGGGCGCGCATCACCGAAAGCCCGTTCTCGCTGGGCCCCGGCCGCGGCGCCGTGCCGGTGACCATTTCCATCGGCATCGCCGCCCTCGGCCCCGAGGAGATGACGCCGGAGGGCCTGCTGAAGAAGGCCGATCTGGCCCTCTACGAAGCCAAGCGCGCCGGCCGCAACCGGGTGGTGGCCTCCGCCGCCTGATCCCGGAAACGGCCCCTGCCAGTCCGGTGCGGACTTCACGCTCCTCATGAGCATATGGGCTCTCGGTCCCCTTCGGGCCCGGGCGCAGTTGCCTTTCCTGCCCCGATCCGGGCGGCGCCGTTCCGCGGATGCTTCGCCGGTGAACCTGTCGCTGGGCTTGCCTATTGCCGCGCCGGGGCTTCGCTGTTACATCGCCGGGCGGTACCGGAGGTCTGCCCATTTTCGACGGGTGCCGGCCGGTTTCTTTTCATCCTGTCCTTCCGAGAGCCGATCTGGGTGCTATGGCCCGCCTCGTCATGAAGTTCGGCGGCACCTCGGTGGCCGATCTCGACCGTATCCGCCGCGTGGCTGCCCACGTCCGGCGCGAGGTCGAGGCTGGTTATCAGGTGGCCGTGGTCGTGTCCGCCATGGCGGGCGAGACCAACAAGCTCGTCGCGCTGTGTCGCGACGCGTCCCCTCTCCACGATGCCCGCGAATATGATGCCGTGGTCGCCTCCGGCGAACAGGTCACGTCCGGGCTGCTGGCGATCGTGCTCCAGTCGCTGGGCCTTGATGCCCGCTCCTGGACCGGCTGGCAGATCCCGATCGAGACCGACACCGCCCATGGCGCCGCGCGCATCCAGAAGATCGACGGCAGCAAGCTCATCGCCTCCATGGCGGAGGGTCAGGTGGCCGTGATCGCCGGCTTCCAGGGCATCGGCCCGGACGAGCGCATCGCCACCCTTGGCCGCGGCGGCTCCGACACCTCGGCAGTGGCCATTGCGGCCGCGATCGGCGCGGAGCGCTGCGATATCTACACCGACGTGGACGGGGTCTACACCACCGATCCGCGCATCGTGCCCAAGGCCCGCCGCCTGCCCCGCGTCTCCTATGAGGAGATGCTGGAAATGGCGTCCCTCGGCGCGAAGGTGCTTCAGGTCCGCTCGGTGGAGCTGGCCATGACCCATAAGGTGCGCACCTTCGTGCGCTCCAGCTTTGATGATCCCGCCGCCCCCCAGGAAGGGCCGGGCGGCCTGCCTCCGGGCACGCTCATCTGCGACGAGGACGAGATCGTGGAACACCAGGTCGTCACCGGCATCGCCTTCTCCAAGGACGAGGCGCAGATTTCCATCCGTGACGTGGCCGACAAGCCGGGCGTGGCCGCGGCCGTGTTCGTGCCGCTGGCCGATGCCGGCATCAATGTCGACATGATCGTGCAGAACGTCACGGCCGACGGCTCCACCACGGACATCACCTTCACCGTTCCGGCCTCGGATTATGTCCGCGCCCAGAAGGCGCTGGAAGCTGCCCGGGGCGAGATCGGCTATGCCGTCGTCGAAGGCGCGCTGGATGTGGTGAAGGTGTCGGTGATCGGCGTCGGCATGCGCAGCCATGCGGGCGTGGCCGCCTCCTGCTTCAAGGCGCTGGCCGACCGCGGCATCAACATCCGTGCCATCACCACCTCGGAGATCAAGATCTCCGTGCTGATCGATGCGGCCTATACCGAACTTGCCGTGCGCACCCTGCACTCGCTATACGGTCTCGACGCCCGCTGACGGGCGAAGAAATCGCAAGAGCCGGTAACGGCCACATCCCCCGCGCGGGGGCACCGGAAGCGGTTCCGGCCTCGCGCGGGAATCGGTTATGCTGCGCCCGGAGGGTCGTCCGGGAGAGCGGACCGATCGGACAGGCGGCGGAGGGATCAGGATGCGCGGCGCGATCGGCGGACCCCGGCTGCTTCTGAAACGTCTGCGCGAGGTAATGGCCGAACCGGTCGGCGCCCAGGAGCGTCTGGACCGGATCGTCGAGCTCATCGCCGCCAACATGGTCGCCGAGGTGTGCTCGGTCTATGTGCTGCGGGCCGACGACTTCCTCGAGCTCTACGCCACCGAAGGTCTGAACCGCACCGCCGTCCACAAGACGGGGCTGCGGGTCGGTGCCGGCCTCGTCGGCCGCATCGCCGAGGAAGCGCGCACCCTCAACCTTTCCGACGCCCAGTCCCACCCCGCCTTCGCCTATCTGCCGGAGACCGGCGAGGAGATCTACAAGGCCTTCCTCGGCGTACCGATCCTCAGGGCCGGCCGCACCCTCGGCGTGCTCGTGGTGCAGAACCGCTCCCACCGCACCTATAACGAGGACGAGGTCGAGGCACTCCAGACCACGGCGATGATTCTGGCCGAGGTGATCGCCGGCGGCGAGCTGGAACGGCTGGGACATACCGAGACCAAGCTCGACCTGCGCCGCCCGATGAATCTCGAGGGCCGGGCGATTGCCGAAGGCATCGGCCTTGGCCATGTGGTGCTGCACGAGCCCCGCGTCGTCGTCACCGAGATGTTCGCCGAGGACACCGAGAAGGAGCTCGCCCGTCTCGATGCCGCCCTCGTCAAGCTGCGGCTGTCGCTTGATTCCATGCTGGAGCGCGGCGTGGCCGCCGGCCTTGGCGATCATCGCGAGGTGCTGGAAGCCTACCGCATGTTCGCCCATGATCGGGGCTGGGCGCGGCGGATGCAGGAGGCGCTCAGGAACGGCCTGACGGCGGAAGCTGCCGTCGAGAAGGTGCAGTCCGACACCCGCGCCCGCATGCTGCGCTCCACCGATCCCTATCTGCGCGAGCGCCTGCACGATCTGGACGATCTGGCCAACCGGCTGCTGCGCGAGCTGATGGGCCGTCCCCATGGCCCGGTGGCCGACCGGCTGCCGCGGGATGCCATCATCGTCGCCCGCTCCATGGGCGCGGCCGACCTTCTGGATTATGAGCGCGACCATCTGCGCGGCCTGATCCTGGAGGAAGGCGGCGCCACCAGCCATGTGGCCATCATCGCCCGGGCCTTCGGCATTCCCGCCGTCTCCCAGGTGGCCGGCGTGGTCTCGCTGGCGGAGACCGGCGATGCCGTCATTGCCGATGGCGAAAGCGGCCTCGTCCATCTGCGCCCGCCGGCAGATGTGGAGCAGGCCTATGCCGAGAAGGTGCGTTTCCGCGCCCGTCGTCAGGCCCAGTATCGCCGCCTCAAGCGGATGCCGGCGACCAGCCGCGACGGCCACGACATCACCTTGAACCTCAATGCCGGCCTGCTGGTCGACCTGCCGCATCTGGAGGAAGCCGGCGCCACGGGTATCGGCCTGTTCCGCACCGAAATCCTGTTCATGGTGGCGCCGACCCTGCCGAAGGTGACGGAGCAGCGCGCCCTCTACACCCAGGTGCTGACAGCGGCCGGCGACCGGCCGGTGGTGTTCCGCACCCTGGATATCGGCGGCGACAAGGTGCTCCCCTATCTCCACTCCGAGGAGGAGGAGAACCCGGCCATGGGCTGGCGGGCGATCCGCATCGGGCTCGACCGGCCGGCGCTGCTGCGGGTGCAGCTGCGCGCCCTGCTGCAGGCGGCGGCCGGCAAGGATCTGCGCATCATGTTCCCCATGGTTTCGGCCGTGTCGGAATTCGATGCCGCCCGCGCCCTGCTCGACCGGGAAGTGAAATATCTGCGCCGCCATGCCCATCCGCTGCCGGAGACCATCCGCATCGGCGTGATGCTGGAGGTGCCGTCGCTGCTGATGGAGTTCGACGAGCTGCTGCCGCGGGTGGATTTCATTTCTGTCGGCTCCAACGACCTGTTCCAGTTTCTCTATGCCGTCGACCGGGGCAACACCCGGGTGTCCCAGCGCTTCGATACGCTCAGCCTCTCCTTCCTGCGGGTGATGAAGAAGATCATCGACGAGGCGAGTGCGGCCCATGTGCCGGTGTCGGTGTGCGGCGAGATGGCCGGCCGGCCGCTGGAGGCGATGGCGCTGATTGCGCTCGGCTATCGCAATCTCTCCATGTCGCCCTCCTCCATCGGCCCGGTGAAGGCGATGGTGCGGGCGCTGGACATTGCGCGGCTGCGCTCCCGCCTCGTCACCCGGCTGGAGCCGGGACGGCCGACGCTGGATTTCCGCGCCTTCCTCAAGGCCTATGCCGCCGAGCAGGAGGTGCCCGTGTAGCGGGCCCCGGCCCCTGCCCCGTCCCTCCCTGTCCTCCTCTCCGGCATATCCCGACCCATGGCTCTTCCCCGGCTCGACGACGTTCTCGCCCGCTTTGCCACCATCGAGGCGGAGCTGGCCGCCGGCCCGGATGCCGCGACCATCGTCCGCCTCTCGCGCGAACACGCCGAGCTGGCTCCGGTGATCGCCACCATCCGCGACTTTCAGGCCGCCCGGCATGAGCTGGCCGATCTCGACGCGCTGCTGGCCGATCCCGCCACCGACCGCGAGGTGGCCGAGCTTGCCCGCCTGGAACGGCCCGACGCCGCCGCGACTGTCGAGGAGAGGAGCCGCGCCGTCACCCTCGCGCTGCTGCCGCGGGATGTGGCCGACAGCCATGGCGCCATCCTGGAAGTGCGCGCCGGCACCGGTGGCGACGAGGCGGCCCTCTTCGCCGGCGATCTCTTCCGCATGTACGAGCGCTATGCGGCCCTGCATGGCTGGAAGGTCGAGGTGCTCTCGCTGCACGAAGGCGAGGTCGGTGGGTTCAGGGAAATCATTGCCGCCGTCGATGGCCCCGGCGTGTTCGCGCGGCTGAAGTTCGAATCCGGCGTCCACCGGGTGCAGCGGGTGCCGGTGACAGAATCCGGCGGGCGCATCCACACCTCCGCCGCCACCGTCGCCGTGCTGCCGGAGGCCGAGGAAGTCGACGTCGCCATCGACGATGCGGATCTCAGGATCGACGTCTACCGCTCGTCGGGAGCCGGCGGACAGCACGTCAACACCACGGATTCCGCCGTACGCATCACCCATCTGCCCTCGGGCATCGTGGTGGCGGTGCAGGACGAGCGCTCCCAGCACAAGAACAAGGCCAAGGCCATGAAACTGCTGCGCGCCCGGCTCTATGATGCCGAGCGCGAGCGCCTCGCCTCGGCACGCGCCGCCTCGCGCAAGGGACAGGTCGGCTCCGGCGACCGCTCCGAGCGCATCCGCACCTATAATTTCCCGCAAGGCCGTGTCACCGATCACCGCATCGGCCTGACCCTGCACAAGCTGCCGGAGATTCTCGCCGGCGACGGGCTCGACAGTGTGGTCGAGGCCCTCATCACCGCCCATCAGGCCGAGCTTCTGGCCGGCGAGGAGGCGCGATGAGCGGCCCGGCCGAATCGGCGGCGGCTCTGGTCCGCCAGCTGCGCGACCGCTTCCGGGTGGCCGGCCTTATGACGCCCGAGCTGGACGCGCGGCTTCTGGTCGCGCTGGCCCTCGGCATCCCCCCGGAGCGACTGCCCTTTCTGGGCCAGGAGCCCGTCTCCACCGCCGTGCGCACAGCGGCCGAAGCCTATGCCCGGCGGCGCCTTTCCGGCGAGCCCGTCGGCCGCATCCGCGGCGTGCGGGAATTCTGGGGCCTGCCCTTCCGCCTGTCGCCGGCGACCCTGGAACCCCGCGCCGATACGGAAACCCTTATCTCCGCCGCCCTCGCCCTCATGGCCGATGGCACGCCGGAGCGACCGCTGCGCATCGCCGACATCGGCACCGGCTCGGGCGCCATTCTGGTGGCGCTTCTCTCGGAGTGGCCGCACGCCATCGGCACCGGCATCGACATTTCGGCCGAAGCCATTCAGACCGCACGGGAAAATGCGGTTGCCGCCGGGGTCGGAGGCCGCGCTTTCTTCGCCGTTGGCAACTATCTGGCGCCGCTGGCACCGGGCTATGACCTCATCGCCTCCAACCCGCCCTATATCCCCGCCGCCGAAATCGCGACGCTTGCCCCCGAAGTGCGCGACCATGATCCACGCCGGGCGCTGGATGGCGGTGTCGACGGGCTGGATGCCTACCGGGCGATTCTGGCCGCCGCCGCCGGGCGGCTGACGGCCGGGGGGCTGCTGCTTCTGGAAATCGGCGCCGGACAGGAGCACGATGTGGGCCGGATCGCCGAGACAGCAGGTCTGCCGGTCTGCGGCCATCATCGCGACCTTGCCGGCCATGTCCGGGTGCTCGAATGCCGGCGCCCGACAGAATACAAGGCCCAACTTTGATCTTGGAAAGCACGCGCGAACCCGATAGGGTCTGCCTGTCGACGCGGAGGGCCGGGGAGCCGCTCCGCACGAAGGAAGCGTTTCGTCGCATGGTTTTGACGACGATTGCTTCCTTGACCTGATCCGCGATTTCATCGTCCGGCCCCTTTTCGGACCGGACCCGAAGCGAACGGCAACGGCGCAGGATGCGACCGGTCCGGATCGCCCGGAGAAGGAATCGCCCGCGGATCGCCATTGTCGATCGACCCGTTTGCCCTGTGGCCGCTTCGATCTCCGGCAATGTCCTCCCGGGCAGTCATCTTCTGGCGCCGTGCCCTGTCGGTCCGATCTGCTGCCCGCGCGCAAGGCGTGGACGGTCACATCCCTCAGGCCCCCCGGATCGACGGGTCATTGCCCCGCCGGATCTCCGGCATGCACCCCGGCCGCAAGGTCGGGACACCGACCCCGGACGCCCGGACCGCGCAGCATGCGGCCGGCGGCGTCCCCTGACTTCTTGGCCCCGGTTCTCTTCCCATGCCCTGCGGACAGGGCATCGGAGTCGCGCCGGCCGGCACTGGAGGGTGAACCCGGCCCCGGACTGTTCCGGCGGAAACCGGGCTCGCTGTGAGCATTTTCAGGCGCCGTGGACTACTGGTTCGCGTGAAGAAAATGCGTGAGTTCAAGATGACCGGGCGCAGTGCGGACGCCAAGACGGCCGCGGGGCGCTCTCGGGATCACACCGGACACGAGAAGACAACCGGATGAGACAGCAGGGAAATCCCAACAAGCGGTTGCGTGGCCGCCCGCGCAAGGGCCCCAATCCGCTGACGCGGACCTACGAGTCCAACGGCCCCGATGTGAAGGTGCGCGGCACCGCGCTGCACATCGCGGAGAAATATGTCCAGCTCGCGCGCGACGCCCAGTCGTCCGGTGACACCGTGATGGCGGAAAACTACTTCCAGCACGCCGAGCACTATTATCGCATCGTCGCGGCCAGCCAGACCCAAACGAACCAGCCCTACTCCTTCACGCGCGACGATGATTCCCGCGCCGATGAGGACGAGGACGAGTTCACCGGCGAGCGCTTCGACCGCTCCCCGCGACCCGCACCACAGCCCTACGTGCCCGTTGATGCGCCCCAGCCTTATGTCGAGCGCATGCCCGGCGTCGAGGCGGCGGCCCAGAACGGCCAGCGCAGTGTTGCCGGCGAGCGCCGCGAGCGCCGCTCGCGCCAGCCCCGCGGCGAACGCACCCCGCGCCCGGAATTCACGCCCGAGCCGGTGGAAACGGTGGAAAGCGCCGAGGTCGAGGTGATCCCGACCTATGAGGCCCCCGCCTTCATCGACGCCGGAGACGAGGCGGCCCCGATCGCCCCCGCAGTGATCGAGGCCGGTCCGGCCGCGGAGTCCGACGACGAGACCCCGCGTCCGCGGCGGCGCGCCCGGGGTGGCCGCGGTCGTGGCCGCCGCTCTGATGCCGCAGGGTCCGGTGCCGAGGGTGGCGGCGAGGGCAGCCCCGTCGAAGTCGAAACCGGCGACGCCTGAGTCCCGGACAGAAATCCGGGCGGCTCTGCCATGGGCCGTCCGGGCAGCGTGATAACATCCCCGTCCTGTCGTTGCCTCGGCACCGGGGCGGGACTGTATTCTGTCCTGCGTCAGGTCTTCAGCTCGCCATCATTGCGCGCCATGTCCGTGTGCGGCTTGGGGAGTGCCAGATTTTTCAGTGGCGCGGGTCCGCTTACGCTACACCCTCTCGGGGGCGAGTCGGGATTTCAAGAGAATGTCGAATGTTCCGGGGCAACTGAAGACTTTCTTCAACGGCACTGACCTTTTGGTCAGAGAACAGCTTGATTTCCCCGGGGACACGCTCGTCGTTTACTTTTCAGGCCGCCGCGGCATCGAGAAGTTGCAAAAGGATGAAACTGGCGACTATCTTGCCGGTTCCGGTGAGCGATTTCTGGGCAAGCATCAGCTCCCGGCCCTTTTCTTTTATGGTCACTGGAACCACTGGTGGCAGACACCCGAGATGGATCAGGTCCTTGACCTGCTGCACAGTTCCGGGCTTCTCGCTTCCTACAAGACAATCGTCACCTACGGCATGAGCATGGGCGGCTACGGCGCCCTGATGTTCTCGTCGCGCCTCGGCGCCCATCGCGTGCTGGCCGGCATGCCACAATATTCACTCGATCCGGCACGCATGCCCGGCGAGAAACGCTGGGATAATGACCGCCGGAAGATCACCTTCCGTTATGATGACATGGAGGTCGGTCTGACGAAGACCGGCGAGGTCGCGGTCTTTTTTGACCCCCTGTTCCGGCCGGACCGGCTGCATGTGGACAAACTGCTTCAGCATCGCCCCATCAAGGCGCTGCCGGTGCCCTTTGCAGTGCACGGTCTCGGGAGTGCGCTGCAGGACATGGGGATCCTGTCTGCGTCTATCGTCACGATGATCCGGGAGGGGATCGACCAGCAGCGCTTCCGCAGCATGGCGCGCGAGGCCCGCCGGAAGTCGCCGCTTTATCTGAGCCGTCTGGCCCGGACCCTCGTGACCCGCCACAAGATCGCGGAGGCCCTGACCGTCGACCGGGCCGCCATGCTGACCCTGCACGACAAGGTGCAGAGCGATCCGACCTACATGGAGCGCAATTCGCGCAGCGTGTTGCAGTTCGTCACCGATGCGGCGGAGTTGCTTGTCCATGTCCGGCGGCTGGATGATGCCATCGAGCTGCTCCGCTACTGGGAGCCCCAGTTTCCGGAGAAGCGCACGGTCGCAACCCGGATGGCGATTGCGGCCCTGCTGTTTGCCAATGGCCGCAAGGAAGACGGTCGAGCCGCGCTGCATCTGGCCCTCACGTCTGTCGCCCCGGTCAACCGCTGGGTGCTCCGGGAGATCCTGCAGCTGATCCTGCGTTACGGAACGGCCCGGGATCTCCGTGTTGTCCTGCTTCTGCATGGCGCCCGGATCCGCGCCAGCACAGTCCTGAGCACCCAGTTCGACCGGGCGCTGGCCCGCCTGGAGCCCGACGGCCCTGCAACACGCCTCCCCCAGAAAGTGCAGGATGCCCTGACGCTCTCCTCCCTGTGGATGGAGGGCAAGCGCTATCAATGGTTTGGCAAACAAGCGATCCGGCCCCTGTCCGACATCCTGCAGGCTGCGCCGCTTCCGTTGCAGTTCAGCGCCGGCCCGCGCAAGGCCCGACGCCGGCGTCCGGCGGCACTGCCGCGGCGGGTGATCACACGGCCGGAGGATCAGCCCAAGCCGATCGCCAAGAGGAAGCCCGTGAAGCGGCTGCCCGTCGCGCCCCAGCTTCCGCCGCTCTCGCACCTTCGTCTGCTCCGGATCCTTATGGACCTGGAAGCGTCGGGGACCGTCGATGCGATCCGGGCCTTCGACAAGGACCGGAGAGCCGAGGTTCTGGCCAATGAGCGCCTTGCGGTCCGGTTCGGCACCCTGCTCCTGAAAAGGGGCCTGCTCGACCTGGCGATCCCGTATCTGCGCGATTGCGCGCCCCTGGCATCTGGCGACCGGTCCCGCCTGATCCAGCGCCGGGTCATCCGGCTCCTGCGCTGCGCCGCACCCGATGCCGCCCGGCAGGTTCTCGATGCCCAGCCCAGGGGGCCGGAGTTTGACCTTCTACGCGCGGAACTTGCGCCGCGCATCGCGGAGGCCCGGTCCCGCAAGGCTGCTTCGGCATCCTGAAGCCCGCGACGCGGCCACGGCAGCGGACGTCCCGGGCCAGTCTCCCGCGTCTGACCGTCAGGTCATTGCGTGCGCCTGCCCAGCCCGCCACACTGCTTCCCGGTTCAAGATCCTGAGTCCGGGCCCGGGGAGGCATGCCCCCCTCGCAAGGAGGCCATCCCATGACGCGTGCCATCATTCTCGTTCTGGATTCCCTCGGTGTCGGGGCCGCCGCAGACGCCGACCGGTTCGGCGATGCGGGATCGGATACCCTTGGCCACATCGCGGAGGCGGCCGCCAGCGGTGCGGCCGACCGGCCGGGTCTGCGCGCTGGCCCGCTTCAGCTGCCCCATCTCGATGCCCTCGGTCTTGGTCTGGCGCTCGGCGCCTCCACCGGTCGCCGGCCGACGGGGCTTGATGGCGCTGCGGACGGCGACGCGCTCTGGGGCTATGCCATCGAGCAATCCCGCGGCAAGGACACCCCCTCGGGCCACTGGGAAATCGCCGGCGTACCCGTACCCTTCGACTGGGGCTATTTTCCCGACACCATCCCGTGCTTTCCGGCCGACCTGACCGACGCCCTCATCCGCGAGGCCGGCCTGCCCGGCATCCTCGGCAACCGCCATGCATCGGGCACGGAGATCCTGGTGGATCTGGGCGCCGAGCACATCCGCACCGGCAAGCCGATCTGCTACACCTCCGCCGACTCGGTATTCCAGATTGCTGCCCACGAGCAGCATTTCGGGCTGGAGCGGCTCTATGAGGTCTGCAAGATCGCCCGCCGGCTGGTGGACCCCCTGAATATCGGCCGCATCATCGCCCGCCCCTTCGTCGGCGAAACTGCCGACACCTTCCGCCGCACGCCGAACCGGCGGGATTATGCCGTGCCGCCGGCCGCGCCCACCCTGCTCGACCGCGCCAAGGCCGCCGGCCATGCCGTCATCGGCATCGGCAAGATCGGCGACATCTACGCCCATTGCGGCCTGACGGCGGAAGTGAAGGCGCCGGATAACAACGCCCTCTTCGACCGCACCCTGGAGACGGTCGCGAGCGCCCCGGACGGTGCGCTGGTGATGACCAACTTCGTCGATTTCGACACCCTGTTCGGGCACCGCCGCGATGTGGCCGGCTATGCCGCGGCGCTGGAGGCGTTCGACCGGCGCCTGCCGGAATTCTTCGCCGCTCTCCGCCCCGGAGACCTCGCCATCATCACCGCCGACCATGGCTGCGATCCGACAGCGCCAGGCACCGACCACACCCGGGAGCACGTGCCGGTGCTGGCCTTCGGGCCGGGGATCGCCGGCAGCGCCATCGGCGGCCGGCAAAGCTTTGCCGATATTGGTGCCTCCGTCAGCGCGTGGCTGGGTCTCCCCCCCGGCGGGCATGGCCGGAGCTTCCTGCCATGACCGGCGCCCGCCGCTTCGCCGCCCCGCCCGGAGGACAGCTCACCGAAGAGATGCAGGCGGCCTTTGCCGATGACGGCTTCCTGATTCTCGACGGCTTCGCCTCTGCTGAGACCACCGCGGCGCTGCGCGCCCGCACGGCCGAGCTGATTGCGGGCTTTGATCCTGATAGCGTGCGCTCGGTATTTGCCGCCGGCGCCGGCCCCCAGCATCGCGACGCGTGGTTTCGCGGCTCTGGCCGGGAAATCCGCTTCTTCTTCGAAGCCGGCGCCTTTGATGACGCGGGCCGCCTGACCCGGGACAAGGCCGTCGCCCTCAACAAGATCGGCCATGCCCTGCATGATTTTGATCCGGTGTTCGCCGGCTTTTCCCGCGCACCAGAGCTGGCGGCAGTTGCCGAGGGGCTGGGTCTCGTCGATGCCGATCTAGTCCAGTCGATGCTGATCCTGAAGCCGCCGGCCATCGGCGGCGCCGTCGACATGCACCAGGACGCCACTTTCCTGCACACCGAGCCGGTCAGCGTCATCGGCTTCTGGCTGGCGCTTGAAGATGCGACGCCGGACAATGGCGGGCTGGTCGCGATTCCCGGCGGCCATCGCGGCGGGCTGAAGGCGCGGCACCATTATGCGGGCGCGGATCTCGTCACCACCCGCCTTGACGACACGCCCTTTGCCGGCGATCCCGTGCCCCTTCTCGCCCCCGAGGGCACGCTGGTGGTGCTGCACGGCCTGCTGCCCCATGGCTCCGGCCCGAACCTGTCGCCCCGCCCGCGCGCAGCCTTCGCCCTCCACGCCGTCGACCGGCGGGCGCGCTGGTCCGCCGACAACTGGCTGCAGCTGGATCCCGCGCGCCCGACCCGGGGCTTCCGCCCGTAACCGTGTCCGCCTGCGGCATCTCGTGCCCGAATTGAATGGGTGCACAGAAAACCTAACCGCAAGGATGAAATGCCCGCCTTTTCGTGTCATTCTTCGCCTGTGTACTGGCGAATGCACACGCGGTGCCCCACCTCCCCAGCGGGATGCACCCTGTGTTTGGCCATGACATGTAATTGAATACAATTGTCTCTATCCGAACGCGTGCCTACGCGCCTTCTCCTGTGGAGAGGCTGCCGTCGGGATACGGATTTAACGCAATGGAGAGACTTACGGGTTCTTGCTCTTGGGGACAGGACGATGTCTTCAGGGCTGATGATTTCGCCCCCATCCGCAACACGGCGCGAGGGCTTCATGGCAGAGGCTGCGATTTGCCTGGGTTCCAATATCGGTGATCGCAAAAGCTACATCGACCGCGCCGTGACATTGCTGTCGGCGTTTGAGGGCATACGCCTCGTTGCCCGCTCGTCCTATTATGAGACGGCGCCCTGGGGCCCGATCCGCAATCAGGCCACTTTTCTCAACGTCTGCATCCGGCTGGAAACCAGCCTTGGCCCCGTGCGCCTGGTAGAACGCTGCCGGACCATCGAGAGCTGGCTGGGGCGCGGCCGCGGGGTGCATCTGGGCCCGCGGGTCATCGACCTCGACCTGCTTTATCTCGATGACATCGAAATGGATCTGCCCTCGGCCCGCCTGCCCCATCCGCGCATGATGGATCGTGGCTTTGTGCTGGTGCCACTTGCGGAACTGGCGCCTGACCGGATCATCCGCGGCGAGCGCGTGGCCGATGTCGCCCGCCGCCTGCAGGATGACGGTATCCGCCAGCTGGACTGGCCGGTTCCGGGCTCGGAAAATCGGGCAAGCCCCCTCATCCCCGCCGCGCCACCCGGGCCACCGTGAACAGGGTATCGGCGACAATCTCGGCGCCGAGCGCCGGCAGACGGCGGGCGAGAAACACCGCCTCGTCGACCCGCTGGGCAGCGGTTTCGAGCCGGGCCGTCGACCAGACGGACAGCGCCTGCAGCACCAGCGGCTTGCGGCGGAAGAAGATGGGCGGCTTCACCGCGTCGATCACCCGTTCGGCCGTTTGCCCGGCGTCGATCTCGGCCCGGGCGCGGGCCAGCATCTGCACATGGCGCAGCGCCGCGGCAGCCAGCACCGACGGGTTGGTGCCCGCCGTCATCAGCCGCGTCAGCGCCTGATCCAGCCCGGCCAGATCCCCGGCCAGCGCCGCATCCACGGCATCATCCACGGCCGTCACGCTGACATCGCCGACGATCGCCTCGATATCGGCCATGCGGATGCGGCCGGTGCCGGCAGCATAGAGGCAAAGCTTCTCGATTTCCGCCCGGGACGCCCGGCGATCGCCACCCAGAAGCTGCAGCAGGGCCTGGCGCGCATCGTCGTCGATCTCCAGCCCGGCGGCTTTCGTTTCGGCGGCAATCAGGTCGGCCAGATCCCGGGCGGTGTCGGCATAGCAGGGAATGGCGCGGGCGGTGCGATCTTCCTCCACCCGCTTGCGCAGACCGGTGCCCTTTTTCAGGTCGCCGGCTTCCACCACCACCAGCGCACCGTCCGGCGGCTCGGCAATCAGGGTTTCCAGCGCCGTGGACACCCCCGGCAGGGTGCGGCCGTTGACATCACGCACCCAGATGGTGCGCCGGCCGCCGAACAGGCCGATGGTACGGGCCTCGTCCACCAGCCGCAGCGGATCCGCCGCCACATCCGATCCGTCCAGCCGGACGAGGGAGAACGGATCGCTGTCGCCTTTGGTCGCCGCCTTCACCAGCGCCTGCCCGCGCTCGGCCACCAGACCGGCATCGGGCCCGAAGATGAGCACGACGCCGGTGAGATCGCCCGGGCGGGCGATCAGCCTGTCGGCTTCCTGGGGCTTCAGGGCGACCACGAACGGATACTCCTCGGATTGCGGTCGCCGCCCGCTCAGCGCGAGGCGAAATAGGCCGCCAGTCGTGTGGCCACATCATTGGCCATCACCTTGGCCGCCCGGTCCTCGGCATTGATGACCGCACGCTGGTTGGCAAAGCGCTGGTCGGAGAAGTCATAGGACGCGGTGGCGAAGGTCGACCCCATCATCAGCGTCCGCCCGGTCTCGATATCCGAGAGCACGAAACTCACCGTGAGATAGAGCAGATAAGCCGCGGGGGTATCGATGGTCCGCTCGATGGAGATGGCGGATTCGCTCTTCGTCAGCGTGAAGCGCAGCGCATAGGCCGGCTTCGGCGCATTGGCGCCGCCGGTCAGGCGGAAGGACAACTCGTTGGTGAACTGCTGCTCAACGCGATTGCGCGGCGACTGCAGCTCCACCCGGGACAACTCGCCGGTGGGCGGGAGGGCGTCTGCCCCCTCGCCGGCGACGGTTGATGCCGACGGCGCCGAGCCGTGCAGCGGCTGCACCGTGCAGGCGGAAACGAGGCCCGCAAGCCCCGCCCCGAGACCGGCGAGCAGCGCCCGCCGGTCGACACCCGATCCGTCCCCGTCTTCAGCCGACGACATTCACGATCCTCTGGGCGACCACGATGACCTTCTTCGGCGGCCGGCCCTCAAGATGCCGCTGGACCTCTTCCAGCGACAGCACGAGCGCCTCCACGTCCTTCGGCTGGGCATCGCGGGCGACCGTCACTTCCGCCCGCTTCTTGCCGTTCACCTGCACCGGCAGCGTCACCGTGTCCTCGACCAGGAGGGCCGGATCGGCTTCGGGCCACAGCGCCTCGACGACGAGACCGTCACGGCCGAGGGTCTGCCAGCATTCCTCGGCCAGATGCGGCATCATGGGGGCGATCATCTGCACCATCAAGCCGGTTGCGGCATGAAGGGCGGCCGTCACCCCGGCCTCGGTGCTGGAGGTCGCCTTGGCGATCAGGTTCACCAGCTCATAGAGCCGCGCCACCGCCCGGTTGAAGGCGAGGCCCTCGATATCGGCTTCCACCGCCTTCAGGGTGCGGTGGGTGGCCTTCAGCACGGCGAGACCGGTGGCCGATGCGCTCGCATCGCCCTCGGCCGGACGGGCCGAAACGTCGGCCACCAGACGCCAGACGCGCTGCACGAAGCGGTGCGCACCCTGCACGCCCTCCTCGGTCCAGATCACGTCGCGGTCGGGCGGCGAATCGGACAGCATGAACCAGCGCGCCGTATCGGCGCCCCAGCTCTCGATGATGTCCGAGGGATCGACGACATTCTTCTTCGACTTCGACATCTTCTCGATGGAGCCGATGGTCACCGGCTCGTCGCTGTCGACGAGGAAGGCCTTGCGGGCCCCGTTTTCCTCGATGATGCGAATGTCGGCCGGCGACACCCAGGCACCATCCGCCGACTTGTAGGTCTCGTGCACCACCATGCCTTGGGTGAACAGACCCGCAAAGGGCTCGCCATTGGGAACGGCGGCGTGGCCGGTGGCATTCATCGCCCGCACGAAGAAGCGCGAATAGAGCAGATGCAGGATCGCGTGCTCGACACCGCCGATATACTGGTCGACCGGCAGCCAGTGATTGACGATCGACGGCACCGTCGGCGTCTCGGCCTTCGGTGCCGTGAAGCGGGCGAAGTACCAGGACGAATCCACGAAGGTGTCCATGGTGTCGGTCTCACGCCGGGCGGGCTTGCCGCAGCACGGGCAGGCGACATGCTTCCACGTCGGATGCCGGTCGAGCGGATTGCCGGGGACGTCGAAGGAGACGTCGTCGGGCAGCGTCACCGGCAGGTCCTTGTCCGGCACCGGCACGACACCGCAGACCTCGCAATGGATCACCGGGATCGGGCAGCCCCAATAACGCTGGCGCGACACGCCCCAGTCGCGCAGGCGATAGTTCACCTGCCGCGCGCCCACCGGCTTGCCCGAGAGGGTCTCGGCTTCCAGCTTGATCGCCACGGCCTCCTTGGCGGCCGCAATCTCCAGCCCGTTCAGGAAGGCGGAATTGTAAAGGGTGCCCTCGCCCGTATAGGCCTCGTCGGCCACCGCAAAGGTCGCCGGATCGGCCTCCGGCGGCAGCACCACCGGGGTGACGCTGAGGCCATATTTGCGGGCGAAATCCAGGTCGCGCTGGTCATGGGCCGGGCAGCCGAAGATGGCGCCGGTGCCATAGTCCATCAGGATGAAGTTGGCGACCCAGACCGGAACGGTGCGCTCGGGATCCAGCGGATGGCGCACGAACAGGCCCGTCGCCATGCCCTTCTTTTCCGCAGTCTCCAGCGCGGCGGCGCTGGTGCCCATGCGGCGGCACTCGTCCAGGAAGGCGGCGAGCACGGGATCCTTGGCGCCCAGAGCCTTGGCCACCGGATGATCCGGCGACAGGCCGATGAAGGAGGCGCCATAGAGGGTATCCGGCCGGGTGGTGAACACCTCGATATCCGAGATCGCCCCCACCGGCGCGCCCTCCAGGGCAAAGCGCACGCGCAGGCCCTCGGAACGGCCGATCCAGTTCTTCTGCATCAGCCGGACCTTTTCCGGCCAGCGATCCAGAGTATCCAGCGCCGTCAGCAGATCCTCGGCAAAGGAGGTGATCTTCAGGAACCACTGGGTCAGCTCGCGCTGCTCCACCAGGGCGCCTGAACGCCAGCCACGGCCGTCGATCACCTGCTCGTTGGCGAGCACGGTGTGATCCACCGGATCCCAGTTGACCTTGGAGGTCTTGCGATCGACGAGGCCGCCCTTCAGGAAGTCCAGGAACAGCTTCTGCTGGCGGCTATAATAGGCGACATCGCAGGTGGCGACCTCACGCGACCAGTCGATGGAGAGACCCATCGACTTCAGCTGGTCGCGCATGGAGGCGATGTTGGCATAGGTCCACGCGCGCGGATGGACCTTGTGGCTCATGGCCGCGTTTTCGGCCGGCATGCCGAAGGCGTCCCAGCCCATGGGGTGGAGCACGTTGAAGCCCCGGGCGCGCTTGTAGCGCGCCACCACGTCGCCCATGGCATAGTTGCGCACATGGCCCATGTGGATGCGACCCGACGGATAGGGGAACATCTCCAGGACATAATATTTCGGGCGCGGATCCTCGTCCGGGGTCCGGAACACCGCACGCTCGGCCCACACGGCCTGCCAGCGCGTCTCCACTTCACGGGCGTTGAACCGCTCGCTCGTCATCGCTTGTCGTCTTCCCGGGTAGCGTCAACAGGGCGCGACGCATCAGTTCCATGCCGGCCCCATCCCCCAAAGATCCTGCAACGGCCCCCGACCGGGGGCCGGACCATACGGGGGATGCGACCGGGCCCCGTCCAGCCGGGGCTTGCATCCGGCGGGGACTGTCACCAGAAATCCCGCACCGGGTCAATGATTGCGAACACCCCGGCCGCGAATGGCGGTATTGGATCGGGCCGGAGAGTGCCGAGAAAGAGGGTCCCGTCATGGACAGCGCCGCCGAACGTCTGGACATCGTCCGCACCACGATCGCCCGGGCCGAACGCACCTGGAACCGCAGCGCCGGGTCAGTCACCCTGGTGGCCGTCTCCAAGACGGTACCGGCGGAAGGCATCCGCCCGGTGCTGGACGCGGGCCAGCGGGTGTTCGGTGAAAACCGCGTGCAGGAGGCCAAGGCCAAGTGGCCGGAGCTGCGCGCCGATTTTCCCGATCTCCAGCTGCACCTCATCGGCCCCCTCCAGACCAACAAGGTGCGCGAGGCCATCGAGCTGTTCGATGTCATCGAGACCGTCGACCGCGACCGTCTGGCCGCAGCCCTCGCCGAGGAGTGCCGCAAGCGGGACCGGCACCCGGCCCTCTATGTGCAGGTGAACACCGGCGAGGAGCCCCAGAAGGCCGGCATCCCGCCAAGGGAGGCCGCCGCCTTCGTCGCCCGCTGCCGGGAGGTGCACGGCCTCACGATCTCCGGCCTGATGTGCATTCCCCCGGCCGAGGATCTGCCCGGGCCGCATTTCGCGCTTCTGGCGAAGATCGCCGCGGAGTGCGGCCTTGCCACCCTCTCCATGGGCATGTCGGCCGACTACGAGATCGCCATCCAGCACGGCGCGACCCATGTCCGCGTCGGCTCGGCGATCTTCGGTGCCCGGCATTATCCGACGCCCGAGGCGACCCCGGCCTGAGCCGGGGACCGACAGGCGGCCGGGATCACTTCCCGGCCAGCCGGCGCGCCTCTGCGGCCAGTTCCATGGGATCGAACGGCTTGGCGATGACGCCGAGGGCGCCGAGCTTCAGGAAGCGCTCGACCTCGTAGCTCTGGGTGCGGGCGGTGATGAACACCACCGGGATCGCTGCCAGCGCCGGCCGGGCGCGCAGCTCGCCGAAGGTCGTCGGCCCGTCCATGCCCGGCATCATCACGTCGAGCAGGATGAGATCCGGCAGCCAGGTGCCGCCGTCCAGCAGGGCCAGCGCCTCGGCGCCGGAGCCGCAGGAGCGGACCTCGAAATCCGGATCCAGCTCCAGGGACAGGCAGGCGACCTCGCGGATATCCGGCTCGTCGTCGACATAGAGAATGCGCATGCGGTCCTTCCCGGAGGGCGGCTGAACGAAGCGGTGACGTCGACCCGGGGCCCCGCGGGAGCCCCGGGAAATCAGGACCGGGGCGGCGTGCCGTCCGCGCCCTGATGGCGGGCGAGACTTTCCACCACATCCACCAGGGTGGAAATCGTCGCCCGCGACTTGGTGAGATAGGCCTCCACCCGCGGCGACACGCCGGGCTGGGGATCCTGGGCGGAGAACACCACCACCGGCACCTTCGGCGATTTCAGGTCCGGCAGCAGGTCCAGCCCGGAGCCATCGCCAAGACCGATATCCAGAATCACCAGATCATAGGTGGCGCCGGTCAGCTTCTGCCGGGCGGAATCAAGCGAATGCACGCTGGTGATGTCGGCCCGGCCCGAAAAGGCCGTGGCGACCACGGTGCGCACGTCCGGATCATCATCCACATGCAGCACCCGCGGCTGCCGGTTCGGCGCGCCGTCGATGGCCTCGCGCACGGTGGAAAGCAGACGCGTGATATCCGGCCGCTCGCTCTGGCCCCCCTCCAGATTGAGGATGACGATGGGCACGTTCACCATGCGCGGATCACTCTTCACCGCCGACAGCATCGCCTCGGCCTCGCCGGCCAGCGACGTCAGGTCGATCAGCACCGCCGCATAGCCTTCCAGCAAGGCGAGGCCGCGCACCTCGTCGATGGTGGCGGCGTGATCCATGTCGAAGCCGGAGCGGGCGAAGCCCTCGGCCAGCGTCTGCGGCGGCACGGTGCCGGCCGAGAGCACCAGCACCCGCGGCCGGCCACGCGGCATGGCCTGGCTGGCCAGCACCGGCGGAGCCAGCTCGTCGCCGCGCGGCGGCAGGGCCAGCACCGGCGCATCGAGCCGCGGCAGATCCACCTGGAACTCGGTGCCCATGCCGGCTGCGGTCTCGAAGCCGATGGCGCCGCCATGGCGCAGCACGATTTCCCGGGCGATCGCCAGCCCCAGCCCGGTGCCGCCCTTCTGACGGGTATCCGAGGAATCCGCCTGGGCGAACTTGGAAAACAGCCGCGGCTGGAATTCCTCGGGGATGCCGGGGCCGCGATCGCGCACGCCGATGCGCCAGCCCGCCCCGTGCGGCCGCACGCTGACCGTCACCGTGCCGCCCTTCGGCGAGAATTTCACGGCGTTGGAGACGAGATTGGTCACCACCTGGATCAGCCGGTCGGTATCGCCGCGCACCATGACGGCGCCCTCGGGCAGGTCCGCCGAAAGGGTGACGCCGAAGGTGTCGGCAAAGCCGCGGTTGGCATCCAGCGTCTGCAGGAGCAGCGGCACCAGATCAATCGACCGCATGTCGAAGGTCGCCTTGCCGGACTCGATCTTCTCGATGTCGAGGATGTCGTTGATGAGCCGCACCAGACGCTGGGCGTTGGAGTGGGCGATGGTGATGAGCCGGCCGGCACGCTCCGGCAGGGCACCGGCGGCGCCACCGGCCAGAAGGCCGAGGGAGCCGGCAATGGACGTGAGCGGCGTGCGCAGCTCATGGGAAACGGTGGCGACGAACTCGGTCTTCATCTGCTCCACCCGCCGCCGCGCCGTCACGTCGCGGATCTGGGCGAGGAACAGCACCCGGTTGTCGAGGGGGATCTCGGACATGGACATCTCCACCGGGAAGGTGGAGCCGTCCGGCCGCCGGCCCAGACGCTCGACGACGCCGGCGGCCGACGCCGACACCGTGAAGCGCAGCCGCTCATTGGGCGAAAGATCCGGAAACACCGTTTCCACCAGCACGGCGAAGCTGCGCCGCAGCACGTCCTCGGCCTTCACCGCGAACATGCGCTCGGCGGCCGGGTTGATGGATTCGATGGTGCCGCTCTGGTTCAGCACGATCAGGCTGTCCGAGGCCCCGGTGAAGATGGCGGCGTGGCGGGTGGCCTGATCGCCGAGCTTGCGCTCGGTGCGCTCGCGCTCCGACACCCGGGTCATGAGCTCGCACAGGGCCGGCACGGAACCGGCCAGCAGGGCGCGGGCCGACTTCGGCGCATCCGATGGCAGCTCGATGGTGAGGAAGCCGCCGAGACGGCTGGGCTTCTCGAACACCGGCACCAGCGCCGTGCCCGCCGCCGGATCCAGCCGCGGCACGAGGATCTCGAAACATTCCCGGGTCAGCCGGGTCAGCTGCTCCAGTGCGGGCGGGCCCGCGAGACCGTGCACCGAGACGGCGGACGGGTGCCGGGTGCGCCGGTCCACGGTGGCCGCGATCAGGCGCGGTCCCGGCAGCACGGTCGCCAGGGTGTCAGAGGTGGCAATCAGCGCCGTGCGCAGGGTTTCCGCCTGATTGGCCGCCGCCGCCACCCGCTCGCGCAGGGCCAGCAGCCCGGCCTTCAGCGCCAGCTCCCGCTCCAGCGCGCGGCGGCGCACGACATAGAGCACGCCGATGAGGCCAGCGAGGCCAAGGCTGGCAAAGCTCATGATGATCATCGCCGGAATGATCAGCCGGGCGCGCTCGTAGCGTTCGGCACTGTCGCGGAGAGCGGTGACGATGCCCGTCTGCTCGGCGCCGAGAATGTCGTCGGTCAGAAGGCCGATCTGGTCGCGCAGGAGCCGCGACTGCCCCATGCCCTGGGCGATGCGCTGACGCACCGCCATCTCGCCCTGGGTCTCGCGCAGCCGGGCAAGCGCCGACAACTCGGCAAACTTCTGCCCCGCTGCCGAACGCAGCTGGCTCAGCCGCTCCAGCTGGTCCGGCCGGCCGGTAAAGGATTTCTCCAGCCGGGAGATCGCATCGGGAATCTGGTTGCCCAGCATGCCCAGCGGCTCAAGGAAAACCGGCTCACCGGTGGCGACATAGCCATAGAATCCGGCCTCGCTCTCCACCATGCGGGCATAGAGGCCGCGCAGCTCGTCGCGGATGCTGAAGCCGGCGATGATGCGCTGGTTGAGGGCTTCCGACACCCGCACATCCGCCTGCAGGATCAGGCCACACACGACAGTCGCCGCCATCAGCAGCGACAGCACCAGCACGGCAAGAACGGAGACGAGACGGCTTAGACCGCCCGAACGGGGCCCCGGGTCCGGCATCTCGGCACCGGTGTCCTGATCGGCTGCTTGGGTCATCGGCTCCGCACTCCTCCCCACAATGCCCGCGCCGGCGGACGACGGCCAGGGTCAGGTGGCGAGTCTGACGTCAGGAGACACGCCGATGCAAGCGCCGCACGGGGGAATGTCCCGCTCCGGACGACCTGACGCGGATGGATCAGAGCCCGGCCGCCGCCCGGTCGGCGACAAGGGCGTCCTCAAGGGCGCGGCGCGGATCCGCCAGCGCGGCCCCGACGGGCACATCATCCAGCCGGCCGCGCTGGCCGATGACCTCGGCCAGCGGCTGTTCCAGCTGGCGCGCCGTGGCGCCGAGACCGGGAAAGCCAAGAGTGGCGGCAACGCCGGCGATTTCATGCAGCCGGCGGCGCAGCTCGCGCAGGGGCGGCTCCAGATCGCCGGGCAGCGGCGTCCCTTCGGCCGCGCCACCGGCGCGCAGATGAGCCGCCAGCCGCTCGATCGCTGCGAAGCGATCGGGAAGCCCCTGAGAGAATCGGACCGACAGCTCGGCCACACGCTTCTGGAATGTCTCCGACACGATCCCGGCTCTGCCTCCCTGCCGGAAGCCGGTCATCGGCTCCCTTCCGCTTTACCTGTCTATTTGTGACCAAAGCCGGGAGATGCGGAAGGCCCCTTCTCACGCAATCATGTCGCCCCATCTCTCCGATCAGCCGATCACCACCACCGGACGGGCGCCCAGCCGCGGCATGAGCCGGTCGAACACGACGCGCGGAAAGGCGACGCACCCCGCGGTGCCGCGCCAGCCGCCGGCACCATCGGGACGGGCGACATGGACGAAAATCGCGCTGCCCCGCCCCCGCCGCCGCGCCGGCAACGCGGGCAGGATCACCCGGTCATAGAGCGCATCCACGCGCACCAGCGTCTCATGGGACACCGCGGCCGGAGCGGGAATGTAACGGTCATAGAAGGCGGAGGCCGGATCATCGCACCAGCCGTCTGACGCCCGCACCGGGCGGAGCGGCAGGCCGGTGCGCGGGCGCGGGCCGCGATCGGGGCGGAACAGCAGCGCGCCCAGAGCGAAGCGCCCGGCCGGCGATGCGCCATCCCCTTCCCGCTTCACCCGGCGGATGCCGCTGCGGCCGAGCACGCAGGGAATCACCTGTCCGGCGACCCGGGCCAGCCCTTCATGGGGCGCCCCGCCGGGCCGGTGCCCGACACGGATCACCACCGGCCGCGCCTGAACACGGCCGCGCGGATGGAACGGCCGGGCCAAAAGGGGCACTTCCAGACGCATGGCCACGATCACGGTCCCTTCACGATTGTCCCGGTCGATGCGGTCCGCACCGGCCCGATTGTTGAATGCGCGGGCGAAACCTGTTTCTCTCACGACTGAATTGGTCCGTTCCAGTCCGGAGATGGTCATGCCTACCCGCACCCTGCTGATCGTCGATGACGACGCGGATCTGCGCGCCGCACTCGGGGAACAGCTTGCGCTGCACGAGGAGTTCGTCGTCCGGGAAGCCGAGACGGCGGCCAAGGGGCTACAGATCGCGCGCTCCGAGCCCATCGACCTCGTGGTGATGGATGTCGAGCTGCCCGACCTCGATGGCCGCGAGGCCGTGCGCCTGCTGCGCAAGGGAGGCTTCAAGCCGCCCATTATCATGCTCACCGGCCATGATGGCGACGCCGACACCGTGCTCGGTCTCGATTCGGGCGCCAATGATTATGTGACGAAGCCGTTCAAGTTTGCGGTGCTGCTCGCCCGCATCCGCGCCCATCTGCGCCAGTTCGAGGCCAGCGAGGATGCCGTGTTCCAGATCGGCCCCTATTCCTTCAAGCCCGGCGCCAAGCTGATGGTGGACGCCCAGGGCAGCCGCATCCGGCTGACGGAAAAGGAAACGGCGATTCTGAAATTCCTGTTCCGCGCCGGCGAGCAGCCGGTGACCCGGGATGTGCTGCTGCACGAGGTCTGGGGCTACAATTCCGGCGTGACCACCCACACCCTGGAAACCCATGTCTACCGGCTGCGCCAGAAGATCGAGCGGGACCCGGCCAATGCCGCCCTGCTCGTCACCCAGGGCGGCGGCTACCGGCTGGCGCTTGACCGCACGGAGCCGGCACGCTGAGTGAGCCGGTGATGCCTGTTCCGTCCGTTCTCGCGGCCCCGCTCGGGGCCGCCCTTTCGGTGCGTTCCTCCGCGCGCCGGAGGAATGTCCTTCGCGTCCCTGCCCGCGATGCCGCGGGGCCCGGCCACCGATGAACACCGCCCGCCGGATCGAGCTTCTGCGCGCGGTCCCCCTCTTCGCCCTCCTCGACGACGCGACGCTTCGGGATCTGGCCGAGGTGGCGGCGCCCTATGACGTGCCGCCGGACGCCCGGCTGCTGGCCGCGGGCGAGCCCGCCGATGGCGCGCTGGTGGTAGAAACCGGTCAGGTGCGCCTCATCGGCCGCGGCTTTGCGCCGGAAGGCACCATCATGGGCCCGGGCACGCTGATCGGCGCACGCGCCCTGGTGATTCCGATCCGCAACGGATTCGATGTCGACACGATCACGCCGGTGCGGCTGCTGACCTTCACGCGGGCGGCCTTTCTGGATGTGCTCTCCGCCCATCCGGCCGCGGCACGGCCGGTGCGGCGTCATTTCGTGCTGATGCTGCGCCACATGACCGAGGCGCTTGGCAGCCTCGGCCTCGGCGATCCGCCGCCCTCGAAGGGCTGAGTCTCGGGCAGCCCCGCCCCGGACCGCCTGTCGCGATCGGGCCGGTCAGGCCGGCGCGCGGGCGGCCATCACCTGATCGAAGGCGGCGTTGATGGCGGCCAGACGGTCGGTAGCGAGCTTCAGGAATTCCGGCGGCAGGCCGCGGGCCATCAGCCGGTCCGGATGGTGCTCCTTCACCAGCGCGCGATAGCGGGTCTTCACTTCCTCGTCGCTGGCCTCGGGGGAAAGCCCCAGCACCAGCAGCGGCTCGGTGAGGCCGGCCCGGGTGTGGCGGGCGGCGATGCGGCAGAAGACGGCATCCTCGATGTGCAGGATTTCCGCCACGTCCTCCAGGAAGGCGAGCTCGGCCTCGTGGACGTGGCCATCGGCAGCGGCGATCATGAACAGCACGTCGATCACGTCGGCGCGCAGCTCCGGATCGTCAGCCAGCAGCTCGGCGACCCGGCGGGCATAATAATCGTAGCCGGCGACATCCCCCTGGGCCATGCGGAACAGGCGCTCCACATTGGCCTGCTCCTCGGGCACCACATGGAAATGGGCGCGGAAGGCGGCCACCTCGTCCTCGGTCACCACGCCATCGGCGCGCGCCATCTTGGCGGCCAGCGCCACGACGGCAATGGTGAACGCCACCGCCCGCCGGTGCTCGGCATCGCCGAGGAAGGCGGAGATCACCCGGTCGATCAGACACCCGCCGGCATGACCGATCTCGCCGGCCAGCGTCACCAGCCGGCTCCAGATGGAGGCGACGGCGCTGGTCAGGGGGCCGGACATCTGGTCGGGATTCGGGTGGATGGTCACGGGGTGACGGCCTCTTCTGGCGATCGGGCCCTCAGCGGGCGGCCAGTCTGGCCGGCCCGGGAATCGGCCGCGATCCGACCTGCCGACTTTACCCGGCCCGAGTCGGTGATGCGAGACCCGGCAAACATTAAAAACCGGTCATGATTCCCCGGGCCGGCCGGGGTCGTGCTGAAGGTCGCGCACCAGCGTCTCGATGCGGGCGAGCATGTCGACCAGATCGCGCTGGCGCAGCTGGTCGAGCTTGTCGTGCAGGGCCATGATTTCCAGCTCGGACTTGAGGTTCACCTCATAGTCATGGGCCGCCGCCAGCCGGTCCTTATCGGCCTGCCGGTTCTGGGACATCATGATGACAGGGGCCTGCACCGCCGCAAGCAGAGACAGAAGAAGATTGAGAAAGACGAAGGGATAGGGATCAAACGCCCCGCCCCAAAGCAGCAGAACGCTATTCAACCCGGCCCAAACGACAATGAAACCGCCGAAACTGATGATGAATGTCCAGGACCCGCCGACCTCGGCAACCTTGTCAGCCAGCCTCTCCCCGAAGGTCAACTGGCCCTCGAACTCGGCGTTGATGTCGCGGGCGACCTGATTACGGCGGGCGATCTTCTCGATGACCCGCCGGTCGCGCGGGGAAATATCGCTGAGGCCGCTGTCCAGAAGCCGCTGGGCGAAGCGGCGGACCGGGTCTGCGGTCGCGGCTCCCGTCCGGGTGCTGTCCTTGTCCTGTTCCGCCATGCCGCCTCTCCCGGATGGGGGGCGACTCCGGTGCCCCGCCGCCCTTTCCTGCCCCCGGAACGCGGCCCCGCGCAAGCACACCGGATACGGGAATGCGCACCCGATGCCTGCGAAAGCGGCGAGGCCCCCTTGTCCCGCGCCCGCTTTTTCACCTATAAGCCCGCGGGCTCCGCTCTGGAGCCTCCCGGAGAGTTGACCGTCCGGGCGCGTTCCCTCTTGAGGGTCCCGCGCCGCGGACGCTTATGCGCGAGCCGACATGCCGAAGCGGACCGATATCCACACGATCCTCATCATCGGGGCGGGCCCCATCGTCATCGGACAGGCCTGCGAGTTCGACTATTCCGGAACCCAGGCCTGCAAGGCCCTCAAGGCCGAGGGCTACCGCATCGTCCTGGTGAATTCCAATCCCGCCACCATCATGACGGACCCGGATCTGGCCCACGCCACCTATGTGGAGCCGATCACGCCGGAAGTCGTGGCGCGGATCATCGAAAAGGAAGTCACCGAGCGCCCGAACGAGAAGCTGGTGCTTCTGCCCACCATGGGCGGCCAGACCGCGCTGAACACAGCGCTGTCGCTGCGCAAGATGGGCGTGCTCGACAAGTTCGGCGTCGAGATGATCGGCGCAACCGCCGAGGCCATCGACAAGGCCGAGGACCGCGAGCTGTTCCGCGATGCGATGACCAAGATCGGGCTGGAGACGCCCCGGTCGCTGCTGGCCCATTCGCTGCTGGAGGCCCTGCCGGCCCTCGACGAGATCGGCCTGCCCTGCATCATCCGCCCGTCCTTCACGCTGGGCGGCACCGGTGGCGGCATCGCCTACAACAAGGCCGAGTTCATCGACATCGTCGAGCGCGGCGTCGATGCGTCCCCGACCTCCGAAGTCCTCATCGAGGAATCGGTGCTCGGCTGGAAAGAATACGAGATGGAAGTCGTCCGCGATCGCGACGACAACTGCATCATCGTGTGCTCCATCGAGAATATCGACCCGATGGGTGTGCACACCGGTGACTCCATCACTGTCGCGCCGGCGCTCACGCTGACCGACAAGGAATATCAGATCATGCGCGACGCCTCGCTGGCGGTGCTGCGCGAGATCGGCGTGGAAACCGGCGGCTCGAACGTGCAGTTCGCCGTCAATCCAGCCGATGGTCGCCTCATCGTCATCGAGATGAACCCGCGCGTGTCGCGCTCCTCGGCGCTGGCCTCCAAGGCGACGGGCTTCCCGATCGCCAAGGTCGCGGCGCGTCTGGCCGTCGGCTACACGCTTGACGAGCTGGAGAACGACATCACCGGTGGCGCCACCCCGGCGGCCTTCGAGCCGACGATCGACTATGTCGTCACCAAGATCCCGCGCTTCGCCTTCGAGAAGTTCCCGGGCGCCGAGCCAACGCTGACCACCGCCATGAAGTCGGTGGGCGAGGTGATGGCCATCGGCCGCACCTTCCAGGAATCCCTGCAGAAGGCCCTGCGCGGTCTGGAGACCGGGCTGACCGGTCTGGACGAGATCGACATTCCCGGCCTCGGCATCGGCGATGACCGCAACGCCATCAAGGCGGCGCTGGGCACCCCCACCCCGGACCGGCTGCTGAAGGTCGCCCAGGCCCTGCGCCTCGGCGTCGACCATGAGCAGATCCACGCCTCCTGCCGCATCGACCCCTGGTTCATCGAGCAGATCCAGGAAATCATCGACGCGGAAGCCAAGGTGAAGGCCGACGGCCTGCCCCGGACCGCCGGTGCCTTCCGGCGCCTGAAGGCCATGGGCTTCTCGGATCATCGCCTCGCCCGGCTTGCCAACCTGTCGGATGCCGAGGTGACGACCCTGCGCGAGAGCCTGGACGTGCGTCCGGTCTACAAGCGCATCGACACCTGCGCCGCCGAGTTCGCCTCGCCGACCGCCTACATGTACTCGACCTACGAGACGCCGTTTGCCGGCGAGCTCGTCAGCGAGGCGCGCCCGTCCGACCGGCGCAAGGTGGTGATCCTCGGCGGTGGCCCGAACCGCATCGGTCAGGGCATCGAGTTCGACTATTGCTGCTGCCATGCCGCCTTCGCCCTGAAGGATGTCGGCATTGAAGCGATCATGGTCAACTGCAACCCGGAAACCGTCTCCACCGACTATGACACCTCCGACCGGCTCTATTTCGAGCCGCTGACGGCGGAAGACGTGCTGGAGATCCTCAAGGTCGAGATGAGCAGCGGCGAGCTGCTGGGGGTCATCGTGCAGTTCGGTGGCCAGACGCCGCTGAAGCTGGCGGCAGCGCTGGAAGAGGCGAAGATCCCGATCCTCGGCACCTCGCCGGACGCCATCGACCTGGCCGAAGACCGCGACCGCTTCAAGCGCCTGCTGGACCGCCTCGGCCTCAAGCAGCCCAAGAATGGCATCGCCTATTCGGTCGAGCAGAGCCGGCTCGTGGCGGCCGAACTGGGCTTCCCGCTGGTGGTGCGCCCGTCCTATGTGCTGGGCGGCCGCGCGATGGAAATCATCCGCGACGAGGCCACCTTCTCCGACTACCTGCTCGGCACCCTGCCGGCGCTGGTGCCGCAGGAGGTCAAGGTCCGCTATCCCAACGACAAGACCGGCCAGATCAACACCGTTCTCGGCAAGAGCCCCCTCCTGTTCGACCGCTATCTCTCGGATGCGATCGAGGTGGACGTGGATGCGCTCTCCGACGGCAAGGACGTGTTCATCTGCGGGATCATGGAGCACATCGAGGAAGCCGGCATCCATTCGGGTGACTCGGCCTGCTCGCTGCCGCCCCGCTCCCTCTCGCCGGAAACCCTGGCCGAGCTGGAACGCCAGACCAAGGCCATGGCGCTGGCCCTCAATGTCGGCGGCCTGATGAACGTGCAGTACGCCATCAAGGACGGCGTGATCTACGTTCTGGAAGTGAACCCGCGCGCCTCGCGCACGGTGCCCTTCGTCGCCAAGACCATCGGCGTGCCGCTGGCCAAGATCGCCGCCCGGGTGATGGCCGGCGAGTCGCTGGCGAGCTTCCATCTGACCCAGAAGAAGCTGAACCACATCGCGGTGAAGGAAGCGGTGTTCCCGTTCGCCCGCTTCCCCGGTGTCGACACGGTGCTGGGCCCGGAGATGCGCTCCACCGGCGAGGTGATCGGTCTCGACCGCGACTTCGCCACCGCCTTCGCCAAGTCGCAGATCGGCTCGGGCACCCGGGTGCCGACCTCCGGCGCGGTGTTCGTGGCGGTGCGTGATTCGGACAAGCCGAAGCTTCTGGAGTCCGTCCGCACGCTCTCGCGTCTGGGTTTCAAGATTACAGCTACTAGCGGAACCCAGCGCTATTTCGTCGAAAACGGCATCCCCTGCACCAAGGTCAACAAGGTGCTTGAAGGCCGCCCGCACATCGTCGATGCTATCAAGAACGGTGAGGTGCAGCTCGTCATCAACACGACGGAAGGCGCGCAGGCTCTCGCCGACAGCCGGTCCCTCCGGCGTGCGGCCCTCCTGCACAAGGTGCCCTATTACACCACGGTCGCCGGCGCCATCGCCGCGGCCCTGGGCATCGAAGCGTGCTGCACCGGAGTTCTCGAGGTTCGGCCGCTGCAGTCCTATTTCGCCCCGGCTGCGTGATCCACGCTCTTCCGGGGGCAGTGGCCGAAAAGGCCCCGTCCCCGGAAAAGCCACCGGAGACGCGGCCGACCCGGACGGGCTCAGTCCGTCCGGCAAGGCGAACCTGAGGTTCGTGGAAAGGCGCCCGCCGGCGGAAGCCGGCCGGCGGCTTTTCTTTTTGTCGACTGCACGTCCGGCGTCCCCCAAGGGAGGAGGGCCGGCCGCGCGGTCCCGATGCGACGGGGGGCTGCCATCCGGACCGAGACGTCCGGGCGGCGGCCAAGAAGATCAAGAGGTCCTCGACCCATGGAAAAGATCCCGATGACCGTTGGCGGCTATGCCGCCCTCGAACAGGAACTGAAGTTCCGGGCTTCCAGCGAGCGGCCGCGCATCATCGCGGCGATCTCGGAGGCGCGCGCCCATGGCGACCTGTCCGAGAACGCCGAATATCATGCGGCCAAGGAGGCCCAGAGCCTCAATGAAGGCCGCATCGCCGAGCTGGAAGACAAGCTCGGCCGCGCCGAAATCATCGACGTGACGAAGCTCTCGGGCAAGGTCATCAAGTTCGGCGCCACCGTCACCCTGCTGGACGAGGACACCGAGGAAGAACGCATCTACCAGATCGTCGGCGATGTCGAAGCCGACGTGAAGAAGGGCCGCGTCTCCATCTCCTCGCCGATCGCCCGTGCCCTCATCGGCAAGACCATCGGCGACAGCGTGGAAGTGACCGCGCCCGGCGGCGCGCGCTCCTATGAAGTGACCAACGTCCGCTTCGTCTGACCGGCACCTGGGTATCGACATGTCCCGTCCGTTCACGCCTTCCCGTCCGGGCCAGCGCCCGGGGCCGCGCCGTTTCTCCCGTCCGGGAGAGCCGGAGCGGCGGACGGACGGGCATGTCCTGCTCTACGGCCTCCACACCGTGGAGGCCGCTCTCAATAATCCCCGCCGGGTGATCCACAATCTCAAGGTGACGCGCAACGCGCTCGCCCGGCTGATGGAGCGCGATCTGACGCTGCCCGTCGAGCCGGAAATGGTCGAGGTGCGCACCATCGACCGGCTGGTGCCGCGCGATGCCGTGCATCAGGGCGTGCTGCTCGAAACCGAGCCGCTGGATACCCTGCCGCTGAAGGAACTGGGCCAGCAGGCCAAGCTCATCCTCGCCCTGGATCAGGTGACCGACCCGCACAATGTCGGCGCCGTCCTGCGCTCGGCCGTGGCGCTCGGCGCCGATGCCGTCATCACCACCAACCGCCACAGCCCGGAAGAAACCGGCGTGCTCGCCAAGGCCGCCTCCGGCGCCGTGGACCTCATCACCCATCTCTCCGTCAGCAATCTCGCCAAGGCGCTCACCGAGCTGACCGACGAGGGCTTCACGGCCATCGCTCTCGACAGCGCCGGCGAGGCCGACCTGGAAGCCGTCGACACCGGCGCCAAGACCATTCTGGTCATGGGCTCCGAGGGCAAGGGCGTCCGCCCCGGCGTGCGCGCCGCCTGCACGACGCTCGCCCGCCTCGACATGCCCGGCGCCATCCGGTCGCTGAACGTGTCGAACGCCGCGGCCATCGCGCTGTTCGTCGTCAGCCGGCATCAGGCAGCGCGGCAGGGCTGAGCGTAGCGATGCACCGGCGGACTTGATCCGTTGACGCGGTCGGGCTGCCGCCCGAACCCGCTCGGAGGCCCGAGGGCCTCCAAACCTGAGTCTCGTTTTCTTGGCCTCAGTCGCCGGCGGGCCCATCCGGGCCCTTAGGCTTTCGCTTCGCTAGACGGCACAAGCGGCGAAAATGCCGCTCGTGCCCGCTTCGCGCGGCGCCCGTCGGCGCCGAAAGAGAAGCCAAAAAAACTGGAGGGCGCGGGAGGCTGCGCCTCCCGCTCGGGGTTTGGGGCGGAAGCCCCAAATCAGCCGGTCACAGCCCGGCCAGGCAGAGATATTTCATCTCCATGTACTCTTCGATGCCGTGGCGGGAGCCTTCGCGGCCGACGCCGGATTCCTTGATGCCGCCGAAGGGGGCGACTTCGTTGGAGATCAGGCCGGTGTTGATGCCGATCATGCCGGTTTCCATGGCCTCCGCCACGCGCCAGATGCGGCCGATGTCGCGGCTGTAGAAATAGCCGGCGAGGCCGAATTCGGTGGCGTTGGCAAGCGCGATCGCCTCTTCCTCGGTGTTGAAGCGGAAGAGGGCAGCGACGGGGCCGAAGGTCTCGTCGGTGGCAACCAGCATGTCCGGGGTCATGCCGGTGAGCACCGTCGGCTCGTAGAAGGTGCCGCCGAGCGCCGAGCGCCTGCCACCGGAGACCACGGTTGCGCCCTTGGCCACGGCGTCGGAGACGTGCTCCTCCACCTTGGCGAGTGCTGCCGTGTCGATCAGCGGCCCCTGCTCGACGCCGGGCTCAGTGCCCGGGCCGACCTTCAGCCGGCCGACCGCCGCCGCCAGCTTTTCGGCGAAGGCCTCATAGACGGCATCCTGCACATAGATGCGGTTGACGCAGACGCAGGTCTGGCCGGTGTTGCGGAACTTGGAGACCATGGCGCCGGCCACGGCGGCATCCAGATCCGCGTCGTCGAAGACGAGGAAGGGGGCGTTGCCGCCGAGTTCCATGGAGACCTTCTTCACCGTGCCGGCGCACTGGGCCATCAGCAGCTTGCCGATTTCGGTGGAGCCGGTGAAGGAGAGCTTGCGCACCACCGGATTGGAGGTGAGCTCTCCGCCGATGGCCGAGGCCGAGCCGGTGACGACGCTGAACACGCCGGCCGGCACGCCGGCCCTGAGCGCCAGTTCGGCCAGCGCCAGCGCCGACAGCGGCGTCTGGGTGGCGGGCTTCAGCACCATGGAGCAGCCGGCGGCCAGTGCCGGCCCGGCCTTGCGGGTGATCATCGCTGCCGGGAAATTCCACGGCGTGATGGCGGCAGTGACGCCGATCGGCTGACGCAGCACCAGAAGGCGGGCGTCGGCGCGCGGGCTCGGGATCACCTCGCCATAGACGCGCTTGGCCTCCTCGGCGAACCACTCGATGAAGGAGGCGGCATAGGCGATCTCGCCGCGGGATTCCGCGATCGGCTTGCCCTGCTCGGTGGTCATCAGCAGGGCCAGATCCTCCTGATGGGCCAGCATCAGGTCGAACCAGCGCCGCAGGATGGTGGCGCGTTCCCTGGCGGTCTTGGCTGCCCAGGGCCCGCGGGCCCGCTCGGCCGCGGCAATCGCCCGGGCCGTCTCGGCGGCGCCCATCTTCGGGATGGTGGCGATCACCGCGCCGGTCGCCGGATTGGTCACGGGGAGGGTGGCGCCGTCATCGGCCCCCACCCATTCGCCATCGACGAGACAGAGCTGACGCAGCAGCGTCGGATCAGAAAGTTTCATTGGATCAATCCCCTACCCGTCTCACAGCATCAGCTGCAGCGGATCCTCCAGCAGCGACCGGATCTCGGCCAGCACCCGCGCCCCCACGGCACCATCGACAGAGCGATGGTCGACCGAGAGCGTCACGGTCATGAGGGTGTGCACCTCCACGACGCCGGCGCGTACCACCGGCCGCTCCTCGGCCGCCCCCACCGCCAGAATACAGCTCTGGGGCGGGTTGATGATGGCCGCGAACTGGCTCACCCCGTACATGCCGAGATTGGAGACCGAGAAGCCGCCACCCTGATAGTCCTCGGGCTTCAGCTTGCCGTCGCGGGCACGCGCCGCCAGATCCTTCACCTCGGCGGAGATGGTGGCCAGCCCCTTGGCATCGGCATTCTTCACCACCGGGGTGATGAGCCCGCCGTCGATGGCGACGGCCACGGAAATATCCACCGTGTCGAAGCGCAGGATGGCGTCGTCGGTCCACATCGCATTGGCCTCGGGCACCCGGCGCAGGGCCAGACCGCAGGCTTTCACGATGAAATCATTGACCGAGAGCCTGTAGTCGGCGCCCTTGCGGCCGTTGAGCTGAGCCCTGAGCGCCAGCACCGCATCCAGCTCGATCTCGCGCGAGAGATAGAAGTGCGGGATGGTCTGCTTGGCGTCCACCAGCCGGCGGGCGATGGTGCGGCGCATGCCGGTGTTCGGGTGCGCCGTCACCGCCTGCCACGGCATCGGCTTCGGCGCGGGGGCCGCGACGGCCGACGCCGCAACCGCAACGGCCGCTTCCGGAGCCACAGCGACGGCCACCGGCGCAATTTCCGGCCGGTTGGCAGCCGCGGCCCGGGCACGCTCGATGTCGAGCCGCACGATACGGCCACGCGGGCCGGAGCCGGAGAGCCCGGCCAGCGGCACGCCATAGCTGACCGCCAGACGACGGGCCAGCGGCGACACGAAGGCCCGCCCGCCTGATACCGCGGGCATCGCGACCGGAGCCGGAGCCGCCAGCGGCACGGCCGCGGCGACAGCCACCGGGGTCGGAACTGCGGGAGCCGCCACCGGCGCGGCGGGCGCGGCGGCAGCGCTTTCGCCGTCCGCCAGCAGCAGGGCGATGGGGGCGCCGACTTTCGCCACCCCGCCATCGGCCACCAGCAGCCGGCCGAGCGTGCCCGCCGCCTCGGCTTCCATCTCCAGCGTCGCCTTGTCGGTTTCCACCTCGGCGATCACGTCGCCGACGGCGACGGCATCTCCGGTCTGCTTCACCCAGCGGGCGATCGTCGCCTCTTCCATGCCGGCGGAGAGCGCCGGCATCAGGATTTCCGTCGCCATGGGTCAGCCCTCCGTCGCCAGATCGGGCCGGTAGGCGGCGATGTCGGCATATTCGACGATCTCGATGATGTTGCCCTCGGGGTCGCGGGCAAACACCAGAAAGGTGCCCGGCCGCACCTCGACGATCTCCGGCCCGGTCATCACGTCGACACCGGCAGCCAGCAGCCGGGCGAGCATCGCCCTGATGTCATCGACGATGAAGGTCAGATAGGCGGTGCCCAGACGCGACAGGATGAGGGCATCGCCGGCACGCGGGGCGGCGGCCTTCTTCGGCTCCAAAAGCTTGATGCGCTCGCCATAGGGCGACTGCAGCCGGGTGACGCGATAGGCATCATCGGTCAGCGCGGTGCCGGCGGCCTTTTCGGCCGGCACGGTGACGATGTTCACCTGGGTGAAGCCCAGAACATCGCAATAGAAGCGGCTGAGGGCGTCGAGATCGGCAACGCAGATCCCGACTTCCAGCGGGGCGACCATCTTCATGTTGTTCTCTTCCCCTAATTGCTCATACCAGGCGCACGAGGTGCTAAGAGCACCCACGCGCCTGAAGAACAGCGGATTTCTCATCTGCTCCGGGAGCATGAGAAATCCGCACAGGAATACCAAATATCCTTTTCAAGGATCTTTGGTATCACTCAGCCGCAACCGCGAAACCCTGAGCGGCCAGCGTGCGGGTCAGCCCCTCCTCGATCTCCACCGGACCGGCGGCGGCGGCCGCTTCCAGCACCTTGGAGACGCTGGGCGAGGCCTCGCCGCCGTGCACCCGCTGCACCGGCTGGTCGAGCCAGTCGAACAGCCGGCGCTGCACCTCGTCGCCGAGCAGCGTGCCATAGGAAGTGCCGAGCGAGCCCTGCTCCACCACCAGCACATTGTTGGTCTTCATCACCGAGGCGGAAATGGTGTCCCAGTCGAGCCCGGCGCGATCGAGACTGCGGAGGTCGATCACCTCGGCGTCGATGCCGAGCTTCTGCACCGCGGCCAGCGTCGGGGCGACCATGGCGCCATAGGTCAGCACCGTCATCGCCCGGCCGCTGCGCACCACTTTCGCCTTGCCGAAGGGGATGAAGAAGTCGAGATCATCCACCGGGGCGAGGCCCGAGGCGTTGTAGAGATCCACATGCTCCAGCACGAGCACCGGATCCTTGCAGCGCAGCGCGCTGTTCATCAGGCCGACATAGTCGAACGGCGTCGACGGGGCGACGATGCGCCAGCCCACCGAGGTGGCGAAGATGCCGGCCGGATCCATGGAATGCTGGGAGCCATAGCCGGTGCCCATGGCGATCTTGGTCCGCAGCACCAGCGGCATGATGCCTTCGCCGCCGAACATGTGGCGCGCCTTGGCGATCTGGTTGAACACCTGATCCGCCGCCACCCACATGAAATCCGGATACATGAACTCGATCACGGGGATGTAGCGGCCATCCATGGCGATGCCGCCGGCCAGCCCCGCAAAGGCGTTCTCGCTGATCGGCGTGCCCAGCACCCGGTCGGGCCAGAGATCGGCGAGCCCGCGGGTGGCGCCATTGGTGCCGCCCTTCAGGCGGTGAATGTCCTCGCCCATGATGACGATGCGGTCATCCACCTGCATGCGCCGCTGCATGACATCGGCAACCGTGGTGATGAACTTCTTTTCTTCCAGCCGGCCGCGGAAAGTCTCCTGCTCCTCATGGCGCACGCCGGCCATCTCCGAGAGATCGCCGCGGATGCCATAGTCGCGGAAATCCGGCGACGGCCACAGCTCCGGCCGGATGCGCAGGCGGCCGCCGGCCGGGGTCTCGGTCAGCTCCGCCGCCACCTCGGCCATGATGGCAAGCGAGCGCTCGCGCAGGGTGGCGACCTCGGCCTCGGAGATCTGGCCGCGGGCGATCATCTCGCGCGCCACCCGGTCGAGCGGATCACGCTCGCGCCACTCCTTCTCTTCCGCCTTGGAGCGGTAGCCGAAGGCGCTGCCCGGCAACGGGCCGTTCTGGTGGAAGAAGCGGTAGACGTCGGCCTCGATGATGGTGGCGCCGTTGCCGGCCCGCATCACCTCCAGCGCCTCCTGCATCGCCAGATAGACGGCGAGCGGATCCATGCCGTCCACCTTCCACGCGGTGACGCCGAAGGCGAGACCGCGCGACGACAGCCGCGGCTCGGCCGTCGCCTCGTCCACATGGGTGGAGACGGCGTAGCGGTTGTTCTCGATGAAGAAGCAGAGCGGCAGCTTCCACGCCCCCGAGAGGTTCATGGTCTCCAGCACCGAGCCGATATTGACGGCGCCGTCGCCGAAATAGGTCACCGCCACATCGCCGGTGCCGGCGCGGCGGTGGGCCCAGGCGGCGCCGCCGGCCAGCGGCACGCCGCCGCCGACGATGGCGTTGGTGCCGAGCGCGCCGGCTTCCGCCCAGCGCAGATGCATGGAGCCGCCGCGGCCCTTGCAGAAGCCCTGGGCGAGCCCGAGAATTTCCGCCAGCGTCTTCAGCATCAGCGCCCGCACGTCACCGGACAGCGGCGCCTTGGGGTCGAGACCCTCAGGGGCGACGAAGCCCAACGCCTTGGCCAGAAACTGGTGATGGCCACGATGGGAGCCGTTGATCTGGTCCGACACCCGCAAGGGCAGGATGGAACCGACGGCGCCGCCCTCCTGTCCGCACGAGGAATGGGCGGGGCCATGGACGAGACCGAGGCCGGCCAGCTCCAGCACCTTTTCCTCAAAGGCGCGGATCAGGTGCAGCTCGGTCAACATGGTGGCGAGAAGGGCGGGATCGGCGGCGTCCCAGTCGGCCTTGGTGGTGACGAGTTCGCGCCAGGCGACAGAGGGCTCAAGGGTCGAATGACGGGGCATGGCAATGCGTCTCCGTTCGGACAAAAGGGATCAGAGATAGCCGTTGACGGACCAGCCGCCATCGAGACCGACGACCTGACCGGTCATGAAGTCGGCGCGCGGCGAGGCGAGGAAATGGACCAGTTCCGCCACCTCCTCTTCCCGGCCGAAGCGGCGGGCGGGGGTGCGGCCGACAAGCGCCTCGGCATTCACCCGGCCGCTGGCGATCAGCTCTTCCAGAAGCGCCGTGCGGATGTAGCCGGGGGCAACGGCGTTGACGCGCACGCCGAGGGGCGCCCATTCCAGCGCCAGCACCCGGGTCAGCATGTCCACGCCGCTCTTGGTGGCGCAGTAGCCGGCGCGGTTGGGGGCGGCGACCGTGCCATACATCGAACCGATGTTGACGATGGCGCCGGAGCCTGCCGCGATCATCCCTCGGCCGGCCGCCTTCGCGCACAGGAAGACGCCGGTGAGATTGACGTCGAGGGCGCGCTGCCATTCGGCCAGGCTCAGCTCCAGCGTCGGCCGGTTGCAGGAGACGCCGGCATTGTTGACGAGCACGTCCACCCGGCCGAAGCGCTCCATCACCGCGGCAAAGGCCGCCTCCACCGCCGCCTCGTCGGAAACGGAGGCGGCCAGCGCCAGTGCCTCGGTGCCGCGGGCCTCAAATTCGGCAGCCGCCGCGCTCGCCGCCGCCCCGTCCCGGTCGATCAGCACGAGGCGATCGCCGCCGGCCGCAAAGCGATCGGCGATGGCGCGGCCGATGCCCGCCGCCCCGCCGGTGACCACAACCACCCGGCCCGTCCCGGCTGTCCCGGCAGGGCCTCGTTCCTCTTCCACGCGCATTTGTTCTGCTCATCTGACAAGTGAATGCGGACATTTCCCCTTTGATCGGGGGAGTGCCCCGCCCGGCACGCGGTCGGGCGGGATCTGTCGCGGCAAGTCTGGGAGGCGCCCGCACAGGAAGCCGGACGCCGGCCCGGCGGATCAGGCGACTTCCAGCCACTCCCGGCGGATATCCTGCCGGCGCTGGATTTCCTCGGCCGGACCATCAAAGACAATCTCGCCATGGCCCATGACGAGGACGCGCTCGGCGACCTTCATGGCCATGCTCATCTTCTGCTCGACGAGGAACACCCCGACGCCCTTCCTGGCGATGTCGCGGATCACGTCGGTGACCACATCGACGATCTTGGGGGCGAGGCCCTCGGTCGGCTCGTCGATGAGGATGACGAGGGGATTGCCGAGGAGAGTCCGGCACAGGGTCAGCATCTGCTGCTCACCGCCGGACATGTAGCCGGCGCGCTGGTTGCGGCGGTCCTTGAGGCGCGGGAAATAGGTGAACATGTCCTCCATGGACCAGCGCGGCGCGCCGGGCGCGCCCTTCAGCACGCCGAGGCGGAGATTTTCCTCCACCGTCAAATTGGGGAAGCACAGCCGCTCCTCGGGCACATAGCCGAGGCCCGCCCGCGCCACGACGAAGGAATGGCGCCCGGCCATTTCCTGCCCGTTGAGGCGGACGGAGCCGGCCGACGGCGGCAGCCAGCCCATCATGGCCTTCAGCGTGGTGGAGCGGCCGGAACCGTTGCGGCCGAGAAGGGCGACGATGCCCGGATCCTTCAGGGCGAAGGTGACGCCGTGCAGGATGTGGCTCTTGCCATAGTGGGCGTGGAGATTGGCGACTTCGAGCAGCATCAGGCGGCCTCCTCGCCCAGATAGGCTTCCTGCACCGCCTTGTTGGCGCGGATTTCCTCCGGCGCACCGGTGGCGAGGATCTGCCCGTAGACCAGAACGGAAATGCGGTTGCACAGGCTGAAGACGACGCTCATGTCGTGCTCGACGATGAGCAGCGTCTTGCCGGTGGTCACCTCGCGGATCAGCTCGACGATATAGGCCGTCTCCTCGCGCGACATGCCGGCGGTGGGCTCGTCGAGGAGGATCACGTCGGGCCCGGTCGCCAAGGTCATGCCGATCTCCAGCGAGCGCTGCTCGGAATAGGAGAGATCGGCCGCCTGGGTGCGGATCCGGTGGCCGAGGCGCACCTGATTGAGGATCGCCTCGGCCTCGTCATTGATGTCGGAGCGCTTCGCGATCCGGTGCAGGAGGTCGAAGCGCACGCCGTGGCGGGCGAGAACCCCCATGCGGATGTTCTCGAAGGCGGTCATGCGGCCGAAGATGTTGGTGATCTGGAAGGAGCGGGCGAGCCCCATCCGGTTGATGCGCTCGGGCGGCAGACCCTGGATTTCCCGGCCGTTCAGCAGGATCTCGCCGGAGGTCGGCGGGAAATTGCCGGAGATCAGGTTGAACAGGGTCGACTTGCCCGCCCCGTTGGGGCCGAGGATGGCGTGGCGCTCGCCGCGCTTCAGGGTCAGGTTGATGCCGCGCATGATGACGAGGCCGCCGAAGGCCTTGTGCACGTCGCGGATGACGAGCACCTCGTCGGACACGGGCGGATGGGAATGATGGCTCATGGATCCGTCCTCCTGCCGTCAGGCCGCATGGGGGGCGGGCATGGCCGCCGTCGGGGGAATGTTGGCCGGCGTCGCCCAGAGCTGCGCGATGGGGCCGCGCATCTTCAGGATGCCGAGGATGCCGAGGGCGATGAGGGCGACGGGCACCAGCCAGGTGACCGGGTTCAGCGGGTTCCAGTCGATGCCGAAGGCCGACACCGGCTCCCACAGCCCGTCCCGGGCCACCCGGGCGCGGTAGGCATCGGCGAAGATCAGCTCGGCATAATGGACCAGCATCACCAGACCGGTGGTGGCAACCGCACCGGCGGCCGTCGCCAGCGCATAGGGGCCCGTCAGCCGCGCCCACGGCAGGCGATCCCGGGCGTCGATGTGGAGCTGGATCACGCCGGCAATGCCGTTGGGGGCAAAGAGCATGATGAGCACGAACAGGATCCCCTGATAGAGCATCCACGCCCGGGTCATCTCCGAGATCAGGAAGGTGAAGACGGTCAGCACCGCTGCACCCAGCACCGGCCCGAGGAACAAAGTGGAGCCACCGACGAAGGTCTGCAGCACCACCTGGGACGAGATGGCCATGGAGAAGATGTTGTAGTTGGCCGTCTCCTGGGACATGGCCATGAGGCCACCGGCAATGCCGGCGAACATGGCGGAGATGCCGAACACCAGCACCTTGGTGCGGTGGGGATCAAAGCCCATGAAGCGCACGCGCTGCTCGTTGTCCCGGAGCGCCAGCGTCAGCCGGCCGAAGGGGGTCAGCGTGTAGGCATAGAGCAGGCCGATGGAGACGACGACCCAGGCGAGCGTCACATAATAGACTTCAAGGCTCGTGGCATATTCCAGCCCCCAGGACGGCATGCGCATGGAGGACAGGCCCGCCTCACCGCCGAAGAGACCCTGCCAGTGCGGGGCGATCGCGTGCAGAAGCTCGGCGAGTGCCAGCGTCACCAGCGAGAAATAGACCCCGGTGCGCTTGGCGGCGAAATAACCGGCGCCGAGACCGGAGAGGAGGCCGACGCCGGCCCCCGCCAGCGGCAGGAGGGCGGTCGGGAAATTGAAGCCGTTCTCGATCGCCAGCATCAGGTGCAGCACGGCAAAGGCGCCGAGGCCATAATAGGCGGCGTGGCCGAAGGAGAGCATGCCCCCCTGCCCCATGAGCAGGTTGAAGGCGGCCGCGAACAGGGCGGCAATCAGCATGTTGGTCAGGGTGTTCTGCCAGCCGAGGCCCAGAAAGGGCGGCAGGGCGACCAGAACGGCGGCGACAATCAGGGCGAGGAGAAATCGGGTCATGGCGTCGTCCTCAGTTCCGCGAACCCATGAGACCCGCCGGACGGACCAGCAGCACGATCAGCATCATCAAGAAGGGCACGGTGCCCGAGGCTGACGAGAGCGTCAGCGTCAGCGGTCCGCCGATCGCCTCGGCCACGCCGCCAAGGCCGACAAGGCCCATGAGACCGGCAATCGACCAGTCGAGACCGACGGCAAAGGAGGTGAAGATGCCGATGAGAAGGGAGGCGACCAGCGAGCCTTCCAGCGAGCCGAGGCCGCCGACCACCACCACCACGAACACGATGACCCCGAGATCCAGCGCCATGTTCGGGTTGGTGGGATAGAAGGCACCGGCCACCGCACCGCCCAGACCCGCAAGCGCGGCGCCGGCCCCGAACACGCCCATGAACACCAGCGGCACATTGTGGCCGAGCGCTTCGGCCATCTTCGGCAGCCGCTCGGCGCCGCGCACGATGATGCCGATGCGCGTCTTCGTCAGCACGATCAGCAGCGCCGCGAACATGGCCACCGCGACCAGACCGATGAACAGCCGGTAGAAGGGATAATTGGTGCCGAACACCGTGAAGGCCGAAAAGTTCAGTTCGGCCGGCATCTGGTAGTTCACCGGGAAATCGCCATAGAAGAGCTTCACCAGCTCCTCGCAGATCAGCGCGATGCCGAAGGTGAGCAGCAGCTCATGGGCATGGCCATGGCGATGCACCCGGCGCAGCATGGTGCGCTCGATGATGACGCCGAACACGCCGACCATGAGCGGCGCGACGATCAGGCCGACCCAGAAATTGAACATGCCCGAGAGAGTGTAGGCGAAATAGGCCCCGAGCATGTAGAACGACGCGTGGGCGAAGTTCAGGACGCCCATCATGCCGAAGATCAGCGTCAGGCCGGCCGAGACCATGAACAGCAGCATGCCGTAAATGGCCCCGTTCAAAAGAGACAGGGTGACGAATTCCATGAGCGGACTCCGGACGAGGGCACCGGGGAGAAAAAGGGTGCCGGCGGCGGCAAGCCGCCGGCACAAGTTGCCTCAGGAGGGACGCTTCATCTGGCAGGAGTCCTGCGCCGGATAGGTCGCCTGGTCGGCCGGGATGACCTTCACCGGCTTGAAGCCCATGTCGGTGCCATCGACCGGGTACTTCACATCCCTGGAGACTTCCGACACCACCACCGGCAGCAGCACCTGATGATCGGCCTTGCGCATGGAGAGCGTGCCGATGTCGGTGTCGAGGGTGACGCCTTCCAGGGCCAGCGCGATCTTGTCGGCATCGACCTTGCCGCCCTTCACGCTGGTGGCGTCGAGCGCCTTGCCGAGCATGGTCAGGCCGTTGACGGTGCCGGGCTCGACATAGGTCGGCAGATGGCCGGTCACCTTCTCGTAGTCCTGGGGGAAGGAGGTCTTGGACAGCTCGATATTGTAGGGGTGGGCCACATAGTGGCCGATGGCCACCTCGCCGGCATTGCCGATATTGCCCGGCTGATCAAGGAAGGCGGTGCCGAAGCGCACCTTCAGGCCGGAGTCACCCGTCGCCTTCATCAGCAGCAGCAGGTCGTTGGACCAGTTGCCGGTGATGACGGTATCCGGCTTGGCGGCCTGGATCTTGGCGACGAAGGGCGAGAAATCCTGGATGCGGTTGACGTCATGGAGCACGGTTTCCACGACCTCGTAGCCGCCGCGCTGTGCATCGGCCTCGATGGCCTTCTGCATGTCCTGGCCCCAGGAATAGTTCTGGTTGATCGAGTAGACCCGGGTGCCCAGCGTCTCCTGATCCTTCATCACCGACACCAGCGCGCCAACGCGGATCGGCGCCGTGGTGGTGAAGCGGAAGGCGTGGAAGTGGCACTTGTCGCCGGTCAGCTCCATGGCTTCGCCGCCGACATTCAGGAACAGCACTTCGCTGCCCTTGTTGCGCAGATTGTGCTTGCGCACATCTTCCGAGATCTGGCCGGCAATGGCCGAGGACGAGCCCTGAATGACGATGTTGGCACCATCGGCCACCGCCTGCTTGAACTTGGCGGAGGCGCCGGCAGTGTTGCCGCCGCTGTCATATTCGGTGACGATGATCGGCTCGCCATTGTAGCCACCGGCCGCATTCAGCTTGTCGATGACATAATGGGAGGCCGTGGCATAGAGCCGGCCGGTGGAGGTCTGGGAGCCCGAGAGGCTCTCGATGATGGCGATCTTCAGCGGATCGGCACTCGCCAGCGCCGTGGTACCGAGAAGCGAGGCGGCGGCGAGGGCAGTCGCGACAACGGCTTTCATGGACCCTGTTTCCTCCAGGTTCTTCGTTTCTTTGTCGGTGGGTCTCCCCCGGCCCGGACGATGCCGGACCGGATCCCGGATGGCCCGGCCGCCCCGGAGGGGCCGCCGGACATGGCTCCGCCCGCGGCGGGAAATCGGGGGGACCGATCATCCGCAGGGGTTGGAAGCCGGATGGGCAGGCGTGCCGGCGGCGGATCAGCCGCCGGTCACGAAGGCGGCGATGGCGTCGAGCTGACCTTCGATCATCGCCAGCCCTTCATGGGTGCGGCAGCCGCGGGCAGCGGCAGCCGCCAGAAGCGGGGTCACCGGCGGGTTCATCACCACGTCGGCAACGATAGTGCGCGGCTCCAGCCGCTCCGGATCGAGCGGCAGGGCATCCCCGGGCTTCAGCCCGAGGGAGGTGCCGTTGATGACGAGATCGAAGCCGGCGGGATCGGCGGGCCCCGCCGCAACGCTGACATTGGGGAAGGCCGCGGCGATCTTCTCCGCCAGCGCCTCCGCCCGGGCCGGGGTGCGGTTGGCGATCACCAGACGGGCAACACCGGCGCGGACCAGCGCCACGGCGACAGCAGATGCCGCCCCGCCTGCCCCGACCAGCAGCACCGACAGCCCGGCGGGATCAATGCCCGCCGTGCGCAGCCCGGTAACGAAGCCGACGCCATCCAGCATCTCGCCGGCCCAGCGGCCATCAGGCAGGCGCTGGAGCACATTGGCGGCGCCGACGAGGCGGGCCTCGGGGCCCAGTTCATCACAGAACGCGACGACGGCTTCCTTGTGCGGCACCGTCACCACAAGACCGGAGAGAGAGCGGATCTTGGAAAGGCCGGCGAGCACCGCACCGAGATCGGCCGGCACCACATGCATGGGCAGGATCACCGCATCGATCCCCAGCGCCTCGAAACGCGGGTTCAGCACCTGCGGCGTGCGCACATGATGGATGGGATCCGCCAGAATTCCGACAAGGCGCGTGGCGCCAGTCACGTCCCGCATCGATCGTCTCTCCCCTCGGTGTGGCTTGTCCCGGGCCGCATTCTGGCTCCGGTCTCCCGCCTCCGGCCACGAACCACCGGTTCGGGAGGCCACATCCGCTTTGTCGTTGCGCATTACCTAGCAGATGATAAACTTGTCTGACAAGCGGACTTTTCACATCCCCGCTTCGGGTGCCCCGAGAGGCACCCCAACAGATTGATAACAAACGGCTCCAAGAGCCGCATGAGGAAACGGGATACCCACTGCAATGGCTGATTTTTCGGGTCGGACGGCGGTCATCACCGGCGCCAATGGCGAGATTCCCCGGGCGATCGCGACCCTTCTGGCGGCAGCCGGCGCGCGGCTGGTGCTGACCGACATCGAGACCGGGGCGCTGGCCGGATTCGCCGCGGGGCTTGGCGCCGAGACGCTGGTCTGCCGCCAAGACGTGACCGATCCGACGGCCGCCGACGCCGTGGCCGAGGCTGCCGCGACCCGCTTCGGCACCGTGGACATGGTGGTGACCGGCGCCGGGCTCTATCAGCACCTGGCGCTTGGCGACATCACCGATCCGAAGTGGCGCACGTCGATTGCGGTCAATCTGGATGGCGTGTTCTTCACCATCCGCGCCCTGCTGCCCCATCTCTCCGAGGGCGCCAGCATCGTGAACATCACCTCGGTTGCCGGCCATCGCGGCAGCCCGGACCACACGCCCTATGCCACCGCCAAGGGCGGCGTGCTGACCATGACCAAGAGCCTTGCCCAGGAGCTGGGGCCGAAGGTGCGGGTCAATGCCGTCTCCCCCGGCCTCATCGACACGCGCATGATGCAGGCCCTCGACCCGGACCGGCGCGCGGGCATGATCGCGACGACACCCCTGCGGCGTCTCGGCACGGCCCATGAGGTCGCTGAAGTTGTGGCCTTCCTCTGCGGGCCGGGGGCTGCCTATATCACCGGGGAGACCATCCACGTGAACGGCGGCCTGTTCATGGTGTGACCAGCGGGACGGATCTTGGGGAGCGGGGGACAGGACGGACGATGCCGGCAGGACGAGAGATTATTCCGCGCTCGGGCACCTTGCCCGAAGAGGTGGCGCGGCGGCTGCGCGAGCGCATCGAAGGCGGCGAGCTGAAGCCGGGCGCGCAGTTGCCCACCCAGCAGGAGCTGAGTGCTGCCTATGGCGTCAGCCGACCGGTGGTGCGGGAGGCGATTTCCCTCCTGAAATCGGAAGGCCTCGTCACGGCCCAGCAGGGCCGCGGCCAGTTCGTCAATGCCGATGGCAACAGGGTGTTCCGCCTGACACCGGACCTGACGGACGCCAAGGACCTGATCCTGCTGCTCGAATTCCTGATGTCGGTGGAATCGGCGGCAGCCGCCCTCGCCGCCGAGCGCCACAGCCCGAAGGAACTTGCCGCCATCCGCGCCGCCCTCGATGATCTCGGCGCGGCGATCACCCGCGGCGAGCCGGGGGCGGACGAGGACATGCGCTTCCATCAGGCGATCCTGAAGGCCGCTCACAACCACTATTTCGACAAGTTCGGGGAATTCCTCGAAAATCAGGTGCGCCGCCTCATCCGCGCCGCCCGCTCCAACACCGCCCGTCTGGGCGGCCTGACGCTGGAAGTCCACAAGGAGCATGTGGCGATCTATGAGGCGATCGCCGCCGGCGACAAGGACGGCGCGGCAGCGGCGGCCTCCGTCCATCTGGTCAATGCCTGCGCCCGGCTGAAGCAGTATCAGGGCAAGGGCGCGCGCAGCGCGAAGTCCTGATGCCAGGAGCACGACGTGCCAACCGCACCGCGCTCCTGAAGAACAGCGGATCTCTCATGGACTCGACAGCATGAGAAATCCGCTTCGGAATACCAGAGGATCCTTTTCAAGGACCTCTGGTATGGCCCCCGCCCCTCTTCGCCCCGCTACCGCCCCACGCGGCCGGGGCGCGGAAAGGGCTTGATTTTATCGAACGGACCGGGAACGATCGCCGTATCGGAGGTTCTGTCCCATGCCGTTCGTCTCCCCGCTCACCACCCGGGCCGACCCGCTGAATGACGGGCGCCAGTCGGCCCGCGCCCTTGATGTGCGCCGCGGGGTGACGCGCTGGCTGGCCGCCCATGATTTCACCGCCCTGCCCGAGCTGACGCTGGCCAATGGCCGGCGCGCCGATCTTCTGGCCATCGGGCCGAAGAGCGAAATCTGGATCGTCGAGATCAAGTCGTCGCTGGCCGATCTAGCCGCCGACCACAAGTGGCCGGACTATCGCCCCTTCTGCGACCGGCTATTCTTCGCCACCCTGCCCGATGTGCCGGCCGAGCCCTTTCCGGAAGAAGCCGGTTTTCTGGTCGCCGATGGCTTTACCGCCGAGCTCATCCGCGAGGCGCCGGAGCACCGGCTGACGGCGATCGCCCGCAAGGCGCTGGTATTCTCGGTGGCGCGCGTCGCCGCCGGCCGGCTCTCCTTCCTTGCCGATCCCACGGCGTCCGTCGCCCGGGGCTGAGGCAGGCTGTCCGCCCGGCCCCGCCGGTCACCCGCGCCGGGAGAGCGCCAGCCAGCCGGCAATCGCCAGAATCAGCGCCGTCATCACGCCGGAGAAGGCCACCACGCCCGGCCAGCCATCGGCGTGCCAGAACCAGCCGCCCATCGAGCCCATGATGCTGGAGCCGGCATAATAGGCGAGCAGATAGAGGGAGGCGGCATGGCTCTTGTTGGCCTCCGCCAGCCGCCCCACCCAGCCGCTGGCCACCGCATGCACGGTGAAGAAGCCGATGGTGAGCAGCACCACGCCAACGATGATGACGGCCAGCGGCGCGGTCAGGGTGATGACGAGACCGGCGAGCATGCCGATGGCGCCCAGCGCCACCACGCCGGCGCGGCCAAAGCGGTCGGCCAGATAACCGGCGGTGGGCGAGGCCACCATGCCAAACAGATAGGCGAGGAAGATCAGGCCGATCTGGCTCTGGTCGAGATCATAGGGCGGCGCGATCAGCCGGAAGCCGGCATAATTGTAGACCGTGACGAAGGCGCCCATGGACAGGAAGCCGGTGGCAAACAGCAACGGCAGCGCCGGATGCCGCAGATGCGCCCCCCACGCCGTCAGGTGAAATCCCAGACCGAGGCCGGGCCGGCGGACAAAATTGCGCGAGGCCGGCAGCAGAAACACGAAGGCGATGGCAATCAGGAGGTCCAGCACCGCCATGGCACCCAGCGCCATGCGCCAGTCGGAATGCTCCGTCAGGATGCCGATGAGCACCCGGCCGCTCATGCCGCCCAAGGCCGTGCCGCCGACATAGAGCCCCATGGCGGCCCCCAGCCGCGCCTTCGGCATTTCCTCGGCCAGATAGGCCATGGCCACCGCCGGCACGCCGCCGAGCACCAGCCCTTCCAGAGTGCGCACGGCCAGCAGCAGATGCCATTCGACAGTGACGGCGGCCGCCAGATTGAGCACGGCGGCAGCAATCATCGACACGAACATCAGCCCGCGCCGGCCGAAGGATTCGGAAATCGCCCCGGCACACAGGATGGCGATGGCCAGCGCCCCGGTGGTCATGGACAGGGCCAGCGAACTTGCCGCCGGCGACACCGAGAAGGCCTGCGACAGCTCCGGCAGGATGGGCTGGGTGCAGTAGATCAGGGAGAAAGTGGCAAAGCCGGCCAGAAACAGGGCGACGCGAATGCGCAGCAGCCGGCTGTCCGATGGTCCGGCCTCGGCCCGGGCCGCCGCCCCGCTGGCAGAAGCGGCAGACAGGCCGGCGCGCGGACGATCCTCAGAAATGCTCATGGCGTCAGGCGCTCTTCGACGGCCGCGCGGGCGGCCCGGTTTCCGCGGACAGGGCTCCGCGTCGACGGCGCCCGTGGGGACGCCTGGTTCAGACCAGGCGCACGAGGTGCTGACCGCACCCGCGCGCCTGAAGAACAGCGGATTTCCCATATGCTCCGGGCGCATGAAAAATCCGCATCGGCATGCCAAAGGATCCTTTTCAAGGACCTTTGGCATCATACGGTCTCCATAGCACCAATCGCGCCGCCCTGCTGCACCGCACACCGGGAAATCCGCAGCCTCCGGGCGATGCGCACAGCGGCGATGCGCGCCCCCTTGGCGCCGCCCGGGCGGCCTGCCATGCTGGCGGTTCCCGTCCTGCCGGAGGTTCCCGCGATGCTCGTCTCCCACATGGGCAAGGCGCCCGTGGTCGATCCCGCCGCCTGGGTCGCGCCGGATGCGACGGTAGCAGGCGATGTCACCATCGGCCCCGGCTGCCGCATCCTTTCCGGCGCCCGGGTGATCGGCGAGGCCGGCGGACGCATCCGCCTCGGCCGCGAGGTCATCATTCTGGAAAATGCCGTGGTGCGCGCCGGCCCGCGCCATGACTGCGACATCGGCGACAACTGCCTGATCGGCCCCCATGCCCATGTCACCGGCGCCGTTCTGGAGCCGGAAGTGTTCGTGGCGACGGGGGCGGCGGTGTTCCATGGCGCCCGGCTCGGCCGCGGCTGCGAGGTGCGCATCCATGCCGTGGTGCACCTGAAAACCCGGCTGGAGCCGGGGGCGACGGTGCCCATCGGCTGGGTTGCCGTCGGCGATCCCGCCGAAATCCTGTCGCCGGACCAGCATGACGCCATCTGGGCCCGGCAGGCGCCGCTCAATTTTCCGCTGACGGCCTATGGCCTCGATCGCACCACGCCGGAGCTGATGGTCGCCCTCACCCGCCGGCTTTCCGATGAGCTGGCTACCCATCGCGACGATGCGGTGATTGCGGACTGAGCGCGATCGGGCCTCACGCCGCGGCCGGCCCGGGGGCATCCCCGGCCGGCCGGGGGCGCTGGCGGGCCTGCCGCTGCAGCCAGGCGCGGAACTGCATGGCGCTTTCCACCGTGGTGCGGCGCTCGGAGTGGACGATCCAGTAGCTGTCCCGGGTGGCGACGGGGCCGCCAAAGGGCAGCCACAGGTCGCCGCGGGCAAGCTCGGCCTCCACATAGGGCGCCGGCACCACCGCCAGACCGAGGCCGGCGACAGCAGCCGAAATCAGCATTTCGCTCTGGGGCAGCCGCACGCCGCGGATGGCGCCGGAATGGGAAACGCCCGAGGCCCAGAGCCAGGTGAGCCAGAGATCCGGCCGGCTGGCATTCTGCAGCGTCGGCACCGCCGCGAAATCCAGATGGTCCCGGGTCGGGCCCGGCGGCAGCAGGCGCGGCGCGGCCACCACCACCAGCTCCTCCGGAAACAGCTCGAAGGCCAGCGCATGGCTCCACGACCCGGAACCGCGCAGGATCGCCACGTCGATGCGGGTGGCGTCGAAGTCGATGTCGTCGGTCGCCGTCACCACATCGACGACCCCGTCGGGATGGCCGCGCAGAAAATCCTCCAGCCGGGGCGCCAGCCAGCGGCTGGCCAGCGTCGGATGGGTGCAGACGACGAGGGCATCCTCCAGGGTGCGGCCGCGCACGGTGTCGATGGCCGCCTGCTCGATGCGGTCGAGAGAGCCGGAGACCTCGCGCAGGAAAGCGCTGCCGGCATCCGTCAGGATGAGGCGCGACCCGATGCGCTCGAACAGCTTCACCCCGAGAAAGGCTTCCAGATTGGAGACCTGCCGGCTGATGCCGCTCTGGGTGATGGCCAGATCCTCGGCCGCCCGGGTGAAGCTCACATGCCGCGCCGCTGCCTCGAAGGCCACCAGCGCCGACAGGGACGGAAGAAATCTGCGCATGCGCTCCGCGCTCCTGCCCCTCGCATGATCCGGGATCATGACTTCGGATCATGGGGACGTGAGAATTTCCGTGCTTCGCTTCCCGGCCCGGCTCTGGCATCCAGAGGTCAATGCTCCCGGGACGAACCGTCCCGCTCCCCTTAAAGCCGGCGCCCCGCTCCAGCAAGCAGCCGGAGCAAGAAGCGGGCCGCCCTTACGGATGTGCACACGATGACAGAGCCGTCCCGGCATATCGTGGTGATCGGCGCCGGCATCATCGGCGCCGCCACCGCCGAGGCCCTTGCGGGGGCCGGCCATCGCGTCACCCTGGTGGAGCCGGGCGCGCCCGGCGGCGAACAGGCGGCCAGCTTCGGCAATGGCGCCTTCCTGTCGCCGGCCTCCATCATGCCCATGTCGGTGCCCGGCATCTGGATGAAGGTGCCCGGCTATCTGCTCGATCCGACCGGAGCCCTCACCCTGCGCTGGCGCCATCTGCCGCGGCTGATGCCCTGGCTGATCCGCTTCCTGCTGGCCGGCGCCACCCGGGCGAAGGTGGAGCGCACCGCCGCCCTGCTCGCCGGCCTTCTGGCCGATGCCCCTGCCCTGCACCGGCAGCTCGCCGACCGCATCGGCCGGCCGGAGCTGATCCGGCAGGATGGCCTCGTCTATGCCTATGCCGATCGCAGCGCCTTTGCCGCCGACGGCCTCGGCTGGGAGCTGCGCCGGCGCCATGGCGTGCAGATGGTGGAGCTGGACCGGGAAGCGCTGGCCGCCCGGGTGCCCTCCCTCTCGCCGGCCTATGGCTTCGGCATCCTGCTGACCGAAGGCGGCCACTGCACCGACCCCGGCGGCTATGTCGCCGCGCTCGTGGAGGCCGCCCTTGCCCGCGGCGCCACGCTGCGGCGCACCCGCGCCACCGGCTTCGAGGTCGCCGGCGACCGGCTGACTGCCGTGCGCACCGAGGACGGGCCGATTGCCTGCGATGGCGCGGTGATTGCCGCCGGCATCCGCTCGAAGGCGCTGGCGGCAGCGGCCGGCGATGCCGTGTGTCTGGAAAGCGAGCGCGGCTATCATGTCGAGGTGCTCGATCCCGCCGTGAGCCCGGAGATTCCGGTGCTGCCGGCCGATGGCCGGATGGCGAATGTGCGCACCCGCACGGGCTTGCGCGCCGCCGGACAGGTGGAGCTCGCCAGCACCGATGCCCCGCCGGACTGGCACCGGGCCGATATCCTGCTCGCCCATCTGAAGCACACCTGGCCAGGCCTCGGCACGCCGGAGCGGGTGACGCGCTGGCAGGGCAACCGGCCGTCGACGCCCGATGGCAAGCCGGTGATCGGCCGCGCCAGCCGGTCGCCGGATATTCTCCACGCCTTCGGCCATGGCCATATCGGTCTGGCCTCGGCGCCGATGACGGCAGCCCTCATCACCGATCTCGTCGCCGGCCGGTCGCCACGGCTGGACATCGCCCCCTTCGCCGCGGCACGCTTGCGCTAGACGTCGCGCCGCGGACCCCGCCCCGGGGCGTCGCCCTTTCCTGCCAGAGGACTGGCGGCCCTTGTCGGCTGCTGGTCCGAAAATCCGGACCCTGATTCCATGACGCTCCCCGGCCGCCCGCTCCAGGCGCACCTGCCCGCCAATCACGATCTCCGCCTGTGCTTTGCCCATGCCGTCTATGATCTGAAGCCGGTGTTCGACGGTCTCGGCACCGGCATTGCCGCCCAGCAGGTGCGCAGCCGCGAAGCGCTGCTGGCCGAGCTGCCGGAGACCGATGTTCTGGTGGTCTCGGGCCTGTGGACCAACGACCTCCTCTCCCACGCGCCGAAGCTGAAATATGTGCAGTCCGTCAGCTCCGGCACCAACCAGTATGACCGCGACGCGTTGCGCGCCCATGGCGTGATGCTGGCGAGCGGTCAGGGGGTGAATGTCAACGCCGTCTCCGAGCACGCCTTCGGGCTGATGCTGTCGCTGACGCGCCGGCTGGCGGAAGCCCGCGACAACCAGCACAGCCGGCTGTGGCGCCCCTCCATCGGCGATGCCACCCGGCGCGAGGACGAGCTGGCCGGCAAGACCCTGCTGGTGGTCGGCCTCGGCGGCATCGGCCAGCGCATCGCCCGCATCGGCCGCGCCTTCGACATGCACGTGCTGGGCATCCGCCGCGATCCCGCCAATGGTGCCGGCGCCGCGGAGTCTGTCCACAGCTTCGCCCATCTGACGGCGCTGCTGCCCCAGGCGGATGTGGTGGTGCTGTGCTGCCCGCTGACCGACGAGACCCGGCATCTGATGAATGCCCGCACCCTCGATCTCCTGAAGCCGACGGCACTGCTCGTCAATGTCGCCCGCGGCGGCTGCGTGGACGAGGCGGCGCTGATCGACGCCCTGGCCGCCGGACGCTTTGCCGGCGCCGGCATCGACGTGACCGAGCGCGAGCCGCTGCCGGAAAGCTCGCCGCTGTGGACCCTGCCCAATGTGGTGCTGACACCGCACACCGCCGGCGAAACCCGGCTCTACGAGCGCAATGTCGTCGCCATTCTGGCCCGGAACCTGCAGAAACTGCGGCAGGGCGACACCGATCTCGTCAATCGGATCGTCTGAGCAATAACCGCCCCGCTCCGTGCCCCCGTGCAAGGCATGGCGTCCACACACCGGGGGTGCAGGGGGCAATGATTTTTCGTCATGGGAAACCGCATTCTGGGGCGGTTGATAGGCGGACGGATCCGACGTCTGATCCGGAAACAGAGGGTCCGCAGGGGCCGGCCCGCCGGAGAACTCCGGACGCGGGCCCTGTCCGATGCCCTGTCTAGCCGCCGTCCATGACCGAATTTCGACACCGGACCCTGCCGGGACCCGACAGCTGAGAGGTTGCAGATGAAATCGACGACCGCGTCCCTCGCCCTTTCGTTCGCCCTCCTCGGCGGTGTCGCCACGGCTTCGGCCGAGACCTGGGACATGCCGGTCGCCTATCCGGCCAACAACTATCACACGGAAAATGCAGTTCTTTTCGCCGATGGCGTGAAGGCCTGCACCAAGGGTGCGCTGGACATCACCGTCCATCCCGGCGGCTCGCTGTTCAAGGGCGACGAGATCAAGCGCGCCGTGCAGATGGGCGAAGCGCAGATCGGCGAGCGCCTGCTGTCGGCGCATGCCAACGAGAACCCGATCTTCGGCTATGATTCCGTGCCCTTCCTCGCCACCTCCTTCGAGGCGTCCGAGAAGCTGCGCGCCGCCGCAGCCCCGGTTCTTGCCAAGGTGCTGGCCGCCCAGGGGCTGACCCTGCTCTATTCCGTGCCGTGGCCGCCCCAGGGCATGTATTTCGACAAGGACATCAACAGCGTTGCCGATATGGCCGGCGTGAAATTCCGCGCCTACAACGCCACCACCGGCCGCGTTGCCGCGCTTGCCAAGATGGTGCCCACCCAGATCGAAGCGGCCGAACTCAAGCAGGCGCTGGCCACCGGCGTCGTGGAAGCGATGATCTCCTCGGGGTCGACCGGCGTCGACGAGAAGGTCTGGGAGGACATGACGAATTTCTATGACGTGAAGGCGTGGCTGCCGCGCAATACCGTCTTCGTCAACACCAAGGCGTTCGAGGCCCTGTCCAAGGCCGAGCAGGACTGCGTGACTTCGGAAGCGCTTGCGGCCCAGACCCGCGGCTCCGCCAAGGCCGCGTCTCTGGCCGACGGCTTCGTGCAGACGCTGGCCAAGAACGGCATGAAGGTCTCCGGCCCGTCGGACCAGCTCGCCACCGATCTTGGCGGCATCGGCACCACCATGACCGAGGAATGGCTGAAGGCCACCGGTCCGGATGGCACCGTCATCATCGAGGCCTACAAGGCCAACTGATCCCGGGCCCCCGCCAGCGCGACACCGCCGGCGGGGGCCTTCTGCTTTTTCCTGCCCGCGTTCGCCCGCACGGCCCCGCTGCCCGAGCCGGCCGTCGGGCCTTTCTGTTTGCGGATCGCCCCCGCCTCCCGGGTGCCCCCTCGCGCTGGACCTGCCGATGCGTCGCTTTCTCGACACGCTCTATCTCGGAACCGGCTACGCCGCCGCCCTGTCGCTGATCGCCATTCTCGCGCTGGTGGTGGCCCAGATGGTGGCGCGCTGGCTGGGGGTGATGTTTCCGGGCGGCGCGACCTATGCCGGCTACATGATGGCGTCGGCGTCCTTTCTGGCGCTCGCCTACACCTTCAGCCACAACGAGCACATCCGGGTGGGCATGCTGATCGAGCATGCCGGGCGCTATCGCCGCGGGCTGGAAATCTGGTGCCATGCGCTGGCCGCCGTCGTCGGCCTGTTCTTCGCCTGGTATGCGGTGCGCGCGCCGATCCTCAGCTATCAGCTCGGCGATGTCTCCCAGGGGCAGGATGGCACGCCGCTGTGGATCCCCCAGCTGGTGATGGGCATCGGCGCGGTGATACTGGCGATCGCCATTCTGGACAGCCTCGCCCGGGTGCTGCTGACCGAAAGCCTCGGCGTCGATAGCCCCGCGGAAACGGGCCCGCAGCTCTTCACCACCCGGCGCACCCGGCTGATGCTGTTGGCCGCCGCCCTCCTCGTCATCTATGCCGGCATTCACGCCATGACCGGGTTCGACCGCTCGGCGGTGGGGCTGAAGATCGGCGTGTTCCTGTTCGTGATGTTCTTCCTGCTCGGCACCGGGCTGTGGGTGGGCCTTGCCCTCATGGGTGTTGCCTATATGGGCATGATCGGCTTCACCTCGCGCAATCCCGGCAGCGCCATGAGCATCACGGTGTGGTCGAGCGCCTCGTCGTGGACGCTCACCTCCCTGCCGCTGTTCATCTGGATGGGCGAGATCCTCTACCGCACCCGCCTGTCGGAGGACATGTTCCGCGGCCTCGCCCCCTGGCTGGCGCGGCTGCCGGGCGGGCTGCTGCACACCAATGTGGTGGGCTGCACGGTGTTTGCCGCCGTGTCGGGCTCATCGGCGGCAACGCTGTCCACCGTCGGCAAGATGACCATTCCGGAGCTGCGCAAGCGCGGCTATCCGGAGTTCATGGTCATCGGCACGCTGGCGGGGGCCGCCACCCTCGGGCTGATGATCCCGCCGTCGCTGACCCTCATCGTCTATGGCGTGACGGTACGCGAGAGCATCACCTCGCTGTTCATGGCCGGCGTGTTCCCGGGCCTCGTGCTGGCCGGGCTGTTCATGCTCTATATCGTCGTGTGGTCGGTGCTGCATCCGGGCGAGAAGCCGAAGCCCGAGCCGCGCATCGGCTTCATCGCCGCGGTGAAGAACTCCGCCCTGCTGATCCCGGTGATCCTGCTGATCTTCGTGGTGATCGGCTCCATGTATGCCGGCATCGCCACCGCCACCGAGGCCGCCGCCATCGGCGTCGTCGGATCGCTGGTGCTGGCCGCCGTGCAGCGCTCGCTGACCTGGGACAGCTTCGTCCAGAGCCTGCTTGGCGCCACCCGCACCTCGGCGATGATCGCGCTGATCCTGATGGGGGCGAGCTTCCTCACCCTCTCCATGGGCTTCACCGGCGTGCCGCGGGCGCTGGCCGCGTGGATCGGCTCCATGGAGCTGTCGCCGGTCGCCCTCATCATCGTGCTGACGGTGTTCTACATCATCATCGGCATGTTCCTGGATGGCATCTCCGCCGTGGTGCTGACCATGGCGATCATCGAGCCGATGATCCGCAGCGCCGGGATCGACCTCATCTGGTTCGGCGTGTTCATCGTCGTCGTCGTCGAGATGGCCCAGATCACGCCGCCGGTGGGCTTCAACCTGTTCGTGCTGCAGGCGATGACCCGGCACAGCATGGCCTATATCACCCGCACCGCCTTCCCGATGTTCCTCATCATGGTGGCAATGGTCGGCATCCTCATGCTGTTCCCCGGCCTTGCCACCTGGCTGCCCGACGTGCTGCGCCAGACCCCGCAATGATCGCTGTCCTCGCCTGGATGGGCCGTCACGCGACGGCCCTTCTGCTCGCCGGCTTCGTCCTCGTGCCGCTGCTGCCGATCCCGGCCGGCCTGCTCGCCCCGACGCTGCCGGCCCTCGTCGCCCTCGTCATCGGCCTCGGCGTCGCCCGGCTGCCGCTGTCCATGATCCTGACGGATCTGGCAGCGCCCCGCCGCATGGCGCCGGTGCTCCTCGGCCTTCTGATCTTCCAGCCGGTCACCGCCTTCCTCATCGGACAGGCGGGGCTGGCGGCCGGCCTGTTGCCGGCGCTCATGGTGCTGCCCATCGCCTTCGCCGCGGCGCCGCCCCTCAGCTCCGCGCCAAACCTTGCCCTCATCCTCGGCTATGACGCTCGCATCGCCCTGCATTTCACCCTGCTCGGCACCGTGCTCTCGCCCCTGCTGGTGCCGCTCTGCGTGTGGCTGGCCGGGCTGGAGGCGGGCATCGGGCCGATGACCGTTGCCAGCCGGGTGCTCCTGCTGCTGGCAGCCGGCCTCGCGCTTGGCGCCCTCATCCAGTGGAAGGTGGGCCTTGAGCGCATCCGCGCCCACCCGCAGGTCTTCAACGGCGCGGCGACGCTTGCCATGCTGCTGTTCCTGTTTCCGCTGATGGATGGTGTCGCCAGCGAGATCCGCGCCCGGCCGCTTCTGGTGCTGGAGCTGGCCGGCCTTGCCCTGGCCCTCAATCTCGGCGGCAATTTCCTCGTGCGCGCCCTGGCCGGGCGCCTGCTGCCGGCCGCCACCGCCCGGGCGCTGGGGCTCCTCTTCGGCAACCGCAACATCTCCGTGCTGCTCGCCGTGCTGCCGGTGGATCCGCTCCTCAATCTGTTCGTGGCGGTGGCCCAGCTGCCGATCTATGGCACGCCGCTGCTCCTCTCCACCCTCGACCGCCGGCGCACCTCATGTCCCCCCATCCCCCCGTCATCGGAATCCTGAGCCTCGACACCCGCTTTCCGCGCATTGCCGGCGATGCCGGCAATCCCGGCAGCTATCATCTGCCGGCCCGGGTGCGGGTGGTGGAAAAGGCCGGCAGCCCCGACATCGTGCGCGACGGCCGGCCCGACCCTGCCCTCGTCGCCGGCTTCGTGACGGCCGCCCGGGAGCTGGAGCGCGACGGCGCCGTGCTCCTCACCTCCACCTGCGGCTTCCTCATTTCCGTGCAGGACGAGATTGCCGCCGCCGTCACCATCCCCGTGCTGCTCTCCGGCCTCGCCCTCGTGCCCCTTGTCCGCCGCATGACCGGCGGCCTGCCCGTCGGCGTGCTCACGGCGTCTGCCGCCAGTCTCGGCCCCGGCGCACTGGCCGCCGCCGGAACCCGTGCCGACGAGGTCCGCATCGCCGGTCTGGATGATGACGCGACCTTCCGCGACACCTTCCTCGTCGCCCGGGAGCACCAGCGCGAGACCCTGGACCGGGCGGCGATCGAAGCGGCCGTCGTCGCCCGCGCCCGCCGGCTGATGGCGGAAACGCCCGGGATTGGCGCCCTCGTGCTGGAATGCGGCAACCTCCCGCCCTATGCCCCGGCGATCCGCGCGGCCACCGGCCGCCCGGTGTTCTCCATTCTGGATGGCGCGCGGATGATCGCCGGCTGAACCCGCGACAACCTTGCACGCCCCCGGCCCCTACCGGCCATCCGCCCCGGTCCCCATCTGACGGGAGCCGGCCGAAAATGCGCGCACACCGGGAAAAGCCGGTCCCGCGCGGCCCGGTCCCGAGGATACTGAGTGATAGATGGAATCTATCGTTTCTGACGAAACTATCTATTTCCCTTATCCCCAGACCGGGCTTATGGTGCCCTCCGTTGGCTCCGGCCAGACACAATCGCAACCTGAACTCAGGGATCTGACATGTCTCTCGTGAATACCAAGATCAAGCCGTTCAAGACCCAGGCTTTCAAGGATGGCAAGTTCATCGAGGTGACTGAGGCCACCGTCGCTGGCAAGTGGGCCGTGTTCTTCTTCTATCCGGCCGACTTCACCTTCGTCTGCCCGACCGAGCTGGGCGACGTGGCCGATCATTATGCCGAGTTCCAGAAGCTCGGCGTCGAGATCTACTCGGTGTCGACCGACACGCACTTCACCCACAAGGCGTGGCATGACGCCTCCGAGACCATCGCCAAGATCAAGTACACGATGCTCGGCGATCCGAACCACGAGATCTCCACGAACTTTGAAGTCCTGCGTCCGGGTCAGGGCCTGGCCGACCGCGGCACCTTCATCGTCGATCCCGATGGCGTGATCCAGGCTGTCGAAGTGACCGCCGAGGGCATCGGCCGCGACGCTGCCGACCTGCTCCGCAAGGTCAAGGCTGCCCAGTATGTCGCTTCCCATCCGGGCGAGGTCTGCCCGGCCAAGTGGCAGGAAGGCGCCAAGACGCTGGCTCCGTCCCTGGACCTCGTCGGCAAGATCTGATCCGACCGGTACGCGATCAGGATCGCCCCTCCGCTCCTCCCGCGGAGGGGCGATCCGCCCCGGCCCGGCCCGGGCGCCCGCCTCCCACGGGTTGCCGCACAGGGCCGCCGTCCCCCAAGCGCATGACCGGTCGCGTCCGCCCTTTTCCCGTTCACCCGGAGAGCCCCATGCTTGATGCAAACATGAAGACCCAGCTCAAGGCCTATCTGGAGCGGGTGGTCCGTCCGATCACGATCACCGCGTCCGTTGATGATGGCCCGCGCTCGGCCGAGATGATGGACCTCCTCACCGACATCGCGTCGCTGTCCGACAAGATCACTGTCGTCGAGAGCCGCGATGATGGCGAGCGTGTCCCATCCTTCGCCCTGACCTCCCCCGGCGAGGACATCCACCTGCGCTTTGCCGGCCTGCCGATGGGCCATGAATTCACGTCGCTGATCCTCGCCCTCCTGCAGACCGGTGGCTATCCGCCGAAGCTGGAGCAGGACCTGATTGCCCAGATCAAGGAGCTGGACGGCGACTTCACCTTCGAGACCTATTTCTCCCAGTCGTGCCAGAACTGCCCCGAGGTGGTGCAGGCGCTGAATCTGATGGCCGTGCTGAACCCCAAGGTGCGCCACGTCGCCATCGACGGCGCCGCCTTCCAGAGCGAGGTGGAGACCCGGCAGATCATGTCGGTGCCCACCATCTATCTGAACGGGCAGGTGTTCGGTCAGGGCCGGATGGAAGCGGCCGAGATCGTCGCCAAGCTCGACAAGGGCGCCGAGGCCCGTGCGGCCGCCCGCATGAACGCAATGGATCCGTTCGACGTGCTGGTGGTGGGCGGTGGCCCGGCCGGTGCGGCGGCGGCGGTCTATGCGGCGCGCAAGGGCGTGCGCACCGGCGTGGCGGCGGAGCGCTTCGGCGGTCAGGTGCTCGACACCATGGCCATCGAGAACTTCATCTCGGTGCCCTACACCGAGGGCCCGAAGCTGGCCGCGGCTCTGGAGCAGCATGTCCGCGAATATGATGTGGACATCCTCAATCTCCAGACGGCTGTCAAGCTGCTGCCGGGCGACGGTCAGGTGGAAGTGGAGTTCGCCAACGGCGCCCGTCTGGCGTCGAAGACGATCATCCTCTCCACCGGCGCGCGCTGGCGCTCGATGAACGTGCCGGGCGAGGACCAGTACCGCACCAAGGGTGTCGCCTACTGCCCGCACTGTGATGGCCCGCTGTTCAAGGGCAAGCGCGTGGCGGTGATCGGCGGCGGCAACTCCGGTGTGGAAGCGGCCATCGACCTCGCCGGCATCGTCGCCCATGTGACGCTGATCGAGTTCGACTCCAAGCTCCGCGCCGACGAGGTGCTGCAGCGCAAGCTGCACTCCATGCCGAATGTCACGGTGCTCGTCTCGGCGAAGACCACCGAGGTGCTCGGCGACGGCCAGAAGGTGACCGGCCTCACCTATGAGGACCGCACCAGCGGCCAGAGCCACACCGTCGAGCTGGAAGGCATCTTCGTGCAGATCGGCCTCCTGCCGAACACGGAGTGGCTGAAGGGCGCCATCGAGCTGTCGCCCCGCGGCGAGATCGTGGTGGATGCCAGGGGCCAGACCTCGGTTCCGGGCGTGTTTGCCGCCGGCGACTGCACCACGGTGCCCTACAAGCAGATCATCATCGCCCTTGGCGAAGGGGCGAAGGCCTCGCTTGGCGCCTTCGACCATCTGATCCGCACCTCGGCGCCGGCCGCCGAAACCAAGGCGGCGTGATACCAGGCACACGAAGTGCTGACCGCACCGTGCGCCTGAAGATATACGGATTTCTCATATGCTCCAAAGGCATGAGAAATCCGCATCGGAATACCAAAGGATCCTTTTCAAGGACCTTTGGTATGATCTCCCGGACGGGGGCACTCCCCCGTCCGGCAGTCCTGCGATGCGATCCCGGCGCCTCCGCCTGACGGAGCGCCGGGACGTCCCCTGCCGGAGGATCCCGACGGCATGACCCTGCGCGAGCTGCAATATCTGGTGGCGCTGGCCACCCACCGGAACTTCCGGCGGGCGGCCGAGGTGTGTCTGGTCAGCCAGCCGACGCTCTCCACCCAGATCCGCAAGCTGGAGGAAGAGCTGGGCGTGCAGCTCTTCGAGCGCGGCCCCCGCCGGGTGATGCTGACGCCCGCCGGTCAGGATGCCGTGGAGCGGGCCCGGCGCATCCTCTCGGATGTCGACGAACTCAGGGAAGCGGCCCGCCGCAGCCGGTCCACCGAGGCCGGCACCCTGCGCCTCGGCGTGTTCCCCACCCTCGGCCCCTATCTGCTCCCCCATGTGGTGCCGCGCATCCGCGCCCGCTTTCCGGGGCTGGAGCTGCTGCTGTTCGAGGAAAAGAGCGCAGATCTTCTCGCCCGCCTCTCGGATGGCTCGCTGGATGCCGCCTTTCTGGCGCTGCCCGTCCATGACAGCCGGCTGCATGCCGAATTCCTGTTCGAGGAGCCGTTCCTCGTGGCGCTGCCGGCCGATCATCCGCTGGCCAGCCGCACCGAAATCACTCTGGACGAGCTCGGGCAGCACAATCTGATGCTGCTGGAGGATGGCCACTGCCTGCGCGATCAGGCGCTGGAAGTCTGCCGGCTGTCGGGCGCGCGCGAGACTTCGGAATTCCGCGCCACCAGCCTTGAAACCCTGCGCCAGATGGTGGCCGCCGGCGTCGGCGTCACCCTGCTGCCGGTGCTGGCCACCCGCAACCGAGCCCCCGGCAGCGAACATATCCGCCTGCTGCCCTTCCGGGACGCCAATCCCAGCCGGCGCATCGGCCTCGTCTGGCGCCGCACTTCGGCCCTGACCGCCGTGCTCCAGCCCGTGGCCGAGCTCTGCCGCACCCTGCCGCCGGAGCTGCTCTCCCCCACCCCGGACCGGCCGGACATGGCAGCCTGACTGAAAAAGGGGCCGGCAGGTTTTTCCCCGCCGGCCCCTTACTGGATCTAACCGTGACGTAAAGATCAGCCGACCTGCTTGTCCGGACGTCCGGGGATCAGGTTCAGCATGCCCTCGGACAGGCCACCATCCACCCGCAGCGCAACGCCGGTGATGTAGCTGGCATTGCTGCCGCTGAGGAAGGCCACCGCCGCGGCGATGTCATCGGGCCGGCCGATGCGGCCAAGCGGCACCAGGGCCTCCCGGCGCGCAAGCGTGCCGGCATCCTGATAGACGCTTTCCGTCAGCGGTGTCCGGATCATGCCCGGGCAGACCGCATTGACCCGGATGCCTGCGCCCGCCCATTCCTGGGCGAGCTGCCGGCAGAGCATGACCAGCCCGGCCTTGGCGGTGGAATAGGCGCCATAGCCCGGATGCGGGTTGAGGCCGGACATGGAGGCGATCGCCGTCAAGCAGCCGCGGCGGTCCGCCAGCGCCGGCCGGGCGGCCTTGGCCAGCAGCCACGTCGCCCGCACATTCAGGTCCAGCGTCACGTCCCACTCGTCGGTGGACAGCTCCGCCAGCTTGCCCGGTCGCGACTGGCCGGCATTAGAGACGAGCACGTCGAGCCCGCCGGCCCATGCCGTCACCGCCGCAATCAGGGCCGCGGGAGCCGCGGTGTCGGTGAGATCGGCCGCGAACGGCCGCACCTCGACCAGCGGACCGCCGAGCTCGGCGGCCAGCGCGTCCAGCGCCGGACCGAGAGCGCGGCCGTGGAGCGCCAGCCGCAGGGGCTGGCCGCTGGCGCGGGCTTCCGCGGCAAGCGTCTCGCAGATTGCCCGGCCGATGCCCCCGGCCGCCCCCGTGACGAGGGCGACCCGGGCCGGCGCGGACGGGCCGGCGGGGCTGGTCATCGCGCCGTTCCTTCCAGGAAGAAGTCGAGCATCAGCTGCTGCTCGGCCGAGTACATGTCGAAACCGACGCTGCCCTTGCAGCCCTTGGCGCGGGCCGCCGCCACCCAGGGCGACACCGCCGGCGCGGTGATGACGCAGCCGACGAAGGCCTCCGGCGACAGGCGGGAAACGTCCACCGGCGTCGGATCCTCCGGCCGCATGCCCATCGGCGTGGCGTTCACCACCAGCTCGAAGCCCGCCGGATCGCCGGAGCCGACGGAGACCCGGTCGCCATAGTGGGCGCGCATGCGCTCGACCAGCCGGTCGCGGCGGGTGGTATCCACATCATGCACGGCCAGCGACGTGACGCCGGCGGCCAGCAGCGCCTGCCCGATCGCCATGCCGGCACCACCGGCGCCGACCAGCAGGGTGCGCTTGCCCTCGGGCTCGCCGCCCTGAGAGCGGATGCCGCCGACCATGCCGAGACCATCGAAATTCTCGCCGTGCCAGGTGCCGTCCGCATTGCGGCGCAGCACGTTGACGGAGCCGGCGATGGTGGCCCGCTCGGTTGCCGTCGCACAATGGGCGAGCGAGGCGAACTTGTGCGGGATGGTGACGATGATGCCGTCGATATTCTTCGTCCGGCCGGCGGTGCGGATGAAATCATCCACATCGTCCACCGAGGTCTGGATCGGCACCACCACGGCATTGAGACCGTTGGCGACGAAGGCCGCGGTCATGCCCGCCGGCGACTTCACCTGGGCGATGGGATCGCCGATGATCGGATAGATCCGGGTCGCGCCATCAATGTAAAAGGGCTTGGTCATATCGCGGCTTCCAGCTTGGCGTCGTCGTCATGTTCACCGGCCACGCCGAGCAGGCGGGCCTGGGTGGCGGGGTCCTTGGCCAGCGCATAGGCGCTGCCCTCGTAGGCGATCTGACCGTTGACCATGATGTAGGCCCGGTCGGTGATGGAGAGCACGCTTTCGGCGTGATGCTCGACGATGACGAGGCTGGCCCGGCCACGCAGCTTGACGATGGCGGCCATGATGTCCTGCACCACCGCGGGAGCCAGACCCTCGAAGGGCTCGTCGAGCAGGATGACCTTGCTCGGCACCATCAGCGCCCGGGCAACCGCCACCATCTGCCGCTCGCCACCAGAGAGGCCCTGCGCCTTCTGCTTCCACAGGATCTTCAGCTTCGGGAAGAGCTCGTAGACCTCCTCCACGGTGATCCCGCCCGGACGCTGCGCGAGGATCAGGTTCTCGGCCACCGTCAGGTTGTAGAACAGGCGCCGTCCTTCCGGCACCATGGCGATGCCGAGCCGGTTGATCTCGTAGGACGGCAGCTTGGTGATGTCCTTGCCATCCAGCGTGATCTTGCCCGAGGTGATGTCGACCACCGACATCAGGGCCTTCAGCGCCGTGGTCTTGCCGACGCCGTTGCGGCCCAAAAGCGCCACCACTTCGCCGTCGCGCACTTCCATGTTCAGGCGATCGAGAACCTGGCTGCCGGCATAGCCCGCGCAGAGATTTTCGATCTTGAGGATCGGACGCCGGGCCGCGGCCGCCGCATCCGGCGGAGCAATCTCGATGGCCGTGGTGTCCTCCGGCGCGTTGCCCATGTAGGCCTCGACCACGGCATGGTCGCGGGCAACATCATGCGGCTTGCCATCGGCAATCAGGCGGCCCTGATGCAGCACGGTCAGGCGATCGGAAATCTCCAGCACCCGGTCGATGTCATGCTCGATGAGCAGGACGGCGTGGGTCTTGCCGAGACGGTGGATCAGCTTGCCGACGACTTCGCGGTCCGCCTCGGCGAGGCCGGCCAGCGGCTCGTCAAGCAGCAGGATCTTGGCGTCGGGAGCCAGCGTGATGGCGATTTCCAGCAGGCGCTGTTCGCCGTGGGAGAGGTTGGAGCACTTCTCCGCCGCGCGGTTGTCCAGCCCGACCATCTGCAGCAACGACCAGGTGCGGGCGTTGATGTCGGCGATGCCGTGGGCGTCGTGCCAGATACCGAAGCGCTTGGGGCTCTGGGCCTGGGCGGCGATGCGCACATTCTCGAAGACGGTCAGCTCGCGGAACACGCTGAGGATCTGGAACGACCGGGCAATGCCGAGCCGCACCCGCTTGAACACCGGCAGCGTGTTGATGTTCTGACCCTCGAAGAGGATCTCGCCCTCGTCGGCCTTGATGAAGCCGGTGAGGATATTGAAGAAGGTCGTCTTACCGGCGCCATTCGGGCCGATGAAGGAGTGCACGGTGCACGGCATGATGTCGAGATCAATGCCGCGGGCGGTCACGATGGAGCCGAAACGCTTGCTGATCTTGCGCACCGACATGACCGGCTTGGTGCGATCCACCGTCACGGCCTTGCCCTCGAAGGGCGCAATGACGGCCGGGCGCGCCGGAATGGTGTTGCGCACCAGGGTCCAGTCGGACTTGCCGAACAGCTTGCGCACGAAGCCCTGCACACCCTCCGGCGAGAGCAGCGCAACGAGGATGATGATCGGGGCGAAGATGAGCCACCAGTTCTCGGTCAGCGCCGACAGCTGATCCTGCAGCAGGATGAAGGCGATGGCGCCCCAGAGCGTGCCGAGGAAGTGGTTCATGCCGCCGAGGATGGTCATCAGCAGGGCATCGCCGGCATGCTGCCAGCTCAGGCTGTTGGCATAGGCACCGCGGATCATCAGGGTGAGCAGGCCACCGGAATAGCCGACCAGCACCGCCGAGATGGCGAAGGCCTTCAGCTTGATGGCATGGACATTGTAGCCAAGGCTCGCCACGCGCTGTTCATTGTCGCGGATCGCCTGCAGGGAGCGGCCGAAGGGCGAGTGCACCAGCTGCCACAGGAACAGGATGCACGCGGCAACCGTGACCATGGCGAAGACATGGAAGGAGGCGGCCGAGCCGAACAGCGGACGCGGCACATTCTGCAGACCATTCTCGCCGCCGGTCACGCCCGTCCAGTTAAAGGCGATCTCATAGGCAATCTGCGAGCAGGCCAGCGTCAGCAGGGAGAAATAAAGCCCGCTGCGCCGCAGGATGATTGCGCCCAGACCATAGCCGAGCACGAAGGAGAAGCCGGCAGCGATCAGGAAGGCCGTGATCTCGTTGCCGCCGATATATTTCATCCCGAGGGCGACGGCATAGCCGGCGCAGCCGAAGAACACCGAGGCACCGAAGGGCACCAGACCGGTGTAGCTGACCAGCAGGGCAACGCCCATGCCGTAGAGGGTGTAGATGACGATCTGGGTGACACGCGTCAGCGGAATGCCCAGCGGGTAACTCAGGGCCGTCAGCAGCAGGAAGACGACGACGACCCAGAGCACCGGATGACGAAGGAGGGATCTCGAATTCATGAGGCAGCTCCCAGAGCATTTTCAAGCGAAGTGGACACCGGTTCGCGGGCAGAAAATGCGTCAGATCAAAAGCCTAGAGCGTTTTCCAGCGAGCCGGAGCGAACGGAAAATGCTCTAGCGTTCGCCGAAGAGGCCGCGGGGGCGCACAAGAAGGATGGCCGCCATCAGGACGTACATCGACGCTCCCGCCGCAGCGGGCCAGAACTGGATGGTGAGGGCGGTGACGATGCCGACCATCAGGCCGGCGACGATGGCGCCGAGATAGGAGCCGAGCCCGCCGATGGTGACGATGACGAAGGCGGGCATGATGGCGCTGGCGGCCATGGACGGGGTAACGGTCCACAGCGGCGCCGCCAGCATTCCGGCAATGCCGGCCAGGCAGAAGCTGAGGGCGACCACGCCGACGAACACCCGGGGCACGTTGACGCCGAGCATGCCCAGCATCTCCCGATCCTCGGACCCGGCGCGGATGATGCGGCCGAACGGGGTGCGCACCATCAGCAACCACAGGGCGAACAGAATCACCAGTGTGCTGACAATGACGGCCAGCCGGTACTTGGTGAGCAGGACCGGGCCGACCTCGATGAAGCCGCGCAGGAAGTCCGGCGGCGAGAACGGCCAGCCACCCGGGCCCCAGAAATATTTGATGAGGGCTTCAATCAGCAGCGCCAGACCGAAGGTCACGATCAGGCCCAGCAGCGGCTCCTTGCCATAGAGACGCTGGATGATGGTGACTTCCAGCAGCACGCCGAGCGCGGCGATGATCACCGGCACCAGCAGGAGCCCCCACCAGCCGAAGATCGGCACCAGAGTGACGGCGAAATAGGCTCCCAGGGCGAAGATCGCGCCATGGGCAAAATTCACGATGCCGAGCATGCCGAAGATGATCGACAGGCCGAGTGCGATGAGGACATAGAGGAAGCCCAGCACAAGGCCGTTGGCGACCTGTGACAGGATGAGTTCTAACATGACGTGCTCCACGTCTTGGCGCGGGAGGATCCTCGGGGATCAGGTGGAAAGGCGGGAGTCCGCCATGGCCGGCGCAGCGGGCGGATCAGCATCCGGACAGCCGGGACGGACCGCCGGGGCCGGAAGGCGAAGGGAGCGGGGCCGGCCGGGAAGCCCGGACGGCCTGAGCCGGAGAACGGGCAGCCCCTCCCCCGCCGGATCGGCAGCGACGGAAGGGACTGCGGGGCATACCAAAGCTCCTTGACAGGACACCTTGGTATTCCGGAGCGGATTTCCCCTACCTCCGAGGCAGATGGGAGCTTCGCTGCCGGTCAGGTGCACAGAGGGGAAAGTCCTCGGTGCGCGTGCTATCAGTTGATCAGAGCTCGCCCATCTTGCAGCCGACCTGATCCTGGGTGCCATAGAGAGCATCGGAAGCCGGAACGACCTGGATCACGTCGAGGAAGGCGTAGTTGTCCGTCACCTCAGGCTTGGCCTGAGCCACGACGACCGGATTGAGCAACTGATGATCCCAGGTGCGGAACGAGGTGCCGCGGTCCTCGTCCTTCCACGACTCCAGCGAGCGCACGACGTCGGCCGCTTCCAGCGAGTTGGCGTTTTCAAGCGACTGCAGGAGCATGCGGGTGGCATACCACCCCATCCACGCGCGGTCCGGCGCCGGACGGCCATAGCGCTCCTTGTAGAGCTTGGCGAAGGCCTTGTCGTCCGCCGAGTTCTCCGGGTTGTCGTAGTACCAGATCTTCGTGTAGATGCCGGCCGCCGCCTGCGGACCGATGCCCCAGATATCCGCGTCCGCCACGCCGATCTGGGCGAACGGGATGCGCTGGCGCATGCCCATTTCGTTCCACTGCTTCAGGAAGGTCGAGATGTCGGAGCCGGCCAGACCGCCGACCACCACATCCGGCTTCGCCGCGCGGATCTTCAGGATGTACGAGGTGTAGTCCGGGGTGCTGAGTGGGGCCTCGTCCACAGCAACGGTCTTGCCGCCGACCGCATCCAGCTCCTTCTGGAACGACTTCACGATGTCCTGGCCGAAGGCATAGGACGCGGCCATGAAGTACCAGTCCTTGCCGTGCTTCTCCAGTTCACCCGACAGGGCGCGCACCTGCGGCGGCACCGGCAGATGGGTGCGGAAGGTATAGCGGTTGCACTTTTCGCCAGTGATAGCCGTGGCGGCGGCATTGGTGGCAATGAACGGCGTCTTGGTCTGGTTCGCCACCGCGCTCATGGCCAGCGCCGTCGCGCTGTTGCTGCCGCCGAGCACGGCCACGACCTTCTGCTCGTCCACCAGACGCTGCATGTTCTGCTGGGCGTCCTGCGGGGTCGGCTCGTCCAGCCAGATCAGCTCGACCGGCGCACCGCGCACGGAGCTGTTGAACTGCTCGAGGGCGAGCTGGGCCCCCTCATTCTGCTGCTTGCCGTGCTCGGCCAGCGGGCCCTGCTTGGCCATGACGAAGCCGATGCGGATCGGATCCTTGTCGGCCGCATTGGCGGCGCCACCGAAGGCGCACAGGGTGGACAGCGTCAGCGCCAGAAGTCCGGAGCGGATGGGCCGGGGCATGGAAGTTCCTCCAGGAATGATATTTTTCTTTTTTGCTACGGGATCTTGAGGCCCGGCGCCGCGCGGGCGCCGGGCCCATCGTCAGGAAAGCTCGGCGACGGACGCCGCAATGCCAGCCTCAATCGAGGTGACGGAGACAGGGCCGAGCGTGGCGGGGACGGGATCGGAGGCGAGGTCGGACGGAATGCGCAGGGGCGCCCCGGCGACCGAAATGCCGGACCACCCGGTCTGCCGGGCGAGCTCGGCCACGAAATCGGCCATGTCCCGGGTGTCACCGGCCACCGTCAGCACGGTGGCGCCGGTGAGCGGCCGGGTGACACCGGCGACCAGCAGGCGGGCAACATCATCGACATGGACAAAGCCGACCCGACCGGAAAAGGCGATCGTGGCCGGCGCGCGCCGCACCGAGGCGGCAATCGCGATGGACGGGCCGGCGGCAATGCCGCTGCTCTCCCCCGGGCCATAGACCACATAGGGCCGGAGGCCGAGGCTGGGCACGCCGTGATCGGCAGCTTCCACCCGGGCAAGCCCCTCCACCGCCAGCTTGGTGACACCATAAAGCGTCATCGGCACCGGAACGGTGGCGCTGTCGGGGCCGAACACGCCGGCGGAGCTGAGATAGGCCACCGGCAGACGGCACGGCCGGGCGGCCAAAAACACGTTCGCGCTGGCCAGAACATTGGTCCGGATCGCCCGCGCCGGATCCCGGGCACAGTCGATGGTCATGATGCCGGCGAGATGAACAATGCCGTCGCAGCCTTCGGCAGCGGCCACCAGCGCCGGCAGATCCGTCGCGTCGCCGGCCACCGTCTCGTGCGCATCCGACAGCTGCGCCCGCTCCAGTGCAGACGGGAGATCGAAGATCCGCGGCGTGATGCCCATCGCCAAAAGTTGACGCGCCACCCGACGGCCGATGAAGCCCGTGCCACCCACAAGGAGAACACGGCTCATGACACAAGCCCCGCCTGCATCATCTTGAAAATATCAGAGGTTGCATCCGCTCGAAAGGCGGACACCCGGAATCGTTTTGTCTGAGGCACCGCATTTCCTCCCCGGCGCTCTTGGTTGACTGGACGCTCGCATGAAATGGAATGTGATTCAAGTTTTAAAATCACTTCCATTTTTGTGGACGTCATGGCAGCTTGGCGACCGGAAACCTAAGGGAGAAGACGCGCATGGCCGCGGAATTGGGGCTGGCCCGGACGGGCCTCTCCGGCCCTCCGGGGGTCGTGCACCAAGCGCCCTCAGAGTCGGGGAAGCCGACCGGACCGGGATGCAGGGGGATTTGGATCGGATGAGCAGCGCGCTTGAAAAATCATTTGCTATCATAGAATTGCTCGCCGCCCACCCGTCGGGACTGACGATCAACGAGATCGTCCGCGGAACGGACCAGCCGGCAAGCGGCGTCCATCGCACGCTTCAGGAGCTGGGGCGGCTCGGCTATGTGCGCCAGCTTCAGGCCCATGGCAGCTACATCCTGACGATGAAACTGCCGGCCATGGGTCTTGCCCATCTGAGCCGGGCGGGAATCAGCGATATTGCCCAGCCGATCCTCGACCAGCTCGCCAAGGAGACGGCGGAACTGATCCGTCTGTCGGTTGTCGATGGCGAGAATCTGGTCTGGGTCGCGGTGGCCCAGGGCGCAACCTCCGGATTGCGCTATGATCCCGGCCAGGAACAGGGCGTCGTCGTCCATCTGGCCAGCTCGGCGGCTGGCCTTGCGTGGATGTCGGCCATGGGCGACGACGAGATTCTCACCCGGGTGGCCCGTCAGGGCATACGCCGGGAAGAGGCCGAGGCGGGGGCCGGCGCGCCAGCCAGCCTTGCGGATGTGCTGGAACGGGTCGGCGAGGCCCGGCGCAACGGTTATTCCATCTCCATCGACAGCTATATCCCGGGCATGGGCGCCATGGCGGTGCCGGTGCGCTATCGCGGCGACCGGCCGGTGCTGGGCTGTCTGTCCATTGCCGGCCCGGCGGTGCGCATGACGCCGGCCCGCATGGCCCAGCTGGCCCCGCTCCTGAAGACCGCCGCCGATGATCTCGGCACGGTGGCCGCGGGATCGCAATATTTCCAGACCCTTGTGCGTGAGTACGAAGGCGTCCCCGCGCGGCAGACGGTGGCCACATGACCCGGGCGCCCCGTTCTGCCTCTCCGGGCGCGCCGGATACGGCGCTTGCCTGCGATGTGCTGGTCATCGGCTCCGGCGCCTCCGGTCTTTCCGCCGCGGTGACGGCGGCCCATCATGGCCTCTCGGTGATCGTTGCCGAGAAGGAGCCGGTGTTCGGCGGCACCACCGCGATTTCCGGCGGCTGGCTGTGGATCCCGCGCAATCCGCTGGCGGTGGCCGCCGGCATCCGCGAGGACATCGACGGCCCGCTCGCCTATCTGCGCAGCGAGATGGGGCCCGCCGCCGACAGCCCCCGGGTGCGCGCCTTCCTGACCGCCGGGCCGGAGATGGTGTCCTTTTTTGCCGCCAACAGCGCCATCGAATGGATCGACGGCAACGGCATCCCGGATTTTCATGAGTCCCCCGGCGCGCTTGCCGGTGGCCGCTCGGTCTCCGTCGCCCCGTTCGACGGGCGCCGGCTGGGGGAATGGCTGGACTATCTGCGCCCGCCCCTTAAGGAAGGCACCGTCTGGGGCATGGCCATCCAGGGCGGCGCGGAAATGCGGCATTTCTTCAATGCCACCCGGGATCCGGCCTCGGCCCGGGTCGTCGCCCGGCGGCTCGCCCGCTATGGCTGGCAGCGCCTGCGCCATGGCCGCGACCTGCATCTGGTCAACGGCAATGCGCTGGTCGCCCGGCTGATGCGCTCGGCCCTCGACAAGGGTGTGCGGCTGCTGCGCGCGGCCCCCGCCCTCAGCCTGACCCGGGCCGGCGACCGGGTGACCGGGGCCGTGCTGTCGCTCGACGGACGACCGGTGTCCGTGACCGCCCGGCGCGGCGTGGTGCTGGCGGCCGGCGGCTTCCCCCATGACCGCGCCCGGCTGGCCCGGCTGGTGCCCCATGCCGGCGCCACCGGCGCAGGCCATCAGTCTGCCGCACCGCGCGGCAACAGCGGTGACGGGTTGCGCCTGGGCGAATCGGTGGGGGGTGTCGTTGCTGACGATCTCGTCTCCGCCACCGCCATGGCGCCGGTGTCCCTGGTGCCCCAGCGCGATGGCAGCGCCCGCGTGTTCCCCCATCTGGTGGAGCGCGCCAAGCCCGGCATCATCGCCGTGACACCGGACGGTCGTCGCTTCGTCAACGAGGCCGACAGCTATTATGACTTCCAGACCGCGCTCCTGAAGGCGACGCCCGCCGGGGCCGAACCCGTCGCCTGGCTGATTGCCGACCGGCGGGCGCTGCGGCGCTGGGGGCTGGGGGCCGTGCGTCCGTTCCCGTTCCCCGTCGGCCCGGCCATCCGCGCCGGCTATCTGCGCACCGGGCGGACCCTTGCCGATCTCGCCCGGGTCTGCGGCATCGACGCGGCCACCCTGGAGGCGAGCGTCGCCCGCTTCAACGCCGGCGCCCGGGCCGGCGAGGACCCGGACTTTCACCGCGGCGCCTCGCGCTACAACCACGTGCAGGGCGATGGCGGCCACCGGCCGAACCCGTCCCTCGGCCCCCTTGAGACCGGCCCCTTCTATGCCGTGCGGCTGGTCCCCGGCAGTCTCGGCACCTTTGCCGGACTGCGTACCGATGCCTCCGCCCGGGTTCTCGACCGCTCGGGCGCGCCGATTCCCGGCCTGTTCTCCGTCGGCAACGACATGAACTCGATCATGAACGGCCGATATCCCTCGGGCGGGATCACCCTCGGACCGGCGATGACCTTTGGATACATCGCCGGCCGGACCCTTGCGGGTCACGAAAACAAGACTGAACTGGAGGAAGGTTCCAATGAGCTTCTACGAGCTGGCAACCCTTGATACCGTGATCTTCGGTGGCGGCAAGGCGGCCCCGGGCATCGAGGCGTGGGTGGCGTCGGGCGCCGGGCGGCTGTGCGGCGCCTGGGGCACCGATGTCGGCAGCCTCAACCGCGTCTATGTGCTGCGCGCCTTTGACGACGTCGCCACCCTGATGGCCGAGCGCGAGCGGGCGCTGCGCAGCGACAACCCGTTCGGCTGCGCCGAGCATCTGGTCGGCCTTCAGATGGACAGCTATCGCGGTGCGGATTTCCGCCCGGGCGTGCTCACCGGTGCGCTCGGTCCGGTCTACGAGATCCGCACCTATCGTCCGCGCATCGGCAACCTGACGCCGCTGATGGCGGCGTGGAAGGAGGCCGTGCCCGAGCGCGAGGCCTATTCCAAGATGGCCGTCGCCATGTTCTCGCTGGATGGTGCCCTGCGCTACACCCAGATCTGGCCCTATGCCAGCCTTGAAGAGCGCACCCGCGCCCGTGGCCAGTCGGTCACCGATGGCAAGTGGCCCCCGAAGGGCGGCCCGGGCTTCCTGACGCCGGAAATGACCTCCGACATCGCCCTGCCGCTCCCCTTCTCGCCGCTGAAGTAATCCCCCCATGCATCCCCTGTCGCTTGCCTTCCTCACGGTCTTCGACGTGGGGCCGGTGGAGGCTGTCCAGATTGCAGCCGAAACCGGGTACCAGAAGGTCGGATTCCGCATCCTGCCCTCGGGATCGGAGGCGGACTATCCGCTTCTGACCGATGACGGCCTGCTGCGCTCGGTCCGCCGCGCGCTGCGCGACACCGGCGTGACCGCGGCGGACATCGAGATCGTCCGCCTCGGCACCGCCATTGACTGGGACCTGTTCGATCGCTTCTGCGATCGGGCAGCCGCCCTCGACGCCCGCCATGTGCTGGTGGCGGGCGATGATCCGGAGCCGGAGCGGCTGGCGGCCTCGCTCGCCCGCTTCGCCGGGATGGCCGCCAGCCGCGGCCTGACGGCGGATCTGGAGTTCATGCCGTGGACGGAGGTCAAGGATCTGGCCGCCGCCCGGGAGATCGTCACTCGCGCCGGCAGCCCCGGCGCCGGCGTGCTCATCGACGCCCTCCACTTCGACCGGTCGGGCTCGACGCTGGCCGATGTTGCCACGCTGGATCCGCAGCACATTCATTATGTGCAGTTCTGCGATGGCGACCGGCCCTTTGACCCCGCCACCGCCGAGCTGATCCGCATCGCCCGCAGCGCCCGGCGCATGCCCGGCTTTGGCGACATTGACCTCGTCGGCCTCGCCCGGGCCATTCCGGATGGCACCACGGTGAGCATCGAGGTGCCGGACTTCGCGCTGGCCCGCAAGCTTGATGCCCGGGCGCGGGCGGCCATCGCCCGATCGGCCACCCTCTCCATCCTGCGGCAGGCCGCAGCGGACCCGGGAGATGCGGAATGAGCGCCGCCCAGAAAACGGCTCCGGCCGGCTTCGACGAAGAGGTCGACCTGCTGGTGTTCGGCGCCGGTGCCGGCGGCATGACCGCCGCCCTCACCGGGTCGATCGCCGGGCTGAAGGTCCTGCTCTGCGAGAAGACCGACCAGGTCGGCGGCACCACCGCCACCTCCGGCGGCACCGCGTGGATGCCGGGCACCCATCTGAGCGTCAAAGCCGGCGTGCCTGACCGGGTGAGCGACGCTGCCGACTTCCTGCGCCATGTGGTGGGTAACCGCGGCGGGGATCATCTGCGCGCGGCCTTTCTGGATGCCGCCGCCGACACCATCGCCGAGCTGGAGGCCAACTCCGAGGTCCGCTTCGTGGCCGCCGCCGCCCATCCGGACTATCTGGATGGTCCGGGCTCGGCCTATGGCGGCCGCGCGCTGGCGCCGCTGGAGTTCGACGGTCGCCGGCTCGGGGCCGATTTCGCCCGGGTGCGCCCGCCCCGGGAGATCTTCATGGGGCTCGGCGGCATGATGGTTGGCCGGGTGGAGCTGGGCGCGCTGCTGAAGCCCTTCGCCAGCCGCGCCAATCTGGAGACCACGCTGCGTCTGGTCGGCCGCCATGCCCGCGACCGTCTCGGCCATGCCCGCGGCACCCGGCTGATCATGGGCAACGCCCTGGTGGCGCGCCTGTTCTTCAGCCTGCGCCAGCGACAGGTGCCGGTGTGGTTCGACAGCCCCCTCGTCGACTTCATCCGCTCTGACGCCGGCGTGATCGGCGCCGTTGTGAAGACCCCGACCGGCACCCGCCGCGTGCGGGCCCGTGCCGGCGTGGTGCTGGCCACCGGCGGCATCGGCCGCAGCAGCGCGCTGCGCAAGACGCTGTTTCCGGCCGAAGTCGGCTCGGTTTCCCAGTCGCCCCCGGGCAACACCGGCGACGGCATCTCGCTGGCGGTTGACCGTCTCGGCGCCGGGCTCGACACCGGCCACGACAGCGCCGCCCTGTGGATGCCGTGCTCGCTGCTGAAGACCGGCGACGGCCCGCCAGCCATCTGGCCGCACATCCTGCTCGACCGGGCCAAGCCCGGCCTCATCGCCGTCGGTCCGGATGGCCGCCGCTTCGTCAACGAGGCGGACAGCTATCATGACTTCTGCATGGGGATGATCGGCGCCGGGCTGAAGGAAGCGTGGCTGGTGGCGGATGCCCGCTTCGTGCAGAATTATGGCCTCGGCCTGGTGCTGCCGGGCGGGCGCGGGCTGAAGCGCCTGCTGCGCGCCGGCTATCTGGTGGAAGGCCGCAGTCTGGCGGAGCTGGCCCGCAAGACCGGCATCGACCCGCAGGGTCTGGCCGACAGCGTGACTGCCGCCAACGGCTTTGCCCGTACGGGGGAGGACACCGAATTCGGCCGTGGCCGCAGTGTCGTCAACCGCTTCAACGGCGATCCCGATGCCGGCGGCCGCAACCCCTGCCTCGGGCCGATCGAGACCGCGCCTTTCTATGCGGTCAAGGTCATCCCGGTGGATCTGGCAGGCGCCGGCGGCCTCACCTGCGGCATCAATGGCGAGGTGCTGGACCAGAACGGCGCCGCCATCCCCGGCCTCTATGCCTGCGGCAACGACGCAACGTCGATCTTCCGCGGCACCTATCCCGGGCCGGGCACCACCATCGGTCCGGCCATGGTGTTCGGCTGGCGGGCGGCCCACGACGCCGCGCGCCGGCAGAAGGCGGCGGCCTGATCCCGGAGGTCCCCGAAAGACCCGCGCCAAGCGCGGCGGTGACTTTCCATAGCCTTGATGCATATGGGAAATCTGCGGTCCGTCCGGCGCCGGGTGCGCTCCGCACATCGCGCGCCTGACGGGACACCCGGAGCCGCCCTCCCCCGGCCGGAAATCCCTCCAGAGCAACCGGCCGGGGGAGCAGGCCCCTGTCCGGCTCCCCCGGCTCCTGCGGCGGACCGGACCTCTCCCCCGGCGGCGCTCTCTCCCGCCCCCCGGGGGCGACCGTTGCCTTGGCCGGCGGCTTGGGGCACGGTCGACCCGAAACCGTGATGCTCCGGCCGAACGGGCGCGGGACGGGCCTCTTCCGGTCCGCCCCCTCCGGCGGGCACCGGACACGAGGGGGAGACCGGGTGCCGCGTCAGCGGCGCCCGCGTCCGGAAGGAGCGCATCATGTGGGTCAGCGACATCATCAATGATGCCACCAGCATCTTTTCCAGCCTCTCGGCCCCCGCCACCGCCCACATCTCCCGCTGGATTTCCGGGATCGAAGGCTTTCAGCCCGACCGGGTGTTCAGCGCCGTCGCGCTCTTCATGCTGTTCTTTCTGCTGCGTCGGGTGCTGCGGCGACTGATGTTCCGGGCCGTCGGCCTGGTGTTCGGTGCCAAAACAAAAAGCCTGCGCGATGAGCTGGACAAGGCCCTGCGCGGGCCGGTGGAACTGCTTCAGGTGGTCATCGGTACCTATCTCGCCTTCGAGATCCTGAAAGTCGACGAGAGCAGCGTCATCGCGACCTTTTCCAAGCATCTGGTCGCGTCGCTGATGATCATCACCGCCTACTGGGCGCTGCTGGCGCTGGTGGAGCCGCTGATGGCGCGCATGCGCCCGCATGCCAGCAAGCTCACGGATTCCGTGGTCGACTGGATGCGCAAGGCGCTGAAATGTTTCGTCGTCTTCTTCGCGGTCGCAGCAATAATGGAACAGTGGGGCGTGCGTATCGGCCCGCTGCTCACCGGCCTCGGCATCGTCGGCGCCGGCGCCGCGCTTGGCGCCCAGACCCTGTTCAAGAGCCTGATTTCCGGCGTCTGCATCCTCATGGAGCGCCGCTTCCAGTATGGCGACTGGATCCAGGTGGAAGGCGTGATCGAGGGCACGGTGGAAAGCATCGGCTTCCGCTCCACCCGCATCCGCAAGTTTGATGATTCCACCGCCCAGGTGCCGAACTCGGACCTCGCCGACAACCCGGTGATCAACTACACCCAGATGCGCCGCCGCCGCATCTACTGGCTGATCGGCGTGCCCTACTCCACCACCATCGACCAGCTCCGCGACATCCGCGACGCCATCGAGAAATATATCCACAGCGACGAGGCCTTCGTCTCGTCGCGGATCGCATCGACCTTCGTGCGCATCGACTCGTTCGGCGCCTCGTCGATCAACATCATGGTCTATTGCTTCACCCAGACGACACGCTGGGGCGAATGGCTGGCCGTCAAGGAACGGCTGGCCTACAAGATCATGGAAATCGTGCTCGGCGCCGGCTCCAGCTTCGCCTTCCCCTCCACCTCGCTCTATGTCGAGTCCCTGCCCGCCAGCGACCGGCCGGAAGTGTTCGTGCCACCGGCGCCGGTGGCAGCCGGTGCGCCCGCAGCCGAGGCGCCGTCAGCCCCGTGACGCCGCAACGCGAGCGGGCACGTCGTCCATGATCCGCTCCATGCGGTCGGCGGCGAAATCGCCGGCCCGGTCGCGGGCGGTGCGACCGGCGAGCACCCGGTCCGGGCGCAGATCCGCCAGCGGCGCGATCACGAAGCCGCGCTCGGTCATGCGCGGATGGGGCAGCGCGAGGCCAGGGACGTCCATCACGAGATCGCCGACATAGAGCAGGTCGATGTCGATGCGCCGCGGCCCCCAGCGTTCCGCCCGCACCCGCCCCATGGCCGTCTCGATACCGAGGCCGAGGGCGAGGAGGTCCATGGGATCGGCGGCGCTGTAGCCCACCGCCACGGCATTGACGAACCAGTCCTGATCCGTCTTGCCCCAGGGCGGCGTGCGCCACAGCGGCGACAGCGTCAGGCCGGAGAGCAGCGGGCTTGCTGCCAGCTGCCGGAACGCGGTCCGGAGCACGCTGGCGGTGTCGCCAATATTGCCGCCGAGCCCGAAGGCGACCTCGCGCACGATCATCTCCGCGCCCCCATCACGCCCGAGAAGGCGGCCAGTGCCTCGCGATGGGCGCGCACATCATGCACCCGCACGATCGCCGCCCCGCACGCCACCGCCGCCAGATGGGCGCCCAGAGTGGCAAACAGCCGACCGGCCGGCGGCGCCTCGGCGAACTGTAACAGGAAGGACTTGCGCGACAGGCCGGCCAGCCACGGCACGCCATAGTCACCGAGCTGCGGCATGACCGCGATCGCCTCCAGATTCTGCCGCGGCGTCTTGCCGAAGCCGACGCCCGGATCCAGCACGAGGCGCGATCGCGGAATGCCGGCGCTGTCCGCCCGGCGCAGGGTCTCGTCGAAGAAGCGGCGCAGCTCCGAAAGCATGTCGCGCGCTTCGTCCACACCGGTCCGATTGTGCATGGCGACCAGCACGGCGCCGGTCTCGGCGACCGTATCCGCCATGGCGGGATCGCCCTGCAGGCCCCACTGATCGTTGACGATCACGCACCCGGCCGCCACCGCCCGGCGGGCAATCCCGGCCTTGGTGGTGTCGATGGAGAGGGCCACGTCGCCCGCCGCCCCGGCGATCTCCGGCAGGGTGCCGGCCAGCCGGTCCCATTCCTCCGCCTCGGTGAGCGGACGAAAACCAGGCCGGGTCGATTCCGCGCCGATGTCGATCACATCGGCCCCCTCGCCCACCAGCTCGGCTGCGCGCACCCGCGCAGAAGCCGGCGCATTGAAGCGCCCGCCATCGGAGAAGGAATCCGGCGTGACATTGAGCACGCCCATGACCAGCGGCCGGCTGCCCAGGGCAGTCAGGAACGCCTCTCGCCGGCGCGCGAAATCTGGATCACTCACGACAACTGTCCCGTTTCCGCCCGGAAAGACCACGCCCCGCCGCCAACTGCAAGCGCCCGCACGTTGTTTGCATCGGGAACAGGGACAGCCCCGCCCCGAGGCTATCGGAGACCGCGGTGCCACCGCGGGACGCAGGATCCCGGCGGAGTGCGATCACGCCAAGCGGAGATGTGGGCGGACAGTTTGGGTAAATAGGTGGTGCCCAGGGACGGAGTCGAACCGCCGACACTGCGATTTTCAGTCGCATGCTCTACCAACTGAGCTACCTGGGCATCCGCTCATCCGGGTTTGGTTTTTCCGGCGAGATCTTCGGTGCGGCGTGTCGCCGTCCGTCGATGGAGGGGTGTTTACCGGCTCCCCCGGAGGCTGTCCAGCACCTCGCCGCAAAAAATTCGCCGGGGCCGGTTTTCCACATCCCCGCCCCGGCGCTTGCCGCCCGATCAGCAGCAGCCTCACATGAAAGCCGGCAAAAGACCCAGAATCCCGATCAGGATCAGATAGGCCGCCACGGCATAGTTCAGGATCTTCGGCGCGATCAGGATCAGAACTCCGACAACCAGCGCCAGGATGGCGGGAAGAAAAACCGGATTGATCATTTTGCAGGCTCCCAGTTGCCAACGGGTTGGTCACATCGGCATAGCGCCACGAATGCGTGCCGTCGAGAGTGTTCGACTCCGCACGGGCGGTCCGCACTGTTCCGCTCAGCGGCCACCCCGTGCTGTGGAAAACCCCGCTGCCGCCATCCGGATCCCGGTGCAGCTATCGAATCCCGGATTCGTGCGCGGATGACCGCCGGGCTTGATGGGGGAGACCGGGGCCTGTATCCCTCCCCGCACCCGCCTTTTCGCGCCCCGGCGATCATCGCGTGCCCGGAGCGCCCCCGAAAACCGGAGCCAGCATGTCCGTGTTCCAGAACCGGCAGGTCCGGTCATGAGCGCCGCCGATACCGTTGTCGCGCGCTATGCCGCCCTCGTCGCCTCCGGCGCCATCGACCGGGATCCCGTCCAGGAAGAAATTGCCGCGCGTCTGGACCAGGTGACCACCGATCTTCTCGCCCGCCCGGCGCCCCAGCGGCCCAGCCGCCGCCTCGGCCTGCTGTTCGGCCGGCGCGAGCCGCCGCCGGAGCCGGTGAAGGGCCTCTATCTCTGGGGCGAGGTCGGCCGCGGCAAGACCATGCTCATGGACATGTTCTTCGAGACGGTGCCCATCGTCGAGAAGCGCCGCTCCCACTTCCTCTCCTTCATGGCCGACACCCATGGCCGCCTGCAGCGCGTGCGCCGGGAAATTGCCTCGGGCGTGCTCAAGGGCGATGATCCCGTGCCGCCGGTGGCCGAGGAAATCGCCCGGGAAACCCGCCTGCTCTGCTTCGACGAGTTCTCCGTCACCGACATTGCCGATGCCATGATCCTCGGCCGGCTGTTCACCCAGCTGTTCATGCGCGGTGTCGTGCTGGTGGCGACCTCCAATGTCGAGCCGCGCAATCTTTATCGCGACGGCATCAACCGCGGCCACTTCCTGCCCTTCATCGAGCTTCTGACCCAGCATGTCGATGTCATCCGCATCGACATCAACACCGACTACCGCCTGACGAAACTTGCCGGCCGGCCGGTCTATTTCACGCCGCTGGGCGCCAAGGCCGACGCGGACATGCAGACCCTGTGGAAGGGCCTCACCGGCACCGACCGCGGCTCTCCCGTCACCATGGACGTGCTCGGCCGCGCCGTGGTCATCCCCGAGGCCGTCGCCGGCGTGGCGCGCGCCTCCTTCGATGATCTCTGCGCCCATGCTTTGGGCGCCTCGGACTATCTGGCGCTGGCCGCCAAGTTCCACACGCTGTTCCTGAAGAACGTGCCGCCCCTCAGCTCCGATGTGCGCAACGAGACCAAGCGCTTCATCACGCTGATCGATGCCCTCTATGACAATCACAACCGACTGGTGATTTCGGCCGCCGCCGAGCCGACGGTGCTGTTCACCGGCAGCGATGGCACCGAGGCCTTCGAGTTCCAGCGCACGGCGTCGCGTCTCATCGAGATGCGCTCCACCAGCTGGATCGAGGCGACCGAGGGCGACAAGGCGCTCTGAGCCCGCTGTTTCGGGGGCGACCGCCCCCGAGCCCCCGCCCGGGCGGCCCGGGGCCTCCCGGACCCTCTCCCTTTTTCTTCAGGCCTCGTGGCCTTTCTGGAAGAAAGCGTGGATGGAGCGGGCGAGGCTCTCGGAGATACCGTCCACGGCCATCAGATCTTCCAGGGCTGCGCGGCCGACGGCCTTGGCGGTGCCGAAATGGCGCAGCAGCGCCCGCTTGCGCGTGGGGCCGACGCCGGGGATCTCGTCCAGCGGATTGGCCACGAACTCCTTGGCGCGCTTGGCCCGGTGGGTGCCGATGGCAAAGCGGTGGGCCTCGTCGCGCAGGCGCTGGACGAAATAGAGCACGGGATCGCGCGGCGGCAGGCGGAAGGGCGCCCGGCCGGGCACATGGAACTCCTCGCGTCCGGATTCCCGGTCGGCGCCCTTGGCGATGCCGACCAGCGCCACATCGGCCTCCGTCAGCCCCAGATCCGTCAGCACGGCGCGCGCGGCGGTGAGCTGACCGGCGCCACCGTCGATCAGCACCAGATCCGGCCAATCCGGAAAGGCCTCCACCGGCGGCTCCTCGCCCTCCGGCAGCGGCGCCACCTCGGACGGCCGCGTCGCCTCCTTCAGCAGACGCGAGAAGCGCCGCGTCAGCACCTCCCGCATCATGCCGAAGTCATCGCCGGGGGTGATGTCCGTGGAGCGGATGTTGAACTTGCGATAGCGGCTTTTGACGAAGCCTTCTTCGCCCGCCACGATCATGCCGCCGACAGCATTGGTGCCCATGATGTGGGAGTTGTCATAGACTTCGACGCGACGCGGCGGCGCCTTGAGGCTGAAGGCGGTGGCGAGCCCCTCCAGAAGCTTCTTCTGGCTGGAGGTTTCCGCCAGACGGCGGCCCAGCGCCTCCCGGGCATTCTGCACGGCGTGGTCGACCAGATCGCGCTTCTCGCCGCGCTTCGGGGCAGCCACCTCCACCTTGCGGCCGGCGCGTTCCGACAGCGCACTGGCCAGCAGCTCCTGCTCGGCCAGATCATCGGAGACGAGCACCAGCCGCGGCGGCGGCTTGTCGTCATAGAACTGGCCGATGAAGCTCTCCAGCACGTCGGCCGTGGACAGATTGGCATCGGCGCGCGGGAAATAGGCCCGGTTGCCCCAGTTCTGACCGGTGCGGAAGAAGAACACCTGCACGCAGGTCTGCCCGGCCTCCTGCACGGCGGCAAACACATCCGCCTCCTCCACCCCCTGCGGGTTGATGCCCTGCTGGGAGGTGACATGGGCGAGTGCCGCCAGACGGTCGCGGTAGACGGCGGCCTGCTCGAAATCCAGCCGCTCGGCGGCCGCCTCCATGGCGCCGGCGATTTCGCCGCGCACCCGGGCGCCCTCACCGCGCAGGAAGGTTTCGGCCTCCCCCACCAGCTTGGCATACTCTTTCAGGTCGATCTCGCCGGTGCACGGCGCGGCACAGCGCTTGATCTGGAACAGCAGGCACGGCCGCGTCCGGCTCTCATAGACGGAGTCCGAGCAGGAGCGGATGAGGAAGGCCTTCTGCAGCGCGTTGAGGGTGCGGCCGACGGCGCCGGCCGAGGCGAAGGGGCCGAAATAATCGCCCTTGCGGGTGCGCGCGCCGCGGTGCTTCAAAAGCACCGGCGCCGGATGATCCCGGGCAATCAGGATATAGGGAAAGGACTTGTCGTCCCGGAGCAGCACATTGAAACGGGGGCGCAGCCGCTTGATGAGGTTGGCTTCCAGCAGAAGCGCCTCGGTCTCGGTGCGGGTGACGATGAATTCCATCGTCACCGTCGCATGGATCATGCGGGCGATGCGGATAGAGAGCGCTTCCGGACGGGTATAATTGACGACGCGCTTCTTCAGATTGCGCGCCTTGCCGACATAGAGCACATCGCCGGCACCATCCAGCATCCGGTAGACACCGGGCGCATCCGGCAGACGCTTGACGAAATCGGCAATGCGCGCCGCCCCCGTCAGGGCGGGGTCGGCGCCGTCGCTCTCCTCCTCGAAGCGCAGGAAGCCGTCATCGCCGGGAGCGACACGCTCGGGCGCCAGCGCGCCTGCGGCCTCGGGGGCGTCGTCCTCGTCGGTCTCGTCAAAACGGGTGCCGCCATCGCCCAGTGCGCCCGATCCGGCACGGCTCATGATCCGGGTGTCCCCACAATATCCGGCGTCTGCCAGCCCAGATGCTGGCCGCCATCCAGCGCCAGCATCTGGCCGGTGACCGAGCGGGCCTCGACCAGAAAGCGCACGGCCCGGCCAAATTCCGCCAGATCCGGCCCGCGCTGCAGCGGAATGGCGGCAATCTCGGCCTCCAGCTCGCCGGGCGCCATGAACGGATTGGCCAGCGCCGGCCCGGGGCCGATGCCCACCACCCGCACCTTGGGAGCCAGCGCCTGGGCCAACGTTCGCGTCGCGGTCCAGAGGGCGGATTTGGTGAGGGTGTAGGAGAAATTCAACGGCGTCGGCCGGAGCACCCGCTGGTCCAGCAGATTGACGACGAGCGGATTGTCGGCTGCCTCGGCACCCGCGGCAAAATCCCGGGCGAGAAACACCGGCGCCGCCAGATTGACCGTCATCTGGTGCGACCACTGCTCCGGCGTCAGGGTCTGCGGGCTATCATCGAGAAAGACCGAGGCGTTGTTGACGAGAAGCGTCGGCGCACCCAGCGCCGCGGACGCCTCGGGCACGATGCGGGCGACGGCGGCCAGATCCGACAGATCGGCTTCCACCACCACGGCACGGCTGCCGCCGGCGCGGATCTCCTCCGCCAGCGCCTCGGCCTCCGCCCGGGACCGGTTGCAGTGGATGGCCACGTCATAGCCATGGCGCGCGAGATCCAGGGCAATGGCCCGGCCGATGCGGCGGGCAGCGCCGGTGATGAGGGCGACGCGACGGGGCATGGCGGCTTCTCCCGGGAAGGCGAGACAGGAACGGAGTGCGATCGGCCGGGCAGTCCCGCGGCCGTCAGCGGCCGGAGGTGCCCTTCTCGGCGCGGATCGCCCGGCGCTCGATCACCTTGGCCGGGCGCAGCATGCGGCCCGTCGCCACCAGCATCGAGAAGGCCAGACCATACCAGCCCAACAGGAAATAGCGCCGGAAAATCCAGACCTTGAAGAAGATCGCAATCGGGTCGGCAATCAGCCGCCAGTTGGATAATTCGCGCCCGCGCTGCTCCAGATCGGCCACCTGATGGTCGGAGTAGCGGTTGAACTTGGCCATGACCTGGCCAAAGGAGATGATGGACTTGTGATAGATGCGGCCCTTGAGGCGGGCGATGGTCACCCCTTTTTTCGGCACCAGGCTGTCATGCACGAGGCTGGTATCGAAGGCGCCGGCATCGGCCCGGTAGAGGCGCAGCTCCATGGGGCCCCAGCCGAAACGATGGGGCTTCGTCTGCCACACGGTCATTTCGACATAGGGGATGCCATAGACGGCGGCCGGTGGTTCGCCCTTGGCGAACAGCGCGCGGATCTCGGCCTGCAGCTCCGGCGACAGCACCTCGTCGGCATCCAGATTGAGCAGCCACGGGCCGCGGCACTGCTGCTCGGCAAAGTGCTTCTGCGGGCCATAGCCCGGCCAGTCATTATGGATCACCCGGGCGCCGAAGGATTCGGCGATGGCCACGGTGTCATCGGTGGAGCCCGAATCCACCACCACGATCTCGTCGGCCAGATCCTTCACCGAGGCGAGGGTTTCGCCCAGCCGTTCGGCCTCGTTGAGGGTGATGAGGTAGACGGACAGCAACGGCCGGTCAGCAGGCATCGGGGCGGAGGACCTCTTTGACGGAACCCGGGCGGCAGGGGCCACCCGGCCGGCCCCCGGAGCGGGCCGGCCGGCATGGGGTCTAGCATGCCCGCCCGCTGCTTATAAGACCAGCCGGCTGCCGCCTTTCGTACTTCTCCCCGGTTGGACGCCCGGTCCGCGTGTGGCTAAGGTGGCCGCGCCCGCCTCCCCTCCCTTTGCCTGGGATCTCCGTTCGTGACCCGCGTTCTCGTCTGCCTGCCGCGCCGCTTCCGTTTCTCGCCGGTCAATGCCACCTCGATTGACCTGTGCACCCGGGATTTCGTGCTCCACAGCCGCAACAAGGCGGACACGCTGGTTCTGGCCGAGCATGTCGAGAAGCCCTATGACGACGTGCCCCTGCGCCTCTTCCCTCCCGGCGCCTCCAAGATCGGCATTGCCCGGCGCATCGCAGCGGAGGCCAAGCTGTTCGATCCGGATGTGGTCGTCGTCGAGCAGCATTTCCCCACCGCCGACCTGATCCGCCTGTTCGGGGTCAAGGTGCCGGTGATCGTGCACACCCACAATTATGGCAAGCCGCCGGCCAACTGGCTGCGCCGTCTCGCCCATCGCCGCCGTCTGGCGCGGCTGGCCGGGGTCGTGTTCGTCAGCAGGGCCGCCGAGGACGCCTTCCGCAAGATCTGGCCGGATCTCGGCCATCTGCCGGCCGGCGTCATCCACAACGGTCTCGACATGGCGCTGTGGCATCCGGCCGAAAAGCGCGTGCCCGAAATCCTGGTGGTCGGCCGGGCCGAACCCGCCAAGGGCATCCTGCCGGCCGCCGAAGGCATCGTGGCGGCGCTCGCCACCCGGCCGGACTGGCGCGCCCGCTTCATCCTCAGCGAGGCGCCCAACGGCTCGGGCTATCTGGCTGCCGTGCGCGCGGCGCTGGCGCCGCTGGGCGCGCGGGCCACGGTCGTCACCGACCAGCCCTTCGCCGTGGTGAAGGACGCCAACGAGCACGCGGCCATCGCCGTCATCGCGTCCGACTGGGAAGAGCCCTTCGGCCGCACGGCGCTGGAGGCCCATGCCGGGGGCGCCGCCGTGATCTCGTCCGGGCGCGGCGGGCTGCGCGAGGTAAGCGGCGACACCGCCGTCTATATCTCCGCCGTCACCGGCCCGGCGATCGCCACCGCCATCAGCCAGCTCATCGATGTGCCCGGCCGGCGCGATTCGCTGGCGCGGGCCGGTCTCGCCCGGGCACGGGCCGAATTCGACATCCGCGGCCAGTCGGCCAAGCTCGATGCGCTGATCGAGGCCCGCGCCCGGCATCGCTGACGGCAACCGCCCTCCTCCGTGCGCATCCATGGGAGATGCGCACGGGGTCGCGTTGACAGGACGGGCGGCGCGGTATCCTCTTGGGGAGCCGAGGCCCCCCGGGTCCGCCGCCGGATGGCGCACGACACCCGAACGCGAGGAGACCGCCGCCCATGCTCCGCTTTCTGGAAGCGCTGATCCTGATCCCGATCGCCGTGGTGCTGGTGCTGCTGGCGGTTGCCAACCGGGAACCGGTGCTGATCTCGCTGGATCCGTTCTCGCCGCAGAACCCGATGGTTGTGTTGCAGATTCCGCTTTACTGGCTGGTGTTTGCCACCTTTGCCGCTGGCGTCGTCATCGGCGGGGTGTTCGTGTGGCTGCGTCAGGGCCGCTATCGCCGCTCCGCCCGGCGCGAGCGCGCCGAGGCCCGCCGCCTGCGCCGCACTCTGGACGAGACCGAGGCCAAGGCCGCCCCTGCCCGCCCCGAGCTGAACACCCTGACGCTTCCGGCCGGCGCCGCTCCGCTGTCGCTGCCCGGCAAGCGCACCGCGGCCTGACTTTTGCCACGGGACGGCGCTTCCCTGCTGCCGTCAGCCTGCTGCGGCCGGTGATCCCGCCCCGGATCGTCGGCTGCGGTTCCTCTTTCGTGCCTTCCTCCGAGTGACCGCCCCCATGAAGATCGCAACCCTTCTCGTCGACGGCATCCCGTGCGCGGCCAGCGTCGATCCGGAGGCCGGCACCGCCCGGCTGTTCACCCGGCACGACACCCCGATCAGTGTGGCCGACCTGATCGCCCTCTATCCCGATCCCGCCACCCTGCCGCCGGCCGGTGGCCGCACCATCACGATGACCGACGTCGCCCTGATGGCGCCGATCCCGCGGCCGGCCCGCAACGTGATGTGCATCGGCAAGAACTATCTCGATCACGCCCGGGAATTTGCGAAAAGCGGCAGCGACACCTCGGGCAAGCCGGCCGATGTGGCGCCCAAGGCGCCGATCGTGTTCACCAAGGCGCCGGAATGCGTCATCCCCGGCCGGGCGGCGATCCGCTATCCCACCGGCCTCAGCGAGAAGGTGGATTATGAGGCCGAGCTGGCGGTGATCCTCGGCACCGGTGGCCGCGGCATCTCCGAGGCCGAGGCCATGTCCCATGTCTGGGGCTACACCATCCTCAACGACGTGACCGCCCGCGACCTGCAGGCCCGCCACACCCAGTGGTTCCTCGGCAAGTCGCTGGACACCTTCTGCCCCATGGGGCCGTGGATCCTGACCGCCGACGAGGCCCCGGCCGAGGGCTTCCGCATCCGCTGCTGGGTGGATGGCGAGCTGCGCCAGGATGGCCACTCCCGCGACCTGATCTTCCCCATCCCGACCCTGATCCGCACCCTGTCGGCCGGCCTGACCCTGCAGCCCGGCGACATCATCGCCACCGGCACCCCGGCCGGCGTCGGCCTCGGCTTCGATCCGCCGCGGCTGCTGAAGCCCGGCTCCGTGGTGCGCATCGAGATCGACGGCATCGGCTTCCTGGAAAATCCGGTGGTCGCGGGCTGACGCCCGCGCCGCCTTTCTCCCGGACAGTCGAAACCGACCACCTCTCCCCTCAGGCCCGGGCCGGCGCCGCCGTCGCGCCGCCCGGCTTCGACAGGGTGATGCAGAGAACGGCCGCCACCAGACAGAAGGCGCCGGCCACATAGAGGGCGGGCAGATAGGTCTGGAATTCCGTGCGCGTCGCACCGGCACCGAAGGCCGCCACCGCCGCGCCCAGCTGATGGGCGGCAAACACCCAGCCGAACACCAGCCCGGCCCGGGCCGCACCAAACCTGTCCGCGGCCAGCTTCACCGTCGGCGGCACCGTTGCCACCCAGTCGAGGCCATAGAAGATACCGAACACCGAGAGGGCGACGAGGCTGAAATCGCTGGACGGCAGGAACAGCAGCGACAGCCCGCGCAGGCCATAATACCAGAACAGCAGCCAGCGGTTGTCATAGCGATCCGACAGCCAGCCCGACGCGACGGTGCCGACGAGATCGAACAGGCCGATCACCGCCAGAATGCCGGCGGCCGTGACCGGCACCATGCCGAAATCGCCACAGAGCGAAATCCAGTGGGTCTGGATCAGGCCGTTGGTGGAGAGGCCGCAGACGAAGAAGGTCAGCGCCAGCACCCAGAAGGTGTTGCTGCGGGAGACCGAAAGCAGGGTGCCGACCGGCGTCCACAGCAGCGCCGCCAGCCCCTGCCCGCTCGCCACCCGGGCCACCCGCGCCGTGGCGCCGAACGGGGCGAGACCGACATCCTCGGGGTCATCGCGCATGGCCAGCGCCACCAGCACGAAGGCGGCGGCGAGCAGCCCGATCATCAGCAGGATTGCCGCGCGCCAGCCATAGGCCGTTGCCAGCGCTGCCAGAATGGGCAGGAAGATGAGCTGGCCCGAAGCCGAGCTGGCGGCAAACAGCCCGACCACCAGACCGCGCCGGGCGACGAACCAGCGGGTGGCGACGGTGGCGCCCAGCACCAGCGCCGTCATGCCCGTGGCAATGCCCGCGGCCACGCCCCACAGCAGCCGGAACTGCCACAGCGTCGTCATGGCCAGCGACGCGGCAAAGGTCGCGACCAGCAGGGCCAGCGCCGTCAGGATCACCGGGCGCACGCCGAACCGGTTCATGAACGCCGCCGCAAACGGCCCCATCAGCCCGAACAGGGCGAGGCGGATGGCGAAGGCCGAGGAAATCTCCGCCGTCGACCAGCCGAACTCCCGCTGCAACGGGTCAATCATCACGCCAGCCGAGCCGAGCGCGCCGGCAGTGGCCAGCATGGTGAGGAAGGTGACCGCCACCACCACCCAGCCATAATGAATGTTGCGCGCCGCAAGCGCCGCCACCAGACGGGAGGGCGCGGCAGGTGTGTCGGTCATGGCAGACTGGCCCCTTGGTTTTCCCGATCCGGCCGGGGAAAATACGGGCATATACCCGCATCCGGTTGCAGCAGCAGACAATCATACCAGACGCACGAAGTGCTGACCGCACCGTGCGTCTGAAGAGCAGCGAATTTCTCATATGCTCCAAGGACATGAAAAATTCGCATCGGAATACCAAAGAGTCCTTTTCAAGGATCTTTGGTATCATTCCCGCCCCGGCTGCCGGGTGACCGGAACCGGGTGGGCTTTGCATTGGGGCCCGGGACGGCGAGAACCGGGGAATGGCACCCGGACGCCCAACTTCCCGGAGAGAATTCAAAGCCGCCGGAAGCGCCCCGGTGCTTCGGCCGCAGAGCTGTCGCCTCACAGCCGGGCTACGACGGGTCCAACGCCACCGCTCCCGGACGTCCGGTTTTTCTCCCCGGCCGCGACGGCCGAACAAGTCCTCAACACGGGCCACCTGGGCTCCGCCCCTCCGGCCGTCACAGCTCCCGTTGCAGCGCGCGCAGGGCGGCGCTGCCTTCGGGGCCGATCAGGGCTTCGACCCGGGCCTGGGCGGCATCCCAGAACGGCGCGCCATCGGCCAGCACCTTGCGGCCGGCAGGTGTCAGCTCCAGCGCCTGTTCGCGCTGGTCCTTCGCCGGCACCGGCTGCACGAAGCCGTCGCGCTCCAGCACCCGGACATTGCGCCCGACAGTCGAGCGGTCCAGATCCGACAGCCGCGCCAGCTCGGTCAGCGACACCGGCTGGGCCCGATGCACCCGGCGCAGCAGGGCGAACTGAGCCACGCCGATGCCCACCGGCGCCAGCGCCTCGTCATAAAGTGCCGTGATCCGCCGGGCGATCCCGCGCAGGATCACGCAATAGCAGTCACTCGTCGGGCCCTTCGTCATGGGATGAGGGTATATACCCGCATCTCGCCAAAAACAAGGGCGGCCCCGACACAGCCGGTCCGCCCTCATCTGAAGCCCTGTTGCCCGGCGCCCGGTCACGGAAAGCCGAAGCTCCCCTGCCCGCAGACGGCAGGTCCGGGGCCGCACCCCGGCGCGGCGCAGTCCCAAGCGCGCCGGCGCCGGGAGGCCGGGCGGCCCCCCGAAGGGAGCCGCCCGATGCGACCACCCCGATCAGGCCGCGAGCTTGCCGATGACGCCGCGGGCGTCGGCGATCGCCTTCTCGCGAACTTCCGGGCCGAAGCCCAGACGCTCGGCATAGACGAAGGTCACGTCGGTGATGCCGATGAAGCCGAGCATGGTGCGCAGGTGCGGCTCCTGACTGTCGGCGGCCTTGAACGGGCCTTCGCTGTAGAGACCGCCGCGGCTGGCAACGACGATCGCCTTCTTGGCGCCGACCAGACCCTCCGGGCCCTTCTCGGTGTAGCGGAAGGTCACGCCGGCGCGCAGCACATAGTCGAACCACGCCTTCAGGGTGCTGGTGATGCCGAAATTGTACATCGGCGAGCCGATGACGACATAATCGGCAGCCTTCAGCTCGGCGACCAGCTTGTCGGACAGCGCCACGGCAGCCGCGCGCTCCGGCGTCGAGGTGTCGCCGGTGCGCACGCCCACCACGGCTTCCGGCGAGAGATGCGGCACCGGATCGGCGGCCAGATCATGCTCGATCACGGTCAGGCCGGCATCCTTGGCCTTCAGGGCAGCGACGGCATCAGCCACCAGCAGGCGGGAAACGGACTCGGCGCCGGCAGCGCTGGAATTCAGGACCAGAACGGTGGACATGGAGAACTCGCTCTCTTGACCAGAGGATAATTGCTGTGCCGCAGATCCTCTCCGCGGCGTCGCAGCAAACATAGGCGTTGCCCTCGCCCACTGGAATTTCCGTTCCGCGCACGACATTGTTGCGGGATCCGCAACGGGGAATCGGCTCCATGCCCGATCTTGAGGACATCCGCGCCTTCGTGGCCGTGCTGGACGCCGGCGGCCTGTCCCGGGCGGCCGACCGGCTGGGGGTGTCGAAATCCGTCATCAGCCGCCGGGTCGGCCGGCTGGAGGAAGGGCTGGGCACCCGGCTGATCCACCGCACCACCCGCGGTCTCTCTGCAACCGAGGCCGGCGAGGACTTCAAGGCTCGGGCCGAACGGATTCTGGCCGATCTGGACGAGGCCGTGGATGCCGTCGCCCGCCAGCAGGGCGAGATTGCCGGCCGGCTGCGGGTGGCCCTGCCGCTCTCCTTCGGCATCCGCCATGGCGCGCCGCTGCTGGCCGAGCTCGCCCGCGCCCATCCGCGACTGGAGATCGAGGCCGCCTATTCCGACCGCTTCGTGGATCTGGTGGCCGAGCGTTTCGACTGTGCGCTGCGGGTGGGCCGGCTCACGGATTCCAGCCTGATTGCCCGCCGCATCGCCCCCATCCATTCGGTGCTGGTGGCCAGCCCCGCTTATCTGGCGGCGGCCGGCACGCCCGCCACCCCGGAGGATCTCGCCGGTCACGAGGGCCTGATCTACACCGGCGGCAGCGAGCGGGATGTCTGGCATCTGCGCACCGGCCGGCGGACCGTGAGCGTGCGGCCGAAGGCGCGCTTTCAGGCCGACAGCGGCGATGCCCTGCTGACGGCAGCGATTGCCGGCCTCGGCATCGCGCCGATCCCGCGCTTTCTGGCCTCCGACGCCATTGAATCCGGTCAGGTGGTGCCGATCCTGACGGACTGCGCCCTGCCGGAGGCTGCCCTGCATGCGGTGCGCCCGCCCGGCCCCCATGTGCCAGCCCGCGTCCGCCTGTTCTTCGATGCCGCCGCCGACCGCTTCGGCCACGAGCCCGACTGGGACCGCTGCGCCCGCCGCATCCTTGAGCGGGAAGCCCTCATACCAGGCGCATGAGATGCTGACCGCACCATGTGCCTGAAGAGCTGCAGATTTCTCATATGCCCCAAGGGCATGAGAAATCTGCACCGGACTGCCAAAGGATCCTTTCCAAGGACCTTTGGCATCATGCCGGCCTGAGCACCGCTGGCCCGCGCGCCCTCAGCTCGGCAACCGATGCGAGGCCCATGAGGGCCAGCGTCGCCGCCATTTCCGTGCGCAGGATCTCGATCACCCGGGTGACCCCGGCGGTGCCACCGGCGGCCAGTCCATAGGCAATCGGCCGGCCGAGAAGCACGCCGGAGGCGCCGAGCGCCAGGGCGATCAGGATGTCGGAGCCGCGGCGGAAGCCGCCATCCACCAGCACCTCGAACGCCGGCCCGACGGCTGCCACCACCTCGGGCAGGATGGAAATGGTGGACGCCGCCGGATCGAGCTGGCGGCCGCCATGATTGGAGACGACCACCGCATCCGCCCCGGCCTCCCGCGCCCTCACCGCATCTGCGGCGGAGAGAATGCCCTTCACCACCAGCCGGCCCGGCCAGCGCTTGCGCAGCCAGACGAGATCGGCAACCGACAGGGTGCGGTCGATGCGCTGGCCGAGACCTGCCGCCTGGGCCAGCGCCCCGCGGCCGAACTGCGGATAGGGATCAAGCGCCCGGATGGAGGGCATGCCGGCGGCCAGCATCGGCAGCGACCAGCCGGGTTTCAGGGCGAAGCGGGCGAGCATGCCCGGCGTCATCCGGCTGACGCCGCGGAAACCGTTGCGCACGTCGCGGTCGCGGACATTGGTGATGGCCGTATCCACGGTGACATAGAGCGCGCCGCAGCCGGCCGCACTGGCGGCATCGACCAGGGCCGCCGTCACCTCCCGGTCGGTCAGCACATAGAGCTGAAAATCCAGCGGCCCGTCGGAGTGCGCGCGCAGCTCGGCGATGGAGGCCATGGAGAAGGACGACAGGCACACCGGCATGCCCGCTGCCCGGGCCGCTGCCGCCAGCTGCCGTTCGCCACGCGGGGCGCACAGGCCGAGAAAGCCGACGGGCGCCGCCATGAAGGGCTGCGGCAGCGGTCGCCCGAGGACCGTGGCCGAGAGATCCTGGGCGGAACAGTCGACCAGCACCCGCTGCTCCAGCCGGTAACGGGCGAAATCGGCGCGGTTGGCGGCCAGCGTCGTCTCGTCCCCGGCGCCGCCGGCTACATAATCGAAGATCATCTTCGGCAGCCGCCGACGGGCGGCCTGCTGCATGTCGGCAAGGGTGGCAAGCGCGGTCATCATGGAATCCGGAAAGGGCAACCCGCACGCCTGAAGATCATACCAGGCACGCAAGTGCTGACCGCACCATGCGCCTGAAGATCAGCGGATTTCCCATATGCCCCAGTGGCATGAGAAATCCGCACCGGAATACCGAAGAGTCCTTTGCAAGGATCTTTGGTATCAGTCGGCCGCGAGGTTGTCGTGGAGCTGGGCCAGCGTGGCGTTCAGGCGGGAAATCTGCGCCGGGGTGAAGCCGGCGAAGGAGCGGGCAAACAAAGTCTCCGTCTCCTTCTCGATCTGGTGGATGAGGGCGGAGCCGGCCTCCGTCAGCGTCACCTCGGTCACCCGGCCGTCGTCGGCGTGGGTGTTGGTTTCCACCAGCCCCTCGGCCTTCATGCGCTGGATGATGCGGGTAACGGTCGGAAGTTTCGCCACCGCGTGGGTGGAAATTTCCGACATGTTGGATTTCCCGTGCACCTTCAGGATGAACAGCACCCGCCAGGTCGGAATATCCGTGCCGATGCGCTTCAGCGCCTTTTCCATCTTCTGCTGATAGAGCCCCTGCACGCGCGCAATCCAGTAGAACGGGAAATCCGCATAGAAAAATTCCTCGCTCGACGGGATATAGCGGCGGAGCTGCTTGGCGATGAACATGGGCGTCCGGAGCCTGTCTTGTCTCTGGTCGCCTGCTCCCGTCCTCCCCCCGGGGCCACACGGAACAGGCGAGTGGTCTCTCTTAGCAGATTGCCGGGCCGGTCGGCTGCAACCGGCTTGGAATATCATACCAGCCACGCAAGTGCTGACCGCACCGCGCGTCTGAAGGCGCAGCGGATTTCTCATATGCCCCAATGGCATGAGAAATCCGCATCGGAATACCAAAGAATCCTTTGCAAGGATTCTTTGGTATCACGCCCCCGACAGGCTCACCAGCTGGGGCCGCGCTCGGCGTGCATCTTGCGCACCATGCCGGCGAAGAACTTGTCGGCAAAGCTGCTCTCGCGGATCAGCTTGGCGGCGAGATAGGAGCACTTCGCCCGCACCTCGTCGGACAGCTCGGTGTCCTCGCCGCCCATGCTCTCGGCCGCCTGCTGGATTTCGGCGGCGCGCTGCACGGTCCACAGCAGGAAGAAGGCCTTGGCGATGGAGGACTCGCCGACGGCAATGCCGTGATTGCGCAGCACCAGCACGTGCTTGTCGCCAAGGCTCGCCAGCATGCGCTCCTTTTCGTCGGCAAACAGCGTGATGCCCTCGAAATCATGATAGCCGACCCGGCCGAACAGCTGGGCGCCATAAAAATCATTGTGGCTGAAGCCGCGCTTCTTCTGCACGATCGCCGACACCTCGGTGGTGTGGGTGTGGATCACGCAGCAGATGTCATGCCGGGCGCCATGCACCGCGCCGTGCAGGGCAAAGCCCGCCGGGTTGGCATCATAGGGCGACGGCTCGATCTTGTTGCCGTCCACATCCACCTTCAGCAGATTTTCCGGCGTCACTTCCGTGTAGAGCAGCCCGAACGGGTTCACCAGATAATGGTTGGTGTCCGGCAGGCGGGCAGAGATATGGTTGAAGATGGTCTCCGTCCAGCCGAAATAATCGACGAGGCGATAGCACTCGGCGAGATCGCAGCGCAGCGACCATTCCTCGTTGGAAATAGTTTCCGGACGGACGACCCGGGTCGGCGAATGGGAGGTCATGCGATTTCCTTTCGGGGTTCGGAGGCGCGGGGCTTTGCCCGCATCCGGAACCGCGCGAGGTCAAGGATCGTGCGGGTCCGCGGCATGGACAGGCCATGCACGGCGCCGAGGGCAACCACGGCGTCGCCGATGGCGGCGAGTTCGAGCGGCAGGCCGGCGTCATGGTCCTGCAGCATGGAGGTGCGGACAGCGCCAAGCGACCCGGAAACGGCGACCAACGCTTCCGCCGGCGGAATGCCCTCGGCCCCGCAGGCAGCGGCCACTTCGCGGGCTTCTGTGACGATGCCGGTGACGATGGCCTTCAGCGGCGGGCCGGAGCACATGCCTTCCAGCGTCTCCCCCGTCACCACCGACAGCGGATTGGTGGAGAGATTGTTGACCGCCTTCAGCCACACCACATCGGCAATGCGCGGCGTCGCCTCGGCAATCAGGCCGGCGCCGTCCAGCACCCGGGCCAGCGCCTCGGCATCCCCCATCGGCGCCCCCTCCACGGCCGGGCCGATCACCAGCTTCATCGGGTTGAACGTGCGCGCCACCGACGGCGCGGTGCGCTCGGCGGTGATGAAGGTGACAGCGCCCAGAATGCGCGCCGCCGGGATGATCCGGGCCAGCACGCCCTCGGGATCGAGCAGCGCCCGGGCCTCGGCGTGATCCGGATCCCGGGCGGCCAGCCACCACGGGATGCCGTTCACCAGCGGCAGGATGCGGGTTTCCGGCCCGATGAAGGGCGCGGCGGCTGTGGCGATCGTCGGCAGGTCCTGGGCCTTCACGGACAGGATCAGCAGATCCGGCGCCGGGGTGATCCCGGCCTCGGCGATGGTAACGGGCACGGTGTGGACACCGTCCAGATCCTCCAGCGTCACGCCATTTGCGGCGATGGCCGCACGGGTGGCGCCGCGGGCGAGCACGGAGACGGCGTGGCCGGCGCGCCCCAGCCGGGCGGCAAGTGTCAGCCCGATGGCGCCGGCGCCGGCGACCACAACCGAAATCGGTCGGGTGCCGGCAGAAATCCACGCGGTCGTCATGGCGCCAGCCGGTCCTGATGCCGGCCCTGAGCGCCCAGATAGGCGGCAATCACCCGGGGATCATCGGCGAGTTCGGCTGCCGGCCCGGACATGGCGACCCGGCCGAGTTCCAGCACATAGGCCCGGTCGGCCACCCGCAGGGCGGCGCGGGCGTTCTGCTCGACCAGCAGCACCGAGACACCGCGCGCGCGCAGGTCGACGATGATGCGGAACACATCGCGCACGATCAGCGGGGCGAGGCCGAGGCTCGGCTCGTCAAGAAGCAGCAGCCGCGGCTTGCCCATGAGCGCCCGGGCGAGCGCCAGCATCTGCCGCTCGCCGCCGGAGAGCGTGCCGGCGAGCTGGGCCCGGCGCTCCTTCAGGCGCGGGAACAGCTCGAACATCTCCTCCATGCGCGCCCGCCGCTCCGAGGGCGGCCGGTGACGGAAGCGGAAGGCGCCCAGCACCAGATTGTCCTCCACCGACATGGTGGAGAACAGCGCCCGGCGCTCGGGAACGAGGCTCAGGCCCTCGCCCACCCGGTCGCGCAGCACCGGGGCGTGCGCGCCGTGGCCATCGATGACCACGGTTCCGGTGGAGGGCAGGATGCCCATGATGGCCGAGAGCAGCGTGGTCTTGCCGGCGCCGTTCGGGCCGATCACCGTGACGATCTCGCCGGCACCGACGGTGAGATCCACCCCGGAGACGGCCTCGATCTTGCCGTAGAAGACATGGAGGTCGCGGACTTCCAGCAGCGGTGCGGTCATCACTCCACCCCTCCGAGATAGGCTTCCAGCACCGCCGGATTGGACTGCACCTGATCCGGCGTGCCCTCGGCAATGGTCTGGCCGAAGTTGATGACGAGCACCCGGTCGGCGAGCCCCATCACGAAGTCCATGTCATGCTCGACGAGCAGCACGGCGATCCCTTCCGACCTCAGGATACGCAGGAGGTCGCCAAGGGCTTCCTTTTCCTTGTGGCGCAGACCGGCGGCCGGTTCGTCGAGCAGCAGCAGCAGCGGATCCGAGGCCAGCGCCCGGGCGATTTCCAGAATGCGCTGCTGGCCCAGCGCCAGGCTGCCGGCTTCCGAGGCGAGATGATCGCCGAGACCGACGCGGACGAGCTGGGTCTCGGCCTCCTTCAGGAGGCGCGCCTCCTCGCCCCGGTCGAGCCGGAGGATGGCGGAGATCAGGCTCTTGTGGCCACGCAGGTGCGCGCCGATGGCGACATTCTCCAGCGCCGACATGGTCGGCAGGATCTTCACATGCTGGAAGGTGCGATTGAGCCCGAGGCGCGCCACTTCGCGCTGGCCGATGCCGTTGATCTTCTGCCCGCGGAAGAAGATGTCGCCGCTGGTGGGCGTATCCACCGCCGAGAGCTGGTTGAAGAGGGTCGACTTGCCGGCGCCATTTGGACCGATCACCGCCAGGATCTCGCCGGCCTTGACGTCGAAGGAGATGTCCTGGTTGGCGATGAGGCCACCGAAGCGGCGCGACAGGCTGCGCACCGACAGCATGGTCTCGCCCGAGGCGGCCCGCTCGCGCCGCGGCAGCGGCTCGACGGTGCCCGTCGGCGGGGTCGGCACGGACCGGCCGAGACCCAGACGCCGGCCGAGGGTGACGGCAAGACCGGCCGGCATGCGATGCATCAGCAGCACGACCAGCAGGCCGAACACGATCGCCTCGAAATTGCCCGTGCGGCCAAGGAGATGGGGCAGCACATCCTGCAGCCACTCCTTGGAGAAGGTGACGGCGGCGGCCCCGATGAGAGCGCCCCACACCGAGGACACGCCGCCGATCAGCGCCATGAACATATATTCGATGCCGGCCTGAAGGCTGAACGGCGTCGGGTTCACGAAGCGCTGGGTGTAGGCATAGAGCCAGCCGGCAATGCCGGCGAAGGCAGCGGCGATCAGGAAGGCCGCCATCTTGGCGCCGGTCACGTCCACGCCCATGGAGCGGGCCATCATCTGCCCGCCGGACAGCGCCCGGATGGCGCGGCCGGGGCGGCTGTCCAGAAGATTCAGGACCGCGATGATGGCGAGCGCCAGCACCAGCCAGATCAGATAATAGAGCGCTTCCGTGGAGCCGAGATCGATCCCGAACAGCTTCAGCGGCGGGATGTCGGTGAGGCCCGAATATTTGTTCAGCCACTCCTGGGTGCCGAACAGATAGTAGATCGACAGACCCCAGGCGATGGTGCCGAGCGGCAGATAATGGCCGGACAGGCTGAGGGTGAGCGCGCCGAGGACGGCGGCCACCGCCAGCGTCAGCACCAGACCGAGAGCGAGACCACCCAGCGGCGACTGCTGCAGCCAGCCGAGCACCGACGGCAGATCCGGGGTGACGGCGAGAAAGGCGGCGGCATAGGCGCCGATGCCGAGGAAGGCGGCCTGCCCGAAGGAGGTCATGCCGCCGACACCTGTCAGCAGCACGAGGCCGAGGGTCACCAGGGCATAGATGCCGATATTGTTGGCCAGCGTGATCTGGTGGGTGGGCAGGACGAGAGGCGCCAGAGCGAGGGCGACAACAAGAAGGAGAACCGGCCAGCGCCGGCGGCGCGAGGCGCTCATTCGCTGTCTTCCTTGGTCTTGTGCGAAAGCGAGAGATACAGCAGCACCGGCAGGATCAGCGTGAAGACGATCACTTCCTTGTAGGTGCTGGCCCAGAAGGTGGAGAAGGATTCCACCTGTCCGATGATGAGAGAGCCGATGGCGGCCAGCGGATAGCTGACGAGACCACCCATCACCGCACCGACGAAGCCCTTGAGGCCGATGATGAAGCCGGTGTCATAGTAGAAGGTGGTGATCGGTGCGATCAGGATGCCCGAGAGCGCGCCGATGAGAGCGGCCAGACCCAGGGTGAGCTTGCCGGCGAAATTCGGCGAGATGCCCATGAGTTCGGCGCCCATGCGGTCGATGGCGGTAGCGCGCAGCGCCTTGCCATAGAGAGTGCGGCCGAAGAACAGCGCCAGCGCCACGATGGCGACGATGGACAGGCCGATGACCCACAGGGTCTGGCTGCGGATGATCGCCGGGCCCAGCCGGAACATGGCGGACGAGAACGGTTCGGTGCGGCCGCCCTCGGCCCCGAACATCAGCAGACCCACACCGACAAGGGCGACATGAACGGCAATCGCCACGATCAGCAGCACCAACGGTGACTGGGCGGCAATCGGCTGGAAGAAGACGCGATAGAACAGCGGCCCCATGGGCACAATGAGCAGCAACGTCAGGGCAATCTGGGCCAGCTGCCCGGCGCCCTTCATCGGCACGGCCCAGGTGAAGGCCGTTATTGCCAGCGCATAGACCAGAAAGCCGAGCCCGGAGCGCGTGGCGCGCCAGCCGCCGCGGCTGCGGTCCTCGGCGAGGTCCATGACAAGACCCACAGCCGCAAGGCCGAGGACGAGAAAACCGGCATAGACCGGGCGGCCGGTCTGCATGGCCGCCATGGTGAGGGCCGAGAACGAGACGAACTCGCCCTGCGGAATGAACATGATCCGGGTGACGGAGAAGACGAGCAGGATCGAGAGGGCCAACAGCGCATAGATCGCGCCGTTGATGATCCCGTCCTGCCCGAGCAGAAGGGCGATCTGGGTGCTCATGCGGCTGCCTTTCCGGCCGGCGGCCGGCTGCCCCGGCCCCGGGCCGGGCCGGGTCGGGAGGAAGGACGGGAAGTCATCGGGTGTCGGGCGCCTTCAGCGGGGGTGCAGGCGGTCCGGCTCGGGGGGCGGCCGGACGGGATCGGATCGAACGGCCACCGAACGCGGGCAAACCGCGCCCGGTCTCCGGAATGCACCGCGGGCGAAGGGCGGTGCCGGAGCAAGCCGGAGAGATGTCGGGCAGTAAAGCGAGCAGCACCGGTCAAGGGGGACAGCGCCACGGATCCAAGCGGGAGAGGCGGCACATGCCCCCTCTCCGGTTGGCAGATGCCGGCCGGATGACCCGGCCGGCATGGAACGGATCACTGCGCCAGATGGAAGGCGCCGTCCTTCACTTCGATCAGCATCATGCCGCGCTGGTCGAAGCCGGAATGATCGGCCGGGGTCATGTTGTAGACGCCCTGGGTGCCGGCGACTTCCTTGAGGGTCTCAAGCGCGTCCCGCAGCGCGGCGCGGAATTCCGGGGTGCCCGGCTTGGCGCCGGTCTTCAGCGCCACGGGAATGGCGACTTCCAGCAGCAACCCGGCATCATAGACGTTGGCGCCGAAGGTGGCCGGCTTGGTGCCGTACATCTTCTCGTAGTCATTGACATATTTGACGGCCACCGGCTTGGCGACCTCCGTGTCCGGCGCCTCGTCGAGCACCAGCATCAGGGAGGCGGCGAGGCGGACGCCCTCGACCTTCTTGCCACCCAGCTCCAGGAAGGCCGGCAGGGCCGCGCCGTGGGTTTCATAGAGCTGGCCGGCATAGCCGAGATCGACCATCGTGGTGGCTGGCAGCACCGCCGACGAGCCCGGCGCGGCAACCAGAATGGCATCCGGGTTCTCCGACAAAAGCTTCAGACCCTGGGCGGTGAGCGAGGTGTCCTGACGCTGGAAGCGCTCGGCGGCCACGACCTTCAGGCCCGCCTTCTCGGCATCGGCCTTGAAGACCTTCTCCCAGTTGTCGCCGAAAGCATCGGCGGTTGCGATGAGGCCGACGGTCTTGTAACCGCGCTTCACCATGTCGGCGACCACCTTCTCGGAGACGAGATTGTCATTCTGGGTGGTCTTGAACACCCACTTCTTCTTCTCGTCCATGGGCAGGACGACAGCGGCAGTGCCGACCGGGGCCAGCATCGGCGTGCCGGACTCGGCGGCAAAGCCGATCACGCCCATGGCGCTCGGCGAGCCGGACGGGCCGATGATGGCATCGACCTTCTCTTCATTGATGAGCTTCTTGAAGGCATTGGCGGCTGCCGTCGGGTCCGAGGCGTCATCGAGAGAGATATATTCGACGGTCTCGCCGCCGATGACCTTGGGCAGGAGGGCGACCGAATTCTTCTGCGGGATGCCGACAGCGGCAACCGGGCCGGTGGAGGACGTGACGACGCCCACCTTCACCTGGGCGGAAGCACCGGTAACCATGAGGGCGCCAAGCACCAGCGACAGGAACAGGGGTTTTGCAGACAAGCTCATCTCCATGATGCCGACGGCCGGCGGGGGCCGGACCGGAAAGGGACCCGCCGGAACGGGGGAAGTACAGAGGTCGTCTTGCGGGCACCGGCCCCCGTTGTCACGAGCGCCACCCGCCAGCCCCGGAGAAGAATCACCCACCGGGGCCGGGAAACCGAAGAAAAAACAGTCGCTGTCTCTCAACATGATTCGGGCAGAGCCGGTATCCGGCCCCACAACCGCGCGACTTCTCACCGAGAGACAGGTCAGAATGGCATAAGCCGCGCACAAAACCACACGACCCGAACCGGAACTAGCCGGACAGGGCAGAAATGGGACATTTCGGTACTGGAATCGGCCGCCCCTCGAACGTCAGCTGCGGTCGGAGGGAATTAAAACCGCAATCCCCGCTCTCCGGCAACGGTTCAGTCCGCTGAAGGGTGCGCATTTTATGGTGCGAATTTGCCGCCAATTCATGCAGGACGCATCCGCTGAGGCCGATTGCGCCGACGCCAGCCGGGCCGTGAATCGCCCCGGACCAGACGCCATGAGAAGGCACCAAGAGCCTGACATTCCCCCGAGATCCTTGTTTTCATTGATCCATCTCAAGGAGAGCGCGGCATCCGTAGTTCTCCGCAGCCCACCCGGTGGTGCCCTCTTTGCGGGGCTGAGGGAGCTTGCATCATGCTGAAAATTCGCGCAAGGGACCCGGCAGTCGCTTTCAGGATCATTTGACTAATCAACTAAATTGCGGAATGCTCCCCTTGGTCGCTCCGGCCGGAGCAGGCGGGCGCTGCCTGTCCTGCTTGTGCCGCTCCGGCGACCCCGTCTGAATTCAAGTCCATTTCCGATACCCCGCTCCGGCTCATCCGGCGCTGGTGTCCCCATGCGACCTTCCCGCCTCCGGAACACCCGCTGTTCCGGGGACAGGTGGTGTCGCGCCCGGACGCCTTCCCGACGCTGCCGGATCCCGGCGACGCGGGGACCCGGCCGGGATCCGTTGCCTTCATTCGTCCGCGCTCCGCCCGGTCCAGCGATCCGGACGGGAGCTGCCCCCAAGGAGCCGCCGTTCATGACCAAGCCGATGCTGAAGGACGAGATCGCCAGCGCCGAGGCGCTCGCCCCCCTGCTCGCCGATATCCGCGCCCGCCGCAAGGAATTCGAGCAGCAGGGCTATATCTCCCAGGACATCATCGAGCGCTTCCGGTCTCTCGGCGTCTATCGTGCCCTCGTTGCCAAGCGGTTCGGCGGCACGGAGATGGATCCGGCGAGCTTCTGCAAGCTGATCGAGACCATTTCCACCGCCGACGGCTCGGCCGGCTGGGTGGCGAGCTTCGGAATCGGGGCGGTTTATCTATCCTCTCTGCCGGTCGAGACGCTGGAAAAGCTCTATGCCGACGGCCCGGACCCGATCTTTGCCGGCGGCATCTTCCCGCCCCAGCCGGCGCCGCGGGTGGAGGGCGGCCTGAAGGTCACCGGCCGCTGGAGCTGGTCGTCGGGCTGCATGGGCGCCGATGTCATCGGCGTCGGCATCATGCCCCAGGGCGGCCTCGGCAAGGAGCTGCCGCGCATGGCCGTGATGCCACGCGCCAAGGCCCAGATCGTGCCGAACTGGGACGTCTCGGGCCTGCAGGGCACCGGCTCCCATGATCTGGTGGTGGACGGCGTGGTTGTGCCGGAGGAATGGACCTTCGTGCGCGGCGGCGGCTCCTCCCTTGAGACCCCGCTCTATCGCTATCCGGCGCTGTCCTTTGCCACGCAGGTTCTGGCCGTGGTGGCGCTTGGTCTGGCCCGCGGCGCCATCGACGAGCTGGTGCACATGGCGACCGGCCGCACCTCGGCCACGGGGGCGCCGAACATCGGCGACCGCGTCTATGTCCAGCTGGAAATCGCCAAGTGCGAGGCGGACCTGCGCGGCGCCCGGGCGTTCTTCTACGAGGCCATCGACACGGTGTGGTCGGTGCTTCTGGCCGACGGTCAACCGACAGCCGAAGAGATCAGCCTGCTGCGCCTCTCGGCCACCCATGCCGCGCGCGTCGGTGCCGATGTCGCTCGCCGCATCCAGATGCTCACCGGGATGACCGGTGTCTATGAATCCTCGCCGATCGCCGCCCAGGTGCGGGATGCCCAGATGGTCACCCAGCACGCCTTCGTCGGCGAGATCACCTATCAGAATGCCGGCGCGATCCTGTTCGGCAAGGATCCGCTGCCCGGCTATCTCTGACCTTCCGTCGCCTTCCCTTCCGAACGACACCGGAGACATCGGACCATGAGCGAAAAGAAGCCCCTGCGCGTCCTGTTCTGCTTTGCCATCAGCCAGAACTTCTTCGACGCCACCTCGGCCGAAATGCGCGATGTGTGGGGCGGTTTCGCCTCCATGATGAGCGGTATCGGCAAGCTGCCGGGCGTCAAGGTGCTCGGCAACATGGACGACGACCAGATCATGGTTGGCCCGTCGGTTGCGTTCCCGTGGACGACCTATCTGCTCGCCGACGTGCCGGACTACGAAACCGTGGTCGCCGCCTGCAATCTCGTGCGCGTCACCCCGATCGGCGATGGCACCTACAAGCTGTGGAAGTACTGCCGCGTCGAGGCCCGCGTCGGCCGCGAGCTGGTGATTCCGGATTGATCCTTTTCTCCGGCGGCCGTCCCGGTCGCCGGAGCCCTTGCCCCCTGACGAAAAGACGTTCCGGCCGCAGCCGCCCCCCCTCCGGCCGGCCGGCCCCTTGAAGGAGATGTTCGATGAGCGATGTTGCCGTCGTGACCGGTGCGGCCCAGGGTCTGGGTCAGGCGATCGCCGAGGCGCTGCATGCCGCCGGCTACCGGGTCGCCGTGTGCGACATCAACCTTGCCGGCGTCGAAGCCGTGACCCGGTCCCTGGATGCCTCGGGCGAGACCGCGATCGCGCTGCCGGTCGATATTTCCTCCAAGGCCTCCATCGAATCGGTGCTGGCCACCGTCACCGAACGCTGGGGCGGGGTGCAGGTGTCCGTCCACAATGCGGCGCTGACGCCGACGACGCCGCTGATGCAGGTCTCCGCCGACGAGTTCGACCGGGTGCTGTCGGTCAATCTGCGCGGCACCTTCCTGTGCTGCCAGGTGTTTGGCGCGGCGATGGCGGAAGCCGGCTATGGCCGCATCATCAACATGGCGTCGATCGCCGGCCAGATGGGCGGCACCGCGTCGGGCGTGCACTACGCCTCCTCCAAGGGCGGCATCCTGACCATGACCAAGGTGTTCGCCCGCGAGCTGAGCCCGAAGGGCGTCACCGTCAACGCCGTTGCCCCCGGCCCGCTGGATCTGCCGGCCGTGCACGCCATGGTGCCGAAGGAAAAGCTCGATCAGGTCGTCGCCGCCATCCCGGTGCGCCGCCTCGGAAATCCGAAGTTCGTCGCCAAGATCGTGGTAGAATTGGCCTCACGCGACGCCGACTGCGTCTCCGGCGCCGCCTGGGACATCAATGGCGGTCTCTTCATGCGCTGAGCGCTGGGCCCGAGAAGAGGATCCGGAGATGATCGACCGTACCGAATTTCGCAATGCCATGGCCCGCCTCGGCGGCGCCGTCGCCGTCATCACCACCGACGGCCCGTCGGGACGCGCCGGCTTCACGGCAACGGCGGTGTGCAGCGTCACTGATACGCCTCCCACCCTGCTCGTCTGCCAGAACCGCACCTCCTACACCCACGGCTTCTTCACCGGAAATGGCCGGCTGACGGTCAACCTGCTCTCCGCCGAGCAGCAGGCCCTCTCCGGTGTCTTTGCGGACCGCAGTCTGGATGACGCCGCCCGCTTCGCCAGCGCCCGCTGGTCGACACTGGAAACCGGCAGCCCCGCCCTCGATCATGCCCTCGTCAACTTCGACTGCCTGATCGAAGCCACCCAGGTGGTGGGCACCCATGCGGTGTTCTTCTGCCCGGTGGTCGCCATCCGCACCGCCACCTCCGGCGCCGGCCTCGTCTATTTCGACCGCAACTACCACCACCTGACCGATTCCAGCCGCGCCCGCGCCTGACCCGGATCGGGGTCCGCCCCCAAGCGGGCCCCGCGCCGCATACCGGCCCGCAGACCACCTTGGCGAACAGGCTGCCCAGCCTTTACGCAAAATCCCTGCGCAGCCTGGTCGCATCTTCGGCAACAGCCCGAAAAGCCAGCTTTTTCCTCATCTGGTTCCAGTCTGGCCTTGACGCTTGGTCCGTCCGAAATTACAGTAATATTCACGCAATCGGTGCTGTCGGCTCCCGGACGGGAGCCCAGCGAGGAGGCCCTTGGGGGCCCGGCACCGGTTTCCGCTTTCCCCGATCGAGACCGGACATCCCGATGACGACTGCATCTGCCGATGCCATCCTGGTCATGCCGCTTGCAATCGGCGGCGACGGCCTCCGGGTCGCCGTGAAGGACACCATCGACATTGCCGGCCTGCCGACCCGGGCCGGCACGGCGGCGCTGGCCGATGCGCCGCCGGCGGACGCTAATGCCGCCGTCATCGACGCGGTGCTGGCCGCCGGCTGCCGTATCATCGGCAAGGCGAACCTGCACGAGCTGGCCTTCGGCGTCACCGGCGTCAACCCGGTCACTGGCACGCCGCTGAACTCGCGCTTTCCCGATCGCGTGCCCGGTGGCTCCTCCTCCGGGTCGGCGGCGGCTGTCGCCGCGGGTCTGGCGGATTTCGCCCTTGGCACGGATACCGGCGGCTCCATCCGCACCCCGGCCTGCTGCTGCGGCGTCTATGGCCTGAAGCCGACCTGGGGCCGGATTTCCCGGGAGGGCGTGATGCCCCCGGTGTCGTCGCTGGACTGTGTCGGCCCGTTTGCCGCGACGCCGGACATGCTGGCGACGGCGATGGCGATTCTCGACCCGACCTTCAAGGCCGAGCCCCTGGACCACACGCCCCGCCTCGGCCGTCTGACTGTCGAAGGCGTGGCGCCGGTGGTGTCGGACGCCATCGACCGGGCGCTTGGCGCCGCCAAGCCCGAGGTGCAGCCGGCGAGCGTTGCCGGTCTCGATGCCGCCTTCGAGGCCGGCCTCGCTATCATCAATTCCGAGAACTGGGCCGCCATCGGCGCCCTCACCGCCCATCCGGGCATGGGCGCCGACATCCGCGCCCGCCTGCTCGCCGGTTCGAAGGCCGCCACGCCGGAGGCCGTTGCCGCCGCGGAAGCCATCCGCCGGCAGGTGACAGCGGAGGTCGATGCGGCGCTTGAGGGCCTCGACGCCCTGGTGCTGCCGACCATGCCGGACGTGCCGCCGAAGCTGTCGGAGGCCGGCGAGGCCCGGGCTGCCGTCGGCATCACCCGCACGGTGCGCGCCTTCAACCTCACCGGCCACCCCGCCCTGACCCTGCCGCTGTTGACCGCCGACGGCCTGCCGGCCGGTCTGCAGATCGTTGGCCGCAAGGGCGATGAAGCCCGCCTGATCGCCATCGCCAGCTGGATTGCCGCGGCGCTGCCGGCGGGTTTCCAGCCTTGATTTCCCGGCCGGACGGCCCGCCGCCCGGCCCATTCCCCCCCGGCCCGCTTCCCCGCCCGAAGCGGCCCTCCCGCTCCAGCCCCGCCCCCCGGGTGTCGGCTCCGTCAGTCGAGGATCGAGAATGACCGTGACCGCTGTCCCCAATGCGCGCCCCTATTCCGAGTGGGTGCAGGCCGACCGCATCGATACGCCGATGTATACCGACCCGACGCTGTTCGATGTGGAGATGAAGAAGATCTTCCACCGCACCTGGGTGTGGGTGGCCCACGCCTCGGAGCTGCCGAAGCCCGGCGACTATGTTACCTCCCATGTCGGCCTGGAGCCGGTCATCGTGGTGCGCGACCGCAAGGGTCAGGTCAACGTGCTCGTCAACCGCTGCCGCCATCGCGGCGCGACGGTGTGCGAGAGCCGCAAGGGCTCGGCCGCGTCCTTCGTCTGCCCCTATCACGGCTGGTCCTTCGCCCAGGACGGCTCCCTGCGCGGCGTGCCCTTCCCGGGTGGCTATGCGCCGGACTTCGACAAGAAGGACTACGGCCTGAAGCGCCTGCGCACGGAAGAATATCAGGGGCTGATCTTCGCCTCCTTCAACGAGGAAGTGGAATCTCTCTCCGACTTCCTCGCCGGCGCCAAGCCGTGGATCGACCTGTTCATGAAGCAGGGCGGCGGCTATCCGGTGAAGACCATGGGCGAGCACCGCTTCCGCTTCCCCGGCAACTGGAAGATCCAGCTCGAGAACACCACTGACGCCTATCACTTCCCGATCGTGCACCGTTCCTTCATCGACAGCCTCGATGATCAGGCCGAAGAGCAGTTCACCTTCCTCGGCGGTCAGGGCTTCGTCGAGAATCTCGGCAATGGCCACTCGGCCATGGTCATGATCCCGGACCTGATCGATCTCGACGCCAATCTCGATGCGCCGATCCCGGACCGCTTCGAGCCGCTGGCGCGCGAGCTGGCCAAGACCCACACGGTGCAGGAAGTCCGCCGTCTGGTGCGCGCGGTCGGCGGCACCGGGTTCAACGTCAACCTGTTCCCGAATGCGGCCTGCTCCATGGCCTTCTTCCGCATCCTGCGTCCGATTGCGGTGCAGGAGACGGAAATCCGCCACATCTGCATCGGCATGGACGGCGGCCCGGAGGCGGCCAACCGCGCCCGCATCCGTCTGCACGAGCACTTCCAGGGCCCGATGGGCTTCGGCAGCCCCGATGACGCGGAAGCCTGGACCCGGGTGCAGCGGGGCGTGCAGGGCGCCCAGGACGTCTCCATCATGGTCAACCGCGGCTATGGCATCGAGACCGAGAGCAAGAACGGCCTGCCGGTGGGTGACGTGTCCGCCGAGACCGGCATGCGCGCCGCCTATGGCAAGTGGAAGGAAATGATGGAGGGCTGAGCCCGTCATCTTATCCGCTGCGGACCACGGCGCGTCCCCGAGACGCCGTGGTCCGCGGCTCCCCTTCCCCTTTTCTTTCAGGTATCCGGAATGCTCACGCCCGTGACCGACATGACCCTTTCGCTTGCTGACGCCGTCGAATTCATCAATCTCGAAGCCGATCTGCTCGACCGCCGCGACTATGCCGCCTGGCTGGAGCTGTGGACCGAGGCCGGCATCTATGTGATCCCGGTGGACAACGACGCCGAAGACTTCGCCGCCGTGCTCAACTACGCCTATGACGATGCCCACATGCGCCAGCTGCGCGTCGACCGCTTCGTCGGTGGCCACGCCATCTCGTCGGCGCCGGCGGCCAAAACCGTGCGCGTGCTCGGCCGCTTCCGCACCGAGGAGACGGCGCCGGGCGCCATCACCGTGCGGGCGGCCCAGCATCTGGTGGAGTACAAGTTCGAGACCCACCGGCTCTATGCCGCCGATGTCACCTACAAAATCGTCGCCACTGACGAGGGCCTGAAGCTCGACTCCAAGATCGTCCGCCTGCTCAACGCCGGTGACGCGCTGGCCAGCCTCAGCTATCTGATGTGATTCTATCTCCGGCGCGGGTCGCAAGGCCCGCGCCGGATCATTTCCCCAGACCGAAGACCGGAATTTCGCCTGTGACCATGACCCCGTCCCCGCTTCTCGACCTCGTGGTCGCCGCACGCGTCGATGATCGCGGCCAGATCATGCTCCTGGATCTCGCCGCGGCCGATGGCTCCCCCCTGCCCGCTTTCGAGGCCGGCGCCCATGTGGAGATCCACGTTACCGAGCCGTCCACCGGCCGGGAGTTCGTGCGCGCCTATTCCCTCTTCGGTGATCCGGCCGATCATGGCCGCTACCGGCTCGGCATCCTCAAGGACCCGGAGTCCCGCGGCGGCTCCAAGGCCCTGCACAAGGTTGCGAAAGCCGGCAAGTCGTTCAAGGTCTCCCTGCCGCGCAACCTGTTCCCGCTGGACATGTCGGCCGACGAGACCATCCTCGTCGGCGGCGGCATCGGCGTAACCCCGATGCTGGCCATGGCCCGGGCGCTGCATGCCGCCGGACGGAAATTCACCCTGCATTATTGCACCCGCACCCCGGATGACACGGCCTTTGCTGCCGAAATTGCGTCGGCGCCTTATGCCGACCGGGTGGTGTTCCACTATAGCCGCGTGCCCGGCAGCGGCCGCTTCGAGCCGGCCCGCGACCTGCCGAAGCCCACCGCCGGCACCCATCTCTATGTCTGCGGCCCCGATGTGTTCATGGAGGCCGTGCTCTCGGGCGCGAAGGCCATCGGCTACACCGACGCCTGCCTGCACAAGGAATCCTTCGGCGCCGAGGTCGACGTGTCCGGCGCGGCCTTCGAGGTCGAGGCGAAGCGGTCGGGCAAGACGGTGACGGTGCCGGAAGGCGCGTCGATCGCCGCGGCGCTGGCGGAGGCCGGCATTCCCGTGGCACTGTCCTGCGAGGAAGGCGTCTGCGGCACCTGTATCTGCGACGTGCTCGAAGGCGAGCCCGACCACCGCGACGCCTTCCTGACCGATGACGAGAAGGAATCCGGCGAGCTCATCGCGCTGTGCTGCTCGCGCGCCAAATCGAAGAAGCTGGTGCTGGATATCTGAACGCTCTTTTTTCAGGAGCCCCGGCTGACCATCTGCACTGCCGGTCCGGCAACGGGCCGGCCGAATCCGGCGCAGGATCCGGCACCCCGGACCGTCAGTAGCTATCGAGACGCTCGAACAGGCGCTCCAGCACCCGGTTCATGATGGCGACCTCGCCACGGTCGATGCCGTCGAAGGCGTGGGCGAACAGCGCATCGGTGCGGGCGCGGGCGGCGCGGGCGAGCGCACGGCCCTTTTCCGTCAGCCGCACCTCCGTCACCCGGGCGTCGGTTGCCCGCGGCGAACACACCACCAGCTCTTCGGCCAGCATGCGCTGGATGATCTTCGTTGTGGTGTTGAGCTTGATGATGCAGGCATCGGCAATCTCGCTGACGGAAACACCAATTTCCTCATCAAGGCAGTTGAGCGCCCGCCACTCCGGCACATCCAGACCCAGCGGCTTCACCACCCGCTCGATCACCTGATAATAACGCCCGCTGGTGCGCGTCACCCAGTGGAACGGCCAGTCCTCCTTGCGGAAGGTGGGAATGGACGGAAGCGGGCGGGAACGGCCCGGCGCAGACCTCGGGGGCATGGCAGAACTACCTCTGGTCGGCTCTCGGCGGGGCCGGATGATCTGTGCGGACGCGCCGGACGGGGAAGGCGGGGCGCGCCGGGCGGCGGCCGAGCGCGGCCTGCAACGCCATGAGACGGGCGGAGACCGCCCGTTGTCCATCCGGAAAAGGCCGGATGCAACCGGGAATAACCGGAGGAGAGAACGCCGGGATCCGGTCCGCCTGTCCGATGCGGGCCCGGCCGGGCACCGGGCACGACGGCCGTCCGGAGACGACCCAGTCCATAGCCTGATTCGCATCGCCGGTTCAAAGACCTATCGCATCCCCCGAGAGGCCCCGTCCGCGCGGTCTGCCGCGGATTCCGCCTGCCTCAAAGGCATCCGGTTGCCTCAGAGGTTCAAATTTGAGCAGGTCGCAGTTCCGTCTTGACGGTCCGGAGAATTACGGTACTTTTCACCTATTAGCTCACTCGACGGGCATGGCTCCTTTCCGGGCAGCGTGCTGCCCGGGGTCTCCCCGCCCCTCGCCGCGACATGAGAATCACCCGCCATCCACCCCCGTCTCGGGGTGGGAGTGATGGGTGGTACCTCCGGTTCCCCCTCCCGATGCATCGAGAGCTGTCATGCTGAAGTCCCTCCTCAAGACCGCCCTTCTCGGCGCCGCTCTGGCGCTGCCGGCGCTTGCGCCGGCTGCTGCCAAGTCGGTGAAGCTCGATCTGCAGAGCGCCTGGCCGCTGACCATGCCGGCCTCTGGCCGCGACGCCCAGCATTTCACCGACACCATCAAGGCGATCTCCGGCGGCGATCTCGAGTTCAAGCTCTATTCGGCCGGCAAGCTGGTGCCGGCACTGCAGATCTTCGATGCTGTGCAGTCGGGCACGCTGGATGCCGGCTACACCTCGCCGCTCTATGTCGCCGGCCGCTTCCCCGCGGTGCAGCTGTTCGGCGGCGTGCCCTTCGGCCCGCCGGCGCTGGAGTATCTCGGCTGGCTCTACAATGGCGGCGGCCTCACCCTGTGGCGCGAGATCTACGCCGCCCAGGGCGTGGTTCCGGTGCCGTGCGGCCTGATGGAGCGCGAGGCTGGCGGCTGGTATCGCATGGAGATCAACTCCGAGGCCGATCTTGCTGGCAAGAAGGTACGCTTTGCCGGCCTCGCCGGTGAAGTCATGAAGAAGATGGGCGCGTCCATCGTCCTGCTCGGCTCCGGCGACATCTATCCGAATCTGGAGCGCGGCGTGATCGACGGCACGGAACTGTCGATGCCCGCCATCGACAAGTCGGCCGGCTTCGACAAGGTCGCGAAGAACTACTATCTGCCGGGCTGGCATCAGCCGGCGGCAATCAACGAGCTGCTCATCTCCAAGGCCAAGTGGGATTCCCTCAGCGACGCCCAGCGCTCCCAGATCGAGACCGTCTGCCGCGAGACCATGCTGTGGGGCGTGACCTCGACCCTGCGCGAGAACGCGGAGGCCGTCGAAGGCTTCCAGGCCAATGGCGTGACTGTCCGCCAGTTCCCGCCGGAGCTGCTCGCCAAGTTCAAGACCGCCACCAATGAGGTGATGGCCGAGCAGAGCGAGAAGAACGCCGACTTCAAGCGCGTCTGGGACTCGCTGTCGGCCTATCGCACCAGCATTTCGGCCTGGGAAAACAACGGCACCGCCAAGTAATCCGCGCCGGCGGCGGCCCCCGGTCGCCGCCGCGTGTGTTCCGGCGGCACCCGCGCGGCATCCCCTTCTGGAGGGTGTCGTCTTTCAGCGGATGCCGTCGCCTCCCGGTCGCCCCGCTCCCCCGACGGGATCGACCCGGCCCACCGGTCGGTGCCCTTCCTCGGGAAGGAGCGCCCGACCGGTGGGCCGTTCGGCGCAACGCTTCATGACTGCGGTCCGCCATGCCCCTCATGCTTTCCTTTATCCGCGCGGTCGAGCGCGTGTCGGTCGCGGTTGGCCGCACCGCCTCGCTGCTGCTCCTCGTCCTGATCGCGACGATCTTCCTCAACATCATCCTGCGCTATGGCTTCAATCTCGGCATGATCGAGCTGGAAGAGTTCCAGTGGCATCTGAATGCCGTGGTCGCCATGGCCTGCATGGCCTGCACCTATCGTGATGACGGGCATGTGCGCGTCGACATTCTCCACGCCAACCTGTCTTTCCGTAAACAGGCGTGGATCGAACTGCTCGGCACGCTGTTCCTGTTCCTGCCCTTCGTGGTGCTGGTCTCGTCCTATTCCTGGTCGATGTTTGCCTACTCCTGGGCGTTGCGCGAGGGATCGCCGATGCCTTCGGGGCTGCCGGCCCGTTACATCATCAAGTTCGTCATGTTCGCCGGGTTCGTCCTGTTCGGCCTGCAGGGGGTCGCCATCGCGCTGCGTTCCATCCTCGTGCTCATGACCGGCCGCGTGGCCTATGCCATCGGCCACGAGCTGCCCAAGCCGCGGGAGCACTGAGACCATGGAAACCGAAGTCCTGTTCGTCTTCCTTCTGTTCTCCACCTTCGCAGTGCTGCTGTTCACCGGTTATCCGGTGGCCCTCGTGCTCGGTGGCGTCGGCATTCTCTTTGCCGTGCTTGGCGAATATCTGCCGGACCTGATCGGCTACGAGCCCGATGCGAACCTGCGCTTCGTCGGCTTCGTCACCAACCGGGTGTTCGACACCCTGTCGAGCTACAGCCTGATCCCCATGGCGATGTTCATCTTCATGGGTTACATGCTCGACCGCTCCGGCATCGGCGACCGGCTGCTGGCCGCCATGCGGCTGGCGCTCGGCCGGGCGCCGGGCGGACTGGCGCTCTCCGTCGTCATCATCGGCGTGGTGCTGGCGGCCTCCACCGGCATCGTCGGCGCGTCCGTCGTGCTGCTCGCCACCATTGCGCTGCCGCCGATGTATCAGGCCGGCTACGACAAGCGCTTCAGCCTCGGCACCGTCGGCGCCACCGGCTGCCTCGGCATCCTCATTCCGCCCTCCATCATGCTGGTGGTGATGGGCGAGCAGCTGCAGATCCCCGTCGGCGACCTGTTCATGGCCGCGGTGTTCCCCGGCCTGCTGCTGGCGGCCCTCTATGCCGCCTACATCATCGTCTTCGCACTCCTGAAGCCGAAGAGCGCCCCGCCGCTCTCCGCCGAGGCCCGCCGCAGCGCCTTCGAAGGCTCCATGCTGCTGGAGATGGGCAAGGCGCTGATCGCCCCGCTCGCCCTCATCATGGCGGTGCTCGGCTCGATCTTCATGGGTATCGCCTCGCCCACGGAGGCCTCGGGTGTCGGCGCCGGTGGCGCGGCGCTGCTGGCCTTCATGGCCCGCAAGCTCGACTGGAAGACCCTGAAGGAAGTCTGCTACCTCACCGGCAAGACCACGGCCTTCCTCTACGCCCTGATCTTCGGTGCCAGCTGCTTCTCGGTGATCCTGCGCGGCTATGGCGGCGACGAGGTGATCGCGGAAGCCCTGCACTCCCTGCCGCTGCCGCCCACTGGCGTGCTGCTGGTCGTGCTCGCCATCGTCTTCCTGCTCGGCTTCGTGCTCGACTGGATGGAGATCGTGCTGATCGTCGCCCCGCTGGTGGTGCCGATCGTGGTCAACATGGGCTTCGATCCGGTGTGGGTGGCCATGCTGCTGGCGGTCTGCCTGCAGACGTCCTTCCTCACGCCCCCGGTCGGCACCGCCCTGTTCTATCTGAAAAGTGCGGCTCCCGCCGGAACCACGGTCACCGACATCTATCGCGGCATCGTCCCCTTCGTGCTGCTGCAGCTGTTCGGCCTGTTCCTCGTCTGGATCTTCCCGGCGATCGCGCTCTGGCTGCCGAAGGCCGCCTACTGAAAAAGACGGTCCCGCGCGCTGCATTGGCCGCGGGACCGTCCCCGGAACACCCTTCCCGCAGACGGCGCCGTCAGCTGGCGCACCCTGCGGCGGATGCTGGCCATGCCGGCACCCGGACCTGCCCCCCGCGGACCGGCAGTCGCCATCCGCCACACCTATCGGACATCCTCCCGCCGGCCCGGCCGTCCACAGGCAGCCGACGGGATCCGACCCTGACCGGGATCCCGTGATCTTTCCGGTCCCCGCCCCCGGCTGTCCGTTTTTCAGGACCGGGCAGCCTCTTCGCGGCGCCCCGGCCCTGTGCGGACAGACCGGCGACGCCCAGACCGGCCCTTGGTGGCCGACGGCTCATATCTGCCGGTGGCACAGCCCGCCGGCGACATCCTGGGGAAATAAGATGAGCATCATCCTGAAGGATCCGATCACCAGCGCGGTTGCCTGGAAGGGCGCGGAGCTGTCGAAGGACGACAGCTGGATCTTCCATCTGTCCGATGCCAGCCTTGCCGGCATCACCGAGGCACTCGCCGTTGCCAACGCCCGCGGCGTGGTCGTCCCGGCGATGACGCAGGACGACTTCCCGGTCTCCGGGGCGCTGGCCGCCGACATCGCCTTCTTCAACGAGGAGCTGGAGAATGGCCGCGGCTTCCTGCTGATCCGCGGCCTCAACAAGCTCGGCCTCGAAGAGGCGGACCTGCAGACGATCTATTATGGCATCGGCCTCCACATGGGCACGCCGGTGAGCCAGAACCCCAAGGGTGACATGATCGGCAAGGTCACCTCGGTCGGGGACCCCAAGCAGATGAACACCCGGGTCTACGAGACCAACGCCTATCTGCCCTATCATTCCGATCTGTCGGATGTGGTCGGCCTGCTGTCGATCCGCAAGGCCAAGGCTGGCGGCCTCTCCAGCCTGGTGTCCTCGGCCACCGTCTACAACGAGATCCTGACGAAGCATCCGGAATATGTCGGGCTGCTCTACCGCCCGGTCTATTTCAACCATCTGGGCGAGGCGCTGCCGAGCCTGTCGCCGATCTTCAGCTATCATGACGGCAAGCTCGCCTGCCGCTATCTGCGCAAATATCTGGAAGACGGCGCCACCCTCCGCGGCGTCACCCTCTCCCTCGTGGAAGTGGAGATGCTCGACCTCATCGACAGCATCATCCACGATCCCGCGATCCGCATGGACATGATGCTGGAGCCCGGCGACATCCAGTTCGCCAACAACTACACCGTCATGCACTCGCGCACCTCGTTCGAGGACTTTGACGACCCGGCTCTCAAGCGCCGCCTGCTGCGCCTGTGGCTGAAGATGCCGAATGCCCGCACGCTCGCCCCGGAATTCCCGGGCCGCAACGGCATCCAGGCCGATTACGCCAAGGCCGCCTGATCCGCCCTCCCGTCCGCACCGGATCCTCCCCCGGTGCGGACGGCCCGCCGGCATCCCTGCCGGCACCGCCCCCCGCGCTTTTCTCGGCTCCCCCAAGGCGCGCGAAAATGCTCTAGACTGATCCGGTCCGGCCGCGCCCGTTGCCGCGCGGCCGTCGAGACGGATCGGAATCACATGAAGATCGTCCATTCCCCGGACCAGCTGCTGCGCGCGGCCAGGACCGAGCTTTCCGGCGGCGAGCTGGTGCGGCCGTTCGAATGCCCCGAGCGGGTCGCTTATGTGCTGGAGGAGGCCCGGGCCACGGGCTTCGGCACCGTGATCCCGCCGGTGGCCCACGGCCTTGAGCCCATCCTGAAGATCCACGACCCCGATTATGTCCACTTTCTGGAGACCGCCTGGACCGAGTGGCAGGCGACCGGGGCGAAGGGCGAGGCCATCCCCATCAACTGGCCGGCCCGGCGCATGACCCAGCGCGCGCCTGCCCATGTGCGCGGCAAGCTCGGTTATTATGCGCTGGCTGCCGACAGCTCGATTTCCGAGGGTACCTGGGAGGCCGCCCGGGCCTCCGTCGATGTGGCGCTGACGGCCACCGACCAGGTGATTGCAGGCGACCGCGCCGCCTTCGGCCTGTGCCGGCCGCCGGGCCATCATGCGGCGGGTGATCTGTTCGGCGGCTACTGCTTCTTCAACAATGCCGCCATTGCCGCCCAGTCCCTGCGCGACAGCGGCGTGGGCAGGGTCGCCATTCTCGACATCGACTTCCACCATGGCAACGGCACCCAGGACATCTTCTGGGAGCGCGGCGACGTGATGTATCTGTCGATCCACGGCGATCCTGTGGAGGCCTTCCCCTACTTCCTGGGCTTTGCCGAGGAGACCGGCGCGGGGGCCGGCGAAGGCGCCAACGTGAACCTGCCGCTGCCGCGCGGCAGCGACTTCGCCATCTGGGGGGCGGCGCTGGAAACGGCGCTGGCCAACATCCGCGCCTTCGGCACCGGGGCGCTGGTGGTGTCTCTGGGGGTGGATGCGTTCGAGGGCGATCCGATCAGCTTCTTCAAGCTGAAGAGCGCGGATTTCCGCACCATCGGCACCCGTCTTGCCGGCCTCGGCCTGCCGACCGTGTTCCTGATGGAAGGCGGCTATGCCGTGCGCGACATCGGCGTCAACGTCATCAACGTGCTCTCGGGCTTCGAGAACGCGTGAGACCATCCGGGCGGCGGAGCGCCGCCCGGGGATCTTCTGCCGATCGGCCGGGCGCCCTCATGGGGCGGCCCGGCATTCGGGCGATCAGGCCGAGGGCGTCTCGGAGGCCGCCGCCGTCTCGGAGCAGGCGGCATGCACGCCGGCCAGCGCCTCGCGCAGCTTGGCTTCCTTCTGCTCGTCGAAGGAGGTCTTCAGCACCACGCCACCGACGCCGGAGAGATCCGCCAGCACCTTGTCGGCGGTGAACTTGCGGATGAGCAGGAACAGCGCCGCATTGCCCTCGTGCAGGGTCTGGGCGGTTTCCTTCATGAACTTGTCGTTGACGCCGACATCGGTCAGCGCGCCGGAAATGGCGCCGGACGCGGCACCGATGGCAGCACCCGCCAGCGGCATCATGAAGATGAGGCCGATCAGCGTGCCCCACAGGGTGCCGGAAACGGCACCGGCGGCGGTGGTCGAGAACAGCTGGTTCAGCTTCACCGAGCCGTCGGGCTTCTTCACGGCGATGCAGGCATCGCCCAGCTCGATCAGGTACTCCTTCTGGAGCTCCAGCAGCTTGGTGCGGACTTCCTCCGCCTTTTCCTCGGTCGGAAAGGCGATGACGACGAGATCGGCCATAAACGGGCCCCCTGTTGATTCCGGTCACGCGCCCGATCGGCGCGGGCTTCGGCCTGACCGCAGGGACACCGGAACCCGAGAAAAGGATCCGGATGATCCCGGATCCGACGGGGGCGCCCGCAGCGGCCGCGTCTTTCTCGCATGTCCGCCCGACGCTGTGAAGTGCGGCGCGGACCGCGGCCCCCGGGCGGCCGCGGGGCGGTGTGACAAGCGCATCCCGTGCCAACCGGATGAGATAACCCGTCCATGTGCTCGGTCCGTAAGCTCCCTCCCCCCCTTGCCGGCTCAGGATCCTGACCTACATCCTCATCAGGGCCGGTCGAAAACGACCGGTCCCAAGAAGGGGGCACTCCCCAGCTTTCGCGGAGAGAAGACCATGCAGAAGCCGCTTCAGATCACCTTCCGGGATCTCGAACGCTCGCCCTCGCTGGAATCCCTGATCCGGGCCCGGGCTGAAAAGCTCGGCCGGTTCCACCCCAATATCATCGGCTGCCGCATCGTCGTGGAAACGACCCATCGCGCGCCGGAAACCGCCAAGAACCCCCTTGGCATCACGGTGGAAGTGGAAATTCCCGGCCGCCCGAAGGTGGTCGCGCGTGGCTCTGACGAGCGCCGGGAGGCCAAGCAGGATCTGAATGCGATTGTGGGCCGGGTGTTCGAAGCCGTAGAGCGCCAGCTGTCCGACAGCGCCCAGATCAAGGCCGGCACCGTGAAGGCCCATGCCAGCGCCGGCGAGGCCGGTCAGGTGGTGCGCCTGTTCGGCGATCAGGATTATGGCTTCGTGGAAGTGCGCGGCGCGCCGGACCTCTATTTCAGCCGCACCGCCGTGGTGGGCGGCTCCTTCGATGCCCTAAAGGTGGGCACGCTGGTGGAAGTGACCCGCTCGGCGGTGGAAGGGCCGTGGGGCCCGCAGGCGAGCACGGTGCGCGTGCTCGACGGCTCCCGCGCGCCGCAGCCGAACTGAGGCCGGCGGCCTGAACTTTTCCCGTCCGGGGCTGCGGCTTCGGACGGGCTCGGCAGAAAGGCGCACTGGTTGCGTGTTGTTCATCGGGGCGCGGGGCGTTATGGTCCGCGCCCCGTTTCATGACCGACGAGACCGGAATGGCAACCGACACCGACCGCATCGCCCGGATCATCGCAGGCGAGATCGCCTGCCAGCCGCGCCAGGCGGAAGCCGCGATCACGCTTCTGGACGAGGGCGCGACGGTTCCCTTCATCGCCCGGTACCGCAAGGAAGTCACCGGCGGGCTCGATGATACCCAGCTGCGCACCCTGGATGAGCGTCTCACCTATCTGCGCGATCTCGACCAGCGCCGTGCGACCATCCTCCAGTCCATCGACAGTCAGGGTAAGCTCACCGACGCGCTGACCGCCCGCATTGCCGCCGCCAGCACCAAGGCGGAGCTGGAAGACATCTACCTGCCCTACAAGCCGAAGCGCCGCACCCGGGCGGAGATTGCGCGCGAGAAGGGTCTGGGGCCGCTGGCCGAACAGATTCTGGCCGACCGCACGGCCGAACCCGCGGCGCTTGCCGCCGGCTTCATCACCGAGGCGGTGGCCGACACCAAGGCGGCGCTGGATGGCGCCCGCGACATTCTCACCGAGCGCTTTGCCGAGGATGCCGATCTGGTCGGGCGTCTCCGGAGCTACATGAAGGCCAATGCCGTGCTGCATTCCTCCCTGGTGGAGGGCAAGGCCGAGGCGGGCGAGAAATTTTCCGACTATTTCGACCATCGCGAACGCTATGGCGCCGTTGCCGGCCACCGGGCGCTGGCGATGCTGCGCGGGCGCAATGAAGGCGTGCTCGCTCTCGACATCGAGGTCGACACCGAGGCCGTCGGCCAGAAGCCGGTGGAGCGCATGATCTGCGAGGCCAACGGCATCCCGGCCGATCCCCGCACCCCCGGCGATCGCTGGCTGACCGATGTGGCGCGCTGGACCTGGCGGGTGAAGCTGTCGCTGCATCTGGGTCTCGACCTGATGACCGACCTGAAGGACCGCTCCGAGGAGGAGGCGATCCACGTCTTTGCCCGCAATCTGAAGGACCTGCTGCTCGCCGCCCCCGCCGGCGCACGCGCCACCATGGGGCTGGACCCGGGCATCCGCACCGGCGTCAAGGTGGCGGTGGTGGATGCCACCGGCAAGGTGCTGGAAACGGCGACGATCTATCCGTTCCAGCCGAGGAATGACGTCACCGGGTCGCTCGCCACCCTCTCCCGCCTGATTTCGCGCCACAAGGTCGATCTGATCGCCATCGGCAACGGCACCGCCAGCCGCGAGACCGACCGGCTGGCGGCCGAGCTGCTCGGCCATCTGGCCCCGCCCAAGCCCATCAAGGTGACGGTGAGCGAGGCCGGCGCCTCGGTCTATTCGGCGTCTGCCGTGGCGGCAGCCGAAATGCCGGAGCTGGACGTGTCCCTGCGCGGCGCCGTGTCGATCGCCCGCCGGCTGCAGGATCCGCTGGCCGAACTGGTGAAGATCGAGCCGAAGTCCATCGGCGTCGGCCAGTATCAGCACGACGTTGACCAGAGCCGGCTGGCCAAGGCTCTGGATGCGGTGGTGGAAGACGCGGTGAATGCCGTCGGGGTCGATCTCAACACCGCCTCGGCGCCGCTGCTCGCCCGCATTTCCGGCCTCGGCGCCTCGCTGGCGGAAGCCATCGTCGCCCACCGCAACGCCAACGGCCCGTTCCGCAGCCGCAAGGCGCTGATGGACGTGTCGCGGCTGGGCCCGCGCACCTTCGAGCTGTGCGCCGGCTTCCTCCGGATCCGCGACGGTGCCGAGCCGCTGGACGCCTCCTCGGTGCATCCGGAAGCCTACAATGTGGCGCGCCGCATCGTGCAGGCCTGCGGCCGGGATGTGCGCACCCTCATGGGGGATTCCGCAGCGCTGAAGCAGCTGAAGCCGCAGGATTTCGTCGACGACCGCTTCGGCCTGCCCACCGTGCGCGACATCCTCGCCGAGCTGGAAAAGCCCGGCCGCGATCCGCGCCCGGAATTCCGCACCGCCACCTTTGCCGAGGGCGTGCACGAGATTGCCGACCTGAAGCCCGGCATGGTGCTGGAAGGCACCGTCACCAACGTCGCCAATTTCGGCGCCTTCGTCGATATCGGCGTGCATCAGGACGGGCTTGTCCACGTCTCCCAGCTCGCCGACCGGTTCGTGAAGGACCCCCACGAGGTGGTGAAGGCCGGCGACGTGGTGAAGGTCCGCGTGGTCGACGTGGACGCCAAGCGCAAGCGCATCGCGCTTTCCATGCGCAAGGATGACGGCGCCCCGCCGCCGCCCCGCGGGGGCGACCGCTCCGGCCCGGCGACCCGGCGCGAACGGCCACAGCCCTCGTCCCAGGGCTCCTTCGGTGCCGCCCTTGCCGAGGCGATGAAGCGGCGCTGACGGCCGCTTCAGGCACCACCGACCGGTGCACGGGAGAAGAGGTCCCTTCCCGAAGGGCCTCCTCCCGTGAGCCAGCCCCCCGGCACGCGCGGTTTCGTCGCGCGGGCGGCCGGGGCAACGGGACGGCCCGTCGGGTTAGTCTCTGCAGACCGGGCGCGCAGATGCCCGCCCCCCAGAGACGGACCGGAGCACGCCCCGGCCCGACAGGAGGACCTCGCGTGGCCCCAGCCGGTTCCGCCTCCCCAGCTCCCCGCCCCGGCCCGGGCTCTGCCGCCTTCTGGCAGGGCAATGCGCTCGGCGCCCGCACTGCCCGCTTCACCCTGACGGTGATGGGGCCGTTTGCAGCTGTCCCCCTTCTCGGCGAGGGGGGGTGGATCGCCTATGCGCTGCTGATTGCCATTCTCGGCTTCATGATGGATGTGGGCGGCCCGGTGCGGGTGCGCCTTGCCGCCATCGCCATCGGGGCCGCGGTCATTCTGGCCGGCGCCGCCATCGGCACGGCCACCACTCACAGCGAAGCCGGGCTCGCCCTGGCGCTCGCCGGTGCTGGCGTCGCCTATGCGCTGGTGGAAAGCCTGCACCCGAGCGCTGCCTTTGCCGCCCGCTTTCTCTGCATCAGCCTTGCCGTCGGCTCGCTTTACGTGCCGCTGACCCTGACCGAGGCCGCCATCGTCGCCGGTTTCGTCGTCTACACCGGTCTCGTATCGGTGCTCTGGGACCGGGCCACCGGCCAGTGGCGGCCACGCACGGGGCCGCATCTGCGCGATGTCGTCGCCCATATCCGCGCCAGCCGCTGCGAGCGGCTGCTGTTTGCGGCCATCGTCGCGGTCACCGTGTGTCTGGCCTTCCTCACCAGCGAGGCCCTTGGCCTCAAGCGCCCGCAATGGACGCTGCTGGCCATCGTCGTCGGCCTCAAGGCGGATCCGGTCGCGAGCCGGAAGATGATCGGCCACTTTCTCGCCGGCACCCTCGTCGGCGTGGCCATCGCCCTCGGGTTCGGCACCCTGGTGACGACGCCAAAGGGGCTGCTGGTCGGCGTCACCCTGGCCGCCGCCGCGCGCTGGCCGGCGCAGCAGATCCACACCGTGCTGGGAGTGGCCGCCATCACGGCCTTCGCGCTGCTCATTCTGGAGCTGGTCGCCGTCCTCACCCACACGGCATCTCACGCCCCCCTTGACCGGGCGGTGGACGTGCTGGTGGGCTGCGGGTTCGCCCTCGTCGCGCTGGAACTCAATCTCCTCGCCCAGCGCCGGATCTGCCGGACCGGCGGCGCAGCCTGACGCCGACGTCCATCAGCGAATGGCGGCGAAGCGGGCGGCAGCCTGACCGGCGCGGATCAGCTCCTCCTCGGCCGGACCATATTCGGCGGAGAACTGCAGGAAACCGTGGGTGACACCGGGCACCACCCGCAATTCATCGCGGCGACCGATTTCCTCCAGCCGGCGATGCAGGCCGAGGGTGTCGGACAGCAGCGGATCGACACCGGCGGCCATCAGATAGAGCGGCGGCAGATCGCGGAAGAAGGCCTCGTCGGCGCGCATGGGCGAGGCCAGCGGCAGCCAGCGCGCGGCACGCTCGGGCAGATACCAGTCCCAGAAGCGTTCCATCTTGGCCGTCGTCAGACCGGGCCCTTCGCGGAAGCTGCGATGGGAGGGCGTGCCGTGATTGTAGTCGAACACGCCGTAGAAGAAGACCGCGCCGACGGGCAGCGGCTGGCGCCGGCTCCAGGCGTGGAACAGGGAAGCGAGCGCCAGATTGGCGCCGGAGGAATCCCCGGCCAGCACCAGCGGCCCGAGGCGGACACCGAGGGACACCGTACGCTGGAAGATGGTGTCGGGCACCCCGATGAGGTCCATCAGGCCGGCGGGAAAGGGATCTTCGGGCGCAAGACGATAATCGACGGACAACACCGGCAGCCCCGAGGACAGCGCCAGCACCCGGGCAATGCGCTCGTGGCTCTCCGGCGAGCCGAAGGCCCAGCCGCCACCATGGGCATAGAGGATGGCGCCCGAGGACGGATCCGGCGGGATCATCACCTTGACCCGGGTGTCGGCGGAGCCCAATGCCGGATTGCCATCGACGACAATATCGACCACGCGCTTCAGGGGCGGCAGGTCGCGGTTCCAGCGGGTGGCGATGGCGGCATTCCAGGCGCGGCCATCGGCCGGCGCCATCAGCGTGGCATCCAGCGGCGCGCCGAGCTCGTCCTGCACCCGGGCCAGAAGGGCCGCGAACTCGGGATCCAGGGTCGCATCCAGCGCATCCGGCGCCGTGCCGAGGGTTGCCACCGGGAGATCGCCCGCGGATGCAGGATCGCCGCTGTCGCCGCGGTTCAGGCGCCAACGCCCGACCCGCGCGACCCAGCCGCGCAGTCCGCCCTGACGCCCGCCTGCCGCTTCATCTGCGGCCGGAGCAGCGCCGTTGTCTTTATCCCGTGGTGTACGCATGCCTGTCGCCGAAGGACCGGAGGTGAGACCCGACGCACCCCCGCCTCCCTCTCTTAGCGCCCGACACAGCGGAAATCGACTGTCTGCGGCCCGCGGTTTTCCATGTGGTGGGCCAGCTGCTCGATCTGGGGCAGGATCAGAGGCGCGAGTGACGGATCGGCAACGGTTTCCGCAAACGCCCGGCGGAAACACAGGAGCCAGCCGTCCCGCTCCTCGGGCCCGATGGGCGCGGTGAAATGGCGCCGGCGCAGCATCGGCGGGCCATGCCGGCTGACAAACAGCGGCGGGCCACCCAGCCAGCCGCTCAGATATTCGAACAGCTTCTGCTCGGCCGGCGCCAGGCTCGGCCCATGAATCGCCCGGCAGGCCGTCGCCTCGGGCAAAAGGTCCATCAGTTCATAGAATCGTCGGGTCAGGCGGCGCACGCCGTGCTCGCCGCCAATCCGGTCATAGAGTGTCTGCATCGGATCTGCCTTCCTTGCGGTCTTGCCGCCGCCGCCGGTCGGGTCCGGCCTTTTTCAGTTCCGGATTTTGTCTGTGCTGATGATCTGTGCAAGAAGGTGATTTACGTAGTATCCCCGCGGGACGTCTCCCATGCACCGGTCGCGTGGGTCTTCCTCCGGTTCCGTGGCGAAGCGGGCTTGCGAAGCATCGTCCCTCACGCGACCCTCTCCCTCGGGCACCGCGTGGCACAGGGGTGTCGATTCGCTTCCGGCTCCCTCTCGGACCGGATCCCTGATCGGGGCAGCCCCCGGGCGCCCCTCTTCTTCGGAGCCGGTTCCTTGATCGACCTGGTGATCTTCGACTGTGACGGAACCCTGGTGGACAGCGAGTCCATCGCTGCCCGGGTGACGGCGGACCTGTTCCAGGACCTCGGCGTGGCGCTGACCCCCGAGGAAGCCTTCCACACTTTTCTGGGGCTGGACCATGATGCCGCCCGGGCACTGGCCGAACGGCGCTATGGCCTGACCTTTCCCGCCGATTATGATGCCCGGGCCGAAGCGCGCATGAGCGCCGCCCTGGACCGGGACCTGCGCGCGCTGCCCGGCATTCCGAAGCTGCTGGCCGGCCTCGCCCTGCCCTTCTGCGTCGCCTCCAACTCCAGCGCCCGGCGTCTCCGCCGCACCCTGATGGTCTCGGGGCTGGCGCCTTATTTTGGCGAACGGGTGTTCTCGGTCACCGATGTTGCCCGGGGCAAGCCGGCGCCGGATCTTTTCCTCCATGCCGCCCGCGCGATGGGGGTGATGCCCGGCCGCTGCCTTGTCATCGAGGACAGCGTGGCCGGTGTCACCGGTGCCGCCGCTGCTGGCATGCGGGTGGCCGGCTTCTGCGGCGGCGGAGCCCACGGGCCCGACCATGCCGACCGCCTCACCCGGGCAGGCGCCGCCCATATCCTGTGGAATGCCGATGCGGTGGCCGATCTCATCGCCCTGCTGAGCGCACCGGCCGAGGCCACCGGCACCCGGCCCTGAGAGCCGCAATCCGGTCGCTCTGCTCCTGAGGCGCTTCCGAGGCGCCCGGGGGACAGGATCATACGGTCGCCGGCTCTCCGGTGCACAGGCGGACGAACTCCTCCGTCGCCATCGGCCGACCCCAGAGATAGCCCTGGATCTCGTGGCACCCCACCGAGCGGGCAACCGCCAGCTCCGCCTCGGTTTCCACGCCTTCGGCCACGAGGCGCAGCCGCAGCGCCCGGGCCATGCCGGCAATGGCCTCCATCAGGCTGACCCCGGACGACCCCCGCGCCGCCGCCACCACGAAGGAGCGGTCGATCTTCAGCTCGTCGATGGGCAGATGCTGGAGCCGGGACAGCGACGAATAACCGGTGCCGAAATCGTCGATCGCCACCAGACAGCCCAGCGCCCTGAGATCATGCAGGTTGCGCTTCAGCAGGTCGATGTCGCCGGTCAGCGCGCTTTCCGTCACCTCCACCCCGAGCTGGCTGCCGATGGCGCCATGGCGCTCGATGCGGGCGGCGAGCGTGGCGGCCAGCGCCCGGTGGGTCAGGTGCATCGGCGAGAGATTGACGAACACCCGCAGCCCGGCCGGCAGCCGCGACAGGACCGCCAGCACCTGTTCCACCACGAAATCGGTGAGCTGCTGGATCAGGCCGGTTTCCTCGGCCACCGGAATGAACTCCGAGGGCGGAATGAGGGCGCCGTCCGGCCCGCGCCAGCGCACCAGCGCCTCGCCGCCCGTCACCCGGGTGCCATCCACGGTGTAGCGCGGCTGCACGACGATGTGGAATTCGCCATCGGCCAGCGCCCGGCGCAGCCCCTGGGCCATCTTCAGACGGCTCGTGGTGCTGTTGCGCATGGTCGGCTGGAACACCCGCGCCGACCCCGGCGAGCGCCGCTTGGCATCGACCAGAGCGAGCTGAGCCGCCTCCAGCAATTCCTGGGTGGTCGGATTATCGGCGGCCAGCGCGACGCCGACAGACACCGGCGGCAGCCGGAAAGCGCCACCGCCCGTCCGGTCATCGAGATCGGCGAGAGAGGCCTGTTCAATCGCCTCGCACAGGGTGCGCGCCAAGGCCTCGGGCCGCTCGTTCTCGGCCAGATCCACCAGCACCGTGAATAGGTTACCGCTGAAGCAGGCCAGCGACGCGCCTTCGGGCAGCACCGATTCCAGACAGCGCGCCGTCGCCTGCAGCGCCCGGTCACCGGCCGCAAAGCCGAAGGCGCCGTTGAGGGCACCGAGATCGACGATGTCGATGAGGAACAGCGCCAGCCGCTCATGGGGACCGGCCAGCCGCACGTCCAGATCGGCCTTGAAGGTGCGCTGGTTGGGCAGCCCCGTGGTGTCGTCGGTGAAGGCCATGCGCTCGATGCGCCGGTGGGCCGCCTCGATGGCGCTGTTGTCGCGCAGCACGCCGATAAAATGCGGCCCGTCCTCCAGCATCATTTCGGTGACGCTGAGATGGATCGGCACCAGATGTCCGTCGCGGTGGGCGGCCAGCATCTCCCGACCGATGCCGATGATGTGGGATTCCCGGGTGCGCCGGTAACGCGCCATCAGCTCCGGATGGATATCCCGTTCGTCCGGAGGCACGAACACCGAGACATTCTGGCCAATCAGCTCCTGGGGCTCCCAGCCGAGCACGTCGGCCATGCGATGATTGGCGTGCAGGATGGTGCCATAGGGGTCCGTCAGCACGACGCCTTCGGCAATGTTTTCCAGCACGGCGCGGAAATGGCGCTCACTCTCGCCTGCCCGCCGCATGGCGTCGATGGTCTCGGTGATGTCATAGCCGACCGCCTGGAACTCAACCGGCACGCCGTCCACCACCCGGTAGGCCTGATCGAACCAGCGCTGCCAGCGCACCTGTCCATCGGGCATCACGGTGCGGTGGGTGGAAATCGCAATCCGCCCGGCCATCAGGCCCCGCACATGGGCGAGCACGCTCACCCGCTCGTCCTCGGGAATGAGGTCGATGAATTTCTGGCCGACCAGCTCTTCCCGGGGCAGCCCGTAGACACGGGCATAGGCAGGGTTCACATCGGTCAGTGTGGTGTCCGGGGTGAACCGGCAGGTCATCTCGTGCTCGACCGCCAGAAGGGCGGAAATGCCGTCCTCGGTGTCGTCGCTGGCGGCAAACATCGGCTCCATGGCCGAGGGCGCGCAGCCGAGCAGCAGCGTGCCCCGGGTGGCGCCGCCCAGCGGAAAAATGGTGGCGATGAGATCGGCTTCCGGATGCCCCGGGCGCAGCGACAGGCGCACCGACCCGCCGCGATCCTCGGCCGCCATGTCCCGGAAGGTGCCCGCGGCCGCGGCATCGCACCAGCACGCCTCGGAATCCGCCCCGCGCTCCGGAGGATCCAGCAGAACCCGGAAGGCCGCATTGGCAAACTCCACGACAACGCCGCCCGACCGCACCCGGACCAGGAAGGCCGGGACGGAGGCGCGGGCGAGAAGCTGGCGCAAGGGTTCGACGATCATGATTCCTCGCAAGGACCTATAAGATCGATACGGCGCCCCGCGAAGGCCGTCAAACCCACCCGCCGTCACAGAGACGAAATCACGCGCAGAATCAGCCCGGTTGCGGCAGGCGCTTGTCATTTTCGGAGGTTCGCATATATCTCCGGTCTGAAGAGGCCTGCCTCGGGCAGCGGGATTGCCACGCCGTTCGCATTTTCTTCTGCGCACGGGCTTGGGATCGGCACCCGTACCCCGGCCATTGCAGGTTGTGCGGCTCCTGCCGGGCCGCATCCCCGGTGTCCTCGCCCGGAGATGCCTCGCCCGACACCCTGCCCTGCACCCCAGTGGCCTCCCCCGACTTCGGGCCTCCGGTATGAACCGGGAAGGATCATGATCGAAGCCCTGGACGTCTCTGCGGCCGGCAGCACCGGCCCGTCTCTCGACCCCATGGCGCGGGCTGCCGATGCGGCCAGCGAGCTGCTGAAATCCCTGGCCAACCGCAACCGGCTGCTCATCCTGTGCGCCCTCGTGAAGGAGGAGCGCTCGGTGGGCCAGCTGGCGGAAATGCTGGGGCTGCGGGACTCCACGGTGTCGCAGCACCTGGCCCTTCTGCGCAAGGACGGGCTGGTGGCGCCGCGCCGCGCCGGCCAGACCATCTGGTATTCCATCTCCAGCCCGGCCGCCGGAAAAGTGCTGGCGGTGCTGTACGAGATTTACTGTCAGACGGACCGGTGACTGCCCGCCTCCGCCCGGGACCGCCGCAAGGACGACCGGCAGGCCTTTCGGGTGACGGGACGGTCCGCGTCAACAAGTGGATGATAACCATCGTCCGGTCATGATAAGCAGCCGCGTCGGACGGGCGACCCGAAACCGGGATTCCCTTGCCCGCGACACCCATGACCGGCGTCCGCGCCCGACGGGACGGATGCCCTCGGCATCAGCGAGGACCCGCGCGTGACCGGCCTTCTTTCCCTTCTCTGGCGACCGGCGATCCGGATTGCCGGCTTCTGGGCTCTTGCCGGTCTGGTCGCGGCGGGTCTCACCGGTGCCTTTGCGCCGCTGGGTCCCGGCGCCGTCCTCGGCATCATCATCGACGCCTTCGGTGGCGACACCGCTGCCGTCAGCACCCAGCCCTTCGCCTTCTCGCTGGCCATCGCCATCGGCGCGGCGGCCACGGGGCTGGCGCTCTCCTATTTCGTCTTCCATGTGGTGCTGGTGGTCTGGGCCCTCGGCCGGGCCCGCGCCCGGGTGGAGCGCACCGCGGATGCCGCCGCCTTCGCCGCCGAACACGCGGCGATCGCCCGGGCCTTTGCCCGTCATCCGGTGATCGGCCCGGCCTGGCGCCGCTTCGATGCCACCCTCGTCACCGGCGGCGACGTGCTGTCGAACACCCTGCGGCCGCAGACCTTCCTGTCCTTCTCCGCCCTCAAGGACCGGCTCTCGGGCCTGAAGATCATGCCGGCGGTGCCCGGCTATTTTGTCGGCCTCGGCCTGCTCCTCACCTTCATCGGCCTCGTGATTGCGCTGGCCAAGGCCACCGCCGGTACGGAAGCCGCACGGCTGGCGGCCGGTGGCGCCGGAGCGGAAGCGATGCAGGTGGCGCTGCGCGAGCTGCTGCAGGCCGCCACCTTCAAGTTCTCCACCTCCATTGCCGGTCTGGCCGCCTCCATCGCCCTCTCGGTGCTGTTCCGAGTCTACACGGTCACCATCGAGCAGTCCCTCGGCCGTTTCTGCGCCGCCCTGGAGGACCGGCTCGTCTATGTGCCGCCCCAGTCGGTGACCCTGGAGATGCTGCGCCGGCTGGATGACCAGCTCGGCGAACTGAAGCAGCTTACCTCCGGTTCCTTCGGCACCCGCATCGGCGCGGCGCTGGCCGAACCCGTCGCCACCGCCATGAAGGACGCGATCACCCCGCTCGCCCAGGAGATCCGCCGTGCCGCCGGTGGCCCGGCCTCCGACGCCGAGGAGCTGACGGCCGCCCTCAAGCGCTTTGCCGACACGCTCTCGGGCAGCGGCGGCGCCGACATGCGCTCCCTTGGCGAGACACTGGCCGGGCTGACCTCTACCCTCTCCCAGACCCGGGCCGAGATGTCCGGCAGCGGCGCCGATTTCGCCCGCCGCATGACGGAAGCCGCCGAACGGCTGAACGGCCTCGTGGGCGAGGTCGGCGCGTCGCTGGCCGCCCAGGCGGAAGAGAACCGCCGCATGCTCCGGGAGATGCTGGGCGCCGTACACGCCGCCTTCGAGGAAGGCTCCACCCGCATCAATGCCGAGCTGACGGGGGCGGCTGAAGACTCCGCCGCCCGGCTGGAAGCGGCCATGAACAAGGTTATGACCGGGCTTCAGGCCCAGGTGGCCAATCTCGGCCATGCCTTCGGCACGCTTCAGGCCTCCACCGCCAATCATCTGGAAGAAACCCGCCGGCAGGTGGCGGAAGCCCAGCTGGAAGGCGTCTCGGGCATTTCCACCGCCGCCGCGCGGGCGGCCGCCACCATGGAAGACGGCCTCGGCAGGGTCGTCCACGATATCCGCGTGCAGGTGGATGCCTTCGTCGTGGCACTCCGCACCGCCTCCGGATCGCTCGCCGGCCAGACCCAGGCGCTGGACAACATGACCGGCCGGGCGCGGGAGAATGCCGATCTGCTCGGCCGCTCCGCCGAGACCCTGCGCGCCGCCATCGACCCGGTGGGCCGGGCCAACGAGCGGCTGGCGACGGCTGCCACCGCCATCGGCGAGGCCGTCGGCCGCTCGGTCGCCTCGCTGGGTGAAAGCCACCGCGCCGCTGCCGTGCTGGCCGATACCATCATCGGCCACATCGACCAGCTCAACCGGGTCTGGGACGATTATCAGGCCCGTTTCGGCAAGGTGGATGAAGATCTCCAGCGCGCGTTCGAGGCGCTGGCAACCGAGTCCCTCAAGCAGGCCCAGCTGCTGGTCGAGCAGTCCCAGCGGCTGGACCGCAGCCTGACCGGCGCCGTCGATCGCCTCGCCCCGGTGGTGCAGGATATCGGCGCCAGCGCCGGCGATCTCGCCGCCTCGGTGGACGATCTGAAGGCCGTGCTGTGGAAGCGCGCCCGCACGGCGGAGCAGTGAGGCGGCCATGATCGCGGACGAGGAGCCGACCGGCAGCGACGAGGGCGAAAATTATTTCGTCTCCATGACCGACATGATGGTCGGCGTGCTGTTCATCTTCATCATCCTGCTGATGACCTTCGCCCTGGATTTCCGCACCACCACGGATGATCGCGAGCAGGCGCTGGATGTGGCCCGCGAGGTGGCGGAACGGCTGGACCGGCTGCAGGCCGATGTGGACGCCCAGATGAAGCGGCTGGCCGATGTGCGCGCCGACCGGCGCGCGCTGCTCGATACCCTGCACGACCGGCTGGCGGCCAAGAACCTCAACGTCCAGCTCGACGAGGCCAATGGCGTGCTGCGCCTCACCGAGGATTCCGTGCGCTTCCCCCCCGGCAGCGCCGATCTCGGCGAGCGCAGCCGCGAAAATGTGCGCGCCATTGCCGATGCGCTCGCCACCATCCTGCCCGGCTGGGTGCGCTGCCGCACCAATCCGGACGGCGGCGCGCCGGTGTGCCAGAGCCTCAAGGGCGCCGGCATCGAGACCCTGTTCATCGAGGGCCACACGGATTCCACCGGCTCGGATGCCGACAACTGGAAACTGTCCACCGACCGCGCCGTCAACACCTACCGCGCCATGCTGACCGACGCGCCGGCGCTGCGCAGTTTCCTCAATTCAGACGGACAGGAAATCCTGTCGGTCTCTGGCTATGCCTCGGCCCGGCCCATCGACCCGCGCCCGGTGCGCGAGGCCTTTGACCGCAACCGCCGCATCGACCTCCGCTTCGTCATGGAAAATGACACCCGGCAGGGCATGGAGCAGATCCTCGGCGTCACCAACGAGATGCGCTCGGAAATTGACCGTCTCCGCCGTTCCGAGACCCCGCAATAGGCAGCCCTTTCCGGTTCCTGCCCGCGCCCCTCACATCTCCTGCTTGCCGTCGCCCCCCGGGCGGCGGCATTTTCATGTCCGGGCCCTGCCTGCGTCCCATCCGCCCCAGGGCCCCGCCATCACAGGATCTGGCACGGATCTTGTATTCGACCAATCACGGTATGCCATCTTGCATACCAGTAAGAAAGACAACACTTGCATGGCCCCCCAGGTCGGTGAAATCGAGGCTTCCATCCTGACGGCGATCCTGGCGGGTCGCATCCGTCCGGGAACGCGCCTTGGCGAGTCGCAACTGGCGGCGATCTATGGGGTTTCCCGGACGAAGGTGCGCGAGGCGCTGGTGCGGCTGGAAACCCGCGGCGTCGTCACCGTTTCCGCCCGGCGCGGCTGGTATGTGGTTGAACCGTCAGTGGAAGAGGCCCGGGAGGCCTTCCACGCCCGCAAGGTGATCGAGACCGGGCTGCTGCAGTCGCTGGCAGATGCCCCGGACGACATCATCACCAGCCTGCGCGCCCACATCGTGCTGGAGGAAGAGGCAATTTCTGCCGGCGACGTGGGCAATCAGGCCTGCCTGCTCGGCGACTTCCACATCCACCTGGCCGAACTGCTTGGCAACCGGGTGCTGACCGAGGTCATCCGTGACCTGACAGCCCGCACCACCCTCGTCTCGATGCTCTACCAGCCGCGCGACAAGGCGAGCGAGTCCAATCACGACCATCAGGAAATCGTCGACGCCATGGAGCGCGGTGATTTCGCCGGCGCCGCGCGCCTGATGAGCGCCCACATCGACGCCGTGGAGGCCGGTCTCGACCTCTCCGCCCGGCCGGATCCGCTGGATCTCCTCAAGGAGAACCTGGCCTCCGGCATCCTATCCTCCTCCCCCCTGCCACACCGGCACGGGGGGCCCTCCGCTCCAACCGAACAGGACCAGAGCTGATGACCACCCGGAGACAGTTCCTCGCCCTTGCCGCGCTCACTGCCGTCGCGCTGCCCCTTGGCAGCCGTCTGGCGCTGGCCGGCGAAGGGCTGGCTGCCATCAAGGCGCGCGGCGTGATCCGCATCGCCGTGCCCCAGGACTTCCCGCCCTTCGGTTCCGTCGGCGCCGACATGGCCCCCAAGGGCTATGACATCGACGTGGCCAACCTGATCGCCAAGGATCTGGGCGTGAAGCTGGAACTGGTTCCGGTCACCTCTGCCAACCGCATCCCCTATCTCCAGACCGGCAAGGTCGATCTGGTGATCTCGTCGCTGGGCAAGAATGCCGAGCGCGAGAAGGTCATCGACTTCTCCCGCGCCTATGCCCCGTTCTTCAATGGCGTGTTCGGCCCGGCGGATCTCGCCGTCAGCGGCCCGGATGACCTGAAGGGCAAGGTCGTCGGCGTCACCCGCGGCTCGGTGGAAGATCTGGAGCTGACCAAGATCGTCGGCCCCGAGACCACCGTGAAGCGCTACGAGGACAACAACGGCACCATCTCGGCCTTCCTCTCCGGTCAGGTGGATCTGGTGGCGACGGGCAATGTCGTGGCGGCCGCCATCCTCGCCCGCAACCCGCCGAAGAAGCCGCAGATGAAGTTCCTCATCAAGAATTCGCCCTGCTATATCGGCCTCAACAAGGGCGAGCCGGAGCTGCTGGAGGCGGTCGACGCCATCCTCGTCAGCGCCATCAAGGACGGCCAGCTCAACGCCATCTCCAACAAGTGGCTCGGCACCGACCTGCCCGCCGATCTCTGAGCAGCCCTGCGCCGACAGGCCATTTCCTCCTGAAGCCGGGGACATCGGGGGCCGTCACCTTTGCCATTTCGGGGGACAGGTGCCCCTCCGGCGCCAGATGTTCGGGGCCCACATTTTCTGTCGGCCAGCCTGATCTTCTTTCCCTGCACCGGGCGAGCGGTGCGGGATGCTGTCAAAGGCGCCTGAACAGGATCCTTTGATCGTCCGGCGTGCCTCCCCATGCCTTCGGAATATCGGGGAAAGCCGCCGCGCTTCAGGTGCACGGTGCGGTCAGCACGTCGTGCGTCTGGGATGACACAGTCCGGTCGGACGGGGGACTTGCCCGGCCGGACAGGAAGACTGATCCGGTTCCCTCCCGTCCATGCCCCGCCTTCCCGGGGCTTCGGCCGGGAATTTCAGCGGCGTGTCGAGGGTTTGCCGCCGGTTCCGGATCCCGTCAGACGCGATGACCCCTGCCCCGCCCGGAAATCATCATTTCCCGGGACGGTGGAGTATTGGGCCTCGCTTTCCGTCAACCCGCACTTTCGGGGGGCTGAATGAAATATGTCTTCAACTTCGACTGGCTGTTCCAGTATTGGGCAGTCCTGCTACACGGAATCGGCATTACCGTTGAACTGACCCTGGTCGGTGCCGTGCTCGGCATCGCGCTGGGCACGGCGTGCGCCTGGGCGCGGGCCTTCGGTCCGGGGTGGCTCCGCTTCATCGTCGCCACTTATGTGGAGATGATCCGCAACACCCCGTTCCTGATCCAGCTGTTCTTCATCTTCTTCGGCCTGCCGTCCCTTGGCGTGAAGCTCGACGAGCTGACGGCGGCCAATCTGGCGATGATCATCAATCTCGGCGCCTATGGCTGCGAGATCATCCGCGCCGGCATCATGGCGACACCCAAGGGCCAGTTCGAGGCCGGCGCCAGCCTCGGCATGACCCGCATCCAGACCTTCTGGTATGTGGTGCTCATTCCGGCGCTGCAGAAGATCTGGCCGGCGCTGTCGTCCCAGGTTGTCATCGTCATGCTGGGTTCGGCCGCGGTGTCGCAGATTGCGGCGGAAGACCTGACGTTCGCCGCGAACTTCATCCAGTCCCGCACCTTCCGGGCGTTCGAGACCTATTTCGTCTCGACGATCATCTATCTGGTGCTGGCGATCCTGCTGCGCCAGATGCTGCGGGGCGTGGGCTGGTTCCTGTTTCCGAGGAGGGCTGCGCGATGACGGATTTCACGCTCTGGGACATCGTGCGCAACCTGCTTCTGGCCGCGCGCTGGACGGTGGTTCTATCCCTTGTCTCCTTCATCGGTGGCGGTCTCGTCGGCCTCGCCGTGCTGTTTGCCCGCATCGGCAAGTCCCGCACCCTCAACGTGCTGTCGCGGGCCTATATCGAGGTGCTCCAGGGCACCCCGCTGCTGATGCAGCTGTTCCTCGCCTTCTTCGGCCTCGGCCTGTTCGGCATCGACGTGCCGGCGTGGCTGGCGGCGGGCATGGCCATGGTGCTGTGGACGGCCGCCTTCCTGGCCGAAATCTGGCGTGGCTGCGTGGAGGCCATCGCCCGGGGACAGTGGGAAGCCTCGTCCAGCCTCGGCATGGGGTACGTCCAGCAGATGCGCTACGTGATCCTGCCCCAGGCTCTGAAGATCGCGGTGCCGCCCACCGTCGGTTTCTCGGTGCAGGTGGTCAAGGGCACGGCGCTGACCTCCATCATCGGCTTCGTGGAACTGACCAAGGCCGGCACCATCGTCACCAACGCCACCTTCGAGCCCTTCACCGTCTACGGCTTCGTCGCCCTCATCTATTTCGTGCTCTGCTTCCCGCTCTCGAAGTCGAGCCAGTATCTGGAAAGGAAGCTCAATGTCGCTCATCGAAATCACTGAGGTGAAGAAGCGGTTCGGCGACAACGAGGTGCTGAAGGGCATCAATATCGACGTCGAGCCGGGCGAGGTCATCGCGATCATCGGAAAATCCGGCTCGGGCAAGTCGACGCTGTTGCGCTGCATCAACGGTCTTGAGACAATCGACGAGGGCTCCATCCAGGTGGCGGGCGCCCAGCTTCTGCCCGACGAATTGCACCTGAAGGCGCTGCGGCTCAAGGTCGGCATGATCTTCCAGCAGTTCAATCTCTTCCCGCACCTCACCGCGGGCAAGAATGTCATGCTGTCCCAGACGGTTGTGAAGAAGACGCCGAAGGCGGAGGCCGAAGCGGTCGCCCGCAGGATGCTCGACCGGGTGGGCCTCGGGCACAAGTTCGATGCCTATCCGGACCAGCTCTCCGGCGGCCAGCAACAGCGTGTGGCGATTGCGCGCGCTCTCGCCATGCAGCCGATCGCGCTACTGTGTGACGAAATCACGTCGGCCCTCGACCCCGAGCTCGTTAATGAGGTGCTGATGGTGGTCAAGGAACTGGCCGCCGAGGGGATGACCCTCCTCATGGTCACCCACGAGATGCGCTTTGCACGCGATGTGTGTTCGCGGGTGGTGTTCATGCACCAGGGCCGCGTGCACGAGATCGGACCGCCGGAGAATGTCTTCGGCAACCCGCAGACGCCGGAGCTGAAACAGTTCCTGGGCGTCCACTGATGACCGACGGCGCCGGGGCCCCTCCCCGGCGCCCGATACCGGCCGGAGACCGCCCGTGACCCGCTACCCGTTCGTGGCCTTCGACTTCGACGGAACCCTCGCCGACAGCCTCGAGTGGATCCGTCAGAACTACGGCTCCATCGCAGCCCGGCACCGGCTGCGCCCCATGGACCGGGAGGCGCTCGAACGTCTGCGCGATCTCCCCACCCGGGAAAGCCTGAAGATGCTGGGGGTGCGCACCTGGCAGATCCCCTTCCTGGCCCGCGACATCCGCCGCCGGGTGCTGCACGACGCCGCCCACATCGACCTCTATCCCGGCATCGCCGATTTTCTCGACGAGCTCTCCCGCTCCGGCCGGACGCTCGCCGTCGTCACTTCCAATGGCGAGGAAGTGGTGCGCGCGGTCCTCGGCCCGTCCGCCGAGCGCATCGCCACCTTCATCTGCGGCGTCTCGCTGTTCGGCAAGGCCCGCCGGCTGGCGCGGCTGCGCGAGGGCGCGGGGCTGGCACCGGGCGAAATGCTCTATGTCGGCGACCAGGTGGTCGATATCGAAGCCGCCCGCAAGGCCGGGCTGGCGAGTGCCGCGGTGGCCTGGGGCATCGCCACCCCGGCCGTGCTGTCGTCTGCCGGCCCCACCCATCTCTGCCCCGATCTCTCGGATCTGCGCGCCGTTCTGGCGCTCTGATCTTCCCTTCCGGCCCCCGGGCGCCCCTCGGGAAGCGCTGCGGATCTTGCGTGTGACGGTCTCTGCCGATTGAGCATGACGCCCGGTCACGCTATAGAGCCGCGGGCGAATTCTGTGGCGCTCGTGGAGCGCCCGCTAGAGGACAGGCGGAGCCGGGCATGGCCGAGAACGTGACGGGACCCGAGGATCACGGCGAGGACGAGGCCTTCGTCTCGCGCGCCCGCATCATCGCCGAGGCGCTGCCCTACATGCTGCGCTACGACGAGGAAACGGTCGTCGTGAAATATGGCGGTCACGCCATGGGCGAGCCGGCGCTGGGCCGGGCCTTCGCCGAGGACATCACCCTCCTGAAGACCGCCGGCGTCAACCCGGTGGTGGTCCATGGCGGCGGCCCGCAGATCGCGGCGATGCTGAAGCGGCTCGACATCAAGAGCACCTTCCGCAACGGCCTGCGCGTGACCGACAAGGCCACCATGGAAGTGGTGGAGATGGTTCTGGCCGGCTCCATCAACAAGGAGATCGTCGCCACCATCAACGCCGCCGGCGGCCGGGCCATCGGGCTCTGCGGCAAGGACGGCAACATGGTGACCGCCGAGCCCCTCGTCCAGACCGAGACCGATCCGGCGACCGGCGCTCAGGTGCCCGTCGACCTCGGCTTCGTCGGCGAGCCCCGGACGGTGCGCCGCGAGGTGATCGACGTGCTCGCCCACTCCGAGATCATCCCGGTGATCGCCCCGGTCGCTCCGGGCGTGGACGGCAACACCTACAACGTCAACGCCGATACCTTTGCCGGCGCCATCGCCGGTGCGCTGAACGCCACCCGCCTCCTGTTCCTCACCGATGTTCCCGGTGTGCTCGGCCGTGACGGCAAGCTCATCAAGGAGATGACGGTGGCCGAGGCCCGGGCGCTGATCGCCGACGGCACCGTGCATGGCGGCATGATCCCGAAGGTGGAAACCTGCATCGACGCCCTGGAGCGCGGCGTGCAGGCCGTCGTCATCCTGAACGGCAAGGTGCCCCATGCCGTGCTGCTCGAACTCCTGACCGAACGCGGCATGGGAACGCTGATCACCCCGTGAGCACGCCCGAGGCCGTTCCGGCGGGCGGGCGCCATCCGCGCCCGCTCACCGATTTTGCCGGGGTCGAGAGCTGGATCTTCGACCTCGACAACACCCTCTATCCGGCCGAGACCAACCTGTTCCTGCAGGTGGACGAGCGCATCCGGACCTATGTGTCGAAGCTCCTCGGTCTCCCGCCCGAGGAGGCCCACATCCTCCAGAAGAGCTATTATCAGCGCTACGGCACCACGCTACGCGGGCTGATGATCGAGCACGGCGTGAGCCCGGACGAGTTTCTGGAATATGTCCACGACATCGACCATTCCGGGATCCGGCCGGATCCGCGCCTGGGCGAGGCCATCGGTCGCCTGCCGGGCCGGCGCTACATCCTGACCAACGGCACCCGGGAACATGCGCTGGCGGTGGCCAACCGGCTCGGCATCACCGACCGGTTCGATGCCATCTTCGGCATCGTGGAGGCAGACCTTCTGCCCAAGCCCATGCCGGAGACCTACGCCCGCTTCCTCTCCCGCCACGGCATCACCGCACCGCGCGCGGCGATGTTCGAGGATCTCGCCCGCAATCTCGCCGTGCCTGATGAACTCGGCATGCGCACCACCCTGGTGGTGCCGACCGGCACGCGCTCGGTGTTTCGCGAGGCGTGGGAGCTGGAGGGGCGCGAGGCGCCCCATGTCCAGTTCGTCACCGACGATCTGGCGACCTTCCTGGAAAAGGTTCTGCTGACCATCGGGTAGGAGTTTCGGGCAGCCACCGCCCCCAAATCTTTCTTCAGAAAGAAAGGGGAGGTCCGGAGACCCCCGGGTCTCCGGGCGGGTTCGGGCGGCAGCCCGGCGATCCCGTCAGGGCAGCGCTGCCGGATCAAAATCCGCCGCGATCCACGCCGCCTCGATTTCCTTCAGCCGTCGGCCCAGCTCCGGCCCGGGCGTCACGCCGGCGCGGATCAGGTCCTTTCCCGTCACGGGGAAGGCCGGCACCGGATCGGTCTCCGGCAGCGCCAGCGCCGCCGGCCAGTCCGGACCCGCGCCGCGATCGGCCCTGGCCAGCCGCACGGCGGCGCGATAGACCTCCGGCCCGGCGCGATAGAGTAGCACGCGCAGGGTGCGCCGGTCGGCGGGCGCGCCGGTGAAGCGGTCCGGCGTCAGGGCCGGCTCCAGCGCCAGCACCGACGCCATGCGGTCGCGCCCGGCATTCGACAGCCGCAGACGCCCCGCCAGCCGCGCGGCATCTTCCGCCGAGAACCCGGCCAGCGCCGCCAGCCGCAACGCCGGCCCCGGATCCACCTGCTCCTCCGCGGCCCGGGCCACCAGCCGCGCCAGCCGCGCCGGCCGGGCGACACCGGCCAGAAGCCGCGTCAGCAGGCCGGCATCCTGCATCGCCACAAGGGTCGGCTCCGCCCGGGGGGCGGCCAGCAGCTTAGTCAGCTCCGCGCCGATGCGTTCGGCCGAGATGCCATCGAGCCCGTCGCGATTGCGGATCGACGCCGCCAGCCCGTCCGGATCAAGCTCGCCGGCGCCATAGAAGGCATGGAAGCGGAAGAAGCGGAGGATGCGGAGATAATCCTCCCGGATCCGTTCGCCGGGATCGCCGATGAAGCGCACCCGGCGCGCGGCGAGATCGGCGAGGCCGCCGACATAATCATGCACGCGGCCCTCCGCCGTCACCGACAGGGCGTTCATGGTGAAGTCGCGCCGGTGCGCATCCGCCACCCAGTCACGGCCGAAGCGGACGACGGCATGGCGGCCGTTGGTCTCCACATCCTGGCGCAGGGTGGTGACCTCGAGCGGATGCCCCTCCACCACCACGGTGATGGTGCCGTGCTCATAGCCCGTCGGCACCGGCTTGAGACCGGCGCCGCGCGCCCGCGCGATCACCACATCCGGTTCGGCCGTGGTGGCAAGATCCAGATCGGCCGCGGCGAGACCGAGCAGCGCATTGCGCACGGCCCCGCCCACGACACGGGTCTCGTCGCCCTCGACATCAAGGGCGGCCACCAGCCGGCGGAAGCGCGGATCGGCGAGAAAGGCGGCCCGGTCGGGAGAAAGCGTTACCGTCATCCGTTGATCTCTCCGGCGTTGAACTCTCCGGGGACCACCCGGCCATTTTCCAGCCGTAGCGGCTGATAGGCGCCGGGGTCCGTGCCACCGCCGGTCAGCGCCAGCACCACGAAGCTGGCAATCAGCAGGCCGAAACCTGCAAGCAGTGTCGACAGGAAGGTGGAGAGCGTCAGCCTCGGGACAGCCCGCCCAAACCGGATCCGCCGCCACACGACGACATAGACAAAGGGCAGGACGAACAGGGCGACCTGCACGGCAAGCAGACGCGGCACCGGGCCGGCTCCTTCTTCCTCTCCACGAAAGCTGTCAACGCGGGCCGTAGATCCGTTCGGCCAGCCGGTGCAGGATCACAGCGGTGATGCCCCAGATGCGATGATTGAGGGCACGGATGCTGTCGTGCTCGATGTCATAATAGAAGCCCTTGAGGCCGTTGCGCTCCCAGTCGGTGCGGCGATAGTTGGCCGGCGTCATGAAGACTGACAGCGGCAGGTCGAACACCGCCGCCACCTCCCCCGGATTGGGGCTGACCGGCGCCCCCGGCCGCACCAGCGCCACCACGGGCACGATGCGGAAGCCGGTGTGGGTCAGCATCGGATCGCCATAGCCGACCGGGCGCACGAGGGCACGGTCGAGGCCGATTTCCTCATGGGCCTCCCGGAGCGCGGCGGCCACGGGATCCCGGTCGCCGGCGTCGATCTTGCCGCCGGGAAAGGCGACCTGCCCGGCATGGGACGACAGATGGTCCGTGCGCCGGGTGAGGATGAGGCGGGGATTTTCCGGATCGGCAATCACCGGCACCAGCACGGCGGCATCGCGCACCCGGGCTTTCGGCAGCGTGGTGCCGGGCAGCGGCCGGGTCTCCCCGGCCAGAATGGGGGTGGCGAGCGGCGTCAGCCGGTCAAGTCGGCCGGTGAAGGCGGCGAGCGAAAAGGGATTGCGGGTCTCCGCCCCGGAAATCGCGGGCGCCCCCGTCGGGTCAGGCGTCAGTCCATCCACGCCGCCACCTCCGCCACCGGGGCCACGGGGAAGAACACCCCGCCCGAGCGCACCCCCAGCCAGTCCGCGCCGTCGCGGGCGTCGGTTTCGGCCAGCGCCAGCAGCTCGCCCTGGGCCGCCCGGGTGAGGCGCGCCTCCAGCCGGCCGCGCACATGCACATAGGGCTTCACGCCGCCGGTCGCCGGATCGGTCTCGAAGCGCAGCGGATGGTCGGGGCCGATGGTGACGATGTCGCCGACATTGGTGCGCACCGTCAGCACCCGGTCCGGCCCGGCGCTGCCTTCATCCAGCTCGACGGCGAGGAAGGGCGCGTCCGCCACGCGAATGCCGACCTTTTCCACCGGCGTCACCAGCAGATATTTGCCATCGGCCTCGCACCGCAGCACGGAGGCGAACAGGCGCACCAGCGCCGGCCGGCCGATCGGCGTGCCCAGATAGAACCAGCTCCCGTCGGCGCGGATTTCCATGTCGATGTCGCCGCAGAAGGGCGGATCCCAGCGCTCCACCGGCGGATACCGGCCCAGCCCTTCGGCCCGGCCGATGAGGGCTGCCAGTCCGTCCGTCGGCGCTCCCGTGGTCATGGATCATCTCTCCCGCACCGGCGCCCGTGACCGTCACGGCGCCGGATCACAGCCTCGCATAGTGGCCGCAGTCCCGACAGACCAGATAGAGATCCCGGCTGCGCCGGGAAAGCCCCAGCGCCTTCGAAACGAGAAGATGGAGCACCAGACCGGCCGCCACCAGCCGCCGGAGGCCGGGAACCGGGCCCAGCGCCAGTGTGGAGCTGGCGGCCATGTTGAGGGCGGGAATCATCCGGTAGCCGCTGCCATCGGCCGACAGGGTTTCGGTGTGGATCGAGCCGCAGCGCGGGCATCGTGCGATCATCTGCCCCTCCGGGGTCACGACAAGGAAGCCGGCCGCGGGGCCGCATCACGCCACCACCGCGCCGGATCCGGGCTTAAACGCCTGCCGGTGGCCGCGCCCGGATCTGGCGCAATCCGCGAACACCGGCACGTGAATTTGACCAGCCATGTTCGCGCCACGAAGCCCCCCGACCATGGCAGCGCGGGGATGACGGGTGCGCGGCGCGCCAAAGCCTGTCACACTGGCCCTGTCGCCCGCGGACCTGTCGCCGAGTCTGCGGCCGCCCCCTGATGCGAGGACCTGATGAGCGCCACCGTCGAAGCCGCCCGGATCGAAGCTGCCCTTGCCGGCGACCCCGCTGCCGTGGTGGCAGCCGCAGAGACGGCCGTCGCCCGGGTGGGGGCGGCGCGGGAAGCGGTCGGCCGGCTCATCTTCGGTCAGGAAAGCGTCGTCGAGGAAACCCTCGTCACCCTGCTCTCCGGTGGCCATGGCCTGCTGGTCGGCGTGCCCGGCCTTGCCAAGACGCGCCTCGTCACCACGCTAGGCACCGTGCTCGGGCTCGATGCCCGCCGCATCCAGTTCACGCCGGACCTGATGCCGTCGGACATCACCGGCTCGGAAGTGCTGGATCAGGCCGCCGATGGCACCCGCGCCTTCCGCTTCATCAAGGGCCCGGTGTTCGCCCAGCTGCTGATGGCCGACGAAATCAACCGCGCCAGCCCGCGCACCCAGTCGGCACTCCTCCAGTCCATGCAGGAATATCATGTGACGGTGGCCGGCGAGGCCCATCCCCTGCCGCGGCCCTTCCATGTGCTCGCCACCCAGAACCCGCTGGAGCAGGAAGGCACCTATCCCCTGCCGGAAGCCCAGCTCGACCGCTTCCTGATGCAGATCGACGTCGGCTATCCCGATCGCGCGGCCGAGCGGCGCATCCTGATCGAGACCACCGGCGGCGCCGAGGCCGTGCCAGAGCCGGTGCTGTCCGCCGATGAACTCGCCCTCTATCAGCGCCTCGTGCGCCGTCTGCCGGTGGGCGACAGCGTGGTGGAAGCGATCCTGGACCTCGTGCGCTCGGCTCGCCCGGGCAGCGATGCCGCGTCCCCTGCCGATCGCATCGCCTGGGGCCCGGGGCCGCGCGCCAGCCAGTCGCTGATGCTGGCGGTGCGCGCCCGCGCCCTGCTTCAGGGCCGGCTTGCGCCCTCGATTGATGACGTGATCGCGCTGGCGCGGCCGATCCTCCAGCACCGCATGGCGCTGACCTTTGCCGCGCGGGCCGATGGCCACAGCGTCGCCGAGACCATCGCGGCGCTTGCCGCCCGCCTCGGCTGAGGGCGGCGCCCATGGCCCTTTCTCCCGGCCGCCGCCCGCCCGCGCCCGAGACCGCTCCGCTGCCGCGCGCCAAGGCGCTGTCGGCGGCGCTGCCGGATCTTCTCATTCAGGCGCAGCGGCTGTCGGCCACCGTGGTGGCCGGCTGGCATGGCCGGCGCCGGGCCGGCCCCGGCGAACAGTTCTGGCAGTTCCGCCCCTTCGCCCCCGGCGAACCGGTCAGCCGCATCGACTGGCGCCGCTCCGCCCGCGACGAGCACCTCTATGTGCGCGAGCGGGAATGGGAGGCGGCCCACACCCTGTGGCTCTCCGCCGATCTCTCCGCCTCCATGGACTATCGCTCGGATCTGGCGGAGGTCAGCAAGCGCGACCGGGCGCTGGTGCTGTTGCTGGCACTGGCCGATCTGGCAGCGCGCGGCGGCGAGCGCGTCGGCCTCATGGGGCTCTCGCGGCCCGTCGCCGCCCGGGATGCCGCCGAGCGCATTGCCGCCACTCTGGCACTGACCCCACCCGACACCGCCCTGCCGCAGGCGGGCGCTGTCCGGCGCTTTTCCGATGTGGTGCTCCTGGGTGATTTTCTCGATCCCGTCGACGATCTGATCGCCTGGGTGGAGCGGCTGGCGGGGCTCGGCGTGCGTGGCCATCTGGTGCAGGTGCTGGATCCGGCCGAGGAGAGCTTTCCCTTTTCCGGCCGCATCGAGTTCATCGAACCGGAAACCGGCGCCCGCCTGATGGCCGGCCGGGCCGATGCCTGGGGCGAGATCTACCGCACGCGGCTGGCCGAGCGCCGGGACACCCTCGCCCGGCTGACACGCCGGGCCGGCTGGAGCTTCCTCGTCCATCACACCGACCGGTCGGCGGCCGAGCCGCTGATCGCGCTTTCCGCCCGGCTGGGGGCGGCCGGAGGTCCGCGATGACCCCGGCGCACCGCCTGCCCGATTTCCGCAAGGGGCCGGACCGATGAATTTCCTGCCGCTCAGCTTTGCCGCCCCGGCGGTGCTTGCCGCGCTGGTGCTGCTTCCCGGCATCTGGCTGCTGCTGCGCTCCCTGCCGCCGCGGCCGCGCCGGCTCGCCTTTCCCGGCACGAAGCTCATCAGCGACCTGACGAAGCGCGAGGAAACCCCGGCCCGCAGCCCGTGGTGGCTGACCCTCCTGCGCATGGTGCTGGCCACCGCCCTCATTCTGGCGCTGGCCCGCCCCATCTGGCAGCCGGGCGGCGATGCCCTCGGCGGCACTGGTCCGGTGCTGGTGCTTCTGGACAATGGCTGGGCGTCGGCTGCCGACTGGCCGGCCCGCATCCGCGCCGTGCGCACCGCCATCGATCAGGCCGACGATCAGGACCGGCCGGTGATCCTGGCCACCACCGCCGACGGCCCCGGCCAGACCCTGACCGCCGTCGACGCCCGCGCCGCCCGGGAGCGCCTCGCCACCCTCGCCCCCCGTCCGTGGGGACCGGACCGGGCGGGCACCATCGCCGCCCTTGCCGACACCAAGGCCGTTCCGGGCGCCGTGCTGTGGATCGCCGATGGTCTGGCGACCCCGGCGGATGCCGCGGCCGAGAGCGCGCTGGCGACGCTTGCCGGCGATGCCCCGGTCACTCTCATCGGTGGCGATGCCGCGCCGCTTCTGGGGCTGGTCAGCGTCGACAATGCCGCCGATGCCCTGACGGTTCAGGCCGCCGCCAGTGCGCCCCTGCCGGATGCGGCGACGCCGCCGCTGGTGCGGGCGCTGGATCTCAAGGGCTTCACCATCGGCGAGGCGCCGCTGACGATTGCCGCCGGGGCCCGCACCGGCAGCGCCCGGCTGGAGCTGCCGCTGGAGCTGCGCAACGACATTGCCCGGGTGGAGCTGGCCGGTGTGGCCACCGCCGGGGCGGTGCGGCTGGTGGATGACCGCTGGCGCCGCCGGGTGGTCGGGCTGATTTCCGGCGCCAGCGCCGATACGGCCCAGCCGCTGCTGTCGCCGCTGCATTATCTGCGCTCGGCCTTTGCGCCCTTTGCCGATGTGCGCGAGCCGCGGGCCACCGATCTCGATCAGGCCGTCACCGATCTGGTGGACGGCGGCGCCTCGGTGATCGCCATTGCCGATGTCGGCCGCCTGCCCGAGCGCGCCCACCAGAAGCTGGCCGACTGGGTGGAGCATGGCGGCGTGCTGATCCGCTTTGCCGGCCCGCGGCTGGTGGAAGGCGCCGACGACCTTTTGCCGGTGCGACTTCGTCCGGGCAGCCGGGTGCTGGGCGGCAGCCTCTCCTGGGAAAAGCCGCAGGAGCTGGCCCCCTTCGGCGCCACCAGCCCCTTTGCCGGGCTGGAGCCGCCCACCGACATTGCCGTCACCCGGCAGATCCTGGCCGAGCCCGACGCCAACCTGCCGGACCGCACCTGGGCGAGCCTGGCCGATGGCACGCCGCTGGTCACCGCCAAAACGCTCGGCGCCGGCCGGGTGATCCTGTTCCATGTCTCCGCCGATACCGACTGGTCGAGCCTGCCGCTCTCCGGTGGCTTCGTGGAGATGCTGCGCCGCATCGTGTCGGTTGCCCACGGGGTGGCCGGCAGTGCGGCAACGGGCGCCGGGGCCGATGTGCCACTGCCGCCGCTGCGCCTGCTGGATGGTTTCGGCCGCTTCACCGCGCCGGGGCCCGATGCCCGGCCGCTGGCCGCCAACGCTGCCGACATCCGCCCCGACCGCGCCCATCCGCCGGGGCTCTATGGCACGGATGATTCCTTCCGCGCCCTGAACCTTCTGGCCGCCGGCGACACTCTGGCGCCGCTGGATCTGTCCGCCCTGCCCGAGCGCTTTGCCCGGCGCAGCTTCACCGCCGGCGATCCCCACGCGATCGCCCCCCTCGTCCTCGGGATCGCCATGGCCCTGCTGCTGATTGATGCGCTTGCCGCCCTCGTGCTGTCCGGGGCGCTGGCCCGCCGCCCCCGTGCCAGCGCGGCCGGGCTGGTGCTGGCCCTCGGGCTGGCCGCCGGCCTCGCCGCGCCGCCGTCCGCCTCCGCCCAGACGGTGCCGACACCGGCTCAGGCCGCGGCCGACCAGTTCGCCATCGCCGCCACCGAGAGCACGCGGCTCGCCTATGTGAAGACCGGCGATCCCGAGCTGGACACCATCAGCCGGGAGGGTCTGGAAGGGCTCAGCCAGTATCTGGCCAGCCGCACGGCGCTGGAACCCGGCGAGCCCATCGGCGTGGATCTCGCCCATGACGAGCTGGCCTTCTTCCCCATCCTCTACTGGCCGCTTTCGGGCAGCCAGCAGAAGCCGGCGCCGGAAACCATGGCCCGGGTGGATGCCTACATGAAGAATGGCGGCACCATCCTGTTCGACACCCGCGACGAGATGCAGGCCGGCGCCGACCCCACCCGCGCCGCCGCAAGCCCCGCCACCGCCAAGCTGCGCGAGATCCTGTCGGGTCTCGACATTCCGCCCCTGGAGCCGGTGCCGGCGGATCATGTACTGACGAAGACCTTCTATCTGCTCTCCGCCTTCCCCGGCCGCTTCGACGGCAGCCCGCTGTGGGTGGAGGAGCTGACCGACAGCGGCGGCGACCGCACCGGCCGGCCGGTGCGCGGCGGCGACGGCGTCTCGCCGATCCTCATCACCGCCAATGATCTGGCCGGCGCCTGGGCCATCGGTCCGGACGGGGATTATGTCTACCCCACCGTTCCCGCCGATCCCTATCAGCGCGAACTGGCCTACCGCACCGGCGTCAACATCGTGATGTACACGCTGACCGGCAACTACAAGGCCGATCAGGTGCATGTGCCTTCGCTGCTGGAGCGGCTCGGCCAGTGACCTCCCCGGCACCACGAGAACGGACGGACCGATGCTGACTTCCTGGTCGCTCTCCTTCGACCCGCTGCTGCCGCTGCCGGTGGTGATCGCCTTTGCGGTGGTCGCGCTGGCGCTGGTCGGCCTCGGGCTGGTGCGCCGGGTGCGCGGCTCCGTGGTGCGCACCCTCGCCATCCTCGCGCTGCTGGCCAGCCTGTGCGGCCCGGCCATGATCCGGGAGGAGCGCGAGCCGCTGACCGGGGTCGTCGCCGTCATCGTCGACGAAAGCCAGAGCCAGGCCATCGGCGACCGGGCGGAGGCCACCCGCCGGGCGCTGGAAACCGTGCGCGCCCGCATCGCCGAGCTGCCGGACATGGAAATCCGCGAGATCCATGTCGGCCCCGCCGCCCCCGGCAGCACCGCCGATGGCACGCGGCTGTTCGAGGCCCTTGGCCGCGGTCTGGCCGATGTGCCCCCCGACCGGGTGGCCGGCGCCATCCTCATCACCGACGGTCAGGTGCATGATGTGCCGGCAAGCGCCACCGCCCTCGGCTTCGATGCGCCGGTGCACGGCCTCATCACTGGCCGGCCCGACGAGATCGACCGGCGGCTGGTGCTGGAACGCGCGCCGCGCTTCGGCCTCGTCGGCTCCACCCAGCTGGTGCGCATGCGCATCGAGGATCAGGGGGCGCCCCCCGGCGGCACGGCCAAGCTCAGCGTGCGCCGGGATGGCGAAACGGTGATCGAGGAGACCGTGCCCGTCGGCGTGCCCTTCGAGGCCGAGGTGCAGATCGCCCATGCCGGCCCGAACATCCTGGAATTCGAGGTGGCGCCGCTGGAAGGCGAGCTGTCGCCGGTCAACAATTCCGTGGTCGTGGTCACCGATGGCGTGCGCGAGAACCTGAAGGTGCTGCTGGTGTCCGGCTCGCCCCATGCCGGCGAGCGCACCTGGCGCAACCTCTTGAAATCCGATCCGTCGGTGGACCTCGTCCACTTCACCATCCTGCGCCCGCCGGAAAAGCAGGATGGCACGCCGATCAACCAGCTTTCCCTGATCGCCTTTCCGACCCGGGAGCTGTTTTCGGTCAAGATCAACGAGTTCGACCTCATCATCTTCGACCGCTACCAGCGTCAGGGCGTGCTGCCGATCATCTATTTTGACAACATCGCCCGCTATGTGAAGGGCGGCGGCGCGGTGCTGGTGGCCGCCGGCCCGGATTATGCCGACGATGACAGCCTGTTCAACACGCCGCTGGGCCAGATCCTGCCCGCGGCCCCCACCGGCAAGGTGCTGGACGAGCCGTTCCGCGCCGGCCTGACGCCGCTTGGCAAGCGCCACCCGGTCACCCGCGGCCTGCCGGGGGCTGACGCAGAACCGCCGGACTGGAGCCGCTGGTTCCGCCTCGTTGTCGCCGACACCCTGCCCGGCGCCACCCCGGTGATGCAGGGCCCGGATGGCAAGCCGGCGCTGGTGCTGTCCCATGCCGATCAGGGCCGGGTCGCGCTGTTCCTCTCGGATCAGGCGTGGCTGTGGGCGCGCGGCTATGAAGGCGGCGGCCCCCATGTGCCGCTGCTGCGCCGCCTCGCCCACTGGCTGATGCGCGAACCGGAGCTGGAGGAAGAGGCCCTGCGGCTGAAGCTCTCCGGCGGCGATCTCGTCATCGAGCGCCAGACCCTGACCGACGCCCCGCCGCCGGTGACGCTGAAAGCCCCCGATGGCACCGAGAGCAAGCCCGCCCTGACCGAGGCCGAACCCGGCCTGTGGCGGGCGACCATTGCCGGCCCGCAAACCGGGCTGTGGCGGGCGAGCGATGGCAAGCTGACGGCACTCGCCCATGTCGGCCCGCCCAACCCGCGCGAGTTCACCGACCTGCGCTCGACCACCGACATTCTCCAGCCCGTGGCCGATGCCACCGGCGGAGCGGTGCGGCGCATCGGCGATGGCGCCGAGGTGCCGCGGGTGCTGGCCCGCCGGGATGGCGGCAGCCGGGCGGGCGGCGACTGGATCGGTCTCGATGCCACCAGCGCCTCGGTGCTGGTCGGCATCGACCGGGTGCCGGTGTTCGCCGGCTTCCTCGGCCTCGCCATCCTGCTCGGCCTCGTCTCCGCCACCTGGTGGCGCGAGGGGCGCTGACCCTCAGGACAGGCAAAAACGGAAACGGCCGGCCCCGCGGGGCCGGCCGTTTTTCATGTCCTCATACCAAGAATCCTTGAAAAGAATCCTTTGGTATTCCGGTGCAGATTTCTCATGCCCTTGGAGCATATGAGAAATCTGCTGCCCTTCGAGCCCATGGTGCGGTCAGCACGTCATGCGCCTGGTATCAGGCACCCGCCCTCACCAGCCGCGCGGGCCGACCCAGCGGCAGCGGGTAACGGGAACGTTACGCACATAACGCACGCCATAGCTCCAGTAGACCTGACGCTGCCAGACCGTGCTGCACACCTGCCGCGGCGGGGGCGGCGGCGGATAATAGGCCGGGGGCGGCGGAGGCGGATAGAAGCGCGGCGGGGGCGGATAATAGGCCGGGGGCGGCGGGCCATAGCCCGGTCCCCACCACTGGGCGCTGGCCGCGCCCGGCACCAGCAGGGCGGCGGCCAGTGCCATGGACAGGAGGATTCCGGATCGCGTCATGCCTCACTCCCTTGATACCAAAGATCTCTGACAGGGACACTTTGGTATTCCGATGCAGATTTCTCATGTCCTTGGGGCATATGAGAAATCTGCTGCTCTTCAGGCGCAGGGTGCGGTCATCACTTCATGCGCCTGGTATGAAGGGTCCCGCAAGCCCCCGTCCCGGTGTCCGGGGGGGAGCTCTCGATGACAGGCAGGATCGCATGAGTCGGGTTTACGAGCGCTGAGAGCGCCGTTCACATGCCGTTCAAGCTTGCGGCAGGAAAGCGGGGATTGTCGGCCGTGCCGATCCACAGATCGAGAAAATTGTCGAGCCAGGCCAGCACCTGGGGATCGTGGATGCGGCGCTCCTCGAAATGTTCCCGCGCCGGCCGGGCGCCCGGCACGCTCATGCGCGCGGCGGCCTTGGTGGTCCATTTGTGGATCTGCGCCAGCGTCAGCTCGGGATGGAACTGCAGGCCGAAGGCCGCGGGCCCCACGGCAAAGGCCTGATTGGGGAAGGCGCTGCCCTCCGCCAGCAGCTCGGCTCCCGCCGGCGGCACCTCGAAGCCTTCCCGATGCCAGTGATAGACCTTGCCCGGCCAGTCGGGGATGAGGGCGCGGCCAGCCTCCGTCGGCTGCACGTCATAATAGCCGATTTCCACCAGTCCTTGCGGGTGCGGCCCGACCCGGCCGCCCAGATGCACGGCCATCATCTGCGCGCCAAGGCAGATGCCGAGAAAGGGCCGCTGCTCGCGCAAGGGAACACCGATCCAGTCAATTTCGGCGCGGATATAGTCGTCGGGATCGTTGGCGCTCTGGGGACCACCGAAGATCACGGCGCCGGCAAAGTCGTCCATGGAGGCCGGCAACGGCTCTCCGAAGCGCGGGCGGCGAATATCCAGTTCGAACCCGCGCTCCATCAGCAGCCGACCCAGCCGGCCGGGGATCGAATGCTCCTGGTGGAGCACGATCAGCACCCGACGCGGCGGACTGGACCTGAAGCAGCAGCTGGACGGCATGGACGTCATCATCACCCCTGGCAGATTCCAACGGAATGGCACCTGCGTCTGCCGGGGCTCCCCCGGCCCCGATGCGAACCGCTCCAGTGAACCACGGCCGCCCCGCCCCTGTCGACCACCGAACGTGCGCAGAGGGTGCGCCTTTTGTGCCATGCAGCACAAAGAGGACAGTCCGAAGCAGGAGCCCGGGTCGGGCCAGCCGGTTCAGGCCCGGCTTTCGACCGAGCGCTTGAGGGCCAACCGGTCGCGGCTGGAAATGCCGAGCAGCTCCGCCACCCGCCAGATCATGTTTTCCTCGAACTCCGACACGGTGCCATCGGCATAGACGATTTCCCACATCATGCCGATCACCGCTCGCCGGCCATCCTCGTCCAGCGCACGCTTCAGCCGGGCGGTGAAGGCGTAGAGGTCTACCGCATCCTCTTCCGACTGGCGGGCGGCGGCAATCAGCTCCTCGGTTTCCTCGGGCGTCAGGCCATAGGCATCGGCCAGCACCGCGCGCAGCCGGCGGAACTCGGCCGGGTGCTCCTCGTCGTCGACGGAGATGACGCTGATGAGCAGCGCCGCCGTCGCCAGACGCGGATCGGCGGGATCGAAGGCAGCCTCGGCCGGCGCGCCGGCCAGATCGGTGAGAAAGTCGCGCAGCGCGCTCAGCATCAGGTGTCTCCGGACGGGCCCGGCATCGCCCGTCGCGGGGATGCCGGCGAACTCCAAGGGGGATCCCGACAGGAAACAGGAGCCCGCCCGGCCGGTCAACCGCGCACGGCGACGATGAACAGGCGCGGAAAGCGCAGGAGCACCCGGCCATCCACCCGCGACGGATAGGCCGCGGCGATGCGGGCGCGATAGTCCGCCCGGTAGAGGCTGCGCTCAGCGGTATCCAGCGGATCCAGAAAGGGACGCAACCCCGTGGCCGAGACCCAGGCGACGATGGCGTCCGGATCGGCCAGCACATGATTGTAGATGGTGTGCCAGAGGTCGACATGGGTGGCCAGCGGCGCCAGCCGGTCATAATAGCGCTGGATCGTCTCCAGACTGTCCCGGGCAGCCAGCGCACCGGCAAATTTCTGCGCAAACGGCATGGCCGCCGCCGCCTCGCGCATGGCGAGATGGCTGGGCTCATCCAGATTGTCCGGCATCTGCACCGCCAGCACGCCGCCGGGACGCAGCTGGGCGAACAGACGCTGCAGCACCCGGCCGTGATCGGGCACCCACTGGAACAGCGCATTGGCGAACACGAGATCCGGGGGACCGTCCGGGCAGTCCCGCGGCGACCAGTCGGTGACGTCGCCCTGCTCGAACCGGCAGCCCGGTAGCCGCGTGCGGGCGGCCTCCAGCATCGCCGGCGAGGAATCCACGCCTGACACCCGCGCGCCCGGAAAGGCGCGGGCCAGAAGCTCGGTGGAATTGCCCGGCCCGCAGCCGAGATCCACCACCACCCGGGCACTCTTCAGCGGCACCGCGGACAGAAGATCCCGGGCCGGCCGGGTGCGCTCGTCGAAGAAGCGGAGATAGCTTTCCGGCGACCAGTCATTCATCCCGTTCTCCCCCCAGAAACGGCGTGTTCTTGTTGGGAGAGAGTGTCACCCGGGACGCCGCCCGGGTCCAGAAAAAGCCGGCCGGAGACCGCGAAAAGTTCGCGGCCCCGGTCAGGCAGAAACAGCGTTCAGGCTGTCACGGGAAAGCCCGCCGCCGTGATCGCCTCGGCAAACACCGCCGCCGGCTTGCCGCTCTCGATGGAAACATGGCCGCTGGCCAGATCCACCTTCGCGGTCGCGTCCGGATCGGTGCGCTTCACCACCTTCTCGACCGACTTCACGCAGCCGCCGCAGGTCATGCCGGAAACCGTCAGCTCGATCATGAAACCCTCCATGCTTCTGTCACATCCCCGATCGGGGGAACTCTTGAAGCGCAGGATGCACCTTCCCCTCATGGGAAGGTCAATCCCCTCCCCGCCTCCGCAGCTTCCCCGACAGGGGGAGCGCGATCCGGAGCAACCCGGACTTGAAGATGTCGCCTCGTGACGGGGCGATCACCGCCCCCCAAATACAACCGCGGCCGGCTTTGGGAGCCGGCCGCGATCACTCAGATGCGAATCAGAGGCAGCGGCTCACGGCGCCGTCACGAAGCTGCCCGGTGCGTTCTCGATCGGCTGGAGAACGCCGCCACCCGGCTCGCGGGCGGGCACCATCTCCGGATCGAGATTGACCAGCCACTCGTGCCAATGCGGCCACCACGAGCCCGGATGCTCGGTGGCGGACGCCACCCAGTCCTCGAACTTGCCTTCCGGCGGGCCATTCAGCCAGTACTGGTACTTCTTCAGCGACGGCGGGTTGATGACGCCGGCGATGTGACCGGATCCGGACATCACATAAGTGACCGGACCGCCGAACAGCTTGGCGCCGATGAAGACCGACTTCGCCGGGGCGATGTGATCTTCGCGGGCGGCAATGTCATAGACCGGGATCTTCACCTTGGAGAGATCCAGCCGCACGCCCGCCAGCTCCATGCGGCCCGACGCCAGATCATTCTGCAGATAGCAATGGCGCAGATAGAAGGCGTGGTTGGCCGCCGGCATCCGGGTCGAGTCCGAATTCCAGAACAGCAGATCGAACGGGAACGGCGCCTTGCCCTTCAGATAGTTGTTGACCACATAGGGCCACAGCAGATCATTGGAGCGCAGCAGGTTGAACGACTGAGCCATCTTCGACGAGTCGAGATAACCCTTCACTTTCATCTTCTTTTCGAGTGCCGAGAGCTGCTCGTCGTCGATGAACACCATCAGATCGCCGGCATGGGTGAAGTCGATCTGGGTGGTGAGGAAGGTGGCCGAAGCGATCCGGGTGTCACCCTTCTCGGCAAGCCACGCCAACGTCGCCGACAGCAGGGTGCCGCCAACGCAGTAGCCGACGATGTTGATCGGCGCGCCAGCCGTTGCCTTCTCCACCACGTCGATGGAGTTGACGATGCCTTCGAGCATATATTGCTCGAAGCCCTTGCTGGCGTGCCGCTCGTCCGGGTTGACCCAGGATACCATGAACACGGTATGGCCCTGTTCCACCAGCCAGCGGATCAGGGACTTCTCGGCTGTCAGGTCGAGAATGTAGAACTTGTTGATCCACGGCGGCACGATCAGGATCGGGGCGCGGTAGACGGTCTCCGTCGACGGCGAATACTGGATGACCTGGCAGACATCATTCTGCGCGATCACCTTGCCGGGGGTGACGGCGAGATTTTCACCGACCTTGAACTTAGACGCGTCGGTCTGGCGGATACGCAACTCGCCATTGCCGGCCTTCAGGTCTTCCGCCAGCATTTTCATGCCGCGGGCGAGATTTTCACCATTGGAGGTGAGCGTCTCGCGCAGAAGTTCCGGATTGGTGAGCAGGAAGTTCGACGGAGAGACCGCGTTCGCGATCTGCTTCATGTAGAACTCGGCCTTGTGCTTGGTGTGCGCATCAAGACCGTCCGCTTCGTGGACGAGATCATCGGCCCAGCGGGTCGTGATGAGATAGACCTGCTTGATGAAATCAAAGAACTGGTTATCGGACCACTCCGGATCCTTGAAACGCTTGTCCTTCGGATCCGGCAGGGCCGCCGGTTTTGCCGGCTCACCGACGAGGCGGCGCAGATTCGACTGCCACAGGTCCATATATCCGGTCCACAGCCGGGCCTGGGCGTCGACGGCGCGTTGCGGATTGGACAGCCAGTACTCGCTGACCTCGCCGATCGTCTTCATGACCTCGGCGATTTCATCCGTCATCTCGCTGGCGCGCAGCTCGCCCTTCTCGCGCGGCGCGAGATAGGCAGCCATGGCCTTGCCGGATTCTTCCATCACGCGCGCCAGATTGTTGGCGAACGCTTCCGGATCCCGCACCATGTACTGAAGGAGTGGATTTTCTCGACTCTCGGTCATCTCGCAGCGTTCCCCCTGTCAGGGACTTGTCTTATGGTCCCGGCGCGATCAGGGGCATACTAGCGCCAGATGACGCCGGGGAGACAAGTCCGGCATCGCCCGGAAGATGCAATTTCAGAAGCCCGCGAAGTCGCAGGGCGCACATTAAGGCTTTGGTGAGCATGCTCGTGGACACTACGGATGCGGCGGCCCGTCGCCTGCCCGCCAACAACGGTAGATGGTGCAGCGCAATAGTGGCCCTCGGATTCGCCGCCCTCGTGCTCGGCGGCTGCGGAGATCCGACCCGCCCGCTCATCACCACCGGCCGCGACGCCGCGGCCGGCTCCACGGGTCCCGCTCCCCGCACCACGGCGGACGGCTTCCCGAACGTCAACGTCGCTCCGGTCGAAATCAACCGGCAGCCGATGTCGGCCGCCGACGTCACCCGCACCGAAGACAGCCTCAAGGGCGCCCGCGGTGTCGTGCAGGCCAGCGGCCGGGCAACCACTGCCGCGCCGTCGTCGGTGGATGCGCTGCAAAAGATCGGCGCGACCCACGCCGCGGAAGCGGCCGCGGCGATCGAGGCCAGCGGGACCCCTCCGGCGCCCCAGCCCTGACGCCGGGGCATCGGAGGGAAACCGCGCCCGGACAGACACACGCGTCTGGTCATGCGCCGGCAAAACGACTGCCGATCCGGCACAGTCGCGAAATCGCCTCAAATCGGGGCGCATCACCGGACCGGGGCTCTGGATAAACAGCCTCCGGTCGCCTAAACCGGTACCCCCCGCGCTGCTGCGACGACAGGGCGCGGGATCCCCGGCGGGCCCTTTTGGGCCCCCACTCCGAACCCGACCCGCGCGAGCGGGCCGGACCGACCCCGAAAGACCCCGGCGGGTCTCCTCCCGGTCTGTCAGATACCGACATGTCCGGATGGCCCGCCCGAAACCCAGGTTCCAGGAAGGTTCCAGGACCATGTCGATGACGATGGACGAGTTCCACAAAGTCCGGCGCTTGCCGCCTTACGTGTTCGAGCAGGTGAACCGTCTGAAGGCGGCCGCGCGGGCTAACGGGGCCGACATCATCGACCTCGGCATGGGCAATCCGGACCTGCCGACGCCGCAGTTCGTGGTCGACAAGCTGATCGAGACCGTGCAGCGGCCGCGCACCAACCGCTATTCCGCGTCCAAGGGCGTGGCGGGCCTGCGCCGGGCCCAGGCGGCCTATTATGATCGCCGCTTCGGCGTGAAGCTGGATCCGGACCGGCAGGTGGTCGCCACCCTCGGCTCCAAGGAAGGCTTTGCCAACATGGCCCAGGCGATCACCGCGCCGGGCGATGTGGTGCTGGTGCCGAACCCGTCCTATCCCATCCACGCCTTCGGCTTCCTGATGGCCGGCGGCTCCATCCGCGCGGTGCCGGCCGAGCCGGGTCCGGAGTTCTTCCACGCCCTGGAACGGGCGGTGGTGCACTCCATCCCCAAGCCGATCGCGGTGGTGCTGTGCTATCCGGCCAACCCGACGGCCTATGTCGCCGATCTCGATTTCTACAAGGATGTCGTGGCGTTTGCCCGCAAGCACGGCATCTTCGTGCTGTCGGATCTGGCCTATTCCGAGATCTATTTCGACGACAACCCGCCCCCCTCCGTCCTGCAGGTGCCGGGCGCGTTCGAGGTGTGCGCCGAGTTCACGTCGATGTCGAAGAGCTATTCCATGCCCGGCTGGCGCGTGGGCTTTGCGGTCGGCAACGAGCGCCTGATCTCGGCGCTGGCCCGGGTGAAGTCCTATCTGGACTATGGCGCCTTCACGCCGATCCAGGTGGCGGCCACGGCGGCGCTGAACTTCGGCGACGATTCCATCGCCGAGGTGCGCGACATCTACAAGAAGCGCCGCGATGCGCTGGTCGAGTCCTTCGGCAAGGCCGGCTTCCCCGTGCCCTCGCCCACGGCCTCCATGTTCGCCTGGGCGCCGATCCCGGAGAAGTTCCGACATCTCGGCTCGCTGGAATTCTCCAAGCTGCTGCTGGAGAAGGCCGACGTGGCGGTGGCGCCGGGCATCGGCTTCGGCGAGCACGGCGATGATTATGTCCGCATCGCCCTGGTGGAAAACGAGCAGCGCATCCGTCAGGCGGCCCGCTCCATCCGGCGCTTTCTGGACACGGCCGACGAAACCATGCACAACGTCATCCCGCTGAGCGTCCGGCGCTGAGCGACGACGCCCCACAAGGGGGTGCCGCCCTCGGGCCGGACTGGCCCGGCCGGCGGCGCTCCCGGGGGCGGCGACGGTCGGGGCCCCGGTCAGCACCCGTGAACGGAACAGCCCCGGAAGACGATTTTTCATGACAGAGCCCCTCAAAGTGGGCATCGCCGGCCTCGGGACGGTCGGTGCCTCGGTTGCGCGCCTCCTCACCCGGCACGCCGCCGACCTCACGCAGCGCTGCGGCCGCCCGATCGAGATCGTGGCGGTCAGCGCGCGTGACCCGAGCAAGGATCGCGGCGTCGATCTGTCGGAAGTCACCTGGTACACGGACGTCGAGGCACTGGCTCACGACAACCGCATTGATGTGGTGGTCGAGCTGATCGGTGGCGCCTCCGGGGCGGCCGAACGGGCGGTGCGCAGTGCGCTCGGCCGCGGCAAGCCCGTGGTGACGGCCAACAAGGCCCTTCTGGCAAAGCACGGCGCGGAATTTGCCCGGCTGGCGGAGAAGACCGGCGCCACCCTCAACTTCGAGGCAGCGGTTGCCGGCGGCATTCCGATCGTCAAGACGCTGCGCGAAGCCCTCGTCGGCAATTATGTCTCGCGCGTCTATGGCATCCTGAACGGCACCTGCAACTATATCCTGACGCGGATGCAGGCCGAGGGGCTGTCCTTCGAGGCGTGTCTGACGGAAGCCCAGCGGCTCGGCTATGCCGAGGCCGATCCGACCTTCGATGTTGACGGCTTCGACACTGCCCACAAGCTGGCGCTGCTGACCTCGCTGGCCTTCGGCACCGAGATCGCCGCCGACCAGATCTATGTGGAAGGCATCCGCGCCATCACGCTGGCGGATCTGGAGGCGGCCGACGAACTCGGCTACCGAATCAAGCTTCTGGGTGTCGCCACGCGCACCGAGACCGGCTTCGAGCAGCGCGTCCATCCGACCATGGTGCCGAAGTCCTCGGCCATCGCCCGCATCGACGGCGTGCTGAACGCGGTTGCGGTGGATGGCGACGCGGTGGGTGAGATCGTGCTGGTGGGCCCGGGTGCCGGCGGCAATGCCACGGCCTCCTCGGTCATCTCCGACATCGCCGATATCGCCCGCGGCACGCAGATTCCGGCCCTTGGCCGCGAGACCGCGACGCTGGTTCCCTTCGAGCCGGCGGCGATTCAGGCCCATGCGGGCGGCTATTATGTCCGTCTCGCGGTCTATGACCGACCGGGCGCCTTTGCGAGGATCGCCACCCGGATGGCCGAGAAGGGCATCTCGCTGGAATCCATCGTCCAGCGTCGCCACGTGCCCGGCCGCGAGGCCACGGGTGCGACCAATCCGACCGCGCCGCAACCGGTCATTCTGATCACTTACGAGACGACCGAAGGCGCGCTAAGAGAAGCACTGGCCATGATCGTCGCGGACGCGGTCGTGGCGGAGGAGCCCCGGGTGATCCGTATCGAACGGTTCGCCTGACACCCGTCCGCCCGGATTTCCGGGCGGCGCCCCTCCGAAGCCGGATCGGACCGGCCGCCGTCGGCGGCCGGCGGTACGGCCCGAGCAAAGCGGGGCGCCCGAGACACACGAGCGCGCGGTCCCTGTCGCGGAGCGCGCGGATTCCTTTCTGCATTGAGGGGGTTTAAGGAGCATCATGACGCGGGAAACAGCGGCCGGCAGCCTGGACCGGGTTCTCACCCTTGAAGTCGTGCGCGTGACGGAAGCGGCGGCCGTGGCGGCTGCGCGCCTGCGCGGGCGTGGCGACGAGAAGGCTGCCGACCAGGCCGCCGTCAATGCCATGCGCCGCGAGCTCAATCGCCTGCCCATCGATGGCCTGATCGTCATCGGCGAAGGCGAGCGCGACGAGGCGCCGATGCTCTACATCGGCGAGAAGGTCGGCACCGGCCATGGCACGCGGGTTGACATCGCTCTCGATCCGCTCGAGGGCACCACGATCTGCGCCAAGAACAACCCGAATTCGCTGGCCGTTCTGGCGCTGGCGGTCGAGGGCGGCCTGCTCTACGCCCCGGACGTCTACATGAACAAGATCGCCATCGGCCCGGGCTATCCCAAGGGCATTGTCGATCTCGACAACTCGCCGACGGAAAACATCCACGCGCTGGCGAAGTTCAAGGGCGTGAAGCCCTCCGAGATCACCGCCTGCGTGATGGACCGTCCGCGCCATGAGAAGCTGATCGAGGAGATCCGCTCCACCGGCGCCGCGATCCGCCTGATCGGCGACGGCGACGTGGCCGGTGTCATCCATGTGACCGATCCGGACGAGACCGGCATCGACATCTACATGGGCATCGGTGGCGCGCCGGAAGGCGTGCTGGCGGCGGCGGCCCTGCGCTGCATCGGCGGCCAGATGCAGGGCCGGCTGATCACCGACAAGGAAGAGCAGAAGGAGCGCGCCCGCAAGATGGGCGTGACGGACTTCAACAAGAAGTACGAGCTGGAAGAAATGGCGTCTGGCGACGTCTATTTCGCCGCCACCGGCGTGACCGACGGCAACCTGCTCTCGGGCGTGAAGTTCGGCAAGACCGGCATCACCACCGACACCGTGGTGATGCGCGCCTCCACGCACACCGTGCGCTGGGTGAAGACCCAGCACACCGAAATCAGCAAGTTCGACGACTGAGGATCCCGGGAGGGCGGTTTCGCCCTCCCCTTCTCCCTGTCAGCAGAGCAATGAAAAGGGCCCGTCCGGCATCCCGGACGGGCCCTTTTTTCACTGCGTCCCTGTCCCCGCCACCACGGGACCTTGCCGGACCAAAGGCGGCCCCGAAGAAGATCTCTCCGGGACCGTCCAATTCTCTCATACCAGACGCACGAAGTGCTAACCGCACCGCGCGTCTGAAGACGCAGCAGATTTCTCATATGTTCCAATGGCATGAGAAATCCGCATTGGAATACCAAAGAGTCCTTTGCAAGGATCTTTGGTATCAGTGCCGGAAGTGACGCACGCCGGTGAACACCATGGCGAGGCCGGCTTCATCCGCCGCCGCGATCACCTCCGCGTCGCGCACCGAGCCGCCCGGCTGGATGATGGCCGTGGCGCCGGCCTCGGCTGCCGCCAGCAGACCATCGGAGAACGGGAAGAAGGCGTCGGAGGCAACCACCGAGCCGATGGTGGCCGGCTGGGCCGCGCCCGCATACTCGGCGGCATCCTGGGCCTTGCGGGCGGCGATGCGCGAGGAATCGACCCGGCTCATCTGGCCGGCACCGATGCCCACCGTCGCGCCGTCCTTCACATAGACGATGGCGTTCGACTTCACGTGCTTCACGATGCGCCAGGCAAAGCGCATGTCGGCCAGCTCGGCCGCCGTCGGCGCGCGCCTGGTCACGACCTTGAGGTCGAGATCATCCACCACGGCATTGTCGCGCGACTGCACCAGCAGGCCGCCGGCCACCGACTTCACCAGAGTGCCGGCCGCGCGCGGGTCCGGCAGACCGCCGGTGACGAGCAGGCGGAGATTCTTCTTCGCCGCGACGATCTCGATCGCCTCGGGGGTGGCGTGCGGGGCGATGATCACCTCAGTGAACACGCCGACGATCTTCTTCGCCGTCTCGGAATCCAGCGTCCGGTTGAGGGCGACGATACCGCCGAAGGCCGAGACCGGATCGCAGGCGAGCGCCTTCTCATAGGCTTCGATCAGGGTATCGCCTTCCGCCACGCCGCACGGGTTGGCGTGCTTGATGATGGCGACGGCCGCGGTGCGGTAGGGGTCGAACTCCGCCACGCACTCGAAGGCGGCGTCGGTGTCGTTGACGTTGTTGTAGGACAGCGCCTTGCCCTGCAGCTGGCGGGCGGTCGCCACCCCCGGACGGGTCGCGCCGGTACGGTAGAAACCGGCGGCCTGATGCGGGTTCTCGCCATAGCGCATGGACTCGGCAAGCGTGCCGCCGGCGGCAAAGAACTTCGGCGAGGTGTCCTCGACCACGCCATTCAGCCAGCCGGAGATGGCGGCATCATAGGAGGCAGTGCGCGAGAAGGCCTTGGCAGCCAGTGCCTTGCGGGTGACGAGGCGGGTGGCACCGTCGTTCGCGGCGATCTCGGCCAGCACCAGATCATAATCGGCGGTGTCGACCACCACGGTCACGCCGGCATGGTTCTTGGCGGAGGCGCGGATCATGGCGGGGCCGCCGATGTCGATATTCTCGACCACGGTGGCGAAGTCGGCGCCGGAAGCCAGCGTCTGCTCGAAGGGATAGAGGTCGATCACCACGAGGTCGATGAGCGGGATCTTGTGCTCGGCGACCGTCGCCTCGTGCTCCGGATCATTGCGCACGGCGAGAATGCCGCCATGGACCAGCGGATGCAGGGTCTTCACCCGACCGTCGAGGATCTCGGGGAAGCCGGTGACGGTGGTCACGTCGATCACCGGCACGCCGGCGGCGGCCAGCGCCTTGGCGGTGCCACCAGTGGAGAGGATCTCGACACCGCGGGCAGCAAGCGCCGCAGCAAAGGGCACAAGGCCGGTCTTGTCCGACACGGACAGGAGCGCGCGGCGCACGATCACCCGGTCGCTGGGGGTGATGGCCTTGGAGACGATGGACATGGACAGACTTCCCCCGGACGGGACTGGCCCGGAGGGAACGCCTCCCGCCATTTTCGGGGCGGGGCCGGCGCCCCGTGCGGGCGGCTGGCAAAGAGATTTCCGGGGCGCTCTAGCACGAATGGCCCGAGGCCGAAACCTTTTCGCCACCCCGGCCCGCTCCGATCATCCCGTCTTTCCCGCCCCTCCCCGGAAAAGACACCGCGCGGCCCCCTCAGGAGGCCGCCCGGGTCTGCGGATCGCCGGCGGGGGGCTCGGGCGTCGCCACTGCTGCCGCCAGCGGGGTGTCATCGCTGCCGGCCGCCGCCGCCATGGCCGCCACCTCATCCGGGGGTACCTCTGCCGAGGGCGGCGTGGGGGCGGCAACGGCTGCCGGCGGCGGCATGGGCGTGCGGCCGCGGTTCTGGGCCAGCCGCTCCTCGGCGACGCGTTCCACTTCCACCTTCATTTCCGGATTGCGATCGAGCAGACGGCGGAAATCCGCACCTTCCAGCACCAGAAGCTGGCAATAGCCAAGCGCGGTCACGTCGGCAGCACGCGGGGCACCGGTCAGAAGCGCGAGTTCGCCGACGAAATCGCCACGGCCCAGCCGAACCCGGCCGGAATCCCGCGCCACTTCCACCGCGCCCGACGAGATGAAGTAGACCGATTCGCCCCGCTCGCCGCGCCGGATCAGCAGTTCTCCGGGCACGGCAAACAGCGGCTTCAGCAGCCGGGTGATCTGGTCCAGCTGGGCATCCGACAGGCCGGTGAACATCGGGAAGGTGGCGATGAGGTCCCGGGTCCGGAGGCCGAGATCCAGCACCGGCCGCTCGGCAATCTTCTCTCGGGTCTCGTCGATGGACTTGCGCAGGTTGGTATAAAGCTCGTTACCGATGAGCCGGTCCTCGAAGAGGTTCTTATATTCCAGCTCCTCGCGGCGCAGCGCCACGCGCATCAGGAAGGAGCGCTCCAGGGAATCGGCATAATCGGGATATTGCAGCCGGAGGGCATCCAGCGCCTTGGACACGCCCTCGCGCCGGCTGGCGAGAATTTCCTCCACCAGCGCCGCCACCCGGTCGCCGACGATGGGCGCCACCCGCTCCTGCACAAAGGGCACCAGCTCCGACAGGATGATCCGCATCACCAGCAGTCGCTCGAAGCGGTCGGCGATCTGGTTGACGAGGAAGAGATTGATGCCGAAGGCGCGGTGCAGGAACAGGGCGCCGCGGAAGGAGCGCGGGAACTCCAGAGCGTGACGGGCCGCACGGTTATAATCGACCCGCCCGCCGATCCGCGCGCTTTCCGCCATCAGGCTGGTATCGGTGACAAGCTTCTCGATGATGCGCAGGGAGATGGTGCGCTCGCGGAAATGCTCCAGCACCAGATTGCGCTCCCGGTCGGCCAGCGCCACCAGCCCCAGCCGGATGCGGTCGCGGTCGAGAATCTCGCTCTCCGTCACCGTGCGGGCGGCGACAGTGGCGATGCGGGCATCATAGACGGTGAGGGTCTTCTCCGAGGAACTGTCGGCCAGGCCATAGTCCCGGGCAGTCTGGTCCACCACCTCGCGCACGTTGCCGAGCGCCAGTGCCAGCACGTTGTCGCGCAGGAGCTGGTCAAAGGCCGAGAGCCGGTCGAGACCGAGAAGACGGATCAGCAGCCGCAGGGTCGTGCCGTTGACCAGCAGGGTGAAGAGCACGAAGCCCGTCGCCATCACGCCGACAAAGCGGCGCACCGACGGGTCGATGTCATAATTTTCGGTGACAACGAGGGCCAGCGCCAGCGTGACGGCGCCACGCAGGCCACCCCAGAGAATCACGGTCTTGAAACGGGCCGACACGTTGGCCGACAGCCGCGCCACGGTGAGCAGCGGCAGCAGCCCGAACAGCACAGCCGCCCGGGACAGGAAAGCCGCGAGGATGAGGACGACGAGTGGCACCAGATCCCAGACAGACAGCTGGTCAAGCAGCCGCGGCACCAGGATCGACGCCATCACGAAGATGAGGGACGAGGCCCAGAACTCCAGCTGCTCCCAGATTTCCCGCATATAACGCCAGGAATCCGGCGAGGCGCGCATCTGGCCGTGGATATTCACGGCGATGCCGGCCGAGAGCGCGGCGATGACGCCGGAGACGTGGAACACCTGTTCGGCGACGATGTAGACCACATAGGGCAGCGCCACCGACAGGGTGACCACCGCCGCCGGGATCTCGCTGACCACCGAGAACAGGGCAACACCGGCCCGGCCGATGACATAGCCGAGCACGCCGCCGCCCACCGCCGAGATGGCAAAGCGCAGCGCCGCCTCTGACAGGGTGATCGGCGTGCCACCGACCAGCAGCTCCAGAAGCAGCACGAACAGGGTGATGGCGGCCGCGTCATTCAGCAGGCTTTCGCCCTCCACCAGACGGGTGAGCCGCGCCGGCGCGCCGAGATCGCGGAAGATCGCCAGCACGGCCACCGGGTCGGTCGTGGCGACGATGGCGCCGAGCAGCAGACAGGCCACCAGCGGATAATGGGTCACCTGCCCCAGCGCGAAGCCGATTGCCCCGGTGGCCACCACCACGGCGATCACCGCCAGGAGGAAGATCGGCGCGGCATCCTCCAGCATCCGGCGCACATCAAGATTGAGGGCAGCCTGGAACAGGAGCACGGGCAGGAAGACATAGAGGAAGGTTTCGCCATTGACGGGGAAATAGACCAGCACCCGGGCGGCAGAATTGAAGATATCGGTATAGGGCGTATAGAGCAGGAAAGACGCGCCGCCGCCGATGAGGATGCCGACGACGGCGAACAGCACGGACGCGGGAAGCTTCAGACGTTCGGCCAGTGGCTCGATCAGGCCGATGACGATGAGCAGGCCGGCGACGACGGAGAGCAGGATCGGCACGCTCATCGCGATCCCTCCGGCCTGATGCTTACGTCCGTCGCCCGCCCTCGACCCGTCATCACCCGTCCCCGCCTGCTGCCTGCCCCGTCAGGAGCTGGAGCCTGTCCCGCGCCACCGGGAAGTCCTCCCGGATGGGCTCATGCATGCGCCCCTGCCGGGCACACGTGCTCAGTTCATGGACAAATCATCCGTCCGGCCGACCGGATGCGAAAGGGTCGCACAGGTCGGCCCCCGGTCATGCCCGCCGGCGTCGCCCGGACCTCGTGCACCTGTCGGAGCATGATGCAAGGAAAGGCGGCGCCGGCGTGTCGGATCCGGGGAATTCCGAAGCCCGATCACGTTCCTGCGACGTCACGACGCCGGCGACACCTGAATGCAGACCGGCGCGACGTTCAACCCGCCCCCGCCATCACTCGCCGAGCGGACCCGGACGCAGACCCGATCGGTGAGCGGCAGACCGAAATCAATGAGCTGCGCCTCCGGAGAGTAGCTCCAGCTCGCGCCATTCGTCCGCACCGTGCGCATCGTGGTGTGCTCGTCTGGCCCGATGATCGAGACGACAAAGGGGTCGGAAATCTGCCGGCCGGGCACGGTCCAGGTGAGAAGCAGGGAGCCGTCCGGCTGCTGGGTCGCCCACACCGGACCACCGGAGGCCGGCGGTGCGGCCGCAGCTGCCACCGGCGCCGGCTCCGCAGGCCCGACCTCGACCTCAACCTGCTCGATCACCGGTTCGGCAGTCATCGCCTCGCCGGATGGAATCGGTGCGACATCCCGCCCCCCCGGAACACCCCGGGCGGCCGCTGCCCCGGAGGCCGGGACGGGCGAAACCGCCGCCGCAGAGGCGGGCGGACGGGCGGACGGCGGAGCCGCCCCGCCGGGCGGATTATAGGGCATGACCGAGCGTACCGGCGCGGGGCCGGTATCCGGCAGGGAGGTGCGCTGGCGCAGGCCATAGGCGCCGGCGGGAGCGGGATCTGCCGGAGCCGGCGCCTCAGCTGCGGGGGCCTGCCGTAGCGGAGCCGGTTCGGCGCCGCCGGCGCGTCCGCGCAGGGGCGCTTCCCCGGACGAGAACATGCTCTGGGACGACGACACCCGGCCGCGCAGCGGCGCGTTGGCAAGCGGATCCGACGAACGATCGGCAACCGGATGCACGACGGCGGCCGGCAGCACCGGCACACCCCGGGGGGCGGCCGAAGCGGCCAGCGTGGACAGGACGAGCACCAGCGCCGCGCCCGGCCCGCCCGCAAGCCTGCGGGTGGCCGGCACCGGGCAGCGCCGGCGGATCGTCGGATCCGGATCAGTCGGGCTGGTCAAGACACGGGGCCTCCCTCAACGGCTGCAAACCCGCCCCACCGAGCGGCGACGATCTGCTGACCTCGCCTCACTCGACCACGAACAGGGTAAACATCCCGTTGAGGAAAAGCCGTGATTTCTCCGTTCAGCCCGCCCGGTTGGCCAAAAGCCCGTTGCCGGCGGCGACATTTTCCAGAATCAGCCGGTAGACGATGCGCGGCGCCTCGGCCTGGGGCATGTGGCCGATGCCCGGCAGCCGGTGCACCCCGACATTGGGCGGCACATGGGCGGTCTGGGTGACGGGGATCACCCGGTCCATCTCGCCCCAGATCAGCTTGACCGGGTAGTTGACCCCGGCCAGCATCTCGCGCTTCAGCTCCGGCTGGCCGGTCTCCGTCACGATGGTCTCGGCGATGGCCTTGTAATTGGCGATGAGGCGCGGATCTGCCGCCCGGGCCGCCGAGATGCGGCGCACGATGGCCGGCGCCAGCACGGTGGCATCGCCGAAGAACTGCTCCAGCAGCGGCGCGATCTCGGCGTCGGTCTCCGCCTCGGCATAGCGGCGCAGCAGGCGGTGGTTCACCTCGGGGCCGAAGCCGCCCGGCGCAATCAGGGTGAGGCTGGCGATCCGCTCCGGCGCCTTGGCGGCCACCAGAAAGGCCGTCGCCCCGCCCATGGAATGGCCGACCAGATGCACCCGGGACAGATCCAGCGCCTCCAGCGACTGGAGCACGGCCCTGGCCGCCACCCGGGCGTTACCGATTTCCGGCCAGCCGGCGGCGCGTCCGTGGCCGGGCAGATCGAAGGAGATCACCCGGTGCCGACCCTCAAGGGCCACCCGGATGTTGATCCAGGTTTCCACATCGCCGCCAAAGCCGTGCAGCAGGACAATGGGAGCTTCCGATTCGGGACCGCGAACGGAAGCGGGCAATGCGGGGCCAGGTGCGGAACCAGCTTCAGGCTCTGTCATCGGGGGTCCATTCAGACTCTGTTATCCATCCCGGCAGAAAAGGCTCCGCCTGCCGGGCAACACCTGCCAAGATCGGCGGAATCCTTGTCCGGAGCTCCTGTCAGGTGTTGCACAGATGCCCGGCTCGGGCAACTTCGGCACCGGTGGTTGCCGTCCCCCCTTTCGGGTCCGCGTGCCGCGACGCATTGTCGAAAGCGACGTCCCGCACCCGCTCCTCCCGTTCGGGAACCGGCGCCGCTTCCGAGTCGTTTACGATCGAGACCCTTCCTGTCCGGCCCGCAAGCGGCCCGGAAGGCCTGCGCTGCTGCATGCCTGTTCCGGACGTCGCCGATCAGCAAAGTGAGAATCCGTCGATGCGCCGCATCACCGCCGCCTCGCTCGCCCTTGCCGCCCTTGTGACGGCTGGCACCAGCGCCTTCCTCGTGCCGAAGGCCTCGGCCGAAGAGCTGAAATTCTTCGATCCCTCGACCAAGCGCTGGATCTCCTATCGCCCGTCGCGCGCGGCGCTGGCCGAAGAGCGGCGCAAGAAGTTCGCCCGCCGCGAGGTGCCCATCGACACCAAGCAGCCGGCCGGCACGGTGATCGTCGACACCAACGCCCGTTATCTCTACCTGGTCGAGGGCGACGGCAAGGCGATGCGCTATGGCATCGGCGTCGGCCGCGAGGGCTTCCGCTGGAGCGGGCAGGAAAAGATTTCCCGCAAGGCCGAGTGGCCCGGCTGGACCCCGCCGGCCGAAATGGTCGCCCGCCAGCCCGACCTGCCGCGCTACATGCCCGGCGGCCCCGGCAACCCGCTCGGCGCCCGCGCCTTCTATCTGGGCTCCACCCTCTACCGCATCCATGGCTCCAACGAGCCGTGGACCATCGGCGAGGCCGTCTCCTCGGGCTGCATCCGCATGGTCAACGACGACGTGATCGACCTCTATGATCGCGTGCCCGTCGGCAGCCGCGTGGTCGTCATCGGCCCGGGCAAGGACTCCAGCGAGATTTACACCGAGACCACCCAGACCGCCGACAGCGCCGGCAAGACCGCCAAGGCGCTCTGAGTCTCCCCGACGCCGGGCCCTGCCCGGTCCGTCATGCACGCCGAAAGGCCGGGCCCTTCCCCCATGGAAGGCCCGGTCTTTTTTCGTCCGCGACAGAGCTTTTCCAGCCGCATTCCGCCGCCGGCACGGACAACGAGTGCGGGGATTGCCGCCCCTTCGGCCCCGATGATACTTTGCCGCCTCAGTCCAGCCTGAGGCAATGCCGTCTTTTTGAGCATGGACTGTCGCACGACAGTCATCAAACGCGCCTAGGAACCGCTCCGGATCGCAACATATCCGGAGTTTCCCCCATGTCTTTCCGCGCCGCTCTCCTCGGAACGGTTGTCGCTTCCCTGTCGTCTCTGGCTGCCTTTGCGGCGGATGCGCCCAAGGAATACCCGGCGGTTCTGTCCGGTCACGCGATCCTGCCCGCCGAAACCTTTGCCGCCGCGCCCGCCGACGCGCCGTCGTCGCTGACGGTATCCGGCCGCTATACCGGCACCGAGGTCGGCAAGCGCACCGATGCGCTCTATTCGATCTTCGACGAGAAGACCGGCCTTGCCCGCCCCTTCCCCGGCCAGCCGGTGCAGGGCTTTTCCGGCATCCGGGCGCTGGGCGATGGCCGCTATCTCGTGCTGACCGATAATGGCTTCGGTGCCAAGGCCAACTCGGCCGATGCGATGCTGATGTTCCATATCGTGCGGCCCGATTTCGCCACCGGCCGGGTTGCGGTGGAAAAGACCGTGTTCCTCAAGGATCCGAACAAGGTCGTGCCCTTCCGCGTCGTCAACGAGAACACGGCCGAGCGTTATCTGACCGGTGCGGATCTCGATACCGAGAGCATCCAGAAGGTCGGCGACAAGATCTGGATCGGCGACGAGTTCGGGCCCTATCTCATCCAGGTTGATCTGGACGGCACCGTCACCCGTCTGGTGGAGACCGTGGTGAACGGCGAGACCCTGCGCTCGCCCGACAACTCCGCCCTGCAGCTGCCGCCGGCCCCGGACAAGCCCGCCCCGACCTTCCAGGTGCGGCGCTCCAAGGGCTTTGAGGGCATGGCGCTCTCCAGCGATGGCAAGACCCTGCACCCGATGCTGGAAGGCGCGCCCTTTGACGCCAGGACCGGCAAATATCTGGAGAAGGGCGGCCGCTCGGTGCTGCCGATCCTCGATGTGGATGCCACGACCGGCAAGATCGCCGACACCGTGCGCTATTATCCGCTGGAGAGCTTCGACAACGCCATCGGCGACTTCAACATGATCGACGACACCCGCGCCCTCGTCATCGAGCGCGATGGCGGCGCCGGCGATCCCAAGGAAGGCTGGGCGCCGAAGCCGGCCCAGTTCAAGCGCATCTATCTGGTCGACCTTGCCCGGACCGATGCCGACGGCGTGGTCAAGAAGATCGGCTTCATCGACCTGATGGCGATCCGCGATCCCGACAAGGTTGCCCGCGTCCCCACCCGGGATGGCATCCTGACCTTCCCGTTCGAGACCATCGAGAATGTGGACCGCATTGATGCGACCCACATCATCGTCGCTGATGACAACAACTTCCCCTACTCGATCGGCCGTGCCAAGGGGCAGGCTGACAACAACGAGTTCGTCATCCTTGAGGTTGGCGAGCTGCTGAACGCGCGCTGAGCGCACGGCGGACGGACGGCCCGCGGGTGGCCAATCCGCCGCAGCCAGGTCCTCTGGCACCCCGGCCCCGACGGGCGCATCATTCCCGTCGGATCAAGCGGACCAGTCGGTCCCGGGCTTGCGGACGGCAACGGTCACAGGCCGACAGCGGTCCGGCAGACGGACAGCCGGCTCTGCAGGATTTCAGGCCCCGGCCCCCGGGGGGTTTTTGAAAGAAGCCGCATTTCACCCATGCGTCTTTTAATCAAGCGGCCCGGCCTCCGGTGTCCTGTCAGACACCCAATGGAGGCCGGGCCATTTTGTTTCGGGGCCCTGCACATCTGCCCGAGTGTCCGTCGCCTTGGCCCTCTGGGAACCGTCCCGGATCTCCAGACGGCCCGGGCCGATGCCTGCGCGCGGCGGGCTGGTTGACAGCATACGCACGTCTGAAGCGCAGCGGGCGCGGGCCGGCCTTCCCGGGCAGCGGCGATCAGAGCACCCCGGGGCGCAGGACGGGACGCTTCGTGGCCCCTGCCAGCCGGCGCACGGCCACATGTACGGACGGCTGCACCAGATCCTCCTGACAGGCCGCAAGCGGCAGCTCGTCGGATCCCGCCCGGGCGGCGGCCTGCACGCATTCGCACACGGCGGCGGCCGTGCGCGCCAGCATTCGCTCGGGCACCATACCGGAGAGCCGGGCGGCCATCAGCACTCCGGCCACCAGATCCCCCGTGCCATGGGGAGCGACGGGCACGGCGCGATGTTCGGCCACGATGTCCTCGGCGCCACCGCTATAGAGCAGCCCGGTGAAGCCGCGCATCAGCGCCGGCACCGAGGTGGTCACCACTTCCGCCGGTCCGAGGCCACGGGCGGCATCGCGCACGGCGGTGATGGTGTCGACGGGGCGGCCCGTCAGCCAGCCCAGCTCGAACCGGTTGGGAGTGGCGAGATCGGCCAGCGGCAGCAATCGGTCGCGAATCGCGACCGCCGTCACCTCCGGCACATAGAGCTCCTCGCCATCGCCGATGATGGGGTCGCAGAGATAAAGCGCCTCCGGCGAGGCCGCCTTGACCGCCCCGACCAGACGGGCCAGCGGCCCGGCCTGCTCCGGCGCACCGAGAAAACCGGTGATGATGCCCCCCACTTCCCCCAGCCAGCGGCTGGCGATCAGATCGTCCACGGCCGAGGCGAAGGCCTCGGGGTCCGGCCGGATCGGCGTGGTGTGGCCATGGCCCGGGTGAAAGGGCAGATAGAAGGTCGGCAGCAGCCAGACCGGGAAGCCCAGCCGCTCCAGCGCGAAGGCGGTGGCCCGGGCGCCGATGGCACCCCGGCCAACCTGGGACGAGGCGACAATCACGGCCGGCAGCGGACGGGAGGAGGCGGACGGAGCAGACACGGGGCAGCACTTTCCCTGAAGGGCAGTCGGGCCTCTTCTATAGGCCGGCGGGCGCGGCTATGTCATGAAGGAGACGCCTTCCTGCGGAAGATCCCCCGGCGCCGCCCCTCTCCGGCTCGCCGTCCGGGCCTCCGCCCTCTTCCGGCGGGACGGCATCAGGATCGGGCCGCCGCCATCCCGCCCGGGCTTCCCGGCTCGGGGTCGGACGCGCATTCTGCTTTTCCCGGCGCGCCGGATGCCCGGGCATCCGCGCAACGCGCCCTGACATGGAGACCGGCTGCGTGGCGCTGTGGACGGAACGGCAGGAGCTCCGCTGGCGCCTCGGCTCGGGGCTGGTGCTTGCGCTCTTCGTGGCCACGCACCTTCTCAATCATGCCGTGGGCATCTGGTCCCTCGCGGCGATGGAGGCGGTGCAGGGCCTCAGGGTCACGGTCTGGCGCTCGCCCCCCGGCACGCTGCTGCTCTATGGCGCGCTTGTGGTGCATGTGGTGCTGGGCCTGAAGCGCACCCTCAGCCGGCGCACCGTGCGCATGCCGCTGCGCGAGCGGGTGCAGATGGTGCTGGGCCTGCTCATTCCGCTGCTTCTGGCCCGTCATGTCATCGGCACCCGGGGCCTGCACGACTGGTTCGGCGTGCCCGATGACTATGCCAATGCCCTCGTGCGCATGTGGCCGGACGGCGCCATCTACCAGATGCTGCTGCTGATCATCGCCTGGACCCATGGCATGCTCGGCATCCGTTTCTGGCTGAGGGGCCGGCATCCGGAGCTCTGGCAGCGCATCGCGCCCGTCGCCCTCTCGGTCGCCGTCGCCCTGCCGCTTCTGGCCTCCTGGGGCTGGATCGGCGCCGCCCGGATTGCGGACGCCGGCGGCGCCCGGCCGCCGGTGGTGTCTGCCCGGGCCAGTGACTGGTTCAGCTCCCGGGTGGATGGCGTCGTCACCCTGTGGGTGCTGGTGCTCGTGGTCCTCGTCATTCTCGGCCTTGCCCGCTCCATTGCCGCCTCGGGCGGATTCGGACGCAATGCCGTGACGGTGATCTTTCCCGGCAACCACCGGGTGCGCTCGGCGCCGGGGGCAACGGTGCTGGAAATCGCCCGCATGGGCGGCATCCCCCTCGCCTCGGTCTGCGGCGGCCGGGCGCGCTGCTCCACCTGCCGGGTGCGCCTGGTTTCGGGAGCGGACTGCGTCGCCCCGCCGGAAAGCGCGGAAGCTGCCGTGCTTGCCCGGGTGGGGGCCGAACCCGGCATCCGGCTCGCCTGCCAGATCCGGCCGACGGGCAATGTCGAGGTGCAGCCGCTGTTCCCGGTCATGCGCGCCCGGGGAGGTCCGGAAACCGGCGACGCCTACGACTGGGGCGTGGAGCGCACGGTGACGATCCTGTTCGTCGACATGCGCGGCTTCACCCGGCTGTCGGAAAAGCGCCTGCCCTTCGATGTGGTCTATGTGCTCAACCGCTATCTGGCCGCCATGGCCGATGCTATCCGGGCGGAAGGTGGCCATGTCGACAAGTTCATCGGCGACGCCGTGATGGCGATCTTCGGCCTCACCGACGGCCCCGGCCGCGGCGCCCAGGCGGCGCTGGCAGCGGCGCGGCGCATGGTGGTGGCCGTCGACGAGATCAACGCGACCCTCGGCCATGATATCGGCCAGACTCTGCGCATCGGCATCGGCATCCACACCGGCCCGGCCATTCTCGGCCGTGTCGGCGTGGCGCGCACCGGCCCCGTCGATGACGGCGCCAACCGTGCCATCACGGCGCTCGGCGACACCGTCAACACCGCCGCGCGGCTGGAAAGCCTGTCCAAGGATTATGGCGCCACCGTCGTCCTCTCCGAGGCGACCGCTGCGGCGGCCGGCCTGGTTCTGGATCCGGAGCGGCGCCGGCTGGCGGAGATTCGCGGCCGGCGTGCGCTGCTGGCCGTGTTCGCCCTGACAGAATCGGAGGCCATCTTCGCTTTGCCGGCGAAAGGCCCCTCTGAAAGCGCCTGAAATGTGATCGCACTGCGGCATTCGGGCGTCCCCCGCTTGCGGGACGCGGCGGAGTTGGATCTAATTTCGTCATCCCGGACTGTCCGCCCCGGTCAAATGACCCCCATGGGTCGGGGACGGCGGGCCGCTTCCAGAGAAGGTGACGCATGAAACGCTCCTCCGCTCTCGCCGCGACCGCGCTCGCTGCCCTGCTTGCCGCCGGCAGCGCCCAGGCGAAGACGCTGGTGTACTGCTCCGAAGGCAGCCCGGAGAATTTCAACCCGATGATCAACACCACCGGCACCAGCTTCGATGCCGCCCGGCCGGTGCTCAATCAGCTCGTCGAATTCGAGAACGGCACCACCAACGTCATCCCGGCGCTGGCCGAAAGCTGGACCGTGTCGCCGGACGGCAAGGAAGTCACCTTCAACCTGCGCAAGGGCGTGAAGTGGCATTCCAGCAAGACCTTCAAGCCGACGCGCGAATTCAACGCCGATGATGTCATCTTTTCGTTCGAGCGTCAGTGGAAGCCGGAGAATCCGTACCACAAGGTCTCGGGCGGTGCCTATGACTACTTCAACGACATGGGCATGCCGGACCTGCTGAAGTCCATCGACAAGGTCGATGACCACACCGTGAAGTTCACCCTGACCGAGGCACAGGCGCCGTTCCTTGCCAACCTCGCCATGGACTTCGCCACCATCCAGTCCAAGGAATATGCCGACCAGCTGCTGAAGGCCGGCACGCCCGAGAAGCTGGATCAGGACCCGATCGGCACCGGCCCGTTCACCTTCGTCGCCTACCAGAAGGACGCGGTGATCCGCTACAAGGCCAACCCGGACTATTTCGGCGGCAAGCCGAAGATCGACGACCTCGTGTTCGCAATCACGAAGGACCCGACGGCCCGCTACGCCAAGCTGAAGAAAAACGAATGCCAGGTCATGATGGCGCCGAACCCGGCGGACCTGGAGGCGATGAAGAAGGACCCGAACGTCAACCTGCTGTCGCAGCCGGGCCTGAACATCGCCTATCTCGCATATAATACCGAGAAGGAGCACCTGAACGACAAGGCGGTGCGTCAGGCGCTGTCGATGGCCATCGACAAGGAGGCCATCATCCGCGACGTCTATCAGGGCGCCGGTCAGGCCGCGGTGAACTTCATCCCGCCGACCATCTGGTCCTACAACACCGATGTGAAGGACTATCCCTACGATCCGGCCAAGGCCAAGGAGATGCTGAAGGCAGCCGGCGTGCCGGAAGGCTTCGAGATGGATCTGTGGTGGATGCCGGTGCAGCGTCCCTACAACCCGAACGCCAAGCGCATCGCCGAGATGATGCAGGCGGATCTGGAAAAGGTCGGCATCAAGTCGAAGCTCGTGTCCTATGAGTGGGGCGAGTATCGCAAGCGTCTGCAGGCCGGCGAGCATCAGCTCGGCCAGCTCGGCTGGACCGGCGACAACGGCGATCCGGACAACTTCTTCTTCCTGCTAGGCTGCGCCGCGGCGCGCCCGGGTGGCCAGAACATCTCCAAGTGGTGCAACAAGGACTTCGACGCCCTGATCCTCCAGGCGCGCCAGAGCTCCGACCTTGCCGAGCGCACCAAGCTCTATGAGCAGGCCCAGGTGATCGCCCACGAGGAAGCGCCGGTGTTCAACATCGCCCATTCCGTGGTGTTCGAGCCGATCCGTCCGGAAGTGCTGAACTACAAGGTGAGCCCGCTCGGCCGCCACGACTTCAAGGACGTCGACCTGAAGACGAAGTGATCCCGGCCGGCCGGTCCCCTCTCCGGGGGCGGCCGTCCGCCCGCTTTTCTGGCCGCCGCCGCCGGTCTCATCCCCGGCGGCGGCTTCATTCCCGTTTCCCGCACCCCGGCCCCGTCCCCCGATCGGCCGGCTGGTTCGGGAATTGACCGGACGCATGCATGCTCCGCTTTCTCCTGCGCCGGGTGGCGCTCGTCATTCCCACCTTCCTTGCGATCGCCTTCTTCACCTTCGTGGCGATCCGCTTCGTGCCGGGCGATCCGGTGGAGGTGCGCACCGGCGAGCGTGGCATCTCGCCCGAACGGCTGGCCGAATTCCGTGCCCAGCTCGGCCTTGACCAGCCGGTCTGGAAGCAGTTCCTCGACTATATCTGGGGCGTCTTCCACGGCGATTTCGGCATTTCCGTCGTCACCCAGGAGCCGGTCTGGACCGAGTTCTGGACCCTGTTCCCGGCGACCCTGGAACTGACGCTGGCCGCCCTGCTGTTTGCCGTCGTCATCGGCATTCCCTCGGGCGTTCTGGCCGCGCTCCGGCGCGGCACCATCGTCGATCATGGCCTGATGGGGCTGGCGCTGACCGGCTTTTCCATGCCGATCTTCTGGTGGGGCCTGCTGCTCATCCTGTTCTTCTCGGTCGATCTCGGCCTCACCCCGGTCTCGGGGCGCATCGACCTGCTCTATTATTTCGAGCCGGTTAGCGGCTTCATGCTGATCGACAGCCTGCTCTCCGGGCAGGAGGGCGCGTTCCTGTCGGCACTGTCCCACATGATCCTTCCGGCCATCGTGCTCGGCACCGTGCCGCTGGCGACGATCGCGCGCATGACGCGCTCGGCCATGCTGGAAGTGCTGAACGAGGATTATGTGCGCACCGCCCGGGCCAAGGGCCTGTCGCCCTTCCGGGTGGTGGGGCTGCATGCGCTCCGCAACGCCCTCATTCCCGTGGTCACCGTCATCGGCCTGCAGATGGGCATGCTGATGGGGGGCGCCGTGCTCACCGAATACATCTTCTCCTGGCCCGGCATCGGCAACTGGCTGATCGAGGCAATCAACCGGCGCGACTATCCCGTCCTGCAGGGCGGCATCCTGATGGTTTCCACCGTGGTGATCCTCGTCAATCTCGTCGTCGATCTCACCTACGGCCTCATCAATCCGAGGATCCGCCATGGCCGCTGAAGCAACTTCCCTCCCCGCCCCGCCCGGCGAACTGAAGCTGATCTGGCGCGATTTTGCCCGTAACAAGGGCGCGCTGGCTGGCCTTGCCGTGCTGGTGATCATGTGCACGGCCGCGATCTTTGCCAACGTGATCGCGCCACACAATCCACTGGAACAGTTCCGCGATTTCGTCCGCATCCCGCCGATGTGGGACGCCGGCGGCAATCCGATGTTTCCGCTCGGCACCGACGAACTCGGCCGCGACATGCTCTCGCGCCTGATCTATGGCGCGCGGCTGTCACTGTTCATCGGCCTGTCGGTGGTGGTGGCCTCCATGGCCGCCGGCATCGTGCTCGGCCTGTGGGCGGCCTTTGCCGACAATGCCGTGGGCACGCTGATCCTGCGCGGCATGGACGTGATCCTGTCGGTGCCGAGCCTGATCCTCTGCATCGTCATCGTCGCCATCATCGGCCCCAGCCTCACCAACACCATCATCGCCATCACCATCGTCTACCTGCCGCACTATGTGCGTCTGGTGCGCGCCTCGGCGATGGCGGAGATGAACCGCGACTATGTGATCGCCGCCCAGGTGGCCGGCGCCTCGAAGATGCGGATCATGTTCGTGACGGTGCTGCCCAACTGCGCCGCGCCGCTGATCGTGCAGGCGACGCTGGGCGTCTCCAACGCCATCCTGGAGGCCGCCGGTCTCGGCTTCCTCGGCCTCGGCGCCCAGCCGCCGACACCCGAATGGGGCGTGATGCTGGCGTCGGCCCGCGAGTTCCTGCAATCGGCGCCGTGGATCGTCACCCTGCCGGGTGTCGCCATCCTCGTCACCGTGCTCGCCATCAACCTCGTCGGCGACGGCCTCCGGGACGCCCTCGACCCCAAGCTGAAGCGGAGCTGAGAATGTCCCTTCTCGAAATCCGCGATCTTTCCGTCACCTTCGACACCGCCACCGGCCCGTTCAAGGCGGTGGAGAGCGTCGATCTCTCCGTGGATCCGGGCGAGGTGGTCGCCATTGTCGGCGAGTCCGGCTCGGGCAAGTCGGTGGCGATGCTGGCCGTGATGGGGCTGCTGCCCAAGTCGGCCACGGTCACGGCGAAGCATCTGTCCTTCAACGGGGTGGAGCTTCTGGGGCTCTCGCCGCGTCAGCGCCGGCGGATCATCGGCCGGGACGTGGCGATGATCTTCCAGGAGCCGATCGCCAGCCTCAACCCGTGCTTCACCGTCGGCTTCCAGATCCGCGAGGCGCTGGCCACCCATCTGCACCTCTCCCGCCACCAGCGGCAGGAGCGGGCGGTGGAGCTTCTGCGCCTTGTCGGCATCCCCGAGCCGGAGCGGCGGCTCACCGCGTTCCCGCACCAGCTGTCCGGCGGCATGTGCCAGCGCGTGATGATCGCCATGGCGCTGTCGTGCAATCCGAAGCTCCTGATTGCCGACGAGCCGACGACCGCCCTCGACGTGACCATTCAGGCGCAGATTCTGGAGCTTCTGGTGAAGCTGCGCCATGAGACCGGCATGGCGCTGGTGCTCATCACCCATGACATGGGCGTGGTTGCCGAAACCGCCGAGCGGGTGGTGGTACAGTATGCCGGCCAGCAGGTGGAGCGGGCGGAAGTGGCGGACCTGTTCCGCCAGCCCCATCACCCCTACACCGCCGCCCTGCTCGCCTCCCTGCCCGAGCGCGCCGGCCCCGGCCGCCTGCCCTCCATTCCCGGGGTGGTGCCGGGCCAGCTCGACCGGCCGACCGGCTGCGTGTTCAACCCGCGCTGCGACCGGGCGGATGCGCTCTGCCGCACCACGCCGCCACCGCGCCTCGGGCCCGCGATGGGCGCCGCCCTCTGCCACCATCCGCTGGGCGCCATCCCCGCGCCGGAGGTCGCCTGATGACCGTCGAGACCGCCGCCCCGATCCTCGTCGCCGAGAATCTCCAGCGGCATTATGAGATCCCGCGCGGCATGTTCGCCAAGCCCGCCATCCTGAAGGCTGTCGGCGGCGCCAGCTTCTCGGCCGATACCGGCGACACCCTCGCCGTCGTTGGCGAATCCGGCTGCGGCAAGTCAACGCTCGCCCGCATGCTCACCCTCATCGAGCCGCCGACCGAGGGCACGCTGAAGATCGACGGCATCGACATCGCCCACGCCACGGCGGACCAGCGCCGGCGGCTGCGCCGGGCGGTGCAGATCGTGTTCCAGAACCCCTATGGCTCCCTCAACCCGCGCCAGCGCATCGGCTCGGCGCTGGAGGAGCCGCTTTATATCAACACCGACCTGCCGGCCGCCGAGCGGCGGGAGAAGGCGCGCGCCATGCTCGCCCGGGTCGGCCTGCGCCCCGAGCATTATGAGCGCTATCCGCACATGTTCTCGGGCGGCCAGCGCCAGCGCATCGCCATTGCCCGGGCGCTGATGACAAACCCGAAACTCGTCGTTCTCGACGAGCCGGTGTCCGCCCTCGACGTGTCGATCCGCGCCCAGATCCTCAATCTGCTGGATGAACTCCAGCACGAGCTGGGGCTGACCTATGTCTTCATCAGCCATGATCTCTCGGTGGTGCGCCATGTCGCCGACCGGGTGCTGGTGATGTATCTGGGAAAACCGGTGGAACAGGCGGATGTGAAGACGCTGTTTGCCACCCCGCGCCACCCCTACACCCAGGCGCTGCTGTCGGCGACGCCGGTGGCAGCGCCGGGCGAGAAGCGCGAGCGCATCCGGCTGACCGGCGAACTGCCCTCCCCGATCAAGCCGCCCGCCGGCTGCGCCTTCAACCCGCGCTGCAGCTTCGCCACCGATCGCTGCCGCACGGAAATCCCGCTGCCGCTGCCAACCCCCGAAGGCGCGCTGGTCGCCTGTCACGGGGTGGAGGAAGGACGGATCTGATTGCGTCGCACGGGCTGGCGGGCTCGGCGGGGCTTGCTTCGCACGGGCTGCCGCCCGCACCTGTTCGGAGGCCCGCGGGCCTCCGAACCGCCCCCCTCATTTTCCGTATTTTGAAATCGCTCTTGCGATTTCCGACGCCGACTGGCGTCGCGCGCAGCGGGCCGGAAACGGCGGATTGCCGTTTCCGGCGTCTAGCGAAGCGGAAGCCTGAGGGCCCGGATGGGCCCGCCGGCGATTGAGGCCAGGATATAAGCGGGGCTCGGGGGCAGTCGCCCCCGAAGCTCACCCCTGCACCGGCAGCACGCGCTTCGGCCGGTTGTTCCAGTGGAACGCCAGGGCCGCGTTGATTTCGCCGCCCATGACCATGACGATCGCCATCAGGTTCAGGAACACCAGCGCGCTCATGATGCTGGCGAGGCCGGCATAGGTGGCGGAATAGGTGGCGAAGTCCTTCAGGTAGAGCGAGAAGAAATAGGCGCCCACGATCCAGACAATCAGGGTGAAGCTGATCCCCGGAGTGACCGAAAGGAAACTGCGGCGTCCGGCCGGCAGCCAGAGATGGGCGAGGAACAGCGCCACCACCAGCACGAAGGCCGTGCCGCCGAAGCGTACCAGATTGAAGAGCTGATCGAACCTCTCCAGCCACGGCGCGAAGCGCAGGGCAGTGGCCCAGCCGAGCGGCCCGAGCACGATGAGGAAGGACAGCATCAGCATGCCCACGGCGCCGACGACCACGAACAGCAGGCTCTCGGCCCGGCGCTGGAAGAAGTTGCGATTTTCCGTCACCCGGTAGGCGCGGTTCATGGCGGCGCGCAGCGCCTCCACGCCGTTGGAGGAGAACCACAGGGCCAGACCGGCGGAAATCGTCATCAGCCCGCCGCGCGGCTCGCGCAGCACCGCATCCACCTCGTGCACGATGGGCTCGGCGGCCTCCTTCGGCCAGGCGTCGAAGATGAGGTGCGCGACTTCGGCCGCCAGCGGTCCGGAGCCGATGACACCGGCCAGCGTCGCCACGAGAATGAGGAAGGGGAACAGCGCCATCAGCATGGACAGGGCGACATAGCCCGCCATAGCCCAGCCGTCGTCATCATTGAAATGGGTGACGGCATCCACGATCGCCCGGCGGATGCGCCGGTGAGGTTCGGCCGCCGGCGCGGGTTTCTTGCGCAGCCACCAGGACGGCAGCCGCGGTCGGAAATCCTGCTGGTCCTGCCTCATGCCGAATGGTCTCCCCTTGTCGCGTGCCGCCAAAAGAACACGGATTTGTCACGGCGTGCACCTCCCGTTGCGCCGCGCGGCGAATTTCCGCATTTTGCATCGCAACACGCACCGGTTCCAGCCGCAGTCGGGGCCTCTTCCTCCCGCCCGCGACAGCTGCCGGGCGGGTCGGATTTTTGGTGTTCGCGCGTGTCCGTCGCCGGCAACCGTCGGCTGGGCCCGGCATGTCCGGGGCCCGATGCGGCCACGCCCTCAATGAGAAGGACCGAGAGGCTCATGGGTTCTCCTGTCGAAGCGGCGTCGGGGGCCGCGTCGCTGGTCGCGCTCACCGCGGATGCAGTCAAGGCGCTGGATGGCCTGCTCGATCGGGCGAAGGTCGCCGTGCGCGCCCGCGTCACCGTCGATGGCCGCATCAATTCGGCCAGGCTGGAGCTTGAACAGCGCGCCACCCACGGCCTCGCCTGGTTCGCCACCTATGTCGAATCCCTGCGCGAGCTCGCCGATTACACCACCCGGCTGAGCGATGAAGGCCGCTTCGGCGCCACCGAGGAGCTGATCGTCCGCATCGGCTTCGGCGAATATCTGGCGCAGATCTTCGGCGGCATCCCGATGAGCCAGTGCGAGATCGTGCGCCCTGCCGATCTCGGCCTCACCGGCGAGGACATTGCCGCCACCCTGAACGAGGCCATCGAGACCCTGATGGCCACCGGCAACACGGTGGACAACCGCGCTGCCCTCATCGCCGCCATGCGCGCCAGCAATGGGGCGGCCACCGTGGGCGATGCCGGCCTTGACGAGACGCTGGAAGCGATGCGCGCGGAAATGCGCCGCTTCGGCGAGGCGGAGGTGATCCCCCACGCCCATGACTGGCATCTGAAGAATGCCTATATCCCGCTGGAAGTGATCGGCAAGCTCGCCGAAATGGGCGTGTTCGGCCTCACCATCCCCGAGGAATATGGCGGCCTCGGCATGGGCAAGGATTCCATGTGCGTGGTCACCGAGGAGCTGTCGCGCGCCTATATCGGCGTCGGGTCGCTCGGCACCCGCTCCGAGATCGCCGGCGAGCTGATCCTGGCCGGTGGCACCGAAGAGCAGAAGGCCAAGTGGCTGCCGCTGCTGTCGTCGGGCGAAATCCTGTCGACCGCCGTGTTCACCGAGCCGAACACCGGTTCGGACCTCGCCTCCCTCAAGACCCGGGCGGTGAAGGAGGGCGACGTCTACAAGGTCTACGGCAACAAGACCTGGATCACCCATCCGGTCCGCGCCGACATCATGACCCTGCTGGTGCGCACCAACCCGGCCGAGCCCGGCTACAAGGGCCTCTCCATGCTGATCGCGGAAAAGCCGCGCGGTACTGACGAGACCCCGTTCCCGGCCGAGGGCATGACCGGCGGCGAAATCGAAGTCCTTGGCTATCGCGGCATGAAGGAATTCGAGATCGGCTTCGACGGCTTCGAGGTGAAGGCGGAGAACCTGCTCGGCGGCGAGGAAGGTCAGGGCTTCAAGCAGCTCATGCAGACCTTCGAGAGCGCCCGCATCCAGACCGCAGCCCGCGCCGTTGGCGTCGCCCAGTGCGCCATGGAGCTCGGCCTGCGCTATGGCGAGGAGCGGATCCAGTTCGGCAAGCCGCTGATTTCCTTCCCGCGGGTGGCCGACAAGATCGCGATGATGGCCGTGGAGACCATGATCGCCCGCCAGCTCACCTATTTCTCGGCCCGCCGCAAGGATTCCGGCGAGCGCTGCGATCTGGAAGCCGGCATGGCCAAGCTGCTCGGCGCCCGCATCGCCTGGTCGAACGCCGATAACGCCCTGCAGATCCATGGCGGCAACGGCTTCGCGCTGGAATATGCAATCTCCCGCGTGCTCTGCGACGCCCGCATCCTCAACATCTTCGAGGGCGCCGCCGAAATTCAGGCCCAGGTGATCGCCCGCCGTCTGCTGGACAGCTGAGATCATCTGCCCGTCTCCCTCCCCCGTTCGGGGGATGATGACAAATCCAACCGGCGGGCTCCTCGGGGTCCGCCGGCTTCCATCTGGAAGCTCTCCAGAACATCGGGCGGGACAGCGCGCCCGGAATGGACCATGGTCGACGGCCGAGCCCGTCCCCCTGCCCGCTGACGGAAGGGAGCCCCATGACCGCCAGACCCGCCCGCCGCCTCGCCCGTGCCGGGCTGCCCCTGCTGCTCGCCCTGATGCCGACGCTGGCCGGCGCCTTCGAGCTGACCTGGCCCGCCGCCTGCACCGATGGCACCGACTGTTTCGTCCAGAGTTATGTCGACCATGACGGCCCGGGCTCCGACGATTTCACCTGCGGCCCTCTCACCTATCCCGGCCATGATGGCACCGACATCCGCCTGCCCAATCTCGCCGCGCTGCGTGCCGGCGTTGCCGTGCTGGCGCCTGCCGAGGGCACGGTGCTCCGGGTGCGCGATGGCATGCCGGACCAGAGCATCCGCGCCGCCGACGGCTCGACCGATGCGGCGATTGCCGCCCTGGATGGCCGGGACTGCGGCAATGGCATCGTGATCGCCCATGGCGAGGGCTACGAGACCCAGCTCTGTCATCTGAAGCAGGGCAGCATCCGGGTCGCCCCCGGCGACACCGTGCAGGCGGGCGATGCAATCGCCGAAGTCGGGCTCTCCGGCCGAACCGAATTTCCTCACGTCCATCTGGGCGTCACCCGGAACGGGCAGAAGCTGGACCCGTTCACCGGCGCCCCCTTCCCCTCGGCCTGCGGCACGGCGCCCGCGGCGCCGTTGTGGGCCGATCCCCATCCCTACCGGGCGGTTGCCCTCATCGGCGACGGCTTCACCGATGCCGTGCCCGACGCCACCGCCATGCGCGACACGCCGGTGAACCGCGACCGGCTGCCGTCGGCAAGCCCCGCCCTCGTCTACTGGGTGGACCTGATGGGTCTGAGGACCGGCGACCGGCTGGCCCTCACCATCACCGGCCCGGATGGCGCGGTCATGGTGGAGGACAGCGCCATTCTCCCCGTGTCCAAGGCGATCTATTTCCGCTTTGTCGGCAAGCGGCTGCGGGCGCCGCTGCCACCGGGCAGCTATCAGGCCGATCTCCGCCTCATGCGCGAGGCGCAGCCGGCGCCACAGCAGATCCTCCACCACAGCCGCACGCTCGTGGTAGAGTGAGCCCCTCCAGAAAACCGGGAGACGTCCATGAGCAAGGACCACGGCCACGTCATCTGGAACGAACTGAACAGCCCCGATCCCGAGAAGGCCATGGCCTTCTATGGCCCGATCATGGGCTGGACCTTCTCGCCCATGCCCATGGCCGACGGGCGACCCTACTGGACGATCAGCAAGGACAGCGCCGTTGTTGGCGGCATCTTCCCGCTGGACCCGGTGGAATTTGCCGGCGTGCCGCCGCACTGGTTCACCTATTTCGGCGTCGACGACGTGGACCGGCGCGCCGCCGAGGCGGTTGCGGCCGGCGGAACGATCGTGCGGCCGGTCTTCGATGTGCCCTGCGTCGGCCGCATCGCCGTGGTGCAGGATGCCGAGGGCGCCTATCAGGCGTGGATGACGCCGGTCGGCTGATCCCGCCCCGGTGGTGAGCGGCTTCAACGTCGCACTGTTATGTTGCGATGCAAAAATTTACTTGTGCGCCGTTCCAACCTGCGTCCGGGAGGGATAGATTGCGCGGGCATTGGTCCGCCGAGACCGGCCGGCGGATGGCAGAAACCGGGCGTCCCGCGCCCGTCGCCTCCCGACCGGACACGACGGACACGCATCAGGACACTTTCAAAGGGGACGCGCCGGCCCTGCCCCGGGCGGACGCGCCCACCCCAAGGGCGGGAACAGTAAAAATGACGAAATGGGTCTATGCCTTCGGAGACGGCCGCGCCGAAGGCACCGCCGGCATGAAGAATCTTCTGGGTGGCAAGGGCGCCAATCTGGCGGAGATGTCCAATCTCGGCCTGCCAGTGCCGCCCGGCTTCACCATCACCACGGAAGTCTGCACCTCCTTCTACGCCCACGAGAAGACCTACCCGGCGGAACTTGCCGCCCAGGTAGATGCGGCGCTGACCGAGGTTGGCCGGCTGACGCGGCGCGCCTTCGGCGATCCGGTGGATCCGCTGCTGGTCTCCGTGCGCTCGGGCGCCCGGGTGTCGATGCCCGGCATGATGGACACGGTGCTGAACCTCGGCCTCAATGACGTGACCGTCGAGGCGGTGGCCAGGAGCTCCGGCGATCCGCGCTTTGCCTATGATTCCTATCGCCGCTTCATCCAGATGTATTCGGATGTGGTGCTCGGCGTGGATCATCACGAGTTCGAGGAGATCCTGGAGGGCTTCAAGGAAGATGCCGGCTTCAGCCTCGACACAGAGCTGACCGCCGACAACTGGAAGACCATCATCGAGCGCTACAAGGCGCTGGTGGAAGAGCAGCTCGGCCATCCCTTCCCGCAGGAGCCGCGCGACCAGCTGTGGGGCGCCATCGGCGCCGTGTTCAGCTCGTGGATGAACGCCCGCGCCATCACCTATCGCCGCCTGCACAATGTGCCGGAAACCTGGGGCACGGCCGTCACCGTGCAGGCCATGGTGTTCGGCAACATGGGCGAGACGTCCGCCACCGGCGTTGCCTTCACCCGCAACCCCTCCACCGGCGAGCGCGCCCTTTATGGCGAGTTCCTCGTCAACGCCCAGGGCGAGGACGTGGTGGCCGGCATCCGCACCCCCCAGGACATCACCGAGAAGGCCCGGCTTGCTGCCGGCTCCGACCGGCCGTCGCTGGAGAAGGTGATGCCGGAAGCGTTTGCCGACTTCCTGACCATCTGCGACAAGCTGGAGCGGCACTACCGCGACATGCAGGATCTGGAGTTCACCATCGAGCGCGGCAAGCTCTGGATGCTTCAGACCCGCTCGGGCAAGCGCACGGCCAAGGCGGCCCTGAAGATCGCCGTGGACATGTGCAGCGAGAAGCTCATCACCCCGCGCGAGGCGGTGATGCGCGTCGACGCCGCCTCCCTCGACCAGCTCCTGCATCCGACCCTTGATCCGAAGGCCCCGCGCGATCTCATCGCCACCGGCCTGCCGGCCTCCCCGGGGGCGGCCACCGGCGAAGTGGTGTTCACCTCGGAAGCCGCCGAGGCCCACAAGGCCGCCGGCCGGCCGTGCATTCTGGTGCGGGTCGAGACCAGCCCGGAAGACATCCACGGCATGCACGCCGCCGAAGGCATCCTGACGACGCGGGGCGGCATGACCTCCCACGCCGCCGTGGTTGCCCGCGGCATGGGCAAGCCCTGCGTGTCCGGCGTCGGCTCCATCCGGGTCGACTATGCCGCCGGCACCTTCTCGGCCGCCGGCCGCACGGTGCGGGTGGGCGACACCATCACCATCGATGGCGGCACCGGTCAGGTGTTCCTCGGCGCCGTGCCCATGGTGCTGCCGGAGCTGTCGGGCGATTTCGCCAGGCTCATGGAGTGGGCCGATCAGGTCCGCCGCATGAAGGTGCGCGCCAACGCCGAGACGCCGAAGGATGCCCGCACCGCCCGGGAGTTCGGCGCCGAAGGCATCGGCCTGTGCCGCACCGAGCACATGTTCTTCGATGAAGGCCGCATCGTCGCCGTGCGCGAGATGATCCTGGCCGACACCGAGGGCGGTCGCCGTGCGGCGCTGGCCAAGCTGCTGCCGATGCAGCGCGCCGACTTCGTCGAGCTGTTCGAGATCATGGCCGGCCTGCCGGTGACGATCCGCCTGCTCGACCCGCCGCTGCACGAGTTCCTGCCGAAGACAGAAGAGGAGATCGCCGAGGTCGCCGCCGCCAACGGCATGAGTGCCGCCAAGCTGCGCGAGCGCGCCGATGCCCTGCACGAGTTCAACCCGATGCTGGGTCATCGCGGCTGCCGGCTGGCCGTCTCCTATCCGGAGATTGCCGAGATGCAGGCCCGCGCCATCTTCGAGGCGGCCATCGAGGCCGGCCGGCGCACCGGCTCCCAGGTCGAGCCCGAGATCATGGTGCCGCTGGTCGGCATGAAGTCCGAGCTCGATTATGTGAAGGCGATCATCGACAAGACCGCCGATGCCGTGATGCGCGAGCAGAAGCTGGCCGTCACCTACATGGTCGGCACCATGGTGGAGCTGCCGCGCGCCGCGCTGGTGGCCGATGACATTGCCCGCTCGGCGGAGTTCTTCTCCTTCGGCACCAACGACCTGACCCAGACCACCTTCGGTCTGTCGCGCGACGACGCGGCCCACTTCATCACCACCTATCATCAGAAGGGGCTGGTGGACCGGGATCCGTTCGTCTCCATCGACCGGGATGGTGTCGGCCTGCTGGTCAAGATCGCCTCGGAGAAGGGCCGCGACACCCGTCCGGGCCTGAAGCTCGGCATCTGCGGCGAGCATGGCGGCGACCCCGCCTCCATCGCCTTCTGCGAGCAGGTAAAGCTCGATTATGTCTCGTGCTCGCCCTTCCGGGTGCCGATCGCCCGTCTGGCCGCCGCTCAGGCCGCCGCCGAGGCCAAGCCCGCCAAGGGCTGACCATCCGAAAACAACGATCCCGCCGGGTGGCCTTTCGCCGCCCGGCCGGATCCGGTGACAGGGCCGACGTCCGCATCCGCGGGCGCCGGCCTCTTTTTTGGGCCCGTCCTCTCCACCCATCTCGCATCTGCGATCGCCCGGGGAGAGGAGGACTTTGCCGCCGCGCTGTGCTCTAGTCCCGAGGGACTCGCCCGCATCCGGGCGACCGGCGGCCCTCCCCGCCGGACATATCCTGTTTCCAGGCTGCCGGACCTTGCGATGACCTCTTCTCCGTCCTCCCCCCCGCTTTCGGCAGCCGATGCGCTTGCTGCCATCCGGGCCGGCGGCAAGCCGGCCCTTGCCCGGGCGCTGACCCGGGCCGAGGCGGAAGCGAGCCGGCCGGAAATCGTGCGTCTGCTGGATGCCGCCGCCAACGCGCCGGGGGGCCCGGTGCTCGGCCTCACCGGCCCGCCCGGCGTCGGCAAGTCCACCCTCACCAACGCGCTCATCGGCCGGGCGCGGGAGGCCGGGCGCAGCGTCGGTGTCATCGCCGTCGATCCCTCCTCCCGGGTCACCGGCGGGGCCTTGCTTGGCGACCGCACCCGCCTCAGGACCGACCCCGAGGACACCGGCATCTTCGTGCGCTCCATGGCCGCGCGCGACCGGCTGGGCGGCCTTTCGGACCATGCCATCGCCGCCATCGCCCTCATGCGGGCGGTGATGGACGTGACCATCGTCGAATCCGTCGGCATCGGTCAGTCCGAGGCGGACGTCTCCTTCGTGGCCGACACGGTGATCCTGTGCATCCAGCCCGGCTCCGGCGACTCGCTGCAGTTCATGAAGGCCGGCGTGATGGAGATCCCGGATGTTGTCTGCGTCACCAAGGCCGACATGGGGGCGGTTGCCCGCCGTGCCCGGGCCGATGTGGAGGGCGCGCTGACCCTGGGCGTGCGCGATGATCCCGCGTGGACGCCGCCGGTGGTGATGGTGTCGGCCATCCACGGCACCGGGCTTGAGGACCTGGGTGCGGCGGTCACGAATCATGAGCAGACCATCGCCATCCCCGCCACCCGGGCGGCGCGCCATCGCGTACAGATGATTCACTGGGTGGCGGATGCCATCCGCACCCGCTTCGGCACCGCCGGCCTTGCCCGCATCGACCCGGCCCGGCTGATCGACGAAACCGGCGGCCCCTTTGCCGCGATCGCCGCCGCCAGCGCCGATCTTGGTGCGCGGCTGGCCGGATGATCCCGCCCCGGATCCGCCTGCCCCTCTGGCAACGGGTCCGGGGTCTCCCCATATGAGGAACCGGTTGACAGCTCTCCACGTTGACCTGCGGTCCGGTGTCCTACGCATTGTATTCGGAAGCAGTCCGAAGCAGGATCCAGATCGTCGAATGGCCGGAGGGTCCGGAAAGGAGAAGGCCTCCTTCCCCGAGTCCCCGACTTTTCATCCGGACGACGCCGACGCGGCCTTGTCCATTTTGATCCGTCCCGTCGGGCACGGTGGTGCCCTACGCTTACAAAGCAGGAAGACTGCAATGCACAACACCCAGATCGACATTCCCGAGCAGACCCGTCAGGCGATGGTGGGTCTCCTGCAGGCCAATCTGGTGGATGCGCTGGATCTGACGGCCCAGACCAAGCAGGCGCACTGGAACGTGAAGGGCAAGTCCTTCATCGGTCTGCACGAACTGTTCGACACCTTCCACAACGAAGCCCGCGGCTATGTCGACGACATCGCCGAGCGCATCACGGCGCTGGGCGGCCAGGCTGAGGGAACGGTTGAGGTCGTCGCCAAAACGACCCGCCTGCCGTCCTATCCGGTGGACATCACCTCGGGCAAAGATCATCTGACGGCGCTCTCCAACAGCGTGGCCGTATTTGGCAAGAATGTCCGGGCTGCCATCGACGAGGCCGATGAGGCCGGTGATGCGGTAACTGCGGACCTCTTCACCGGCATCGCCAAGGCGGTCGACAAGTCGCTGTGGATGCTGGACGCCCACCTCGACTGAGCGGTCGCCTCCGTGACCCCGGAGCGGGTGTCCCCTGCTGAAACATCCGCCTGCCCGGTCCGCGTGGCCGTGCAGGCGGAGCCGTTTGATGCGGCGGCCGAGAGCGACCGCCTCTCGGCCGGACGCCGTGATATTGGCGCCCTCGTCAGCTTTGTCGGCCTGTGCCGCGACGAGGGCGGCGTTCTCTCTGCCCTGGAGCTGGAACATTATCCCGGCATGGCGGAAGCGGAGATTGCCCGGGTGGTGGAGACGGCGCGCACGCGCTGGCCGCTCCTTGGCCTCACCGCAATCCACCGTTTCGGCCTGATCCGGCCGGGCGAGCCCATCGTGCTGGTGCTGACAGCCGCCGCCCACCGCGGCGATGCCTTTGCGGCCGCGGAATTCCTCATGGATTTCCTAAAGACCCGCGCGCCCTTCTGGAAACGCGAGCACCGGGCCGATGGCAGCCGCGGCGCCTGGGTTGCGGCCAAGTCCGCCGACGACGACGCGGCCGCCCGCTGGAGCTGAACGCGCCAGTCCACGGCCCCCAAAAAAGGATGACAGAGCCGGCGGATCCGGGAGGCGGCCAGCCTCCCGGTCGGGGGACCGGGGGCAGATGCCCCCGGATCACGCCCCCTCATGCCGGGTGCGCCCCCGACGTGCCAGAGGATCCTCCTCAAGGGACCCTTGGCGTCACCCGATGGTCATCAGGCTGGCATTGCCGCCGGCGGCCGTGGTGTTCGTGGACATCGACACCTCGTCCACCAGCAGCTCCAGCCGGAAGGCCTCGCGGCCATCGGCCAGCCCCTCGGGCGAGACGGCATCCACCTGCACCAGCGAGCCCGGCAGCAGCGCCGCCGCCTTCTCCACCGCCGCCAGCCGGTCGGACTCGCCCTCGAACAGCAGGGCGTCGATGTCGATCTCGGCCGTCCAGTCGGGGGTGCGGGCGATCCGCGCGGTGACGGCCGCAGGCAGTTCCTCCAGCAGCGCCCCCACCGGGGCATCCACCGGCAGCAGCACCCGGTTACCCGTCGCCAGCGCCGCGCCGATGGCGGTTGCGACACCCGCCTCGCCATCGGCCAGCACCAGAACGGTGCCCTTCGGCTTCAGGGCATAGCGGTTGCGCTCGCCGACCGGGCCCGGCAGATCAATGGCGCCACCCACGATCGGATGCGCGAGGAAAGCCGCAACCCGCTCGGCCGCCGGAGACTGGGCCCGGGCCAGATGCTCGGCAAACAGCCGCGCCGCCTCGGGCACCTGCCCCGCCGGCAGGTCCGCCACGGCAGCCCCGGCCTCGGGCGAGACGAGACGGGCCAGCGCCAGCGGGCCACCCGCCTTGGGGCCGGTGCCGGAGAGACCATGGCCACCGAAGGGCTGCACCCCCACAACGGCGCCGATGATATTGCGGTTGATATAGAGGTTGCCCGCCGCGATCCGTCCGGTGACAGTGGCAATGGTCTCGTCGAGACGGGTGTGCAGGCCGAAGGTCAGGCCGTAGCCCGAGGCGTTGATGGTGTCGATCAGCCGGTCGAGCTCGTCCCGCCGGTAGCGCACCACATGCAGGACCGGGCCGAACACCTCCTCCTTCAGGTCCGCCGCATCGGCGAGTTCGATCAGGGTCGGCGCGACGAAGGTGCCGTGGCGGGTCTCCTCGCCCATTTCCACCCGGAACACCGGCCGCCCGGCCGCGATATGGGCCGCCACGTGGGCCTCGATGCGGTCCCGGGCCTCAGGGGTGATGACCGGACCGACATCAACGGAGAGCCGGTCGGGATTGCCGATGGCGAGTTCCGCCATGGCACCGCGCAGCATTTCCAGCACCCGTTCGGCCACATCCTCCTGCAAACAGAGCAGGCGCAGCGCCGAACAGCGCTGGCCGGCGCTATCAAAGGCAGAGGCGATGACGTCGTTCACCACCTGCTCGGCGAGCGCCGAGGAATCGACAATCATGGCGTTGAGACCGCCGGTCTCGGCAATCAGCGGGATCGGCCGCCCGTCGGCCGACAGCCGGCCGGACAGCGTCATGCGGATGGCGTGCGCCACCGCGGTGGAGCCGGTGAAGAGCACGCCGGCCACCCGCGGATCCGCCACCAGGGCCGCGCCGACATCGCCGGCCCCGGGCACCAGCTGGAGCACGCCGGCCGGCAGCCCGGCGGCATTGAGGATGCGCACGGCTTCCGCGGCAATCAGCGGCGTCTCTTCTGCGGGCTTGGCCAGCACCGGATTGCCAGCGGCCAGCGCCGCCGCCACCTGACCGGTGAAGATCGCCAGCGGGAAATTCCACGGGCTGATGGCCGCGACCACGCCCAGCGGGCGATGGCTCTCGGGCGCCAGCCCCTCGCGGGCGCGCAGCGCATAGAAGCGCAGGAAATCAACGGCTTCCCGCACCTCGCCGACGGCGTTGGCGAAGGTCTTGCCGGCCTCGCGCACGATCAGCCCCAGAAGCTGGGGCAGGCCTGCCTCCAGCCGGTCGGCGGCGCGTTCCAGAATGACGGCGCGCTCGGCAGGCGGGGTCGCCGCCCAGATCGGGGCGGCCGCACTGGCCGCAGACAGGGCCTCGCCAATATCGGCCGGTTCCACGTCGGCGACCACCCCCACGACATCCCGGCGATCGGCGGGATTGGTGACGACCCGTTCCAGCCCCGGCCGCTCGTCGGAGCCGACCATGGGGGCGGCGCGGCGGGGCAGCTCCACCCCGGCCAGAAGCGCAGCCGACAGGGAGGCCAAACGCTGCTCGTCGGTAAGGTCGAAGCCGGCCGAGTTCAGCCGCGCCGGCTGATAGAGCTCCCGCGGCAGGCGGATGGCCGGGTGCGGGCTGCCGGGCGGGGTGATCGCCCGGGCCTCGCCGGCCGGATCGGCAATCAGCGCGTCGATGGACACGGCGGGATCGGTGATGCGGTTGACGAAGGAGGTGTTGGCGCCATTCTCCAGCAGGCGGCGGACGAGATAGGCCAGCAGCGTCTCGTGGGTGCCGACCGGGGCATAGATCCGGCACGGGCGGTTGAAATTTTCCGGCCCGACCACCTGCTCGTAAAGCGGCTCACCCATGCCATGCAGGCATTGGAATTCATACTGCCCGGCATAATAGTTCGGCCCGGCCATCACCATGATGGAAGCGAGGGTCCGGGCATTGTGGGTGGCGAACTGCGGGAAGATCGCATCGGGCGCCGCCAGCATCTTGCGGGCGCAGGCGAGATAGGAAACATCGGTGTGCACCTTGCGGGTGAACACCGGGAAGCCATCGAGACCATCCACCTGGGCGCGCTTGATCTCGCTGTCCCAATAGGCGCCCTTGACGAGGCGCACCATCAGCCGGTGGCGGCTGCGGCGGGCGAGGTCGATCAGATAGTCGATCACGAACGGGCAACGCTTCTGATAGGCCTGCACCACGAAGCCGATGCCGTTCCAACCGGCAAGCTCCGCATCGAAGGCCAGCGCCTCCAGCAGATCCAGCGAGATATCCAGCCGCTCGGCTTCCTCGGCATCAATGTTGAGGCCGATGTCATAGGAGCGCGCCAGCACCGCCAGCGCCTTCAGCCGCGGCAGCAGTTCACCGGTCACCCGGTCGAGCTGGCCGCGGGAATAGCGCGGATGCAGGGCCGAGAGCTTGATGGAAATGCCCGGCCCCTCATAGATGCCGCGCTTGCCCGAGGCCTTGCCGATGGCATGGATGGCGGTCTCATAGTCATGCAGATAGCGCCGGGCATCGGCCTCGGTGGTAGCGGCCTCGCCGAGCATGTCGAAGGAGTGGCGGAAGCCCTTCGCCTCGGGCCGGCGGCCATTGGCCAGCGCCTCGGAGATATTGCGGCCGGCGACGAACTGCTCGCCCATCATGCGCATGGCGATATCGACGCCCTTGCGGATGACCGGCTCGCCACCCCGTCCGATCAGCCGGGTGAGCGCCGAGGACAACCCGCCCTCCGACGAGGTTGCGGTGAGCCGGCCGGTGACCACCAGCCCCCAGGTGGCGGCGTTGACGAACAGCGACTTGTCGCGGCCAAGATGCGCACGCCAGTCGCCAAAGGCGATCTTGTCGCGGATGAGGGCATCCCGGGTCGGCCGGTCGGGGATGCGCAGCAGCGCTTCCGCCAGACACATCAGCGCCACGCCCTCCTGGCTGGAGAGCGAGAATTCCTGAATGAGCGCCTCCACGCCATTGCCGCCGGCCTTGGCGCGCAGCGTCGTGGCGAGGCGACGGGCGATCTCCTCCACCCGCTCGGCCTCGGCCGGCTTCAGGCTCGCCTCGGAGATCAGGAAGGGCAGACATTCCGGCTCCGGCCGGCGGAAGGCAGCATTGATACGCGCCCGCAGCACGCTCTGGGGCCGCACCGACTGGGCAAATTCCAGAAAGGGCCGCGGCGCCGGCTCGGCCTCGGCCACCGCTTCAGGCGGATCGGCGGGCTCCGCCTCCCCGGTCACCCAGCCGGGTGCTGCCCCGCGCTCGATCTGCTCCAGCGCAGTGACGAGGGCCTGCTTGATGAGCCAGTGCGGCGAACGCCCGACCTTGTCGGCCGCCAGCCGCAAACGCTCGCGAATATCCTCGCCAACCTTCACACCGATGGTGGTGCTTGCCATGGCCGTCGATCCCGATGGGTGCCTGAGGAGAAGAGTGCCGCCGCAAACCGCCGCACGCGCGCTGGAAACCAGATTGGCGCAACCCCGCGATCCTGTCCAGTCGCAACCATCCGGATCCGGCAAGGCGCAACCCATGTTGCACGGTAGCACCACCCACCGCAAAGGCCACCGACAAAGCGGACGCTGGACTTGGACAGAAGCCCTGTCCTAGTGTGGATCTCCCGCTTTCTCCGGTGGCTGCCCCCTGCGCCCCGCTCCTGCCCCCCGCACCCTCAGGTTCCAGGATCACCCGCCGATGACGCTCTCTCCGGAGGTGCTCTTCTATCTCGCCGCGATCCCCGCCGTGATTGCCGTCGGCGCCTCCAAGGGCGGCCTGCCGACGGTGGGCATGCTGGGGGTGCCGCTGCTGTCGCTGGCGATCTCGCCGGTGCGGGCGGCGGCGATCCTGCTGCCGATCTACGTGATCTCGGACTGGTTCGGCGTGTGGACGTGGCGCAAGGTGTTTGACCGGCGCAATCTGGCGATCCTGATCCCGGCCTCGCTCCTCGGCATCGGCCTTGGCTGGGCGACGGCCAGCGTGGTGGCCGATCGCTGGGTCACCCTGCTCATCGGCGTGATCGGGCTGGCCTTCTGTCTGGACTCCTGGCTGAAGCGCCATCGGGTGCTGGCGCCCCGGGCGGCGGATATTCCGCGCGGCCTGTTCTGGGGCCTGCTCACCGGCTTCACCAGCTTCGTGTCCCACTCGGGGGCACCGCCCTATCAGATGTATGTGCTACCCCAGCAGCTCGACAAGCTGAGCTTTGCCGGCACGACGACGATCCTCTTCGCCGTCATCAACTTCGTGAAGCTGGGGCCCTATTATCTCATGGGCCAGATGACGCTGGAGAGTTTTGAGGAAATCATGTGGCTGGTGCCGCTGGCCATCGCGGCCACCCTCACCAGCGCCCGGCTCCTGCATTATATCCCGCAGGCGCTGTTTTATCGGCTGGTGCGCATCACCCTGTTCCTCGTGTCCCTGAAACTGGTGGCCGACGGCCTCGGCATCGTCTGACGACGCCAGCGCGCCCCTCCGTCAGGACCGGACCAGCGCGCCGCCGAGGAACAGCCGCACAGCGCGGACGATGCGGCCGCGGATCCGCCCGGGCGCTGCGACTTCCTCCGTCGCCACCCCCATGACGAGACGCATATGCGCCTCGCTCACGGACATGCCGAACAGCATCGACGCCGCCTCGCGCGGATCCCCGGCCCGGAACACGCCGCGATCAATCTGCTTCTGGATCCAGGCGACCAGCGGCGTCGTCCCGCGCTGGAACAGCTCGACATCGAACCGGTTGGCCAGATCCGCCGAGCGTCGCCCTTCGGACATCAGGATCCGCGACAGCGCAATGCGCTCCGGCGAGAGCACCGTTTCGGCCACCCGCTCCAGATGCTCGATCAGGATTTCTTCAATGTTGTTGCCACCAAGGTCCTCTGCCATCGCCGGCGCGCCCAGCGCCAGGGTGCAGCCGCCCAGCAACGTCGCAACGAACAGATCTTCCTTACTCTTGAAAACCTGATAGAGCGTGCGCTTGGACATGCCGGCGCGATGGGCGATCTCGTCCATGCTGGCCGCGTCATAGCCAAGATCGAGAAAGACCGAGACCGCTGTTTCGATCAGCTTCTGCCGACGCTCCTCCTCCGACAGCTGGCGCGGGCGGCCACGGGGCCGGCGAATCGCCGCCATCAGGCAACAGGACGAAGTCGACGGAACGGTCTCTGAGGTCATTGACGTTTCCGTGCCCGGACAACAACTTCCGGACGTCTGGTGTCGGGTGCGGGATACCTCCCGCAAGCGGCGAGGCGGCATCATCCAGCGGCGGACGCCCCGGGAAAAGACCCCCGGACGGAGACGATTTTAAAAACGCTGAGGTTTCCAAATAACATAAGTGTCGCCCCGGAGCAAGACTGCAAACGCGTGGCGCCGGCCGCCTGCCACCAGAGCGACACCCCGCGCCAGCCCCCTGCCCATCCCCGCCACAAAGGCATCCGGTTGCGGCCACGCCACAGGCCGGCGGCAACCGGAAAAACACGGAGCCGGTCTGCTTGACATTAAGGAAACGATAGCGTTTCCCTAATGGCAGATCCGCCGATCCCACATGTGCGCGGATTCGCCAGTCGGGCATCCGCGCTTTCCCGGAGAGGGACTGCGATACCGGGCTGGCGGCTCCCGTTTCTTATTCTCCGGCGCTCCGCGGCCTCCCTCCGGGCTGGCAGGACGCCCCATCCGAATTCCGTTCTCCCCGGATGCCCCCGTCATGGGCCGGCGCCGGGGTTGTGCCGTCTCCCGAGGGTGCCATCCGGCGCGGTGCGCGCAGGAAACACCTTCCCCGAAGGAAGCTTGAGAATGCGTGTCCCCAAGAGTTTTCTGCGGCTTGCGGCCGGTATGGCGCTCTCCGGTGCGCTCGTGCTGGCGGGATGCAGCGAGAATGGCGACGGTGGTGGCGGCGCTCATGGCGCCGGTGGCCAGCGCCCGACGCCGGAGGTCGGCATCGTCACGCTGAAGGAGCAGGTGGTGGATATCGCCACCGAGCTGCCGGGGCGCACTACGCCCTATCTGATCGCCGAAGTGCGACCGCAGGTGACCGGCATCATCCAGAAGCGGGCCTTCGAGGAGGGCTCCGAGGTGAAGGCCGGCGACCTGCTCTACCAGATCGACCCGGCGAGCTATCAGGCCACTGTCGACAGCGCCCGGGCAACAGTTGCCAAGGCCGAGGCGACGGTGACCAGCCTGCGCCTGAAGGCCCAGCGCTACAAGGAGCTGGCCAAGGTCAAGGCCGTGGCCCAGCAGGAATATGACGACGCCGACGCCGCCCTGAAGCAGGCAGAGGCCGAGATTGCACTGGCCAAGGCGAGCCTGGAATCCGCCCTCATCAATCTGGAATACACCCGGGTGACCGCCCCGATCTCCGGCCGCATTGGCCGGTCGTCGGTCACCCAGGGCGCGCTGGTGACGGCCAATCAGGCGACGGCGCTGGCCACCATCCAGCAGCTCGATCCGATCTATGTCGACGTCACCCAGTCGGCCACCGAGGCGCTGAAGCTGCGCCACGATCTGGAAACCGGAACGCTGAAGGCGGCTGGCACCGCCACGGTGCGCCTGATCCTGGAGGATGGCACTCCCTATCCGCTGGACGGCAAGATGGAATTTGCCGAAGTGACCGTGGATCAGGGCACCGGCGCCATCACCCTGCGTGCGCTGTTCCCCAATCCGCAGATGAAGCTGCTGCCGGGCCTGTTCGTGCGGGCCCTGGTGCTGCAGGGCGTCAATGATGCGGCGATCCTGATCCCGCAGAAAGCCGTCTCCCGCGATCCCCGCGGCAACCCGATCGCTCTCTTCCTCTCCCCGGACAACAAGGTCGAGGAGCGCCAGATCGTCATCGGCCGCGCCATCGGCGACAACTGGCTGGTGGAAAAGGGCGCCGCTGCCGGCGACCGCGTGATCGTGGAAGGCACCCAGAAGGTGCGCGCCGGCGCGCCGGCCAACGGCGTGGAAATCGCCGCTCCGCCGGTGCCGGCCGAGGACATCCCTGCCCCGGCGGGCGCCGCACCGGCTGCCGAGACCCCCAAGGCGGATGCTCCCGCCGCGCCGTCTGCCGCGGAAGCGCCCCCCGCCGCCGATGCCGGCACCGCCCCCGCGACGCCGCCCGCCGAGCCGCAGAAGGCGGAGCCCGTGCGCGCCGCCGAGCCGGCCGCGAACTGAGGATCCCCGTTCATGGCGCGTTTCTTCATCGACCGGCCGATCTTTGCCTGGGTGCTGGCGATCATCTGCATGCTGGCTGGCGTGCTGTCGATCATCAGCCTGCCGATCTCGCAATATCCGTCGATCGCTCCGCCCCAGATCCAGATCAACGCAACCTATACCGGCGCTTCCGCAAGCACGGTGGAGAATTCGGTGACCCAGGTCATCGAGCAGAACATGAAGGGCATCGACAACATGCTCTACATGTCATCCACCAGTGACTCCACCGGTGCGGTGACGATTACCCTCACCTTTGCCTCCGGCACCGATCCGGATATTGCCCAGGTGCAGGTGCAGAACAAGCTGCAGACGGCTATGCCGCTGCTGCCGCAGGAAGTGCAAAATCTCGGCGTCACCGTCACCAAGGCGAACTCCACCTTCCTGATGGTGCTGGGTTTCGTCTCCGAGGACGGCCGCATGGACGGCACCGATCTCTCGGACTTCGTCGCCTCCAACATCATCGATCCCATGAGCCGCGTGGCCGGTGTCGGCACCGTCACCCTGTTCGGCTCCCAGTATTCCATGCGCATCTGGCTGGATCCGGACAAGCTCAACAACTACAAGCTGACCCCGGCCGACGTGGCCGCGGCCATCCGCGCCCAGAATGCCCAGGTGTCGGCCGGCCAGCTTGGCGGCACGCCGTCCCTGCCGGGCCAGCAGTTCTTCGCCACCATCACGGCCCAGACCCGTCTGCAAACGCCGCAGCAGTTCGAGAACATCTTCCTGCGCAACAACACCGACGGCTCGGCCGTGCGGCTGGGCGACGTGGCGCGGGTGGAACTGGGGGCGGAAAACTACGATACCGTCGCCCGCTACAATGGCAAGCCGGCCGCCGGCGTCGCCATCAATCTGGCGACCGGCGCCAACGCCATCGCCACCGCACTGAATGTCGAGTCCGAGCTGGCCCGGCTGCAGGTGAGCTTCCCCGAGGGCGTCTCGGTGGTGGTGCCTTATGACACCACGCCGTTCGTGCGCCTTTCCATCGAGGAAGTGGTGAAGACTCTGGGTGAAGCCATCATCCTTGTCTTCCTGGTGATGTACCTCTTCCTGCAGAACTTCCGCGCCACCCTCATCCCCACCATCGCGGTTCCCGTGGTGCTGCTCGGCACCTTCGCGGTGCTCTATGTCTTCGGTTACACCATCAACACCCTCACCATGTTCGCCATGGTGCTGGCCATCGGCCTGCTCGTCGACGACGCCATCGTCGTGGTCGAGAATGTCGAGCGCGTGATGAGCGAGGAGAAGCTCGGGCCGAAGGAAGCGACCCGGAAGTCCATGGGCCAGATTACCGGCGCCCTCGTCGGTATCGCCCTTGTTCTGGCTGCCGTGTTCGTGCCGATGGCCTTCTTCGGCGGCTCGGTGGGCGTGATCTACCGCCAGTTCTCCGTCACCATCGTCTCGGCGATGACCCTGTCGGTGCTGGTGGCCATCATCCTGACGCCGGCGCTGTGCGCCACGATGCTGAAAGCCCCGAAGAACCACGCCCATCCCCATGAGAAGCGCGGCTTCTTCGGCTGGTTCAACCGCGGCTTCTCCCGCACCGCGCGCACCTATTCCCGCGGTGTCGCCGGCATCGTCCGTCGTCCGATCCGCATGCTGTTGATCTATGGTCTGCTGGTTGCCGGCATGGCCTATATGTTCGTGCGCCTGCCGACTTCCTTCCTGCCGGAGGAAGATCAGGGCGTTATCTTCTCTCTGGTGATCGGCCCCACCGGCTCCACCCAGGAGCATACCCTCGGCATTCTCGAGCAGATCGACCACTTCTTCCTGGAAGAAGAAAAGGATGCCGTGAAGTCGGTGTTCACCGTCGCCGGCTTCTCCTTCGCCGGTAACGGCCAGGACGGCGGCATTGCCTTCGTGATGCTGCGGCCATGGGATGAGCGCAAGGGCGCAAACCTGACGGCACAGGCGGTCGCCGGACGGGCTATGATGGCCTTCTCCAAGATCCGTGACGCCCTCGTGTTCGCCTTCACCCCGCCGGCGGTGATCGAGCTCGGCAACGCCTCGGGCTTCGACTTCTACCTTCAGGATCGCGGCGGCCGTGGCCACGCGGCGCTGATGGAAGCCCGCAACATGCTCCTCGGCATGGCGGCCCAGAACCCGCTGGTCGTGGGCGTGCGCCCCAACGGCAAGGAAGACACGCCGCAGTTCCGCATTGACATCGACCAGGCCAAGGCCGGTGCTCTCGGTCTGTCGCTGGGCGAGATCAACGACACCCTCTCGGCTGCCTGGGGTGGGTCCTATGTCAACGACTTCGTCGACCGTGGCCGGGTGAAGAAGGTCTACATGCAGGGCGATGCCCAGTTCCGCATGCTGCCGGAGAACCTGAACCAGTGGTATGTGCGTAACAGCGCCGGCGATATGGTGCCCTTCTCCGCCTTTGCCAAGACAGAATGGGGCTATGGCTCTCCACGACTGGAGCGTTACAATGGCCTGTCGGCGGTGAACCTGCAGGGCCAGCCGGCGCCGGGGGTGTCCTCGGGCATGGCGATGGCGGCCATCGAGCAGATGGTGGCCCAGCTGCCGCCGGGCTTCGACATCGAGTGGACGGGCCTGTCCTATCAGGAACGTGCCTCCGGTGATCAGGCTCCCCTGCTCTATGCGCTGTCGATCCTGATCGTGTTCCTGTGTCTGGCGGCCCTTTACGAGAGCTGGTCCATTCCGTTCTCGGTCATCCTTGTGGTGCCGCTGGGCGTGCTGGGTGCCGTGATCGCGGCCGGCTGGTTCGGCCTCTCCAAGGACGTCTATTTCCAGGTGGGCCTGCTCACCACCATCGGTCTGTCGGCCAAGAACGCCATTCTGATCGTCGAATTCGCCAAGGAGCTGCAGGAGAAGGGACGGCCGCTGGCGGCCGCCACCATCGAGGCGGCCCGGCTGCGACTGCGCCCGATCATCATGACCTCCATGGCCTTCATCCTGGGCGTCGTGCCGCTGGCGACCTCCACCGGCGCGGGCTCGGGCAGCCAGAACGCCATCGGCATCGGCGTGATGGGCGGCATGATCGCCGCCACCCTGCTGGCGCCGCTGTTCGTCCCGCTGTTCTTCATCGTGGTGCGCAGCCTGTTCCGGCCGCGCACCGTTTCCCCCACTCCCGCGGCCGATACCGAGGTGTCGTGATCCCATGCCGAAGCTCATGAGCCCCCGGATTCCGCTCGTGGCGGTGCTTGGTGCAGCGCTGCTTGCCGGCTGCACCATGGCGCCGAAATATGAGCGGCCAGAGTCGCCCACGACGGCCAACTGGCCGTCGGGCCCGGCCTACCGCAAGGAAAGCGCCGTCGACCGCGAGACCGTCATCGCCGATATCGGCTGGAGCGACTATTTCTCCGATCCCAAGCTGAAGAAGGTCATCAGCCTGGCTCTGGAGAATAACCGCGACCTGCGCGTCTCCTCGCTCAACATCGAGAAGGCGCTCTCCACCTACGACGTCCAGCGCGCCAGTCTGATGCCGTGGATCACCGGCAATGCCTCCGGCCTCAGCCAGCAGCAGCCGGTGACGGCGACCGGCGGCGGCGACAACGCGCTCTCGCGCAACTATGGCGTCACCGGTGGCATCTCCGGCTGGGAGCTGGACTTCTTCGGCCGGCTGCAGAGCCTGTCGCAGCAGGCGTTCCAGAGCTATCTGGCGACCGAACAGGCCTACCGCGCCGCTTATCTGGCACTGGTGGCGGAAACCGCCAACGCCTATCTGACGCTGGCCGCCGACCGGGAACGGCTGGCGCTGGCGCGGTCCACTTTCACCAGCCAGCAGCAGGCCTATGACCTGACCTCGCGGGCCGTCGAACTGGGCACGGCCAACGCTCTGGCGCTGGCTCAGGCCCGGGTCAGCGTGGAAACGGCGCGCGCCGACATCTCCCGCTACACCCGGGCCGTCGCCCAGGACGAGAACGCGCTGACCCTTCTGGTCGGCGCCACCGTCCCCAAGGACCTGATCGCCACGCCGGCGCTGGTGTCGGTGACCCGACGCGACCGGATCCCGGCGGGCACCCCCTCCTCGGTGCTGCTGCGGCGTCCCGACATCGTGTCGGCGGAAGACAGCCTCAAGGGCTACAACGCCAATATCGGCGCGGCCCGGGCGGCCTTCTTCCCCACGATTACCCTGACCACCAATGCCGGCACGGCCTCGTCGGCGCTCTCCGGCCTGTTCACCGGCGGCAGCGGCGCGTGGCTGTTCAATCCGGCGGTCAGCCTGCCGATCTTCGAGGGTGGCCAGCTCATCGCCAACCTCAAGATCTCCGAGACCGACAAGAAGATCGCCACGGCGTCCTATGAAAAGGCAATCCAGACGGGCTTCCGCGAAGTCTCCGATGCGCTCGCCACCCGGGGCACCATCGACGCCCAGCTGGCCGCCCAGTCGGCACTGGTGAAGGCGAACCAGGAATCCTACAATCTCTCGTCCGCCCGCTTCCGGGATGGCGTGGACAGCTATCTCGCCGTGCTCGATTCCCAGCAGAACCTCTATTCGTCCCAGCTTCAGCTGATCGACGTGCGCCTGCAGCGGCTCTCCAACATGGTGACCCTCTACAAGGTGCTCGGCGGCGGCTGGACCGAGAAGACGGTTCCGCCGAAGCCGGTGGAGCCCGCGGCCACCGCTCCGAAGAGCGCCGACGCCAAGGCCGCCCCGGCCCAGACGGCGGCGGCCGAGCCGGCCAAGGCCCGCTAAACCAGCCCCAAATGATCAGCCGCCCTTCCCACCCAGAGAGGGCGGCTGATCATTCTGGCAGAATATTGCAAGGTACGTTGTTCCTTCACTCGCCCCTAGGCATCCTCTTTTTTCAACAGAAAAAACAGAATGCAACTCCCACCCATACCCTGACTCTGCTGTCAGCTTATCGGAGAGGGCGTGAATTGCCTTGTCGCTGAACGCGGCACCGATACTTTCAACCTTGTACTTCATTTATTGCTCTCCCTAGATCCGCAGCGTCCACGGCTTTGAAAGCCGAGGGAATGTCGAGGCCGCCATTTCTGGCACAACACCGGCATAGCCGGCTCGCGGACAGGCGTCCGGCCTTTGCGACCGGGAAGGTCCGGAAGCATAATTCGACATAACGGGAACAGCTTGGTTCAAATGCACATCGGTCTCCGATCGACCGAGGGCGGACGGCCCGATAAAGACGGCAGGCCCACACGACACCTCGGGAAATGACACCCGACGTCAACGCTGGCAGACGATCCACAGCGTCATCCCAAGCGACTTTCAACCCGAGAGCCCGCTGCGCTCGGGGACGCAAGCGTTCCGGCACGTCATTCGCAACAGCGCGGATAAGCGCATCAGCATCCAGATCCCCTGGCGGTTGCCGCATATCCCGTTCCCGCAACTGATGAATCTCACAATCTCCACCTATAGTAGCATAGATCAGTAGGTAACAACACGCTCCGTGTCGATATCGACAGATGCTGGTCGCGCACGGTGCCTCGGCGCCCGGATCCCGACGGCCGCCACAACCTGTCCTGAAGGGCAGATGCGAGTTCCTACATCCATGTGATGATGGCGCCCTGCAGATCCCGCGCGGCACCGGTGGCGGGGGACATCGGGAAGCCCTTAATAATCCGTTTTCTCAATGGCTTAACTCCAATTTTCCACAGCACCTCTTCCCCTCCGGCAGCGCAGGCATGCGCGCACGCCCCCTTGCCAGCGGGCGTGCGAAACAATTCGTTACAGGCTGAAGAGGATCGGAACACATCCGCCGATTAAGGTCTCTGCAACGACGAGGGGCCCGCCTTCTGAAGGTCCCAGAGGAACACGCCATGACGTCTGCCGATTCCCTGACCATCTACGACATCGCGCTGGACAAGAACCCGGCGAACCACGTCGCGCTCACGCCGACGACCTTCCTCGCCCGCACGGCGTCGATCTATCCGAACCGCATTGCCACCGTTCACGGCAGCATCCGCCGCACCTGGGCCGAGACCTACGAGCGCTGCCGTCGTCTGGCATCCGCCCTCAAGGCGGTCGGCGTGGAGCGTGGCGACACCGTGTCCTTCATGGCCGCCAACACGCCCGAGCTGTTCGAGGCGCATTTCGGCGTGCCCATGGCCGGTGGCGTGCTGGGCGCCATCAACACCCGTCTTGATCCGGCGACCGTCGCCTTCATCCTCACCCATTCCGAGACCAAGATCCTGTTCACGGATCGCGAGTTCTCGCGCGTGGTGAGCGCGGCGCTGGAGATGATGCACACCAAGCCGGTCGTCTACGACATCGACGACCCCTCCTTCGATGGCGGCGAGCTGCTCGGCGAGAAGGACTACGAGTCCTTCCTGGCCTCCGGCGATCCGGACTTCGAGTGGGTGGGCCCGAATGACGAGTGGGACGCCATCGCCCTCAATTATACCTCGGGCACCACCGGCAACCCGAAGGGCGTCGTCTATCATCATCGCGGCGCGTATCTGAATGCCACCTCCACGGCGCTGACCTGGGCCATGCCGTTCGCCCCGGTCTATCTGTGGACCCTGCCGATGTTCCACTGCAACGGCTGGTGTTTCCCGTGGATCCTGGCGCTTGTCGCCGGCACCAGCGTCTGCCTGCGCCATGTCCGCGTCGAGCCGATCCTGGAAGCCATCCGCGACGAGAAGGTCGATCATTTCTGCGCCGCGCCGATCGTGCTCAACATGATCAACAATGCACCGCCGGAGATGTTCGAGGGCATCAGCCACCGCGTCCGCTCCATGACCGCCGGTGCCGCCCCGCCCGCCGCCGTCATCGAGAAGATTGAATCCCTCGGCTTCGACGTCACCCACGTCTATGGCCTGACCGAGTGCTACGGCCCGACCGTGTCGTGCGCCTGGCATGACGAGTGGGACGCCCTCCCCCGCGAGGAGCGCGCCCGGCTGAAAGCCCGTCAGGGCGTGCGCTCCACGGCGCTCGACAGCCTGATGGTCGCCGATCCCGAGACCATGCAGCCTGTGCCGCGCGATGGCGAGACGCTGGGCGAAGTCATGATGCGCGGCAACGTCGTCATGAAGGGTTATCTGAAGAATCCCTCGGCCACCGAGGAAGCCTTCGAGCATGGCTGGTTCCACACAGGTGACCTCGCCGTGTGGCACTCCGACGGCTACATCGAGATCAAGGATCGCTCCAAGGACATCATCATTTCCGGCGGCGAGAACATCTCGTCCCTGGAAATCGAGTCGGTGCTCTACCAGCATCCGGCCGTTATCGAGGCGGCCGTGGTGGCCAAGCCGGACGCCAAGTGGGGCGAGACGCCGTGCGCCTTCGTCATGCTGAAGCCCGGCGTGGAGCTGGAAGAGCGCGATCTCGTCGCCTTCTGCCGCCAGCACATGGCCCACTACAAGGTGCCGCGCTCGATCATCTTCGGGCCGCTGCCGAAGACCTCCACCGGCAAGATCCAGAAGCGCGTGCTGCGCGATCAGGCCAAGGAGCTGGCCCTGCTGGTCTGACCGGACCGGCTCTCCGGTTTTCTCTTCCTCCCGGGGCGGGTCCGCCCGCCCCGGCCGCAGCAATCACACACAGATGCCATTGCAAATCTGCACAGCCCTTTCGCATCTTCCCCGGTTCGCATCGCGCACACAGGATGCTAAGAGGCAAAAAAGCGCGGCCGGAGCGCTTGCCGTATACAGCGGATCCGGCTAGATACGTACCCGTATGGAACGACTCCAGAGGGCTGGAATTTCCGGCCTGGCGACCAGATGAAATGGCCGCTGGACGTTCTCGCGGCGGAACGATAATCAGAGGGTGGACAAGAGCCGTCACGGCCAGTCATCCTTTCGACGGATCTCAACCGGCCAGATCACAAGGCCGGACCGTCACGCACAGACGGGCCTGACCGAAGGCCCCATGCCCGACCGGCAACGATCCGGGACGGGACAGACCGCCGGCAAACCGGTGGCAGCACGGTTGAGGAAACGAACATCTGACGGGTCCGGTCGCCACGTGTCGAGGCGTCGCGACGACCGTCCGGGGAGGACATATGGCGGACAATATTCTGGAGACCCAGAATCTTTCCAAGGAATTTGGCGGTTTTGTTGCGGTTAACGGCGTCGACCTCCAGGTCCGCCGGCACTCGATCCACGCCCTCATCGGCCCGAATGGCGCGGGCAAGACGACGATGTTCAATCTCGTCACCAAGTTCCTGCTGCCGACCCGGGGCAAGATCTTCTTCAACGGCCGCGAGATCACCTACACCAAGCCAGCGACGATCGCACGTCAGGGCATGGTGCGGTCGTTCCAGATCTCGGCCGTGTTCCCGAACCTGACCCTGATCGAGAATGTGCGCATCGCCCTGCAGAACCGGCATGGCTCCGATGCCTACCGTTTCTGGCGTTCGGAGCGCTCTCTCGACGAGCTGAACGACCGGGCGGAAGAGCTGATCGACGCCGTCGGCCTCACCGAATTCATCTCCAAGACCGCCGGCGAGCTGTCCTATGGCCGCAAGCGCGCGCTGGAGATCGCCACCACCCTGGCGCTCGAGCCCGAGCTGATGCTGCTCGACGAGCCCATGGCCGGCATGGGCCATGAGGACATCGACCGCACCGCCGATCTCATCCACAAGGTCTCGCCCAACCGCACCATCCTGATGGTGGAGCACAATCTGTCGGTGGTCGCCCGTCTCGCCAACACCATCACGGTGCTGCAGCGCGGCGAAGTGCTGGCCGAAGGCCCCTACTCCGAAGTCTCCGCGAACCCTGACGTGCGCCGCGCCTATATGGGCTCGGCCACTGCCCACTGACCCCGACGGATCCCGGAGACACCCCATGGCCACCCAGCTCCACACCGCCGCCCCCACCCGCCCGCCGGTCGCGCCCGCCGCCGATGCGCCGATCTCGGTGCGTGGCCTGAACGCCTGGTATGGCGAAAGCCATGTGCTGCACGGCGTCGACATTGATCTGGCCGAAGGCGAATGCGTGACGCTGCTCGGCCGCAATGGCGCCGGCAAGAGCACCACCCTGAAGTCGATCATGGGGGTTCTCGGCGCCCGCAAGGGCTCGATCAAGATCCGCGGCAAGGAAACCGTCGGTCTGAGCGCCGACAAGATCGCCCGGCTGGGCGTCGCCTGGTGCCCGGAAGAGCGCGCGATCTTCTCGTCGCTGTCGGTGGAAGAAAACCTGATGCTGCCGCCGGTGCTGTCGCCGGGCGGCATGACCATCGAGGAGCTGTTCCACCTGTTCCCGAACCTGCGGGCCCGCGGCTCCAGCCAGGGCACCAAGCTGTCGGGCGGCGAGCAGCAGATGCTGGCCATGGCCCGCATCCTGCGCACCGGCGCCCGCATCCTGCTCCTCGACGAGATCACCGAAGGTCTCGCCCCTGTCATCGTCGAGCAGCTCGCCCACATGATCGTCGAGATCAAGAAGCGCGGCTACACGATCCTGCTCGTGGAACAGAATTTCCGTTTCACCCTCGGTTTCGCCGACCGTCATTATGTGATGGACCATGGCGTGATCGTTGATGAACTCACCGCCGACGAGGCCATCAACGGCTCCGAACGGCTGGCCAAGCACCTCGGCGTGTAAGGCAAGGGGCCCCGAAGGCCCGTCTCCGGTGGCCCGCTGTCGCGGCGGGCCACTCCCCTGCCCCCGGGCAGGCAAGAACAAGAAAAGCGCCCGGCCATGACCGGAGCGTCAATAATGACAAAAGCATAATCATAATCTTCTGGGAGGAAGATCCATGCGTTCGATGCGTCGTCACGCCACCGGTCTGGCCGCTGCCGCCCTTCTGGCCACCACCGCCATGACGGTTCCGGCTCTGGCCGAGTTCTCCAACAACACCATCAAGATCGGCGTCCTCACCGACATGTCCGGCACCTATTCCGACATTACCGGAATGGGCTCGGTGGAAGCCGTGAAGATGGCCATCGACGAGTTCGGCGGCTCCATCAACGGCGCCAAGATCGAACTGGTCTATGCCGATCACCAGAACAAGCCGGACATTGGCTCGGCGATCGCCCGCCGCTGGTTCGACTCCGAAGGCGTCGACATGATCATCGACGTGGTCACCTCGTCGGTGGGCCTCGCGGTGCAGGAAATCGGCCGCGAGAAGAACAAGATCGTCATCAACACCGGCGCCGCCACCAACGCGCTGACCAACAAGAACTGCGCCCCGACCGGCTTCCACTGGGTCTATGATACCTATGCGCTGTCGGTTGGCACCGGCGATGCGATCGTGAAGCAGGGTGGCGACACCTGGTTCTTCCTCACCGCCGACTATGCCTTCGGCCATGCCATGGAATCCGACGTCACCAAGATCCTGACGGAGGCCGGCGGCAAGGTTGTCGGGGCGGTGCGCCATCCGTTCCCGAACGCCGATTTCTCGTCCTTCCTGCTGCAGGCCCAGGGCTCGGGCGCGAAGATCATCGCGCTGGCCAATGCCGGCCAGGACACCATCAACGCCATCAAGCAGGCCAAGGAATTCGGCATCACCGACAGCGGTGACCAGCAGATGGCCGCGCTGCTGCTGTTCATCACCGACGTGCATTCCCTCGGCCTGGAAGCCGCGCAGAAGCTCTTCCTGACCACCGGCTTCTACTGGGACCGCACCGACGACACCCGCACCTGGTCGCGCGAGTGGAGCAAGCGCTTCGGCGGCGGCAAGATGCCGACCATGGTGCAGGCCGGTGACTACTCCGGCACCCGCCATTATCTCCAGGCGGTGAAGGATGTCGGCACCGACAATACCGATACCGTCGTCGCCAAGTTCCGCGCCACCCCGGTCAACGACATGTTCTCCCAGAACGGCACCATCCGCGAGGACGGCCTGATGGCGCATGACATGTATCTGGCGGAAGTGAAGACCCCGGCCGAGTCCAAGGAGCCGTGGGACTATTACAACATCCGCGCCACCATCCCGGCCGACAAGGCCTGGCAGCCGCTGTCCACGAGCCTGTGCCCGCTCGTGAAGAAGTGATCCTGACCTGATCGCCCCCCGGTGCGGCCCGCCCGCACCGGGGATCCCTTCCACCCGCAGGGCCCGCACGCTGCCGCCTTTGCAATTCTGCACATGGTCATCCATGTCTTCGCACCTCCCTGTGCCGGGAGCCCCTTGCAGAGACCATGGAAATAATACATCACTATGTTGACATATCTCCGATATGTCGGCGTTCCAGTGACGACCATAGAAAAGAATAAAGTGGGAGGATTTCGCATGGGCATCGTTCGCCATCACACGTTCGGTGTTGCCGCGGCAGCTCTGCTTGCCACGACGGCACTCACGGGTACGGCTTCGGCGCAATACAGCGGAAATACGATCAAGATCGGTGTTCTCACCGACATGTCCGGCCCCTACTCGGACATCACCGGTGCGGGCGGCGTGGAAGCCGTGAAGATGGCGATCGAGGAGTTCGGCGGCGAAATCAATGGTATCCCCATCGAGATCGTCTATGCCGATCACCAGAACAAGCCGGATATCGGCTCGGCCATCGCCCGCCGCTGGATCGACAATGAAAATGTCGATGTGCTCATCGACGTCGTCACATCCTCTGTCGCACTGGCGGTGCAGGATATCGGGCGCGAGAAGAACAAGATCATCATCAACACCGGTGGTGCCACGTCGGCGCTGACCAACAAGAACTGCTCGCCTGTTGGCTTCCACTGGGTCTACGACACCTATGCGATGTCGGTCGGCACCGGCGAAGCCATCGTGAAGCAGGGCGGCGACTCCTGGTTCTTCATCACCGCGGACTACACCTTTGGCCACGCCCTGGAAAAGGACGTTAGCGGCGTGGTGGAAGCGGCGGGCGGCAAGGTGGTGGGCTCGGCCCGCGCGCCGTTCCCGACGGCTGACTTCTCGTCCTATCTGCTGCGCGCCCAGAGCTCCGGCGCCAAGATCATCGGCCTGGCCAATGCCGGTCAGGACACCATCAATTCCATCAAGCAGGCCAAGGAATTCGGCATCACCGATTCCGGTGACCAGAACCTGGCCGCGCTGTTCCTGTTCATCACCGATGTGCACTCCCTCGGTCTGGAAGCCGCGCAGAAGCTCTTCCTGACCACCGGCTTCTACTGGGACCGCACCGATGACAGCCGCACCTGGTCGCAGAAGTGGAGCAACCGGGTGGGCGGCGACCGCAAGCCCACCATGGTGCAGGCCGGCAACTACTCCGCCGCCCGGCATTATCTCCAGGCGGTGAAGGATGCCGGCACGGATGACACCGATGCCGTGGTTGCCAAGATGCGCGAGACGCCGGTCAACGATGTCTTCGCCCAGGGCGGCAAGATCCGGCCTGACGGTCGCATGGTTCACGACATGTATCTGGTCGAGGTGAAGACCCCGGCCGAGTCCAAGGAACCGTGGGACTACTACAACCTTCGCGCGACGATCCCGGCGGACAAGGCCTTCCTGCCGCTGGAGAAGAGCGCCTGCCCGCTCGTGAAGAACGGATAACCTCACCGCCGCCGGGGGATCACCCTCCCCCGGCGGCTTACCCCTCACCCCTCAAAGGGCGATCCCGCATGTTCGAGCTGATCGGCGTGCCCCCGCAGGTTCTTTTGGGTCAGATCCTGCTCGGGCTCATCAACGGTGCGTTCTACGCCATCCTGAGCCTCGGGCTCGCAGTTATCTTCGGCGTTCTGAACGTCGTCAACTTCGCGCACGGCGCCCTCTACATGATGGGTGCCTTCGCGGCCTGGCTTCTGCTCACCCATTTCGGCATCGGCTTCTGGGGAGCGCTGATCCTCTCGCCGGTCATCATCGCGGCGGTCGGCATCGTGGCCGAGCGCCTGTTCATGCGCCATATCTACAAGCTGGACCATCTCTATGGCCTGCTGCTGACCTTCGGTCTGGCGCTGATCGCCGAGGGTACCTTTCGCAATCTCTATGGCATCTCGGGCGCTGCCTATCCGATCCCCGATGCGCTGAAGGGCGGCTTCAAGCTGCCGTTCATGTTCCTGCCCACCTACCGCGCCTTCGTCGTCGTGGCGTCGCTGGTGGTCTGCCTCACCACCTGGTTCGTGATCGAGCGCACCCGGATCGGCGCCTATCTGCGGGCAGCCACCGAGAACCCCCAGGTCGTGCGCGCCTTCGGCATCAACGTCACCCGGCTCATCACCATCACCTTCGCGGTGGGTGTCGGTCTGGCGGCCTTTGCCGGCGTGCTGGCCGCGCCGATCTACCAGGTCAACCCGCTGATGGGCTCCAACCTGATCATCATCGTGTTCGCGGTTGTCGTTATCGGCGGCATGGGCTCGATCATGGGCGCCATTGTCTCGGGATTTGCGCTCGGCGTGATCGAGGGCCTCACCAAGGTCTTCTATCCGGAAGCCGCCAGCGTCGTCATTTTCTTCATCATGGGGCTGGTGCTTCTGGTTAAGCCGGCCGGTCTGTTCGGGAGGGCCCACGCGTGACGCTTCAGGTGGCAACCAAGGCGCCGGGAACCCCGGCCAAGGCGACGAATTCGACGGATCTCGCCCGGCTCGTGCAGATGGTCGGCCTGCCGCTGGTGGTGGCGCTGGCCCTCGTCGCGCCCTTCCTCGTCTACCCCGTCTTCCTGATGAAGGCGCTGTGCTTTGCGCTGTTTGCCTGTGCCTTCAATCTGATGCTGGGCTTCGGCGGGCTTTTGTCCTTCGGCCATGCCGCCTTCTTCGGCGGCGCGGCCTATGTCACCGCCCATGCGGCCAAGGTGTGGGGCATGGATCCGCTGCTGGCGATCCTGCTCGGCGGCTTCGCCTCGGCGGTGCTCGGCGGCATCTTCGGCGCCATCGCCATCCGCCGGCAGGGCATCTACTTTGCCATGATCACCCTGGCGCTGTCCCAGGTGGTCTATTTCGGCGCCCTTCAGGCCCCCTTCACCGGCGGTGAGGATGGCATCCAGGGCGTGCCGCGCGGCACGGTGTTCGGCCTCATCGACCTCTCCAGCTCGATGACGATGTACTATTTCGTGCTCGCCATCGTGGCGGCCGGCTTCCTGGCCATCCAGCGCATCGTGCACTCGCCCTTCGGCCAGACCCTGAAGGCGATCCGCGACAACGAACCCCGGGCGATCTCGCTGGGCTACAAGGCCGAGCAGTTCAAGCTCATCGCCTTCGTGCTCTCGGCCGGTCTCGCCGGCATCGCCGGCAGCACCAAGGCCCTGGTGTTCCAGCTCGCCTCGCTGACCGACGTGAACTGGCACATGTCCGGTGAAGTCGTGCTGATGACCCTCATCGGCGGCGTGGGCACGCTGTTCGGACCGGTGGTCGGCGCCTTCATCGTGGTGGGCATCCAGACCTTCTTCGCCGAGATGGGCTCCTGGGTCACCATCATCCAGGGTGTCATCTTCGTCGCCTGCGTGCTGCTGTTCCGGCGTGGCGTGGTCGGCGTGTTCAACGACCTGATCCGTCGCAAGGGCTGATCGCCCGGCCGGGAAATCCACCGGTCCGGGAGCCTCCAGGCCCCGCTGTGCACGCCCTGACTGTCGGCCCCGGCGCCCTCCCGGCTCCGGGGCCGATGCTTTTCGGAGCGCCCGGAGAGAATCCGGACAAGCACCGGGGAATCATGCAAGACTGGCGTTTACGCAAGGGCAGGCGGAGGCATCCGTCCGGTCCCTCGCGCACCGGTTTTCCGGGTCGCCCGCTTCTGCATCTGGTCGGTTTGCCATGGCCGCTTTTTCCGGGTCCTCTCCGTCCTCTGGCGGGGAGCCGCAGACTGCTCTCCTCTTCCGGACCGGGCCGCTGGATCTGGCCCTGCCGATTGCGGACGTGCGCGAGGTGCTGGCCTGCCCGGAGCTGACCCAGGGGCCGGTGCAGCCGCCCTTCATTGCCGGCTTCTTCTCCCTTGATGGTCAGGTGGCGCTGGTGCTGCGGCTGGACCGGGTGCTCGGCCTGCCCGACAGCCCCGAGGACCTCTACGCCCCCCTGCTGCATCTGGCCGGCCCCGGCCCGGCCCGGCTGCTGCTGGTCGACCGGGCGGCAGCCGTTATTCCCGTGACCAACGCCGTGCCCGCGGCCCCCGGCGAGAGCTTCAATGGCTGTGTCACCGCCCGGTTCGAGCATGCCGGCCGGCTCGTCCACCTGCTGGATCGCGACGCTCTGCTGCTGACCGCCGAGGAGGCCGCCACCCGCAGTTTTGTCGAGGCCAGCACCGCCCGGCTGGATGCCCTGATCGAGACCGCCCGGCCGGATGATGCGGAGGTGTCATGAGCGTGCGCGCCGCCTCCGTGCTCACTGACCCGGATTATGGCCGCCTCAAGGAGCGGATCATCGGGCTGACCGGCCTCAGTTATTTTCTCGACAAGGATGACGCGCTGGCCGAGCGGCTGGAGCGGCGGCTGAGCGCCCGCGGCATCGGCTGCGGCAGTTATCTGGCCATTCTGGATGCCGAACGCTTTCAGGGCGCCGAAATGGATGCCCTCGTCGAACAGCTGACCATCGGCGAAACCTTCTTCTTCCGCTTCCGCGAGCAGTTCACCGCCCTGGTCAACACCGTCCTGCCCGAGCGCATCGCCCGCAATGCCGCCACCCGGCGGCTGCGCATCTGGTCGGCGGCATGCTCCAACGGGGCGGAGACCTATTCTCTCGCCGCCGTGGTGCGCGATGTGCTGGGCCCGGCCCGGGCCGACTGGCAGGTGACCATCGTCGGAACCGACATCAACCGCGCCTTCCTGTCCCAGGCCCGCCGGGGCCATTTCACCGACTGGGCGCTCCGGGATCTCTCGGCCTCGGAACGGGCGACCGTGGTAACGCCGGCGGAACGCAATGTCTGGCACATCCGCGATGATCTCGCGGCCATGGTGGAATTCCGCCACAACAACCTGATGACCCTGGAGCCGCACCCGGCGCCGGATGCCTTCCTGACCGGCTTCGACATCATCCTGTGCCGCAACGTCATGATCTATTTCGACGTGGCGACCCTGACGGTGCTGCTGCCGCGGCTGTCGGAGCGGCTGGCCGAGGGCGGCTGGCTGCTGGTGGGCCATGCCGAGACCGGGGAGCTGTTCGACCGGGTGTTCGATGCGGTGCCGGTGCCCGGCGCCACCCTCTATCGCAAGCGCGATCCGGCGCGCGCCCGGGAAGTCCCCCGGGCGGAAACACCCCTTTCCCCCTTGTCCCGCCTGCGCACCGCGCCGGTCGCGGCCACCCCCGCTTTTCGCCCGGTCACGCCCCGGCCACGCCCGGCCCGGCTGGCCCCCGTCACCGCCCGCCCGCCTGCCGTGCCCGGACGGATGGGGCCCGATGATGGTGCCGACGACACGCTGCGTGCCCTGGTGGACCGGGGCGACTGGGCGGGAGCCGAGACGGCCGCCCGCGCCCGCATTGCCGCCGCCCCGACGGCACCGGACGGACATTATTTCCTCGCCCTCGTGCATGATCACCGCGACGAGGCGGACGAGGCGGACCGCTGCCTGCGCCGGGCGCTCTATCTGGACCGCAGCTTCGCCATGGCCCATGTGCAGCTGGGCGCCCTCATGCGCCGGCGCGGCGACATCGAGGCGGCGCGCCGCGCCTTCCTCAACGGGCTGAAAGCCGTGGCGGAGCTGGCCGATGATGCCGTCGTGCCGGCCTCGGGCCTTGATGCCGCCGGTCTCCGAACCCTCATCACCCGCAGCCTGGGAGCCAGCCGATGAGCCCCGCCATCGATCTGCCGGTGATGGAAGCCGACCGCCGCCGCGCCATCCTGAGCGAGCGCACCCGGCGGCTGTCGGAGCGGCGCGATACGCCGGACAGCGAGCGCCCGGTGCCGGTTCTGGTGCTGATAGCGGGTGGGGAACGTTTTGCCTTGCGCCTGACGGATGCGGCGGAGGTGTCCGTCGTGCGGGCGGCCGCCATCCTGCCGCGCTCGGATCCGGCGCTTCTGGGGCTGATGGACATCCGCGGCACCCTGTGCCGGGTCTATGATCTGGCGCTGCTGTGCGGCCTGACGGCCCCCGCCAGCCGAGCGGCCGGCCATGTGGTGCGCATCCGCGGTGCCGAGCCGATCGGTCTTCGTGTCGAGCGGGCCGAAGCCATGACCGACATTCCCCCGGCCGGCCTCAGACCCGATCCGGAATCCCCGCCGGGCCGGATCGGCCACCGGATCCGGGCCGGCTACACGCTGATCGAGCCCGCCGCCCTCTTTTCCCATCCGACACTCGTCAAGGACATCTGAACAGATGCGTCTCACCATCGGACAACGGATCCTGGCCGGTTTCGGAGTGCTCATCCTCTGTACGGCCGCCTTCGGCATCTACCAGTTCACCCTGCTGTCGAACATCCGCGACATCAACAACCGCATCGTCGAGCACGATGTGAGCCTGCTGGAGCAGGTCGAGGATCTGGTGATCGCCAACAACGCCACCCGGGCGGCCGGCGAGCAGGTGCGCACCGCCCACATGCTCGCCAAGCTCGGCGCCGGCGGTGACCCGGCCGAGGCGGAAGCCGCGTGGCGGCGGTCGCTGCAGCCGCTGCGGGCCAGCATCTCCCAGCTCGCCGCCATTCTGACCCGCTATGGCAATGCCGACATCTCCGCAGAGCGGTCGCGGGAACTGAAGGGGCTGTCCGATCTGGTGGCCGGAATCCAGAGCGACTTCGACCTGATCGTCACTGAAAACGAGAAGGGGCTCGCGGCAATGCGCGCCGGCGATGCCCAATCGGCCGAGGCCCATGTCACCGCTACCGGACGGATGCGGCAGTCTTTCCTGGAGCGCCTCGACGCCCTGCGCACCCAGGCATCGCGCTTCATTGATGATGGCCGGGTGGAAGCCGATGGCGCCTTTGCCGCCGCCCGCCTGTCCCTGCTGGTGGCGCTCTGTGCACTGATCGTCGTCGGCCTCGCCATCGCCCTCATGCTGCAGCGCTCCATCACCCGGCCGCTCGGCGCCTTCCAGCGCTTCACCGCCCGCATCGGCGCCGGCGATCTCACCGAGAAGGTGGTGGTGGAAGGCCGCGACGAGCTGGCCGACCTTGGCGCCCACCTCAATTCCATGGTGGAGGGCCTGCGTGAGGTGGCGACCCAGACGCGGTCGGCCAGCGAAAACCTGAACAGCGCGACGGTGCAGATCCGCGCCTCCACCCAGCAGCAGGCGGCCGGCGTCGAGGAACAGCTTGCCGCCGTGCAGGAAACGTCCGCGACGCTGGACGAGATCACCCAGTCCGGCGCCCAGATGTCGCGCCGGGCCCAGGAGATTGCCGCCGGCGCCGAGGAGACCCATCGCGCCTCGGCCAATGGTCTGCGGGCCGTGGAGGATGCCTCCCGTGCCATGGATGCCATCCGCGAGCAGGCGGAATCGGTGGCCGAGAACATCGTTATCCTCTCGGAGAAGACCCAGGCGGTGGGCGAGATCATCGCCACGGTCAACGACATCTCCGAGCGCTCCCACCTGCTCGCCCTCAATGCGGCGATCGAGGCCGCAGCGGCCGGCGAGCATGGCCGTTCCTTTGCGGTGGTGGCCGCCGAGATCAAGAACCTCGCCGACCAGTCCAAGGCGGCGACCGTGCAGGTGCGCGGCATTCTGGGTGACATCCAGCGTGGCATCAACACTTCGGTGATGCTGACGGAAGAGGCGGTGAAGCGGGTCAGCTCCGGCAAGGACCAGACCGACGCCACCCAGCGCGCCATCAATGATCTTGCCGATACGGTGCAGGAGAGCACGGAAACCTTCCAGCAGATCGTGGCGTCCATCAACCAGCAGCATATCGGCCTGGAACAGGTGATGCTGGCGCTGCGCAACATCCGGCAGGCCAGCAAGCAGACTGCCGATGGCACCCGCCAGCTCGATGGCGCCGCCGCCAATCTGGCTGCCCTCTCCACCCAGCTCTCGCACTCGGTGAACCGGTACCGGCTGTGATCGACATCAGACAGCGGCTTCTCCTGGCGTTCGACATGGAGCTTCGCGAGCATCTCGCCGCGATGCGTCAGCTGCTGCGCCCGGAAGCCGCCCAGGGCGACCTCACCGAAATCTTCCGCCACGCCCACAGCCTCAAGGGCGCGGCGCGCACGGTGGACATCCGCCCCATCGAGACCGTCGCCCACCGGCTGGAATCCCTGTTCGACCTCGTCCAGAAGGGCCGCTGCCGTCTGGATCCCTCCACCCTCGCGGTAATCGGCGATGCCGTCGATCTCATCGAGGATCTGGCCGGACAGTCGGATATCGTGCTGGCGGAACAGCCGGCCCTGATGGCGCTGGATGCCGTGCTTGCGGCCGCCGGAGAGTCCCCCCCGGCGCCGCCTGCCGCTCCGTCTGCTGCGCCCGCACGCCCGGCGACCGCCACTGCGGCACCGCCCGGGCCGCCCGCTTTATCCATCCCGCAGCCCCCCGTCCCGGCGCCTGCACCCGCGTCCCTCCCGGCCGCCGCCCCGGTGCCTGTGGCGGCGCCGGCTGCGATCACCCTGCCCGCTCCACCCGCGCCGGATCCGGTGCCTGCAGACCCTGCTCCCGCTGACGTGCCGGCCACCTCTCCGGCAGCCCCAACGGCCAGCCCGCCGGTCTCCGCCGCCCGGGGCGGCGAGGAAATCGTGCGCGTACGTTCGGGCGATCTCGACGAGCTCACTGCAATTGGCGGCCAGCTCCTCGCCCGCACCGGCAATCAGACCCGGCTGGCGGAGGGTCTCGACACTCTGGAAGCCGATCTTGGCCGCCTCGCCCGGGACTGGGCGCTGCTGCGCACCACCCTGCGCCGCGAGCAGCCCGACATGCCCAAGGCGATGCTTTCCCTCGTCGATGCCCTGGACAAGGGGCTGGCGACGGTCACCCGCGCCACCGGGCAGATGGTGCGGGGCCAGAACCATGAGGCCTGGCGCATCCGTCAGCTGGTGGATGCCTTGCAGGCGGCCGTCCAGCAGGCCCGTCTGATGCCGGTGGAGGAGGTGTTTTCCGCCTTCCCGCGCATGGTGCGCGAGCTGGCCCGGGAGACCGGCCGGCCCGTGGCCTTCACCATGACCGGCCTCACCCTTGAAGCCGACCGGATGATCCTTCAGGCCATGAAGGATCCGCTGATGCATGTGCTGCGCAATGCCGTCGGCCATGGCGCCCACACCCCGGCCGAACGCGCGGCAGCCGGCCTTTCCGGCGAAACCCGGCTGGAAATGGCTGTGGCCATCGAAGGTCCGCGCCTGCGGGTCACGGTCAGCGATGATGGCCGCGGGCTCGATTTTCCGCGCATCCGCGAGATCGCGGTCGCCCGCGGGCTGCTGACGGATGCCACTGCCTCGGCAGCCAGTCCGGCGGATCTGGCGCGCCTCCTCATGCGCGACGGCTTTTCCACCGCCCGCTCCGTCGACACCCTGTCCGGGCGCGGCATCGGTCTGGCCGTGTTGCAGGACATGGTGGCCCGGCTGCAGGGGGATCTCGATATCGGCCCGGCGACCCCGCGCGGCACCCGGGTGGTGGTGTCGGTCCCCCTGTCGGTCGCCCGCCATGACGTGCTGCTGGTCACCGTCGGCGACCAGACCTATGCGCTGCCCGCCCATGCCGTCTCGCGCATGATGCGCATCCACACGGCGGACATCTGCAGTCTGGAAGGACAGCCCGTGGTGGAGACCGATCAGGGCGCCGTGCCGCTGGTGCCGCTGGCCCGGCTGCTCGGCCATGGCGATGCCGCCCTGAAGGAAATCGACGGTCATCTGAGCATCGTCCTGATCCGGGCCGGTGGCCGGCGGCTGGGGCTGGCGGTCGACCGGCTGGTGGATGTGCGTCAGGCCGCGGTGGAAAGCGGCCAGAGCGGCCGCAATCCGCTGGCCTCGGGGTCGCTGATGCTCGACGGCGACACGCCGGTGCTGGTGCTCAACCCGGTGGTGCTGGCGGAAGCGGGGGCCGCCGGTGGCGGCGCGCTGACGGTGGCCACCCCCCAGCACCGGCGCGAGGCACCGCGGGTGCTGGTGGTGGACGATTCCATCACCACCCGCACCCTGGAAAAGAGCATTCTGGAAGCCGAGGGCTTCCGGGTGCGCCTGGCCGTCGACGGCATCGACGCGCTGGACCAGCTCCGGCGCGAGCCGGCGGATCTGGTGATCTCCGACGTGCAGATGCCGCGTCTCGACGGCTTCGGCCTGCTCCGGGCCATCCGCGCCGACACGGCCTTCACCGGACTGCCGGTCATCCTCGTCACATCCGTGGATCATCCGGACGAAGTGCGGCGCGGGCTTGACCTCGGTGCGGACGCCTACATCATCAAGCAGCGGTTCGATCAGCGCGAGCTCCTCGACACCATCGGCCAGTTCGTCGAGGCGCCATGACCCGGGTTCGCGTGCTCATCGTCGAGGACTCCCTCGTCGTCTCCACCTTTCTGGAGCACGTGATTGATGCCGACCCGCGCCTCCGGGTGGCCGGCGTCGCCACCACGGCCGAGCGCGCGCTGGAGCTGATGCCGAAGCTCAGGCCGGATGTGGTGCTGATGGATGTGCGCCTGCCCGGAATGGACGGGGTGGAGGCCACCCGCCGCATCATGCAGACCCAGCCGACGCCCATCGTGGTGGCCTCGGCAGCCTTGGCCGATCCGACCCTGCAGATCAGCATGAACGCCCTGAAGGCCGGGGCGCTGGCGGTGATCGAGAAGCCTCCCGGCCCCGGGCGGGATCCCGATGGCCGGCAGGCCCGACGGCTGTGCACCCAGCTCTTCATCATGAGCCAGCTCAAGGTGGTGCGCCAGCGGCCGATCCGGCCGCTGACCGAGGCGGCCCCAATGCCCGAGGTGCTCCCGCCCGACCCCGCCCCGCGGGCCCGGGGACCGGGCGAGGCCCTGCCCTTCGACATGCTGGGGCTCGTCGCCTCCACCGGCGGCCCCAATGCGCTCGCCCAGGTCCTCAGTACGCTGCCCGCCGATTTCCCCCTGCCGGTCACTCTGGTCCAGCATATCGGCGCCGAGTTCGCCGAGGGCTTTGCCGGCTGGCTCGGCACCCAGGTGCGCCTGCCCACAAGCCTTGCCGTCAATGGCGAACGGGTGCGGCCGGGACACATCCATGTCGCTCCGGGCAACTGTCATCTGACGGTGCGCAGCGGTATCATAGTGTTGACGGACACCCCCCCGGTCAGCGGCCAGAAGCCATCGGGGACGGTTCTCCTCAACACCCTCGCCGAGTGCTATGGCGCACGGGCGATTGGCGTGGTGCTGACCGGCATGGGCGATGACGGGGCCGAAGGGCTGCTCGCAATGCGCTGGGCCGGTGCCTATACAATTGCGGAAGACGCAAGCACGGCTATCGTCTATGGAATGCCCGGTGTCGCCGCCCGTCTGGGGGCCGCCCGTGCGATCCTGCCGCTGGAAGCAATCGGAGCGCGCATCCTGACCATGGCGGGGCTTGCGGGGACTCTCACATGACCGACGCGCCGGATGCCCCTGCGGCACCGACCCTCCTCATCATCGAGGACTCGCCCACCCAGGCGCTGCAGCTGCAGTTCACCCTGGAGAGCAAGGGCTGGGCGACCTTGTGGTCGCCGTCCGCCGAGGATGCCCTTGACCGGCTGAACGACACTTTGCCGGATCTTGTTCTGGTCGATCTGCATCTGCCTGGCCTCAGCGGCGACGAGTTCGCCCGCCGGGTCCGGATGAACATGCGCACCCGCAATCTGCTCCTGCTGATGCTGACCGACGCCGACACCGCCGATGCCCAGCGCCGCGGCTTCGAGAGCGGTGCAGATGCCTATGTGCCCAAATCCGCACCGGTCGACGTGCTCATCGCCCGCATCGAGAACCTGTTGCGGGAATCTGCCGGCTCGACGCCGGTTCAGGTCGCCTCGCCGGGTTTCCGCCGGGCCCGGGTGATGATCGTCGCCAACGGCGTCGCCTCTGCCGGTGTCGATCTGCTGCGCACCCATCTGGAACAGGCCAATCAGGAGGTTCTGGAGGCCCCCCCCGCCGACGTCACCGGCCGCGTCGCCCATGAGCGGGTAGACTGCGTGGTGTTCGTGCTCGACCGGGTGGCCGCCGACGCGCTGGAGCTGTGCGCAGCGCTGGATCTCGAGCGCCGCAAGCCCGATCGCCCCTTCCAGATCGTCGTTGTGCTCGCCCATGCCGAAGGCGACGACATGGTGAAGGTGCTGCGCGCCGGTGCCGATGACTGTGTCGGCGCCGACAGCGGCCCGGAGATCCTGACCGCCCGGGTGGGGGCCCAGGTGCGGCGCAAGTCGCTGCACGAGGAAAGCGTGCGCATCAGCGCCGAATATCATGAACGTGCCCTGGAGCTGGAGCGCGTTCAGGAGCAGGCCCGCGCCGCCGAGGCCCGCGCCGCCCTGGTGGAGGCGCTGGAACGCTCCAACGCCGAACTGGCGGCCATCAATGCCAAGCTGCGCGAGACACAGGTGGAACTGACCCGCGCCAAGGACGAGGCGGAACGGGCCAACCGGGCCAAGACCGAATTCCTCGCCAACATGAGCCACGAGATCCGCACGCCCATGAATGGCGTGCTGGGCATGAACGCGCTGCTGCTGTCCACCCGGCTGGACCCGACCCAGCAGCGTTATGCCGAGACGATCCGGGATTCCGCCACCACCTTGCTGGCTACCCTCAACGACATCCTCGACATCTCCAAGCTGGAGGCCGGTCAGGTCGAGCTGGAAATCATCCCGTTCGATGTGGCCGAGGTGTTCGACAAGGCGATCCAGCTGATGGCGCCGCGGGCGAGCGAGAAGCACATCGACCTTGCCTTGCTCATCCGCCCGGCGGCGCGCTGCCGGCTGATCGGGGATCCGCTGCGCCTGCGTCAGGTGGTGCTGAACCTCGTCGGCAACGCCATCAAGTTCACCGCCAAGGGCGGGATCCTCGTCGAAGTCGACCTGCTGCCCGGCGAGAGCGGCCTGTTCGAGCTGCAATGTCAGGTGACCGACACCGGCATCGGCATGGATGCCGACACTCAGGCCAGCCTGTTCGAAAAGTTCACCCAGGCCGACAGCTCGGTTGCCCGTCGCTTCGGCGGCACCGGGCTGGGTCTCGCCATCTGCCGCGAGACCATGGAGCTGATGAATGGCTGGATCGACGTGTCCAGCGAGCCGGAGCGCGGCTCCACCTTCTCCTTCGCCGTGCCGCTGCCGCGTGAGGCCGCACCCGCGCCGGCCATACTGGATCTGTCCGGCCGCCGGCTCCTCGTCGTCGAGCGCGGCGTGTTTTCCCGGCGGATGCTGGAGGAGACGCTGCGCGCCATCGGCGCCCGGGTGGACTGCGCCGCCAGTCTGGACGAGGCGACCCGGATGCTGCGCCGGGCCCGGCATGATGCCGTGCTCATCGACAGCAGCCTGACGCCCGGCGATATCCCGTTCTCCGAAGGCTTCGGCGCCCAGCTGGCGCCGGATATGCCGCTGATCCTGACGGTGCCCATCGGCGTCGGTCCTGTGCCGCTGGATGATCCGCGCCTTGTGCAGATCCTGACCAAGCCGGTGCGCGGCGACGATCTGGCCGATGCGATCGCCGATGCCTTCGGCCTGCCGCGCACGACCACGCCGGTTGCCGCTGCCCGGGCCAGCGCCCCCGCGACCCTGCGGGCTGGAGGCGGACGCCATGTGCTCGTCGCCGAGGACAATCTCATCAACCAGCAGGTGGCCGTCACCATGCTGGAGCAGGCGGGCTACCGGGTCAGCGTTGCCGCCGACGGCGCCGAAGCCGTGGCCGCCGTGCTGCGCGAGCCCTTCGATCTCGTGCTGATGGATGTGCAGATGCCCACCGTCGACGGGCTGGAGGCCACGCGCCGCATCCGCGCCCTGGATGGCCCGCGCGGCCGGGTGCCCATCGTGGCGCTGACCGCCAATGCCATGAGCGGCATGGAACAGACCTATCGCGACGCCGGCATGGACGATTATCTGACCAAGCCCGTCGACATGGAAAAGCTGCTGGCGACCACCGCCCGCTGGTCGGTCGCCACCCGGTTCGACCCGCCGGAGCCGGCGCCTGCCCCGGTGCAGGTCTCCGGCCTTGTCGACGAACTGCCGCTGACCCGGCTGGCCCAGTCGGCGGCGCCGGAGCGGTTCCAGTCGCTGGTGAGCCTGTTCGTCACAGATTGTGCGGCCCGCATCGAGCGCATCCGGCTCTCTGCCGAACGGATGGACTATGACTCGCTGCGCCAGGAGGCCCATGATCTCATTTCCACCACCGGCAATTTCGGCCTCGTGCGGCTTTCCAGTCTCGGCAAGCTGCTGACGTCCGCCGCCCAGAACCGCGACAGCGTCGAGGCTCACCGGGCGGCCCGGGAAATCGTGACCCTCGGTGCGCTCAGCCTTCAGGCCGTGCGCGATCGCTTCCTGCCGGCCCCGTGAGGCCCCCATGTCCTCGGCTCGCCAGACTGTCCTCATCGTCGACGACCTGCCCGTCAACATCGCCTTCGCCAGCACCATCCTGGAGCAGGAGTGCAACACGCTGACCACCGGCGATGGCGAGGAGGCAATCCGGCTGGCGATCGAACATCAGCCGGACCTGATCCTGCTCGACATCCTGATGCCGGGCATGAACGGCTTCGAGGTCTGCCGCCGGCTGAAAGCGGATCCGCGCACCCGCGCCATTCCCGTCATCTTCCTCACCTCGCTGTCGAAGGAAGAGGACGAGGAGCGCGGCCTGTGGCTTGGCGCCATTGATTACATTACCAAGCCCTTCTCCTCTCCGGTGGTGCGCGCCCGGGTGCGCAATCATCTGGAGCTGCGCCGCCAGCGCGAGCTGCTGGAGCGGCTGTCCAATGTCGACGGCCTCACCGGCATCGCCAACCGGCGCCTGTTCGATGACAGCCTGCAGCGGGAATGGCTGCGCTGCCAGCGCCAGAATGATCCCCTCGCCTTGCTGATGATCGATGTGGACCTGTTCAAGGCCTACAATGACGGCTACGGCCATCTGGCCGGCGACGAGTGCCTGAAGCGGGTGGCGAGTGCGCTGGCCCATGGCCTCGCCCGGGCAACCGACGTGATCGCCCGCTATGGCGGCGAGGAATTCGCCTGCATCCTGCCCGTCACCTACACCGAGGGCGCGGCACTGGTGGGCGAACAGCTGCGCATGGCGGTGGCCAATCTGCTCATCCCCCATGCCTTTTCCTCGGTCTCGGATCATGTGACCGTCAGCATCGGCGGCTGTGCCCTGTTCCCCTCTCCGGCCATCACCATCACCGAGTTCCTCGCCACCGCCGACCAGCAGCTCTACGAGGCCAAGCATGGTGGCCGCGACCGGGTGTGCGTGACCATGTTCGCCTGATCCGCGCTGCCCCGCGGCGGCCGTGCAATTTGTGATCACGATTGCACGGGACCGCGGCGAATGTCACTCTCGCGCCCGGGCAAAACTGCGCCACGGGAGGCAGGGGTGACGACACTGACGCAAGACAGGACAGAGCGGGCGGCAGCGGCCCTGGCCGAGACCGAAGCCGCGCGCTTTCGCGCCGCCCGGCCCCGCCAGACGGCTGCCGCTGCCGCCCCGTCGGCCTCAGGCTTTCTCGATCGCGTGCCCCTGCACTGGATGCTGGACTGGCCGGCGCCGGTGCCTCTCGTGCTCTCGGACGCCCGCGGCTGTCACCTGACCGATCTCGACGGCGTCAGGCTGGTGGACCTCTGCCTTGGCGACACCGCGGCCATGTTCGGCCACGGCCCGGCGCCGATCCTTGCCGCCCTTGCCGACACCGCCCGCCGGGGCCTTGCCACCATGCTGCCCTCGGCCGATGCTGAGCCGGTCGGCCGGCTGCTGGCGGAGCGCTTCGGCCTGCCGGTCTGGCAGATGGCCACCACGGCATCGGATGCCAACCGCTTCGCCATCCGGCTTGCCCGGGCCGTCACCGGACGGAAAAAGATTCTCGTCTTTGATGGCTGCTATCATGGCGCCGTCGACGACACCCTCGTCGACCTGGCAGACGACGGCCGCACCATCGCGCGGGCCAGCCTGCTGGGTCAGGTGACCGACACCGGCGCCACCACCGTGGCCATCCCCTTCAACGACCGGGACGCCCTGGCGACCGCACTTTCCGGCGGCGACATCGCCGTGGTGCTGGCCGAGCCGGTGATGACCAATTGCGGCATGATCCTGCCGCAGCCGGGCTTTCTCGATTTCCTCAGCACGGAGACCGCCCGCACGGGCACCCTGCTGCTGCTCGACGAGACCCATACGCTGTCCTCGGGCCCTGGCGGCTATGGCCGGGTGCACGGCCTCCATCCGGACCTGTTCGTCGCCGGCAAGGCGGTGGCCGGCGGCGTGCCGTGCGCGGTCTGGGGCATGACCCCGGAGGTGGCCGAACGCTTCCGCGCCGTGCGCGCCGCCAACCCGGCCCATGGCCATTCCGGCATCGGCACCACGCTCTCCGGCAGTGCGCTTCAGCTCGCCTGCCTGAAGGCGGCGCTGACCGACCTCCACACCGCCGACATCTACGCCCGCATGAATGCCGGCGCCGACCGGATCGAAGCCGGGCTGACGGCGGTCATCGCCGCGGCCGGCCGGCCATGGCATGTGGCGCGCGTCGGCGCCCGCATCGAAGTGGTGTTCGCGCCGGAGCCCGTGCGCACCGCCGCCGAGGCGCGCGCCGCCAGCCGGCCCGGTCTGGAGGCGGCGCTGCATCTGGCCCTCCTCAACCGCGGCTTCCTGCTCACCCCGTTCCACAACATGCTGCTGGTCGCGCCGGACCTGACGGCGGCGGAAGCCGATGGCTTCGTCGCCGCCTATGCCGGCGTGCTGGCCGATCTGGCGGCCCGGGAGGCCGACATATGAGACCCGCCACCGCCGCCCCGATGGAAGAGGCCGACGCCTTCCTTGCCGCCCATCCGGAGATTGTCGCCGTCGACATTTTCCTGATCGATCCCAACGGCATCCCCCGCGGCAAGACGATCCGCCGGCACGAACTCGCCGCCCTCTATCGCGATGGCCGGCATCTGCCGGGCTCCATCCTCGGTCTCGACATCACCGGCGCCGATGTGGAGGAAACCGGGCTGGTCTGGTCCGATGGCGATGCCGACCGGCGCGGCTGGCCGGTGCCGGGCTCGCTGAAGCTGGCGCCGTGGACCACGCCACCGCGGGCACAGGTGCAGCTGACCCTGCACGAGCTGGATGGCTCCCCCATGGCCGCCGATCCGCGCCATGCGCTGGCCCGGCAGGCCGACCGGCTGAAAGCTGACAACCGCCATCCGGTGATGGCCTTCGAGCTGGAATTCTATCTGCTCGACCGCCAGCCCGGCCCCGATGGCCGGCCCCAGCCCGCCCGGCTGCCGCTGACCGGCGAGCGGCCGGAGATGATCCAGGTCTATGGCACCGAGGCCCTCGACCGGCTCTCCCCGTTCACCGAGGAGGTCTATCGCGCCGCCGCCGTGCAGGGCCTGCCGCTGGAAACCCTGATTTCCGAATATGCCCCCGGGCAATATGAGCTGACGCTGCACCATCGCGGCAATGCCCTTCAGGCGGCCGATGATCTCGTCGGCCTCAAGCGCCTCCTGAAGGCGATGGCGGCGCGCGCCGGCATGATCGCCTGCTTCATGGCCAAGCCCTTTCCGGGACTGGCCGGCTCCGGCATGCATCTGCATGTCAGCCTTGCCGACTCTGACGGGCGGAACCGCTTTGCCGACCCGGCCGCCGGCACGCTGGCGCCGGAGCTGACCGCCAGCATCGCCGGACTTCTCGCCACCCTGCCCGAAGCGATGCTCATTTTTGCGCCACACCTCAATTCCTGGCGCCGCTTCGCTGTCGGCTCCTATGCGCCGACGGCGCCGACCTGGGGCATCAACAACCGCTCCGTGGCGGTGCGGGTGCCCGCCGGCTCGGCCGCCGGCCGCCATCTGGAACAGCGCATGGCCGGCGTCGACGCCAATCCCTATCTGGTCGGCGCGGTCACGCTGGCCGCCATGCGGGCGGGCCTCGCGGCGGGCGCCGATCCCGGCCCGGCCACCGCCCACTATGCCCCTGATGCCACCGACATCCTGCCGCCGGACTGGCGCGATGCCATCGTGACGGCCGGCCGCTCGGCCTTCCTGAAGGAGGCGCTTGGGGAGCGGCTGCACCATGTGCTGCTTGCCCTCAAGCGCGCGGAATATCGGCTGTTCGCCGGCGAGGTCACCGAGATGGAATATCGCCGCACGCTGGAGAGCTTCTGATCCGTCCGCGGAGGGCGCTGCCACTGCCCGCAAAGGCGGCGGCGGCGCCTCCAATTTCGGCTTGTCAGATGTGATCACGAATCCGCAAACTGCCCCCGTTCCCTCCGACGGAGACACATCTTGCCTCGACAGCCGGCGAACGAGACCCAGCGCCTCCGCCCCCTCGGCCTTCCGGCCTCCGGCGAGGGCCCGCGATGACCGCCCCGGCCAGCCCCGAGGCGGCGGCCCGCCCCCTCGTCGAGATCATCGGCGTGGAGAAGGTCTATCCGGGCGGCGCAAAGGCGCTGTCGGAGATCGACATCAAGATTGCCGACAACGAGTTCTTCACGCTGCTCGGGCCTTCCGGCTGCGGCAAGACCACGCTGCTGCGCCTCATCGGCGGCTTCGAGCAGCCGACGGCGGGCCAGATCCGCATTCAGGGCCGGGATGTGGCGGGGCTGCCGCCCCAGAAGCGGCCGGTCAACACCGTGTTCCAGAGCTACGCCCTCTTCCCCCATCTGACGGTGGCGGAAAATGTCGCTTTCGGGCTGGAAATGCTCGGCTGGCGCCAGCCCGACATTCCGCCTGTGGTGGCCGACATGCTGAAGCTGGTGCGGCTGGACGCCTTCGCGAAGCGCAAGCCCGCCCAGCTTTCCGGCGGCCAGCAGCAGCGCGTGGCGCTGGCCCGGGCGCTGGCGCCGCACCCGAAGCTGCTGCTGCTCGACGAACCGCTGTCCGCTCTCGACCTGAAACTGCGCAAGGGCATGCAGATCGAGCTGAAGCGCCTGCAGCGCGAGACCGGCATCACCTTCATCCTCGTCACCCATGATCAGGAAGAGGCGCTGGCCATGTCGGACCGCATCGCGGTCATGAACACCGGCCGTGTCCTCCAGATCGGCACCCCCACCGAAATCTATGACAGCCCGGCGACCCCCCATGTCGCCGACTTCATCGGCGAGGCCAACCTCATTCCCGGCGCCCTCATCGGCCGGGCCGCCGACACGATCATCGCGGTGCGGCCGGAGCGGGTGACGGTGCGGGCCGGCATGACCGGCGGGCGCGTCGTCGGCACCGTCTCCGAGATTGCCTTCCTCGGCGCCGACACCCTGGTGGAAGCCCATGTGGCCGATGGCCTGACGCTGCGGGCGCGCCTCAGGGGCACCCCGCCCGACGGGGTGATGACCGGCGACCGTGTCTCCTTCGACTGGCCGGCCGAGGCCGAACGCGCCTTCCCCGCGGACTGACCGGGAGCGCCCCATGAGCCGCAGCCGCACCTTTTTCCTGCTCCTGCCCGCCATCCTCGTCATCGGCATCTTCATGGCGATCCCGATGCTGGTGGCGGTGGCCTATTCCTTCCTGTCGCCCAACCCCTATGGCGGCGTGGAACAGCCGTGGACCGTCGGCGCCTATGTCCAGCTCCTGTTCGAGCGGGATTTCGACGACACCCTCGTCTTCAGCGGAAACTATCTCATCATCATCGCCCGCTCGGTCTGGCTGGCGGCGGCAACCACGCTGCTCTCCCTCGTCATCGGCGGGCCGGTGGCGTGGTTCATCGTCTGCCAGCCGAAGGAGCGGCAGAAAGTGCTGCTGTTCGTGGTCACCCTGCCGTTCTGGATCAACATGCTGATCCGCACCTATTGCTGGGTGGTGATCCTCCGGGATCAGGGCCTGCTCAATCAGGCGCTGACCGGCGCCGGCCTCATCGGCGCGCCGCTGCCCTTTCTCTATAATGACGGCGCGATCCTGCTTGGCCTCGTCTACACCTTCCTGCCCTTCATGGTGCTGCCGATCTATTCCACGCTGGAGCGCATCGACGTGCGCCTGATCGAGGCGGCCCATGATCTCTATGCCAGCCGGTTCGCGGTGTGGCGGCGGGTGATCTGGCCGCTCGCCCGTCCCGGAGCGGCTGCCGGCGCGCTGCTCGTCTTCGCCCCGGCGCTCGGCTCCTTCCTCGCGCCGGATCTTCTGGGCGGCGGGCGCAATTTCATGATCGGCAGCCTGATCCAGGCCCAGTTCGGCTCGGCCCGCAACTGGCCCTTCGGCGCGGCGCTGGCCGTGCTCATGGCCACGGCCGTGCTCCTTGTCATGATCGTGCAGATGCACCGCGCCCGGAAGGCCGAGGAGGCCCGGCCATGAAACCCCGCCGCACGCCGCAGGAAGTGCTCGATGCCGTGCCCGTCAGCTCCCGGCCGGTCCGCCCGTTCGACTGGCGCCGCACCCCGGGGCTGTCCAGCCTGACGGCGCTGGTCTTCCTGTTCCTCTATGCCCCCCTCGTCATCCTCGTCGTCTATGCCTTCAACGCTTCCAACCTGACGACGGTGTGGGCCGGCTTCTCGCTGCGCTGGTTCGAGCGCGTGGCCCAGAACCCGCAGATCCGCGATGCCGCGCTGAACAGCCTCCTCATCGCGGTCTCCGCCACGGTGCTCTCCACCCTGATTGCCACGCTTGCGGCCTTGGCGCTGGAGCGCGGCCGGCGCTTTCCCGGCCGCGACACCGTGGTCGGCCTCATCGCCATGCCACTGGTGGTGCCGGAAATCGTGGTCGCCATCACCACGCTGGTGTTCTTCTCGGCCATCGGGCTGAAACTCGGCCTCGGCAACCTCATCATCGCCCACACCGTGTTCTGCATCCCCTTCGCCCTTCTGCCCATTCAGGCGCGGCTGAAGGACATGGGCGATGCGGTGGAAACCGCGGCGCGCGATCTCTACGCCCCCGAGCGCGAGATTTTCCGCCGCATCACCCTGCCGCTGCTGTGGCCGGCGATCCTGTCGGGGGCGATGCTCGCCTTCGTCACCTCGCTGGATGACTTCCTCATCTCCATGATGGTGGCGGATGCCGGCGCCACCACCCTGCCGGTCTACATCTACGGCATGATGCGGCTGGGCGTGACGCCGGAGGTGAACGCCGTTTCCGCCCTGCTGCTGCTGATCTCGACGATCCTCGTCACCTTTGCCCTCATCATGACCCGGCGCAGCGGCGCCGAGCCGGTCTGATCCCCGATCAATCCCCCGACGGAGCCTCGTGACCCCCGATGAAATCCGCAGCTTCCCTTCTCGCCGCCGCCCTTCTGGCCGCCTCGGCGCTGACGGCCCCGGCCTTCGCCCAGTCCAAGGGCGAGCTGAACATCTACAACTGGACCGACTACACCTCGGAAGAGCTGACCAAGAAGTTCGAGGAAGAGACCGGCATCAAGGTCAATGTCGACACCTATGATTCCAACGAGACGCTGCTGGCCAAGCTGAAATCCGGCGCCACCGGCTATGACATCGTGGTGGTGTCATCGGACTTCGTGCCGATCTTCGCCAAGGAAGGGCTGATCGAGGAAATCGACGCCTCGAAGCTCTCCAACTTCGGCAATCTCGATCCGAAGTGGAAGGGCCCGGCCTGGGATCCCGAGAACAAGTACACCCTCCCCTTCGTCTGGGGCATCACCTCCTACACCATCGACACCGACGTCTATAAGGGCCCGACCGACAGCCTGAAGACCCTGTTCGAGCCGCCGGCGGAGCTGAAGGGCAAGGTCGGCATGTTCGGCTCGCCGACCGAAGTCATGTCGCTGGCCCTCGTTTATCTGGGCAAGCCCCAGTGCAACACCAATCCGGCCGACCTGAAGGAAATGCAGGTGCTGCTCGAAAAGCAGAAGCCGTCCGTGAAGATCTACAATTCCGACGGCATCCGCGACCGTCAGGTCTCCGGCGAGACCGTCGCCCATCAGGTGTGGTCCGGCGACGGCCTGCGCTCGCGGCTGGAAAAGCCGTCGATCAAGTTCGTGTTCGCGAAAGAGGGTGGCGTCGCCTGGATGGACAACATGGCCGTCCCCAAGAACGCCCCCAATGCCGAGAACGCCAAGAAGTTCCTGGAATTCTACATGAAGCCGGAGAACGCCGCGCTGCAGTCCAACTTCTCGGGCTATCCCAACGCTGTCGCCGGCTCCGAGAAGTTCGTCGACAAGACGCTGGCCGAGGCGCCGGAATTCTCCACCCCCGAAGGCTACAAGTACGTGTTCGCGCCGACCTGCTCGCCGGAAGCCATCCGCTTCTATGACCGGATCTGGACCAAGCTGCGCACCTGACCTCCCATCCGGGGACTTCCGTCCCCGACCCCCTGACCGGGAGGCCTGACGCCTCCCGGCCCCTCCCGTTCTGTCTTCAGATAAGGGGGGAGGTCCGGAGGCCCTCGGGCCTCCGGGCGGGTGCGGGCAGCAGCCCGCTATTTGCCTCTCCGGGAATGCTCCATGCGCACCATCTTTTCCCCCGATCACCGTCTCCATGTGAGCCCGGGCGAGTTCACCTTCGGCACGTTCGTGCCGGCCTTCGAGAAGCCGGAGCGGGCCGATCTGGTGCATGCCCGGGTGCTGGCGACGAAGCTTGGGCCCGTCGAGCCGCCGAAGCCGCAGCCGCGCGACGCGCTGCTGGCGGCCCATGACCCCGGCCTTGTCGATTTTCTGGAACACGCCCACCCGCGCTGGCTGGAGATCGGCCGCACCGGCGCTGCCTATCCGTCGTCCTTCTTCACCCGCGGCATGCGCACGGACCGGGTGCCGACGGGCATCGAGGCGCAGCTGACCTTCTACTGCTTTGACGGCGCGACGCCGATCACCGCCACCACCTGGGCAGCGGTGAAAAGCTCGGCCGAAACGGCGCTGACGGCAGCGGATCTGGTGGCGGGCGGCGAAAAGGCGGCCTTCGCCCTCTGCCGCCCGCCGGGTCATCATGCCGGCTACGATCATTTTGGCGGCTACTGTTTCCTGAACAATGCCGCCATCGCCGTGCGCCGCTTTACTGAGAAAGGTGCAAAGCGCGTCGCCGTGCTCGACATCGACTATCACCACGGCAACGGCACCCAGAACATCTTCTACCGGGATGCCGACGTGTTCGTCGTCAACATCCACGGCGATCCGAACCAGGAATATCCCTATCTCCTCGGCTTTGCCGACGAGCGCGGCGAAGGCGCCGGCGAAGGCTTCAACCTCAATCTGCCGCTGCCCTGGGGCACCGAAGTGCCGATCTGGATGGGGGCACTGGAAGCCGGGCTGGCGGCAATCGCCGATTATGCGCCGGATGCCGTCGTCGTCTCGCTGGGGGTCGATACCTTCATCGAAGACCCGATTTCCCAGTTCCGCCTGACCAGCAGCGATTATCTGACGGTGGGCGCCCGCATCGCAAAACTCGGCCTGCCGACCCTGTTCGTCATGGAAGGCGGCTATGCGGTGGAGGAGGTCGGCATCAACGCCGTGAACGTGCTGCTGGGCTTCGAGGGAGCGTGAGCCCCCACACGCCTCATATCAGACGCACCAAGTGCTGACCGCACCGCGCGTCTGAAGACGCGGCGAATTTCCCATAGGCTCCAATGGCATGAGAAATCTGCATCGGCATAGCAGAGCCTCCTTTTCAAGGATCTCTGCTCTGGCCCCGCCTCGGGAACCGCCTCAGACCGATCCGCCGGAGCGGCCGAGCACCAGCTCGATCAGCCGCTCCGAGGTCGCCCGGTCGCCATCACGCACTTCGAGGGTCACATAATCCGGCTGGCCGGACAGGACGAGGAAGGACGACAGCGAGCAGTCGCCGGGCGGCGTGATGGTCTCGATGAGTACCGTGGCGCCGGCGTCGGTGAAGCGGGCGACCTTGCCGGCGACGCGCGCGCGCTCCGCGGCGCCAACACCCACCGGCACGATCAGGAAGGTATCGGGATCGGCCAGCCGGTCGCCGCGCACCGGCGGCGTCGCCGGGAAGATCGCCGTCATGCCCTTCGGCGCCGGACGCGATGACAGCGGCGGCCCGGGCTTATTGGAATGGAGACCGATGATCGGCTGGCGCGGCATCCGCGCGCCGAGCACCGCTTCGGTATAGGCGACCGACGGCCGGCGCCCGCCCGGGCAGACCGCACCGGTGGACCGGTCACCGAAGATGCGGTTGGGATCCACCCGGACGCCGCTGGCTGTCACCAGATCGCGCTGGCCCCGGGCGCGCACGGCGACCAGCCGGCCGCCATGGCGCCCAAGGGCCGTGACGCCGGCGGCCAGCGCCGCGTTCTCGTCATCATGGGGCACGACGAACAGCGGCCCCGGCCGGCCGGTGTCCAGCATCACCAGAGGAATGGTCAGGCTGCCGTCGCGGATCGCGAGGCTGCGGGCGCAGAGCCCGGGGGCCGCGCCCGCAACGGCGGCAATCTCGGCGTCGCCGCTCTCGGCCGGCGACACGCACGGCGCCGACACAAGCGCCCCCGGCCCGCCAGTACTGACGCAACCGGCAAGCAGCAGCGCCAGAAGCCCCGCCCCGATCCATCCCCGCGCCATGCCGCCTCTCCTCCCGCACCGGACTGATCCGGCCGTGTCATGCCAAAGATCCTTGAAAAGGACTTTGGTATTCCGATGCGGATTTCTCATGAGATAGGAGCATATGAGAAATCCGCTCCTCTTCCGGCGCCAAGGTGCGATCAGCACTTCGTGAGTCTCGTATCAAACCGCAGATTCCCGGAACAGGGATCCGCCGCGCCGGATACAGAAAAGGCCCGGCTGGCGGCTGCCATCCGGGCCTTGGTCGTGACTTATCTGGCGCTCAGTAGAGGCCGCCGGTGCCCGAGGTGACGGCACGCTGGGCTTCCGACGACACCCGGCCGCCGCCGCCGCCACCGCCGCTCTCGCCGCCGCCCTCGCCAGCGGTCAGGCCGATGACGGAATAGCTGTCCGACGGGCCGGTGCCCGGCTTGAAGGCCTCGATGATGACGCCGGGGCCACCCGGGCTCGCCCGCCGGCCGCTCTTGCGGTCGATGGGAATAAGGGTCATGCCCTCGGGCACGCGGAAGTCCACGGCGGGCTTGTCGGCCAGCGCCACCTTCATGAAGTCGGTGAACACCGGCGCCGACAGCACACCACCGGTGGCGCCCTTGCCCATCGGCCAGGGCTGGTCGTAGCCGATGAACACGCCCACCACGAGATCCGGCGAGAAGCCGACGAACCAGGCGTCCTTCTCGTCATTGGTCGTGCCGGTCTTGCCGGCGATCGGCTTGCCGACAGCCTGCACGCTCTTGGCCGTGCCGCGCTGGACCACGCCTTCCATCATGGAGGTGATCTGGTAGGCGGTCATCGGATCGAGCACCTGCTCGGCATTGTCCACCAGCACCGGCTCGGGCTGGTTGGTCCATTCCTCGGCGACGCAGCCCTCGCACAGACGGTCATCATGGCGATAGACGGTGCGGCCCCAGCGATCCTGAATGCGGTCGATGAGGGTCGGCGTCACCTGCCGGCCGCCATTGGCGATCAGCGCATAGGCCGAGGTCAGGCGCAGCACGGTGGTCTCGCCGGCGCCCAGCGCCATGGCCAGCACCGGGGGCATCTTGTCATAGATGCCGAAGCGCTTGGCATATTCGGCGATGGTGGGCATGCCCAGATCCTGGGCCAGCCGGACCGTCATGACATTTCGCGACTGCTCGATGCCGACGCGCAGGGTCGAGGGACCATAGAACTTGCCGCCATAATTCTTCGGCCGCCACACCTCGCCGGAGCGCCCCATGGACAGCTCCAGCGGCGCATCCAGCACCACCGACGACGGCGTGTAGCCATTGTCCAGCGCCGTCGCATAGACGAAGGGCTTGAACGACGAGCCCGGCTGGCGCTGAGCCTGGGTGGCGCGGTTGAACTCCGACTGGGCGAAGGAGAAGCCGCCAACCATGGCCAGCACGCGGCCGGTGTGCGGATCCATGGCGACGAGAGCGCCGCCCACTTCCGGCACCTGCCGCAGCTTCCAGCGATCGCCGCCGCCCGGCACGTCCTGCACATAGACGACATCGCCGGGCTTCACATAGTCCGACATCTTGCGCGCGCCAGCATAGCGGCGGTCGACCACGGCCCAGCCGCGCTTCTTCACCTGCTCGGTGCGGCGCCACGCGACGTCGGACATGGTGACCCGGCCGCGCTCGCGCTCGATGGAGATCTCGCCATTCGGGCCCTTGGACGGACGCAGGCCGATCTGGGCCTCATCCCCCGACACCGACAGCACCACGGCCAGACGCCACTCGGGCACATCCGACAGCGGCGCGATCGCCGCCAGCTTCGGGCCCCAGTCGGTCTCGTCCATGTCGATGGTGGTGACCGGACCGCGCCAGCCACCGCGCTGGACGTCGAACTTCATCAGGCCGTTGTTGAGGGCGCGGCGCGCCTCCACCTGCAGCTTCGGATCCACAGTGGCGCGCACCGAGAGACCGCCGCCATAGAGGCCGTTCTCGCCATAGCGCTGGGCCAGCTCGCGGCGCACGGCCTCGGCGAAATAGTCGGTGGCGAAGAGATGCGGGCCGGTCTGGCGCGGGGTGACGACGAGGGGCTCGTTCTTGGCCTTCTCGGCATCGGCCTGAGAGATGACGCCATCCTCGGCCATGCGGTCGATGACCCAGTTGCGGCGCTCGACCGCCCGGTCCGGATAGCGGAAGGGATGATAGTTGTTCGGCGCCTTCGGCAGCGCCGCCAGATAGGCGGCCTCCGCGATCGTCAGCTCGTGCACCGACTTGTTGAAGTAGTCGAGCGCGGCAGCGGCCACGCCATAGGAGCCCATGCCGAGATAGATCTCGTTCAGATAGAGCTCGAGGATCTTGTCCTTGGAGAAGGTCGACTCGATGCGCATGGACAGGAGGGCTTCCTTGATCTTGCGATCAATGGAGACCTCATTGGTCAGAAGGAAGTTCTTGGCTACCTGCTGGGTGATGGTGGACGCGCCAATGGGCCGCCGGCCGGAGCCGCGGTTGCGCACATTGGTCAGCACGGCGCGGCCGATGCCCATATAGTCGAGGCCGCCATGGGCATAGAAATTCTTGTCTTCCGCCGAGATGAAGGCGTTCTTCACCAGATCCGGGATCGCCGTCACCGGCAGGAACAGCCGCCGCTCGCGGGCATATTCCGCCAGCAGGTCACCGTCATTGGCGTGCACCCGGGTCATCACCGGCGGCTCATAATTCTTGAGCTGGGTGTAGTCCGGCAGCTCCTCGGAGACCCCGGAGATATAATAGGCGACGCCACCCGCGACCATCAGTCCGAGAACGCTACCGATCCCGAAGACGTAGCCGATGGTGCGGAAGAAGAAGCTCATCAATCGATCCCCGATTGCACGGACCCCGCACGCATCCCCCGGGATGCCCGCAGACCAGCGGATCCGTTTCGTCCAGACTCCCCGGCCGTATCCGGGACCCTCCCGGAGACAGCACCTGACGCCCGCAAAGCCGTCGCTCCCGCGACAGGCCCCGCAAGGGCGCATGGGCACCCCGCATGGGCAGGGCGGCGGTCCATAGCATGGACTCGGGGCCCCGGGCGCGATCATCTGTAGCGGTTCGTGTGGCGAAGCTGAGGCAGTCGCGTTACGAGATGGTAACCGGGACAAATTTGCCACGCTTCGCGCCTTGGGCGAAGGCCGATTTCGCCTTCCGCGCGAAGTCCACGAGACGACCTCAGGGCTTCGGCGCGGCCAGACGCGGGGCAAAATAGGCCTGCACGGCCTTGGCCAGCGCATCGGCGGTGCGGGCGCGCCAGCGTGGCGAGGTCAGCAGCTTCTCGTCATCGAGATTCGACATGTAGCCGAGCTCGATCAGCACCGAGGGCACATCATAGGCCCGGAGAACATGAAAGCCGGCGGAGCGCTGGGGGTTCTTGGTCAGCTTGATGGTGTCCGACAGCTCATTGACTGCAGACTGGGCAAAGTGCGCGGAAAAAGTGCGGGTTTCCCGCCGGGCCAGATCGATCAGGATGTCGGCGACGGCATCCGGGGCCGAGCTCACCTCCAGACCGGCGAGCGTGTCCGAGCGGTTCTCGTTGGCGGCGATCAGCGCCGCCTCCCGGTCGGAGGCGGCATCCGACAGGGTGTAGATGGTCGCGCCGCGTACGAAATCCTCCGGCGCGGAATCGGCGTGGATGGAAATGAACAGGTCCGCCTGACGGTCGCGGGCGATCTTCACCCGCTGGCTGAGGGACAGGAACACGTCATCGTCCCGGGTCATCACGATCTCGAATCGACCGCTCTTGCGCAGCCGCTCCGCCAGCTCCTTGCCGAATTCCAGCACCACGCCCTTTTCCAGCGTGCCATCAGGCCCCATGGCGCCCGGATCGATGCCGCCATGGCCGGGGTCGATGACGATCAGCGGACGGGTATCGGCCCGGGGAGCGGGCGGCGGCGTGCTGGCGGAAGCGGCGGCCTCCACATCGCGCCGGCGCACCCGGCCGGCGGCCACATCGGCATCAAAGGTGGCGCGTGCCGTCGGCACCAGATCCACCACCAGCCGCGCCGGCACGCCGGGGGCGGCGGGCGCCACGAACGCCTTGTCGACAGCAACCGGCCCGGTCACATCCATGACGACGCGGGAGCGTCCGCCGGCAAAGCGGCCATAGCGCCAGGCGCGAATGGCCCCTGCCCCGGTCTGGCCACTGCCCGGCGGGAGCACAAAATTGAGGTCTGGCAGATCCAGAATGATGCGGTCCGGCTCGCCGAGGGCAAAGACGGCAATCGGCACCGGCGCCGAAAGATCGAGCACGAACCGGGTGCGGCTGCCGTCAACACTGACCACGGCAGCGGTTGCCGAGGGCACGACTTCGGCGGTTCCCGTCGCCCGTCCCGCGGCCGGCAGGAGAATCAACCCGATGATCAGGACAAGCCGAGCGACCCATTCCATCAGCGCGCGCCCTCCCTCTCCCGGCAAAACCGCATCCCGCGCGGAACATCCCCACACCCGGCACACGGGCGGGCATCCCCCCGGCCAGCCGGCCCTTTCCGGCGCCTGGCAACACGGGTCCCTGTCGATTAGGCGGGCATCCTTAACCGCTGGCTAATGCCGCGGCGAGAGGGCCTGCTTGCATTGCCGGAGATCCGTCCTTAAATGGTGGAGATCCTTCCCGATCATCCCGTTCCGGCGACGAGCGGTCAGACCACCCTGGAGGCTGGCGTGACCCTTGCATGATGCGGACGGTCGAACCCGCGGGTCCCCCTTTTCTGATGGGTGGATGCGGTCTCCCGAAGGGCGCGGACGTCGCGGTGTTGGTTTCGCGACGCGCAGCGCGCAGACCCGGAGCCCGAAAGCCCGCGGATCCGTCCTTCCTCCGGTGGCGGCCCGCTGTTTTGCGGGCGGAGCCGGCAGCTGCGGAAGGCATCGGCACCGGGGCCCTACCCGGAACACCGGATCGCGCATCCGCCGATCCGTCCTTTTCTTCTTGGCCCTGACGGCCCGGTTCCCGGGAGTCGGGGCTCCTCTTTGAAGGTGCGACCGCAACGATGACGCGGCAGATCCCCCGGACAGCGCTACAGGAAGCGGCGGTTCACCCGCCGGGACCGCGCGCCGTGGAGCGACCGTCGTCGGCGTCGTGCCTTTTCCCGGCACCCCTTTCCGATCAGACACAGAGCGACCTCCCCTCGGGATTCGCGCGCCGGCCGGCCGGCCCGGCGCGCCCCGGCGGAGGTCGCGGAGCGTTCCCCCCATGGCAAACAAGATGCTCATCGATGCCACCCACCCGGAGGAGACCCGGGTCGTGGTGGTGCGCGGCAACCGCGTAGAGGAGTTCGATTTCGAGGCGGCCAGCCGCAAGCCCCTGCGTGGCAACATCTATCTCGCGAAGGTCACCCGCGTGGAGCCGTCGCTCCAGGCCGCCTTCGTGGAATATGGCGGCAACCGTCACGGCTTCCTTGCCTTCAACGAGATCCATCCCGACTACTACCAGATCCCCATGGCTGACCGGCAGGCGCTCCTCGACGAGGAAGCCCGCGCCGCCGAGGAGCACCATGACCGCGACGAGCCCCGGGCTGCCGCGGCGTCTTCTGACGCCAGCGTGAGCGAGGACGGCGACGGGATCAGCGAGACCGACGCCGAGGCCGGCGACACGGACGGCGACGGCGATCATGACGGTCATGTCGGCGGCGACGAGGACGATGTCGTCGAGAGCGTGGGCGCCGAGGATGCGCTGGAAGAGGTGCCGGAGCGGCGCCAGCGCCGGTCGTGGCGGTCCTACAAGATCCAGGAAGTCATCAAGCGGCGGCAGATCCTGCTGGTGCAGGTGGTGAAGGAAGAGCGCGGCAACAAGGGTGCGGCGCTGACCACCTATCTGTCGCTGGCCGGCCGCTATTCCGTGCTGATGCCGAACACGGCGCGCGGCGGCGGCATCTCGCGCAAGATCACCTCGGTGCTCGACCGCAAGCGGCTGAAGAAGATCGCCACGGAGCTGGAGGTGCCGGAGGGCATGGGCGTCATCGTGCGCACCGCCGGCATGGCCCGCACCAAGGCGGAGATCAAGCGCGACTTCGAATATCTGCTGCGGCTGTGGGAGAATGTGCGCGACCTGACGCTGCGGTCGTCGGCGCCGTCCCTCGTCTATGAGGAAGGCAGCCTCGTCAAGCGCTCGATCCGCGATCTCTACAACAAGGACATCGACGAGGTTCTCGTCGGCGGCGACGAGGGCTATCGCGAGGCCAAGGACTTCATGCGCATGCTCATGCCGAGCCATGCCAAGAATGTGAAGTCCTATCGCGAGATCACGCCGATCTTCACGCGCTTCAGCGTCGAGGCCCAGCTGGATGCGATGTTCTCGCCGCAGGTGACCCTGAAGTCCGGCGGCTACATCGTCATCAACCAGACGGAAGCCCTCGTTTCCATCGACGTGAACTCGGGCAAGTCCACCCGCGAGCACAATATCGAGGATACCGCGCTCTCGACCAACCTTGAGGCTGCCGACGAGGTGGCGCGCCAGCTGCGGCTGCGCGACCTGGCCGGCCTCGTGGTGATCGACTTCATCGACATGGAGGAGAAGCGCAACAACCGCGCCGTCGAGAAGCGGCTGAAGGATGCGCTGAAATCTGACCGGGCCCGCATCCAGGTCGGCCGGATCTCCCATTTCGGCCTCCTGGAGATGTCGCGCCAGCGCATCCGCACCGGCGTGGTCGAAAGCTCCACCCAGGTTTGCCCGCACTGCCATGGCTCCGGCACGATCCGCTCCACGGAATCCGTTGCCCTGCATGTGCTCCGGCATCTGGAAGACTATCTGCTGAAGAACCCGAACAACCATCTGACGGTGCGCACCCGCACCGCCGTGGCCCTCTACATCCTCAACCAGAAGCGCAAGCATCTGGCCGAGATCGAGGCGCGCTTCGGCCTGACGGTGGCGATCTCCGCCGACGAGACCCTGCAGGGCACCCACCTCGCCATCGACCGCGGCGAGCCGGTGCTGCGCGCGCCCGGCGAGATCATCCCGGCGCTGGCCGTGCGGCCGGCCCTGCCGGAGCCCGAGGACGAGATCGACGATCTCGTCGAGGAGCCGGTGGACGAGCCCGCCGACACCCTGGTGGAAATCGACAGCGACGCCGACGACAGCGACGATGGCGAGGACGCGGCCGGCTCTGCCGACGGGGATGGTGACGGCTCGAGCCGGCGCCGCCGGCGTCGCCGGCGCAAGCGGCGGCCCCAGGATGCGGCGGCGGCCGAGACCGCTGACGACGAGGCCGTGGCCGACACCGAGGCCGCCGACGAGGCGAGCGAGACCGACAGCGACGACAGCACCGCGACCGATGGCGCCGAGGCGTCCGAGGACGGCGGAGACGAGGAGCCGCGCCGTCGTCGTCGGCGCGGCCGGCGGGGCGGCCGTCGTGGCGGCACCCGGCGCGAGGACGAGGCTGAGGCGACTGGCGAAGGCGAAGTCCCGCCGCCGGCCATCTCCTTCATCGGTGGCACCTGGGGCGCCCTCCCCTCCGCCTTCGACGTGGAGGACGTAACCCCGGCCCTGCTGCCGCCGGACGAGACCGCCCGGCCGGTGGAATCTGTGGCCGACGAGGTCATCGAGACGCCGGTGGCGGCCGAGACCGTCGACATCAGCGACGCCTTTGCTCCGGCGCTCGACGCCGAGGCGGCTGTCGAGACGTCGGCCGAGGTCGACACGACTGTCGAAGCCGAAGCGGAAGCTCCGGTCGAGACCTTCGCGTTCTCCGAGACCGCGACGGACGAGACGGCGCCGGCCTTCGAGATCCCCGAGGCCGCAGCCTTTGCCGGCGGCTCCGAAGGCGGCGATCTGGAAGCCGTGACCGAGGACGTGCCCGAGATCATCGACGCCCCCATCGAAGGGGCCGAGGCGGCCGAGACCGTCGTCGCCGAGGCGCCGGAAGGTGCGCCGGTGGAGACGAGCTGGGACCAGCCGGCCGAGCCGGTGGCCGAGACCGACGAGACGGGCGCCGAAATGGCTCCCGCCGAGGCTGAGGTCGAGACCGAGACGGCCCCGGTTCCGGAGCTGGCCTATGCCAGCGACGGCTACGCGGACGCCGAGGCGTCGGAAGCGGGTCCCGTCGGGCAGGATAATCTGCCGGAGGACGACGCCGAGGCCGACAGCGAGCCCGAAGGCGAGCCGCGGCCGAAGCGCACCGGCTGGTGGCAGCGCCGCTGACATCCCGATCCGGCGCCTCGGGCGCCGGATCCCCTGCCGGGCAGTCGTCCGGATAGAAAATAAAAAAGGGGCCGGTCTCCCGCGGGAGACCGGCCCCTTCTGTTTGTCCGGTGGACTTTCAGGCCGTTCGGACCGGGTCGGCGCCTATCCCGCGGCCAGACGCGGCTCGGTCCTCTCCCGGGTCAGGGCGAGGAAGCGGGCGACGCAGAGGACTCCGACCACAGAAATGCCGATGACGAAGCCCATCCACACCCCCTGGACGCCATAGGGGCCGGAGAGCAGCGCTGACACCGGCAGGCCAATCAGCCAGTAGCCGACGCTGGCGATGCCGAGCGCCATGCGGGTATCGTTGAGACCGCGCAAAATGCCCTGCCCGACCACCTGCAAGCCATCGACGATCTGGAACATCGCCGCAAACAGCAGCAGCTGGGCCGCCAGCCGGGCGACATCGGCCACCGCCGGATCGGCTTCGTCGAGGAAGAAGCTGACGATCGTGGTGTTGAAGAAGGCCATGGTCAGGGCGGTGCAGCTCATGAACACGACGGCAAGCGCAAAGCCCACCTGCCCGGCCCGACGCACGCCGTCCCGATCGGCGGCGCCATAGGCATAGCCCACCCGGACCGTGGTCGCCTGGGAAATGCCTATGGTGACCATGAAGGTGACGCTGCCGACCTGAAGCGCGATCTGGTGGGCCGCCAGCGCATCCGCGCCGATGCGGCCAACCAGCAGGGCCGCGCTGGTGAACAGGCCCAGCTCCAGCACCAGCGTCAGACCGATCGGCGCTCCCAGCCGCAGCACATGCCACAGCCGGCGTACATCGATGCGCCAGACATGGCCGAGCACATGGGACCGCCGCGCGCGGCGGTCCACCAGCACAAAGCCGACCAGGAACAGGAAGGAGGCGAGATTGCACACCGTGGACGCAATGCCCGCGCCGACCGCCCCCAGCGCGGGAAAGCCGAGATTGCCGAAGATCAGCAGCCAGTTGAGCCCGATATTGAGCACGAAGGCCAGCGCCATGGCGACGAGCCCCGGCCGGGGCCGCTCCATCGCCGCCAGAAAGGAACGCATCACCGTGAACCAGCCGGCCGGCACCGCCCCCAGCACGGCGGCGCGCACATAGCCCTGCACCGTCGGGATCAGCGCCGGATCCTGGCCCAGCCAGAAGAGCACCGGCGCGATGTTCCACAGCAGCGCCGCCACGGGCACGCCGACAACGGTGACCGCCCACAGGCCATGGCGCACCGCCAGCCGGGTTTCCGTCAGATGCCGGGTGCGGCCGCCGCGGGCCTGGGAGACCAGCGACGAGACGGCAATCGCCACGCCGATGCACAGCATCAGGGCCAGCATCTGGATGACGGAGCCGAGCGCAACCGCGGCCAGCGCCTCGGGGCCGAGCCAGCCGACCATGATGACGTCGGTGGTATTCAGAGAGATTTCAAGCAGCTGGGTCGCCGCCAGCGGCAGCGCCAGAAACAGCGTCGCCCGGGCATCGGCGAACCACGCCGCCCGCGCGCTTGCGGGTCCGGAACGGGACATGGGGAAGCCTCATCCGCGCCTTTGGATCGGGTCGCGCCCGCGGGTGAAGGCAGCCAAGACCCGCGTGGCGATCCGGGGCCCCGGCCGCTCCGGCGCTCGAAGCCGGAGGCGGCCCGTCGCGGGCGCCCGTCCTCCCGGCGCCTTGCGGTGCCGGGTCTGCTCTTCAACATCATTTTGTCGCCGAGAACAAATTCAATCTGGCGATGGATCACCACACGTCACCGTGATGGGCGCGTCTGCCTTGTCTCGGGCATCCTTCATCCTTATGTCCCGATGACAGGCGAGCGTGTCGTCTGGCAGGCGCCCGGCATCCAGCGGCAGCGGGATGACACCGCCACGACAGCCGAGACCGGAGTTCCTTGAACTGGATCCGGGGCTTCCGGTGCCGGCTTCTGATGCCCCTGAGGCATTTGATGCCAGACGCACGAGGTGCTGGCCGCATCCATGCGTCTGACGGGCAGCGGATTTCTCATATGTCCCGGGGACATGAGAGATCCGCCTCGGAGCACCAAAGAGTCTT
>JBOGCN010000004.1:0-263950 GCA_050689115.1 Segnochrobactraceae bacterium EtOH-i3 | reverse complement strand
GATCCGATCTGGGCGTCGTTCCCGCTCGACCCGATCTGGGCGTCGTCCCCGCTCGATCCGATCCGGGCGCCGTTCCCGCTCGACCCGATCTGGGCGCCGTTCCCGCTCGATCCGATCCGGGCGTCGTCCCCGCTCGATCCGATCTGGGCGCCGTTCCCGCTCGACCCGATCTGGGCGCGGTACCCGCTCGATCCGATCTGGGCGCCGTTCCCGCTCGACCCGATCTGGGCGCGGTACCCGCTCGATCCGATCCGGGCGTCGTCCCCGCTCGATCCGATCTGGGCGTCGTCGTCACTGTCACCTTCGGCAATCAAAGCTCCGATCATCCGAGCGTGATCGGTGAGTTCCGCTTCGACTGATCCCTCGGTATCGGTCAACACGTCGAAGACGCGATTGGCCAGCCATCTGGCGTCATCAAAGCGTCCATCTTTGCGGAGGGCATCCATCACGTCCGCATAGGCGCCACCGCTCGGGAACTTCTCGCGAAACCAGGTGCGCCCACCCTCGCATGCACCCCACTCGCGGACCTTCTTGATGTCGACCCAGGAGCGCGCCGGGCGGTTTTCTTCCGCCGGGCACACATTTTCCCCTGCCGCCGTGACGGGCGACATGCTATTGCTGTCGGTAACCATGACTATTCCTGTGCCTTTACAAGATGTTGTGGCCAGACATGACCGACGGGTACCAGCCGTCGGTCATGTCGCTTTCGGCTTGACGCCGCTCTGACGGCCGTTCTGGGCCGCCCGGGGAGTGCCAAGCCAGAAAAGCAGAACCGCTTTTCCGGTGACATGGGGGCAAATGCCCCCATCAGATCACGCCGTCTCCTGGAAGACCCGGTTCATCCGGCCGCCAGGAAGCACGCGCCCATCCGGCAATTCGAGGCGCGCCGTTCCCCAGCCCATGAAATGGGCCCGCGGATCCAGCCCGCTGGCAGTCCGGAAGGTCTCGTCGACGGCGGCAAGAGCGGCCTCGTGGGAAGCGAAGGGCCCACGCATCCAGAACGTCCTGGCGCCATCCACTGCGGTGACATAGAAGCCGGCGACCGACATCACGCCGCCATCCGATAGAACGTGGCCCGCCGCCCCTGCCCTTTTCGCGCCGGCCGGTGGACTTCCACGATGCCGGCCTCGACAAGGCTCGACAGCACCCCATCAAGGGTCTGGACGCTCATGAAGCGCAGGACCCGCCCGGTCAGCGTCGTCCGGGTGACCATCCCGCCATATTCCCGGATCGCCGCCAGCACCCGGTCGGTGTCCGACAGAGTCCCCGTCATTTCATCCACATGGACGAGGCCGAGCCGCCGCCAGGCCGCCCGCGCCGCCGGCACGCCGAAGGTCATGCGGATCTCGGTGATCTGGTCGAGAGCCAACCGCGCCTGCCGTTCGGTGGTCGACGGACCGGTGCCGAAATCCGGCGCCGCCGCGTAGCGCCCGCTCTTGCGGATTGCCGGCAGAACCTCGTTCGTCACCCAGCGGCGGAAACGCTTCGCCTCCGGCTTCCGGGAGGTGAAGATCAGCGCGTACAGGCCGGACTCGCTGATAATGGTCGGCATCGCGCCGACAGTTCCTAAGCCCTTGAAATTGCCACTGTCGGTAATGCCGACGGTATCCTTTTCGTCGTCATCAAGGCGCGAAGCGGCGTCGCGCGAGTTAGCGATTTCCAGCACCTTGCACACATCGACAAGAAAGAACCACTGCTCACCCTCACGGGTGACGATGCGCACCTCAGTGCCATCGAAGGAGAAGGGGGTCACTGCGTTCACTTTTGGGCCTCCGGTGCGGTTGCCGTTTGTTGATGTTTATGACATTATCAATCACGCCGATGATTGTCAATGTTGGAAATGTCAAAAATGGTAGCGCCCAAAACTCCCAAAAAAGCCGGTCGGCCAAAGGCTGACACCGCTCCCATCACCCTTCGAATGTCCTTCGAGCAGATAGAGCGACTGGATACGTGGATTGGTCGGCACCCCATCAGGATCAGTCGACCGGAAGCAATCCGGGAGCTTCTTGCCGGTGTGCTGGATCAGGAAACGCTTGATGCCATCGACGAATGGCGTCGGCAGCAGACACCGCCACCACCAATGGCCGAGGCGATCAGCACCATTCTGAAGGATTGGCTGGTTGGACACGGCCTCACCGCCTCGCCCTCCCCCGAGGACTGACGGAAGGGGCTCGGTGATCCCGGGCCCCTTTTTGCTGCTCGCTTCGTTCACTCTATGTTCCGTAACGCACCCATACACGCGGCGACTCACCGCCCGTCGACGATAGAACAAAACAGGAACTATTGGGAAGACAGATCCGCGTGTATACAGCGTGCGGTGGAAAACGGACTCGACGTGGGTGCGGCCGTGACGATAGGCTCAACGCGCATAGGTGGAGAGTCTCGGCGCGCGATGGTCATGACCAAGAAGCAGATAGCGATAGTGGCCATCATCGCGTCGTTCATCGTCCTCTGGATGACGAGATATGATGTAACGACGGCATCAGCAGGAAATTTCTCTATCGTATATCGCCTGGACCGCTGGACAGGCAGTGTCATTGCTTGCACTTATCAAGAAAATAGCAATCCTTGTAAGTGAATTACAAAATAAAGTTATAATGTATGGAAGTATTATTTATTATATTATTAGCAATTGCAATAATGTACGCAGCAGCCAGAAGGCGTGGGCAAAAAAGAAGGCACTACAACGGCGCCGTTGACGGCCTTCTTGTTAATTCCATACATATCAAAACTAGAGATAATGAAAAATTTCCGCGTGTTGGCGCCTACCTTGAAATGCTGGATGATGCTTATAAGGCGGGAATGAACCAATTCGAGGCTGCGGCATATATAGCTGTACTATATTACTGCGGACTTGAAAAGCATGGTTTTCATGAAGAAGCTCTGGATGTTTATTTAAGTATTCATGAATTCATTATTCCAATCCAAAGAGGCGGAGGAATTTCACTGGAGTTATGGAGCAGGCTCACAAAGGAAATGAACGATGCGAAAAACGAGCCTCCATTCTAGAGCCCCCACCGCTTGCCACCCGTCTGCTGACATCAAGCGACGTTGATGTTAGTGGAAGCCCTAGGCACACGCGTCAACAGCAAAATTGGAACACCATGACAAGCGATAATACAGAAAACCAAAACGAACAAATTCAAATACAACCGGTCGAGGATATTTATTCAAGGGACTGGTTTTTGATTGAATTGATTGAAGACTTAGCGTCCAATAATATAGAAATTAGCATAACAATATCTATTGGAGGTTCAATTATTTCCGGGATGCTTATTAGTGGAAGAAAGTACTTCGAAGAGATAGCGCTTGCTGTGGGATCAAAATCAACGCAGAAAGGTGATATATGTGACGTCATTAGTTCTGTATGGAAATCAAAAACAAGTATATATTCAAAATCAGAAAATTCATCGGAGGATTTCGAACTTGGTGAGATTAATTATATCCATCTAAAGGACGCACGCTTTCACGCTCCGGGACAATCATCGATGCCTTCTGGGAAGGGGGTTTTATGGCGTGGAAAAATATCCTCAATTGATGGGTTTTTTATTGGAAGTTTCAACGTAAATTGATCCTTCATATGACTCACCCCCTCAAATACTGAAACGCGATCGGCTTCCGTCCGCGGGTCTCGTGGGTCCTCTCCACCCGAAGGCCGGCCACACGCTTGATGTTCCGGCCGGCCACCATCAGTTCCAGCACCTGGTCGACCGCCTTCAGGGGATACTGGCCGGCCAGGGCGTTGATGAGGTCCCGCTTGTTGATCTGGAGGTGCTTGCGGATCAGCCCGAGCACCGTCTTGAACATTTCCTGATGCGGGGTCTCAGCCATGTTCCGGCGCAGCCCCTGCACCAGCGTCTCCAGCGACCAGCGCACCAGCCGCTCGGCCCAGACCACATCCCGCTCCTCGATCAGCGCCCCTTCCAATCTCGGTGACCAGGCGTGGCGCCCCACCGCCACGATCAGCGCAATGCGCAGCACCTGCTCGCCAAAACGAGCCCAGATTTCGGCCAGCGCGTCTCCGGCTGCCTCCATCCGGATCAGCGTCGCATCCTGTTCGTCCCAGATTCGACGCATCCGCGCCTGCGCCGCCCCCGAGATGGGGATTACGTGTTTCGCCGGCGGGGCCTCCGGATCATCCGTATCCTGTGTCGTTCCGGTCTGGCTTTCCTTCGCCGGCCGATGGAAATTCCAGAGCGTCTGAAGGCGGGCTTTGAGATCTTCAGGAACATCCGTACTGACGCTTGCCTCCACACGGGGCACCCGTGGCGACGGCAGGATCAGGCACCGGCTCAGGAAGCCACCAGTCACATGGGTGGAGCGCATAACGCTGTTGAACTTGAAGGGAGTCGTCCCCCCCAGGAGGCTGAGGTGGGGCCGGCGGATTATGACATGACCGCGCATGGTTGTGGTTTCCGGGGAAAATGCGCCAGTTGTTGTTCCCCAGAGCGTGCAATAATCGTCGATCAGCATGCTTTCCTGGCTGGAAGCATTTCGGTTCGCTACCTTCCGCAGCACCTTGTCGATCTCATCAATCGTCTGGATCTGAAGTGGCGCGGCGCGAAGCTGTGTGCCGATCGATGCCGATGACGACATGGAGGACTGCCATATGCACCTCTTACTGTCCGTGTCCCCGCCGGTGGCCGCGTCCAGGAGCGCGCGCGGCGCGTCGATGCCCGGCCACTGCTTGCCGCTGCCCACCCCGCCGACCAGCAGCATGTAGGTGTGGACTGCCGTTTCCGGCCTGCCCGCCATCACTCGCCGACCGACAAGACCACCGACCACTGTGAGTGCTGCCGCCGTCGCAAACATTCGATTTGGCCGCGTGGTCGCCGCGCAGATCCATCGGGCGATGTCCCCCACCAACCCCTCGACCTCCAGATCAGCCACCGGGAACTCGCCGGTCTCGATCACCGCCTCGCCCGGATCATCATCCTCCTCGTCATCCTCGGCCACCGCCTCGTCGGCCGGCGCCGCAGCATGGGCCCTCCCCGCGAACAGCCGCTCGCCGTTGAAGGGATCGCCCTCCTCCCCGTCCGGGTCGAGCGCTTCGTGCGGATCTGCGATACCGGCAGCGAGGCCGCTGGTCATCGTCTTGCGGACGCTCGGCAGGCCGTCATCCTTGACCAGCCCATTCGCCCGGCAGGCCGAAATCAGCGCGCCCTCCACGTCCGCCTGTGCAATCCAACCGGCGCCGATCAGCCGGCCCATGCGGAAGGCGATGCCATTGAGGGTGTTGTTGCGCCCGCCTTCGCCGCAGTCCGCCAGTTCCCGGGCGTTCTCCTCCAGCGCCGCCTCGGCAAAGGCCCGCTCGCGCGCACCGGCCGAGATCGAAGCAGACGCCGCCGCCCGGACCGGCTCGGCCTTGGCCGGCACCGGCTCGGCCACCGCCGCGCCGATCACCGGCGCCAGAGCGGTGAACAGGGCGTCGATCTGCGCTTCCGTCACCGCTGGCAGGGTGCTCCTCGGCGTCGCGAGCAGGTCGGGGCCATCCCAGGCATAGCGATCCCCGTCCGGGTGAATGCCATCGGCAACGAACTGCTGGCCGTGGCCGAGGATCTCGACCTTGCCCGCCGTTCCCTTCAGCACCCGCTTCTTCGGCTCGCCCTCGGCCGCCCGGTAGACGACGAGGATCCGGGCACTGTTCTTGCGCACCCGAACTGGCGCCGCGCCGAAACTGCTGGTCAGCTCCTGGCGGATCCGGGAGACGATCTCCGGATCGTCAATGTCAACGTCCACCGCCCGCAGCCCATCGCAGAGGATGCCAGTGGACTGCGCCCAGGCCGTGGGCTTGGCGCCGGGGGCCGCGCACGGCGGAGGGTTCTGGCGGGCATCGCCCGGCCAGTCCCGGCCGCTCGGCGCCTTGTCCTTGGTGCGGACCGGAACGGGGCGGAAGCCATTGGCCCAGAGATCCTGCCGGTAGGTCGTCATCGTGCGTGTGCCCTGATATTGTCGTGGAGAGCACGCCCGAACTCGGTGATGATGATCCGGACGTATTCGTCATATTCGTGCGGCGGCAGGCGAGCGACATCGGTCTGACCGATCGCCACCAGAAATTCGCCGCCCATGGCCCCAGCCGTGAGGGCCGCCTCTTTCTCTTCGTGGTCGAATTTTGCTGTCGGCATCTTGGCCGCCACCTTCGCCGCCTTGAGGTGCTCTTTGCAGGACCAGATGTTGCGCTCTGGCCGGCCACCGAGGGCAATGCCGATCCCGTCATCCAGCCGGCGGCAGCACCAGCAGGGGAACGGTCCGATCCCGGCGGTGACGGGGAAGGCGAGCAGGCTCATTCGGCAGCCTCGGCAGCCTCGGCATGAGAGGCCATGCGCCAGCCGATGACCCGTGGATATGACCCGCTCTCGTCGATGCGGACATGGGTGATCGGCGCCAGCTCACCGGTCCGGGACAGGCCGGCATCGGTGGTATCGGGGCTCGGCAGCTGTCCGCCCAGACGCACCCATGTTGCCTCGGCCCGTGCTGCCGCGGGGCCGCGATGCTCGAAGGCGAGCCAGTCGCTGATGGTCCTGCCGGCCAGTGCCACCTCGATCCGCAGACTGTCCGGAGCGCCCCATTTCTGGTGTCGATGGAATGTGACGCCCTGCACCTCATGCCAGTGCGGCCCCGCGGCCCCGCCACCGCCGGACAGGATCGGCACCTTGTCGGGCGTGGCTTCGTGGGTGGCCACGGCCTCCATCGGAAACTCGTGGCCGCAGTGCGGACATTCCGGCGCCGCGAAGGCAATCAGCTCCCGGCAGGTCGGGCAGGTCTTGGCGCGCACCTCGTCGGCATCGACCTTGGGCTCGGGGCTCTGGCCAGCGCCACCGCCCTGCTTGCGGGGCTTCACCGCGTCCACCGGCCCGTGGCGCTTGATGTTGCCGCCGAAGTCCAGCACCAGGCAGTTGGGCTTCGGCCCGGCGGCAATGGCCGCATGTCGCCCGTCCACCGTCGAGAGATCGAAGCCGGAGGCATAGACCGGCCGGAAGCCGCGCCCGACGATCTGGACATATTTGACCGTCGAGAGCGTCGACATGAGCATGGCGACCAGATCGACATGGGGCGCGTTGAAGCCGGTCGTGAGCACGCCGACCGATGTCAGGCAGCGGATCTGGCGCCGCTTGAAGGCGGCGATGATCCTGTCCCGCTCGCCGGCCGGTGTCTGGCCGCTGATGACCTCGCACGAGACCCGATATTTTCGCACCTCGTCCCGCACCTGGGTGGCGTGCTCGACGCTGGTGCCGAACAGCAACCAACCCCGCCGGTCACGGCCGGCCTCGGCGATGTGCGCCACCGCCGCCTCGACGAGAGAAGGCGCCCGGGCGCGCGCCTCCAGCTCGGCCGCCACGAACTCGCCGGCCCGGACGTGCAGCCCTGTCGTGTTGATCTGAATGTCGGTGTCGGGCGAGGTCAGCGGCGAGAGATAGCCATCGCCGATGAGGTCGCCGACATTGGCGTCATAGACCACATCGTCGAAGATCCGGTCGTCGCCAGCATCCAGACGGCCGCTGTCCAGCCGAAAAGGCGTGGCCGTCAGCCCGGCGATGCGCAGATGCGACGCCTCGCGCCGGCAGGCCGCTATGAACTTGCCATAGCGGGTGCTCGCCTCCCGTCCGATCAGGTGGCACTCGTCGATCAGCAGCACATCGAAATAGCCGAGCGTGCCGACCTTGTTCCAGACGGACTGGATGCCCATGAACATGATCGAGCGCCGTACATCCTTCCGGCCGAGGCCGGCCGAATAGATGCCGACCGGCGCGCCCGGCCAGAGCCGGATGAGCTCCTGGGCATTCTGGGCGATCAGCTCCTTGACGTGGGTGACGACGCCGATCCGGAGGCCGGGCCATCCTTCCAGCAGGCGCCGGCAGATCTCGGCCAGCACCAGGCTCTTGCCGCCTCCAGTGGGGATGACGACGAGGGGATTGCCACCGCCACCGCGCCAGTAATCGAACACGGCGTCGATCGCTTCCGCCTGATAGGGGCGAAGGATGAAGGTCATCACGCCACCTCCCGCCCGGCGCTCGCCACCAGCGGCCGCCCCCACTGTTCCGCCATCGCCCGGGCAAGTCCGGCAAATGTCCGGCTGCGCTCGCGCCAGCGGTTCGGCCCCGGCGGCATCCGGTGCACCCGCGACCAGGCCCGGTGCTCTTGCGTGCCCGGCCGCGGCGGCACGAGCTTGCGCGTCGGCAGCAAGGCGGGCAGCCCGCGCAGATAGAGCCCCGTTGCCTTGAAGGCCGGATCCCCGAACCACCAGGGCTGCACGATCTGCGGCTTCCGCCAGTTGCGGATCCGCGCCCGGGCGTGCCCGTGCATCACCGGGTTCTCGACGCACACCCGCGGGATCGGCGCGTTCAGGCAGTCGGAGAACAGCGCCGCGCCGGCTTCCAGCTCGGCCCACATCTCCGGCAGGCTCCGCCCCGGCGGCGGCACCCGCAGCCAGCGCACCCCGCTGTTGCAGAGGCGCGTGCACGGCGGATGCATCACCGCAAGCATGTCCCAGCCCTCACCCAGAAGGTCGCGCACGTCGGCGACAATGTGCCGGTTGCTGCCGTCTTCGGACGGCAGGAGATCGCACGACCACGCATCGCAGCCGATGGCATCGAACGCCCGGCGCACCACCCCGGAAGTCTCGCACGCCACCAACACCCGCGGGACACGTCCTGCCTCAAGTCCGCTCATGCCAGCCCCTCCCAATCTTCGGGAAGGAAGATCGCCGGCTGGGGTCCCGCGGCCTGATGCTGGTAGCGCCCGCGATAGGGTGCATCGGTCGGCTCGTCGAGCGCCTCGAACACGCACTGGGCAATCGGCGTGCCGGCGAGGATCTCGATCGCCTCGTCGGTCAGGTTGGAGAGCTCAAGCGTGAGCACGCCCTGCCAGCCGGGCTCGGCAACAGTGTTGTGAACCTGGAAGCCGAGACGGATGTTCGACGACTTGTCCTTGATGTCCATGGCGACATCATTGGGCAGCCGGAACGTCTCCATGGTCGATGCAAGCCGGAACCCGCGCGGCAGCAGGACGATGTGCTCGCGGATCCGCACGTCATAGCCTGCCGAGGAGAGGCCGAAGGTGCGGCCATGAGAAACCGTGCGCTCGAAGAAGGGCATGATCATCCCGTCATCCAGGCAGAGGCGACGGATGGTCTGGGAGGAAAGGCGCATGGGAAGCCTCACTGGTTGGCGCTGTCGCGCCAGGTCGTTCCGTCGGCAAGGCGGTAATCCACCCACTCGCCGGCTGCGCTCGCGTCGATCTGCTCACCCGGGACCAGGCCCGGGACATAGAGGTGGGACGGGCATCCGCTCGCCTGCTCGGCGGCCGAGAGATCCCGGCCAAACCGCGCGCAGGTCCACCGCCCGTCGCCATCCGTCTCGGGCGTCGCGTGCAGGCAGGTCCGGCAGGTGCGACGGGCCCAGCCCTTGCCATGGCAGATCCCGGAAAACCGGCATCCCCGGCAGGCAAAGGCGGCGGGTGCTGCCGGATCCTCATGGATGCGCGCCGGAGGCTGCTGGCTGCACACGATCCACTCGACGTCGGCGCCGACACGCGCCGCGCGGATGGGATCCGCCTCGATGCGCTCCAGCAAAAGTTCGTCGGTGCCGAGGTTCACGGCGAGGATCGCGCCGCGCGGTGCGCCGAAGGCAGACATGGCCACCTGCATGGCGGCAGCATCCGCAGGACGGGCCTTCTCGACGCCCTCTTGCCGAAGGCGGCGGAAGCCGGCCTCGTCGAGCGCCCGGGCCACCACGACATGCCGCTTCTTCGGCGCCTCCGGCAGGCCGATGGCGATCCCGTCGACTTTCACCCGCGCATGGCCACCCGCAAGGTCGACCTCCCACGGGCGCAAGGTCTCCATATCGAGGAAGGAGACCTCGGCCCCCGCGGCCGTGAGCATGGACGCGAGCTCGGCGCCCTCGGTCCGGCGCCGGGCGAAGTTCCGCATCCTCTGTCCGTCATGACGCTCCGGCGGGACAGCCCACCGCAGCCCCAGCCACGCCGCCCGGGCGCATGCCCCGACAGCATGGAACAGGGAGAGGCGCACCGGATCGGTCGGCTTGTCGTTGGCGACATAGCTGGCGTAGATCGCGGAAACGGTGGGGGATTCCATGTTGAGGGCTACCATCAGCGCGGCCCTCCGCTGCGATCCCGCTTGATCTTCAGGATCCGGGCGCCCGGATGCGTGCGGCGGACATAGGCTCCCACCTCATCGGAGGATCCGGCCGGCACGGTGATGACGAGGCGATCCCCCTCGGGACGCTCGATATGGGCGCGGAACACCACGGTGTCGTCGCTCATCGCCCACCCCCGATCGCATGGATGAAGGCGGGACCCCAGGTGACGAATGCGAGCGGGCCGACGAGGACGAGGACAGCCTTCGCCGCCTCGGAGATCCACCACAGGACTGGGTGCAGGAAATCACGTGGCATTGCAGACCTCCTTGCGGACAGTCGCCTTAGCCTTCTTCCCTTTGCCAGCATCTGCCGGCAGCACTGCACCCCGGACGCTCTCCCACCAGTCAGGCAGCCCTTTCGACGCCTTTGCATTGACCGGCATGACAATGCCAAAGCCGTCGATGCCGCTGCCTGGCGATGGCAGGATCACGTGCGGCGCATGGTCAATATTCTGCCCCTCAGCGGTCAGCATCGGAAATATCTGATAGTGGCGCTGATGGCTATAAGTGCAGAGCGCATGAACAATCGAGGCGATAACGTCGACATTGAAGGCGCTGACAGGTTTGGTCATGTCGGGAGAACCGGCAACGACCCGGCGCCAATCAGGGAACGTCCCGTCGATGAGGACGCCATTCCACTGAAAGCCAGCAACCAGCCGTCCCGGATCGCGAGGCAGCGTCCATGCGTCGTCGATTGTTGCTTCGTCGCTGGTCTTCCAGATGCCGATGGCTGCACGATCCCCCTCAACGACGAGGGAGAAGTCCGTGCAATTCATATGGATGGGCATGTGGGAGCGAGGGTTTTCCGCCGTCTTCAGCATGACCTTCGTCAGACTGACGATAGCACTGCCCTCGACATACCCATCCGGATCACGGATGCAGATCAGCCGAGCCCCATCCGTGGCGACGAGAAGCGCCCCACCATGGGGGTGAGGTTCGACATGGACCCCGCCCAGGTAGTAGCGCGTCATCTCACGACTGACACACATGGCGGCACGGCGGAACAGGTCGGGCGAAACGGAGCATCGAAAAGGCTTGTCCATCACAGCCCCCGCGACGTGGTGGCGGAGATGCCAGCCGGCAGCGCTCCCTTGGTCTTGCGATAGGCGCGCGCCGCAGTGAGGATCGCGGCTTCGATCTTCTCGTCGAGCCGTCCGTCAGACGCCTTCATCAGAGCCTTGATGGCCTTCACGGGATCCTCGACGGCCAGCGTCTCCGTCGTGCGCAGCCCGAGCGCCCGGCCAGTGCCGCCGCTGATTTTCGTCGTCTGTCGCGCGGTCCGGGACGCATCGCGTTCGGCCGCCTTGAAGTCGCGGAACGCATCATCGGCCGCGGCCGTCGCGCCGCCCACATCGGTGCATTCGCCGGCCGCGGCATTCTCGATCGCCTCGCACTCGGCAGCTTCCGCCGCCAGAGCCTTCTGGCGCAGCTCCTCGGCGATCCGGTTCTTCTCGGCGATCTCGGCTTCGTGGATTCGCTCCTTCTCCGCCGCATAGGCGCCCAGGCGATCGGCGACGATGCCGCGCAGCTTATTCAGCCGCGCCTTCAGCGGATTGTAGAGGCCGTTGATGCCGGCGACCTGTTCGTTCAGCGGCCGCACCAGGCCGGTGCGGATGCCCTCCAACTCCTGCTCGTGGCCACGCAGCAGGTCGTGCTGCACCTTCAGCCGGCTGGCCTCCTCGTCGGTCTGCACCACCGGCAGATCGTTGAGGATCTTCGAGACGTCGCCATAGGCAGTCTCGGCCCGCTCGATCGGCGTGGGCTCGGGCGGATTGTTGCTGCCAATCACGGCGCGCGGGTTGTCAGGCAAAGTGAGAGTGTTCATCGTCGCGGTCTCGCTCGATGTTGATGGGTGTCAGCGGGGAAAGGGCGGCTGGCTGAGGTTTGGCGACTGGCGCCGGCCGCCCGGCTTTCTCAGCGGCGCGCGCGCTCCCAGGGCATCACACCTCCGGCGGTCGGCTGGCCACCGCCCTGAGAAGCGGGCGGCTGATAGCTCTGCTGGGGCTGCTGGCCATAGCCGCCCTGCGGATAACCACCCTGCCCCGCGGGCGCGGCCTGCATGTGGGGCTGCTGCTGCTGCATCGGATCGGGACGCGGCGCCGGGCCCGGGTTCTGGAACGGCTTCCAGGCCTTCACCTCATTCTGGCTGGGATACTGCTCGCTCGCCTTGGTGTGACCGAGCTGGCCGAGGAACGGCTTGAACATCAGGACTTCGGTGTCCGCCGGATTGCCCATCACGCCGATGGCCTTGCACAGCGACTTGATGTTCCGGCGCGCGATGTCCTGCGCCTGCTTGCTCGGGTGCACGATATTGTAATTGCCGAACACCTTCCGGTTGGCATAGGGGCCATCGAGAATGGTGTAGACGAGCTTGAGCATCTCGGCGCCGTTGTCCTTGCGGACCACCTCCGCATCCGTGACCTGCATCGGATATTCGCCGGGCTGGAACAGGTCGGTGTCTTCGACCTCGTCAAAGTCGTAGTTGGTGAACTGGGCCATGTTTCTCTCTCTGCTGGAATAGGTGCCCGGCGTCGCCACACCAGTGGGTTGCGTGCTACCTGAGGACGCCGGGCCCGGCCGAAGCCGGATTGATCAGGCGGCCGCCTCGACAGGCGCCGGCTGGGTGATCTTGGGGAGGAAGGGAGCCAGCGCGGCGTAGCCTTCGCCGGTCTTGAAGAGGAACTTCTCGGGCATCCCGTACCGGTTCTTCGCCACATAGGCGGGCTTGCCGGTCGTATGGATCCAGATCGCCGCACCGCCGGTGCCGCGGGCGCGCTCCCGGTTGAAGCCCTGCTCCTCGGTCTTCACCTCGACGTTGGACTTCACCAGCAGGATCGCGTCCATCTCGCGCTCGATGGCGCCGACGAGCTTGGCGTGCAGGTCGATCTCATAGCGGTCATAGGAGACGCTCTCGGGATCATCAAACCGCTCGACGCGGGAATGGGCGATCAGAACGATGGTCATGCCCCGCACGGTGCGCAGAATATTCAGCGCCTCGACGAACTCGTCGACCACCCGCTGTGCATAGACGTAGCCCTTGCCGTAGCCGAAATCCTCGATGTTCTTCTTCCGATTGCCCTTCTCATCGCCGCGCTCGCACACCTCGGCAAAGATCATCTTCTGGAAGGCCGAGATCGAGTCGATCACCACCGTCCTGAAATCGTGCGGCTGCTCGTAGAGCTCGCCGATGGCCTGCATGACATCGCGATAGGTCTGAAGCTGGCCGAAGGAGACCAGCTCGACGCCGCCGGGCGTGCCGTCCTCGGTCTGAAGGAACACCGGGCTCGGGAACTCCGAGGCCAGCGTCGTCTTGCCCTTGCCGGGGTCGCCATAGATCAGGATGCGGGCGGGCTTGTCGGCGGTGACGCGACGCAGGTTCTGGATGCTGACGGCCATGTCAGATGTCCTTGATGTTGTCCGTGGGAGGTGATTGGTGAAACTCAACAATCCGGAATTTCCGGAGCGTTGGTGTCCGGCTCGATGACGGGGCGATCGAAGCGGGTGATGCGGATCAGGCCCCAGTCGGAGAGGATGTCCTGCGCCCCGTCGCGGGAGCGGGCCACGGCCCAAGGCGCGCCGATGGCATGGCACTGGTCGCGATATTCGCGCTGTTCCTTCTGAAGGCCGTTCTTGCCGACCTTCAGCTCCAGGGAGTGCGCAACCCGGGTCTCGGGATGGATGATGATGAGGTCGGCGACACCGGCACGCTGGCCGGTAGCCTTCATCTTCATCGCCGCCTTGATGCCCCGCTTGCCGCCGTTGGGCACGGCAAACCAGATGGCGCCGGGGATCAGGCTGGTCTTCAGCATCTGCACGATCTCGTGCTGCAGCGCGTCTTCACCGGAGAGGGTGATTTTCATTCGGCAACCGCCTCGGCCTGTTCAGCCATTTTCTGGTAGGGGCCCCGCTTGCGCGGAGCGATGCGCTCAAGATCAACGTTCACCGGTCGGGGAATATTCTGCGGCCAATCCCTGCCGATCGGCCATGCATTGGAGAACCAAGCCATCGTCCGATCGTATATTCGAACAGAGAATGCCGCCTCCCCGTCCTGCAAAAGCTGGAAGAAGCGCGTATTTCCGGAAGACATGCGCGAGATAGACGTCATCGATATGCCGGTGGCACGGTGATACTCATCCGCACATGTCAGGATATGGGTCCGAAGTTCCTCTTCCATTCATGAGTGACCTGCGTGTGGGGCTTCGTTGGATTGGATAATGATTGGATTCCAATTTCAGCGCAAGCCAAATTTTTCGGTTTCCGATCGGACCCCGTTTGCGCCAATCCTAAACGTGTGATAGGAATCCAAAATATACTGTTATGGGCTCGAACGAGGCGCACGGCGCTGAAGTAGAGCAATCGCAAGAGAGGATTGCATGACAGACATTGACACCCTGGCCGGCCGTGTTGCGAAGCGTCTGGAAGCCCTCGGCCTCAGCATCAAGGAAGCCGAGCGCCTTGGCGGGTTCTCGGCAACCTTCATCCATGACATTGTTTCTGGAAAGAAAGCGACAATTCGCGAGAAGTACCACGCGAAACTTGCATCAGTCCTTCAGACAAATTCTCTCTGGCTATTCTCCGGGATCGGCAACGAAGAGGATGTCCAGGAGGATCCGCTGCCGCCGTCGGTGCTTGCGAGCGATTTCGTCCTGAACGAGCCCTATGCGATCTCGCCGGAAGCCGAAGTTGGCCCTGTCGCCTCCCGCGAGGTGCGCATCCTTGGTGTCGACACAAGCACTTGTCGGTTCATCGGCGCGCTCGCAGACCGGCCGGACCAGACGATCTTCGGGACGATCGTCGATCCCGAGTTCCGAATTCGCGGCAGCCGGTACATGGGCTGTGTGGGTGGCCAGCAGCCGGTTCGTGCGCTTGTCCGCACCGTCGAGAACCCTGGCGGGCGCCCGCATCTTTTCGTGCTGGCAATCGAGGAGCCGGAAGCCTCCTGATCCGGCACAAGCCATCGGAAACCGGAAGGAAATGAAGCCCGGCCAGCGTGCCGGGCTTTTTGCTGCCTGCCCGGCCCCTCAAAAAACCGACAGGGACCAGAAATTTCCGATTGACTGAAATTGGATTCCAATCCACGATCATTGGAAATCGACGCAATCAATCGCGGATTTCCAATCATGCAGCACGACCATTCGGACAGACCCGCTGACGGCGGGCCGGCGTCATGATGAGCGCCATGACCGTGGCGCCCTTCAAGGTCGGCGATATCGTCACGCTGCGCTCCGGCGGCCCCGACATGACCGTCGTCTATATCGAGCCGGAGGTGATCCATTTCGCATGGTTTGTGGATGGTGAGCTCAAGACAAGCAACCTCCCCGGTGGTGCTCTGGAACATTATCCGGACCGCTACATCTCGACAGCCAATAAATCGGTGACTGCCCCTCCCCGGAGCGTCATGTCGAACCAGCTCGACGACGACATTCCGTTCTGAAGTCGTCGTCTGCGCCCGGCGTCCAGATCTCCTCCGCAAACCATACGCGCGCCGACGCCGGGCACATCTCGTTTCATCTTCTCCGCAAGGAGAAGGTAGCGGCGTCCTAGAAGGCAACGCAACCCATGGACGCTGTGACGCCGCTGCCACCCCTTTCACCGGTTCCGCCGCATGGCGGACGAGCGTCCTTGCGATCCTCGCAACCCAAAAGTGGTCCGACGCTCACCCCTTTCCACCCATCCGGCCACGGCCGGGCCCGGCGTCCTGATTGGCGTCGCAACCCATCGCCCCTCCGACGCCGGGCACCCACAGGAGACCACACCATGCAGATGCAGGAAGGCACCGCTTCCGTCCCGCGCCAGTCTTCTGGCGAGACCGACAGGACGCTGAAGCTCGCAGTCATGGCCCGCGCGGCTCTGAACCGGAGCGACGGAGATGTCGTCGCGGCCACCAATGCCCTGTGCCGAGATCTGTCGGACGTAAAGACGCTCCGAAGCGTGGTTTCCGATGTGGTGGCCATCACCGCGCATGATCTGGTGTCCACCGCGATGCGCTCGGATCGTCAGGCGATCCTGCGCCGGGCCAGCGCGCCCCTGCCGGACAATCTCACGCCGTCCGATCCGAACGGTCGGGCCCGGGTCGAAGCCTTCGCACGCGCCATGGCCGGCATCATGGATTATCCGCTCTCCGGTGGCCTGAAACTGCGCAACGCGACCCGCGCCGATCTCGTCAGGCAGGCGGCCATCCACGCGTCCTTTGCCAGCGATCACAATGCGAAAGCGCGCTGGTTCTCTGCCCTTGCCGACCGCACGCCCGAGGGCGCGACCGTCGGCTCCATCCTCGCTCCGGATGTCGTCATCACTCTCTACAATGAGAACGTCGATGCTTGATCCGGAAATCCAGATCCCCGGTGGCGGGGAAGGCAGCGGCGTCCTTGGCCAGACCGCAACCCAAGGCCTTTCTGACGCCGCTGCCAAGAAATCCGGCCGCAAGGCCGCTCCCAGCTCCGGCGTCCGGAAGAAGCGTGAAACCCGCGCCCGCCTCGACGCCGGTCCTGCCGATGGCATCCCCCATAGCGGTGATGCCCATGTAGTCAGCGACGCCGTCGGTAGGTGCTTTTCCGACCCGCTTGTCCAAGAGATCAGCAGCCTGCATCGCCAGCGCCGCCGTTGGCTGAAAGCGCGCAACGCTCTCATCTTGCAGGGGAAGGCGGCGTGTCGCTCTTTCTGCCACGGCGACAAGAAGGCCGGGAATGCCGCCTTTGCACGCATCGTTGCCGGTGAAGCAAGGGATGATGACTTTGCTCTCACCCTGGTGCTGGCCCCCTTCCTTCCGGCGATCGCCCGGTTCGACGAGGAACTCAAGCCCATTGAAAAGGCGCTGGAAAAGCGCGCGTCGAAACTGCCGGTGGCATCCTTCATCAATGATGTGCGCGGAGTGGCGATTGGCTCGCTGGCGGCCATCGTCGGTGAGGCCGGAGACCTGTCGGAATACAAGTCGATCATGGCCGTCTGGAAGCGCTTCGGCATGGCCGTCATCGACGGGGAGCGCCAGCGCAAGTGTGCCGATCCGGAAAAGGCACTGCGCCACAATTACTTCCCGGAGCGCCGCTCCATCATGTGGAACATCGGCAATGGCCTGATCGGCGCCATGGGGAGAGGAAGGCGGCCGTTCGTTGGCGAGGACATCTCGCTGCGCACGGACTGGAGCCCCTATGAGCGTCTGTTTGTCGAGCGTCTGCGCATCGAGGCAGAAAAGGACCCCTAGCACAGGCGCCCGGATACCGAGGACGGCAAGGAGAGCTTCTCCCTGATCGCCGCCGCGCGGGCGAAGCGCTTTGTCGAAAAGCGCTTCCTCAAGGACCTGACGGTCGAATGGCGCCGTCTCACCGGCAAGCCCACAGCCATCCTTTCCCGCTCATCCGGTCAACGGTGAGCGGGCCGGCAGCGGCGTCCTGAAATTCGCCGCTACCCATGCGGGAGGCGACGCCGCTGCCACTCCAATCCCGCAAGGGTCCGGAGGCGTCCACTGATCAACCGCGCCCCAGTCGTTGCCTGACGCCTCCGGCCATCCTCAATCCAGAGAAAACATCATGACCACACATCACGACGAGACATATCTCGCGCTGCTTCACCATGTCCTGAAGAACGGCAAGGAGCGGACCGACCGCACCGGCGTCGGCACGAAGTCCGTGTTCGGCTATCAGATGCGCTTCGACCTGGAGCAGGGCTTTCCGCTGCTGACCACCAAGAAACTGCACCTGAAGTCGATCATCCACGAGCTGATCTGGTTCCTGCAGGGCGACACCAACATCGCCTATCTGCACGAGAACGGCGTGACCATCTGGGACGAGTGGGCCGACGAGAAGGGCGATCTCGGGCCGGTCTATGGTCGGCAGTGGCGCTCGTGGGCGGCCCCCGATGGCCGGGTGATCGATCAGATTTCCGATGTGGTGGCGGCCATCCGGCGCAATCCGGAATCCCGCCGGCTGATCGTCTCGGCGTGGAACCCGGCAGATGTGGAAGACATGGCGCTGCCGCCCTGCCACTGCCTGTTCCAGTTCTATGTCGCCAATGGCCGGCTGTCGTGCCAGCTCTACCAGCGATCGGCAGATGTGTTCCTCGGCGTGCCGTTCAACATCGCCTCTTATGCGCTGTTGACGCACATGATCGCCCAGGTGACGGGGCTGCGACCGGGCGAGTTCATCCACACGCTGGGTGATGCACATCTTTATCTGAACCATCTCGATCAGGCCCGGCTCCAGCTCTCACGCGAGCCGTTCCACTCGCCCCAGATCATGCTGAACCAGGCTGTTCGCGACCTCGACGACTTCAAGTTCGCGGACATCGTTCTGATGAACTACCACCCGCATCCGGCGATCAAGGCGCCGGTGGCTGTTTGAGCTGGATGACTTGCCATGACCAACGAACCTGACTGGAAGTGGTACGCCGGTACCAACGAGGAAGAATACGAGTACGGCCCGTTCGACACGCGCGAGGACGCTATTGAGGAGGCAGCCAGTGACGACATCCAGATTATCTTTGTCGTAGAGGCGTACAAGGATAACCCGGATGCGTGGTCGTTCACCGGATCGCGCAACGAGGAAGTTGTCGATCTGAGCGGGAGGGAGGGCGCGGCATGAGCGCACACAAGGCGCGTGCCATGCCCTCGGAGACGTGGCGGGACTATCTGAGGGCGGACGAAGCCCATGAACTGATCGCAATCGAAGAAGCCATGGAGAAATGGCGCGTCGGGAAATTCCGTCGTGCCCGGATCATAGAGGCCGCCAAGAACCGGGAGCGTGCCCATGAGGATCCGTGACGTGCAGGAAGCGGCTGTCGAGGTGTTCGGCGTGACGCTCGACGACCTGAAATCGCCATCCAAGCGCCAGCCCCTCACGCGCTACCGGCAGGCAGCAATGGCCGTTGCGATCGAGATGACGGGTCGGCCCACCACGGTTGTCGGCGGCGCCTTTGGCGGTCGCGATCACACAACCGTCATTCATGCTGCGCGGATGGCGCAAACGAACCCGAGCACCATCGAGGCTGCCAATTGCCTCAGATCTCACCTGAAGGTGGATGAAGATGTCACCCTCTGAAGACTGGCGCGCCCGCGCACTGAAAGCCGAGGCCGAGGTGGAGGCCCTCTCTGTCGAGTTCGACGCGATGTCTCCGGAGCAGGAGCGGCTCGTCATTGAGTTCTGCTGCCAGATCGCCGGCCCGCGGGGTGAACCGCCCTGCCCGCCTGATCCCGTACGTCTCCTGGAGATGGCCGAGGCACTCTGGCGGGCCGAGGTCGAGGATCGTCGACGCGACCTGCCGGCGCCGCCGACCGTCTCGCCTGCCGCGGCGGAGCTGAAGGCGTAAGTCGCGAGGATGATCGGATGAACACTGCCTTCCTTCTGGCGGCGCGCTATGACGGGCGCCCCATTATCCCGATCGAGACGGTGCGGGAGGATTTCTTCCCGCACCTGACGCTTAAGAGCTTGGTCGACAACATCAACACCGGGAAGCTCGCCCTCCCGATGGTCCGCATCGGCCTCGGGGCCAAGACCGCGAAGGGTGTCCACCTCACCGATCTGGCCCGCTACATCGACGAGCGCGCTGAAGCAGCCCGCAAGGAGTGTCACCAGTTGACCGGACAGTGGCCGCCCAGGAAGGGGTGATCCACGTGACAGAGACGAAAAGGGGCGCCATCCTCACCGGTGGCGCCCCTTTTCGTTTTCAGGCTTCGAGCGACTTGCTCGCCCGGATCGCGCGCCGGGCTCTCGGGAGCGCGCCGCGGGCCGTCAGGCGAAGATCAGGATCCGGCGAGGAGACCTTCTCCAGCCATTTCCAGCCGTCATATCTGTTCCCGCTGTGCCGCAGATGGGTGTAGCGACTGAGGCTGCCCCATGTCCGGTGCCCGCTGACGGAGGCGACGCGCGGAATGGTCCACCCCTGCTCGAACAGGCAGGAGATGCCATCATGGCGCAGGTCATGGAAATGCAGGTCGTCGATCTCCAGAAACCTGACCGCCCGGGTGAACGCCGCCCCCACGGCGTCAGCCCCATAGGGGAAGATCTCGTCGGCCATCTTCGGCATGGCCTGCACGATCCGTAGGGCTTCCGCCGGCAGATCGCACCAGACGTGATTGCCCTTCTTCTCGTTTGGGTGCTTCAGGTCACGCACCAGAACGCGGCTGCCCTCCTCGTCCAGATCAGCCCAGCGGATGCGCAGGATCTCCTCCTGCCGGCGGGTAGAGAAGATGGCGAAAGCGATGATGCGCTGCATCGGGATGGCGGTCGCCCGCCTTCTGGATCGCTCTTCGAAATGAACCATCAGCCGGTCGAGCTCTTCGAGAGTCGGCCGCCGTTCCCGGCGCTCCGACTTGCCGGTGATCCCCATGCGGGTGGCGACCTTCACCGCGTCGCTGAAAGCCTGCGGATCGAGATTGATTTTCCACGCGGGTCTGGCGATATCGAAGATGGTCGAGAGGTGCGAGAGGTAGGTGCCCACAGTCTGGGGCGCCACACCGGTCGCAAGCTTCTGGCGGGCGAAGGCGACCACATCGGCGCTGGTGATCTGGCCGCACAGTTTTTCGGCGATCTCGAAGGTCTTGATGGTTCGCAGCACCTGCGCCTTGGTCCGCCCGATCGTGCGGACTGATTCGGCGATGTAGCGATCAATCGCATCTGCCAGGGTCACGTCCGCAGCTTTTGCCTTCTCCTCCACGATGGCACCGGGCTTCGACAGTTCCCGCTCCCGACGCTCCAGCCAGGCAGAGGCGGCCTGCCGACGCTCGAATGTCCTCGCCTCACGAAACACCTCGCCGTCACGCTTGAGGACGAGCTGAGCCTGAAACGAAACGGAACCGTCCTTGCGTTCGCGCCTTGTGATTGTCCCCATACCACCCTCCGGCAATGGCTGTTTCAGCGGTTGGCCGGTACTGCACGGCGGCCAAAAGTACGTTTTTGCAGTACTAGTACCCTCAGAAAGCCGCTGAAAGCCACTGGAAACCGGTAGGAAACTGAAAAATCCAACGCCATGGACAGCACCGCCACCATCACATGTGATTGATATGACGAAAATATCCTATAAAATTCAATCGGATAAAAATCCAAATCCAAACCGGATTTTCGCCGTCGCCCCGATGATGGACTGGACGGACCGGCACTGTCGCGTCTTTCACCGGCGGCTGTCCGGCCGGGCGCTGCTCTATACCGAGATGGTGACGGCGGACGCCATCCGCTTCGGCGATCGGGCGCGGCTGCTCGGCTATTCGGCGGAGGAACATCCCCTCGCCCTCCAGCTCGGCGGCTCCGATCCGAAGGCGCTGGCGGAGGCGGCCCGCATCGGCGCCGATCTCGGCCATGACGAAATCAACCTCAATGTCGGCTGCCCCTCGGACCGGGTGCAGGATGGCCGCTTCGGCGCCTGCCTGATGGCCGAGCCGGCGCTGGTGGCCGAGTGCGTCGCCGCCATGAAGGCGGCGGTGTCCATCCCGGTCACCGTCAAGTGCCGCATCGGCATCGACGATCAGGACCCGGAACAGGCCCTCGACACCCTGGTGGAGGCGATCGTCGCGGCCGGGGTCGATGCCGTCTGGGTGCATGCCCGCAAGGCGTGGCTGAAGGGCCTGTCGCCGCGGGAGAACCGCTCCATTCCGCCGCTGGATTATGACCGGGTGCTGCGCCTCAAGGCCGCGCGGCCGGGGCTGTTCGTCGGCATCAACGGCGGCATTGCCGATCTCGACACCGCCGCCCGGCTGCTGGAAAATCTGGACGGGGTGATGCTTGGCCGTGCCGCCTATCAGTCGCCGGCACTGCTGGCTGGCGTCGACCGGGTGATCTATGGCGCCGACACGCCGGATGCGGATCTGGCCGCCGTCGCCCTGTCCATGATCCCCTATGTGGAGGCGGCAGTTGCCTCTGGGGCGCGGGTATCGTCGGTCACCCGGCACATGCTCGGCCTGTTCCAGGGCGTACCCGGCGCGCGGATGTGGCGGCGCCACCTGACGGTTGCCGCGACGACGCCCGGCGCGACGCCTGCGATCATTGCCGAGGCGCTGGCCTTCCTGACGGAGGCGAAAAGACGGGCCGACAGTCTCGACAGCGGCGCGGAAGAGGATAAAGAAGATCGGGCAGTCGCCTGAGCTTCGGCCGGGCCCCCGCGCCCCCTGATATTTTCCCCCGCCCCTTCCTGCCGGATCGCCCTGCCATGCCCTTCAAGATCGACGGATTTCTGCTCTCGCTGGTGGCGACCGTGGTGCTCGCGGTCGTCTGGCCGGCGGGCGGCGAGACCGGCGGCGTGCTGCACATGGACCTCATCGCCAAATATGGCGTGTCGGTCATCTTCTTCCTCTATGGCCTGACGCTGGACCCCCACAAGATGCGGGCCGGCCTTGGCCACTGGCGGCTGCACATCACCGTCCAGCTCGCCACCTTCGTGCTCTTCCCCATCATCATTCTGGCGGTGACGCCGATCTTCTCGCCGCTGCTGCCGCCGGCGGTGTGGCTCGGCTTCTTCTTTCTGGCAGCGCTTCCCTCCACCGTGTCGTCCTCGGTGGCGATGACGTCGCTGGCCCATGGCAACGTGCCGGTGGCGATCTTCAACGCGACGCTCTCCAGCCTCATCGGCGTGTTCGTGACCCCGCTGCTGATGGCCTGGTATGCCTCGGCCAGCGGCGATCACATGCCGCTCGGCGAAGTGCTGTTCAAGATCATCCTGCTCCTCCTGATGCCGATCATCGTCGGCCAGATCGCCCGCCACTGGCTGGCCCGCTGGGCGCACCGCCACGCCAAGAGCATCAAGCTCGCCGATCGCGCCATCATCCTCGCCATCGTGTTCAACTCCTTTGCCGATTCCGTCGCCGCGGGGCTGTGGAGCAAGCAGGATCCGATGGTCATCCTTGAGATGATCGTCGGCGTGAACGTGCTGTTCGCCGTCGTCTATTTCCTGATGAAGATCCCGTGCAAGCTGATGCACTTCAACCGCGAGGACACCATTGCGGCGGTGTTCTGCGGCTCCAAGAAGTCTCTGGCCACCGGCGTTCCCATGGGCACGCTGATGTTTGCCGGCGATCCGGCACTGGGCCTCATCATCGCGCCGATCATGCTCTATCACTTCTGCCAGCTGGTGATCGTCAGCGTGATTGCCAGCCGCTATGCCCATGAGGCGACGCTTGCGGCCAAGGCCGCCAAGTGACAGCCGCCATGGCCGCCCCTCGCGGCCAGACCCTGCGCCTTGAGGCCGTGACGGTTGCCCGCGGCGGCGACCGTCCGGCGCTTGTCGATGTCAGCCTGACGCTCACCGAGCCGCGCATCGGCATTGTCGGGCTGAACGGCTCGGGCAAGTCCACCCTCCTGAAGCTGCTGGTGGGCCTCGTCGCGCCGACCAGCGGCCGTGTCAGCGTCGATGGCCGCGACTGCACCGCCGAGGCCGAGGCGGTGCGGCGCGACACCGGCTTCCTGTTCCAGACCCCCGACAACCAGATCGTCCTGCCCATCGTTGCCGAGGATGTCGCCTTCGGGCTGAAGCGGCTGAAGCTCGGCAAGGCCGAAACCGCCGCCCGGGTGACGGCCACACTGGAGCGCCTTGGCATCGCCGCGCTCGCCCCCCGGCGCATCCATGAGCTCTCCGGCGGCGAGCGGCAGCTGGTGGCGCTGGCCGGCATTCTGGCGCTGGCGCCCAAGACCATCCTGTTCGACGAGCCGACCTCCCAGCTCGACCTGCGCAACCGCAACCGCTTCCGCGATCTCCTCGCCGGCCTGCCGGAACAGGCCGTGGTCATCAGCCATGATCTGGAGCTGATCGCCGATTTTCCCCGGGTGCTGGTGGTGGAGGATGGCCGCATCGTGCGCGATGGCCCGGCCGCCAACGCCCTCGATTATTACCGGACGCGCTGGCAGTGACCCCGTCCCAGCCCGGCACCTCCCCGCTCCACCGTCTGCCGGCACTCGTCAAGCTGGCCGGGCTGGCCAGTGCCGGCACGGCGCTGTTCTTCACCGATACCGCGCTTGTGCTCGCCGCCGCCGCCGGCGTCGGCCTCGGGCTCGCCCGCCTCACCGGCACGCCACTGGCCACCATCGCCCGGGAGATGCGGGCGCCGGCATTCGTGCTTGCCCTGCTGGCGCTGGCCAATATCGTCTTCGTCGACGGGCATACGGCGCTTGTGGTCACGCTGCGGCTGTCCGCCCTGGCGCTGCTGGCCTTCGCGGTGACGGCCAGCACGACCACGGCGGAGCTGATGGCGGCGCTGGAACGCCTCCTCCAGCCCCTCGGCCGGCTGGGCCTTGTCGATCCCGAACGTGCCGCGCTGACCATCGCGCTGGCCATCCGCTTCGTGCCGCTGATCGGCGAGGAAGTGCGGGCGCTGCGCGAGGCCCAGTCGCTGCGCGGCATCAGGGCCAATCCGGTGGCGCTGGCCGTGCCGCTCATCGTGCGGGTGCTGCTCCGGGCCGAACAGGTGGCCGATGCACTGGCGGTGCGCGGGCTGGCCGACCCTCCCCGTCCGGACAGGTCCCGCAAGCACGATCACATCTGACCGAAAGGTCAGACCGGCCATCATCCGGCGACCGGACGTCCGGACCGCCCCGGGAACAGGTTCCGGAAGAGTTGCGACCGGCGCTCTGCCGTCCCGAACGGACGACACACTTTCGCAGCCGGCTGCGCGGCACCCGGGCCACATCCAAAAAAGCAAGATTTACCTTTTCCTTGCGCGCAGACTTCTGTCACAAGGGCAACCGGACCGCAGCGACTGCCTCCGATCCCCGTCGGGGCCAGTCGCGCGGCAAGGACGACCGGGACCAGGATCCGCCGCGCGCGACCGGTCCCGGAGGACAGGCGGATTTCTCCCCGGCCATGTGGGCGTCGGAGGTCCGCACCGGACCGGCAGAGGCGCCATCCCCGGGCCTGTGCCGGAATAGGATTCCCAGAGCCACGGAGAGTGCCCCTTGTCGACCCGCGACATCGGCCTGATTGCCCTGTTCGCTGCCGTGATCGTAGCCTTCGGCTTCATTCCGGCCATCCCCCTCGGCTTCATCCCGGTGCCGATCACCCTGCAGACGCTCGGCGTGATGCTGGCCGGTCTGGTGATCGGGCCGAAGCGCGGCGCGGCCGCCTGTCTGGTGGTGATCGCGCTGGTCGCCATCGGCCTGCCGGTGCTCTCGGGCGGGCGCGGTGGTCTCGGCGTGTTCGCCGGCCCCACCGCCGGCTTCCTGTTCGGCTGGGTGCCCGGGGCCTATCTGGCCGGCCTGATCGCCGAGCTGTTCGACCGGCCCGGCCGCGGTCTCCTCACCCGCTTCATCGGCCTGCTGGTCGGCGCCGTCGTCGGCGGCATCGTCGCCGTCTATGCGCTGGGCATCCTGTGGCTCACCTTCGTCACCGGCCTGCCCTTCGCCAAGGCGGCGCTGGGCTCGGCCACCTTCCTCATCGGTGACGGCGTGAAGGCAATCGTCGCCGCCCTCGTCGCCCTCAAGGTGGGCGATGCCATGAGCATCAAGCGGGTCTGATCCCCCCGCTCCGGCCCTTGAACGGGCCGGAGCTCCCCTTGGGTCAGGCAGCGACGGGTGGCGGCGGCGCGAGGACGTCGGCCGGCACTTCGCCATGCACGAGCCGGTGGATGAAATCGAGCTTGTCGACCACCACCGGCGCCAGCACGAAGGGATAGAAATCCGGCAGCCCCATGGAGCGGTTGAGGGCGTTGACGGCAAAGGTCAGCGGCAGCCAGGCGTCCATGACATTGGCGAACGGCCCGGGCGTATAGGGATCGAACTCCACCCGGCTGTCGCCCTCCGCCGGCACGGCATCGGCCACCGCCACCCGGAAGGCGGCCGCCGTCTCCAGCGTATCGACGATATGGAAATAGTGTGCCCACGTCTCGGCGAAGTCCTCCCATGGATGCATGGTGGCATAGGACGAGACGAAGTGCTGCTGCCAGTCGGCCGGCGCGCCATTGTCATAGTGCAGCTTGAGCGCCTCGCCATAATCGAGACTGTCATCGCCGAATACAGCACGGCAGGCACTCAGCCGGTTGCCATCCCGCACCAGCCGATCCCAGTAATAATGGCCGACCTCGTGGCGGAAATGACCGAGCAGGGTGCGATAGGGCTCGCCCATCTGCGTGCGGATCTTCTCCCGGGTGGCATCATCGGCTTCGGCAATGTTGAGGGTGATGAGGCCGTTGTCGTGGCCGGTCAACACGGGATCCTCGGGCTCATCGGCCAGAAATTCGAAGGCGAGACCGGTTTCCGGCTGCTGCTCCCGGCTCTCGATCGGCAGGCCCCAGCGGATGAGGCTGTAGGCCAGCCGGTGCTTGGCCACCTCGATGCGGCGCCAGCGGTCCAGGTTGCCGTTCACCGTCAGGTCCGGCACCGTCTGGTTGGTGCGGCAGCAGGCGCAGAAGGTCTCGCCGGTGCCGTCATCCACCAGCCAGTTGCACACCCCGGAGGCGGCATTGGCGCAATAGCGATAGAGCCCGTCGCCGCCCACCCGGCGAAAGGTGTCCGGCGCGTCCCCCGGGGCAAGGGTGATGATGGCCGTCTCCTCGGCACGGAAACCCAGCGGCGCGCCACAGCTTTCGCAGCGGCTGTTCTCGAAGAACAGACGGTTGCCGCAGCTCGCACAGGTGAAGGGACGCATGAACGGGTCTCCCTGACTTTCCGGCCCCCGGGTGCCGGGTGCTCTCGGGACAATCAACGCGCGCACCGGCAAAAGGATCCCCCTGTCGCACGGAAAGAATCTGCTCCCGGACAGCCGGAGGCGGGAACCGGAGGCCGGCGCCGGACATTGTGCTTGCTGACCGGTCCGCGTCCGGATGCTCTGGCTTCCTCACCGGGCGCGTGGACCGGTTCCGTCCCCGGTGCGGTGCGATCCCCCTCCGCCGCACCGGGGCTTCCCTCTCCCGAGCCCCAGCGGATGAATGCGCGTGCGGATCGCCCCCAGAGTGCCCTTTCAGGCGGCCCTGCTCGCCGCCGGCTTCCTGCTGCTGGTGCTGATTTCCGGCGTGTCGGTGGGATTCATCACCCAGTCCCGGGTGGCTGGCGCCGCGATTTCCCACACGCTTGAGGTGACCTCCGCCGTCTCCGGTCTGCGGACAGCGATCCGGCGGGCCGAAAGCGCCCAGCGGGGCTATCTGCTGACCGGCGAGCCGGGCTACCGCACGATGTTTGACGATGCCCGCCAGAGCATCACCCGCCAGCTCGATCGCATCGAGACCCTGAGCAGCGACAATCCCAGCCAGACCCGGCGCCTGCAGGCCATCCGCACGTCTCTGGAGCCGCAGCTTGATTCCCTCGCCGAGGCCATCACCCTGAAGGCCGGGGGACGCACCGAGGAGGCGCTGACGCTGGCCCGCTCCGGCTCCGGGCTCGACCTGATGGAGGATGCGGGCGCCTCGATTTCGGCCATGGCCGATGCCGAACGCGCGCTTCTGGCCGAACGCCGCGCCCGGGACGAGCGCATCAGCGACGCCATCCTCGCCCTCACCCTGACGGGTGCCTCGGCCATCGTGGTGCTGGCCTTCGCCTCGGTGGTGCTGGTGCGCCGCTCCACCCGCGCCGCTGCCGAGGCCCGGGCAGCGCTGGAAGAGGCCAACCTGACGCTGGAAGAAAAGGTGCACGCCCGCACGTCCGAACTGGAAGACGCCAACGAGGAATTGCAGCGCTTCGCCTATATTGTCGGCCATGACCTGCGCTCGCCGCTGGTCAACATCATGGGTTTCACCAGCGAGCTGGAAATGCTGCGCGACGACATGCTCGCGCGCCTTGCCGCCGGCGCGCCGGACCCGGAGGCCGATGCGGAGCTGAAGAACGACATCGACGAGGCCCTCGGCTTCATCAAGTCGTCAACGGCCAAGATGGACCGGCTGATCAACGCTATCCTCGCCCTGTCCCGGGCGGGCCGGCGGGAGTTCCACGCCGAGCGGGTGGATCTGTCCGAGCTGGTGGCGACCCTGACCGGGGCGCTGACCCATCAGGTGCAGGAGGCCGGCGCTTCGCTCACCATAGACCCGCTGCCGGTGATCCGTTCCGACCGGCTGGCGCTGGAGCAGATCCTGTCCAACCTCATCGACAACGCCGTGAAATATCTGCGCCCCGACGTGCCCGGCCACATCCGGGTGAGTGCCGGCGAGAAGAAGGGTTTCGTGATCCTGAAGATTGCCGACAATGGCCGCGGCATCGCCGAGCAGGATCTCGGCCGCATCTTCGAGCTGTTCCGCCGCGCCGGCGTGCAGGACCGGCCGGGGGAAGGCATTGGCCTTGCCCATGTGCGCATGCTGGTACGCCGCATCGGTGGCGCCATCCGGGTGGACAGCACCCCCGGCAGCGGCACCACTTTCAGCCTGATCCTGCCGAAGAGCTGGACCCCCGACACCCCTGCCCCGCGGGCCGCCGGCCGCGCCGGCGAGAGCGAGCAGACGAGCCCCGCATGACCGATCCCCTGCGCCCCGTGACGATCGTGATGATCGAGGATGATCCCGGCCACGCCCGGCTGATCGAGAAGAACATCCGCCGCGCCGGGGTGAACAATCCCATTCTGGGCTTCGCCGATGGCGCCGCCGCGCTCTCCTATCTGCTCGGCGCCTCGGGCGACGGCAGCGTCAGCGCCGGCCGGGCGCTGCTCATCCTGCTCGATCTCAATCTGCCTGACATGTCGGGCATCGACATCCTGCGGCAGGTGAAGGACAATGAGCATCTGCGGCGAACGCCGGTGGTGGTGCTGACGACCACCGATGATCGCGGCGAAATCCAGCGCTGCTATGATTTCGGTTGCAACGTGTACATCACCAAGCCCGTGAACTACGACAGCTTCGCCAACGCGATCCGCCAGCTCGGCCTGTTCTTCTCCGTCATGCAGGTGCCCGAGAGCGCCTGATGTACGCAACCGGCCGCACGCTTCTCTATATCGACGATGACCCCGGCATTGGCCGGCTGGTGCAGAAGGGGCTTGCGCGGACCGGGATGCAGGTGGAAACCCGCGCCGACGGCCCCTCCGGCATCGCCCGCCTGCGCGACGGCGGCATCGACATCGTCGCGCTTGATCACCACATGCCCGGCGTCACCGGTCTGGAGGTGCTGGCCGAGATTGCCACCCTCGCCGATGCCCCGCCGGTCATCTATGTCACCGGCGAGAGCGAGGGCCGGGTCGCGGTCGCCGCCCTCAAGGCGGGCGCCGCCGATTATGTGGTGAAGGAGGCCAGCGGCGAATTCCTCTCCCTGCTGCGCAAGGCCATTGCCGATGCCCTGGAAGCCCGGGCGCTCCGGCAGGCCCGGGAGGAGGCGGAGGCGGAGGTGCGCGCTGCCCGGGACGCCTTCAAGGCGCTGGCCGAGGAACGCGCCATGCTGCTGCGCGAAGTGAACCACCGGGTGGGCAACTCGCTGCAGCTCATCACCGCCTTCCTGCGCCTGCAGGCCAGCTCCAGCGACAGCCCGGACGTGCGCGCGGCGCTGACCGATGCCATCGGCCGGGTGAATGCCGTCGCCCAGGTGCACCACCGGCTCTACACCTCCGACGCCGTGCACACCGTCGCGCTCGATCAATATCTGAAGCAGCTCGCCGGCGATCTCGCCCGCACGGTGACCGGCAGCGGCGAGGGCCGCATCCACGTCACCGCCGAGCCCATCGCGGCGACCACGGATCAGGTGGTCTCCATCGGCATCGTGGTGACGGAACTGGCCATCAACGCGCTGAAATATGCCTATCCCGATGGCGACGGCCCGGTGCGCATCCTGTGCACGGCGACCGACAGCGGCGGCATCCGCATCATCGTGGAGGATGATGGCTGCGGCCTCGGCCGCACCATTCAGGGCACCGGGCTCGGCCAGCGCATCGTCGATGTGCTCGTCACCAAGCTCGCCGGCACCATCACCACCGATCCGGACCATGCCGGCGCCCGCTTCGTGCTGACCCTGCCGCCGGCGCCGGAAGAAACCCCATGATGACCCGCGACGAAACCGAAGCCGACATCCCGGCCATCGAAGCCGTGGTGACGGCGGCCTTTCGCGCCCATCCGTTCAGCAACCAGCGCGAGGGCGTGCTCGTCCGCCTGCTGCGGGTCTCCGGCGGCCTCGTCCTCAGCCGGGTGGCGGTGGATGAAGACGACGCCGTCATTGGCCATCTCGCCGCCTCGCCGGCCAGCATCGGCGCCGCCGACGGCTGGATCCTGTTCGGTCCGCTGGCCGTGACGCCGGGGCACCAGCGCACCGGCATCGGCACCGCCCTGATGATCGACGCGCTGGTGCAGCTGAAACAGGCAGGCGCCCCCGGCATCGTGCTGGTCGGGACGCCGGATTATTATGGCCGCTTCGGCTTCCGCCCCCTGCCCGGCGTGACCCTGACCGGCATCCCCGCCGGCAATGTGCTGGTGTCCCCGTTCACGGATCCGCTGCCATCGGGCAACGTCGCCCTGCACCCGGCCTTTGCCGCAGTCATGGGCTGAACGAAGCCCCGGGCGGACTGCCATCTCGGACGGGCCTTGTGCCCAGACGCGGAAAAGCCCCCGGCGTCGCGTCCGGGCACCGGATAGGGGCGGCCTCGGGGCGGACGGAAAATCTGCTGCTTTTCAGGCGCTCGGGTGCGGTCAGCACTTGCGTGCCGGGCATCAGATCTCGCGGCCGTCGACGTCCGGGGTGAGCTTGTCGCGGGCCTCCCGGGCTTCCGTCAGCCACGGATTGATGGCCAGCGCCTCGTCATAGGCGACGGCCGCCGATTTCTCGTCGCCCAGAGAGACGAACACGGCGGCAATGCCTTCCAGCGCCGTCCAGTTGTCCGGATCCGCCTCCAGCGCGGCCGCCAGATCCTCCACGGCGCCGCCGGCATCCCCGCTCTGGAACCGCACCAGCGCACGGCGGACATGAGCGGCGGAAAAATCCGGGCGGATGCGCAGGGCGGCGTCGAGCAGATCCAGCGCCCGGCCGGTCTGTCCGTCGCGGCTGGCCCGCAGCGCCTGATCCATCAGCAGATCAACCGTATCGCTGCCGGACGCGCCCCGCCGGCGCTCGATCTCGCGCACATAAGGCCGCGCCGCACGGGCGTCCGGCGCCCGACGCAAGGCAATGAGCAGATCCGTCGGGCTCATCGCCTTCAGCGCCGGCGCCTCGGGCGCCGCCACCGCCGGCCCCAGCCCCTCCAGCCGGATGCCGGGCAGACCGGTGTCGGTCTGGGCCCATGCGTCACCGGCTCCGGCCGACAGGAGAGCCAGAAGCAGCAGGCCGGATCGCGGAAGAGGGAAGCGCTGTCGGATGCCCATTTTGTTAGGATGCGGCCACGCGGCGCGGACGTCAACACGCCCGACGCCCGGCCCTCCCCTCACCCCTGCCCGCCGGAGACAGCGCCGTCCATGCCGCGGGTGGCCCAGCCGGTCATGCGGCGTTCGATGAGGTTGGCGATGGCATACATCGCCACGCCCATGAAGGCGGTGATGAGCACACCGGCAAACACCAGCGGCACATCAAAGCGCGAGGAGGCCGTGATCATCAGGTGGCCGATGCCGGAATTGGAGGCCACCGTTTCCGACAGGATGGAGCCGACGAATGCAACGGTGATGGCGATCTTCAGGGAGGCAAAGAAATAGGGCATCGCCCGGGGCAGGCCCACCTTGAGGATGATGTCGGTTCGGCTGGCCCCCAGCGCCCGCAAGACATCGCGCAGCTCCGGTTCCACCGTCGCAATACCCGTGGAAACATTCACCACGATGGGGAAGAAGGAAATCAGGAAGGCGGTGATGACCGCCGGCACGGTGCCGATGCCGAACCAGATCACGAGGATCGGCACGATCGCCACCTTCGGGATCGAGTTGAAGCCGATCAGCACCGGATAGACGCCATTGTAGATGACCGAGGACGAGCCCAGCACCACGCCGAGAAACAGCCCGAAGGCCACCGCAAAGCCGAAGCCGATGACCGTCGTCATCAGGGTCTGGGCCGAATTGTCGAGGATCGGATTCCACCAGCGGATGATGGATTCCACCACCTGGGACGGCGCCGGCAGCACGAAGACGGGGATGGCAAACACCCGGCACGCCACTTCCCAGGCGACGAACAGGCCGATGACGATCACCCACGGCAGCAGCTTTTCCACCACCCGCGGGCGCAGGAGCAGCGGCCGCTGCGGGGCCTCGTCATCATCGAAGGCATCATCGGGAAGAGACATCGGCGAAAGGTCCCGGTCAGGCGGCGGCCACAGGGGTGCGGGCGGTCTCGATATGGTCGCGCAGCTGCTGCACCAGCGCGCCGAAGGCCGGCTCGAACGTGGTGGCCAGCGCCCGCGGCCGCGGGAACGGCACCTTGAATTCGGCAATGAACCGGCCCGGCCGGGCGCTCATCACCAGCACCCGGTCGGCCAGATAGACCGCTTCCCGGAGATCATGGGTGACGAGGATGACCGTGGGCCGGCGCGTCATGCAGAGATCCTGCAGCACCGCCCATAATTCTTCCCGGGTGAACATGTCGAGGGCGCCGAAGGGCTCGTCCAGCATCAGGAGCTTGGGCTCGTGGATGAGCGCCCGGCACAGCGACGCCCGCTGCTGCATGCCCCCGGACAGCTGCCACGGAAACTTGGCGCCGAAGCCCTTGAGACCGACCAGAGCCAGCAGCTCCTCGGCCTTCTGCTCATAGGCCTTGCGCTCCCGGCGCAGCCGGTGGCGATGGGGCTCGACGATTTCCAGCGGCAGCATGATGTTGCCGAGCGTGGTGCGCCAGGGCAGCTGCACGGAATTCTGGAACGCCATGCCCACCATGGGCAGCGGCCCGGTGACCTGCTGCCCGGCGACGATGACGGTGCCGCGCGACGGCTTCCACAGCCCGGACATCACCTTCATCAGGGTGGACTTGCCACAGCCCGACGGGCCGACCACCGCCACGAACTCGCCCTCGGCGATGCCAAGGGAGGCATCTTTCAGGGCAAGGGTGCCCTCGGCACCGCCATAGCGCAGCGCCACGCGATCGAGTTCGACGAAATGGCTCATGGACACCCCGGCAGGCGGACGGACGGCACCGGCGCCACAGCAGGCACCGGCCGGAAGGACCGGGGACACGGGCAAACCCGCGCCCCGCGGCAGTCAACAATCATACCAAGCACGCAAGTGCTGACCGCACCTTGGCGCTTGCAGGACAGAAAATTTCTCATATGCCTCAATGGCATGAGAAATCTGCAACGGCATACCAAAGGATCCGTTTCAAGGATCTTTGGTATCACAGGCTCCCCGGCGACGAAGCGTCGGAGAACCCGGCAAATCATCCGCCTCTCCACGTCCAGAGGACGCGCGGAAAAGAACAGACGGACAAGAGGCGCCTGTTCAGGCCCAGCCGCGCTCACTTCACCTGAAGATCAGCCTTCGGCGGCAGATAGGCGTCGGTGTAAAGCTTGTCGACGGTCAGCTGGTTCGGCATCTTGTAGGCATTTTCCACCGCCACGATCGCCTTCTGCATGCGCTCAGGCTCGACCTGGGACAGGCCGTTCTCCTTCACATGAGGCGTCAGCACCAGCACGTCGAACCAGAGCTGCATGCGCTCGCGCTCGATAGCCTCGTCGGTCAGCGGCTCGGCCTTCTTCAGGGCGGTCATGGCGGCGTCCGGCTCGGCAATCTGGTCCTGCAGACCCTTGATCATGCCGGCAACCACGGCCTTGACGGCCTCGGGATGGGCCTCGGCGAACTTCTTGGTGGTGAGTAGCGCGGTGGAATAGAAGGGCAGCCCATAATCCTTGTACATGAAGATGTTGAGGTCATCTTCCTTGACGCCGATGCGCTTCAGGCTGAGCAGCGACGAGGTGAGGAAGCCGGTGATGGCATCGGCCTGCCCCTGCACCAGCATCGGCTCGCGCAGCTCCGGCTTCACCGAGATCCAGTCGATCTTGGACATGTCGATGCCCGTGGCATCGGCAAAGGCCGGGAACAGCTGGCGGCCGGCGTCAAAATCCGGCGCGGCGACCTTCTTGCCTTCCAGATCCTTGGGCTTCTGCACCGGGCCATCCTTCTTGGAGAAGGCCGCCAGCGGCGCGCCGTCGGCCAGGATGGCAATGGCGATCAGATCGGAATCCGGGTTCTGGGCCAGGAACTTGATGGCCGGATTAATATCCGCCATGCCCATCTGGTAGGTGCCGGCCGCGATATCCACCGGCACCTTGCCCGAGCCGAAGCCGCGATCCATGGTGAAGGAGGCAATCGCCGGATCCTTGAAATAGCCGCGCTCGTCAGCGAGCAGCGCAAAGGAATTCGGCCCCTCCTTCGCCCAGTCGAGGGTGAACTTGATGGCGACCGGATCCTCGGCAAATGCCGCCGGGATCATGGCACTGCCCAAGGCCAGCGCAAGGGCGACAGACTTCATCAGCGACTGGATCATTCCGGCTCGACCTTCTTTTCTCTCTGCACTCTCGGCCCGTCTATCCCGCCCCCGGCGACCGGCGAACCGCCCCGTCCAAGCAAGGCCGGGGCCAGTCCACGGGTTACCCGGACACAAAAGCCCGCAGACCCCGCTGGCAACGCGCTTACCCGATCTTCAGACGCGCCCTCTCTCCCACCGCCACCGGTGACCCAGGGGTCACCCGGCTGCCACGGAAACGGGCACGGCTGTCACAAAAAGGGAGCCCCCTTATTCGCAGCAGCCCTCGCTTTCCGGCGGCAGCGGGCGGGAATGCCCCTCCTCGGTGACGGCGACGAAGGTGAAGGTCGCCTCGGTGACCTTCACCGCCGCCTCCGCATCGCGCATGCGCCGGAAGGCCTCGATGAAGATACGCATGGACGAGCGTCCCGTCTTCACGATCCGGCCATAGAGGCTCACTTCATCGCCTACGTGCACGGGAGCCAGAAAGGACATACCCTCAACGGATGCAGTGACCGCGCGCCCGCGGGAGCGCCGCGCCGCCACATTGCCGGCGGCCAGATCCATCTGGGCCATCAGCCAGCCGCCGAAAATATCCCCGGCCGGATTGGTATCCGCCGGCATCGCGATGGTGCGGATCAGCGGCTCGCGCTTTGGCAGCCGGGTTCCGCTGTCCACGGCCGGCGCCGTTGCACCCGTCTCTCCCATGCCCCGTCTCCCTGCGCTCTGCCCCTGCCCCTGACGTCAGGGGCAATCTCGAGTCGTATCAATGCAAGTTTCGGCGCCCGGGCGCCTGTTCGCAAGCGCAACATCTGCGACTTCCTAGACATCGACCGGGCTGGACCGTCCCCGTTAACCCGCTGGCAACCATATGGGCAGGAAACTGGCGGCTCGACTGACATCGGTGGATGCGATGACCGACACTTCCCGGCCCGACCTGTCCGGCGGCCTGTTCCGGGTGCCCCCGGTGTCTCTGTGGATCTGCGCCCTGATGGCGGCGCTGGCGCTGATTGCCTATGACAGGGGCGTGCCGGTCTACCGCGCCCAGACGACGCTGGCCGTGCCTGCCGGCGCGGCGGCCGCCGCCGAACAGATCGCCTATCTGGTCAACGATGACCGCTTTATCTGGACATTGGCCGATGAGGCGCGCCGCGCCGGCTCCTCGGTGCGTGGCGTCGACGACGACCGGCTGGCCGGTCTCAAGCGCCGCATTGCCGCGACGCCGCTGGCCTCCGGCGATGGCATCACACTTTCCGGCGAGGGCGCCACCCCGGCCCAGGCCCGGGCGACCGTCGCCCTCGGCGCTGCCGCAGCCCACCGCCTCATCGCCAGCCAGATCGGCGCCACCACCGCAGCCCCGACCGCAATGGAGCCCTATATCGAGCGCCTCGCCTTCGGCCCGCCGGGTGAACTGGGCGCCATGCTCTTCGTCGCTCTTGGCCTGATGTGGTTTGCCCGCCCCGGGCTGCCGAAGCTGCTGGTCTGGCTCCGCCACCCCACACTTCCCCACCGGTCCGAGGCCGCACCGGATGCGCAGCCGGCCGAGGAAGAGCAGCTGGAGCTGCCGCCGGACCGGGTGGGCCCGGCGCTGGCGGATGCCATCGGCGCGGCACGTCTGGTGCTGGTGGCCGGCCCGCCGCCACGGGCGGCATCCACCGGCTCTGCCGCGCTGCCGCCGGCCCGCAAGCTCGCCTCGGCGCTGGCCCGGGCGGGCGAGGAGACATTGCTGGTCGATCTCGTGCCGCCGCCGGGAGAGGTCGCGGCCGATCCGGTGCTGGCCGCCGTCATTGCCGGCGAAGCCTCGCCTGCCGCCCTCATCCGCACCACGGCCCCCGGCGGCGAACACGCCCTGACGCTGGATGGCCGCGCCTGCCTCTGCGGCGATGGCCCGGCCCGGCTGGAAGCCCTGTTGAAGGGCTTCGGCCCGCATTATGAGCGCGTCATCGTCCACATTGGCGATCTCGCCGGCATCCCGGCCCTCGATCATCTGATGCGGGTGGCCGATCATGTCGTGCTGATCGAGCCGGACACCGTGGCGAGCCCGCGCACCCAGGCCGTGTCCGAACGCTTCTGCGGCGATCACGGCGCCCGTCGCCTCACGGTCGCCATGGCGCCGCCGGCCCAGCGCCGGCACGCCTCGCCCTTCGGGGTGCGCGCCGGCTGGCCGTCCGCCGCTGGCAGCCGCTTCGGCCGCCGCGTGGATACCCGCCGCACCGGCTGAAGCCTCCCGACCGCCGGCACGTTCCGTCCCGGGGATGCCCGGCGGGACCGATCGCGCTAGAGTGCCGCCCCCGGATCGCCCCGATCCGGCGCCGGTCGCGATTCCCCGCGGCTGGGCTGAAGGGAGCCTCTGCCGCAATGTCCGTCCGCCAGCTCGACGAGACCGTGATCAACCGCATCGCCGCCGGCGAGGTGATCGAGCGGCCGGCGAGCGTCATCAAGGAACTGGTGGAAAACGCCATCGACGCCGGCGCCGGCCGCATCGAGATTGTCACCGCCGGCGGCGGCAAGACGCTGATGCGCATCACCGATGATGGCTGCGGCATGGACCGGGCCGACCTCGCCCTGTCGGTGGAGCGGCACTGCACCTCAAAGATCCCCGACAACGACCTCTCCGCCATCGACACCCTGGGCTTTCGCGGCGAGGCGCTGGCCTCCATCGGCGCCGTCTCGCGGCTGGCCATCGCCTCGCGGGCGGCCGGCAGCGGCGAAGCATGGGAAATCGCCGTTGATGGCGGCGCGCGCACCGAGCCACGCCCGGCAGCGCTGCCCGCCGGCACCCGCATCGAAGTGCGCGACCTGTTCTTCTCCACCCCGGCGCGGCTGAAATTCCTGAAGAGCGAACGGGCCGAATCCACTGCCATCACCGATGTGGTGCGCCGGCTGGCGCTGGCCCATCCCGGCATCCGCTTTTCACTCGCCGGTGCCGACCGCACCGCCCTGACGCTGGAGAAGCGCGACAGCCTGACCGGGCGTATCGGCGATGTCATCGGCCGGGAGTTCGTCGAGAATTCCGTCGAGATCGACGCCGAGCGCGAAGGCGTGCATCTGGCCGGACTTGCCGGCCGGCCGAGCTTTTCGCGCGCCAACAGCCTCGGCCAGTTCCTGTTTGTCAACGGTCGGCCGGTGCGCGACAAGCTGCTGCTCGGCGCGCTGCGCGGCGCCTATGCCGACGTGATGGCCCATGACCGCAATCCGGTCGTCGCCCTGTTCATCGACATCGACCCGCAGGAAGTTGACGTGAACGTCCATCCGGCCAAGGCCGATGTGCGCTTCCGCGACAGCCAGCTGGTGCGCGGCCTGCTCATCGGCGCCATCCGCGAGGCGCTGACGAAAGCCGGGCTGAAATCGGCCACCCCCATGGCCCGCGCCGGGCTCGCCGCCTTCCGCCCGTCCTTCACGCCGACGACGCCACGACCGTCGGCGCCGGTGGACTGGCGCGCCTCGGCCCAGCGGCCGCTGGATCTGGGCGCCGCCACGCCCCGCCCGGCCGCCACGCCGGCAGCCCCCGGCAGCGCCACCTCCGCCTATCCCGACGCCGGCTTTCACGAGGACAGCCCGGACGCCGCAGCCGCCTCGGCCGAGCCGGCGCTCTCCGACGAGATCGCCCGCCCCTCCGCCGACACTCGGGCCGATGCGGCCCCCCTGCCTGCCGACCGCATCGACCGGCCGCTGGGGGCGGCCCGCGCCCAGCTGCACGAGACCTACATCATCGCCCAGACCCGGGACGGCCTCGTCATCATCGACCAGCACGCCGCCCACGAGCGCCTCGTCTATGAGCGGCTGAAGACCGCGCTGGCCGACCGCACCGTGCCCTCCCAGGCGCTGCTGGTGCCGGAAATCGTCGACGTCTCCGCCGATGACCGCGACCGCATCCTGGCCCACGCCGACGAACTGGAAACTTTCGGCCTGTCGGTGGATGGCTTCGGCCCCGGGGCGATTGCGGTGCGCGCCGTGCCGGCGGCGCTGCCGCGGCTGAACATTCCGGCCTTCGTTCACGATCTCGCCGACGATCTGGCGGAATGGGACAAGTCCACCCGGCTGGAGGAAAAGCTGTCGCTGGTGGCGGCCACCATGGCCTGTCACGGCTCGGTGCGCGCCGGCCGCCGCCTGAAGCCGGAGGAAATGGACGCGCTCTTGCGCGACATGGAGGCGACGCCGAACTCCGGCACCTGCAACCACGGCCGCCCCACCTTCGTGGAACTGAAGCTCACCGACATCGAGCGCCTGTTCGGGCGGGGGTGATGCCCGCCCGCCACACGAAAACGGGGCGCCGCCCTGATGGCGACGCCCCGCATGTCGTCTTGAACCCCGGACAGGAAAGCCTCAGTAGCGCGCGTCCTTGGGCTTGTTGCCATTCGGCCAGTCGTTCACCTTGCCGGCGAAATCCGGGCGCGGCATGTGGGTGAAGAACTCGGCCACATCCACCGCTTCCTGATCCGTCAGCACCCCGCCGGCGCCAAGAGGCGCCTTCAGGTTCATGGCCGGCGGCATCGCCGCCTTGACGAAGGCGGCCGCCTTGTAGGTGCGGGCCATGCCGGCGCCGATGTTGAAGGACTCGTCCCCCCACAGCGGCGGGAAGATGAAGTTGCCGGCCGCATCCTTCATGCCCTCGCCCTGATCGCCATGGCAGGAGGCGCAGCGGGCGGCGTAGATCACCGCGCCATTGGCCGGATCCGGCACCAGTTTCGTGTCGATCGGCGCAGCGTTCAGGATGTCCACCCGGTCCGCCTTGGCCACATCGCCCTTCAGCCAGGTCATGTAGGCAATCATCGCCTGCATTTCCGCGCTGTCCGGCTTCAGCGGCTTGCCGTTCATGGAGCGCTGGAAGCAGCCATTGATGCGCATGACAAGGGTCACCTCCTTGCCCGCGCGCGGCATCTCGTGCGGGTAGAAGTTCACCGTGTTGATATAGGGGTTGCCCTCGGGGATCTTGCCGTCGCTCATGTGGCAGGAATTGCAGTTGAGGCCGTCGCCCACATTGGCCGGCAGCAGCCGTGCCGTCTCGTTGAGAAGACGGCGACCGAACAGGATCTGCTCGGCATTGGGCTCGGCGAGGATGGTCGCGTCGTCCGGCACCGAATAGTGGCCGACGACCTGCTTTTCGGCGTTCACCACCGGATAGTCTTCCGGTGGCGGCGCATTGAGGGTCGGTGGACGCAGAAGGGCTGCGGCCCCGATACCCACCGCGGCCACCACGACGACGGCCCCACCGGCCAGAAGCAGCGAGCGGCTCATTGGGTTGCCTCCGGAACATAGTGGACGGGCTTGCGGGCGATCTCGGCGCGCATCCGCGCCACATCGGCCAGCGTCACGGCGCTGGCTTCATTGCCCCAGGCGTTGCGGATGAAGGTGAGGATCTCCGCCACCTGATCATTGGTCAGGCCGCCGAAAGCCGGCATGGTGAAGGCCATGCGGTGGGCCGGCGTCTTCGGCATCTCGCCGCCGGCCAGCGTCACCTGGATGAGCGAACTGGGATCATCGGCAATCACCATCGAGTTGCCCTTCAGCGCCGGATAGATCTCCGGCGCGCCCAGGCCATCATTGCGATGGCAGAGCGCGCAGTTGGCCGAATAGGCGAGCGATCCCGTCACGCTGTAGTCGCCGGCGTTCAGCGCCGCCGTGGTGGTGTCCGGCCCCGGCACCCACTCCGCCGGATGGCCCGGCCGCGCCGGCAGGGCCGATTTCAGATAGACGGCAATCGCCGTGATGTCGTCGTCGCTGAGGTGCTGCAGCGAATGGGCAACCACATCGGTCATGGAGCCGAAGGCGGCGGTGTGGGCGTTGCGGCCGGTCTTCAGGAAAGCCGCGAGATCTGCCTCGTTCCAGCTGGCGAGACCCGTGCGCTCGCCGCGCAGGTTCTTGGCATACCAGCCCTCCAGCACCGAGCCGGAGAGGAAGTTGCCGGCCGGATCGTTGGCCAGCGCCTTTTCCTCATAGGCGAGGCCGCGCGGGGTGTGGCAGGCGCCGCAATGGGCGAGGCCCTCCACCAGATAGGCGCCGCGCACGATCCGGGCGTCGGCCCCGGGAGCGGCCGCGAACTGGCGCGGCTGGGCGAACAGCAGCTGCCACCACGCCAGCGGCCAGCGCATGTCCAGCGGCCAGGGCATGGTGGTGGGCTGGTTGGCCTTCTCCACCGGCTTCACGCCGGACATGAAGTAGGCATAGAGCGCCTTCACGTCGTCATCGGAGACGATCTGGTAGGAGACATAGGGCATGGCCGGATAGAGGTGCACGCCATCCGGCCGCATGCCCCGGCGCACGGCGCGCTCGAAATCACCATAGTCATAGCTGCCGATGCCGGTCTTCGCATCGGGGGTGATGTTGGTGGAATAGATGGTGCCCATCGGGGTCTGCATGCCCAGACCACCGGCAAACGCCGCGCCCCCCGGCGCGGTGTGGCAGGCAACGCAGTCGCCGGCCTTGGCCACATATTCGCCCTGTGCGATCAGGGCGGGATCGGAGATGTCGACCTTTGTCGTCGTATCCTTCGGGGCGAACCAGAAAGGCGTCGACCAGGCAACCCCGAGCGCCCCGACGAACAGGGCAGCTCCGGCCAGGAGGGCAAGTTTCACGCGTCCCATCTTTTCCTCGGCCTCGTTGCATTCACGAGTCGAGATATACGAGCCTGCGCAAATTTCTCTTTTGACCTAGCGCAAATACAAAGGCCGCCTTTGAAATCCAAACGCCGTCCCGTCGTCGATGACACACCTTGAGCGTGCAAAATAATAGCTCCCGGAAAAACTCTTCCACCAGACCCTGTGGAAATAGCGCCGTCCGGAGCAAGGAATTTCGCAGCTCTGTTAAGCCCTCCCGCGAGAAGATCCGGCGCGCGGGCCTTCAGGAGCCGCTTGTCTCAACTGGACGATGACAGACCAGGCGACATCGGCGGAGCAACCCGACCGTTGACCGGCCCGCAGGGCACCCGCAATTCCGCCGACAGACTTGACCGATCAGGACACGAAACTCCTCCCTGTCCGGCCGCCGGACACGCGAAAGGCGCCGCGCGGACCGGCGCGGCGCCTCTGGTCACCCACACACAGTTTCGTGAACTCCGGCCTCACCCCTCCTCGGTCCGCACCGAGCGGCGGTCGCGGAAGCTTTCGCCGGAGGTGCGGGCGAGCAGGATCACCGGCAGCAGGCCGACCACGACGATGGCGAGCGCGGCAATCGCGCTGTCCTCGAACATCTCCTGGGAGGCGGCATTGTAGACGGTGGTCGCCAGGGTCTCGAAATTGAACGGCCGCAGCAGGATGGTGGCCGGCAGCTCCTTCATCACGTCGACGAAGACGAGGAGCGCCGCCGTCAGCATCGCCGGGCGGACAAGGGGCACCTGCACTTCCAGAAGCGCCCGGGCGGGGCCGCGGCCCAGCGTGCGGGCGGCCATGTCCAGATGCGGGCTGATGCGGCCGAGGCCGGCTTCCACGGTGCCATAGCCGATGGTGAGGAAGCGCGTGGCATAGGCATAGATGAGCGCCGCGCCGGAACCGGAGAGCACGAGGCCGATGGACAGGCCGGTGACAGCGCGCACGCTGTTGGCGATCGCATTGTCGAGCGCCGCCACGGGCATGAGGATGCCGATCGCCAGCACAGTTGCGGGCACGGCATAGCCGGCAGACGCCAGCCGGGCGAAGGCCTTCACCACGCCGGAGCGCGACACGCGCTCGCCATAGGCGATCACCGAGCCGAGGCCGACGGTGACGACCGCGGCGATCCCGGCCAGCACCAGAGTGTTGCGCACCGCCATGAGGAAGGCGGGATCGGCGAGCGTCTCCAGCCGCTTGAGCGCCGAGCGGCCGAGCACCCAGGCCGGCACGCCGAAGCCCAGCGCCACGGGCACGAGGAGCACGCAGAACAGCGCCAGCCCGCGCCAGCCGGTCAGCCCCGCCCGCGGCAGGGGGCGGCAGCGGGTGGCGGTCTCGAAGAAGCGCTGGTGCCGGCGGGCGTGGCGCTCGATCACCAGCAAAAGCACGACGAAGCCGAGCATCGCCACGGCAATCTGGGCGGCGCCGGCAAGGCTGCCGCGGTTGAGCCAGGTCTCGTAGATGGAGACCGTGAGGGTGCGCACCCCCAGATATTGCACGGCGCCGATGTCGTTCAGGCACTCCATCATGGAGAGCGTCATGCCGACGACGATGGCCGGCCGCGCCAAGGGCAGCGCCACCCTGAAGAAAGTGGAGAGCGGCCCGGCCCCCAGCGTGCGCGAGACTTCCAGCGCACAGGCCGACTGCATCAGGAAGGTCGCCCGCGTCGTCAGATAGACATAAGGGTAGAGCACGAAGCTCAGGATAACGATCGCCCCGCCGGTGGAATGGATGGAGGGGAACCAGTAGTCGCGGGCACTGGTCGCCCCGGCCACGAGGCGGACGAAAGTCTGCACCGGGCCGGAATAATCCAGCACTTCGGCATAGGTGTAGGCGGCGACATAGGTGGGGACGGCGAGCGGCAGCAGGAGCAGCCACGACACCAGATCCCGCCCGGGAAAGCGCGTCATGGTGACGGCCCAGGCTGAGAGCACGCCGATGACCGCCGTGCACACGCCAACGCCGATCAGCAGCGCCACCGTCGTCATCACCGAGCCGGGCAGCACCGTGGTGATGAGATGGGTCCAGACATCCAGCGCCGGCGTGGCCGCCAGCCAGAACAGCGACAGCACCGGCAGCGCCGCCAGAATGGCGATGGCGCCGACGACGGCAATCCACCCGACCGGCACCGCCCCCTTGCGCCCCCCTGCCCCGGCCGAAAGATCGGACGCTTCAAGCGCAACGGACATCGGCGGCAGCCTCCGGAACAGACGCGGACCGGCGGACGCCCGGAGGCCAGAGGGCGCCGATCCTGCAAATGGTTCCGAGAAGGGTTAGCGGCACGCCGCGGGGGCGTCAAGCCGGGCGGGGATCGGGGGGAATGCGGAGGGGGATGGGGATGGGGCCGGGCGGCTGGATCGGGCGCGAGCGGCGGATTATAATGTTCCCGGAGAGGTTTTCATGCGCATCCCCGTCAACCGCTACCCGCAGCTTCAGAATGCACTTTGGATAGAACTATTGCATCTGGTTAGAGTTACCTTTATTCTGAGGGCGGGTTTGTGGATAGATCGTTCCGCTATGTATTCGTAGCGGGTGAAATCAATGCTAGGGGTAATTGCCTATCAATCATCCTGCATTTTCATGACAATCAATCAATGCAAATGAGTATCCACAAACCTCTTTTTTAATATGACAAGTCAAATAGATAAATTAAAATCCGCCACTAATCTTCCTTCTTTTGCCCACTTGCTTGGCTATAAGCCAAAGACATTGGCATATATCATTTATGGCATTCCGGAAACCGGTAAGTATTTCAGCTTCGACATTAAAAAGAAAGGCGGCGGGGTTCGCACCATAAACAGCCCCATACCAAAACTAAAAGAATTACAACGCCGCTTAACGAAATTATTAAACAATTGCCTGAAAGAAATTGACGTTTTGAATGGCGTCGGCGAAAAAAATAAGTTGTCACATGGATTTGTTAGAAAGTACTCAATATGCTCGAATGCAAGCAAGCACACTAACAAGAAATGGGTTTTTAATATAGATTTAGAGGATTTTTTTAAAAATATTAATTTTGGGCGAGTGCGCGGATATTTTATAAAAAACAAGTATTTTTGTTTGAACGAAACCGTAGCCACAATAATTGCTCAAATTTCGTGCCACAAGAATGAACTACCCCAAGGCGCGCCAACGTCACCTGTAATATCTAATTTAATTGGATCTATTCTGGATATTCGTATTGCGAGTTTGGCTCGAAATTATCGATGCACATACTCACGCTACGCTGATGATATCACTCTATCAACAAATAAAAAAGAATTTCCGACAGCCATTGGATTTCCCTCACCTCCCAATAACCACACAAAATGGTCAGCAGGAAGCGAACTTGAGAAAATCATTCACCATAGTCGCTTCAAGATAAATAACAAGAAGACCAGAATGCTTTACTGCAGATCGCAACAAAGTGTGACTGGCATAGTTGTAAATGAAAAAGTAAATATTTCGAATATATATAAAATTTGTCAGATCCGCCTGCGATTATATAGTAAAAGGGAAAACACCTTTTATTACGAGCACGCCTAAAGATATCCAGATCACAAGCAATCAAATACGAGGGATGTTATCACATATCTTTCATGTGAAAAATTACAACAAGAAACTGGTTCGATCTGACAAAATAACAGAAGACCCAAGCCATATAAAGACATACAGAAAATTTCTTGATTACATACACTTCGCTTCAAAAGAAAAAGTAACTATAATATGTGAAGGAAAAACAGACAACATATACATAAAATGCGCATTAAATGCACTAAAATCAAGCTATCCAAACCTACACTCAACGTCAAAACCGATAAATACGAGATTTAATTTCTTTAAATACACAAAAACAACCAATGTCGTCCAGAGATTAAACGGAGGAACAGGAGACATATCGGGTCTTATATACGACTACGATAATAGAATAAAAGAATTGAGGGGAGCAATATTATCAAATCCATTAATAATAATAGTGGACAATGACCAAGGATCAAAGGCAGTGTTTGCTGCAATTTCAAAAAAAACTGGAGCACAAATTACTGGAAAAGAAATCTATTATCATGTTACTAAAAATATTTATGTAATACCTACCCCACTCCCCCCTGGATCATCGAGCAGCATGATTGAAGATATGTTTGATAAAAAAGTATTAGCTGAAAAATTAAATGGAAAAACATTTAACCCCGACGACAAGACGTTAGATACCAAAAAAAATTACTCGAAAGCGCTTTTTGCCGAGCATGTCGTAAAAAAGAATGCGAGCTCTATAGACTTCTCCGGATTTAAGCCAATAATTGATAGCATAGACGAAATAATAAATAAATATAACCCCATAAACCTGAACTAAAAGCTCTGCCCCATAAGCGGGGCAGAGCCTCCCTCAAATCACCCCACCGACAACGCCCCCGCCATCAACCGCGACAAGCTCTTCGCGAAGCCGGCCGGGTCCGTCGGGGCCTCGCCGTCTAGGATCCGCGCCTGCCCCAGCAGAAGCACCGCCGCATCATCCAGCACGTCGGCGTTGCCGGCAACGGCCTTCTCGCCCAGTGCGCGGATGAGGGCGTGGCGGGGGTTCAGCTCCAGGATGGGGGCGGAGCCGGCGCCTGCACCCGGGCGGCCGCGGCTCATGAGGCGCTCGAACTGGCGGTCGGGGCCGAAATCCGGGGCGACGAGGCACACCGGGCTCTCGGCCAGACGGCCCGACGCCCTGACGTCGCTGACGGCGGCGCCCAGCTTCTCCTTCAGCGCCGTCACCAGCGCGGCCAGTTCCGCCGGCGGGGCCTCGGGGGCGCTCGCCTCATCATCCACCCGGGCGATCAGCTCCAGATCCGCCGCCCCTTGGGTGACAGACTTGAACGGCTTGCCCTCATAGCCCAAGGCCGTCTGCACCCAGAAGGCATCGACGGGATCGGCGAGCAGCAGCACCTCCACCCGGCGGGCGCGGAAGCCTTCCAGCTGCGGCGCGGCCTTCAGGGTGTCGAGAGTGTCGCCGGTCAGGAAATAGAACGCGGTCTGGTTGTCGCGGAAGGCTTCCAGCACGTCCTTCAGGGAGCGCCAGCCATCGCCGGCAGTGGTGCGGAAGCGGGCAAGATTGAAGAGGGCATCGCGCCGGTCCGGCGCCTCATAAAGCCCTTCCTTCATCACCGGGCCGAAATTTTCCCAGATCTTCAGGTAGGCCTCGGCGTCGTTCTCGGCGAGCTTGCCGAGTTCGGTCAGGAGACGGCCGGTCAGCCCCTTGTTGATCGCCTCGATCAGCGGGTTCGACTGCAGCATCTCGCGCGACAGATTGAGGGGCAGATCCTCGGAATCCACGACGCCGCGGACAAAGCGCAGCCACGACGGCAGGAGGTTGGCATCGTCGGTGATGAACATCCGCCGCACATAGAGCTTCACCCGCCCCTTGCGGTCCGGATCGAACAGATCGAACGGCTTCATGGACGGCACGAAGGCCAGCACCGAATATTCCTGCCGCCCTTCGGCGCGATAATGCAGCGTCAGCGCCGGCTCGTCCCAGCCACCGGAGACGAGACCGTAGAACTCGCGATATTCCTCGGGCGTGACGTCGCTCTTCGACTTCAGCCACAGGGCCGAGCCATCGACCAGCTGGCGCGGCTCCTCGCCGGAAACCGCGAGATCGATCGGCACCGGCACATGGGCCGCATACTGGCGCACCACGCGCTCGATGGTCTCGGCCTCGGCGAAGTCCTTCGCGTCGTCCTTGAGGGTGAGCAGAACCCGGGTGCCGCGGGCCGGCGCCTCGGCCGGATCGACGGGGGCGATGGTGTAGGAGCCGGAGCCATCGGAGGTCCACGCCCATGCCGCGTCGGAGCCGGCGCGGCGGGAGATGACGGTGACGCTGTCGGCCACCATGAAGGCGGAATAGAAGCCGACGCCGAACTGGCCGATCAGCGCGCTGCCGGCCTCGCGGTTCTCCAGCGCCTCCAGAAAGGCGCGGGTGCCCGAGCGAGCGATGGTGCCGAGATTGGCGACCAGCTCTTCCCGGCTCATGCCGATGCCGGTGTCGGAAATGGCCAGCGTGCCGGCGTCCTTGTCGGCATCGATGCGGATCCGGAAGACGGGATCGCCTGATAGCAGGCTCTCGTCGGTGAGGGCGAGGGTACGCAGCTTCTCGCAGGCATCCGCCGCATTAGAGACGAGCTCGCGCAGGAAGACATCCCGGCTGGAATAGACGGAATGCACCATCAAATGCAGAAGGCGCGAGACATCCGCCTCAAAGGCGCGGGTCTCGCCGGCGGGCTTCTCGATGCTATCGGTCGACATCAGCTGTGCGCTCCGGAGACTAGAAAATGAGCCGCACCGCCCCCCGCCGTTTCCCATGAACCCGGCCGGGGACGGAGACCCCCGTCATATCGGGCAGATACCGGCCGCGATCAAGATCCGGGCGCCCTCCGGCCTGCAACCCCGAGCAGAGTTCGGCGATAGCGTGCGATCGGCACACCCGGACGGGCTGGCGGGAACCCGGACGGGCCGATGCGCGCTATACTCCCAGCTGATACCGGCACCGCCACGCAATGAGGGCCGGACCCAACCGATCCATCAGGGAGATGCATCATGACCAGCCAGATGAGACACGACCGCGACCCCCGCGCGCTCATCGGCAGCGACCGGGTGGAGGGAACCGCCGTCTATCGCCCCGACGGGACGCTGCTCGGCACCATCGACCGGGTGATGATCGGCAAGGAAACCGGCATCGTCGCCTATGCGGTGCTCAGCCTCGGCGGCTTCCTCGGCTTCGGCGCCGATCACGCCCCCCTGCCCTGGTCGCTGCTGCACTATGACAGCGACCGCGACGGCTTCGTCGTCGATCTCGACGAGACGGAACTGCGCAGCCTGCTCTGCCGGCTCGACACGCAAGGCGCACCGGTGAAGCCCGCCCCCGCCAAGGCCGCGACGGCACCGAAGAAGCCGATCTATCACGCGGATCCGTCGATGCTGTGAAACCCGCCGCTCAGGCGCGGGCGGCAAGGGCTTGCGCCAGCCCGGCCGCCCAGCCGGCAATATCGGGCCGCAGATGCGGGGCGGAGGCATCCACCAGCAGCAGCGGCGCGATGATCCGGGCACCAGACGCCTCAAGCGCCGCCGCGAAGCGTCGGCTGCCGCCATTATAGGTGTCGCGGAAGCTGGAATCGCCGAGGCCGACCACGGCCACCGGCCGGCCGGCAAGGGCCAGTGCGCCGGCTTCGATCGCGGCCAGCAGTCCCTCGGCCTGAGGCGGCACGCCGCCGGAGCCGAAGGTGGAGGTGCAGAACACCAGCGCCGGCGCGGCAGCAACCGCGTCCGGCGGCGCCGCGTCCATGGCGACAGCGCGGGCCGGCAGTCCGAGGGCGCCGAGGTGGCCGGCAATCGCCACCCCCATGCGGGTGGCGGCGCCGCGGTGCGAGGCCGTCAGCACCAGACAGGCCGGCTCTCCACAGACCGGCACTTCGGCCACGCGATCGTCCATTCCCGTTTTTCCCAGGTTCCGGTTTCCCAAGTCCAGTATCCCCGGCCCCCGCTTCGGCTCATCCCAAAGATCCCTGAAAGGGACTCTTTGGTATTCCGATGCAGATTTCCCATGTCCTTGGTACATATTGGAAATCTGTAGTTCTTCAGGCGCCAAGGTGCGGTCAGCACTTGCGTGTCTGGTATCAGAGCGCCACCGCCCGGGGCTCCTGCCCGGCGCGGGCCAGAAGGCCGGCAACGAAGGCGCGGCTGCCCTCCAGATGCCCGGCCAGCAGGTCGGCGGCGTCCGGCCGGCGGTCGATCACGGCATTGGTCAGGTCCCGGTGTTCGGCGACGAAGCCATCCACCTTGTCCGGCGCGAAATGGCCGAGACGCAGCGCGCGATAGCGCTCGGACTGATCCACCATCTGGTCGATGAGGCGCAGCAGCCGCGGCGCGGGGGCGGCCGCAATCAGGCTGGCGTGAAAGGCCCGGTGCCGGGCTTCCCAGTCCCGCAACGACCCGCCGGACTTTTCCGGCAGCGGCGCGCGCTCCAGCCGATGCAGGCTGGCGACGATGCCGGCCTCCCAGCGATCATCGCCATGGGCCATGGCCAGCGTCACCGCCTCGCGCTCCAGGGCAATGCGGATGCGGTAGATGTCATCCAGATCGGCAAGCGTCGGCAGGGGCACGCGCACGCCGCGATGGCTGGAGGCCTCCAACATTCCTTCCGCCACCAGCCGCGCCAGCGCCTCGCGCAAGGGACTGACCCCGCAGCCATAGCGCGCCATCAGCTCGCGCGTCAGCAAGGCGGCGCCCGGCAGCAGCGCGCCGCTCAGAATATCGGCTTTCAGCGCCCCATAAGCCGCCTCGGCAAGCGTGCGGCCCGACGCCGGGAGGTCGGGAGTGTCGTCCTGTGTCATCGCCCGGCACCTTGGGGGAGGCGCCGTCAGGTTGTCAATGATCCAATCCGGACGGATTTTCCAAAATCATTTTGGAGTTGGAAAAAGAGTTGACCCGATCCTGAGCCGGCTCTAGCATTCGTGTATCCACGGATGCCCCCGGGTGTCCGCACCGCTTCCCTCCCGGCCGGACCGCTTCCGGCGACTGGCCGGGACCCTTCCCGAAATCTGCGCCCTCCTCCCGTTCCGGACCGCCGGCAACGTGCCCCTCGGCACGTCCCCCCGTCGAACCGCGTCCGGTGCGGGATCCGTCTGTCCGGTCCGTCCGATGCCGCGGAATGCCGTTTCCGCGGGGGCGGACCTGTGCGAAGAAGCCCTTGTCGATGGTGGACTTTTCCCTCGCCCCGCAGCCGCCCCTGCCCTTTCCGGCAGCCGAGGCCTATTCGGCGGCCGCTCTCGCCGCGTCCCGGGGCAGCTGGCCCGGGGTTCTGGAGCATCGCGACCTGCGCTTCGGCCCCGGCGACTGGCAGCGGCTGGACATCTTCACGCCGGACCGGCCGTCGGAGACACCGCGCGATGTGTTGGTGTTCTTCCATGGCGGCGGCTGGACCAATGGCTACAAGGAATGGGTGGGGCTGATGGCACCGGCGGTGACGGCCGCCGGCATGATCCTCGTCGCCCCCACCCACCGCCTCGCCCCCAGCGTGCGCTTTCCGGTGTTTCTGGAGGATGCCGTCGATGCCGTGGCGGCCGCACGCGGGATCGTGGCGTCGTTCGGCGGCAATCCGGACCGGCTGTTCATTGCCGGCCACTCCGCCGGCGGCCATCTGGCGGCGATGATCGGGCTGAAGCCGGAGCTGTGCGCCGCCCGCGGCCTGCCGCCGGCGGCAATTGCCGGCTGCTGTCCGGTCAGCGCCATCCTTGACCTGCATCAGGATGATCCGGCGCCGGGCAGTCTGGAGGCCCGCGTCTACGAGATGGTGCTGGCGGATCCGGCCGATGACAAGGCGGCCAGCCCCCTCGGCTTCATCCGCGGTGCCCGCGCGCCGCTGTTCTTCTCGTGGGGGCTGCGCGACAGCGAGCGGGTGCGCCGCTCCAACGAGGAGGCCCGGGCGATCCTGACCGCTGCCGGCGCCGATGCCCGCTTTCGGGTCTATGACGCCGACCATTTCGGCACCCATCTGGCGCTGAGTGACCCCGGCCATGACTGGTACGCCGTTCTGAACGCAATGCGGAGGACCGCCCCCTTGAAGGAAGAGATCGACTGCGGCCTGCCGGTACCCGGCCAGCCCTTCTCCTGGGCCATCCGCGCCCGCGGCACCCTCTACACCACCCATGGCCCCGTGCTGCCCGATGGCTCCATCCTTGAGGGCGACATCACCCGGCAGGCCGAGCTGACGCTGCAGAACATGATCGCCTCGGTGGAGGCGGCCGGCGGCACGGCAGGGGATTTCGTCCAGCTGCAGATCTTCCTCGTCGATGGCGCCGACATGGCCCCGGTCGATGCGGTCTACCGGCGCTTCTTTGCCCCGCCTTATCCCAACCGCGCCTCCCTCATCGTCGCCGGACTGGTGGCGCCGGGCATGCGCATCGAGATTTCCGCGATCGCCGAGCTGGGCTGCGCCGCCCCGGCCTGATCGCCGCCCCGGACCGACAGCCCCGCCCGGGACCTGTCCCCGGGCGGCCCTCCCTCTCCCGCGGGCATCCTCTCCTGCCTGCGGGCGTCTCTCCGCCCCGCCCGGATCAGCTCCTCAAGGGACCAGCCCATGACCCTCCGCCGCGCCCTCCTGTCGCTTGCGCTGCTTGCCAGCGTCTCCGCCGTTGCCCTGCCGGCCTTTGCCAAGACCGACATCCGCATCTCCACCGCCGCCCCCGAGCAGTCGCCGCTGACGGATGCCTTCCGCCAGATCAAGGAGAAGATGGAAGCGGCCTATCCGGGCGAAGTTTCCATCTCCGTGCATCCGGCCTCCAGCCTGTTCCGGCAGGGCACGGAGCTGTCGGCCATGCAGCGCGGCAATCTGGAAATGGCCTCGCCGGTCACCTTCGAGATCGAGTCCCAGCTGCCGGAATATGGCGTGTTCAGCGCCGGCTATGTCTTCCGCGATCCCGAGCACATGCTGGCGGTGTTCAACGGCCCCATCGGCGAGGAATTTGCCGGCAAGGTCGCCGACAAGATGGACGTTGTGATCCTCGCCACCGGCTATCTCGGCACCCGGGAAGTGGGCCTGCGCGCGGTGAAAAATGTGAAGACCCCGGAGGACTTCTCCGGCGTGAAGCTGCGCATGCCGCCCGGCCCGGCCTTCCAGACGCTGGCCCGCGCCATGGGCGTCACCCCGGTGGCGATGCCGATCACGGAGGTCTATCTGGCCCTCCAGACCGGCGCCATCGACGGACAGGACAACCCGGCCAACCTCACCCGGGACTGGAAGTTCGATGAAGTCACCAAGGAAATGGTGCTGACCGACCACACGGTGCAGCCGGTGTTCTTCGCCATTGCCAAGCCGGTGTTCGAGAAGCTGACGCCCGAGCAGCAGGCGACCCTGAAGGCCGCGGCGAAGGAAGCCGCCGCCACCGAGGCCGCCCGCACCCTTGCCGACGAGAAGGCGGCGCTTGCGGCCTTCGAGAAGGCCGGCATCACCGTCTCGAAGCCGGATCTCGCCCCCTTCCGCGCCAATGCCGCCAAGCTCTACAGCGAGGAAGGCTACGACAAGAAGTGGCAGGCCGGCCTCAAGGAAAAGATCGACGCGACCAACTGATCCCCGCTGCCAGCCGGTCGTGCCAGCCCCCGCGGATGGCGCGGCCGGCGCGGAGGCCGCCCCCGGCCGGGCCCCTTCCGGGCCGGCACCATTTCTGAGGGAATGAGACCGCCATGACCGGTCGTGTTGCCCGCACCGTCGCCAGGGTGCGGCAGGTGTCCGAAATCCTCTCCGGGCTGATGTTCGCGGCGATCTTCCTGGTGTCGATCGCCGGCATCGCGATGCGCTATCTGTTCCACGCGCCGCTTCTGTGGGGCACCGAGGTGCAGATGCTGCTGCTCATGTGGTGCACCTTCCTGACGGACGCCTTTGTCATCCGCTCCGGTGATCATGTCGCCTTCGATGTGCTGTGGGAAGCCGTGGCGCCACCGCTGCGGCGGGTTCTGGGCATTCTCGGCCGGCTGATCTTCGCGCTGATCTTTCTTGCGGCGTTCCCCTATCTGCTCGATTATGTGCTGTTCCTGTGGCGGGAACGCACGGACGTGCTCGAACTCAGGCTCGACGCCGTCTATTTCTGCTTCCTCATCTACATGGCGGCCGTGATCGTGCGTCTTTTGGCGGAGCTGGTCGACTATCTCGGCCGGCACTGGCGGACCCATGTGGAAAGCGCCGGCACCTCCTCGGGGATCGAGTGACCCATGACCACCCCTCTGATCCTTCTCTGCCTTGCCTTCATCGTCGGCGCGGCGCTGCGGGTGCCCGTGGTGCTGACCATGTTCGGGGCGGGCCTCGTCTATCTCTGGTCCAGCCATCAGGACATCGGCCTGCTCGTTGACCAGACCATGAACAACATGATGGGCATGAGCACCATGCTGGCCGTGCCGATGTTCATTCTGGCGGCCAACGTGATGAATGCCGCGACGATCTCGGAACGTCTGTGGTCGGCGGCCAATCTGCTGGTCGGGCGGCTGCGCGGCGGCCATGGCCACATCACCGTGCTGATGAATGTGGCCATGTCCTCCATGACCGGCAGCGCCGTCTCCGAGGCTTCGGGGCCGGGCATGGTGGCCATCCGCATGATGCGCCAGCAGGGGCAGTATCCGGGCGGCCTCGCCGTGTCGGTTGCGGCCGGCGCCTCCCTCATCGGCCCGATCATGCCGCCCTCCATCCCGCTGGTGCTCTATGCGGTGATTTCGGGCGCCTCGGTCAGCGCGCTGTTTCTGGCCGGCATCGTGCCCGCCCTGCTCATGGGCATCTCCCTCAGCCTGCTGATTTCCCTGATGGCCACCCGGCGCGGCCTGCCCAAGGCCGGCGAGATCGCCCGGGGCGAGCGGATGCGGGTGATCCTCGGCGCCCTCATTCCGCTGACCCTGCCGGTGGTGCTGCTCGGCGGCATCTGGAGCGGCATCTTCACCCCCACCGAGGCGGCCTCGGTGGCGGCGCTCTGGGCCATCGTGCTAGGCGTCACCGTCTATCGCAATCTCAACGGCCGGGCGCTCCTCAGGATCTTCGTCGAGTCCTCCCGCCAGTCGGCGGTGGTGATGATGCTGCTGGTGTCGTCCTTCATCATCAACTACGCCATCGTCAACGAGGGGCTGGCCGATGCGCTCGCCCGCTGGATCCAGGCGATGGATCTCTCGCCGCTGCAGTTCATGCTGCTGGTCAATGTGCTGTTCCTCGCCCTCGGAACAGTGCTCGATGGCGCGGTGATGCTGATGGTGTTCGTGCCGGTGCTGCTGCCCACCGTGCGGGCGCTGGGAATTGATCTCGTCGCCTTCGGCGTCATCGTCATCATCAACTTCATGATCGCGGTGATCACCCCGCCCTATGGCCTCATCCTGTTCGTGCTCTCGACGCTCACCAAGGTGCCGATGCGCGAGATCAACCGGGAAATCTGGGCCTTCTGCGTGCCGCTGACGCTGGTGATGTTCGTGCTGATCCTGTTTCCGCAGATCATCCTGTTCCTGCCGCACCTCTTCGGCTATCGCTGACCCTCCCCTTTTTCCGGCCGGGCCGCGACGCCCGGCCGGATCCGGGACCGGGCGGACGATCCCCCGAACCGCACCGTCCGGTCCCGACCGCGTCCGTCCCGACAGGCGACACAAAAAAAGGCCGGCGCCCCCTCCGGAACGCCGGCCTTTTTTCATGTCCACCCGAGGGAAGTGGTCACACGTCCACGGTATGGCTGCTCATCCAGCGGGAAATCTCGGCCGCCGTTTCCAGCACCGCATCCTTGATCGGCCCGGCCATCTGCGCCGGGGCGATATAATTGTCCACCGAGGTGGCGTTGATGGTGGCGACGATGCGGCCGCCATCATCGCGCACGGGGGCGGCGACCGAGCTGACCCCGCGCTCGAAGAAGGACTGGCTGACGGCAAAGCCCCGCGCCCGGTCGGCGGCAAGGATGGTCTTCAGCTCGGACAGGGTCTTCGGGGTCTGCTCGGAAAAGGCCGGCAGGGTCTCCTCGGGGAAGAGCGCCGCCAGCTCGGCCTCGCTCCACTCGCAGATCATCATCCGGCCGATGACGGTGGCGTGGATCGGGAAGCGGGTGCCGATCTGCACCGTGGAATTGACCGTGGTCAGCGCCGGATAGCGGGCGACATAGAGCATTTCCCGCCCGTCGCGCACGGCCATGTGGGTGGACATGCCGGTGCGGTCGCGGAGCGCCATCAGGGCGGGCCGGGCGAGCTCGACGATGTCGAGGGAGGCGAGATAGACGAAGCCGCGGCTGAGCACCGCCGGCCCCAGCCGGAAGGCGCGCTCGTTCTCCGGCCGGGCAATGAAGCCCGCGGCCTCCAGGGTGTGCAGCATCCGGAACACCGTGGTGCGCGACAGCCCGAGCTCCTGCCCGATCTCCGGCGCCGTCCACATCGGCCGGTCACGGGAAAACAGGGCGAGGATGGACAGCCCCTGCGCCAGCGCCGGAACGATGTACTTGTCCTTCGGGTCCTTCGGGCTGTCCGGTGTCTCGGTCACGGCTGATCCTGAAGAAAGCACTCAAGGGCGTCGGCGAGGGCCGCCGGCTGTTCCACATAGAAGGCATGGCCGAGGCGCGCAATCTCGACAGCGCCACAGCCAGGACGTGCATCGACGACTTTCCGGTTGGCCGCCGGCGGCGTCACCACATCCTCGGCGCCCCAGACCACCTGCATCGGCAGATCCGCCGGCAGCCGGGCAACATCGGCCAGTGTATCCGCTCCGGCGAGCAGCCGCGCGGCATCGCGATAGCCGACGGGGGTCACCATCGCCATGGTGTCGATGACCGCACGGATGGCCTTCGGCGAGGCATGGGGGCCGCACAGCCGCGGCCCGCGCTTTTCCGCCAGCCCCCGCGGGCCGAAGGTGTCGAGATCGGCCAGCCGGTTCGCCAGCAGCTCGGCCCGGCGCGCCGGCTCCAGCCGGGCATGGCCGAGGGCGACGGAGGCGAGCGTGAGGCTGGCGACCCTGTCCGGATAATCGGCGGCAAAGCGGGCGGCCATGATGGCGCCGAGCGAATGGCCGACCAGATGGATGCGGGGGATACCGACGGCCTCCAGCATCCGCTCCAGCACGAGGGCATAGGAGCCGGCGTCAGGCTCGCGGCAGCCAAGCGGCGCCGAGCCCTGATAGCCCGGCGCATCCCACGCGACCGCCTGCCGGCGGGCGGAGACCAGCGGCAGCACACCGGCAAAGGAACGCGCGGCCGAGCCGATGCCGTGCAGAAAGACGAGCGGCACGCCGCCCTCCCCGGCGATCAGGCCAGTGAGGACACGCGCGCCGAGATCAAGCCGGAACGGCCGGGGATCAGTTGAAGACGAAACCACCATTCACCGGAAGCAGCTGGCCGGAAATGAAGCCGGCCTGGGTTGAGAGCAGGAAGACGACGACGCCGGTCACATCCTCCGGCATCTGCGGCCGCGACAGCGCCCGCCCTTCCACATAGAGCTTATGCCGGGCCGCCGGCACATATTCCGTCGACTCCGTCAGAACGATCCCCGGCGCAATCGCATTCACCGTGGTGCCGGCCCCGCCCATCTCGCGGGCAAGCGAGCGGGTCATGGAAATCACCGCGCCCTTGCTCGCCACATAGGCGATGAGGTTGGGCGCGCCCCACAGCGCCGTGTCCGAGGCGAGGTTGACGACGCGACCGCCAAGGGAGGAGGCCGCCAGCAGCGGCGTCAGCGCCCGGGTCAGCAGCCAGAGGCCGCGGACATTGATGGCCATGACCCGGTCGAACAGGTCAACCTCGACTTCCGTCGCCGGCTTGCCGCCGACCCCGGTGGCAAGCGCGGCGTTGTTCACCAGACCGTCAATCACGCCATAGTCCCGGGCGAGCGTCGCCGCGAAGGCGTCGATGGAGGCGGGATCACCCTGATCATAGGCGAGGAAGCGGGCATCCACCCCGGTGGCGGAGAGTTCGGCGGCGGCCGCCGCGCCCCCTTCGGCATCACGATCGGCGAGGATGACCCGGGCGGCACCGGCCGCGGCCACCGCTTCCGCGAAGGCCCGGCCGAGGCCGCGGGCGGCACCGGTCACCAGAATGGTGCGGCCGGCAAGGGTGATCGGGCCGGCGGCGGCGGGAGAAAGGTCGGAAGCCATCGCAGTCGCAGTCTCTTCTGAATGAGGGTCCCGGCGGGATCAGGAGGCCGTGCGGTTGCGCGAGGGCATCCAGTGCAGCACCCGCCCCTCGATGAGCACGATCACGCCATAGAGCACGAGACCGACGAGGGTGAGCATGATGATGGAGACGAACACCATGGCAGTGTTGCCGGCGCCCTCGCCGAAGGTGAGGAGATAGCCGAGGCCGGAATTGCCGCCGACGAGTTCGCCGACCAGAACACCGATGACGGCGAGCGTCGCGGCGATGCGCAGACCGGCAAACATCGGCGGCAGCGACGCCGGGAACTGCACCTTCCAGAACACCTGCAGCCGGTTGGCCGTAAAGGCCCGGGCCAGCCGCACAATGTCCGGGTCGATGGCCCGCACCGCCGAGAGCACGTTGACCATCACCGGAAAGAACACGATGAGGATCGCCACCAGGATCTTCGGCGTGACCGAATAGCCGAACCAGATGACGAACAGCGGGGCAAAGGCCACCTTCGGCGCGATCTGCAGGGCGAGGATATAGGGCGACAGCACGAATTCCGCCGTCGGCGACATGCCCAGCACGAAGCCGCAGAAGATGCCCAGCGCGATGCCGAGCAGGAAGCCGACCACCACCTGATAAGCAGTGATGCCGGTGTGGTAGAGCAGATGCTCATGCTCCAGCATGTAGACGAATTCGCTCGCGACCTTGGACAGCGGCGGGATGATGAAGGGCGGAATGCCCAGAAGACCCGGCCCCCACTGCCACGCCGCCAGAAAGACGAGGAACAGCAGGAAGCCGAGGGCAACCATCACCCGGGTCTCGGCATTTGCGGTGGCGTTCATCGGGATCGGGCCTTCTTGCGGGGGGGAGCGGATGCCGCGGGGACAGCCGCCATCCCGTCCGGGATCAACTGGGCGACAACCGGACCGCCGGCACGCACGGGCTGTTTCCCCACGCGCCGGAGGTCAGCGGAATTCACTGCACGAACTGGTTGGTGTAGAGCTCTTCGACCGGGGTCTTCTCGCGCACGATGCCCTCGGAGACATAGAAGTCCTGCAGATCGGACAGGCGCTTCTCGTCCATGGCACCCAGAACCGTCTGGCCGGGATAGACGTAGTCGTTGAAGGCATTGAAGATCTCGGTGATCTGCGCCTCGCGTCCGGCATGCGCCGGCACGGCCTTGACATAATCGGCAGCCGCTGCCGCCGGATCATCCATGATCGCCTTCATGCCCTTGAGGGTGGCGCGGACCAGCTTCTGCACCAGCTCCGGGTTCTTCTGGATGGTCTCGTCGGAGGCGATGATCGCCTGGGCCATGGAGCGGAAATATTTGTCCGAGGGGATGACTTCGATCTTCAGGTCCGGATTCTGCTCGGTGGCGTTGAAGATCCAGTCAGGCACGGCGGCCATGGCGTCAGACTCGCCGGCGGCAAAGAGCTTCCAGGTATTCACCGGGCCGGTGGCCTGGGCGTCCACGTCATCCTTGGTCATGCCGAGGGCGGCGAGCATGCCGAGGAGAGAGAAATAGGTCGTGTCCTGATAGGCCATGACCGTGATGGTCTTGCCCTTGATATCTTCGATCGAGGGCACCTTGTCCTTGTTGAGGACGAGCTGGGTGAGCGAGCGCCCGCCGAGCACCGCCACCGCCTTCACCGGCACGCCATTGGCGCGCACCATGATCGGGGTGTCGCCGATGGCGCCGCCGACCGGCGCATTGCCGGCGCCCACCTGCTTGGCAACGTCGACGCCGCCCTTGGCGGTCTGGAAGGTCACGTCGAGACCTTCATCATCATAGTAGCCGCGGGCCTTGGCCACCATCCACGGCCCGAAGGTGGGCAGGGACGACGGCGCCGGCAGCAGATAGGTGACGGCTTCCGCCGCCCCCGCCGGACCGGCACAGAGCGCCGCGGCGGTGAGCCCGCCGGCGACGACGAGAGACCCCAGAAGCGAACGAACGCGCAGCAGCATGGCAGAACCCTTTTCCCGTTCCGGACGGTGAAAGATCAGGCGTTGGCCTCGTCGATGTGAAGAAGCTCCATGAGCCGCCCGACAATGGGGCCGACGCGCATGTGCTTGCGCCGCTCCAGCGGGTTCTCACGGTTGGGAATGTCGACGGTGATCTCGTCGATGATGGTGCCCGGCCGCTTGCTCATCACCAGAATACGGTCCGACAGGGCAATCGCTTCCACAAGATCATGGGTGACGAACAGTGCGGTCTTGCCGGCCTCGGCCAGCGTGCGGCCGAGATCCTGCTGCAGCACCATCTTGGTCTGGGCATCGAGCGCCGAGAACGGCTCGTCCATCAGAAGCACCGCCGGATTGACGGCCAGCGTGCGCGCCATCGCCGCGCGCTGGCGCATGCCGCCGGAGAGCTGATGCGGATAATGGTTGGCGAAGTCCGTCAGCCGGCACTTGGCCAGAAGATCATCGGCAATGTGCGCCCGCTCGGCCTGGGGACGGTGCAGGATCTCCAGCCCGAATTCCACATTCTGCCGGATGGTGCGCCACGGCAGCAGCAGATCCTTCTGCAGCATGAAGGACACATGGGCGGACGGCTTCGTCACCGCCTCGCCATCGACGAACACCGTGCCCTCGGTGGCCGGATCCAGCCCCGAGCCCATGTTGAGCAGCGTGCTCTTGCCGCAACCCGACGGGCCGATGAGGGAGACCACCTCGCCATCGCGGATCTGGATGTTGAGATGTTCCACCGCCGTCACCGGCGCGGCCCCACGGCCACCGCCAAAGCGCTTGGTCACGTCGCGAAATTCAAGGCGTACACGGGACATGGGGTCGAACCTTCGGTCGGTTGCCGGCGCCTGCGGTCAGGCGGCGATCCGGTGTCGACGACAACGTTTCATATCAGAAACGACATTTCTAATCTGAAACAATCGTAAGTTCGGGCACCCCGTCTTGTAAAGACGGCCCGGGGCGCAATTTTTTCGCGCCCCCTGCCCGCTTTTGCAGCAGCGTTCAGCTGCGGTCGGTCAGGAACTTGCCGACCTTGCCGGCAGGTGTCGCCGGCGGCGGGGCGGCCTGGCGGCGGGTGTTGCCATCGAGACCACCGGCGACGGCCCATTCGGCAAACACTGTCGGGCCGGGCTCGAAGTCGCGCGGCAACCACTTCTCGGTCAGCACGTCCTCGTCGGCATAATATTCGACCAGCGCCCCGGCCGGGTTCTGGAAATACCAGAAGAAGGCCGACGAGACCGGATGCCGGCCGGGGCCAAGCTGGGTGGTCCAGCCGGCACGCGACATGGCAAGACCGCCGCCGAACACCTCGTAGATGTCGCGCACGGTATAGGCGACATGGTTGAGGCCCTGCTTGCCATCGGGCAGCTGCAGCAGGAACAGGTCGTGGTGGCCGCCCCGCGGTGCCGTGCGCAGGAAAGCGCCGCGGCCGGGATAGCGATCGGATTCCACGAAGCCCAGCGCCTCGTAGAAGCTGCGCGCCGCCGTCAGGTTCTGGGTGAAGAACACGACATGGCCGACCTCGATCGGCACGGCGCGGTCATAGAACCCGGCCGGCGCGTCGACGCGGGCGGCCTGATCCCAGGTGTTGGCCGGCAGCCCCGTGACCTCGACGGCCCGCTTGCGGCTGACCCGCACGCCGACGCGCACGCCATTGGGATCGGTGCAGAACAGCGTTCCGTCGCTCTCCGCAAAGCCCGGCTGGGCCGCCATCACCGGGCGCAGGCGATCGAGATCGGCCACGCTTTCCGCCGACCACACCACTTCGCGCAGGGTCGGGCCCGGTTCCATGGCCGGCGGCAGCGCCGGATCATCGGCCCGGCGCATCTGCACCTGACAGCCATTGAGGGTCTCGAAATCGAGCCCGTCCGGCCCCTCGCCGACAAGGGTCAGGCCCCAGTCGAGAAAGAAGCGCCGGCAGGCGTCCATGTCCTCGACGCCATGGGTGATGCGGTCAATCCCGGTGATGCTCATGGGGGGAACACGCCTTCCGTCGGGAAAAGGAAATCAGAGATCCAGCACGAGACGGGCGCTCTTTGCCCGCGACACGCAGATCATGAGGGTCTTGTTGGCGGCCTTCTCGGCGGCCGTCAGCACGCTGTCGCGATGGTCCGGTTCGCCGGAGACGAGCCGCGTCTCGCAGGAGCCGCAGATGCCCTCGCAGCACGAGGTGGCGGTGCGGATGCCCGCGCCTTCCAGCACGTCGGCGATCGACTTGCCCGGCGGCACCACGAGAACCCTGCCGGACTGCGCCAGCTCCACCTCGAAGGGCACCTCGACGGCAGCCGCCTGGGGCTTGGCCTGAAAATATTCCAGATGCACCTGCTCGACCGGCAGGCCGGCGGTCGCCGCCTCATAGGCCGCAAGCATCGGCAGCGGGCCGCAGCAATAGAAGTGAGCGCCCTCGGGAGCCGCCGCGACGATCGCCTTGATGTCGAGCGGACCACCGGCCACCGCATCCACATGCAGGCGGAAATCCGGCGTCAGCGGCTGCACCACATCCAGAAAGGCAGCGCGCGACGGGTCACGCACGGCATAATAAAAGGCGAAGGTCCGGCCGATCGCCTTCAGCCGCTGGGCCATGGCCGCCATCGGCGTGATGCCGATGCCGCCGGCGATCAGCACCGTGAATGGTGCCGCCTCTTCCAGCGGGAAATGATTGCGCGGCCCCTCCACATCGATCTTCTGGCCGACGCGCAGGTCGCGATGGACGAAGCGCGAGCCGCCGCGCGAGGCCGGATCCAGCCCGATGCCGAGGACATAGCGATGTCGCTCGGCCGGATCATTGGCCAGCGAATAGCTCCGCGTCAGGCCGTTCGGCAGGATCAGGTCGACATGAGCGCCGGCGGTGAAGGCGGGCAGCCCGGCACCGGCGGGATCCCGCAGCTCGACGGCCAGAATGCCCTCGGCCGCCCATTCGATGCGATGGACACGCAGGCTCATGCGGATGGAGGTCGCGGACATCGGCAGGGGTCCCCCGGATCAGGAAAGGTCGGTCGCCGTGCGGAGATCGGCGGCAAGGTCGGCGACGGCATCCACTTCCACCAGAAGGCCGGGAAAGGCCAGAGCCGGCGTGCCGACCAGGGTGGAACAGGGATAGACCGGGCCGAAGAGAGCGGCCCGCGCCGCATTGACCCCGGCCTTCTGCTCCATGTCCACCAGATGGATAACGAGCTTCACCACATTGTGCAGCCCGCCGCCGGCCGCCTCCAGCCGGGCCTTCAGGGTCTCGATGCAGGCCCGCGTCTGGCCGTCCACGCTGTCGCCACCGCGGATGACGCCGCCCGGGCCCCGCGCCGTGATGCCGGAGACGTGCACCGCCGTCCCCACCACCAGACAGCTCGACCAGGTGGCACCCGGGGGAGTTCCCTCCCCCGGCGCCGTGACGCGCAGGACCGGCAGCGGATCAGGCCGCATGGCCGGCCTCAGCCAGCGCCGAGAGCTGCTCGACGGCCAGCGCCTTCAGGCGACGGCGCAGGCGCACGAGGCCCATGTCGTGCTGGTAGAGGATCTCGCGCTTGCGGGCGTCGGGCTCGCACTGCTCCAGCATGACGCGGTCCTGCTCCAGCACCGCCCAGTGGCGGGCTTCCAGCCGGTTCTTGTAGAGGAAGCGCCAGGCGTCGCGCTGCCAGCCGTCCACCTTGCGGCAGCGCCAGTGGGTGACGGCGGCCATGGTGTCGGTGATCGGGGTGTAGGTGCCGACAATGTGGAAGTTGCCGCCCGGACCGCCGGTCTTCGGATAGGGGATTTCCAGCCGCATCCAGTGGGTGCCGGTCTCGCCCCATTCGGTCCAGTCGAAATTGACGTTGCGCTGGCCTTCCTTCTCGAACACGTAGCCGTGCTCGGTGTCGCGGATGCGGAAGGCGGCCTGGCTCTCGCCAAAGGACATGGAATGGGACTGGCGATGCAGATAGGTGCCGTGCATCGGATCCATCACGTTGTCCATGACGTAGCGATAGTCACCGGCCCATTCGGCATAGCACAGGAAAGAGGAGAACTCCGGCGAGGACAGTTCTTCCGGCAGGATCAGCTCCGGCGGCTCCGGATGCAGCGCGTCGCCGACATAGGCCCAGATCATGCCGGCCCGTTCCTGAGCGGGGAACGACTTGGTGGCCTTCATGCCTTCCAGCCTGCAACCCGGCGCGCCCGGCACCGCAACGGCGACGCCATCCTTGTCGACCTGCACGCCATGATAGCCGCAGGCGATGCGGTCGCCCATGGGAATGCCGAGGGACAGCGGCGCACCGCGATGGGGGCAGTGGTCCTCCAGAATGTGAACCTTGCCGGAAAGATCGCGCCACAGCGCCATCTTGTAGCCGCAGCGGCGCAGCGAAACCGGGGTCTCGCCCACGAAGCTGGACGGACACAGCGCGTACCAGATGTTGCGCAGGCCCTTGGCGATCAGGGCGTCGGCGGCATCGTCGGTGATCTGGGTCATGTCGGATCTCCTGTCGGGCCGGCTCAGGCGCCGAGACGCTTCATTTCGGCGGTGAACAGCTCCGGGGTCCAGCTCTGGCCTTCCGGGGCGGGCACGCACATCAGGTTGAGATTGGCAGTCAGCCCCGCGAGATCATGGATCCCGGCGGCATAGCTGCGCTCGATCCCCTCGGCGAGGAGGTTCTCATACTCGGTCGGCTCTGCCGTCCGGGTCTGGTGGATGACGAGATACTGCGAAAGCGGCTTGGCCATCACTTGCCTCCGTTGCGAACACGTTCGCGAATACGTTCCCGGACCGGGACGAAATCATAGGTCGGATAAATTTCGGTGCGGAATACGCCCCAGGCCGACCGTTCCAGCTCGACGTTCACCACCGGCAGCAGATGCGGCGGCATCCGCAGGGTGACGATCTGGCCGAAGCCCATGGCGACCGTCCACGAGACCACCTCCACGCCCTCGGGCGGAAAGCGCTCCCACCAGTCCGCGTCCTTCAGCCGTGTCTGCACGGCCTCCAGATTGTTCGACTGGTCATGACGCAGGAACACGGTGACCGTCACCCGGTCTGCATCCTGGTCCGCTGCGGCCTCGCTCATGCCATCGGCTCCGCCTCTGGTCCGGCGCCCCGGCCAACCATCAGGCCGGCGCGTCCGGAGGGATCTTGTGTCGAGGTTGTGTTTCATTACAGAAACATCATTTCGTATTTGCAACATCCTAGGAGATGGGCTAGGCTTTGTAAAGTCAGTTTCGTTCCAGACGGACGCGGCCAGACTGCCCAAAAGCTCAGCAAGTCCGATATTTTGTGTGCAAATGCGAAGAAACGGTCCACCGGATCGGTCTTCGCCTCCTGAAACGTCACGTAAATCTGGATTTTGCACTGCGAAAGAACTGGGCATCTCTGACGCAGATCCAGATCACCTCCCGCTTTCCGGAGCTCCGGAGCGGAAAAATCCGGGCCTGCGGAGGCTGTTGCGGATCGAGACCTGACCCTTACCGACGGATGGCCGCCTCACCCGGCCGTCCCATCATCGGCTGAAGACGGAGCGCGCGATGAATCTTGATCTCGAAGGCCGGACCGTCGTCGTGACTGGCGGCACCTCCGGCATCGGCCTGGCCGCCGTGCACGGCTTCCTTGCCGAAGGGGCCTTCGTGGCGCTGTGCGGGCGCGATGCCGGCCGACTGGAGGCAACCCGGGCCGATCTCGCCGCCCGCTTCGGCGGCGACCGCTTTCTGGTCGCCCCGTGCGACGTGACGAAGGCCGACGACGTCACCGCCTTTGCCGGGGCCGTGCGCGCGGCCCGCGGTGGCCTCGACATCCTCGTCAACAATGCCGGACAGGGCCGCGTCTCGACCTTCGAGAGCACCACGGATGCCGACTGGCATGCCGAGCTGGAGCTGAAATTCTTCAGCCAGATCCTGCCCATCCGCGCCTTCCTGCCGCTCCTGAAGGAGAGCCCGGCCGGGGCGATCGTGGCGGTGAACTCGCTGCTCGCCTATCAGCCGGAGCCGCACATGGTGTGCACCTCGGCGGCGCGCGCCGGCGTGCAGAACCTCCTGAAATCCCTCTCGGTGGAGCTGGCCCCGTCAATCCGGGTCAACTCCATCGTGCTCGGCCTCATCGAGAGCGGCCAGTGGGAGCGGCGCTTTGCGGCCCGCCCCGACAAGTCCATCGATCGCGACACCTGGTTCGCCGATCTCGCCCGCTCCAAGCACATCCCCCGCGCGCGCCTCGGCAAGGCGGACGAGGTCGCCAGGGCGATCGTCTTCCTCGCCTCGCCAGCCGCGTCCTACATCACCGGCGCCCAGCTCGAAGTTTCGGGCGGCGTGTCCCGCTTCATCTGAGAGGGTGCCATGACCATCCAGCCCGCGAGCCTGTCCATGACCACCACCCCGGAGATTGCCGTCGGCGACCTCATCGCCGAAGCCCTGGCCGATGCCGGCGTCACCACCCTCTTCGGCGTGATCTCCATCCACAACATGCCGATTCTGGATGCCGTGCTGCGCCAGGGCCGCATCCGCTTCGTGCCCGCCCGCGGCGAGGCCGGCGCCATGAACATGGCCGATGCCTATGCCCGCGTCGCCAGTGGCCTCGGCGTGGTGCTGACCTCCACGGGGACGGCCGCCGGCAACGCCGCCGGCGCCCAGGTGGAAGCGCTGACCGCCGGCTCGCCGGTGCTCCACATCACGACCACCGTCGACACCCAGTTCATGGACCGCGACCGCGCCGCCATCCATGACGTGCCGCGCCAGCCGGACATGCTGAAGGCAGTGTCCAAGGCCTATTTCCGCATCTGGGAGGCCCGCGGCGCGCTCGCCACCCTCCACGCGGCCATGAGCGCGGCGCTGTCGGCCCCGACCGGCCCGGTCAGCCTTGAAATCCCCGTCGACGTGCAGCGCGGCCTTGCCCCGCGGCCGCTGGTGGCCGGTGGCCCGACGCTTGCCGTTCTGCCGCCGGATCCGGCCCGTCTCGATGTCATCGCCGATCTGGTGAAGAAAGCCCGCCGGCCGATCCTGTTCGTCGGCGGCGGCGCCCGCAGCGCCCGGGAGGCGGCCACCGCCCTCGTCGAGCGCGGCTTTGCCGCCGTCACCTCCACCAATGGCCGCGCCGTGGTGCCGGAGGATCATCCGCAGTCGCTGGGCGCCTTCAACATGACGCCGGATGCGCAGGCGATCTATGACGCCGCCGATCTCGTGCTGGTCGTCGGCACGCGGCTGCGGGGCAACGAGACCCGCAACAACCTGATGCGCCTGCCGCGGCCCTTCATCCAGATCGACGCCGAGGCAACCCAGGGCGGCCGCAACTATCCGGTCGACCTGTTCCTCCATGCCGATGCGAAGCTGGCGCTCGAAGGGCTGCTCGCCCGCCTGCCGGAAAAGCTCGACACCGACGCCGGCTTCCTCGCCTCCGTCACCGCGGCGCGCGCCAAGGGCGAGGCGGCGCTGCTGGCCCAGCTCGGCCCCTATGAGACAGTTGCGAAGGTGATGCGCGACCGGGTGTTCCGGGACGCCCGGCCGTTCATCCGTGACGTCACCATCTCCAACTCCACCTTCGGCAACCGCTTCGTGTCGCTGGCCGCCCCCAATCTCGGCGTCCATGCGCTGGGCGGCGGCATCGGTCAGGGCGTTGCCATGTCGGTGGGCGGCGCCATTGCCGGCGGCGCCGTCAAGTCGGTGGCTCTGGTCGGCGATGGCGGCACCCAGCTCAATCTCGGCGAACTGGCGACGGTTGCGGAAGAAAACTGCAATCTCGTCATCGTGCTGATGAATGACTGCGCCTATGGCGTCATCTCCAACATCCAGGATGCGCAATATGACGGCCGGCGCGCCTTCTGCCGGCTGCGCACCCCGGATTTCGGCCTGCTGTGCCAGTCCATCGGCCTCACCCACCGCAAGATCAGCCGCATCGAGGACTTCGAGCCGGCGTTCGACGCGGCTCTCGGCCAGCCCGGCGCGGTGATGCTGGAAGTCGACATGATCGCCATCGGCCCGTTCGCCCAGCCCTTCGGCGGCCCGCCGGCCGGTGCCGCGGGAGGCGCGCGGTGAGCACTCTCGGCGTCGTCGGATACGGCACCATCGCGGCGCTGGCCCTTGAGGCCGTGGCGGACAACCTGCCCCGGCCACTGCACCGGCTGGTCATCAGCGCCCGCCCCGACGGCCGCGCCCGCGCCGAGGCGCTGGCCGACCGGCTGGGCCCGCGCCTTGCCCGGGAGCGGCGCGTCGTCACCAACACCGACGCGCTGCTCGTCGCCCGGCCGGATTTCCTCGTGGAAGCCGCCGGCCACGGTGCTGTCGCCGAAATCGGCCCGGCAGCGCTTGTCGCCGGCATCGACCTGATGATTTCCTCCGTCGGCGCCCTCGTCGACGAGGATCTGCACGCCCGCATGAAAGAGGCGGCGCGAAGCGGCGGCAGCCGGCTCTCCCTGCTTCCCGGCGCCATCGGCGGGCTCGACATTCTGGCCGCCGCCCGGCTCTCGGGCCTCGTCTCGGTCACCTATGTCTCGCGCAAGCCGCCGGCCGCCTGGGCCGGCACGCCGGCCGAGACCCTCGTCGACCTCTCCGTCCTCACCACGCCCACCGTGTTCTTTGAGGGCAGCGCGCGGGAGGCGGCCCGGGATTTCCCGAAGAATGCCAACGTCGCCGCCACCGTGGCGCTCACCGGCCTCGGGCTGGATCGCACCCGGGTGCGGCTGGTGGCAGACCCGCAAACCGCCGGCTGCAATGTGCACGAGATCGCGTTCCAGTCCGCCGCCACCGACGTGACGCTGCGCATCGAAGGCCGTCCGGCCGCTTCCAACCCCAAGACCTCGGCGACGACGGGCTTTTCGCTCGCCGCCGCGATCCTCAGCCGATTCGCGTGAAGGACGCCCCCTCATGGCCTTCGACCTCAGCGACCTGCCCTCCGGCGAGATCTTCGTCGGCGGCACCTGGCAGACCGGCCGCGGCGCCGAGATCACCTCCATTTTTCCCGCCGACCGCAGCCTCAACCGCGTCGTGAAAGGCGCGGCAGCGGAAGATGTGGAGCAGGCGATCGACCGGGCGCAGGCCGCCCAGACCGCCTGGGGCCGAACGAAGGCCCATGAGCGCGCCGCCATCCTCCATCGCATCTCGGAAGGCATTGCGGCGAATGCCGACCGCATCTCCTTCATCCAGACCCGGGACACCGGCAAGACCCTGACGGAGACGAAGGCCCTCGCGCTGTCTGCCGCCGGCACCTTCCGCTATTTCGCCGGCGTGGTGGAAACCGCCGACGAGGCCGCCACCGTGCCGCGGGCCGACACCCTGACCCTCTCCCTGCACGAGCCCATCGGCCTCGTCTCGGCCATCACGCCGTGGAATTCGCCGATCGCCTCGGACGCCCAGAAGGTCGCCCCGGCGCTGGCTGCCGGCAACGCCGTGCTGCTGAAGCCCGCCTCGTGGAGCCCGCTGGTCTCGCTGGAGTTCGCCCGCATCGCCGATGCCGCCGGCCTGCCCAAGGGCCTGCTGTCGGTGCTGCCCGGCTCCGGCGGCGTGGTCGGCGAGCTGCTCGTCACCCATCCGGCGATCGGCCGCGTCTCCTTCACCGGCGGCACCTCGGTTGGCCGCGGCATCGCCCTGAAGGCCGCCGAGAAGCTGATGCCGGTGTCGCTGGAACTTGGCGGCAAGTCGCCGACCATCGTGTTCTCGGACGCCGACATGGACATCGCCATCGCCGGCATCCTGTTCGGCATCTTCTCCTCCACCGGCCAGTCATGCATTGCCGGCTCGCGGCTCTATGTCGAGCGCGCCATCTACGAGCCCTTCGTGGAACGCCTCGTCGCCGCCACGCGCAACCTCGTCGTCGGCCATCCCTTCGACGCCGCCACCCAGGTGGCGCCGCTGATCCATGACGATCATCGCAAGAGCGTCGAGGAGTTCGTCGCCTCGGGACTTGCCGATGGCGGAACGGTGCTGACCGGCGGCGCCCGACCGACCGGCGCTCTTTACGATGCCGGCGTCTATTATCAGCCGACCATCGTCGCCGGCCTGTCGGCGGACGCCCATCTGGCGCGCGAGGAAGTGTTCGGCCCGGTGCTCACCGTCTTCCCCTTCGACAGCGAGGACGAGGTCATCCGGCTTGGCAACGACAACGCCTATGGCCTCGCCTGCGGGATCTGGACCCGCGACACCCCGAAGGCGCTGCGCGTCGGCCGCCGCATCACCGCCGGCACGGTGTGGATCAACACCTACAAGCAGTTCTCCATCGCCACCCCGTTCGGCGGCATGAAGGACAGCGGTGTCGGCCGCGAAAAGGGCCGCGCCGGCCTCTTCGCCTACATGAACCAGAAATCCTATTATCTCGACCTCACCAACCAGCCCCATCCGTGGGCCCGGCTGGGCTGACGCAAAAAAGGCCGGTGGAGCGATCCGCCGGCCTTTTTCGTTTCTGATCGACGGGCTGCCGCCCGTACCCGCCTGGAGGCCCGAGGGCCTCCAAACCTCCCCCCTTTTTCTGGAAGAAAAACTGGAGGGGGCGGGAGGCTGTGCCTCCCGCTCGGGGGCTTCGGGGGCAGACGCCCCCGAAATCAAGCCGCCGTAAACACGATCGTTTCCGGCGTCCCCTCGCCGACCACCATGGAGACGCGCACCGGCGTCGTGCCGGCATTGCGGAAGGCATGCGCCCGGCCGGCTGGGGTCAGGAGCAGGTCGCGGGCGGCGAGCGTGCGGGTAACGGTCACGCCGTCCTCCTGCCACGAGACCTCAAGGATGCCGTCCTGCACGAACAGCACTTCCTCGACGGCCCGGGTGTAGGCGGCAACGCCATTCCCAGCCGGAAGGTCGAGCACGTCCATGCGGTAATGCTCGGGCTCGGCCGCCCCCGGGGCGGCGCCGATATAGGTGACCTTCGAGAAGCCGGCGGGATCGGCCACCACCGGCAGGGCGCGGCGGCGGATGATGTGGGCGGCCAGCTCCTGATGGCGCGGGTCGTCGCTGTCGGGATCCAGCCGGATGACATGCTCGGCGCTGGCCGCGCCGAAGCGGGCGGCGTGCTCCTCGGCATGGGTCTTCGGATGGGTGAGATAGACCGGCGGCAGCGGCTTGCCGGAGCCGACGGTGATCTGCATCAGCACCGGCTCGACGCCATCATTGCGGAAGCCATGCGGCCGGCCAACGGCATTCAGCACGAGATCGCCGGGGCCGAGGCGGGCCTCGATCACCGTGTCGCCCCACAGCCAGCCAACCGTCAGCACGCCCTGCAGCACGAGAAAATGCTCCACCACTTCATGGGTGTGGCAGGCGGCGAAGTTGCCGGCGGGCTTATGGACGAGGGAGAAGGTGAAGCGGCCGGCCGGCAGGGTCGCGGGATCGTTGACCTTCGGCGAACCGCCGCCGCCGACATAGCGCATCTGGGCGCGCTGGAGCTTGGGGAAGCCCAGCGAGCCCGGGAAGGCGTTCCAGTCGAAGGTCTTCTCGACGAAGCGGCCGATATGGCGGTCGAGGGCGTGGGGCAGGTCGGCGGCGTCGGTCATGGCGGGGTCCTCGGCAATCTGGGGGGGACCGGCAGCAGCGCCGGTGTCCGTTGGCCCCATGAAAGGCCCGGGGAGACGAAACCTCAAGGACAAATGACTTGACTTCGAGTTGACTCGGGGCAGCATTCCCCGGAGCCTGCTTTCGGGGGCCCGGAGAGCGATGCGCGGACGTGACAGGCGGCGGATCGGGTGGGCCAGACGGGGTTCCGGCGGGATCCGGACAGATCGGGAAACGGCAACGGAGCGGGCGGCATGGGGCTGGAGGCGATCGGCACCCGGCATTTCGAGATCTTCCTGACCATGGCGGTCAGCCGCACCCTGGCGGAAGCCGCCGACAGCCTCGGGCTGACGGTGGCCGCCGTCTCCAAGAGCCTGAAGGTGCTGGAGCGGGAATCCGGGCTGACGCTCTTCATCCATGAAGGCGGGCGGCTGGCGGCAACCGATGCCGCGCGCCAGCTCCTCCCCTTTGCCCAGAGTGCCGTCGATCATCTGGCCCGCGCCCGGCGCGCGGCCGCCCATCTGCGCGAGGGCGACACCGGCACCCTCATCCTCGGCGTCGCCGGCCCGGCGCTGGCGGCGATTGCGCCCCGCGCCATCGCCCGCTTCCGGCAGGACTGGCCCCAGGTGCGCATCGACCTGAGGATCGACCGCACCGCCGGCCTCATCGAGAAGCTGGTCTCGGGCGCCGTCGACATTGGCGTCGGCACGCCGCCGGTCCGGGACATCGACGCCCGGGAAGTCGCGCTCTGTCAGGTGAGCGACCTGTGCACCACCCTACTGTGCGCCGTGCTGCCGGCCGGCCATCCGCTCGCCGCCCGCACGGTGCTGCGTCCGGCGGATCTGGCCCGCGAACCGCTGATCGCCCTGCCGGAAACCTCCGCCACCACCCGGCTGGTGGCGGCTCTGTTCCAGCAGGCCCATGTCGAACCCCAGACCGCCGTCGTTGTCGAAAATGCGCTGGGGGCACTGGCGCTGGTGCGCGGCGGCGTGGGCATCGCCCTTGTCAACCCGCTGAGCCTTGCCGAAGGCGCCGGCGCCGGGCTGGAGATGCGCATGTTCCGCCCAAGGGTGGTGCTGCGCACCTGCCTCTATCTGCCCGCCGGCCGGCCGCTGACCCCGGCCCTCTCCGCCTTCGCCGACGGACTGCGATGGGCCGCCGACACCGAGACCCGCCGCCATCAGGGGAGCTGATACCAAGCACGCAAGTGCTGACCGCACCGCGCGCTTGAAGGACAGCAGATTTCTCATATGCCCCAATGGCATGAAAAATCTGCATCGTCATGCCAAAGGATCCTTTTCAAGGATCTTTGGCATGCCCCCACCGGAGAGGGCTTTACAGGACGGGCACCAGCTTTTAGCGTTGGATAAAATTTTTCTCGCACACGAACGGGAGCCGCCGGTGTCCGCAACGAAGAAGCAGCCGAAGCCGATGATCGTCGGCCGGCCGGTCCTGTTGGTGATCGACATCCAGAAGGGCTGTTTCCTGCCCCGGCGCGCCACGACGACCCTTGATCTGATGGACGATTCCGCCACCCGCTATCGCCGCGCCCGGGTGCTGGTGGATGCGGCGCGCCGCAATGGCGTGCCCGTGGTGTTCGTGCAGGAGGCCCACCGCCGCGACCACATCGATTTCGGCCGCGAGCTGGACGGCGCCGAGAATGTCCACTGTGTCGAAGGCGAGCCGGGAACAGAGTTCGCGGTGGAAGAAATGGGCATGCTGCCCGATGACTATCGCATCACCAAGCGGCGCTATTCCTGCTTCTTCGGCACCGATCTGGAAATCCTGCTGCGGGGCCTGAAGGCCGAGACCCTCATCATGGTCGGCGGCTTTACAGACGTGTGCGTGCACTATTCCTTCGTCGACGGCCACCAGAGCGACTATCACTGCCGGGTGGTGGAGGACTGCGTGTCCGGCTCCAGCGACGCGGCGCATGCGGCGGCGCTGACCGCCATGGAATATCTGCAGGCCGGCGCCCTCCGCCACTCCGACGAGATCGTCGCCGGCTTCGACGCCTTCGGCGCCGCCCGGGCGGCCTGAGCCCTCCCCGCTCCACTTTCTTTCCCGCGCACAAAAGAAAAGCCCCGGCGGAACGGATCCGCCGGGGCTTTCCTGTTTTCAGCTTACCCGATCGCGGTCAGGCGATCAGAAGCCCATGCCGCCGCCCGGCATCGCCGGCATGGCGGGCGCGTCCTTCGCCGGCTTCTCGGCCACGATCGCCTCGGTGGTGATCAGCAGCGAGGAGATGGAGGCCGCATCCTGCAGCGCCGTGCGCACGACCTTGGCCGGGTCGATGACGCCCTGGGCGAACAGATCGCCATATTCGCCGGTCTGGGCGTTCCAGCCGAAGGCCAGCTCGTCCTTCTCCAGCAGCTTGCCGACGATCACCGAGCCATCGGCACCGGCGTTGGCGGCAATCTGGCGGGCCGGAGCCTGAATGGCGCGGCGCACGATGTCGACGCCAACCTTCTGGTCCGCATTGGCGGTGGCCACGCCGTCCAGCACCTTCAGCGAGCGCAGCAGGGCCACGCCGCCGCCCGGCAGCACGCCCTCTTCCACCGCGGCGCGGGTGGCATGGAGCGCGTCATCAACGCGATCCTTCTTCTCCTTCACCTCGACCTCGGTGGCGCCGCCAACGCGGATCACCGCAACACCGCCGGCGAGCTTGGCCAGACGCTCCTGCAGCTTCTCGCGGTCGTAGTCCGAGGTGGTCTCCTCGATCTGCGCCTTGATCTGGCCGATGCGGGCGTCGATGGCGTCCTTCTCGCCGACACCGTCGACGATCGTGGTGTTTTCCTTGGTGATCGCGACCTTCTTGGCCCGGCCGAGATAGTCAAGGGTAACGTTCTCGAGCTTGATGCCCAGATCTTCGGAGATCACGGTGCCGCCGGTGAGGATCGCGATGTCCTCGAGCATCGCCTTGCGGCGATCACCGAAGCCCGGCGCCTTCACGGCCGCAACCTTCAGGCCGCCGCGCAGCTTGTTGACCACGAGGGTGGCCAGCGCCTCGCCTTCCACGTCCTCGGCGATGATGACGAGGGGACGCGAGGACTGCACGACAGCCTCGAGCACCGGCAGGATGGCCTGGAGGTTGGAGAGCTTCTTCTCGTTGATGAGAATGTAGGGCTCTTCCATCTCCGCGATCATCTTGTCGGAGTTGGTCACGAAATAGGGCGACAGATAGCCACGGTCGAACTGCATGCCTTCGACGACATCCAGCTCGGTCTCGGCGGTCTTGGCCTCTTCGACGGTGATGACACCCTCGTTGCCGACCTTCTGCATCGCCTCGGCCAGGAACTTGCCGACCTCGGTGTCGCCATTGGCGGAGATGGTGCCGACCTGGGCGATCTCCTCGTTGGAGGTCACCTTCTTGGCCTTGGCCTTGAGGTCCGCCACGACAGCGGCCACCGCGAGGTCGATGCCGCGCTTCAGATCCATCGGGTTGACGCCGGCGGCAACGGCCTTGGCGCCTTCCTTCACGATCGCCTGGGCGAGAACGGTCGCGGTCGTGGTGCCGTCGCCGGCCAGATCATTGGTCTTGGAGGCGACTTCGCGCACCAGCTGGGCGCCGAGATTCTCGAACTTGTCCTCAAGCTCGATTTCCTTGGCGACGGACACGCCGTCCTTGGTGATGCGCGGGGCGCCGAACGACTTTTCGATGACGACGTTGCGGCCCTTCGGACCCAGCGTCACCTTCACGGCGTTGGCGAGAATGTCGACGCCGCGCAGCATGCGATCGCGGGCGTCCGAAGAAAACTTCACTTCCTTGGCGGCCATGGCTCGTCAGATCCCTGAATTTTTATGAACTGAAATGAAGAGAGGCGGAAGAACGGAGCACTCAGGCCGGAACGGCCACGGACTCCAGAACGCCCAGAATGTCGGACTCCTTCATGATGAGGAGATCGACGCCATCAATCTTCACTTCGGTGCCGGACCACTTGCCGAACAGAACCCGGTCGCCGGCCTTCACGCCGAGAGCAACCAGCTCGCCCTTCTCGTTGCGCGCGCCCGGGCCGACGGCAACGATCTCGCCCTCCTGGGGCTTTTCCTTGGCGGTATCCGGGATGATGATGCCGCCGCGGGTCTTGGTCTCGGAGTCCACACGGCGGACAACCACGCGGTCATGAAGAGGCCGGAACGTCATGAGTCATATCCTTCCAGAAGCGATCGGCTCTGAGCCTGTTCCTTACACGTCGCCCGCCCCGTCCCCTCCGGGCCCGGGGCTGCCGGCGACGCCCGGGATTTGGGCCAAGCCACGCCGCCATTCAAGGGGGGCACGCAAAAAATCTGGCACTCTCCACGAGAGAGTGCTTAAGCGCCGCAGCTCCGGCCGGAGCGCTCAGACCTCCATCAGCAGGTTGACCGCGATCGCCCACATCACCAGGGCAATGCCGCCATCCAGCACCCGCCACGCCACCGGCCGGGCAAACAGCGGCCGGAGCCAGCCGGCGCCAAAGCCGAGCGCGAAGAAGAACAGCACGGACGCCGTGATGGCGCCGGCTGCAAACCAGTGTTCCGCCCCGGCAAAGCGCGACGCGACGGTGCCCAGCAGCACCACCGTATCCAGATAGACATGGGGGTTCAGCCAGGTCAGCGCGAGACAGGTGAGAAGGCTGGCGCGCAGCCCGGCAGACGCCCCCTCTCCCGGCACCAGCGCGCCGCCACCGCGGATCGCCGACCACAGGCTGCGGGCGCCATAGCCGGCGAGAAAGATGGCGCCGGCCAGCCGCATCACCGGGTCCAGCCACGGCAGCAGGCCGGAGATATGGGCAAAGCCCGTCACCCCCACGAGGATCAGCACCGCATCCGACAGGGCACAGGTGAGGCAGACCGCCAGCACATGCTCCCGCCGCAGCCCCTGCCGCAGCACGAAGGCATTCTGCGCCCCGATGGCGACGATGAGGCTCGCCCCCATGCCAAGGCCGGTGAAAAAAACCTGACTGCTCATGACCGGCAGCCCCTCCCGCAACAATCCTGTCTCCGCGACGGACTTGCCGGTAGCGCGGCGCGCGCGTGAGCGATACTTAATTTTTCTCATCCTGATGAAGCGGAGCTAAGGCCGTGCTCGATTATTCCGCGCTGCGGGCGGTCGCCGCGGTGGTGCAGACCGGCAGTTTCGAGAAGGCGGCGCGGCAGCTGGGCGTCACGCCGTCGGCGGTGTCCCAGCGGGTGAAACAGCTGGAGGAACGGCTGGGCGCGGTGCTGATTGCCCGCGGCAGCCCGTGCACGGCAACCGAAACCGGGACGTGGCTGTGCCGGCACATGGAGATGGTGGGGATGCTGGAAAGCGATCTCCGCACCCGCCTGCCGGTGCTGGAGCCGACGGACGCGGCGCCGCAGCCGGTGACGCTGCACATCGCCACCAATGCCGACAGCCTCGCCACCTGGTTCATGGAGGCCGTCGCCAGCTTCGCCCGGACGTCCGGCCATCTCATCGACGTTGCCATCGACGACGAGACCCACACCGCCGAATGGCTGCAGACCGGCCGGGTGCTGGCCGCCGTCACCGCGCTGGAAAAGCCGGTGCCGGGCTGCCGGCGGCTGGCGCTGGGGGCGCTGCGCTACCACGCCACCGCCAGTCCGGACTTCATGGCCCGCCACTTTCCCGGCGGCGTCACCCCGGAGGCGCTGTCCCGCGCCCCGGCCCTCACCTTCAACCAGAAGGACGGGCTGCAGCGGCGCTGGATCCGCGAGACGCTGGCCTGCGAGGTCAGCCCGCCGACCCACTGGCTGCCCTCCACCCAGAGCTTCGTGGCCGCCAGCCTCGCCGGCATGGGCTGGGGCGTGAACCCGGCGCCGCTGGTGGCCGATCATCTGGCCGCCGGCCACCTTGTCGAGCTCATCCCCGGCCGGCCGCTGGATGTGCGGCTGTCCTGGCAGATCAGCCGGCTGGCCGCCGGGCCGCTTGCCGGCTTCACCCGTGCCGTGACCACCGTCGCCCGCCGCACTCTCCTGCCCTGACGTCAGACCGAGGACACGATGCCGGGCAGGAGCCCGGCCGGTGCCGGAGGAAGCGGAGCGGCGCAATGCGCCGGTCGGAACCGCCCGACGTCCCCCCGGGAGGCCGCCGCCGGAACCCGCGCCCGTCCGTCCCGCGCCCGCCTCGGCCACCCTGCCGGGGCCCAGGCCCCCTCTCCGTCACCAGAGAACGCACCCGGGCAAGCCCCGGAACTCTGGCAGCACTCCTGTCGCATTGCTGCTAACAATTTGATTTTTATTGATTTATTCATGAAGGCGGCGCATCTTGTGTCATGACCTCTCGGCAATGTCCAGCCGAAAGGCTGCCGTCCGCGGAGAAAGGCGGAGGCGACAGCGGGGTTCTCTTGTCACGGAGGTGCTTCATGCTCGAGCGCAAGGCGGACGACCAGTTCCGGATGCAGATGGAAGGCTACGGCCTGACCACGGCGCGCATCCTCTACCGGCTGCCGGATCATCCGGCGATCCTCCAGACCTATCTCTGGCAGGACTATGACCTCGCCCCGCGCTTTCCCGAGCTGAAGAAATTTCTCGACTTCTGGCGCCGCGAGATCGAGGGCGTGCTGCACACCATCGAAGTCGCCCACGCCAAGCTCATCAAGCCCGCCGAATGGCGCAAGGTGGACGGGCTGATGCTGCTGAACTGAGGGAAGCGCTTCCCATCACCGGACCCGGGCCGCATCAGGGGATGGGTGCGCGCCCGGAGTTCGTGTGAGGATGAACAGCCCCCTACTCCAGCCAGCGCGCGGGATCGCGCATGCCATGCACGATGGCCACGATCAGCACGCCTCCGGGGACCGGCTCATAGAGGATGACATAGCTTCCTTCGACGAGAAGGCGGGCCGCGGGGGCGATGTCCGGGCGGGCAGAGCCCATCGCCGGAAAGCTGGCGGCACGCTCGAACTGGTCGAAAAAACTGTCCAGCAGACGGTCGGCGGCGGGCTCGTTGTCGGCGGCAATCCGCATCCAGATGTCGCCGAGATCCTGCCGCGCCCGCGGTGTCAGCCGGACGTCAGCCACGAGTGACCCGGCCGGCTTTCAGATCGGCGCGCAGGGCATCGCGCGTCACCGTCTCGGCGGCGCCGCTGGCCTTGCCCTCGGCGAAGGCGCGCCGCAGCATCTCCAGCTCCAGAAGGCGCGCTTCTTCCTGCTGCTCCCACAGGCGGAGCGCCGCGCGCACGATTTCGCTGTTGGAGGCATAGCCTCCGCTCTCGATGGCCTGCTGCATGCGGGCCGCCTGGGCGGGCGTCAGGGAGACCGTGAGGGTGCGCATGGACGTGGCTTTCATGGCCCGAGCCTAGCACATCTCATAAGATCTAACAAAAATTGTTGGCTCCTCTCTCCGTCAAAACATGTTGGCGGCGGACCTCCCCTGCGTCCACCTGCAACCTTTCGCGCCGTCCCGACCTCCGGCACACTGCGGCGGAAACAGACGGGCTGCCGGGCGGAATGATCCGACCGGCAGCCCGCGCCGTACCGGCACCTTCCCGGAAAGCGGGGGGCCGGGCGGCCGGGGGCCTCGACGGGCGAGGCGCGAGGGATCCGCGCGGGGTGCGCGGCCCGGTCTGGAGAGCACGCCGCCCATGACGGCACCCATGACGCCACCCGGGACAGCGGCCCTGAACGTGCCCGTCCACGACCATCTGCCGATGTTCATCACCGCACCGGGCCAGACCGACGTCCTCATGGTCGTGGCGGCGATCACCCTCATCGGCGCCGTCCTCATGGCCGGCGTGCTGTTCCTGCACATCCATTCCCTGCCCGAGCGCATGGCCCACAAGGGCCAGAAGCTGCAGTTCGAGCTGGTGGCGGTGATGTGCCTGCTGGCCCTCTTCACCCACGCCCATATCATCTGGGTGGCCGCCCTGCTGCTCGCCTTCATCGACGTGCCGGATCTCGTCTCGCCGCTGAACCGGATCGCCCGGTCGGCGGAAAAGGTCGCGGGCCTGCCGCCCCCGCCGGAGCCGACCACCGACACGCACACGGGACACGGGGCACGCGACCATGCTTGAACTGCTGCTGTGCTCCCTCCTCACCGTCCTGCCGGACTATCTGTATCGGCGCTATGTCCAGGGCAAGCGCATTGGCCGGGAAATCACGCTCTATTCCGTGTGGTTCGAGCTGCGCTGGGGCATCACCACCTGCCTGATGCTGACCATCGCCCTCATCACCGTGATTTTCTACAATCATCCATCGACTTCAAACGTCACCGCCTATTTCCGCACGGTCTCCATCCTGCCGGAAACCATGGGCCGGGTGTCGGAAGTCTATGTCGGTGTCAGCGATCATGTGGACGAAGGCCAGCCGCTGCTGAAGCTGGACGATGCCACCCAGCAGGCCGCCGTCACCGCGGCGCGCAAGCGCGTGGCCGAGACCGAGGCCGCCATGGTGGTCGCCCGCTCCGACATCGCCGCGGCCGAGGGCCAGATCACGGCGGCGCGTCAGGCCCTGCAACAGGCCCAGGACGAGCTTGCGACCAAGCAGGAGCTGTTCAACCGCAATTCCAGCGCCGTCTCCCGCCGCGAGGTGGAAAAGCTGCAGGTGGCCGCCGACGGGCGACAGGGCAGTCTGGATGCCGCGATCGCCGCCCATGAAGGTGCGCTGGCCCGGCTGACCGAGCTGCTGCCGGCCCAGAAGGCCAGCGCCGAGGCGGCGCTTTCCCAGGCGGAAGCCGAGCTGGCCAAGACCGTGGTGCGCGCCGGCATCAGCGGCCGGGTGGAGCAGTTTTCGCTTCAGGTCGGCGATGTGGTGAACCCGATGCTGCGTTCCGCCGGCCTGCTGATCCCCGATGGCGCCGGCAAGCAGCGGCTGATCGCCGGCTTCGGCCAGATCGAGGCGCAGGTGATGAAGGAAGGCATGATCGCCGAGGCGACCTGCCTGTCCCAGCCCTTCGTGATCATCCCGATGGTGGTGACCCGGGTGCAGGATTTCATCGCCGCCGGCCAGTTCCGCAATACAGAGCAGCTCATCGACGCCCAGCAGGTGCAGAAGCCCGGCACCATCATGGTGTTCCTGGAGCCGCTCTATGAGGGCGGCCTTGACCGGGTGCCGCCGGGATCGAGCTGCGTGGCCAATGCCTACAGCAGCAACCACGAGGCGCTGGCCAAGGGCGGCCTCGGCTTCGGCACCACCCTCTATCTGCACATGGTCGACACCGTGGCACTGGTGCATGCCCTGCTCCTGCGCATTCAGGCCCTCATCCTGCCGGTGCAGACGCTGGTGTTCTCCGGCCACTGATCGTCCTGCCGGACCAGAAAAAAGCCCCGCGCAACGCCGGTTGCGCGGGGCTTTCTCATGTCATGCCGGGTACGCAAGTGCTGACCGCACCGTGAGCCCGAAGGACTGCAGATTTCCCATATGCCCCAGAGGTATGGAAAATCTGCAAGGGGATACCAAAGAGTCCTTTTTCAAAGGATCTTTGGTATCAGGGCCCCCCCTCAGGCGACGAGGTCGAACCGGTCGGCGTTCATCACCTTCACCCAGGCGGCGACGAAATCGGCGACGAACTTCGCCTGCGCGTCGTCCTGAGCGTAGACCTCGGCATAGGCCCGGAGGATGGCGTTGGAGCCGAACACCAGATCCAACCGGGTGGCGGTCCACTTCACCGCGCCGGTCTTGCGGTCGCGGATTTCGTAGAGGCCATTGCCCGCCGGCGTCCACACATTGCCCATGTCGGTCAGGTTGACGAAGAAGTCCGTCGTCAGCGCACCGACCCGGTCGGTGAAGACGCCATGCTTCGTGCCGCCATGGTTGGTGCCGAGAACGCGCAGGCCACCCACCAGCACGGTCATCTCCGGCGCGGTCAGGCCCATGAGCTGGGTGCGGTCGAGCATCAGCTCTTCCGGAGCCACGACATAGTCCTTCTTCACCCAGTTGCGGAAACCGTCATGGATCGGTTCCAGCACCGCAAACGAGGCCGCATCGGTCTCCGCGTCGGTGGCGTCACCGCGGCCCGGCGCAAAGGGCACCGTCACGGTGACACCTGCCGCCTTCGCCGCCTGCTCGATGCCGACAGTACCGGCGAGCACGATGACATCCGCCACACTGGCGCCAAAGGCCGCCGCGATCGGCTCCAGCACGCCCAGCACCCGGGCCAGACGCTCCGGCTCGTTGCCGACCCAGTCCTTCTGGGGCGCCAGACGGATGCGGGCGCCATTGGCCCCGCCCCGCATGTCGGAGCCGCGGAAGGTGCGGGCGCTGTCCCAGGCAGTCGCCACCAGATCGGCCACCGGCAGACCGCTCGCCGCAATCGCCGCCTTCACCGCCGCCACACCATAGTCCGTGCGGCCGGCCGGCACCGGATCCTGCCAGATCAGGTCTTCGGCCGGCACGTCCGGGCCGATGTAGCGGGCCTTCGGGCCCATGTCGCGATGGGTCAGCTTGAACCAGGCGCGGGCGAACACCTCGGAGAAATAATCCGGATCCTTGTAGAACTTCTCCGAGATCTCCCGGTAGACCGGGTCCATCTTCATCGCCATGTCGGCGTCGGTCATGATCGGGGTGCAGCGGATCGACGGATCCTCCACATCCACGGGACGGTCCTCGTCCCTGATCGCCACCGGCTCCCACTGCCACGCACCGGCCGGGCTCTTCTTCAGCTCCCAGTCATGGTTGAGCAGCATCTCGAAGTAGCCATTGTCCCACTTGGTCGGATGGGTGGTCCAGGCGCCCTCGATGCCGCTGGTGATGGTGTAGCGCCCCTTGCCGGTGCCGGTCGGATTGGCCCAGCCGAGGCCCTGCTGGTCGACGTCGGCGGCTTCGGGCTCGGGGCCGAGCTTCTTCGGATCGCCATTGCCATGGGTCTTGCCGACGGTGTGGCCACCGGCGGTCAGCGCCACGGTCTCCTCGTCGTCCATGGCCATGCGGGCGAAGGTCTCGCGCACCTGGGCCGCCGTCTTCAGCGGATCCGGATGGCCGTTGACGCCTTCCGGGTTCACATAGATGAGGCCCATCTGCACCGCGGCCAGCGGATTTTCCATGGTCTCGGGCTTGTCGACGCTGCCATAGCGGCCGTCGCTCGGCGCCAGCCACTCCTTCTCGGAGCCCCAATAGGTATCCTTTTCCGGCGCCCAGATATCTTCACGGCCGAAGCCGAAGCCGAAGACCTTCAGCCCCATGGATTCATAGGCGATGGTACCGGCCAGCGCGATCAGGTCAGCCCAGCTGACGGCGTTGCCATACTTCTTCTTGACCGGCCACAGCAGACGCCGCGCCTTGTCCAGACTGACATTGTCCGGCCACGAGTTCAGCGGCGCAAAGCGCTGGTTGCCGGTGCCCGCGCCGCCGCGGCCATCAGCCGTGCGGTAGGAGCCGGCGGCATGCCACGACATGCGGATCATCAGGCCGCCATAATGGCCCCAATCCGCCGGCCACCAGTCCTGACTGTCGGTCATGAGGGCGCGCATGTCGGCCTTGAGGGCCTCGAAATCCAGCCCCTTCACGGCCGCGCGATAATCGAAATCCGGGCCGAGCGGATTGGTCTTGGTGTCGTGCTGGGCGAGGATGTCGAGGTTCAGCGCCTTCGGCCACCAGTTCACATTGGACGCGCCCGTCTCGGTGACGGCGCCATGCATCACCGGGCATTTGCCGGCCGGTTTCGTCTCGGTCATCCCCATCATCCTCTGATTGCGGACTGATGCCGGATCCTCCGGAAGAAGATCCCGCACCTGCCCCGCGGGTGACACTGCCACCCGGTCCCTTTCGCCCCGAACCGGGGCGCACACTACCCGCATTCTTCCAAGGAAAGAATGGCGTTTTCCAATCCGGATCCCTGATCACTATTCATGGCGGAACTGAAGCCTCCGCATGAGAGCTGGCACGAGAGCCGCGCGGACCGCGCCTTTCCTTCCGGAAATCCTGCCGGGACAGGAAGCGGGAGCCGATCCGCCGGCCCGTTCCCTGTCCATTGCCCCGGACACTAGGGCCCGGACGCTGCGACCGGAAATCGAATGTTCCTGTGGCATTGATCGGAGTAGCCTATTGATGCTGATACAACAGGAGCGCACGACCGATGGCGGAGAGGGACGGAGGAAGCCGGACGACGCTGGCCGGGCTGTCGCTCAGGGATCTGGAATATGTGGTGGCGGTGGCCGAGGAGGCGCATTTCGGCCGGGCGGCGGAACGTTGCGGTGTCAGCCAGCCCGGCCTGTCGGAGCAGGTGCGCAAGCTGGAGGCGCTCATCGGCGTTGCCCTGTTCGAGCGCTCCTCGCGCCGGGTGGCGCTGACCCCCGAGGGCGAGAAGCTCATTCCCCAGGCGGAACGGGTGCTGACGGAAGCGCGGCTGTTTCTGGAGCTTGCTGGCCGGGTGGCGGATCCGCTGGCCGGGCTGCTGCGGGTCGGCGTCATCGCGACGCTGGGGCCCTATTATGTGCCGCATATCCTGAAGCCGCTCCGGGCCGCCCATCCCGGTCTCGACCTGCGCCTGACCGAAGGCCGCACGGCCAGCCTCATCGACCTCCTGAAGCGCGGCGATCTCGATCTGGTGCTGGCCGCCCTGCCTGTTGCCGACGACACGCTGACCACCGAGCCGCTGTTCTTCGAGCCGTTCGATCTGGCCTGCCCGGCCGGAACGCCGCTGGCCCGGCGCAGCCCGATCGTCGTCGACGATCTCGGCGGCGACGACCTGCTGTTGCTGGAGGAAGGCCACTGCCTGCGGGATCAGGCGCTCTCGCTGTGCTCCGGCGACGCCGCCCATGGCGCGCCGACGCGCTTTGCCTCGTCGCTGGAAATGCTGCGGGCGATGATCGCTGCCGGCGAAGGGCATTCCCTGCTGCCGCGGCTGGCGACCCTTGGCCGGGATGATCTGGAGGGGCTGATGGTGGTGCGCGCGCTGGCCGACCCGGACGCCGGCCGCACCATCGGCCTCATCGCCCGGCGCTCGGATCCGCGCTGCGCGGCCTTTGCGACGCTCGCCACCTTCCTGCGCGCAACCGCGCCCGCCGGCACCCGGGCGACCACCGACTGCCCCGGGCCGACGCCGGCCTGAGGCTGCGACAGCGGCCCCGGGGCCACGCTCCGAAAAAGCCCTGCGGCTGCCGCTGTTGCCCGCTTGCCGGCCCCATCGGGCAATGCTATCTCGCGCGCCATGACCCAGGTGCCGACGTCCCACATCCGCAACTTCTCGATCATCGCCCACATCGATCACGGGAAGTCCACGCTCGCCGACCGTCTGATCCAGACGACGGGCGCCTTGAGCGCGCGCGAGATGACGGAGCAGGTGCTCGACTCGATGGACATCGAGAAAGAGCGCGGCATCACCATCAAGGCTCAGACGGTCCGGCTCAGCTACAAGGCCGCCGACGGCGAGACCTACGTCCTCAACCTGATGGACACCCCCGGGCACGTCGACTTCGCCTATGAGGTCTCCCGGTCGCTGGCCGCCTGCGAGGGCTCGCTCCTCGTGGTCGACGCCTCCCAGGGCGTGGAAGCGCAGACGCTGGCCAATGTCTATCAGGCCATCGACGCCAACCACGAGATCGTGCCGGTTCTCAACAAGATCGACCTGCCCGCCGCCGAGCCCGAGCGCGTCAAGGAGCAGATCGAGGAAGTGATCGGCATCGACGCCGAGGACGCCGTGCCGATTTCCGCCAAGACCGGCATCGGCATCGACCTCGTGCTGGAAGCCATCGTCAAGCGGCTGCCGCCGCCCAAGGGCAACCCGGATGCGCCCCTGAAGGCCATGCTGGTCGACAGCTGGTACGACACCTATCTCGGCGTCGTCACCCTGGTGCGCATCATCGACGGCCGCCTGAAGAAGGGCCAGAAGATCCGCATGATGGGCACCGGCGCCGTCTATGACGTCGACCGCCTCGGCTTTTTCTCGCCCAAGATGGTGGATGTGGACGATCTCGGCCCCGGCGAAGTGGGCTTCCTCATCGCCGCCATCAAGGAAGTGGCCGACACCCGCGTCGGCGACACCATCACCGACGAGCGCAAGCCCTGCGCCGAGGCCCTGCCCGGCTTCCGCCCGGCCCAGCCGGTGGTGTTCTGCGGCCTGTTCCCGGTGGACGCCGCCGACTTCGAAGACCTGCGCGCTGCCATGGGCAAGCTGCGCCTCAACGATGCGTCGTTCTCCTTTGAAATGGAGACGTCGGCGGCGCTGGGCTTCGGCTTCCGCTGCGGCTTCCTCGGCCTGCTGCATCTGGAAATCATCCAGGAGCGGCTGGAGCGCGAGTTCAATCTCGACCTCATCGCGACCGCCCCGTCGGTGGTCTACAAGATCAAGATGACCGACGGCTCCGAAATCGAGCTGCACAACCCGGCCGACATGCCGGATGTGGTCAAGATCGCCGAAATCGAGGAGCCGTGGATCCGCGCCACGATCCTGACGCCGGATGATTATCTGGGCGCCGTGCTCAAGCTCTGCCAGGAGCGGCGCGGCCTGCAGGTCGATCTCTCCTATGTCGGCAAGCGGGCGATGGCCACCTATGACATCCCGCTGAACGAAGTCGTGTTCGACTTCTACGACCGGCTGAAGTCGATCTCGAAGGGCTATGCCTCCTTCGACTATCATGTCTCGGATTATCGCGAGGGCGACCTCGTGAAGATGTCGATCCTGGTCAATGCCGAGCCGGTGGATGCCCTGTCGATGCTGGTGCACCGCTCCCAGGCGGACCGGCGCGGCCGGGCCATGTGCGAGAAGCTGAAGGACCTCATTCCGCAGCACATGTTCCAGATCCCGATCCAGGCCGCCATCGGCGCCAAGATCATCGCCCGCGAGACCATCCGGGCGCTGCGCAAGGACGTGACCGCCAAGTGCTATGGCGGCGACATCACCCGCAAGCGCAAGCTTCTGGAAAAGCAGAAGGAAGGCAAGAAGCGCATGCGGCAGTTCGGCAAGGTGGAGATTCCCCAGGAAGCCTTCATCGCCGCCCTCAAGGTGGACGTCTGAGACATTCCAATTTTTTATATGGCTATTCGAATGACTGATCAGAATGACAAAGATCAGAATGACAAAGATCAGATTTCCCAAATGGTTGGTCGATCTATCGATGATACCGCAAAGGAATTTTACTTCACAGTATCGCAAGAAGCATCAATAACTTCGAGAATTGGATCGAGTATTGAGCGCAGTTTGAACGGAAAGACGGTTGGAAAATATAGTGTTAATATAACAACCCTAGACATACCAGACAGAGGGCGCAATTCCATCGAAAAGAAAATTGGTGCAGATCTTATTATGTCCGTATCAGTTACGGGGGCGGTGGAATTTGATAAATTAATTCTAATACAAGCAAAATTCGAACGCAAAATAAATAAATCTGACATGTTAAGTGCATGCAACAGAATGGAGGGTGCGATCGGCGAGAAGGGGGGGTACATTTGGCTATATGGCGAGAATGGCGTCAGGGTACTATCCCCATACCAAGTAGCAAACATGAAGGGGAACTCGATAAAGGGCCTTAAGCCTCGCTCGGCATCAGGTTTTACAAAGAGAATATTTGATTGCTATGCAGGCGTCAGAGATAATCGCATAAAAGGTAACAAAAATAGACGCTCTGCACTAAGTAAGGTTCTCGAAGAACTAAATGCACCACACTTAATCGACATTTCATTATACGATTTGGAATAGCATTTAATTTACCTCCCCCTCTACCTAATAAATTAAATAGACAAGAACTCGACTTCGCATATATTTATTTATTGCATCTAATAGAATAACAACCCTCAAGGTGGACGTCTGAGCGCGGCCGATCTATCCTGAGCGCTCGCGGGATCCTGTTCCGGAGCGCTTGCGATGACCGTGCGCCTCACCGTTTCCGACGACGGCCACCTGACCCTGGGCGCCGAGACACTCCGGTCGCTGGGCCTCAAGCCCGGCGATCAGGTGACTGTGGAATCTCTGGCCGGTGGCGGCTTTTCCATTCGGGCAGCGCCGACCGGCGCGATCACCGATCTCTTCGGGATGCTGAAGCGCCCGGGGCAGACGGCCCTTTCCATCGACGAGATGAACGAGGCCATCGCCGCCGGCTGAGCCGGCGAGCGATGATCATTGCCGTCGATACCAACATTCTCGTCCGGGTCATTCTCGAAGATGATCCAGAACAGGGCCAGCGCGCCCAAAGGGAACTGGCCGAAGCCGATCAGGTCATCGTGCCGACGCACGTGCTGTGCGAAGTCGTCTGGCTGCTGTCCCGGTCTTACGGATATCCTCACGCCGATATCATTGCCGTCCTGCGGACCATCCTTGCTATCAGGACGATCCGGGTCGATCAGGGCGCAATTGCAGCCGGGCTTGCCATGCTGGAGGCGGGTGGCGATTTCGCCGACGGCGTGATCGCACACATGGGCCTTGCTGCCGGCGCCGACATGTTCGTCTCCTTTGACAGGAAAGCCGTCCGGCTTCTCGCCCGGCAGGGCATTCCGGCCCGCCTTCCCGCCTGATCCCCTCATACCAGACACGCAAGTGCTGACCGCACCGCGCGTCTGAAGATTAGCGAATTTCTCACAGGCACCAATGGCATGAGAAATTCGCATCGGAATACCAAAGAGTCCTTTGCAAAGGATCTTTGGTATCAGAACAGCGCCTGCACCGCGGCGTCCGCCACGAGGCCGAGGAACACCAGCGCGCCGGCATCCCGGTTGGAGCGGAAGAGCTTCAGGGCGCGGTCGCCATCGGTCAGGCTGACGGTCGCCACCTGCCAGACGAGATGGACGGCAAACAGCGCCAGACCGGCAAAGGCCAGCGGCCCGCAATCGGCCAGCACCATGGCAAGGCCCACCAGCAGCACCGTCGCCAGATAGAGCGCGCCGATCCAGAACCGGGCATGATCGCCGAACAGGCGGGCGCTGGAGTGGATGCCGATCACCTCGTCATCCTCCTTGTCCTGCAGGGCGTAGATGGTGTCGTAGCCGATGGTCCAGGTGATCGCCGCCACATAAAGCGCCAGCGGCGCCGCGTTGATGTGGCCGAACACTGCCGTCCAGCCCAGGAACGCCCCCCAGGAGAAGGCGAGCCCGAGCACCAACTGAGGCATGTCGAAGAAGCGCTTCATGAACGGATAGGCCGCCACCACCACCAGCGAGCCCAGCCCCCACAGGACGGTGGCGGTGTTGAACTGGAGCAGGACCACAAGACCGACGAGAGCCTGAAGCACCAGAAAGGCTGCCGCCTGCTTCGCGCTCACCTGCCCGCTGGGGATCGGCCGCGAGCGGGTGCGGGCGACGCTGGCATCCAGATCCCGGTCGACGATGTCATTATAGGTGCAGCCGGCGCCGCGCATGGCGATGGCACCGATGAGAAACAGCACGAGGTGCCAGAGGTTCGGCCCCAGCCGGCCCGCCGCCACCGCGGCCAGCGCCGCCGACCACCAGCACGGCCACAGCAGCAGCCACCAGCCGATGGGCCGGTCCAGCCGGCACAGCCGCGCATAGGGCCGGAACCAGCGCGGCGCCACCCGGTCCACCCAGTTGCCCCGGACGGCATCGGCAACGCTCTGATCGGACATGGCTCGCTCTCCGCTTTCTCGTGCAGACCGGTTTGCCAGAACGGCGCGCCGCGCGCTACCCGCACGATTGGCGGGCTGCCGCCCGCCCCCGCCCGGAGACCCGGGGGTCTCCCGACCTCTCCCCCTGTTCCTCAATGGAAAAAAGACTGGCGGGTGCGGGAGGCTGGTCCTCCCGCGGGGTTCGGGGCAACGCCCCGAAGGCGCGATTTCCGCCGGGGATGGCCTCGACGCCAGCGCCCCCGGATGCTACGGGGGCGCCAACTGGCGCTGAGGGGCAAAGCCCGCGGCCGACCTTGCATTCGGGGGATCCCATGAACGTGCTTCTCATCGGCTCCGGGGGCCGCGAACATGCCCTGGCCACCGCCCTTGCCCGCTCGCCGCGCCTGACCAAGCTCTTCGCCGCCCCGGGCAACCCCGGAATTGCCGCACTGGCGACCCTCGTCGCTCTTGACGTCACCGACCATGCGGCCGTCGTTGCCTTCTGCCAGCAGAATGCCATTGATCTGGTGGTGGTCGGCCCCGAGGCGCCGCTGGTGGCGGGCCTCGTCGATGATCTGGCAGCGGCCGGCATCAAGGCCTTCGGGCCGAAGAAGGAGCCGGCGCGGCTGGAAGCCTCCAAGGCGTTCACCAAGGAGCTGTGCGTGGAGGCCGGCATTCCGACCGCCGCCTTCGGCCGCTTCACGGCCGCCGCCCCGGCGGTTGCCTATGTGAAGGCGCAAGGCGCGCCGATCGTGGTCAAGGCCGATGGTCTGGCCGCCGGCAAGGGCGTGGTGGTGGCCGCCACCGTCGAGGAAGCGATTGCGGCGGTGGAAGCCTGCTTTGCCGGCGCCTTCGGCGAGGCCGGTGCGGAAGTGGTGATCGAGGAGTGCATGGTCGGCGAGGAGGCGAGCTTCTTCGCCCTGACCGACGGCACCCATGTGGTGCCGCTCGCCACCGCCCAGGACCACAAGCGCGTGTTCGACAATGACGAGGGCCCGAACACCGGCGGCATGGGCGCCTATTCGCCGGCCCCTGTCATGACGCCGGAGCTGGTCCAGCGCACCATGGACACGATCGTGCGCCCGACGGTGGCGACGCTTGCCAGGCGCGGCACCCCCTATGCCGGCGTGCTCTATGCCGGTCTGATGATCACCGCCGACGGCCCGAAGCTCATCGAATATAATTGCCGCTTCGGCGATCCCGAGACCCAGGTGCTGATGCCGCGGCTGAAGTCGGATTTTCTCGAGCTGGCGCTCGCGACCGCCGAAGGCCGCCTCGGTGACCTCACCCCGGAGTGGACGCCGGAGGCGGCACTCACCGTCGTCATGGCGGCGCGCGGCTATCCCGGTTCCTATGCCAAGGGCGGCGAGATCCGCGGCCTGACGGCAGCCGAGGAAATCCCGGGGGTGACGGTGTTCCACGCCGGCACGGCCCTGAAGGACGGCGCCCTCGTCTCCTCCGGCGGCCGGGTGCTGAATGTCACGGCGCTCGGCGAGACCGTCGCGGCGGCGCAGGCGAAGGCCTATGCAGCGGTGGCCCGCATCGACTGGGCCGATGGCTTCTGCCGCAGCGACATCGGCGCCCGCGCCGTGGCCCGGGAGAAGGCGAACGGTCAGGCCTGATCGGAACCGATTGATCCGGGCGAAGCAGCCGAAGAATCGGCTCCGGCAAATCCCGGGCAGACGTCGCAGCGCGCCCCGGGCCTCGCCTGCCGGTTCGGGTCCAACCCGGGTGCCCTACGAATGCCGGTTTGCGGATCTCCGCAGCTATGGCACAAGTCCACACAGGACTGTGACAGCAGCCGGCAGGATCGCCGAACCGCTTGCGGTATAGTGATCCCCGTCTCGTGCGGGGCTCCCCCGCGCGGAGTGGTGACGCTATTTCGGGGGGCCTCCCCCAAAGGCGGGCCGCCGTGGCTCGAAAGTCTGTCGGCTTCCCCGGGACGGATACCCGTCGCGGGAGGCAGGCGGGTGACACGGCCCCCCCAATCCATGGAGAGAGACGTCATGAAGTCGTCCCTGATGATCCTGACTGCCGGCGCCTGCGCCCTCCTCATCGCGGGCTGCTCGCCGCAGGAACAGCGCGCGGGCACGGGCGCGCTGGTTGGCGGCGGCCTCGGTGCGGCCGTTGGCGCCATCGCCACCAATGGCGATGCCGGCGGTGCGCTGGTCGGCGGCGCCATCGGCGCGGCCTCGGGTGCCATGATCGGCGCCGCCACGGCGCCGCGCGAGTGCTACGCTCAGGATGCCTGGGGCCGCAATGTCGTGGTGCCCTGCAATCAGACGGCCGTGAACAACGCCCCGCCGCCGCGCCAGCAGCCGCAGGCCTGCTATGTGCGCGACCGCAACGGCCAGCTCGTTCAGGTCCGCTGCTGATCGGCCCCGCTTGAGGCCGGCGCGCCGAAATCCGGATCCCGCGCCCTCCAAAATGCGAAAAGCCGCGCCCAAAGGGGCTGCGGCTTTTTTCATACCAGGCGCACGACGTGCCGAGCGCAGCTTAGCGCCTGAGGATCAGCAGCCCTTAAAGATCAGCAGTTCCCCCTATGCGGCATGGACACCAAATATCATTTTCAATACTATTTGGCGCTATCTGAGATACTCAGAGATGGGTTAAGCAAAATATATCATGAAAATAATGACAAATAATGATTTATACGAAATCATAAATCTAATAACAGATAAACTTAACGACCTGAGGCTCTGTGAAGAATCTGACAGGCTGAATTCTGCAATGACTATTAGCGCTCATACAGGGGAAATATTAGGTACCCTTAGGGCCGAGCTTGACCATATCAAAACAAGCATGGCCGCGCGCGGCATGCGGACGGAGATAGAGGACGCGTTAGACTATATAAAGCGCGCCCTCTGAAGCAACGTGCCTGCGATCCTCACCGCATTGCGCTTCTGACGCACAGCGGATTTTCCGGCCGCTCTCGGGGGAGGAGACATCGGACGGGCAAGGGCCCGTCCCCCCGATCACGCCTTGGCCTGCACCTTCAGCCGGCCATCCGGCATGGACTTGTCACCGCTCTCGCCGAGAGCGCTGGCGAGGCGCACCACATCGGCCGCCACCTCGTTCAGCCGGCGGCGCAGCATGTCGTCCTCGCGCTGCTCCGTGCGCAACCGGCCCGCTTCCGCGGCCAGTCCACCGAGCCGCTCCACCTCGCCGGAGAGACGGCGGGCCTCGGCTTCCGCCACAATGCGCGCTTCCTCGGCGGCCGCCCGGGCCGCCCGGGCGGAATCGAGATCGCGCTGGGCGAGATCGAGCGAGGCCCGCAGGCTGGCGTCGCCCTCGCCGGCGCCATGGGTCCGCGCGGCGTTGCGCTCGGCCAGCAGGCGCTCCAGCATCTCGATGCGGGTGGCAGACGCCGCGCGCTCGATGCGCACGATATCCAGTTCGCCCTCGGCCGCCTCCAGCCGCTGTTCGGTGGTCTCAAGCGAGCCCTCCAGCGTCGCCACCCGCTGACGCAGCCCCGCAACCAGCGCCGGATCAACCGCCGACAAGGCCTCTTCCAGATCCCGGGCCCGCTGCTCGGCGGCCCGGTGCTGGGCGGTCAGGGTCTCGATGCGGTCCAGCGCCGCGCCGCGCTCGGCTTCCGCTGCGGTTGCGCGCACCTGGGCAGCGGCCAGATCCCGGTCGCGCCGCTTCAGCAGCGTGGCACGATCGGCCGCGACGCGTTCCAGCTCTGCGATCCGGGCGGTCAGCTTTGCGCTGTCCTCCCCGGCTCCCCGGCTGGCAACGGCCACATCCTTTTCCCGACGGGCAATCTCCAGGGCGGCGCGCGCCTCGTCGCGCTCCCGGGTGCGGGTGGACAGCTCGGCCTGTGCCGCATCCCGTTCCGTAGTGATCCGGGCCGTCTCGACGCGATCGCCCGCCTGCCCGGCCGCGCTGGCGGCGGCCAGGCGGTCGCGCTCAAGAGTCAGATCGGAAAGCTGCTGCTCCAGCCGCTCCCGCGCGGCGCGGGCAATATCCGCCTCGGCGCGCGCCATCTGCAGGTCCGCCCGCAACATGGCCTCGGAGTTGGCCCGGTTGTCGAATTCCTCGGAGTTCAGCACCAGCAGCGGGCCGCCGGTGCGGGCATCGGCAATGCGCACCTCGGCCAGCACCTCCTCCAGCCGATGCATCCGACGCTCCAGCCGATGCACTTCCACCGCGTGCTCGGCGCGCAGCCGGTCGCGATCGGCGGCAATCTCACTGGCCTGGGAAACCTCGGCGACCTCAGCCGCACCGGTGCCCGGGCGCGGCCGGTAGCGCGGACCGACAAGCGCCAGCATGAGGAAGAGAAATGTCGCAGCACCTCCGACCAGAAGCAGTGCCAGTTGCGTTGACATATCCATCGTCCCCCCGGATGCGGGCGCACACCGTCGCCCGTGCAGTCCCCGCAGACAGAATAAGGGCAGTCTGTCCGCCTGAACAGTCAGCGATTGCCGTTCGGCGAACATCCCGGGGGCGGCTGAGGATTATCGGTCACGCCCGCAGCGTGGGACTCAGAACGGATTCCACGTCGCCGTCGGCGTAAACTTCAGATAGCCGACATTGACCCCGAGACGGGCACCGATCCCCGCCCGCACCGGCACCACGAAGGCCGAATTGGCCGTCAGCATCGACATGCCGAAGCCACCGACAACATAGGCCGAACCGGCCACGCCCATGAAACGCTCGAACAGATCATCGGGCGCGCGCAGCTGATAGACCAGCATCATCACCCGGGCGCCATCGGCACCGAAATCCCAGCCGACCGACGGGCCCTGCCAGAACACCTTGCGGTCGCCGAGGATGCGAGAGTGCATGTCGCCCTCGCCATAGCGCAAGCCACCAATCAGCGCGCCGCCGCCCTCCTCGCCGAGAATATAAGCGTTGGGCTCGCCATAGCGCGATACCGCCTGCTGGATGACGGACGCCAGCCCGCCGGACACCTGACCGAAGAAGCCGTGGCCGGCATCAACCAGCTCCTGCAGGGAATAGGTGCTGCTCGCCCGGGGAGCGGTGACCACCGGCGGGCCGGGCGGCTCCACCAGCGGATCCGGCACCGGATCCGCAAGCACGGCTGGCGCCGGCGCGTTCTGGGCCAGTGCCGGCGCCAGACCGAGGCCGGGAAGCAGAAGCGCGGCGCCGGCGACCCCGAGAAGGGCGGACCGGACGGACGGGACTCTCGATCGACGCATGGTGCGCTCCCTCTCAGGTACCCTGTCTCAGACGCAGCACCTCCCCGCCCCTTCCCGGAAAAGCGCCGTCGTCACGGTGCGGAAACGCCTGTCGGCGCCCGCGGGATCCCCCATCCCTGTCCGTCCTTGCTGCCGGCCAACCACGGCGGCGTTATGGCATCGGCAACCGATGGCGTGCTAAGTCTTGTCCGGTCCGGTCCTGCCGGGCACGAATCCCAGACGGAGACTGAAGTCGCGGGCGCATGAACGAGATCGACACTCCCCTCCCCGCCGCCGAGCTGGATCCGCTGGATCTGGCCGCGCTCCTGTGCAGCCGGATCTGCCATGACATCATCGGTCCGGTGTTTGCCATGTCGTCGGGCCTTGAGCTGATCGCCGATTTCGACGATCCCGACATGCGCGACGAGGCGATGGAGATGATCCAGCGCAGCGTGCGCTCGGCCAATGCCAAGCTGATGTTCTCGCGTCTGGCCTTCGGCGCCGGCGGTTCGGCAGGCGCCGAAATCGACCTGGCGACGGCCGGCGAGGTCGCGCGCAATTATCTGGAGGGCGAGAAGCAGACGCTGGAATGGCAGGTGCCACAGCTGACGCTGCCCAAGAACCGGGTGAAACTGCTGCTCAATCTGCTGCTGGTGGCGGCCCAGGCGATTCCGCGCGGCGGTGTCATCGCCATCGTCACCGAGGGCGCCGGCATGGAGAGCGCCTTCCGGCTGACCTCTACGGGCCCGGCCGCCCGCATCCCCACCGACATCGAATCGCTGGTGGCGCTGCGCTATGAGGGCCTGCCCAGCGCCCGGGAAATCCAGCCGATCTATGCCGGGCTTCTGGCCCGCGAGACGGGAATGCGCCTCGCCTTCGTGAAGGAAGGCGAGGCCGTCCACATCACCGCCGACCCGATCGCGCCCTGACCGGCGCGGTCCCTTCGGCCGCATCGGCCGTCTCGTCGTCGGTGGCAGGCGCCTCGGACTCGCCGGGCTCGCGCAGCACATAGCCACGGCCCCACACGGTCTCGATGTAGTTCTTGCCGCCGGTGGCGTTGGCGAGCTTCTTGCGCAGCTTGCAGATGAAGACGTCAATGATCTTCAGCTCGGGCTCATCCATGCCGCCATAGAGATGATTGAGGAACATCTCCTTGGTCAGGGTGGTGCCCTTGCGGAGCGAAAGCAGCTCGAGCATCTGATATTCCTTGCTGGTCAGATGCACGCGGTTGCCTTCCGCCTCCACGGTCTTGGAATCAAGATTGACCGTGAGCTCGCCCGTCTGGATGATCGACTGGGCGTGGCCCTTGGACCGACGGATGATGGCGTTGATGCGGGCGACGAGCTCGTCCTTGTGGAACGGCTTCGTCATGTAGTCGTCGGCGCCGAAGCCGAGACCACGCACCTTGTCCTCGATGTTGCCGAGGCCAGACAGGATCAGGATGGGCGTCTTCACCTTCGACAGACGAAGCGCGCGCAATACCTCATAGCCGGACATATCCGGCAGATTCAGGTCAAGCAGGATGATGTCATAATCATACAGCTTGCCCAGATCGACGCCCTCTTCTCCGAGGTTCGTCGTATAGACATTGAACCGCTCCGATTTAAGCATCAGTTCGATGCTCTGGGCGGTCGCGCTATCGTCTTCGATCAGCAGAACGCGCATGCCGGTTCCCTTCTTACGGCTCGTCCCGGGCAGGTGCTATCCTTGACCGCGACGCCCATCAGCACCGTGGCCACCCCTCGAACTCGCATACGCAACATTGACACCGGATTGGTTAACAGACTGAGAATCGACGCGGCAAGTGCTTTCATCCGCGCCATCCGGACATTCCGGCAAGCGCCTGACGGACCACGGAATTTTTTTTCATTTCCGTGACGGTACCGGGCCTGTGGACAGTCTCGCCGCCACCGCTGCCGGGCAGGCGCCCGAAAGATGAAGAAAAATTCATTTGCGCCAAGGCCTTGCCCGATCGCCAGCGACATTTGCGCTTCCCTTGCCTCCTCCGTGGCCGACAACCGGCAGGAACGATTTGGCAAGGACTCGAGTCCTAGGGTTTTGCCCAGGGGCCGAGGAGTTACAAACGCATGAAGCCGACCGACACGCTCATCAAGGCCAAGCGCTTCGACCTGGAGGAAGCGCGGCGCAAGGTGATGCAACTCGAAACGATGATCGCCGAGTTCGAGCGCATGTCGGGCGACCTGCAGCAGCAGATCGCGAGCGAGGAAGCACGCGCCGGCATCAGCGATCCGCATCATTATGCCTATCCGACTTTCGCCCGCGCCGCACGCCAGCGTCGCGACAATATCCTCGCCTCCCTCACCGATCTTCAGGTGCGTCTGGCCGAAGCGCTGGAGACGCGTGAGCGCGCGGCCGCCGACTATGAAGCCGTGATGCAGCGCCAGGACCGCGAGGACGACGCCCCGCCCCGCCGGACGTCTTCCCGGCGCCGACGGATTTCCGTCGCTCTCTGAACGCTTCGCCGGGGCAGCGCGAGATTCGCGGCGGAACACGCACCCGTCCAAATGGTATACAAGATACGGAAATTCTAGCCGCATTCTGAGACTTCTGCCTGACGCGCCCCCTTCCCGTCGCGCCTGCCCTCTACGCCGGGATCAAATGTCCCCAGTTTCAAATAGAAACTCGACGTTTCCTATTTTTACGGGGTCGCGGCGGAATTCCTTCCTGATCCCATATGGGTTAGCATCGTTCCAGTCCCATCGTTCGCGCGTCGGCTCTGTTCGACCTGAACGGGAAAAGGGCGAGTGCTTGAGCGTACAATCGGGGGAGCTTGCGGTCATGGTCGACTGGTTCATGGCATCGGATCGCACGGGGAGCTTCGCGATGGAGAGCCGGGCGGAACTGGATGCCCGCTCCCGCCTCGTTGATCGCCTTGGTCTCGTCCTCGGCGGCCTCACCGCCGGCACACTCACCTTCGCCGCCGCGTTCCTGTGGGTAAATGCCGGCGAGCAGGTTTACCTGCAGGACCTTCTGAACAGCATAGCCAGCTGCTTCTGATCCCCTCCGCGATCGTCTCCGCCTCCCCCGCGGACCGACGGTCCACCGGGGACAGGATGCGCGGCGGTTGACGGAGCCTTCTGAAATCATGGCCGATGCGGAGGCGCGCCAGCGCCTGGATGTGGTGCTGGTGGAGCGGGGCCTTGCCCCCACGCGGGCCCGGGCGCGGGACCAGATCCTGCGCGGCTGCGTGCGCGTTGCCGGCCGCCCCGCGGCAAAGCCCGGCCTTCTGGTCGCCGCCGACGCCGCCATCGACGTCGATGATCCGCTCAGCGGCTATGTCTCCCGCGCCGCGATGAAGCTGATTGCCGGGCTCGACACTTTTTCCCTGTCGCCGCAAGGGCTTGCCTGTCTCGATATTGGCGCCTCCACTGGCGGATTCACCCAGGTTCTGCTGGAGCGCGGCGCGCGCCACGTGACGGCCATCGACGTCGGTCACGGCCAGCTGGTGCCGGCGATTGCCACCGATCCCCGGGTGACCTCGAAGGAAGGGCTGAACGCCCGGGCGCTCGCCGCCACCGATCTGACGGAGCCGCCGCAGATGCTGGTCAGCGATGTCAGTTTCATTTCCCTGACCCTGGCCCTGCCGCCGGCGCTGGCACTGGCCGCCCCCGGCGCCCTTGGCCTGTTTCTGGTCAAGCCGCAGTTCGAGGTCGGCCGCGCCCTCATCGGCAAGGGCGGTCTGGTGCGCGATGCCGAGGCCGGCGCCGAGGCCGCCCGGCGCATCGCCGACTGGCTGGACGGCCGCGACGGCTGGCAGGTGCTGGGCCTCGCCCCCTGCCCGCTGCCCGGCGAGGACGGCAACCGCGAATTTCTGCTCGCCGCCCGCAAGGCCGGGTGAAGCCGGGCGGTTCAAGCCACCCGAATGCGGCCCTGCGGTCGGGATTCCGGCCCGATCCGCTTTTCTCCTGTCGCCATTGCCCGCCAAACCTCCTAAAGGACAGGCCCAAGACCGGCCGGGAATGGAAGCGTTCCAGAGCCGGGCCCTCCGGAGAATGCGTCATGTCCCGTCCCGCCCAGCCCGGCCGCCGCCGGGGCCCTGCCCGTCCGCCGGAGCCGGCCCGCCCGCCCGAGACCGTGACCATCGACCGGCTCGGCCATTCCGGTGACGGTGTGGTCGATACGCCGGACGGCCCGCTTTATGTGCCCTTCACCCTGCCCGGCGAGACGGTGATCGCGACCCGCTCCGGCGAGCGCGGCCGGCTGGTGGAGGTCGTCAGCCCGGCCACCGACCGGGTGGAGCCAGCCTGTCCGCTGTTTGGCCGCTGTGGCGGCTGCGCCCTGCAGCATCTGGCCGATGAACCTTACCGCGCCTTCAAGCGCAATCTGGTGGTGGAGGCGCTGGCCGACCGCGGCGTGGAAGCCCCCGTCGACCCGCTGGTGACGATCGCCCCCGGCACCCGCCGCCGGGCGACGCTTGCGGCGCGGCGGCAGAATGGCCGGGTCGCCCTCGGCTGGCACGCCAAGGGCAGCCATGATGTGGTGCCGGTGGACCGCTGCCCGGTGCTGGTGCCGGAAATCGAAAGCGCCCTGCCGCGGCTGGCCGCCCTCGTCTCGCCGCTGGTCTCGGCCGGTGATGGCGCCCGGGTGCTGGTGACGGCCACCGCCGGCGGTCTGGATGTGCGGGTGGATGATGTGCGCCGCCCCTCGGCCGATCAGGCCGGGCGGCTGCTGGAAGCGGCGCTGGCTGCCGGTCTCGCCCGGCTTTCCGTCGGCGACGAAGTGATCGTCGGCGCCCGTCCGGCCACCGTGCCCTTCGGCGCCATCCCGGTGGAGCCGCCGCCCGGCGGCTTCCTGCAGGCGACGCGCCCCTCGGAAGAAGCGATGGCGCGACTGGTGATGGATGCCATCGACGGCGCCAAGTCGGTGGCCGACCTGTTCGCCGGCTGCGGCACCTTCGCGCTGCGCATTGCCACCAAGGTGCGCGTCCACGCCGTGGAAAGCGAGGCGTCGTCGCTCGCCTCCCTCGGCCGGGCGATCAAGGGCGTGCCCGGGCTGAAGCCGGTGACGACGGAAGTGCGCGACCTGTTCCGCCGCCCGCTGATGGGCAAGGAGCTGGAGAAATACGACACCGTGGTGTTCGACCCGCCGCGGGCCGGCGCCAAGGAGCAGGCGGCCGCGCTCGCCCTCTCCAGCGTCCGGCGCATCGTGGCGATCTCGTGCAACCCGGCCACCCTCGGCCGCGATCTGCGCCTGCTGGTCGATGCCGGCTACCGCATCGACCGGGTCGTGCCCATCGACCAGTTCCTGTGGTCGCCCCATGTGGAAGCCGTCGCCATCCTCTCTCACGAGTGAGGGAGGGGGAAGCCGCCCCTCGGGACCAACGGTCCTCCGGGACACCCGGTGTCCGGTGTCCCGGATCATTTCTGGTCCGGCGCGGCCTCGGTCAGGGTCGCGTCGAGCCGGTCCAGGAACAGGTCGGCATTGGCGCGGCTGAACACCAGCGGCGGGCGCAGCTTCAGGATATTGGCGTCCGGACCGGTGGCGCTTATGAGCACGCGGCGGTTGCGCAGACCATTGACCACCCGGGCGGCCAGCGCCGCATCCGGCGTCTTCTGTGCCCGGTCCGAGACCAGCTCGACGCCGAGGAACAGCCCGGCGCCGCGGACATCGCCGATGGCCCTGTGACGGCCGGCCAGCGCCCGCAGCCCCTCCAGCAGATAGGCCCCGACGGAGGCCGCATTTTCGGCGAGCCCCTCGCCCTCGATCACGTCGAGCACGGCGAGGCCGGCCGCACACGACACCGGGTTGCCGCCGAAGGTGTTGAAATAGCGCAATTTTCGCCCGAATTCGGCCACCAGCTCCGGCCGCACGAACACGCCGGCCACCGGGTGGCCGTTGCCCATGGGCTTGCCGACGGTGACGAGATCCGGCACCACGCCATGGCGGGCAAAGCCCCAGAACGGCGTGCCGATGCGGCCGAAGCCCGGCTGCACCTCGTCGGCGATGAAGAGGCCGCCTTCGGCCCGGATCGCAGCGACCGCCTCGGCCAGAAAGCCCGCCGGCTCGGGAAACACGCCATCGGAGGAAAAGATGGTGTCGACGAGCAGCGCCGCCGGGCGGATGCCGGCCGCCTTCAGATCGGCGATCGCCGCGCGCACGTCCGCCGCAAAGGCCGCGCCCACGTCGCCGGTGCCCCGGTAGGCATCTGGGGCCGGAAGCAGCCGGGCGACAGGGCTCTTCGGCCCATTGGGGCCCAGTGCCGGCGACAGCTCCGCATCCACCCGGGTGACGCCATGATAGGCGAAGCGGGTGATGAGAACGCCCTCGCCGCCGGTGGCCGCACGCGCCAGCCGCAGCGCCAGATCATTCGCCTCGGAGCCGGTGCAGGTGAACATGACGTGGCCGAGCGCCGGCGGCAGCCGGGCCAGCAGACGCTCGGCATACACCAGAATGGTCTCGTGCAGATAGCGGGTGTGGGTGTTGAGGGTCGCCGCCTGCCGGGCGATCGCCGCCACCACCTCCGGCCGGCCATGCCCGACAGAGGCGACATTGTTATAGACGTCGAGATAGGCATTGCCGGCGGGATCGAACAGCCAGACGCCCTCGCCGCGCACCAGATGCACCGGCGTGTCGTAAAACAGCCGGTAGGCCGGCCCGAGCAGGCGCTGGCGCCGGGCGACCAGCTCCCGGTCAGCCGCGGACAGCCCCGGGTCGGCAACGGGAGCGGCAGAGACGGAGAGCGTCATGACGGATCCTTTCCCGTGGTGGCGACAGCCACCAGCCGGTCGCGGGCGGCCTGGGGATCGAGCGCCGCCAGCCGGGCCAGGCCGCTGGCCGCCACCGCGGTGTTGCGCAGGAGATAAAGGCGGTTCTGCGGATAGCGCGCCGCGCGCCAGTTCGCCACCGTCAGGGTCATGGCCATGCGGGTGGCGATCAGCTCGGGCAGCAGCCGGGCTTCCGCCGCGCCGAGCGGGGTGACACCGGCATAGCCGGCCAGAAAGGGCACGACGCCATCGAGCGGGTCACCATCGCGGGCAACGAGATAGGCCGCGGCCACCGCCACATCGTTGACGCGCGCCGTCTCCACGAGATCGCCGAAGTCGATGAGGCCGCTGATCCGGTCGGGGTCGTCGGCGGCCATCAGGATGTTGGAGGGGTTGAGATCATTGTGCACCACCTGGGCCGGCAGCCTGTCCAGCACGGGGGCCACCGCCTCGGCGAAGCGCGCCAGCGCCGCGTCCGCCAGCCCGCGCTCGGCCGGCCCGGCAATGTGGGGCAGCAGCGGCACCAGCTCGCCGGCATGGCGGAGATCCCAGAGCATGTGATGCCGGGCGACCGGGTGATGATACCCGGCCAGCGCCTGCCCCAGCCGGGCCAGCGTCGCGCCGGCAGCCCGGCGGCGGACGTCGGTCACGGGCAGGTCGGACAGTGCCACCCCGGGCAGCAGGGTCTGCATCCACACGACATGGGCGGCGCCATCGGGGCCCAGCACCCGCACCCACGGCGCCCCGTCGCGCGCCGGCCACAGCCGCGGCACCGGGCAGCCCGGATCCCGGTCCGCGACATGGCGGAGCGCGCCGGTCTGGAAGTCGATGACGGCCGGATCTTCCGCCGTGTTGGCGATCTTCAGCACGAAGGCCTGACCGTCGTCCCGGTCGAGACGGAAATTCTGGTCGCGTTCGGCGGCAAGCGGCCGGATGCGGCCGGACAGGCCAAACTGGACCCGGGCCATGGCCGCCGCCTCGCCTTCGGAAAAGGCCGGCGGCTCCGAGGAAAACAGCCCCGTGGGGGCAGCAGTGACATGAACGGGCAGCATGAGCGTTCGGGGAGAATCCGGGGGGGATGGAAGACAAGTCTTATAGCCGGATTCCTGCCCGCCCGGATGACATCCGACGCCGGATGCAGGCGACCTCATCGCATGAAGCGATGGACCGATCACGGGCCCGCGGGCCCCCGCCGGACATCTGCCCATCCCCGACACGGGCACACGGCCCGGACGCTCGCACAACCGGCCCCGGGCAGGCTAGACTGAGGCGCCCCCTGCCCGACGCCTGCCTCCGAACGCCCCCAGATGCGGGGGCCGGCCGGGCCCTGTTTCCGGAGATCCGCCCCATGCGCCTCGGCTTTGTCGGCACCGGCACCCTCACCGAAGCGATCATCACCGGCCTCGTGCAGGCCCGGCCCGATATCGACACCCTTCTCGTCTCGCCGCGCAATGCCGAGACGTCGGCCCGCCTCGCCGCGGCCTATCCCGCGGTGCGGGTGGCGGCCGACAATCAGGCGGTGCTGGATGGCTGCGACGCGGTGATCCTCGCCATCCGGCCGCAGATTGCCGAGGAGGTGATCCGGCCGCTGGTGTTCCGCCCCGACCATCATGTCATCAGCGTCGTCGCGACGGTGCAGATCGAGACGCTGGCAGACTGGATCGGCGGGCCCGTGGCCGGCCTCTGCCGGGCGGTGCCGCTGCCCTTCGTCGCCGCACTCACCGGGCCGACGCTGATCTTCCCGCCGGACAAGGTGGCGGTCGGGCTGTTCGGTCCTCTGGGCACGGCCATCGAGACCGACGACATCGCCCCCTTCGACCGGCTGGCAACGGCGTCTGCCCTGATGGGCACCTATTTCGGCGTGCTGGAAACTGCGGCGCGCTGGCTGGAGGCCAATGGCGTCGCCTATGAACAGGGCAAGGCCTATCTGACCGGCCTCTATTCCGGCCTCGCCCATGCCATGCAGACCTCGCCCGCCACCACCTTCGAGGAGCTGCGGCACGAATTTTCCACCCGCGGCGGCCTCAACGAGCAGGTCTTCCGGGTGTTCGTCGCCCATGGCGGCAAGACGGCGCTGGAAGATGGCCTCGATGCCGTGCTCGCCCGCAGCATGAAGAGCAGCTGAGCGATCTGGCTTCAGAAGAGAAGCAGCCGGAGGATGACTTGACCGGGATCCTCCGGCGTCAGGCCCGGCCGGGCACGGTCATTCCGCCACTTCGGCCAATGCCTCGCCGGACAGCCGGGCGGTGCGGGCCCGCGCCCGGTGGCGCTGGCGCCAGGCGCGCGGGCTCATGCCCGACCAGTGACGGAAGGCCCGGGTGAAGGCGCTGGCCTCGGAAAAGCGCAGCACCAGGGCAATCTGGGTCATGGACAGCGCCGTATTCTCGATGAGCTGGCGGGCGATCTCGTAGTGGATCTCCGAGGAAATGGTGCGGAAGCTGGTGCCCGTTTCTTCCAGCCGGCGGCTGAGGGTGCGGCGGTTGATCTGCAACAGCGCGGAAATCTCATCGATGCTGCATGCCCGGGTGATGAGGCAGGCGCGCATGAGGCGGCGTACCTTCTCGGGAAAGTCGCCGGCGGCCTCCTCCTCCATCAGGTCGATCTGCTCCTGCAGCATCCGCCGCAGCGCCGGATCAGCATGGGGCAGCGGCACATCGAGCCAGCTTTCGGCAAAGGTCATCGTGCTGGCCTCGGCATCGAACACCACCGGCGCGCCGAAGGCCCGCTCATAGCGGGCCGGCGCCGGCGGGCGCGGCCGTGACAGCGTGACCCCGAGCGGCACCCAGCGCGGCCCGCACAGGGCGCGCAGGATATTGCGCAGGATCAGCATCGCCCCGTCATTGATCTGGTCGGTGGCCGACACCCCGGGCTCGATGACGAGATAGGAGAAGGTGGCCAGCCCCTCCTTCACCTCCAGCAGCGGCACCGCGCAGCGGTCATTATAGTGCATATAGCGCACCAGATCCTGCAGCGCCGTGCGCACGTCCGGGGCCTGCTTCAGCAGGAAGCCGGTGAGCCCCAGCGTGGAGGCCGTCACGGATTCGGCGATCAGCAGGCCGAGATCCGTGCGCCCGGTGGCGGCGACCGCCAGTGTCACCAGCCGGCCGAGAGTGCGCATCGGCAGGCAGTTGTCCGGATCCGAGAACAGCGACATCGGCACGCCCGCCTCCCGGCACAGCGGCACGGGATCGACATTCAGGCTGCGCAGCACCTCCGGCGTCGTGATCGCCACGCCAATGCGGATATAGCCCGGCGGCAGCGCCCGCCCCAGCCCGGCCCGGAAGAAGGCGCCGGCAGGCAACTCGGACGCGAAGGTAGATGGTCGCGACATCGCTCTCCCTGTAGGTTCGCTAGCCGAGGCGCCCGGGTGGATCCGCGAAAGCCGCTCCGCTCGGGTCGTCTGCGCGTCTAGGATCAATTTTTTGACCTGAAATGACAAGCTCTCCTCTCGGTGCAGACGCTAGATCTGCGCATGGGGGTCCGCAGCGGACCCGACCGGAGTGGCCGCCGCAAGATCCCCGAAACGGGATCGCGGCCTTGCCGGTCCAGTCGCAGGCGGATGCCGCCGGGAGGACACAGAACGGAATGACCGGATGATGTCGCACTCCGCCCGCCTGCCCGTTGCCGCCGCCGCGCTGGCTTTCTCGGCGCTCTGCCTGCTGTCCGCCGGCCCGGCCCGGGCCCAGCAGGCCGCCCCCAATGCCATCAGCCATCCCGCGCTGAAGACCATCGGCCAGCCGTCCAAGCCCCAGATGGTGCCCTCCCTCATCGTGCTGAACGCCCGGGGCGCCACGCTGAAGGATGGCAAGCTGGTGCTCTCCGGTATCGCGCCGGTGTCGGTGCTGTTTGCCGATCGCCCGGTGCGCGCCGCCGGCCACGCCCTCACCACCCATTTGCTGGAAGAGTGGGCCGAGGGCAGCGATTCCTTCGCCAAGACGCCGCCCAACGCCACCATCTCCGTGCTCTCCAAGGCCGGCGATGACGTGAAGGACGCCGTCGTCACCCTGAAGGCACCGAAGCTCTCCGGCGAGACGCTGACCTTCGACGTCACGGTGCTGGAAGGCGCCCTCGACGGCGCCGACGGCCCGGCCTCGCTGTTCATCGACGACGTGACCGAGCCGATGGCGCCTCAGGGCCAGCAGGCCCAGCCTCAGGGGCAGCAGCCCCGGCCGGCTGCCAGCGCCGCCCGGCGCACCGCCAGTCATGCCGCCTGGTATGGCTCGGCCTGGTACGGCTCGGCCACCCAGTACGCCCCCTATTATGGCTACCACGGCCCGACCGCCTGCGGGTACGCCCCCTTCCCGCCCTGTGACTGACAGGAAGAAGAGCCCATGATCCTCCGTCGCGTCCTGCTTTCCGGACTTTCGGTCGTAATGGCGGCGGCCGGCAGCGGCTGACGGAGGGCGCGCAGCGCAGCAACCGTAGCAGCGAATGACCCCCGGCCCGCCGCTCTTCCCCGAGCGCGGGCCCCGGTCTAGGCGTCGGTGGCGACCTGGGGGGGACCCGCCGCCGACACGCCCGAACGCCGCGTCGCTCGCGTGTCCAACGCGCCCGGCGCGGCGTTTGCGTTTCTGGGGGGCGTCTCCGCATTTTATTTCCGCAACGCACCGACCCGCCGAAGCACGCGTTAATTGCAGCACCTCGCGCCCTTCGATAGGATCCTCCGAGGTCCCCCCCCCCCCCCGGAGAGCCGAGAATGAAGAAGAAGCTGTTCGGCGGTGCGCTGGCTGTTCTTGTGCTCGCGCTCGTCATCAGCGCGCTTGTGGTCAGCCTGCCGGCTTACCGGGAGAAGGCGCAGGATCCCCGCAACGACACGGTCACCATGCTGGCCCATTTGCGCTGGGGGCTGGACCCCACCACGCTGGTCATCGATCTGCTGTCCATCCGACCGACAGCGTCGATGCTTGATGTCGACCGGTCCATGCTCGACATGGCCGCCGCTCTCTCCGACTATCGGTTCAACCGGGTTCACCTCGCCTGGCGCGGCCAGACCCGTTTCGTGATGGACGGCAGCTATTTCCAGACCCTCGGCAAGGAGCGTGGCTTCCAGAACCCGGTCTATGTGCTGCGCACCCTGCCCGAGAACATGTACACCCCCTCCGGCAGACAGGCCTTTGGAACGTGGACAGGTGGAATTCTTGGTGTCGTCTCGCGGCAGATGGAAGACCACAACCAGATGCACGAGGACTGGTACATGCTGGACGCAATCCGCTCCTTCTGAACGGATCTGGCGCGGACATTGGCGCTAACCGCGCGTCAGATCCCTCCGGCCAGCTCGGGAGCGGACGGACCGCCCGGCACCCGCGCCGCCGCAACCTCGCGGCGCGGCGGGGCGCCGAACAGGCGGGCATAATCCCGGCTGAACTGGGTGGGGCTCTCGTAGCCGACACCGAAAGCAGCCGAGGCCACCGACGCGCCTTCGGCCAGCATCAGCCGGCGCGCCTCGATCAGACGCAGCCGCTTCTGGAACTGCACCGGCGAGAAGCCGGTGATCGCGCGGAAATGCTGGTGAAAGCTCGACGGGCTCATGGCCGCGAAACGCGCAAGGTCCGCTGCCGCCAACGGCTGGTCGAATTCGCGCCGGATCAGCTCCACCACCCGGGCGATGCGGGCGGCGTGGCTGTTGCCGCTGACAAGCCCGCGCAACATCGCGCCGTGACGGGAGGTGAGCAGCCAATAATGGATCTCCCGGGTGATCAGCGGCGCCAGCACCGGAATGGCCGCGGGGCGTTCGATCAGGTCGAACAGGCGGGCGAGCGCATCGCGGATTTCCGCGTCTCCCGGCTGGGTGACGGCGACCGGCGCGCTCACCTCCCCCTCCCCGTCATCGACCTCGGCCGCCAGCTCGCCCAAAAGCACCGGATCCAGATCCAGCGCCAGGGCGACATAGGGGGCATCGGCGCTGGCGCTGACGATCCGGCTTTCCGCCGGCAGACCCAGCCCGACGATGAGGGTCTCGCCAGCGGCGAAATCCAGCACCCGGCCGCCAACGGCACTGCGCTTGGCGCCCTGGAGGACCAGGCAGACCAGCGGACGATAGGTCATCAGCATGCGCGGGGTCGGCGCGCGGCTGCGCACGATGCCGAAACCGGGCACGATGGTGCCGGCGGGATCACTGCCAAGGCGTTCCCGGTCGGCAAAGGCCACGATGCGGGCAATCAGGCGGTCGGTCTCCATGGGTCTCCCCTTCGCGCCGCGACCGGACCAGTGTCGCGCGCGGGGCAGCGGCGATCAATCATCCCGACGCGGCTTTGGAGGATCGGGCAGGAAGCACGGATGATCGGGCAGGCACGCGCCGCCCGCCGGCCGTAGATTTTCCGCCAGACACACACCGGGAGAACCGCAATGACCTCTTCCAGCAAGATCGCCCTCATCACCGGTGGCAGCCGCGGCCTTGGCCGGGCCACCGCCGTGCATCTCGCCCGCGCTGGCGTGGACAGCGTACTGACCTACCAGTCCAACCGCGCTGCCGCCGAAGCCACCGTGGCCGAAATCACCGCGCTCGGCCGCAAGGCGGTCGCGCTGCCTCTCGACACCGGCGTGGTCGCCAGCTTCCCCGCCTTCGTCACGGCTTTTCAGGCCGCACTGACGGAGACCTGGGGACAGACGCAGTTCGATTTTCTGGTGAACAATGCCGGCATCGGCATCCACGCGTCCTTTGCAGACACCCGGGAGGACGACTTCGACCGGCTGGTGAACATCCACCTCAAGGGCGTGTTCTTCCTCACCCAGGCGCTGCTGCCGGTGATCGCCGATGGCGGGCGGATCGTGAACCTTTCCTCGGGCCTGACCCGCTTCGCGCTGCCCGGCTATGCCGCCTATGCCGCCATGAAGGGCGCGGTGGAGGTGCTGACCCGCTATCAGGCCAAGGAACTCGGCGCCCGCGGCATCGCCGTCAACACCCTCGCCCCTGGCGCCATCGAGACGGACTTCGGCGGCGGGCAGGTGCGCGACACCCCGGCGATCAACGCCGCCATCGCCGCCCAGACCGCCCTTGGCCGGGTGGGCCTGCCCGACGACATCGGCGGCGCCATCGCCAGCCTGCTCACCGGCGGCACCGGCTGGATCACCGGCCAGCGCATCGAAGTCTCCGGCGGCATGTTCCTCTGATGCCAAGAGTACCAAGAAATGACCGCACTGCGTCAGACGCGGTACGGTCGGTCCGGACAGGAAAAGGCCGGCGTCCCATTTTCCGGGACGCCGGCCCGAGCTCTCAGGCCCGGATACGCTCGACCATGCGGCTCCAGGCAACCTCGGCCCGGGTCACCAGATTGGTGACCGACTGGGAAACAATGTCCCACACCCGCTCGCTGGCGAGCGCGAAGCGCTGCAGCATGGGCATGCCCGGCTGCTCGTTGCGGGCGACCGGCCCCGGCGCGCCATATTCGATATCGGTCGGCACGCCGTTCACCGTCGCGACAGCGCGGGTGAGGAACAGGTCGTGGGCGCCGGAAATCCGGTCCTCGACCTTGTTGACGGCAACTTCCGCCACCTGCGGGCGCACGGTGATGACGCGGCCATCGGGCAGCAGGTGGCTCTCGTTCGGCCGGACCTCGCTGTCATAGACCACCTCGCCATGGGCATCGATGAGCTCGAGCCAGACGGTCTTCTCGCCCTGCACATCGACCTCGCCGACCCACAGGGAATAGCGGCCGCGGTCCAGAATGGAGGTGGTGCTGCCGCCCTGCGACAGGTCGACCTCAAGACGATCCCCCTTGCCGGCTGCCCACACCGGGGCTGTGCCGGTCAAGGCGAGCGCCAGCGCGAACACCAGCGGACGGAGGGCGCGGGAGGACCCACGCCGAGCATCGGAAATCGTCGAAGTCGCCATATCGACCTCCTCGTCGAGCCGTCATCGGACTGCCGGGACTCGGCCTCCTCAACGAATGACGGACTGTGTGCGGCCACCTGCCGCAGAGTTAATGAAATAGTAACTTGTTTGGTTCCGTCCAGACCGGGACGAAATCGACCATGCGGACCGCACGAGAGTGCGATCCGTACACAACCACCCGCAAGGGACTGATTTTCTGTGACTATCTGGCGCTCGCCCCGGTTTGGACGGGGTCTTTCGAGCGCGAAGGCCCTCATCACGTTCCCGTGATAAGGGTTCTCGAGCCGGTCAGATCGGCATTGCAATATGTCATTTCGGCGACGCAATCAATGGGGCGTTAACCATTTTGCGACTCGGGCGACCGAAATGTCACACCGTCAGGTGCTTCCGGATTTCCGTCTCGTCGCGGAACAGCGTCTCCCGATCGCCGGACACCACCACCTCGCCACGGTCCATGACGGCGAACTGATCGGCCAGATCCCGGGCGAACTCGTAATATTGCTCCACCAGCACGATGGCCATGTCGCCCTGCGCCCGCAGCCACTCGATGGCCCGGCCGATGTCCTTGATGATGGACGGCTGGATGCCTTCGGTGGGCTCGTCGAGCAGCAGCAGGCGCGGCCGCGTCACCAGCGCCCGGCCGATGGCGAGCTGCTGCTGCTGGCCGCCGGAGAGATCGCCGCCGCGCCGGCCGAGCATTTCCTTCAGCACCGGAAACAGCTCGTAGACGCTGTCGGGGATGGTGCGGTCGCGCCGCTTCAGGGGCGCAAAGCCGGTCTCCAGATTTTCCTTCACCGTGAGCAGCGGGAAGATCTCGCGCCCCTGGGGCACGATGGCGAGCCCCTTGCGGGCCCGGTCATACGGCGCCATGTGCCCGAGCGCCTTGCCATCCCACAGGATCTGGCCACCGGAGATGGATTTCAGCCCCATGATGGCGCGGATCAGCGAGGTCTTGCCGACGCCGTTGCGCCCCATGATGCAGGTGACCTTGCCGATTTCGGCAGAGAGCGACACCTTCTTCAGGGCCTGTGCCGCGCCATAGTGCAGATCGATGGTCTCGACAGACAGCATGATGGTCAGCGCCCCAGATAGACTTCGATCACGCGCGGATCATTCGACACGGCATCGAGCGAGCCTTCCGCCAGCACCGCGCCTTCATGCAGGCAGGTAACCTTGACGCCCAGCGCCCGCACGAAAGTCATGTCGTGCTCGACCACCACCACCGAGCGGGTCCTGTTGATCTCGCGCAGCAGGATGGCGGTCTCGGCGGTCTCGGCGTCGGTCATGCCGGCGGCCGGCTCGTCGACCAGCAGGAGAAGCGGCTCCTGGGCAAGCAGCATGCCGATCTCCAGCCACTGCTTCTGCCCGTGGGAGAGATTGCCGGCCAGCCAGTCGCGCTTTTCCGTGAGACGGACGGTCGTGAGGATCTCGTCGATGCGGTCGGCTTCCCGGCGGCTCTCGATGTGGAACAGGTTGGCGAAAGGACCGCGCGGTGCCTTCAGGGCCAGCACCAGATTGTCGCGCACGGTGTGGCTCTCGAACACCGTGGGCTTCTGGAACTTGCGGCCGATGCCCATGGTGGCGATGTCGGCCTCGTCGAACTTCGTCAGGTCCGTGTGGCCCTGAAACAGCACGTCGCCGGTATCGGGCCGGGTCTTGCCGGTGATGACGTCCATCATCGTGGTCTTGCCGGCGCCGTTGGGGCCGATGATGGCCCGCATTTCTCCCGGCGCCAGCACCAGCGACAGGCCACGCAGCGCCCGGTAACCATCAAACGACACCTGCACATCGTCCAGATAAAGGAGCGAATGTTCGGCAATCTTCATGTCCGCCATGATGCGCCCCTCCTCACTCGGCCGCTTCGGCACGGGCCGGGGCGGACAGAGCCCGCCGGGTGGCCAGCTTGGCCCGGATCTGGGCGACGAGGCCGACGATGCCCTTGGGCAGGAACAGCGTGACCGCCACGAACAGGGCGCCCAGCGCGAACAGCCAGACCTCCGGGAACATGCCCGTGAACCAGGTCTTGCCGAAATTCACCAGCACCGCGCCGATGATGGCGCCCACCAGCGTGCCGCGGCCGCCGACCGCCACCCAGATCACCCCTTCGATGGAGTTGGCCGGGGCAAACTCGCTCGGATTGATGATGCCGACCTGAGGCACATAGAGCGCCCCGGCAATGCCGGCCATCATGGCCGAGAGGGTCCAGACGAACAGCTTGTAGTGCTCCACCCGGTAGCCGATGAAGCGCGTGCGGCTCTCGGCATCGCGGATCGCCACCACCACCTTGCCGAGCTTGGAGCGGGTGACACAGGAGGCGACCAGGAAGCACAGCGCCAGCATCAGGGCCGTCGTTGCAAACAGCACCGCCCGGGTTTCCTGAGCCTGGATGTTGAAGCCGAGGATGTCCTTGAAGTCGGTCAGACCGTTGTTGCCGCCAAAGCCCATGTCATTGCGGAAGAAGGCCAGGAGCAGCGCGAAGGTCATCGCCTGGGTGATGATCGACAGGTACACGCCGGTGACGCGGGAGCGGAAGGCGAACCAGCCGAAGACGAAGGCCAGAATGCCCGGCACCAGCAGCACCATCAGCGCCGCATACCAGAACATGTCGAAGCCATACCACGCCCAGGGCAGCTCCTTGTAGTTTAGGAACACCATGAAATCCGGCAGCACCGGATTGCCATAGACGCCGCGCGGACCGATCTGGCGCATCAGATACATGCCCATGGCATAGCCGCCGAGGGCGAAGAAGGCGCCATGACCGAGGGAGAGGATGCCGCAATAGCCCCACACCAGATCGATCGCCAGCGCCATCAGGGCATAGGACAGATATTTGCCCATGAGCTGCATCGACGAGGTGTCGATGTGGAAGGGGCTGTCCGGCGGCAAAAGCAGGTTCGACGCCGGCACGAGGGCGGCCACCAGAACGAGGATCGCGATGACGATCGACGCCTTCCGGTCGAGGCCCGTGAGGATGAGATGCGTGATCATGCCTCGATGGCCCGTCCCTTGAGCGCGAAGAGACCCCGCGGCCGCTTCTGGATGAACAGGATGATGAAGACGAGCACCAGGATCTTGCCGAGCACCGCGCCGGCATAGGGTTCCAGGAACTTGTTCACGACACCAAGAGTGAAGGCGCCCACCAGCGTGCCCCAGAGATTGCCGACGCCGCCGAACACCACGACCATGAAGGAGTCGATGATGTAGCCCTGCCCGAGATTGGGGCTGACATTGTCGATCTGGGACAGCGCCACCCCGGCAATGCCGGCAATGCCGGAGCCGAGGCCGAAGGTCAGTGCATCCAGCCACGGCGTGCGGATGCCCATGGCCGAGGCCATGGAGCGGTTGGCGGTGACGGCGCGCATCTGCAGGCCGATGGAGGTGCGCTTCATCAGCGCCAGCAGGCCCGCAAACACCATCAGCGCAAAGACGATGATCCACAGCCGGCCATAAGTGATGGTGAGGCCGCCCAGTTCAAAGGCGCCGGACATCCACGAGGGGTTGCCGACCTCGCGGTTGGTGGGCCCGAAGATCGAGCGCACGGCCTGCTGCAGCATCAGCGAGATGCCCCAGGTGGCCAGCAGGGTTTCCAGCGGCCTGCCATAGAGCCAGCGGATCACGCTGCGCTCGATGACCACACCGATGGCACCGGCCACCAGAAAGGCAAGCGGCAGGGCAATGGCCAGCGACCAGTCGAACAGGCCGGGGAAAGAGGTGCGGATGACCTCCTGCACCACGAAGGTGGTGTAGGCGCCGATCATCACCATTTCGCCATGGGCCATGTTGATGACGCCCATCACGCCGAAGGTGATGGCCAGACCAATGGCAGCCAGCAGCAGCACGGAGCCGAGGGAAAGGCCGTACCAGACATTCTGCAGCGCGCTCCAGAACTGGAGCTTCAGCTCGATGGAGCTGACCGCTGCCTTCGCAGCTGCCGCGACGGCGGCATTGGAGGCGTTGGACGTGGTGACGAGAATGGCCTTGGCATCCTGATCGCCGCGGCCGGCGATCACCGTGATCGCCTCCACCTGCTCGGCCTCGGGCCGATCGGAGCCGGAAAGAAGGACGGCCGCCCGCGCCTCGGCCATGGCCGTGCGCACGCGGGCATCAGTTTCGCGGGCAAGCGCCGCCTCCAGCGCCGGCAGACTGTCGGGGGAGCGGGTGCGGAACATCGCCTGAGCCGCCGCCAGCCGGGTGGGCGCATCGCCCGCCCCCAGCGTCAGCGTGCCGATGGCGCTGGCAATCGCCCCGCGCAGCCGGTTGTTGACCCTGATGCGATCGACATCACGCCGGCCGACCGGCCCCAGAACCTCGCCGGTGACGGGATCGACGGCCACCGTCTCGCCCCCCTCCTCGCGCTGGAGCACGACGCGACGGTCGGCCTTGCGCACGCCGAGCTGGCCGGCCTGCAGCGCCTCCAGGATGGGCACCGCGGCGGGATCCCCCAGCGCCCCGAGGGCCGCGACGGCCTTCTCGGTCTCGTCGAAGGAGCCGCCGCCAAGGGCGGCAACGAGGGGCGCAAGGGCTGCCGGATCGGCCCGGCCCGGAACGGGCAGGATCAGGAGGCAGGCCAGCACCAGCAGCAGCCGGGCGGCGGCAGTCCGGGCCAGCGGTCGGATCATGAGGGTCACCACGAGCTTCCGACTCCCCCTTCGGGCACGAGGACAGGGACGGCAGACGGCCCCGGCCGGCGGGAGGCGTCGGGCGGGCCATCCGGGAAATGGGGGCGCCGCCCCGGAAACCGGGGCGGCGCCGGCCGAAATCAGGCCACTCAAAAACTGAAAAGCAGGTCTCGTGCCGATCCGGAGCTCCGGGAGGGGCCGGATCAGCGCGAGCGGATATGAAAGCCCCCGACCGGGACAGACGGGGCTGACAATGACGCCGACCGGGGCAAACTCTCCCTGCCCGGTGGCCGAGAACGGGCCGGCCGAAAGGCCGCCCCGCCCTGCCTCATATCAAAGATCCCTGAAAGGGACTCTTCGATATTCCGATGCAGATTTCCCATATCCTTGGTGCATATGGGAAATCTGAGTTCTTCAGGCGCAAGGTGCGGTCAGCACTTGCGTGCCTGGTATCAGACGGCGGCGATCAGGCGCCCTTGCCGCCGCACTTGCCGGTCTTGACGTTGAAGTTGCCGCACGACAGCGGCGCACGCCACACCGAGATCAGGTCCTTGGAGTCCGGCAGATAGTCCGACCATTCGTCGCCGACCACGAGCCCGGGGGTCTCCCAGACCACGTCGAACTGGCCATCGGCCTGGATCTCGCCGATCAGCACCGGCTTGGTGATGTGGTGGTTGGACATCATGGCCGCGAAGCCGCCGGTCAGGTTCGGCACGGCCACGCCGAGCATGGCGTCGATCACCGCGTCGGGCTCCGTGGTGCCAGCCGCCTCGACCGCCTTCACCCACATGTTGAAGCCGATATAGGTGGCCTCCATGGGGTCGTTGGTGACGCGCTTGTCATTCTTGGTGAAGGCGTGCCAGGCCTTGATGAATTCCTCGTTCTCCGGGGACTCCACCGACTGGAAATAGTTCCACGCCGCCAGATGCCCGACCAGCGGCTTGGTGTCGATGCCGGCCAGCTCTTCCTCGCCGACCGAGAAGGCGACAACCGGAATATCCGTCGCCTTGACGCCCTGGTTGCCCAGCTCCTTGTAGAACGGCACGTTGGCGTCGCCGTTGATGGTCGAGACCACCGCCGTCTTCTTGCCGGTGGAGCCGAACTTCTTGATATCCGCGACGATCGACTGCCAGTCGGAATGACCGAACGGCGTGTAGTTGATCATGATATCCTCTTCGGCCACACCCTTCTGCTTCAGGTAGGCCTCAAGGATCTTGTTGGTGGTGCGCGGGTAGACATAGTCGGTGCCGGCCAGCACCCAGCGCTCGACACCCTCGTTCATCAGGTAGTCGACGGCCGGGATCGCCTGCTGGTTCGGGGCGGCGCCGGTGTAGAAGATGTTGCGCGAGGACTCTTCGCCCTCATACTGCACCGGATAGAAGAGGATGCCGTTCAGCTCCTCGAACACCGGCAGCACGGACTTGCGCGACACCGAGGTCCAGCAGCCGAACACCACGGCCACCTTGTCCTGGGCGAGGAGCTGACGGGCCTTTTCGGCAAACAGCGGCCAGTTGGAGGCGGGATCGACGACGACGGGCTCCAGCGGCCGGCCGAGCAGGCCGCCCTTCTTGTTCTGCTCGTCGATCAGCATCAGGACAGCGTCCTTCAGCGTGGTCTCGGAGATCGCCATCGTCCCCGACAGCGAATGCAGCACACCGACCTTGATCGGGTCAGCGGCCATGGCGGGCATCAGCGTGCCGAGAGTGAGCGCACTGACAAGCGCCACTTTCCGGAAGGACGACAGGATCGACACCGTCATCGAGGACTCCTCGGGGGGTTGCGAAGCACGGGCTTCGGGGGATGGCCCGGCCGAGACAGGGGGACGCCGGACGCCGGGTCCCTCTTTGCAACGGCGGGGCCATTTCCCGTGCCCGAGCCCGGGCTGCGTCAGGTTGTCCTCATCGCCCGCCTGCACCTGAGCGGAGCGCCGGAGTCAACTCCCCCCTTCCGGATTTGCCCTCACCATGGCGTCGCAGCCAACCGCCCGCAGGCGGCGTCCCGCCCTCGCCCATGGCGAAACAATGAGCGCATCCCGACACAAACTGGATACATTGCGGGCATCTTCGTGTCCGCGCAGATGCGGAACTGTCGACAGACATGAAAAAGGGGCCCGGCACCTCAGGTGCGCGGACCCCTTGTACCAAAGATCCCTGAAAGGGATTCTTTGGTATTCCGATGCGGATTTCCCATGCCATTGGTGCATATGGGAAATCCGCAGCTCTTCAGGCGCACGGTGCGGTCAGCACTTCGTGCGTCTGGTATCATTCGGATCACGACAGGTCCCGGACGACGCCGGGAAACCGGCCCGGGCGATCAGCCCTCGGCCGGCTTGGCCTGCAGCTGGCCATAATTCTGCACGCCGATGGACGACGCCAGCTGGATCTGGGTCTCAAGGAAGTCGATATGATCTTCCTCGTCCTTCAGCAGGTCCTCGAACAGCGCCATCGTGACATAGTCTTCCTTGCCACGGGCGATCACGCGGGCTTCCTTGTACATCGCCCGGGCGTCATACTCGGCCGCCAGATCGCACTCGAGCACTTCGAGAATGCTCTGGCCGATGCGCAGCGCGTCCAGGGTCTGCAGGTTGGGGTGGCCGCCGAGGAAGATGATACGCTTCACCAGCTTGTCGGCATGCTCCATCTCCTCGATGGATTCCTCGCGCTCTTTCTTGGCAAGGTGGCCAAAGCCCCAGTCGTCCAGCAGGCGATAGTGCAGCCAATACTGGTTGATCGCAGCCAGCTCGTGCTTCAGCGCGCGATTCAGAACATCAATGACTTCAGGATCGCCCTTCATGGCGGCGGTCTCCGGTTGCGACGACGGCTCCCGCCCTGTTTAGAATGATTTCAGGAGAGTGTCGATCCGGATTCGGGCCGGGATCAGGGAAAACCCTGATTTTCCACGCGATTGCAAGGCACCCGCAGAAAGGCGGCGCGGTGCTGCTCTCTGGCCTCAGGAAAGAAATCAGGCGACGGCGAGACCCAGCTCGTCAGCGGCCATCATCGCCGGCTCGACGGCGGGCATCTCGGCCTCGTCCATGCAGCCGCCGGGCTCCATCGCGCAGGGCGGCAGGCTGGCATGGGCGCCGTGGGCGGCGGCCATGATGGCCTTCACCAGAGGGAAGCAGCCGCCGCAGCGGGGCCGGCAACCAACCCGGCGGAACACCGTTCCCGGGGTCAGCCGCGCACAGGGATCGCGCACCACATGACCGGCGGCATCGCGCAGGGCATGGTCGGAAATGACATTGCAGGAACAGACGATCATCGAGATCCCGTCGCACGCCAGATGGCCCGCGCGCCTCCCGGGCGAACCGGTCCGCCACCTGCCCGCTCTGCGGGACCCGGCTGGCGGAGGTCACCACAACGGGGCGCATCCTCAACACGGATACTCAAGCAGGATCGCCAATCATTTGCAATCCGATTCAAGGCAACAATGCCAATCATTTTCATTTCACATCGGGAGCGGGCACCGACAGGTCCTTTGGCCCGCGGCGATCGCCGCCCGCCCCTCGGCCCCGGACGCGCGGACGCCGGATCAGGGAGAGCGTCCCCTCCGACCGATCGCGGTGCCCGGGCGACGTCCGGCATCCCGTCCCCGCCCTTCCCGCGGGCGCCCACCCATCAGCAACAATAACTCCCGGCCGGCACAATCCCCCTGCCCCGCCTGCCGGTTCGTGCTAATCCTGCCGCCGACATCCGGCGACGGGCTGCGATGCCACGGGACTGACGGGAGCTGCCAAATGGGATCCGAACGCGCAACGGGATCCGAACGCCCGGAACGGCCGGTGCTGGTGCTGACCGGAGCCAGCCGGGGCATCGGGCATGCCACGGTGAAGCGGTTTTCGGCCGCCGGCTGGCGGGTCATCACCTGCTCCCGGCAGGCCTTTTCCGACAAGTGCCCGTGGCCGGCCGGGCCCGAGGACCACATCCAGGTGGATCTGGCCGACCCCGCCAATCTGGATCAGGCGATCCACGAGATCCGCCAGCGTCTGACTGACGCCGGCGGCAGGCTGCATGCCCTCGTCAACAATGCCGGCATCAGCCCCAAGGGCCCGGGCGGATCGCGTCTCGATTCGATGACGACCTCGCTGGACACCTGGCGCACGGTGTTTCAGGTCAATTTCTTCGCGCCGATCCTGCTGGCCCGCGGCCTGTTTGAGGAGCTGCGCGCCACCGGCGGGTCAGTGGTCAACGTCACCTCCATTGCCGGCGGCCGGGTGCACCCCTTTGCGGGCGCCGCCTATGCCACCTCCAAGGCCGCGCTGGCGGCGCTGACCCGGGAAATGGCCGCCGACTTCGGCCCCCATGGCATCCGCGTCAACGCCATCGCGCCGGGCGAGATCGACACCGCCATCCTGTCGCCGGGCACCGAGCGGCTGATTGCCGAAATCCCGCTGCGCCGGCTCGGCAAGCCCTCGGAAGTCGCCGACATGGTGTTCTATCTCTGCTCGCCGAACGCCTCCTATGTCACCGGCGCCGAGATCCACATCAATGGCGGCCAGCACGTCTGAGACCCAGGACCCGAAAAAAAAGATTTTCCGGTCTCCGACGCGGATTTCTCAGCCTCTTGATACCTATGAGAAATCCGCATGTCTTCCGGCGCGGGGACGCGGTCAGCTTGTCGTGCGTCTGATATGATGCCGGGGACAGGTGGGGCCGGCCGCCCTCCGGCCAACTGCCGCCCTATCCCCAAGGCCACCGGAGCCGACCATGCCGCCCTCCGCCGCCCGTCCTGCCCTTGTCTGGTTCCGGGATGATCTGCGCTGCGACGACAATCCGGCCCTCCGGGCGGCCGCAGCGGCCGGCCCGGTGGTGGCGCTTTATGTGCTGGATGGCGAAACCGGCCCGGCAGGTGCTGCGGCCCGCTGGTGGCTGGCCGGCAGTCTGGAAGCGCTCGGTGCCAAACTTGCCCGGCGTGGTGTGCCCCTGCTCCTCGCCGAGGGCCCGGCCCGGACCTGCGTGCCCGAGATCGTCCGGCGTCTGGATGCCGGCGCCGTCTTCTGGAACCGGCGCTACAGCGCCGCGGCCATCGCCATCGACACCGATCTCAAGGCCGAGCTGAAGGCGGAGGGGCGAGCGGTCGAGAGCTTCGCCGCCAGCCTGCTGTTCGAGCCGTGGACGATCACCACCAAGACTGGCGGCCCGTTCCGGGTGTTCACGCCGTTCTGGCGCGCAGCGCGTGCCGCGGGGCCGCCGCGGGCGCCGCTGTCCGTTCCGGACAGTCTCACCGGCGTGCCCGACCTTGTGGCGTCGCCTCCGGGCGATGTCTTCCATCTGCGCCCGACCCGGCCGGACTGGGCGGGCGGCCTTCGCGCCAGCTGGACCCCGGGGGAAGCGGGCGCGCGCCAGCGGCTGGCGGAATTTCTGCTCCACGGCCTGCCGCGCTATACGGAGGGACGCGACCGGCCGGCGGCGGAGGCCGTCTCCCGGCTGTCACCCCATCTGCGCTTCGGCGAGATTTCCCCCGCGCGGATCTGGCAGGCGGTCACCGACCGCGCCGCGGCCGATCCGGCACTTGCGGGAGATGCCGACAAATTCCTGTCGGAAATCGGCTGGCGGGAATTCTGCTGGCACCTGCTGCACCACAACCCGGATCTGGCGACGCAGAATTTCCAGCCGCGCTTCGACGCCTTTGCGTGGGAGGAGCCGGGGCCGGCGCTCGTCGCGTGGCAGACGGGGCAGACCGGCTATCCGATCGTGGATGCGGGCATGCGCGAGCTGTGGCGGACGGGGTGGATGCACAACCGGGTGCGCATGATCACCGCCTCCTTCCTGGTGAAGGATCTGCGCATCGATTGGCGCCAGGGCGAACGCTGGTTCGCCGACACCCTTGTCGACGCCGATCCCGCCGCCAATCCGGCGAGCTGGCAGTGGGTGGCGGGGTCAGGGGCTGACGCCGCGCCCTATTTCCGCATCTTCAATCCGCTGCTGCAGGGCGAGAAGTTCGATCCCGACGGGCGCTATGTCCGCGCCTACGTGCCGGAGCTGGCACGCCTGCCGGACCGCTGGCTGCATCGCCCGTTCGAGGCCCCCGCGGCCGTGCTGTCGGCGGCCGGCGTGCGGCTCGGGAAGACCTATCCCCGCCCGCTGGTGGATCATGGCCGGGCCCGCGATGCGGCGCTGGCCGCCTTCGCCGCCCTGGCCGGCAATCCGGATCCCGACTGATCCCGGAGCCCCCCCCTCAGGCCGGCCCGCAGCACGAGCAGCGCAGCACGCCGCCGATCGGGCGGATCTGGCTGAACACGGTGTCGAACAGGCGGGTAAGCGGACCGCCGCCCGGACAGGCGCTGTCGCGGATGACCAGAAGAATGCAGCCCCGCGCCCCGGCACCGGTCACAAGCACCGGTGCGGCACCGGCCGCCCGGAGCGCGGCATCGCCGACGCCCCACAGGCCGCTGTCATCGCGAATGGCACCTTCCAGCACCAGCCCGACTTCGGGCACCACCCGGGAGGGCTCCAGCCGCCGCTCGCCGGGACCAAGCGCCAGCAGGGCAAGATCGCAGCCATCCACCACGCAGTCCGCCGCGAGGCGTCCGCCTTCCGGCGCGGGCCGCCAGACGAGGCCGCCGAGATCACCGCCGAGAAAGTCGCGCAGGGCCTTGGGCAGCCGGGCCTCCTCCACCCGCACCGCCTGGTCGCCGGCGATGACGCCATCCGCGATGCCCAGACCAAACAGGCGCGCCAGCACAGGATCCCGCACGGTGACCTGCGGTCCCGACACGCGCGAACGCCCGGCGGCCCTCAGCTCCAGCAGGGATTCGAGCAGCACCCGGACCGGCAGAACAAGCGTACCGGCCAGATATTCTCCAAGCAGGGCATCATATGCCCCTTCATGTCGACCCATGCGCCTGAACTTTCCCCGATGAGACAATCCTGGGGCATTTCATTCCTGTGGGTCGCGGCAGAGGTGCGCTATCCCACAAGCCTGAAGATTTCCCCCGGCGGGACGATCGGACGGGTGTCTTGGCCTGACCCCGGGCTTATCCTGTCATCCCGACGATCTGGGGGCGTTACCCGTCCTCAGACAAGAGCGGCGCGGGGAAAAGCTGCCATCCCGTTCCGCTCATGAGAAGCGCTACGCGCCGGCGCGGCTCGCCCTACGCCGGCCATGCGAATAAATTTGAACAGGGACACCGCCCCATGGATATCCGCCCCTCCGTCCTTGATGCCATCGGCAACACGCCGCTGATCCGGCTGACGCGCGCGTCGGAGGCAACCGGCTGCGAGATCCTCGGCAAGGCCGAATTTCTCAATCCCGGCCAGTCGGTGAAGGACCGTGCGGCGCTGTGGATCATCCGCGATGCCATTGCCCGCGGCACCCTGAAGCCCGGCGGCACCATCGTGGAAGGCACGGCCGGCAACACCGGCATCGGGCTGGCCCTCGTCGCCTCCGCCCTCGGCATGAAGACGGTCATCGTCATTCCCGAGACCCAGTCGGCGGAAAAGAAGCTGGCCCTGAAGCTGGCAGGCGCCACCCTCATCGAGGTGCCGGCGGTGCCCTATCGCAACCCGGACAATTATGTCCGCCTCTCCGGCCGGCTGGCCGAGGAGCTGGCCCGCACCGAACCGAACGGCGCCATCTGGGCCAACCAGTTCGACAATGTCGCCAACCGGCAGGCCCATATCGACTCCACCGGCCCGGAAATCTGGCGCCAGACCGAGGGCAAGGTGGATGGCTTCATCTGCGCCGTCGGCTCCGGCGGCACGCTGGCCGGCATCGGGCTGGCGCTGAAGAGCTTCAATCCGTCCGTCACCATCGGCATTGCCGATCCGCCCGGCGCCGCCCTCTACAGCTACTACACCACCGGCGAGCTGAAGGCGGAGGGCTCCTCCATCACCGAGGGCATCGGTCAGGGCCGCATCACCGCCAATCTGGAGGGCGCCCCGGTGGACATCGCCTTCCAGATCCCCGACAGCGAGGCGGTGGCGCAGGTGTTTGACCTCGCCGAGCATGAGGGTCTCGTGCTGGGCGGCTCCTCGGGCGTCAATGTCGCCGGCGCCATCCGGCTGGCGAAGCATCTCGGCCCCGGCCACACCATCGTGACGGTGCTGTGCGACTATGGCTCGCGCTATGCCTCCAAGCTGTTCAATCCGGCCTTCCTGCGCGAAAAGGATCTGCCGGTGCCGGCGTGGATGGAAGCGACGACCTCGATCGTGCCGCCCTTCGCCGGCTGACCGGACGAACTTTCACTGGAGGCCCCGATGACCCGATCGCCGCGTGCGCGCACTCTCATCTCCGTCGACGAGCTGGCCGGCCTTCTCGGCCAGCCCGGCGTGGCGATCGTCGATGCCTCCTGGCACATGCCGGCGGCGGGGCGGAATCCGGCGGCGGACTTTGCCGCCGGCCACATCCCCGGCGCCGTCTTTCTGGATATCGACGCCCTCTCGGACCCGTCCTCGGGCCTGCCGCACATGCTGCCGACGGCAGACGTCGCCGGCGCCGCGCTTGGCGCGCTCGGGCTGGCGGACACCGACACCCTCATCGTCTATGACAGCGTCGGCCTGTTCTCGGCCGCCCGCGGCTGGTGGACCCTCAAGGTGTTCGGGGCGAAAGATGTCCGGGTGCTGGATGGCGGCCTGCCCGCCTGGATCGCCGCCGGCCAGCCGCTGGAAACCGGCCCCGCCACCGCCCGGCCGAAGACCTTCCACGCGACGGATCCCGGCGCGGCAGTGGCCGATTTCAGCCGCGTTCTCAAGGTACTGGAAGACGGCTCGGCCCAGGTGGCCGATGCCCGCGCCGGCGAACGCTTCCGCGGCGAGGTGGCGGAACCGCGGGCGGGCCTGCGCGCCGGCCACATGCCCGGCGCAAGGAATGTGCCCTTCCAGACGCTTCTGGATGAGGGCCGTCTGAAGGACGCCACGGGCCTTGCCGACACCTTCGCTGCCGCCGGCATCGACGTGGCCCGGCCCGTCATCACCTCCTGCGGCTCCGGCGTCACGGCCGCCGTGCTGACGCTGGCGCTGGCGACGCTCGGGGCCGAGGGCGGCGCCCTCTATGACGGGTCGTGGACCGAATGGGGCGGTCGGCCGGAACTGCCGGTGGTCACCGGCGCCTGATCCGCCAGCCGGGAAAGCCAGCCGGTCCATTGCCCGAAAGACAGGCGCGCGTCCGGCCACCCGGGCGCGCTTTTTTGCGACTCGCCTCCCTCCCCCGGGAGAGAGCCCTGCGCGGCAGAGGCCGGGGGCGTCCGGACGGCCGGCAGCGTTAACCTCCGGAACATCTTTTCTCGCCAGATGGCTATCCACCCCTGTCCGGAGGGAGAGGCCCGACGGGCGTCCGGCCATTCACCACATCCGTCCGGCAGCCTTGCTCCTGCCGCACCGCGGTGCGAGACTGACTGCCGATGACAACGGAACCGACAACGGCGGACCTTCGGGCCCCGGGATGGGAATGATGTCCACAGCAGCCCTGAAGGCCGCCTCCGTTTCGCGTGATGGACTGGCACGACGGCGGCGACGGCTTTCCTCGGTGCTGCGCGACTATCTCCGCCGGCCTCTGCCCACCATCCGCATTGCCGATCTGGTGGACCTGTTCGGGGACCGCGCCTTTGGCGCCCTTCTCCTCATCTTCGCGGTGCCGAACCTCATTCCGATGCCGGTGAATGCCTCGGCCATTCTCGGCATTCCGCTGATCCTGATTGCCGGTCAGCTCGCCACCGGCCGACGGGAACTGTGGCTGCCCACCCTCATCCGCAGCCGCGGCTTCGGTCGCCCGGAATTCTGCCATCTCGTCGAACGCATCACCCCGACCCTCCGGCGCACCGAGCGTCTGCTGGCGCCGCGCCTGCCGATTTTCATGACCGCCTTCGGCGAACGGCTGATCGGGCTGATGTGCCTCATTCTCAGCGTGATCCTGTTTCTGCCCATCCCGTTCGGCAACTGGCTGCCGGCCTTCGCCATCTGCCTGTTCGCCCTCGCCTTGCTGCAAAAGGATGGTCTGGCCGCCCTCTTCGGCTGGACGACCGCGGCCGCAAGTCTGGTCGTCGTGGCCGCCGTCGCCGGTGGCGCCTTTCTGGCGCTGAAGACCGGCGTGCAGTTCGCCGCCGGCTATCTGGGGCTCTGATCCCCCCGGGCAACTTTTGGCCAGCCGGCCAGGGCTCCCCTCCCGGCCCCGGTTCTCAACAGTCCCGACGCCCCCGCGACATAATGCGAGCCCCCCGCGCTGCCCGGAATCAAGGCATGATCATTGCCAGATCAGCTTTTTCCCGTGCCGTGTCCGGCGCAAATTCCCTGAAGACACCGCGGTCGTTCTCCCCGGACGGCCGGGAGCGGAGGCAGACGATGACGTTCGAGTGTGCAACCGGCCTGTCGCGCCGGACCCTTCTGATGCTGGCCGCCGGCACCGCCGTGCTGGCGGCCCTGCCCAAGGGCGCGCTGGCCGAGGGCGCCAAGAAGCCGCTGAAGGTTGCCGGCATCTACACCGTGCCGATCGAGCAGCAGTGGGTCAGCCGCATCCACAAGGCCCTGAAGGCGGCGGAAGCCCGCGGCGACATCGTCTATGTCTATTCCGAGAATGTCGCCAACACCGACTATGAGCGCGTGATGCGCGACTATGCCGAGAAGGGCAACGACGTCGTCTTCGGCGAGATCTTCGGTGTCGAGCGCGCCGCCCGCAAGGTGGCGGCGGAATATCCCAAGGTCGCCTTCGTCATGGGCTCGTCCCTGCCCGCGGCCGAGCCGAACCTGTCGGTGTTCGACAACTTCATCCAGGAGCCGAGCTTCATCACCGGCATGGTTGCCGGCCGGATGACCAAGTCGAACATCATCGGCATGGTCGGTGGCTACGCTATTCCGGAAGTCAACCGGCTGATGAACGCCTTCATGGAAGGCGCGAAGTCCGTGAACCCGGATGTGAAGTTCATGGTCTCCTTCATCAACTCCTGGTATGATCCGCCGAAGGCCAAGGAAGCGGCGTTCGCCATGATCGACAAGGGCGCCGATGTGCTCTACGCCGAGCGCTTCGGTGTGTCCGATGCCGCCAAGGAGCGCAAGGTTTACGCCATCGGCAACGTCATCGACACCTCCAAGGACTATCCGGGCACGGTCATCGCCTCGGCGCTGTGGCACATGGAGCCGACGGTGGATGCCGCTGTCGCCGCCGTTGCCGATGGCAGCTTCAAGGCCTCCGACATGGGCGTCTATTCCTTCGTGAAGCACAACGGCGCCTCCTTCGTGGTCGACGAGACCGTGGTGCCGCCGGAGGTGGTGAAGGCCGCCAACGAGAAGTTCGACGCCATTAAGGCCGGCAGCTTCACCGTGAAGGTGGACGACAGCGAGCCGAAGTCGACCTTCTGATCCTCCCTTCTGCCTGCTCCTCCGGCGATCCCGCCTCCCGGGATCGCCGGATCCGTTTCCACCGGGACGCCCTGCCCCGCCTCGCCCCCCCAAGCCGGAGACTCCATGCCCACCGCTGCCCCGGCGGACCGGATCGGTCCTATCGTCCTGTCGCTTTCCGGCATCACCAAGCGGTTCGGCGCCTTCGTCGCCAACCGGGCCATCGACCTGACGCTCCGGCGTGGCGAGGTGCTGGCGCTCTTGGGCGAAAATGGCGCCGGCAAGACCACTCTCATGAACATCCTGTTCGGCCATTATGTTGCCGATGCGGGCAGTGTTGAGGTGGCCGGGACCGATGGCACCCTCGCCCCCCTGCCGCCGGGATCGCCGGGGGCCGCGCTTGAAGCCGGCATCGGCATGGTGCACCAGCATTTTGCGCTGGCCGGCAACCTCACCGGCTTCGAGAACATCGTGCTCGGCACCCAGTCCCTGTGGGCGCCCGTGAGCAAGGACGGTCCGGCGCGCACGAAACTCGCCGCCCTCGTCGCCCGCTCCGGGCTGACGGTGGATCTGGATGTGCCGGTGGCCAATCTTGGCGTTGGCGAGCGCCAGCGGGTGGAGATCCTGAAGGCGCTCTATCGCGACGCCCGCATCCTCGTGCTCGACGAGCCGACCGCCGTGCTGACGCCCCAGGAGGCGGAGGGGCTGTTTGCCGTGGTGCGCCGGCTGACGGCCGATGGCCTCTCGGTGATCCTGATTTCCCACAAGCTGGCGGAAGTGGCCGCCGTGTCCGACCGGGTGGCGGTGCTGCGGGCCGGCGCCAAGGTGGCGGACCTGCCCACCGCCGAGTGCGACCGCGAGAAGCTCGCCGCCCTCATGGTCGGCCGCGAGGTGGTGCCGGCCGAGCGCTCCGGCGGCACGCCCGGCGGGGTGATGCTGGAGCTCGCCCATGTCTCGGTTGCCGGCGCCGACCGGCGCTCGACCCTGACCGACGTGTCCCTCACCATCCGCGCCGGCGAGATCCTCGGCCTCGCCGGGGTCTCCGGCAACGGCCAGACGGTGCTGGCCGCCCTCCTGTCCGGCCTCGTGCCGCCCTCCTCGGGCGCGGTGCGGCTGAACGGGGCGGAGGTCACCCGCTTCTCCCCCGGCCGCTTCGTGCAGCTCGGCGTCGGCCGGGTGCCGGAGGACCGCCACCGCGATGGCGTCGTCGGCGCCATGACGCTGGGCGAGAACCTCATTCTGGAAGATCTGGCGAGCCCGGACTATCGCCGCTTCGGCTTCCTGCGCCGGCGCGCCATCGAGAAGCGCGCGGCCACCGCGCTTGCCGCCCATGATGTGCGAGGGCCCGGGCCGGATTCCCCGGCCCGGCTGCTGTCCGGCGGCAACATGCAGAAGCTCATCCTCGCCCGGGTGCTCGATCGCAAGCCGCGGCTGCTGATTGCCGCCCAGCCCACCCGCGGTCTCGATATCGGCGCCACCGGCGATGTCCACCGCCGGCTGCTGGCGGCGCGCGCCGAAGGCGCGGCCGTGCTGCTTATCTCCGAAGATCTCGACGAACTCTTCCGTCTCTCCGACCGCATCGCCGTCATCCATGCCGGTCAGGTGACGCCGGCGGAGCGCACCGAAGACGTCGACCTCAAGACCCTCGGCCTGAAGATGGCCGGCCAGACCGAAAGGACCCCGGCATGATCGGCCTGCGGCTGGAACCCCGCCCCACGCCCGCCCCCGGTCTGGCGCTGGCCGCCCGCATCGGCGCGGGCCTTGCCGCCCTCGCGCTGGCGGCGATCCCGATCGCGCTCGCCGGCGCGCCCGTGGGCAAAGCCTTCGCCCTGATGGCGGAAGGCGCCTTCGGCTCGCTGTTCGCGACCTCGGAAACCTTCGCCCGCGCCACGCCGCTCATCCTCACCGGGCTTGCCGCTGCCGTCGCCTTCCGGGCAAAGCTCTGGAATATCGGCGGCGAGGGCCAGCTCTATGCCGGGGCGCTGGCGGCCGTCGCCATCGGCTCCGGCGTGCTCGACCTGCCGGGCCCGGCCCTCATTCCGCTCGTGATGGCCGCCGGCATGATCGCCGGCGCGGTGCTGATGCTGGTGCCCACCCTCCTCAAGACGCGCTTTGGCGCCGACGAGGTGGTGACGACCCTGCTCCTCAATTTCGTCGTGCTGCTGTTCGTGCAGATGATGCTGGAGGGGCCGCTGAAGGACCCCTACGGCATGGGCTGGCCGCAGTCGGCGCCGATCCTCGACCAGGCGGTGCTGCCGAAGCTGATGCCGCGCATGCGGGTGCACACCGGCCTCGTCATCGCGCTGGTGGTTGCCGTCGGCATCGCCATCATCATGGCGCGCACGGTGTTCGGCTTCCAGGTGCGCGCCGTCGGCGAAAATGCGTCGGCCGCCCGCTTTGCCGGCATCGGCGTCACCGCCACCTTCGTCAAGGTCGGCCTGCTCTCGGGGGCGCTGGCGGGGCTGGCCGGGGTGTCGGAAGTCGCCGGCCTCAAGGGCTATCTGACCTCGGACCTGTCGCCGGGCTTCGGCTATTCCGGCATCGTCGTGGCCATGCTCGCCGGCCTCAATCCGCTGGGCGTGGTGGTGGCGGCGCTGTTCGTGGCCGCCGTGTTCGTCGGTGCCGACTCCATGAGCCGCGGCGTCGGCATTTCCAGCTATATCGCCGATCTCATCGTGGCGACCTCGCTGCTGTGCGTGCTGGTGGGCGGCCTCGTCACCACCTACCGCATCCGCTTCACCCGCCCCGAGCCGGCCCGGAGCTGACCGATGGACGTGATCGACATCCTGCTCTCGGCCAATTTCTGGGCGGCCGCCATCCGCATCGCCACGCCGCTCATCTTCGGCGTGCTCGGGGCGCTGTTGTGCGAGCGCTCCGGCGTGCTCAATCTGGGCATCGAGGGCATCTTCACCGCCGGCGCCATGGCCGGCTGGATGACCGTGCATTTTGGCGGCGACCTGTGGACCGGCATCCTCGTCGCCATGGCGGTCGGCGCCCTGTTCGGCCTGCTGCACGCCCTGCTGACGGTGCCACTGGGGCTGTCCCAGCATGTCACCGGCATCGGCATCACGCTGCTGGCCTCAAGTCTCGCCTATTTCATCTACCGCAATGCCCTGCCCCAGGTGACCAGCCCGCCGCGCATCGTGCCCTTCCAGCCGCTGGCAATCCCCGGGCTGTCGGATCTGCCCTTCTTCGGGCCGGTGCTGTTCCAGCAAACGGCCCTCACCTGGCTGGCCTTCGCCCTCGTCGTGGTCGTCGGCTGGGTGCTCTATCGCACGCCGCTGGGGCTTGCCATCCGCGCCGTCGGCGACACCCCGCAGGCGGTGGAAGCCCAGGGGCTGGATGTTCACCTCATCCGCATCGGCACGGTGATGGCCGGCTCGGCGCTGATGGCGCTGGGCGGGGCCTTCCTCACCATGTCGGCGTTCGACGCCTTCTTCTTCGGCATGGTGAACGGCCGCGGCTGGATCTGCATCGCGCTGACCGTGTTCGCCTCGTGGCGGCCGGGCAAGGCCCTGTTCGGTGCCCTCCTCTATGGCGCCTTCGATGCCTTTCAGGTGCGGCTTCAGACCAGCCTTGGCGGGGCGGTGCCCGGTCAGGTGTTCCTGATGCTGCCCTATCTGTTCTCGATCGCGGCGCTGGTGCTGGTGGCCCGCAAGGCCGATTATCCCCGCGCCCTGCTGGTGCCGTTCGTGAAAGGCACCCGCTGATCGCTTCTTTCGGACATCGGCGGCGCCAGCGGGTCTTTCCCGAGCCCGGTCCATCGCCGCTTTACGCGGCGGGGGCCGGGTGGCATCGTCGGCGCCGTTCAACAGCCCGGCAACGACATGGCGCTTCCCGACATTCACAGCTTCTGGACCGGCCCCCGTCTGGGACCGCTGGAACAGCTCTGCCTCGCCTCCTTCGCCGAGCGCGGCCACCGGGTGTTCCTGCACTCCTATCAGCCCTATGAACTGCCGGCGGGCGTCAACGCCATCGACGCCCGGGAGCTGGCCCCGGACGGGCCCGGCCTCGTCTACCGGCGCAATGGCAGCCCGGCGCTGTTTGCCGATCTCTACCGGCTGCTGATCCAGAAGGCCGGCCTTGGCATCTGGGCCGACACCGACGTGTTCGCCCTGCGCCCGCTCGCTGTGCCCGGCCCCTATCTGATCCCGGCCGAACGCCGGGCCGATGGCAGCGTGCTGGCCACCAACGCCCTCCTGAAACTGCCGGCCGACAGCGCCATCCTCGCCGAAATCCTCGGCTACTTCGCCGATTTCCGCCGCGCCCTGCCGCTGGTCTCGCCACGGCGGCGGCTGAAATTCCGCCTGAAGGCGCTGGTCGTGAAGGATTTTGGCCTCGCCCACATGCCCTGGGGCCTGACCGGGCCGATCGCGCTTGCCCATCTCGTCGACCGGCTCGGGCTCTGGGACCAGCGCGGCCCGGATTATGCCGAGCTGTTTGCGGCGGAGGGACCGGGGCTGTTTGATCCCGCCTTCGCCGTCGATGACAGCCGCGGCCGCACGGTGCACTTCATCCACTCGCAATTGCCGCCGGGCGCCGCCGAGACCCCGCGACCGGGCAGCTTCTATGCCCGCTGCGTGACCGAGGCCGGCGCCCGCACCCCCTTCTTCCGCGCCCGGACCTGACCCCCGCGCCCCCTCCCCGGGAGACCCTCATGGCCACTGCCCCCGCCCTTCTCCTCGCCAGTGCCCGCCTGCCTGATGGCCGCGACGGCATCGACATTCTCTGCGTCAACGGCCGCATTGCCGCCCTCGGCCCGCAGCTCGACCGCTCCGGCCTGCCCGCCGGTACCCGGGTGATCGAGGCCGCCGGCAATCTGGTCATCCCGCCATTTGTCGACATCCATTTCCACATGGATTCGACGCTCTCCCTCGGCAAGCCGCGGCTCAACCAGTCGGGCACCCTGCTGGAGGGCATCGCGCTGTGGGGGGAGCTGAAGCCGCACCTCACTCAGGAGGCGGTGATCGAGCGGGCGCTGGCCTATTGCGATCTCGCCGTCAGCCGCGGGCTGCTCGCCATCCGCAGCCATGTGGATGTGTGCGATGACCGCCTGCTCGCCGTCGAAGCCCTGCTGGAGGTGAAGAAGCGCGTCGCGCCCTATCTCGATCTCCAGCTCGTCGCCTTCCCGCAGGATGGCTTCCTGCGCTCGGCCACCGCAGCGGCCAATCTGGTCCGCGCCCTGGACATGGGCGTCGATGTCGTCGGCGGCATCCCGCATTTCGAGCGCACCATGGCCGATGGCGGGGCGTCGGTCGCAGCCCTCTGCCGCATCGCCGCCGAGCGCGGGCTCCGGGTCGACATGCACTGCGACGAGAGCGACGATCCGCTGTCGCGCCATATCGAGACGCTGGCCGCCGAGACCGTGCGCTTCGGCCTGAAAGGTCGCGTCGCAGGCTCGCATCTGACGTCCATGCATTCCATGGACAATTATTATGTCTCCAAGCTCATTCCGCTGATCGCGGAAGCAGAAGTGGCGGCGATCGCCAATCCGCTCATCAACATCACCCTGCAGGGGCGCCACGACACCTATCCCAAGCGCCGCGGCATGACCCGGGTGGCGGAACTGGCTGGTGGCGGCGTTACCGTCGCTTTCGGCCACGACTGCGTGATGGACCCGTGGTACTCGCTGGGTTCCGGCGACATGCTGGAGGTCGCGCACATGGCGCTGCATGTCGGCCAGCTCACCAGCCGCCCGGCCATGGCCTTCTGTCTGGATGCGGTGACGACCAATCCGGCGAAGATCATGGGGCTGGAGGGCTATGGCCTGCATATCGGGGCGAACGCCGATCTGGTGCTGCTGCAGGCCCGGGATCCCGTGGAAGCCATCCGGCTGCGCGCCACCCGTCTGGCAGTCATCCGTCGCGGCGCGGTGATCGCCGAGGCGGCACCGGCCGTCAGCACGCTGGCGCTCCCCGGCCGGCCGACCTCGGTGGATCCCGCGGCTTATGCGCCCTGATACCCGGTGCACGAAGGGCTGACCGCCCCCGAGCGCCTGAAGATCAGCAGATTTCCCATAGGCACCAAGGGCATGGAAAATCTGCATTCGACTGCCAAAGATCCTTTTCAAGGACCTTTGGCAGCCTCCACCCGGCTGGCGCGCAGGCGTCCCGTTTCCGGCCCCTCTGCGCAGCCGCTGAGGCCATAGACCGCCGCCAGCCGCGTGAGGGCGAGGCCAAGGACGATCTTGCCCGAGCGCGCCGGCCAGGTGCGTTCGCGCTCGATCGCCTCCAGCCCCTTCAGCAGACAGCAGACGTCGACGAGCACGCCGGAGAGTTCCGGCCCGACGGCGGCCAGCGCCCGTTCCACCCGCAGCCGCGCCTCCAGCGCCGCATCGGTCAAATCGCGGCCGATGCCGCCGGCTCCGCCGCCGCCGGAGCGCACCGGCGCCCAGCTCGCCGAGAGCGACGGCATCATCTGCCCGCGGGTGAAATCGGCCCTGAGGCGCTCGCCGGCATCCAGCTGTTCCGGAGCGATGGCGCCGCGCCGGGCCAGCCAGCCGAGCGGACTTTCCTTCAGGTCCACCATCGGCCCGCCGCCCCCGGCCACCGATGACAGCGGCCGCATTGCGCCGTGCTGGGCGCGAAAGCCGGCATCGCCCCCGGCAAGCGCCCGGCGCAGCTTTGCCCGGCCGGCCGCCGTCGGCACCAGCGCACCATCGGCCGCCGCCGCCAGCAGATCTGCCCGCTCCATGGCCACCAGCAGCGCCGGCTCTACCTGACGGGCGGCCCCGCGCGCCGGCTGCAACAGCCCGTCGGCGGCCAGCCGCCCCCGGCGGTCCGCCAGCGCCCGCAGCACGGCGAGGCACGCGGCCTCGTCAAGCCCCGGCATCGCCCCCGCTCCCCGCCACGACGCCACCGACGCCGCCCCGCCCGCCTGATCCCCCATCGCCCGCTGCGCTCCTCTCGTCCATCGCCCCTCCCGAAAACGGGAATCGGGCACCCCTCATGCGTGCATGAATAAATTCCTAACACGGACACGGAAAGGGATAATCCCGCAGGCGACGGTTTCCTGTGGACGACACGCGGGACGGGAGAGTTTCACGATTAAGGAGGCCCTCCGGCCGCGAGCACCGGAGGGCCGATATGTCAGGCGCTCAGGCGTTCGGCTTCCCCGCAGGAGAACAGCTCGGTCATCGGCGTGGGGCGCGACAGCAGGAAGCCCTGGGCCATGTCGATGCCGAGGCGCTTCACGTCGGCCAGCATGGCCTCGGTTTCCACGCACTCGGCGACGGTGACGACCCCGAGGGTGCGCCCGACACTGGCCATGGCCTCCACCAGCAGCGCATCCCGCGGCGAGGCCCCCATGGCGCGGACGAAACTGCCGTCGATCTTCAGATAATCGGCATGGAACTGGCGCAGATAGCCGAAGGAACTGAAACCGACGCCAAAATCATCGATGACGATGCGGCAGCCCCGGGCCCGCGCCGCCGCGGCAAAGCTGACGGCGGTGCTGAGATTGTTGATGAAGGCGGTTTCCGTCACCTCGAAATGGATCTGGCCGGGATTAACATCACCGCGGGTGAGCACATCATCGACATAGGCCCACAGCGCCGGATCATCGAGTGAATTGGCCGAGAGGTTGATCGCCAGCGTGATTTCCGGGTGATCCCGCAGAAAGTCGCCGAAGTCGCGTACGACGGCCTTGATCACCCAGCGGTCAATATCGCCCATCAGATTGTAGCGTTCGGCAATGGGGATGAAGAGCCCGGGCGAGATCATCGCGCCATCATCATCGCGCAGCCGCAGCAGCACCTCATAATGACGGTGGCTATCGCGATCCGGCCGGAGATCGACCACCTCCTGCGCATAGAGCACGAAGCGGTCGAACTCGATGGCAGCGCGCAGGCCGGAGGCGAGTGTCATGTCGCGCCGGTGCCGGTCCGCCTCGCCCACGCCGGGCTGATAGATGGAGACCTGATTGCGCCCGGCATTCTTGGCGGCGTAGCAGGCGACATCGGCCTCCTTCATCAACTCGGCCGGATCCCGGTGAGACCCCGCAATCTCGGTGAGGCCGACGCTGGCGCCGATGCCATAGACCTTGTCCTGCCACTGGAACGGGAAGCCGCGGATCGCGCTGACCACCGAATTGGCCACCCGGTCCGCCGCCGCTACCGGGCAGTCGAACAGCAGCAGGGCAAACTCGTCGCCACCCAGCCGGGCCACGATATCGCCATGGCGGACAGAGGCCGACAGCAGCCGGCCGACCTCGCGCAGCAGCGCATCACCGGCCGCATGGCCGGCGCTGTCATTGACGATCTTGAAGCGGTCGAGGTCAATGAAGCAGAGCGCGTGCCGCACCGTACGGTCGCGGGTCTCCGCGCACAGTGCTGTCAGGGAACGCTCGAAGGAAAGCCGGTTGGGCAGCCCCGTCAGTGCATCATGCAACGCCGAATGGGCCAGCTCGCGCTGGAGGCTGCGGGTGCGTGTGACATCCTGGAACACCAGCACCGCCCCCAGCACCGAACCATCCACGGCCCGCACCGGGGCGGCAGAATCCTGCACGCTGTAGCGTTCGCCACTGCGGCTGATGAGGGCCGCCCCGTCCTGCAGATAGAAGGTATGCAGCGTCTTCAGGCACATCTCCACCGGGCTCATGATGCGCTCGCCCGAGGCCTCGTCGATGAGGTGGAAGACATCCTCCAGCGGCCGGCCAAAACTCTCCACCGCCGTCCAGCCGGTGATCTTCTCGGCCACCGGATTCATGAAGGTGACGGTCATGTCGGCATCGGTGGTAATAACCGCGTCGCCGATGGAATAGAGCGTGATGCGCAGCCGCTCCTTTTCCTCCTGCAGGGCCTCGGTCAGCGTATGGGTGGCGGTGATGTCCCAGTGGACCCCAACCACCCGCTCGGCCACGCCATCCGGCCCGGCCACCACATCGGCCATCACACGGATGTTGCGCACCTCGCCATCGCCGCGCAGGATCCGCATCTCGGTATCAAAGCGCGCCAGCGAGGCGATGGCAGCCCGCATGCCCGTCACCACCGTGCCCCGATCGGCGGGATGGATGCGGGCGTGCCATTCCGCGCGGGTGCCTCGGAACTCCTCCGGCGCGATGCCATACTGCTCGAACATGCGCACGTCCCAGGTCACCCGGTCGGACGCAATGTCGAAATCCCAGATGCCGATGTCGCCGGCCTCCACCGCCAGCTCCATGCGCTCGGCCAGGGTCCGGATCTCGGCTTCCTGGGTGCGGAGCGTGGTGATATCGGTGTGGGTACCGATCATGCGCAGCGGATGCCCGGCGGGGTCGCGCTCGATCACCCGGCCCCGGTCCATCACCCAGACCCAGTGGCCATCGGCATGGCGCATGCGAAACTCGGCCTCGAACAGGTCGGTCTCGCCGCGCAGACACGCCGCATCCACGGCGGCCACCCGCTCCCGGTCATCGGGATGGATCAGCGCCAGCCACGCCATCGCGTCGTCCAGGCTGAGGCCGGCCGGCAAGCCCAGCATGGTCTTCCAGGTCGCAGAATAGAAGGTGCGACCCGTCACGAGGTTGCGGTCCCACACCCCCTGCCCGGCGCTGTCGAGCGCGAAGGCCCAGCGGCTTTCCGCCTCCGCCAGCCGGGCCACGGCAGTCTTTCGGGCGTCTATATCCTCGATCTGGGAGACAAAAAACTGCGGCCGCCCGGTATCTGGATCGCGTACCAGGCTGACAGCCAACAATGCCCAGATGATCTGCCCATCCTGGCGGACATAACGCTTTTCCATCCGGTAACTGTCGATACGGCCATCCAGGGTTGACTGAAGGTGATCAAGATCCGCAGCCAGATCATCGGGAAAGGTAAAGTCGCGGAAGGACCGGCCGACAAGTTCTGACCGGCTGTAGCCTAGCATATCGCAGAAGGCTTCATTGACCCTGATGCAGTGGCCGTCCAGAGACACCAGCGCCATACCGATGGCAGAATCATCCATCGCCCGACGGAAAGTGGCCTCGCTCTCCCGCGCCAGTCGCTCGGAGCGGATGCGCGCGTCCTTGACCATGGCGAGAAAGATCGCCGGGAGCAGAGTGAGCGGCAGCGCCACATGGGCGCCAAGCCGTGCGCCGGCATCCGGCACGCCGACGACCAGCACCGTCACCGCCGCGACAATGCCGACCAGCGATGTACGGAACACATCCAGCCGCGCCGCCGCAATCATCATCGGCACGGCAACGCCGACGAAGGGAAAGCGCATCGTCTTCAAAGAGACGACCGTCCACGGCACCGTCAGGGCAATAAACAGGATGAGCTCCGCCAGCACCCGCGGCTGGCACAGCCGGACAAGGGCAGCGCGGTCAACCGTCAGCAGGGCCGGAAGAACAAGTACCGCCCCCAGAAAGGAGCCGATCCACCAGGATCCGAACACCGGCACGAACCCGGCAATGCCTAGAGCGGACAGGATGGCGGCCCCGCTCGCCGCCCCCGCCAGCGGGGCAATCACGCCGGCCGCCAGCAGCACGAACACCATCCGGGACGGCTGGGTGATCGGCTGCGTATCCGTCTGCACCCGGTCGGTGAGCACGACCGCGACGCCAATCTCGACGAGATTGGCAAGGGTCAGCCCGAGCGGCGCCAGAAGCGAGAAATCCCAGACGAGATTGCCGATCAGGATCCCGACAGCCGCGGCCGCGCCGCCCACCCAGCGATCCTCGGGAGACGTGCGCCGGATAAAGCCAAGGGCGAGCGCATTGGGCAGCCAGGCGGACGCGACATGACCCGGAAGGCGGGTGAGAAAGATGCAGCCAAACGTGACGAGGCAGAGGACAAGCGCCATCCCGATGCCCCTTATGCACCTCTGCCGCCAGTCCATGCTGTCCCTGTCCCGGGCCCAGGCAGTCTCTGTCGGGTCCATAGCGCCTCTCAGGTCCACCCGTCCGGAAGCTCGGCAGCAGGCCCTGTCAGGGCGTCCGCCTCGATCCTCCCGACATCTTCATGGTCTTGCGCCTGCATTCTAACCTAGCAGTGACCGCCCGCCAATCGGCCAGCAGGCGAGTTCCAGACAATCGGACGGAATTATTCCTGATACGCCAGCAGGTTGCCGATAACGGGAGATGAACGTCCCTGAATATATCAAAGGCAGACGCCCCCCCCTGCCGCCTGCGCACAATCACCGCAACCGGTCATGAAAAAGGCATGCCGATGAAGTCATGCCCTTGCAGAACACAGGCGGAACAGCTAGTCTTCGTTCGTGTTTTGTACCTTGAGTCAATCCACTTGCCCGGTCCGCGGCCCGACAGATGCTCCGGCATCCTGTTGGTTCCCGGCTCGGGCAGGCGGGACGCGGCTCCGGTCGTGCATGTCCTCCCCCTTGACCGGAGGCAGATGCGCCGGCGCCCGCCCGAGGCTGCTTCGCCACGCAACCGGCTGCCCCATAAAAGGGGAAGCTGGCGGGAAGGGCCGGGTGTCGGGTGCCAGAAAAAGGAGCCGGGTGGATGGATCCGGCGTGCATTAAGGGGGCTGTCAGGGCGATGCTTACCCGCAAGCAGCATGAACTGCTGATGTTCATCCACGACCGGCTGCGCGAAAGCGGCGTGCCGCCCTCCTTTGAGGAAATGAAGGAGGCGCTGGACCTACGCTCCAAATCCGGCATCCACCGGCTCATCACGGCCCTGGAGGAGCGCGGCTTCATCCGCCGCCTGCCCAACCGGGCCCGCGCGCTGGAGGTCATCCGGCTGCCGGACTCTGTCACTCCCGCCCCGGCCCCCGCCGTGACGCCACGGCCGAAGCGGTTTGCGCCGGAGGTGATCGAAGGCACGCTGGGCCGGCCGCGGACCGCCGTTGCCGCCGCGTCTGTCGGGCCCGAGGCGGTCAGCGTGCCAGTGATGGGCCGCATCGCCGCCGGCGTTCCCATCGAGGCGATCCAGAATATCAGTCACGCCATTGCGGTGCCGGCCGAGATGATTTCCGGCGGCGAGCACTTTGCGCTGGAGGTCCGCGGCGACTCCATGATCGAGGCCGGCATTCTCGATGGCGACACGGTGCTGATCCGGCGCTGCGAAAGCGCTGAATCCGGCGATATCGTCGTCGCTCTGGTCGACGGGCAGGAAGCGACCCTGAAGCGGCTGCGCAAGCGCGGCGGCTCAATCGCCCTGGAAGCTGCCAACCCGGCCTATGAGACCCGCATCTTCGGACCGGACCGGGTGACGGTTCAGGGCCGGCTGGTCGCCCTCTTCCGGCGTTACTGACCGCCCCCTCGCCGCTGGACCTGTTGATCCCGGACGCACGACGTGCTGACCGCCCCCGTGCGTCTGCTATCAGACGAACAGCTCCGGCCGGTGGACCATCAGGGCCAGCGCCAGAATGACCGTCTTGCCATCGCGCAGGGTCCGTTCCCGGACGGCCCGGGCGAGATCGGCGCAGGACCATTCGAGCACTTCGATGTGCTCGCCCTCGTGCACCAGCCCGCCGCCGGCGCTCAGGCGATCGGCCGGGGAATAGGTCGCGAGATAGAGGTTCAGCCGCTCGGTGACCGAGCCCGGCGACATGTAGGCGTCACAGACGAGATCAAGATCGTGCACCCGGTAGCCGAGCTCTTCCTCGGCCTCGCGCAAGGTGCAGGCGGCCGGATCCTCGTCTTCCTCCCGCAGCCCCGCGCAGACTTCCACCAGAAGCGGCGCGTCGCCGAGGAGCAGCGCCGGATAGCGCAGCTGGCGGACGAGGAGCACGGTGCGCCGGACCGGATCCACCGGCAGCACGCCGACCCCATGGCCATGGTCGTGGATCTCGCGCCAGGCGGTGTGCACACTGCCATCGGCCATGCGCTCGCGGATTTCCACGCTCTCCAGATGGATGAAGCCATCATGCAAGGTCTTGCGCCGCCCCACTTCCACACGGGGCGGCACGCCGGGCGCTGTCGTCATGAATGGATCCTCGCGGGAAACTCTGAGCCGCGCAGCGGCGCGGGGGGCCCGGAACGGACTGTCGCACCGAAGGTAGGCCCCGCGCGCCCGGCCGGTCACGCAAAAAGCCACCCGGCCACCCACGGAAGTGCGCTGCGGTGACCGCAGCGCAACAGCCCGCCTTGCCGGGCCCGGTGAAATGACAGGCGGACCCAGCCAGACGCCCGCTCCGGGCTCCGCATGCGCCAGATCCCCGAAAGAGATCCACCCGCCTTGCGCTCCGGGCCCCGCGGGACCTTCGAGAGTTCCGGAACGCGGCGGTGTTTCGGAGAGAGGATGCCAACGGTCCCCGCAGAGGATCCTCTGCTCTTCCGACACGGATTTCCCATGTCCTTGGGTCGGATGAGTGATCCGCTGCCCTTCAAGAGGCTCGGTCGGGAGAGCCCGTCATGCCACTGGCATGACGGCGTGCGCAGAGACACCAGCCGCAGCGCGGTCGGCATCGGGCGCTGCCAGCGCTGCTCGAAAGCGACGCAGGAGGCGTCATCCGGACACTGGACCGCGACGCGGACACCCGACAGCAGCGCCGGGCGCCTCGCCTTCAGAGCAGGTCGAGCAGATGCGGGATCAGCGGAATGTCGGCCGGCGGCATGGGCAGATCGCGCAGCGCCGCCGGGCGCACCCATTTCATCGCCTGCCCTTCACGGCTTTCGGGCGTGCCCTCCCAGCGCCGGCAGACATAAAGCGGCATCAGGAGGTGGAAGTCGTCATAGGCATGGCTGGCGAAGGTGAGCGGCGCCAGGCACGGCACTTTCGTGACGATGCCCAGCTCCTCCTTCAGCTCGCGCACGAGGGCCTCCTCGGGCCGCTCGCCGGGCTCCAGCTTGCCGCCGGGAAATTCCCACAGGCCAGCCAGCTGCTTGCCCTCCGGGCGCTGGGTCACCAGCACCCGGTTGTCGGTGTCGACGAGGGCGCAGGCAACGACAAGCAGCAGCCGCATCTCAGCTCCGGTAGTCGCCATTGATCGCCACATAGTCCTTGGTGAGATCGCAGGTCCACACCGTGGCCGTGCCGGAGCCGAGGCCGAGATCGACGCGGATGCCAATCTCGTCCTTCTTCATCTCGGCCGACGCCGCGGCCTCCGAATAGCCGGGATCCCGCTCGCCTTCCACGGCCACGCGGATATCGCCGAACCAGATCGCCAGCCGGTCGCGGTCAGCGGGTTCGCCGGCCTTGCCGACGGCCATGACCACCCGGCCCCAGTTGGCGTCCTCGCCGGCCACCGCCGTCTTCACCAGCGGCGAGTTGGCGATGGAGAGCGCGATGCGCTTGGCGGACGCGTCGCTTTCGGCGCCGGTCACGGTGACGGCGACGAACTTGCGGGCGCCCTCGCCATCCTTCACCACCATGTGGGAGAGATCGCGCAGCAGCCCGGCGAGCGCCGCCCGGAAGGGCTCCAGCCGCGGATCGGCCGCATCGGTGATCGGAGCGATCGCCGCCTTGCCGGTGGCAAAGATCAGCAGGGTGTCGGAGGTGGAGGTGTCGCTGTCCACGGTGATGGCGTTGAACGACCCGGCGACGGCAGCCGACAGCAGCCCCTGCAGCACGCTCTGGGCAATCGGCGCATCGGTGGCCACGAAGGACAGCATCGTCGCCATGTCCGGCGCGATCATGCCGGCCCCCTTGGCGATGCCATCGAGGGTGACCGCGACGCCGTCGATCTCCACCGTGCGGGTGGCGACCTTGGGGAAGGTGTCGGTGGTCATGATCGCCCGGGCGGCGTCGATCCACGGCCCCGGGGCCACCCGGCCGGCGGTATCGGCCAGAACGGCGGTGAAGCGGGCGGGATCCAGCGGCTCGCCGATCACGCCGGTGGAGGCGAGATAGACCTCATCCGGCCGGCAGCCGACGGTTTCCGCCACGGCTTCCGCCGAGATCTGCACGGTCTCCCGGCCCTTCCGGCCGGTGAAGGCGTTGGCATTGCCGGAATTGACCAGAAGCGCCCGGGCCGAGCCTGACGGCAGCGACTGGCGGCACCAGTCCACCGGCGCGGACGGGCACTTGGAGCGGGTGAACACCCCGGCCACCGTGGTGCCGGCATCGAACAGCATCAGCAGGACGTCGGTGCGCCCCTTGTACTTGATGCCCGCCTCGGCGGTGGCGAAACGCACGCCGGGCACGGCGGGCATCTCGGGATAGGACTTCGGAGCGAGGGGGGAAACGGCGCTGGACATCGGCTCTGGCCTCAGACGGGCAGGAAGGTCCCCGGTTTGCCCCAACACCGGTGCGGGCGCAAGACACTCGTGAGACCCGAGACACGATGCGCCGAATGCGCCCCCTCCCCCGATCAGACGCGGATGCGGATCAGCCGGCCGGCAAAGCGGTGCACCGCCGGGATCACCCCCCAGACCATGGTGATGACCATCACCGGCGCCACCACGAGGGTGCGCTGCCAGATCGACCAGCCCTCGGTGAACGGAGCGACGGCATAGAGGATGGCCGTGATCAGCGGATAGACCACGATCGCCAGAACCAGGGTGAAACGATAGCGGGAGATCGAGAGCGGGCCAGACATGGGCATCAATCCGCAACAGATGACAGGGACAGACCGATCCCGCCGCGGCCCCTCCCGCCCCACCGGCAGGCGGGGGAAAGGTGGTGCGATGAAATCGAAACGAAACGGTCCGTTTCGATTGATCTATCCGGCGCCCTCGGCTATGTCAACGGGGAGCAGCGGCACTCCTGACGCTGTCCCGGGCCCTGACGACCCCGGATAGCGGTGATCCCGGACCGGCCGCACACGCGACGCCCGCCCCGGGCAGCCCCTCCCCTTTCCCGCGCCGATCAGCTGAAGGATGCGTGGCCGACATGACGTCTTCCCCGGACAAGCCCGCCCCGCCCGCAAAGGCGCCCGCCCGCCGGCGTTCCTCCACCGGCGCCGCGCGCAATCCGGAGAGCGAGCGGGCCATCCTGGATGCGGCGGAAGAGATTCTGGTGACCGAGGGGCCGGCGGGGCTTTCCTTCGAGGCGGTGGCGCGCCGGGCCGGCGCCGGCAAGCCGACGCTCTATCGCCGCTGGCCCACCCGGGCGGCGCTGATTCTGGCGGTGCATGGCCGGCAGAAGCCCTGGCTGACCGATGTCGACACCGGCAGTCTGGAAGGCGATCTGGACTATCTGTTCCGCGAGCTGTGGCGCTTCTGGAGCGACACCCCCGGCGGCAACGCGGTGCGCTGCGTCATTGCGGAAGCCCAGGTCAACCCGGCCGCCCGGCCGGCGCTGGAGGATTATGTCAGCCAGATCCGCGGCCATCTGGCGCCGCTGCTGGAGCGCGCCCGCGCCCGCGGCGAGGCCGCCGACGACGTTGATGGCGAAGTGTTTCAGGAGCTTCTGTTCGGCTTCAACTGGGTGCGCCTGCTGACCGCCGACACCGAACCGCCAGCGGAAAAAAGACAGGCCGCCGCCCGCATGATCGCGCGGGCCGTCGGGCGGGGGCGATGACGCCCCCCTCTCTGAATGCCGGCCGGACCGGCTTGTCTCAGACCATGCGAACGAAGTGCTGACCGCACCCCAGGCACCTGAAAGTCTGCGGACGTCCCACACCACCAACGGCATGGAAAACCCGCATCTCAATACCTTAAAGAGTCCTTATTCGGGGATCTTGGCTCTCACCACTCGCCGAGCTTGATGTCGTCGGTGTAGTCGACGCCCGGGACGTCCTTGGTCACGGCCTGCCCGCAGATCACGCGGCCGGAGACGGCATCGAAGGTGAGCGACGGGCTGCCATGCAGCGCCCAGCCCTTGTTGAGGGCGGCCGAGACGCGCTTGCAGAAGCTCGCATCATCGGGACCGGTGAGAAAGCGATAGAGCTGCATCTGACACTCCGGAACAGAAAAACCCTCCGGCCGGGGGGCCGGAGGGGATCATACCAGAGATCCTTGAAAAGGACTCTTTGGTATTCCGATGCGAATTTCTCATGTCCTTGGAGCATATGAGAAATTCGCGGCTCTTCAGACACGCGGTGCGGTCAGCACCTGCGTGTCTGGTATCACGTCAGGCGCGGATCACTTCGCCGGGGTGGCCGGGGCGTCGGCGGCCGGTGTGCCGGTGGGCACGGCCGGCTGGGCCGGCGGGGTCAGGCCGGTGTCGACATACTCGACCTTGTTGTCCTTGCGCAGGGACGCCATGACGGCATCATACTTCTCGCGCACCAGCAGCTGGCGGATCTGCGGAGCCACCTGGGACAGCTCCGGGGCGGCCTGCTTGCGCTTCTCGACAACCTTGATCACGTGCCAGCCGAAGTCCGACTGCACCGGGGTCTTGGTGTAGGTGCCGACGGGGAGCGCGAAGGCCGCGTCCTCGAAGGGCTTCACCATCTGGCCGGCGGTGAAGAAGCCGAGATCGCCACCTTCTTCGGCAGACCCCGGATCCTGGGACTTCTCCTTGGCAAGCTTGGCGAAATCGCCGCCCTTGTCGAGTTCCTTGATGATCGCCTCGGCCTCTTCCTTGGTCGGCACGAGGATGTGGAAGGCGTGCACCTCTTCCGGCGCCTCGGCCTTGGCCACTTCCTCGTCATAGCGCGCCTTGATCTCGGCGTCGGTGACGGTACCGGCCACCTTGTCGAGGAAGAAGGCGTTGCGCAGGGCGCGGGTCTTCAGGAAGTCCATGCGGGCGGTGAATTCGGGGCTCTTGTCGAGCCCGTCAGCGGTGGCGGCGTTCGCCATCAGCTGCATGTCGACGATGACGTCGCCGAGGATGCGGCGGCGCTGGTCGGCCGGCACCTGGGCGAGCTCCTGCTCGAAATCCTCGGCCGCAAATTTCAGGTCCGCCTCGGTGATCGACGTGTCGCCGACACGGATCACGACCTTGGTGAGATCCGCCGAGGAGATCGGCGCCGCAGCAGGCGGGGCCGCTTCCTGGGCGAAGGCGCCAGCCGGCGCCAGGAGCACGGCCGCAACAGTTGCGGCAAGCGGAAGACGTGAGAACATCCGGTGGATCCTTCGTGAGACGGACGGCTCCCCGTAACCGGGGCCGCGTCCTCGCTGCACGCGCAATCGGGCGGGATCATGTCGGTCCGCGGCCGGAAACGGGACATTGAGGCCGCGGCACTCTGTCGGAAAGCCGTTGCGTTGACAACCGCCGGGGTGCCGCCTATCCCTCTGGAGCCTGCCGGCAGCCCCGCCGGCCCGGATGCCCGCCCCCGGGAAACCCCGGCCCGCCCGCGTCCGGATCGCCCGTTCCGGAGACGCCCACATCCCGGCCCGCCAGGATCCCGCTGCCCCGCCTTGCGCAGCCGCGCCGCCTCTTTCGGCGTCGGCCATGGCAGCCGCATGGTCCGCGCATCCGGGATCGGCAGCCCCCTCCGCTCCGGCCCCGCGAACAGCCCCTGAAGCCGGTTCCAGCCACCGCGAAACACCGCGGTCTGCCGCCGGAATCCGCCGGGACGCTTGCCGCGGGCGCCTGAACTGCCTACATCCATTCCCGTCGCGACCCGAGCCACTGCCGGCCGGTCGCCTTCAAGGTTCAAGGACACGTCACTCATGGTCGGTCTCGGCGCCCTCGCCCGGAAGCTGTTCGGCTCGCCCAATGATCGCCGGATCAAGGCCTATCGCAGCCGCATTGCCCAGATCAACGCGCTGGAAGACGAGACAAAGGCGCTGAGCGACGCCCAGCTTCAGGGCCGCACCGCCGAATTCCGCGAACAGCTCGCCGCCGGCGCCAGCCTGGATGACCTTCTGCCCGCCGCCTTCGCCACCGTGCGCGAGGCCAGCCGCCGGGCGATGGGCATGCGCCATTTCGACGTCCAGCTCATCGGCGGCATGGTGCTGCACGATGGCAAGATCGCCGAAATGAAGACCGGCGAAGGCAAGACCCTCGTCGCCACTCTCGCCGTCTATCTGAATGCCCTGGCCGGCAAGGGCGTGCACGTCGTCACCGTCAACGACTATCTCGCCCGCCGCGACGCCGAGACCATGGCGCGTCTCTATGGCTTCCTCGGCCTCTCCACCGGCGTGATCGTGCACGGTCTGGACGACGAGGAGCGCCGCGCCGCCTATGCCGCCGACATCACCTACGGCACCAACAACGAATTCGGCTTCGACTATCTGCGCGACAATCTGAAATATGAGCGCGCCGCCATGGTCCAGCGCGGCCACTCCTTTGCCATCGTCGACGAAGTGGACTCGATCCTCATCGACGAGGCGCGCACGCCGCTGATCATTTCCGGCCCGCTGGATGACCGCTCGGAGTTCTACACCACCATCGACGCCTTCATCCCGCTCCTGGTGAAGGAAGACTACGAGATCGACGAGAAGCAGCGCTCCGCCTCCTTCACCGAAGCCGGCAACGAGAAGCTGGAGCAGGTGCTGAGCGAGGCCGGCCTGCTCAAGGGCGACCATCTCTATGACATCGAGAATGTCACCGTCGTCCATCATCTCCAGCAGGCGCTGAAGGCGCACAAGCTGTTCCAGCGCGACACGCACTATATCGTCAAGAATGACGAAGTCGTCATCATCGATGAATTCACCGGCCGCATGATGCCCGGCCGGCGTTTCTCGGAAGGCCTGCACCAGGCGCTCGAAGCCAAGGAAAAGGTGCGGATCCAGCCGGAAAACCAGACGATCGCGTCGATCACCTTCCAGAACTATTTCCGCATGTATGGCAAGCTGGCCGGCATGACCGGCACGGCATCGACGGAAGCGGACGAGTTCTACGACATCTACAAGCTCGATGTGGTGGAGATCCCCACCAACCTGCCCATCAAGCGCGTCGATGATGATGACGAGGTGTACCGTACCGTCGCCGAGAAGTATAACGCCATCGCCGAGCTCATCAAGGACTGCCACAAGCGCGGCCAGCCGGTGCTGGTGGGCACGACGTCGATCGAGAAGTCGGAACAGCTCGCCGATCTTCTGAAGCGGGCGGGCTTCCGCCAGCGCGATCTGTCCCAGGTGGGGGCGCCGGCGGGCAAGGCACCGGTGTTCCAGGTGCTGAACGCGCGCTATCACGAGCAGGAAGCCTACATCGTTTCCCAGGCCGGTGTTCCCGGCGCGATCACCATCGCGACGAACATGGCCGGCCGCGGCACCGACATCCAGCTCGGCGGCAATCTGGAAATGCGCATCCGCGAGGAGCTGAAGGACTTCCCCGACGGCCCCGATCGCGACGCCCGCGAGGAGGCGCTGCGCGCCGAGGTGGCTGCCCGCAAGGAGCAGGCGCTGTCCGCCGGCGGCCTCTATGTCATCGGCACCGAGCGCCATGAAAGCCGGCGCATCGACAACCAGCTGCGCGGCCGCTCCGGCCGTCAGGGCGACCCGGGCCATTCCCGCTTCTTCCTGTCGCTTCAGGATGACCTGATGCGCATCTTCGGCTCCGACCGCATGGATTCCATGCTGCAGAAGCTGGGGCTGAAGGAAGGCGAGGCCATCATCCACCCGTGGATCAACCGGGCTCTGGAGAAGGCGCAGCAGAAGGTCGAGGCGCGCAACTTCGACATGCGCAAGAACGTCCTCAAATATGATGACGTGATGAACGACCAGCGCAAGGTCGTGTTCGAGCAGCGGCTCGAGCTGATGAGCGAGGACGACGTGTCCGACGCCGTCGCCGACATGCGCTCGGAAGTCGTCGACCTGCTGATTGCCCGCCACATCCCGCCCCAGGCCTATCCGGAACAGTGGGATACCGCCGGCCTCAAGGTGGCGGTGGCCGAACAGCTGTCGCTGGACCTGCCGGTGGACGAGTGGGCGCACGAGGAAGGCATCGCCGACCAGGAAGTGCGCGAGCGCGTGAAGGCGGCCGCCGACGAGCACATGGCGCGCAAGCTCCAGATCTACGGGCCGGAAATCTGGCACCACGTGGAAAAGAGCGTGCTGCTGCAGACCCTGGACCATCTGTGGCGCGAGCATCTGGCCACGCTGGACCATCTGCGCTCGGTGGTGGGCTTCCGCGGCTATGCCCAGCGCGATCCGCTGAACGAGTACAAGACCGAAGCCTTCGGCCTGTTCGAGGCGCTGCTGTCCAATCTGCGCTCCACCGTCACCGCCCAGCTCATGCGCATCGAGATCCAGTTCCAGGAGCCGATGGCCCCCGAGCCGCAGCAGATGACCGAGGAGCTGTCCGACCCCTATGCCGAAACCGTCGACGTGATCGACGCCCAGGCCTCCCTCTCCTTCCAGGCCGATGCTCCCGCCATCGCCCGGGATCCGGAGAATCCGGAGACCTGGGGCAAGGTCGGCCGCAACGAGCCCTGTCCGTGCGGCTCCGGCAAGAAGTACAAGCACTGCCACGGCGCGCTGGCCTGATCCGGCCAGCCCGGTTCCTTGGAGAGTCCGGCGCCGATGTCTCACGCCCTTCGGGGGCAGACGAGACATCCGCCGCCCGTCCTATGCACCGCGCGATCCGCGCGTCGAGAGCCCCGCCCTCCCGGGCGAGGCTCTCTTATTGCGTGCGACAGAGCGTCACAACAACCCGCCCACCCCCCGTTTTTCAACCGCAAATCTGGCCGGGGTTGATTGATCTCCCGCCGGCGCTGCAAGGACAATCCCGCCATGGTTGTGAGCGGGGGCGCACATGCCGGAGGCGGAAACCGGGCGGATCCACCAGACGGACGGACCTTTTTCCCGGCGCGCCGGCACGCGCGCGCGGCCGGAGCCGCTGCCGCCGGAGCGCGCCCGACACCGTCTCCACCCGCTCGCCACACTCCGCCTTGCGCCTGCCCTCGTCGATCCACAGGACGACGCGTCGGCGCCCCGTCTTCGCGACGCCGAGGATTCTGAGGCGCACATCATCGCCGCCCTCGCCGGCCGGCTGGGGCTGTCGTTCGATCCGGCCCCGGTGCCAGATGTGCCGCTCTGGCTGGCGGATGCCGCCAATCCGATGGCAGACCTCGGCCCGCTCCTCCGCCATCTGGCCAGCGGCCGGGATGTCATCCTGCTGCCCCTCGCCCCGGGCAGGCTTCGGCCGCGCTTCGCGATGGCGCCGCGGCGGGCGGGCGTGCAGGCCCTCGTCCGCCTCGTCACCGGCGCCCCCGAAATCGCCGGGCGGCTGGTGCTGACGACCGGCCGCGGCCTGGACCACGCCGCCGCCCACCTTCTGGAACAAGTGCCCGCGGACGCGTTCTGGCCGGCCATGACCGGCATCGATCGCCCTCAAGGCCCCGCCGCCCTGCCTCCATCCACCCGCGCGGCGCACCTTGCGGCCCTGCTCGACCTGCCCTGCCTCGATGAGGCGCTCGCCCTTTCCGCCGGGGAGCCACCGGAGACCGCCGCTTTTCTGGCCCCGGACCATCTGGACATTCTGACTCCGGCCGGACCAATGCGCGCCCTTGCGGCCGATGACATCGCCCCCGGCGGGCTGGCCGCGGCGCTGCGGCGCGCGCCGGAGCTGCGGGGCCAGCTGGCGATTGCCACCCGCCAGACGCTGCGCGACAGTCTGCTTGCCACCCATGGTCCGGCGCTGGTCACCCGGGAGGCGCTGGCGCTGGCCGAACGCCAGCCGGGTCTGGCTGCCCGGACATCGGTGACGCCCCTTCAGACCGCCCTCGTCGCAACCACACTCGCCGGCATCGTCTCGGCACTGGCGCTGGCGCCGGCCGCGATGATCACGATCCTCAGCCTTGTCGCAACCCTGTCATTTCTCTCGGTTGCGAGCCTGCGGCTGGCAGCGGCTCATAATGGTTTCGCCCCGCCCTTTGCCCCCCCGCGCCGTCCCCTCGCCCCCGAGGCGCTGCCGACTTATTGCGTGCTGGTGCCGCTGCACCGGGAGGCGGCAGCCCTGCCCGGACTGGTGGCCGCCCTCGCCGGACTCGACTATCCGGTCGACCGTCTCGACATCAAGCTGCTGATCGAAAGCGACGACGATGCCACCTTCGCCGCCGCGCGCCTTCATGCCGGGCGCGCGCCGTTTGACATCGTGCGCATTCCCGATGCCGGCCCGCGCACCAAGCCGAAAGCGCTAGGGATCGGCCTTGCGCTTACCCGGGCTGATCTGATCACGGTGTTTGATGCCGAGGACCGCCCGGACGCGGGCCAGCTGCGCGAGGCCGCCGAGATTTTTGCGGCCGCGGAACCGGATCTCGCCTGTGTGCAGGGCCGGCTGACCATCGATCATGTCGCCGGGGGCACGTGGATCGCACGGCTGTTCGGTCTTGACTATGTGATGCACTTTGACGGGTTGCTGCCTTTTCTGGCCCGGCACAACCTGCTGTTCCCGCTGGGTGGCACCTCCAACCATTTCCGGCGCACGGCACTCGCGCAGGTACTCGGCTGGGACGCCTACAATGTCACTGAAGATGCCGACCTCGCCGTACGTCTGCGGCGCGCCGGCTTTTCCATGACCCTGATGCAGTCCACGACACGGGAGGAGGCCACCGAGACGCCGAAGGCGTGGATCCGCCAGCGCAGCCGCTGGTTCAAGGGCTGGATCCAGACCTGGTTCGTGCACATGCGCACGCCCCTGCGGCTCGCCCGCGAGCTGGGGCTGCGGAATTTTCTGCTGCTGCAGCTGCTGTTCCCGGTGTCCCTTGGCACGGTGGCGGCCTTTCCGCTGTCCATCGCCCTCGTGACGCTCTATCTGGGCGGGCTGCAGTCCATGGGCGGAGAAAGCCCGGCTTCCCGGGCCCTCTTCGCCCTGCACGGCACCAGTTTCGTGGCCGGGCTTGGCGGTGCGGCGCTGCTGGCGATCGCCAGTCTGGCCGCCCGGCCGCTGCCGCTCCGGCGTCAGGATACCCTGCTTCTCGTGCCCTACTGGCTGATGATGGCGGCCGCTCTTGCCTGGGCGGTGATTGACCTTGTGCGCCGGCCGCATTACTGGGACAAGACGGATCATGCCCGGGCCGTCCGGCCGGGCGCGACCGCCGGTGGACAGGTGTCACCGGCCACCCCCATCCGCACGCCAGACAGCCGGCCAGACGCCGGCCTGTCCTCTGCCTGACCGGGCCCCCATGGCCGGCATGGCGGGCATGCATTCTACGTTTGGCGATCGGTTGTGAATTTTCTTGCAATTGCCACAGCCGACGCGTAACGCCGCAGTCACGGCAGTCGCGCAGTCGTGAAGACCGAGAGAGGCGCGACTCACGCGCCCCAAGGCCGCGCTCAGGGCACATTCCTCCCCCGAAATGGTTGCCTGCGGCCCACGACCTGATCTGACGCCCGGTGCGTCACCCCCGAAGGATACCATGTCGAATCTGACTTTCCAGAACGCCGCTCCCCCGCTTGCCCGGGCACTCGCCAGTCGTGACTATCGCGAAGCGACCCCGGTCCAGGCGGCCGTTCTGGAGGCCGAGCCCGGAGCGGACCTGCTCGTTTCCGCCCAGACCGGATCCGGCAAAACCGTCGCCTATGGCCTCGTCATCGGCTCTGACCTCATCGAAGGCGAGACCCTGCCCCAGCCGGCCGACAAGCCGCTGGCGCTGGTCATCGCCCCCACCCGCGAGCTTGCCCTGCAGGTGCAGCGCGAGCTTTCGTGGCTGTTCGGCGAGGCCCGCGCCCGGGTCGTCTCCTGCGTCGGCGGCATGGATCCGCGGCGCGAGCATCGCCAGCTCAATGATGGCGCCCACATTGTTGTCGGCACCCCGGGCCGCCTGCGCGACCATCTGGAGCGCGGCGCCCTTGATCTGACCAATCTGAAGGCGGCGGTTCTGGACGAAGCCGACGAGATGCTCGATCTCGGCTTCCGCGAGGATCTCGAATATATCCTCGACCAGACCCCGGACAGCCGGCGCACCCTGCTGTTCTCGGCCACCCTGCCCCCGGCGATCGTGACGCTTGCCGAGCGCTACCAGCATAACGCCCAGCGCATCGCCGTTGCCGGCTCCAACCGGGGCCATGCCGATATCGACTATCGCGCCATCCGCATCCTGCCCGGACAGGTGGAGCATGCGGTGGTCAATGTGCTGCGCTATTTCGATGCGCCGTCGACCATCATCTTCTGTGCCACCCGCGAGGCCGTGCGCCACCTGCACGCCATCCTGCAGGAGCGCGGTTTCTCCGCGGTTGCGCTGTCGGGCGAGCTGAGCCAGGGCGATCGCAACCAGGCCCTTCAGGCGCTGCGCGACGGGCGCGCCCGGGTGTGCGTGGCCACCGACGTGGCCGCCCGCGGCATCGACCTTCCGGGTCTGGACCTCGTGATCCATGCCGAGCTGCCGCAGAATGCCGACGTGATGAAGCACCGCTCCGGCCGCACCGGGCGCGCCGGGCGCAAGGGCGTCTCGGTGCTGCTGGTGCCGCCGGGCCGTCGCCGCAAGGCCGACTATCTGTTCTACAATGCCGAGCTGCAGCCGACCTGGAGCGGCCCTCCCACCGCCGACGAGATCCGCAAGCTCGACCAGACCCGGCTGATGGCCGATCCGATGTTCTCGGAAGAGCCGGCGGAAGAAGATCTGGCGCTGGCCAAGGATCTGGTCGCCGAGCATTCCGCCGAGGAACTGGCAATCGCGCTGGCCCGCCTCTATCGCGCCCGTCTGCCGGCGCCGGAGGATGTGACCGATCCCGGCGAAAACCGCAGCCCGCGCTCGCCGCGGGATCGCGACAGCCGGGACAGCCGGGACACGCGCAAGCCCGGAGGCCCGCGCGGCGACAGCGTGTGGTTCCGTCTCAATGTCGGCCGGCAGGATGATGCCGATCCGAAGTGGCTGCTGCCGATGCTGTGCCGCCGTGGCGGCGTTGCCCGGCAGGATATCGGCGCCATCAGGATCTTCGCCGACGAGACCCGCATCGAGATTTCCGAGACTGTCTCGGCCAAGTTCGCGGCCAATGTCACGCCCCAGAACGGCTCCGACATCCGCATCGAGCCGCTGCCGGCCGATGCCCGCCCGGCCCCGCGCGGTGACTATCGCCCCGGCGGTCGTGGCCCCGGTGGCCCCAAGGGCGGCGGCCGTCCGGCCTTCGGCGGCGCCGGCCGGCGGCGCCCCCGCGGCGAGTGACCCGCACCCGCGGCACCTTGCGAACGAAATTGCATACCGGCCCGGATGGTACCCCATCCGGGCCGGTTGCGTTTTGGGGCCGGCGAAAGCGCCCCGGCGGCACGTGTAATACCAGACGCACGAAGCGCTGGCCGCACCGTGCGTCTGAAGAGCAACGAATTTCTCATATGCTCCAAGGACATGAGAAATTCGCATCGGAATACCAAAGAGTCCTTTTCAAGGACCGTTGGTATGAGGCTGTCGATCCCAGATTGGGCGGAGGATCCGGCTCCCCCACGGAAGACCGTACGCCCTGCCCCCAACGTGGAAGGGGCCGCGCATGGCGCAGCCCCGTCCTCGTTGTCTCTTGCCCGAACCGGATGGATCAGCCGCCGAAGCCGAACAGGCCACGCTTGCGCGGTGCCGGGGCGGCGCTCGGCGTCGGGCCGGGATCATCGGGCTGATGGGCGCCCGGATCGACCGACGGCCTGGCGGCCGGCGCTTCCGGAGCAGGCTCGGCCTCAGCGGGTTCCGGCTCGGCCGGATCGAGAATTTCCACCTTCGTCGGCGCCACCACTTCGGGGGCAACCTTTTCCGCAGCCGGCGCCTCGGGGGCGGGAGCAGGTGCCGGAGCCGGCGCCGCTTTCTCGAACAGGGCCGCGTCGATCACCGGGCCGTCGCTGGCGACTTCCGCCGGCGCCTTCCACTCGAAGGCATCCAGCCGGCCGCTGACCGGCGACACCGGCGCCCAGCTGCGCGCCACCACGCCATCGGCCACCCATGCCGGATCCCGCGGCGCATGCACTGCCCGGGACAGCCACTCGCGCTCGCGGGCATGGTCGCCCTCGGCCGCCTCAAGGCTCGCCATGATCAGGCACGCCTTCTGGGTCGGACCGCGCTCCAGAAGCGGGCGCAGCGCCGTGCGGGCCTCGTTGAAGGCGCGGGCGGAAATCGCCGCCTCGGCCAGCAGGAACACGCTGTCATTGGCATCCGGCCGCAGCTCGGCCAGCCCGCGGCAGCGCTTGAGGCGCTCCTGGGCGCTTTCGCCCGGACGGATTTTCAGGAAGGCGGCGGCCAGATCCGGATGCGGGGTCACGCGCCACACCGCCTCGATCACCTTGGTCGCCTTGCGCGCCTCGTTCTGGCGGGCCAGCACCCGGGCGGCAACGGCGGCGGCCGGCACGAAGGTCGGCTCCAGCTTGTTGGCGGCAAGCGAAAGTTCGCGGGCGAGATCGGGATCACCGGTCTCGACTTCCTGGGCGCGGGCGGCCAGCAACACCGCCTTCTGGCGCCGGGCAGCCGGCTTGTCGACCAGACGGTTGTGGCGGTTGCGGTCGAGAAGGCGCGTCGCCTCCTCCCACTGGCCGGCGGCCACGCAGGATTCAAATTCGGTTTCCGCCGCCCAGCCGAGCCGCGGCGCCAGCGCGGCCGCCTGACCGGCCGCGCGCCGGGCCGTCTCCACATCACCGGAGCGCCGGGCGCCGACATAAAGCCCGTGCAGGCCGAGCACCCGGGTATCGGGATTGTCGAGCATGGCGGCATAGCGGGCGCGCGCGCCCTCGGGATCGCCTGCCAGCGTCGAGGTCTCGGCTTCCAGCAGGCCGACGGCCGGCTCGTCGGGGATGAGACGACGGGCATCCTCGGCATAGCGGCGGGCGAGCTTCAGATCTCCCGAGGCCACCGCCACCATGCCGGTGGCAAGCGCGCGATAGCCATGATCCCGCCGACGACGGCTGAAGAAGCGGCCGAGACGGCCGGGGGCGGCAATGACGCCCGAGAGCAGCAGCGCCAGAATCACCGCCAGCCCCAGCACCACCACGGCAACCACAAGGGCAAACACCAGCGAGGTCTGCACCTCGGTGCCCAGCCAGTCGATGGTGACGAGGCCCGGACGGTCGGCGATCCACACCGCGCCCAGTGCGAGGGCGAACACGACGAGCAGATAGGCGAGCACGCGAATCATGGGATCATCCGGACCTTCTGTTCCCCGGCCGTGACCGGCCGGCGCCCGTTCGGGCGGGGCGCCTGCCCACCGCCCGGGCGCCCGGAGAGGGCTGGCCGCGCGGTGGAAGACGGGAGGACACCCTCCCCCGCGGCCTCAGCGACCCCCGGGGGACGGAGCGGCAGATGCCGCGGCTCAGTTCCCCGCCGGAATACGGGCGAGGAAATCGCGGCTCGTCGCCGCCAGGAAAGCCCCGGCATCCACCCGGGCCTTCAGCTGCTTCGTCCAGTCGCCGACCAGTTCCGCCGTCTCGGGCGGCAGGGCCTCGGCCACCGTCAGCGCCTGGGGCAGGTTGCCGACGGCCAGCGCCGTGCGGATCATCGCCACCGGACTGGCCGACGGCGCCGCCTCGCCCGGATCGGTGGAGCGGATGATGACCATGGTGCGGGCGCTGGCGATCAGCCGGTCGAGCACCGAGGTGCCGCCCTCGGCGCGCATCACGGCAATGTCGAGCTTCTCGGCCAGCGCGTCGAAGCTTTCGCGCAGCGCCGCATTGGTCGGCAGGCCCGTGGCCGCGGCCGCCGCCACATTGGCCGGCACCGGCTGGGTCAGCACCGGCTTCAGGGCCTCCAGCGCACCGGCAAAGGGCAGACCGGCCTGAATGTCCTGGGCCAGAGTGGTCAACGCCAGCGCGGCGGTCGCAAGGCCGCGATCCCCCAGCGCCCCGCCCTTGGTGCCTTCCACGGCTTCCATGCGCGACTGCAACCCGGCGGCGACACCGGCAACCGAGGTCATCCGCCCGTCGAGCGCCACCAGCGCCGCCTGAATGCCGGCGATCTTCTCGGCGCCGGAGCTGTCGGCCGCCACCAGCGCGCTCACCTGCTCCTTGAGGGCGGTGATATCGGCGGAGGCCGTGGCGATGCCGGTGCCCAGCGTCTCCAGCCGCGTCTTCACGCTGGCGAGCTCGCCGGAATGGGCATCCAGCTCGCCGGCCAGCCGCGTCAGCACATCGCCCTGCCCGGTGAGAGCTTCCACCCGGCTGGCAAGCTCTCCGAGCCCGGCAGACGGCGCCGCGGGGGCAGCAGGCGCTGCCGGCAGGGCCTTGAGGTCGGCCTGAAGCGCGGCGATGGCCCGGGTGTTCGCGGTGATCTGCAGCGTGCCGGTTTCGAGCTGGGTCACCCGCGCCGACAGGGCATTGAGGGTGGCCGGGCTCACCGTGACGCCGCCCAGATAGGGCTCCAGATAGGGCTGGGCGGCGATGGCGACGACGCCACCGACGACCGCAGCAACGCAGGTCGTCACCACCCAGCCGATCGCCGAGCCGCCCGAGGACTTTTCGGCCGAAGCAGCCGGCGCGGGCGACGGCGCGGGCCCGGACGGCCCCGTGCTGCCCGAGGCGCCAGCCGACGCCCCGCCCGATCCGCCGGCGGCGCTGGCCAGAGCCGCGCCCGCAACAGCGCCGGCCGCAGCGGCAACCGCCGCCGTGGACGCCGTCGCTTCCTCTGCGGTGGCCGGTTCGTCGGCCTCCAGATCAATCTCGAAGGCATCATCGGCCGGACCATCCTCCGGCTTGGCGGTGTCCGCCGCGGCCTCGTCCGACGACGTCCCGGTCTCAGCCCCGGCCGTCTCGCTCGCCTCGGCCGCGGGCGTGTCCGTCACCGGCACTTCCACCGCGTCCTCGATCTCGTCCTTGGGTGTTGCCGTGGTCAGGATGGGGGTGCGCCCGGTGAGCGCGTCTTCCCCGGGGCCCGGACCAGAGATCGGGCTGTCGTCGCTCTCGGCCATCGGCGTCCTCCTCATCTCGTTCCGTCCGCCCGGGACCTGCACCGGAGGGAGCGCGCGGGAGATCCGCGCCCGCGGAACCCCATTTTCCCGATGCCCGCGCGGTCACGCATTGGCATCAGGTCGTGCCGCCATCGGCGGACTGCCCTCGGGCAGAGGGGCAAAGCCCCTGAATCCGCGCCGGGAATCGCAGGTCCCCGGCCGGTGCGGCGGATGGTCGGCGGCATTCAAGCACGCCCGGCCGCCGGAAGGAACCGCGACCCAGCGCCCGGCCCGCCGATTCCGTCGCCGGAAGCCTGTTCCGCTTATAGCCCGTCGATGGCCTCGACGGGTACGCCGCAGCGCTGCAATCCCCCACGGAAAACACACTCGCGCCACGCGATGGTCCGGATCCCCGGCGCCCGACGGGCCGAGCGCGCCCGGGCGCCGGGCGGACAGCGAATTTCCCCATATGTTCCAGATAGCTGAGAAACAGGCAGCGGAATGCCGAGGCCCTGTTCCGGGCTCTCTGGCATCACCACCTCAGGACGCAGCGGCAACACCGGCGAGCGCCAGAAGCGCGGTTTCGTCGGGATGGTCCGGCCAGCGCACCGCGGCGACGCCGGCGGCCACAAGCGGGCCTGCCGCCTGGGCGGAAATCGCGAAGGCCGGCAGGGCCCGCACCTCGGCACCGACCCCGCTGGCATCCGCGGCCGCAATCAGGGCCGCGCCGGTGCGGGCGGAATAGACCAGGCTGGCATCGAGCGTTCCGGCCCTCAGCGCCGCCACCGCCTCCTCCGGCAGCCGGGCCACCGGCTCGGCGCGGTAGACGACGACCACCGCCGCCGCAATGCCGGACGCGCCGAGCAGCGCCACCAGATCGCCGGCCCGCACGTGGCCCGCCAGATGCAGCACCCGGCCGGCGGGGGACGCGGCGCGAATCAGCTCCGCCAGCGCCCCGACATCGCCATCGGCGGAGCGGACATCGGTGAAACCGAGCGCCCGGGCATCCGCGGCCGTGGCATCGCCGACGGCAAACAGCGGCAGGGCGCGCAGCTGGTCGAGATCCGGGCGGCCGGCCAGCATGGCAATCGCCACCCGGCTGGTGACGGCAAGCGCGCCGATGCCGGCAAGCCCCAGCTCCGGCGCCGGCTCGGGCACCACCTGCAGCATGGGCGCCAGCACCGCGCCGGCGCCCGCCGCCCGAAGGCGCGCCGCCGTGCGGCCGCCATGGGGATCCGGCCGGGTGACGAGAAATCGCATGGCGTCCCTCCACATCCCGCAGACGGGCTTTCAGGCTCCGGATGACCTCCGGGTTCCCGGAGAAATCAGACCGCCGCGAAGAAATTCGGTCGCGCCCGGCCGCGCAGCACCCGGCCGGCTTCCGCCCCCAGCTCGGCCGCGGCACCGGCCTCGCCATCGAGACGGATCTCGTGCCACTCGCGGCCATCCGGGGTCAGGATCAGGCCGTGGAAGGCCACCCCGTCGCCGCTCACCACCGCATGGCCGGCAATCGGCGTGCGGCAGGAGCCATCGAGCACGGCGAGGAAGGCGCGTTCGGCCACAAGCGCGATGCCGGTGTCGCGGTCGAGCACCGGGGCGAGCAGCGCCGCTGTGGCGGGATCGGCGATGCGCGCCTCTATGGCGATCGCCCCCTGCCCGACGGCGGGGGGAAAGTCCTCCAGCGGCAGGATCTCGCTGGCAATGTCGGCCATGCCCAGCCGGGTGAGGCCGGCCAGCGCCAGCAGCGTCGCGTCCACCACGCCCTCGGAGAGCTTGCGCAGCCGGCTCTGGACGTTGCCGCGGAAATTGATGACGCCGAGCTCCGGACGGGCGCGGCGGATGAGGGCGCCGCGGCGCAGGGAGGCCGTGCCCACCACCTGCCCGGCCGCAAGCCCGGCAAGGCCACCGGCATGGGCGGAGAGGAAGACATCGCGCACATCGGCCCGGGGCAGATAGCCGGCCAGATGCAGGCCGTCGGGCAGCACCGTCGGCATGTCCTTGGCCGAATGAACGGCCAGATCAATGCGGCCGTCCGCGAGGGCGTCCTCGATCTCCTGGGTGAAGAGCCCCTTGCCGCCGATTTCCGACAGGGCGCGATCGGTCACCCGGTCGCCGGCGGTGCTCATCACCGCGATGACGAAGTCTTCGGACGGGCGGCCGGTTGCGGCCACCAGGCGATCGCGGACGGTGTGGGCCTGGGCCAGCGCCAGCGGGCTGCCCCGGGTGCCGATCCGGACGGGATTCGTTTGCATGGTGTCATCGGGCGGTGCTACGGGGCAGGAGAGACGCGGCCGCGGCCAAGCCCGGCAGCGGACACGTCGATTCGGGGCCGGACCTCGGTCCGGCGCGGCGACCATACAGGCGCCCGCCCCCCGTTCCAACCGCGGGCAGACCCGCACCGCCCCGAGCGAACCCGGACCAAGGACAATCATGACGGCCGCGGACGGCGCCCTCACCCTTCTCGGAATCGAGACGAGCTGCGACGAGACGGCCGCCGCCGTCGTGCGCCGCGCCGCCGACGGAACCGGCACGGTGCTGTCGAGCGTCGTCCACAGCCAGATTGCCGAACACGCCCCCTATGGCGGCGTGGTGCCGGAAATCGCCGCCCGCTCCCATGTCACCCGGCTGGATGGCATCGTGGAAGCCGCGCTGCTGGAAAGCGGCGTGTCGCTCTATGAACTCGATGGCATCGCCGCCACTGCCGGACCCGGCCTCATCGGCGGGCTTCTGGTCGGCGTCACCTTCGCCAAGGCGCTGGCGCTGGCCACCGACAAGCCCTTCCTCGCCGTCAACCATCTGGAAGGCCATGCCCTGACGGCGCGGCTGACCGATGGCGTCGATTTTCCCTTCCTGCTGCTGCTGGTCTCCGGCGGCCACGCCCAGATCCTGATGGTGGAAGGTGTGGGCCGCTATCATCGCTGGGGCACCACCATCGACGATGCCGTGGGCGAAGCCTTCGACAAGACCGCCAAGCTGCTCGGCCTGCCCTATCCCGGCGGCCCCTCGGTGGAGCGCACGGCGCTTGCCGGCAACCCCGGCCGCTTCCCCCTGCCCCGGCCGCTTCTCGACCGGCCGGGCCTCGACATGTCGCTGGCCGGCCTGAAGACTGCCGTGCGGCTGGCAGCCGAACGCGCCCAGCCGGTGAGCGATCAGGACATCGCCGATCTCTGCGCCAGCTTCCAGCAGGCCGTCTCCGACATTCTCGTCGCCCGCTGCCGCGCGGCCCTTGTCCGCATGCGCGCCGAAACCGGGATCGCCCGGCCGACCCTTGTGGTCGCCGGCGGTGTCGCCGCCAACCGGGCGCTGCGCGCGGCGCTGACCGACATGGCCGAGGGCATGGATTCCCGTCTCGTCGCCCCGCCGCTGAAATATTGCGGCGACAACGGCGCCATGATCGCCTGGGCCGGCGCCGAACGCCTCGCCCTCGGCCTCGTCGACGGGCTCGATGCCCCGGCCCGGCCGCGCTGGCCGCTCGACACGCTGGCCATGCCGGTGGTCGGCTCCGGACGGCTCGGGGCGAAGGTGTGAGTGTTTCGGGGGCATCAGCTCCCCGACCGGAAGGGCCGGCTTCCCGGACCCGTCGGTTATTCGATCCAGAAAACAAGAAGAGCGGTGACATGAGCGGACTTGCGCGGATCGGCGTCATCGGTGGCGGCGCCTGGGGCACGGCCCTGGCGCTCAGCGCGCGCCGCGCCGGGCGCGAGGTGGTGCTCTATGCCCGCGACGCCGCAACCGTCGACGCCATCAATGCCGACCGCGGGAACCCGGCCCATCTGCCCGGCATTCCCCTTGATCCGCCGATCCACGCCACCACCGACATGAGCGCTGCCGCCGGCTGCGATGCCGTGCTGCTGGTCACCCCTGCCCAGACCACTGCGGCGGTTGCCCCCGAGGTGGCGGCGCGCGCCCGGCCGGGCACGCCGCTGGTGCTGTGCGCCAAGGGCATCGAACGGGCGACCGGCCGGCTGCTCTCCGACGTGCTGGCCGAGGCGGCCCCGGGCTTTCCCCGTGCGGCCCTCTCCGGCCCGGGCTTTGCCACCGATGTGGCTCGCGGCCTGCCCACCGCCGTCACCATTGCCGCCGATGATCCGGCGCTGGCCGACCGGCTGTCGGCGGCACTCGCCGGCCCCACCTTCCGGCCCTATGCCTCCGGCGATCTCACCGGCGTGGAAATCGGCGGGTCGCTGAAGAATGTGCTGGCGATCGCCTGTGGCATCGTCGCCGGCCGCGGCCTTGGCGCCAGCGCCCAGGCGGCGCTGATTGCCCGCGCCTTTGCCGAACTGACCCGGCTGGGTCTCGCCCTCGGCGCCCGGGCGGAAACCCTGACCGGCCTCTCCGGCCTCGGCGATCTCGTGCTGACGGCCACCAGCATGCAGTCGCGCAACTTCGCCTTCGGCGTGGCGCTGGGCAAGGGCGAGGTCGCGATCGGCGCCCCGAACTCCGGCCCGCTGGTGGAAGGCGCCGCCACCGCCCCGGTCGCCGTCGCCATGGGCGCGCGTCACGGGGTGGAGCTGCCGGTGTGCAAGGCGGTCGCCGATGTGCTCGCCGGCCGCCTCACCATTGATCGCGCCATCGAAGCCCTCCTCAGCCGTCCGCTGAAGCGCGAAGACGCGATCTGATCCGCCCTTGATCCGGCATGGGACCGGGCAGGACCCGATCCCGTCCGGCACTCTCAGGTCAACACCCTGTTGTCAGGTGAAGGCCCGGTGCGGCTGGATGGTGGAGGGCGGATCGCTGGCCGGGAAGCTCTCGTCCAGCTCCTCGTCCAGCCGCTCCTCGATGTGGGCCCGGGCGTTGGCCACGCAGTCGGCGACATTGAGGGCGAAGGTCACATGGTGGCCGGTGCCGGGATGGACGGGGCCTTCCCAGAGCTCTCCGCGCTCGGGCTGGAAGCGGACCAGCATCAGGTCGGGATCATCGGGCCCGCCCGGAAACCATTCCGCGGCCTCGCTATCCCAGTGGGCGCGCGCCGACGTGCGGTCGGCCAGGATCGACACCGTGCCGGAGAGCGAGAGATAGCGGCCCTGCGCCGGATCGGTGATGGTGAGCAGCCCGGCGGGATCGCGCACATGGGCATAGCCCCGGGCATCATGGCGGTGGGTGAAGAACAGGATGCCGGCGCCCGGATCCAGATGGATGCGCATCGGGCGGGCATCGAGACGGTCATTGCCGCGGCTGGTCAGCATGCCCACGCCGATCTCGGCGATGAGGGCAAGGGCTGCCTCGCGGTCCCGGCTGGTGCCAGTGGCGGGGGTGGTCATGGGACATCTCCCTTCCCGGTTCGGGGGCTTCTCTGACCGAAACGCATGACGCGCCCCGTCGAGTCCCCCTCTTTTGCCGCCCAGTCTACGCCCTTTCCGCCGCCTGCCCAGCCTCCCGCGCGCCCGTCCGGGGGAAATCGCACAAATGACGACCGACATATTCCAACGGATATGACGCTCGGCTAACATGCCGGCGAGCGGATGCCGGCGACGGCGCCCGCACCGGACACGCGTGGGCGGAGACAGGATCATGACGGGATGGATGGGCGCGATCGCGCGCCGGGGCGTGCTGAAGGCGATGGCCGTGGCGCTGCCGCTGGGGCTCGGCGCTCTCGGCGCCGCCCAGCCGGCGCACGCTGCCGATCAGCCCGTGGTGGTGTTTGCCGCCGCCAGCCTGAAGAACGCGCTGGATGCCGTCATCGCCGGCTGGAGCAAGGATACTGGCAAGACGGCTACCGTCTCCTATGCCTCCTCCTCGGCACTGGCCAAGCAGATCGAGCAGGGCGCACCCGCAGACATCTTCATCTCCGCCGATCTCGCGTGGATGGATTATGTCGGCAAGGCCAATGCCATCAAGACGGACACCCGGGAAAATCTGCTCGGCAACAAGCTGGTGCTGGTGGCCCCCGCTGATTCGACTGCGACCGTGGAAATTAAGGAGGGTCTCGATCTCGCCGCCCTTCTGGGCGACGGCCGTCTGGCGGTGGGGCAGGTGGATTCGGTGCCGGCCGGCAAATATGCCAAGACGGCGCTGACCAATCTCGGCATCTGGCCGTCGGTGCAAGGCAAGCTCGCCCAGGCCGACAATGTGCGCGCCGCCCTGCTGCTGGTCTCGCGCGGGGAAGCCCCCCTCGGCATCGTCTATGCGACGGACGCCGCTTCCGACAAGAAGGTGAAGATCATCGGCACCTTCCCCGAGGGCAGCCACGCGCCGATCATCTACCCGGTCGCGGTCACCGCCAGCTCGACCAATCCGGATGCGGACAGCCTCTACAAGGCCCTGCACACCGGCCCGGCGGCAGCGGCCTTCACGGCGGAAGGCTTCACCGTGCTGGTTCCTCCGGCCTCCAACTGATCCCGGCCGATGCTCCCGCCCCACTGGACAATCAGTCAGGCCGAGTGGACGGCTGTCCTCCTCAGCCTGAAGGTGGCGACGGTCGCGACCGTCGCCAGCCTGCCCGTCGCGCTCCTGGTGGCGTGGGCGCTGGCGCGCTGGCGCTTTCCCGGCCGCAATTTCCTGAACGGGCTGGTACATCTGCCGCTGGTGCTGCCGCCTGTGGTCACCGGCTTCCTGCTGCTCATCACCTTCGGGCGCAAGGCGCCGGTGGGGGCCTTTCTGGCCGAGCATTTCGGCCTCGTCTTCTCCTTCCGCTGGACCGGCGCGGCGCTGGCTGCCGGCATCATGGGCTTTCCCCTGCTGGTGCGCGCCGTGCGGCTGTCCTTCGAGGCCGTCGACCGCAAGCTGGAACAGGCCGCCGGCACCCTTGGCGCGCCGCGGCTGTGGGTGTTCTGCACCGTCACCCTGCCGCTGTCGCTGCCCGGGGTGATTGCCGGCATGGTGCTGGCCTTTGCCAAGGCGATGGGCGAATTCGGCGCCACCATCACCTTCGTCTCCAACATTCCCGGCGAGACCCAGACGTTGGCCTCCGCCATCTACACCTTCACCCAGATCCCCGATGGCGAGACCGGGGCGCTGCGCCTCACCCTCGTGGCGGTGGCCATCTCCATGGCCGCTCTCCTGATTTCGGAATGGCTGGCGGCCCGCGCCGCCCGCGCCCGGGAGGCCGGGCGATGACGCTCACCGTCGACGTCACCCTCACCCGGGGCGCCTTCACCCTGGCCGCCGCCTTCACGGCGCCGGCGGGGCTGACGGTGCTGTTCGGCCGCTCGGGCTCGGGCAAGACGACCCTCATCGACCTCATCGGCGGGCTGGCGCGGCCGGACCGCGGCCATGTCGTGCTGGACGGCCGGGTGCTGGCGGATGCAGGCACGCGCACCTTCGTGCCGCCCTCGCGCCGACGGCTGGGCTATGTCTTTCAGGAAGCGCGGCTGTTTCCGCATTTCTCGGTGCGGACCAATCTGCTCTATGGCCGCTTCTTCACGCCGAAGGCGGAGCGGCGGGAAAGTCTGGACCGGGTACTGGAGTTGCTCGGCATCGCCCACCTCGTCGACCGCAAGCCGGCCGGGCTGTCGGGGGGCGAACGCCAGCGGGTGGCGATCGGCCGGGCGCTGATGGCGAGCCCGCGGCTGCTCTTGATGGACGAGCCGCTGGCCGCCCTCGATGATGCCCGCAAGGCCGAGATCCTGCCCTATATCGAGCGGCTGCGCGACGAGGCGAGGCTGCCCATCGTCTATGTCACCCATGCGCTGGCCGAAGTTGCCCGGCTCGCCACCACGCTGGTGGTGCTGGAAGACGGCCGCAGCGTCGCCGCCGGACCGGCGACCGAGGTGTTTTCCCGCCTTGATCTGGGGGCACTGTCGGCGGATCCCGGCGCGGTGCTGGATGGCTCCGTGGTCGCCCGTGACGGCGGCATCACCGAGGTGCAGACCGGCGCCGGGCTCCTCCGGCTGCCGGGGCTCGATCACACCGGCGGCACCCGGGTGCGGGTGCGGGTGCGCGCCCTCGACGTGATCCTCGCCACCGAGCCGCCCAAGGGGCTCTCGGCCCTCAACATCCTCTCCGGCACCGTCGCCGAGGTCGCACTGCGGCCGGGGGATGTGGCCGATGTCGCCCTCATGTGCCGCAAGGCGCGGCTGATTGCCCGGGTGACGACGGGCTCGCTGGCGCGGCTGGGGCTGATGCCCGGGCGGCCGGTGCACGCCATCATCAAGGCTGTCGCGCTGGAATCCGCGGTGTTTGGCGACACACATCCCGGCTGAACCACAGCTAAACAGGCGCCTCCGGAACGGTTCAGGCCGAGTGTCGTTTCCTTATCGGGTGAAGTCCGGACGCCCTCCGGTTGCCATTCTCCAACCGGAATCGGAGGGCTACACTGACCGTCGAATCGTTGGTGACGATTCTGCATCCGTATTCACCGGAAACACCCGTGGATGCGGGGTGCGATTGCCGCCAGGGGAGTTAGAGATGATCCTCGCCAGAACGACCCGTCTGCTGGCGCTGTGCCTCACGGTCACGCTGGTTCCGCTGCCTGCGGGGTTCACGGGACTTGCCGGCGTCGGTGATGCCAACGCCCAGTGGCGTGGCGAAAACCAGGGCCGGCCGGCACCGCCGACCTATCGTCCGCCGCAGAATGGCGGCGGCAATGCCGGTCGCCGTCCGCCCCAGAACAATGCTGGCAACCGTCCGCCCCAGCACAATGCCCGTCCGCCCGGCCAGCAGCAGCGGCCGCCGGGCAATTCGGCGCGTCCTCCCCAAGGCGGCGGCGGGTCCTATCGCCCACCGCCGGGCGGTGGAGGACGTCCGCCAGGGGGCAATGCCGGAAATCGCCCGCCGCCGGGCAACTGGGGGCGGCCGCCGGGTGGAAACGCCAACTGGGGCAACCGGCCGCCGCCGCCTCAGGGGTGGGGCTACCGCCGGCCGCCGGGTGGCTGGGGTCCGGGCGGACCGCCGGTGCCGCGGGCCGGCTGGGGCTATTATCGCCCGGGCTGGGCGCCGCCGCCCTATGGCTACTACTATGACAACACCGGCGCGCTGCTTGCGGTGGGCATGATCGGTCTGGCGGCCGGAGCTCTGGCCGGTGCGGCCATGGCCCAGCCCTCGGCTCCTGCGCCGTCGCAGCAGATCATCACCTCGGACCAGATCGCCGCCTGCGCGCGACGCTACCGGTCCTATGACGCCTCCACCGGCACCTATCTGGGCAATGATGGCTATCGCCATCCCTGCCCGTAAGAGCCGGCCGAAAGGCTGATCCGCTTCGGGCCCGCCCCTTTCCCCGGGGGCGGGCCCGAAGCTCTTTTCCGGATCATTCCGCCTCTGCCGCTGACCATTGGTCGCAAATGGCCTGTCTGGGTCGGCCAGATCCGGTCTGCCCCTGGCCCGGCCTCCGTCCCCTCTTCCGCCCGTCCACAACGAGGACCGACCATGCTCCATCCAGCTTTCCGGCTCTGGTCCGGCCCGCTGCGGCGGGCATTCGGGTGCGGCGCCCTGCTGGCGCTTTGTGCCGGCCCGACGCTGGCCCAGTCCTCGGTGGTGCCGCTGGGCGTCGGTGTCGCGCCGCTGGTGCGCGGGGCGCCGTCGAAGCCGGGCGGCTTCGTTCCCGCGCCCGGCGCCACGCCTGCGGGGCCGCCGACCCGCATCACCCCGGCGCGCCCCGCGCAAGGGGAAATCCCGTCACCTTATTATGGCGGCAAGCCGACCCCGCCGCCGACCGGCGTGCCGCGGCCCTATCTCACCCGCCCGCCGAAACCCCAGCCGGGCACCGCCCCCGCGCCCTTCGTCAACGGCCATCCCTGGCCACCAGCGGAGGACCCCGAGCCGCCGGCCGGCTCCGCGCCGATCCGCAAGAAGTAATCCTCCTGTGGCCTTCCCCCGACAGGCGAAATGCCCCGCGCACGCCCGCGCCGGACGGGCTATAGACTGGGTGTCCCGGGTGCCGCCCGCGCCCGTCCTGTCGTCCGAACTGGGGTCGTCTCCGGCATGAACTACCGTCACGCCTTCCATGCCGGCAATTTCGCCGATGTCCTGAAGCACATCGTGCTGGCCCGCATCCTCGCTTATCTCGTGCGCAAGGAAACGCCGGTCCGGGTGGTCGACACCCATTCCGGCATCGGCCTCTATGACCTCTCCTCCGACGAGGCGATCCGCACAAACGAGGCCCGGGACGGGGTGGAAAAGCTGCTGGCCAGCCCCATTCCCCCGGAAATCGCCGCGCTGCTCGCCCCCTGGCAGGAGGCGATCGCGGCGGAAAATCCCGGTGGTGGCCTGCTGGTCTATCCGGGCTCGCCGGCGATCGCCCGCCGCCTCACCCGGCGACAGGACCGGCTGACCTTCGTGGAGCTGCACCCCCAGGATGCCCGGGTGCTGGCGCTGCAGTTCGCGGCGGAAAAGCGGGCGAAGATCGTCGAGCTCGACGGCTGGCTCGCCCTCAACTCCTTCGTGCCGCCGAAGGAAACCCGCGGCCTTGTGCTGGTCGATCCGGCCTTTGAGGAGCCGGGCGAACTCGACCGGCTGACCACGGGGCTGGCGAAGGCGTGGCGCAAATGGTCCACCGGGGTCTATCTCGGCTGGTTCCCGATCAAAACCGGGGGCGAGGCGGACTTCGTGCGCGACGGGCTGGCGGACGCCGGCATTTCCCGCGGCTATGTGGTGGATTTCCGCGTGCGCGCCGTCAGCCCCGGCCCGCTGCCGGGCTGTGGCCTTGCCATCCTCAACCCGCCCTTCACGCTTGCCGACGAGCTGAAGACCCTGCTGCCCTGGCTGGTGAAGACCCTCGGCCATGGCGGCCCGGGGGCCGCCGCCAAGGTGCTGGCCCTGCCGCAGACCCGCGGGGAGTAAGCCTCCCCGTCCCCGGACGCTTAGCGCCGGTCGATCAGGATCGCCCTGAAGTCGTTGACATTGGTGCGGGTCGGCCCGGTGACGATGAGATCGTCCAGGGTATGGAAGAAGCCGTAGCCGTCATTGTCGGCCAGCCGCGCCCGGGCATCCTCGCCGCGGGCGGCGGCGCGCAGCAGCGTATCCGGGAAGGCGAGCGCGCCGGCGTTGTCCTCGCTGCCGTCGATGCCGTCGGTGTCGGCGGCCAGCGCCGAAATCCCCGGGGTTCCCTTCAGCGCCAAGGTGAGGGCGAGCAGGAATTCCACATTGCGCCCACCGCGCCCCTGCCCGCGCACCGTCACCGTGGTCTCGCCGCCCGACAGCAGCACGCAGGGCGCCGCCGCCGGCTCGCCATGATCGGCGATGTTGCGGGCAATCGCCGCCATCACCCGGGCCACCTCGCGGGCCTCGCCCTCGATGGTATCGCCCAGCAGAACCGGCGTGACGCCAGCGGCCCGCGCCGCATCGGCCGCCGCCAGCAGCGCCGCGCGCGGGGTCGCCACCAGCCGGGTTTCGGTGCGGGCCAGCCGGGGATCGCCGGGTTTCGCCGTCTCCGGCGCATCATCGGCCAGCGCCGCCTCCACCGCCGGCGTCAGGGCGATGCGATATTTGCGCAGCACCGCCCGGGCATCGGCATGGGTGGTCGGATCGGCCACCGTCGGCCCCGAGGCGATCACGGCGGGATCGTCGCCGGGCACATCGGAAATCGCCAGCGTCACCACCCGGGCCGGCCATGCCGCCAGCGCCAGCCGGCCGCCCTTGATGGCGGAGAGGTGCTTGCGCACCGTGTTCATCTCGGTGATATCGGCGCCGCTGGCGAGCAGCGCCCGGTTGATGCCGCGCTTCTCTTCCAGGCTCACGCCCGGCGCCGGCAGGGACAGGAGCGCCGAGCCGCCGCCGGACGCCAGACAGATCACCAGATCGTCTTCCGTCAGCCCGGACACGAGGCCGAGAATGCGCTCGGCTGCCGCCCGGCCGGCGGCATCGGGCACCGGGTGGGCGGCTTCCACCACCTCGATCATGCGGGTGGGCAGGCCGTGGCCATAGCGGGTGACGACGAGACCATCGAGGGGCCCCTTCCAGTGGTCCTCCACGGCTTCCGCCATGGCGGCGGCGGCCTTGCCGGCGCCCACCACGATGGTGCGCCCTTTTGGCCGCTCGGGCAGGAAGGCCGGCAGGCAGCTGGCGGGCGCGGCCGCCGTCACCGCCGCCCGGAACAGGCCGCAGAGGAGAGTTCTGGCATCCACCGGCATTGCATCCCTCGCTCCCGACGGGAGAACAGGCCCCTTCCATATCACGCCGCCCGTGCCCCCGGCCGAAAGAAAACCGGCCCGGGACGGCAAATCCGCCCCCGGGCCGGCAATCTGGACCTGAAAGATCCGGAAAGATCACTTCATGGTCGGAATGGAGAATTCGGCGCCCGAGCGGATGCCCGAGGGCCAGCGCGAGGTCACCGTCTTGGTCTTGGTGTAGAAGCGGATGGCGTCTGGGCCGTGCTGGTTGAGGTCGCCAAAGCCCGAGCGCTTCCAGCCGCCGAAGGTGTAATAGGCCAGCGGCACCGGGATCGGCACGTTGATGCCGACCATGCCGACCTGCACCCGGGCCGCAAAGTCCCGGGCCGCATCGCCATCGCGGGTGAAGATGGCGACACCGTTGCCATATTCATGCTTCGTCGGCAGCTCGAGCGCCGCCTCATAGTCTGCGGCGCGCACCACCGAGAGCACCGGGCCGAAGATCTCTTCCTTGTAGATGGTCATGTCCGGCGTCACATGGTCGAACAGGCAGCCGCCCATGTAGAAGCCCTTTTCATAGCCCTGCAGGGTGAAGTCGCGGCCATCGACCACCAGCGTCGCGCCCTCGGCCACGCCGGTGTCGACATAGCCGCGCACCCGGTCGAGAGCTGCCTGCGTCACCAGCGGGCCGAAATCGGCGGTCGGATCCGTGGACGGGCCGACCTTCAGCGCCTCCACCCGGGGAACGAGTTTTTCCATCAGCCGGTTTGCCGTGTCCTCGCCCACCGGCACCGCCACCGAGACGGCCATGCAGCGCTCGCCCGCCGAGCCATAGCCGGCGCCGATCAGGGCATCGACCACCTGATCCATGTCGGCATCCGGCATGATGATGAGGTGGTTCTTGGCGCCGCCGAAGCAGTGCACGCGCTTTCCGGCCGCCGTGCCGCGGGAATAGATATATTCGGCAATGGCCGAGGAGCCGACAAAGCCGATGGCGGCAATGCGCGGCTCGTCCAGCAGGGTGTCGACGGCTTCCTTGTCACCGTTGACCACATTGAAGATCCCGGGCGGGCCACCGGCTTCAATGAACAGCTCGGCCAGCCGCATCGGCACCGACGGATCCCGCTCCGAAGGCTTCAGGATGAAGGCGTTGCCGCAGGCAATGGCCGGCGCGGCCTTCCACAGCGGGATCATGGCCGGGAAGTTGAACGGGGTGATGCCGGCCACCACGCCCAGCGGCTGGCGGATCGAATACATGTCGATGCCGGGGCCGGCGCCCTCGGTGTACTCGCCCTTCATCAGATGCGGGATGCCGGTGCAGAACTCGACGACTTCCAGACCACGCTGGAGATCGCCCTTGGCATCGGGCACGGTCTTGCCGTGCTCGTCAGCCAACAGCGCGGCGAGGCTGTCATATTCGGCGTTGCACAGCTCCAGGAACTTCATCAGCACCCGCGCCCGCTTCTGCGGGTTGGTGGCCGCCCAGGCCGGCTGGGCCGCCGCCGCCGAGGCCACCACCGCCCGCACCTCGTCGGCAGACGCCAGCGCCACTTCGGCCGAGACCTCGCCGGTCATCGGCCGGAACACCGGCGCCACCCGGCCCGAGGTGCCCGCGACAGCGCAGCCGCTGATGAAATGTCCGATCTGGCGCATGGGGTTCCGCTCCGTTGGGGCCCGGGGATTTTGTGCTCGCCGGAGAAGAAGCCACTTCCATCCGCGCACAGCAACGGGCAGGATCGCGGTTCCGATGTGCGGAAATTGATGTCACGGCCGAGCGGAGGCGCCATGGAACCGGACTGGGATCAGGCCCGGGTGCTCTTGGCCATCGCCCGCACCGGGCAATTGCTGGGGGCTGGCCGGAAACTGGGGCTGAACCACGCCACCATCAGCCGGCGCATCGCCCAGCTTGAGGCCGCTCTCGGCGTGCGCCTGCTCGATCGCCACACTCAGGGCGTCAGCCTGACGCCGGCCGGCGAGCGGGTGGCAGCCGCGGCCGAGCGCATGGAAGCGGCCATGCTGCAGGCCCAGGCGGAGCTGTCCGCCCGCACGCCTGATATCACCGGCACCGTGCGCATCGGCGCGCCGGATGGCTTCGGCACCTATTTTCTGGCGGCTGAACTGGGGCGCCTGACCCGGGCCCATCCGGGCCTCGTCATCGAGCTGGTGCCGCTACCGCGCACCTTCTCCCTCTCGCGACGGGAAGCTGATCTGGTCGTCACCCTCGATCGCCCGATGCGGGAGCGGCTCATCGTGCGCCGGCTGACGGACTATGCCCTCGCCGTCTATGGCTCCGCCGGCTATCTGGCCGAGCGCGGCACGCCGGCAAGCCCGGCGGACCTTGCCGGCCATGTGCTCGTCACCGGCGTCGATGATTTTCTCTACAGCCACGCGCTGGACTATGCCGCCGAGCTGCGCGCCCTGACGCCCACCCGGTTCGAGTGCGCGGGCGTCGCCGGCCAGATCGAGGCGGTGCGGGCGGGGGTGGGGCTGGCGGTGCTGCACGTCTATGCCGCCCGCCAGTATGGCGAGCTGGTGCCGGTGCTGCCGGAGATCCGCTTCGTGCGCACCTACTGGCTGGTGGCCCATCCGGACACCCACCGCGACCGCCGCGTCGCCACCGTCATGGAAGCGCTGGCCACCCGGGTGAAGGCCGAGCGCGCCCGCTTCCTGCCGGCCTGACACACCGCCGGCTCAGCTTTCCAGCAGGCCCGCGAGCTTCAGGGCGACGCCCTGGCTGCCGGTCACCTTCAGGCGGCCGGTGGAGAAAGCGATCATCGGATTGAGCCGGCCTTCGATGAGCTTCTTCAGATTGTCAGCCTTGAGCTTCAGCACGGTGTCGGCCGCGCCGCCCCCTTCCGACACCGCGACGCCGCCGCCGGTGGCATCCACCAGAATGCTGCCGCCTTCCACAATGTCGAAGCGCACCTTGTAGCCGAGCGTCTTCAGGACATCCTTGCGCTCCTCGATGGCGTCCAGCAGCTCCGCAACGTCGGTCATTGTCCCCTCCCCCTGTTCTCTTCTGGCGGACGGAGGGGCCTCGCCCTCCGTCCTGTCTGTCGCCGCTCAGAACGCCGCTTCGTCCAGCGCCATCAGGCTCGCCTTGCCGGCGCGGATGGCGGCCACCAGACCGGCTGCCTGCGGCAGGATGCGGGCCATGAAGAAGCGGGCCGTCGCCTGCTTGGCCTGATAGAAGGCCGGCTCGTCGGTGCCGTTGGCAAGGGCCTCGCCGGCAATCTTCGCCATCTGCAGCCACATGGCGCCCAGCGCCACCAGACCGAACAGGCGCTGATAGTCGGTGGCCGCCGCCCCCGCCTCTTCCGGATCCGCCATCCCCTTCTGGGCGATGGTGGCGGTGGCAAGCTGGAGGCCGCCGAACGCCTTGGCCAGCGGCCCCGCCAGATCGGCCAGATCATCATCCTCCAGCGCGGCGTCGATCATGGCCAGCACCGGATGGAAGAAGGAGCGCAGATAGCGGCCGGTATGGGCCGGCATCTTGCGGCCGACCAGATCCAGCGCCTGCACGCCGTTGGTGCCCTCGTAGATCATGGCGATACGGCCATCGCGCACGAACTGCTCCACGCCGGTTTCGCGGATGAAGCCATGGCCGCCATGGACCTGCACGCCGAGATTGGCCGTCTCGAAGCCGAGATCGGTGAAGAGCGCCTTCACCACCGGGGTCATCAGGGCGGTGAAGTCCTCGGCCTCCCGGCGCACGGCGGCATCGGGATGAAGGGCCACCCGGTCGAGGGCGCGCGCCACCCAGACGCCCAGCGCCCGGCAGCCTTCATTATAGGCGCGCATGGTCATCAGCATCCGCCGCACGTCCGGATGGACGATGATCGGATCCGCCGGCAGCTCGGGCCGCTTCGTGCCGGAGAGGGCGCGGCCCTGCCCGCGCTCCCGGGCGTAGGCGACGGCCGACTGATAGGCCACCTCGCCAATGCCCAGCCCCTGGATCCCCACCGCCAGACGGGCATTGTTCATCATGGTGAACATCGCCCGCATGCCCTTGTTGGGCTCGCCGACCAGCCAGCCGGTGGCGTCCTCGAAGGTCATCTGGCAGGTGGCGGAGGCCTTGATGCCCATCTTGTGCTCCAGCCCGGTGCACAGCGCGCCGTTGCGCTCCCCCGGCGTGCCATCGGCCCGGGGCAGGAATTTCGGCACGAGGAACAGGCTGATGCCCTTCACGCCCTTCGGCGCATCGGGCAGGCGGGCGAGCACCAGATGGATGATGTTCTCCGTCAGGTCATGCTCGCCGGCGGAGATGAAGATCTTGGCGCCCGAAACCCGGTAGCTGCCATCGGCCTGAGGCACCGCCTTGGTGCGCAGCAGCCCCAGATCCGTGCCGCAATGGGGCTCGGTCAGGCACATGGTGCCGGACCAGACACCGGCGACCATCTTCGGCAGATAGGTCGCCTTCAGTTTCTCCGAGGCGTGATGCTCGATGGCCTTGTAGGCGCCATGGGTCAGGCCGGGATAAAGCCCGAAGGAGAAGTTGGCGGAGCAGATCATCTCCTCCACGAACTTGTTCACCGGCTCCGGCAGGTTCTGCCCGCCATAGTCCGGCCCCGCGGCCATGGACGTCCAGCCGGCATCCCGGAAGGCGGCATAGGCTTCCCGGAAGCCTTTCGGCGTGCGCACCACGCCGTTCTCCAGGGTGCATCCTTCGGCGTCGCCCGAGGCATTCAGCGGCAGCAGCGTGCCGGTGGCAAATTTCCCCGCCTCCTCCAGAATGGCGTCGATCACGTCCGGCGTCGCGTCCTCATGGCCGGGCAGCGGCGCCGGCTCCGGATGGAGTTCGTTGAGGAGAAAGCGCATGTCGCGCAGCGGTGCGGCATAGGTCTGCATCGGATCAGTTCCTCACCGGACGGCCGGTTTCCAGGAGTGTCTCGAAACGGTCGAGGGTGGCGGGGGTGCGCACCAGACGCATGAAGCTCTCGTGCTCCAGCTCCAGCAGGGCATCCTCGCTCACCGTGTCGAGAATGTCCGTGGCGCCGCCCGAGAGCACATCGGCCAAGGCGCCCGCCACCACCAGATCATGGGGCGTGGCGATGCCGCGGCGGGCAAAGCCTTCGGCGGCCATCTGCATGGCCACCTTGCCGGAGGGACCCGGCAGCACGACGCTCGGCGGCTCCGGCGGGACGTAATTTTCAGCGAGCCGCAGGGCCGTGGCCTTGGCATCCGCCAGCAGCCGGTCGCGGTTCATGGTGATGCCGTCACTGGCCTTCAGGAACTGGAGTTCCTTGGCCTCGGCCGCCGACTTGGCGACAGTTGCCGTCGAGATCAGCTCGAACACCTTGGCCGCCGCCGGCATCGGCCCCTTCGGCAGCTTGCCCGAGGACTGCCAGCGCACCAGCATCTCCTTGCAGCCGCCCCAGGCCGGCACCAGCCCGACGCCGCATTCCACCAGGCCGATATAGCTCTCGGCATGGGCCTGCACGGCATCGGAGTGCAGCAGGATTTCGCAGCCGCCGCCGAGCGCCATCCCCGCCGGCGCCGAGACCACCGGGAAGGGCGCATATTTCAGCGCCTTGTAGGCCTCCTGTCCGGAGCTTACCGACTTCTCGATCTCGCCCCAGGCGGCGATGTTGGCGGCAAACAGCGCGAGCCCCAGATTGGCACCGACGGAGAAGTTCGAGCCCTCATTATAGACCACCAGCGCCTTGTACTTGCGCTTGACGAGCGGGATGGCCTTGCCGATCAGCTCCAGGATCTGGCCATCCATGGAGTTGCTCTTGGAGGTGAATTCCAGACAGACGACGCCGTCGCCCACATCCCAAAGGCTGGCCGAGCCATTCTTGAGAAGCGGTTTGCCCGAGAGCTTGATGTCCTCCAGCAGCAGCACGCCCTCCGGGCGCACGATGTCGCGATAGCTGCCATCGGGCTGGAAGGCCTGCCGGCGACCGTCCGCCACCCGGTAGAAGCTGCCCGCGCCGACGGCGGCCAGCAGGGCCGGCACCGGCTTGCCTTCCGCGGCCAGACGGCCGGCGACATAAGCCGGGCCGATGCGGTCGAGAAGCTCGAAGGGGCCATATTTCCAATTGTAGCCGAGGCGCATGGCGGTATCGACGGCGGTGATGTCGTCGCAGATCTCGCCGACGAGAGACGCCGCATAGGCGAGCGTCTCGCCGAACACCGCCCAGCCATAGGCGCCGAATTTGTCGCTGCGCTCAAGCACGCGCCGGGGCGTTTTCGCCGACGATAGCCCCGGGATCGACGGCTTGGCCGAGAGGCGATAGGCGCCGGTCGCAAGATCGACGGCTTCCTTGATCTTGCCGCCGCCGTCCCGGTTCAGGCGGTAGAAGCCACCCTTGCCCTTGCGGCCGGTATAGCCGGCCACGATCATCTCGCGGATGACAGGGAGGTCGCGGTCGCTGGCGTGGAAGGCGTCACCGGCCGGCAAGAGGCCGCGCAGGCTGGCGCTGACATGGGGCATCAGGTCGAGACCGACCAGATCGACCAGACCAAAAATGCCGGTCTTGGGGATGCCGAAGGCGCGGCCGATCACGGCATCGGCCTCTTCCACGCTCAGGCCGAGGTCGATGGCGCGGACAATGCCGAGCTGCACCCAGAGGGTGCCGAGCCGGTTGGCGATGAAGCCCGGCCGGTCGTTCGCCCGCACCACGCTCTTGCCCAGCACGCGGTCGGCAAAGTCGGCCACCCGGTCGGCCAGCGCCGCATCGGTGGCCGGCCCCGTCACCACCTCCAGAAGCCGCATATAGCGCGGCGGATTGAAGAAATGGGTGATGAGAAAGTCCCGGGCAAAGCTCTCCGGCAGGCCGGCGACGAGAGCTTCCAGCGGGATGGTGGAGGTGTTGGAGGACACCGGCGTGCCCGGCCGGCGCACGGCGTCGATGCGGCGGTAGAGCGCCTGCTTCACGTCCGGCCGCTCGACCACCACCTCGATGATCCAGTCGACACCGGAAAGCTTGTCCAGATCATCGTCCAGATTGCCAGTCTCGACCAGACGGGCGGCCTTCGCCGACATGAACGGCGCCGGATCGGTCTTCAGCATCCGGGCGACGGCGGCGTCGGCCAGCGCATTGCGGTTTTCGGCACCGGCCGGCACCACATCGAGCAGCAGCACCGGCAGGCCGGCATTCGCCACCTGGGCGGCGATGCCGGAGCCCATGACACCGGCGCCAAGCACGGCGACTTTGCGGATTTCGGTCATCACAGGCGCTCCAGAACCGTGGCGATGCCCTGCCCGCCGCCAATGCACTGGGTGGCGAGCGCATAGCGGCCGCCTTCCCGCTTCAGGAGCGACGCGGCCTTGCCGACGATGCGGGCCCCCGTCGCCCCCAGCGGATGGCCGAGCGCGATGGCGCCGCCGTCGAGATTGATGGTCTCCGGACGCAGGCCGAGATCCCGGGTGCAGGCAATCGCCTGGGAGGCGAAGGCCTCGTTCAGCTCCACCACATCCACGGCGTCGGCGCTGATGCCGGCGCGCTTCAGCGCCTTGCGGGAGGCCTCCACCGGGCCGATGCCCATGATCTCCGGCGCGCAGCCGGAGACGCCGACGGCCGCGATACGGGCCAGCGGCGTCAGGCCGTTCTTCTTGGCATAGCTTTCCGAGCAGACGAGCACCGCCGAGGCGCCATCGGTCAGCGGCGAGGAGGTACCGGCGGTCACCGTGCCATCGCTCTGGAAGGCGAGCTTCAGCCCGGCCAGACCCTCGGCGCTGGCATCCGCCCGGATGCAGCCGTCGCGGTCGATCCTCTGGCCGCCGGCGGAAATCGCCACGATCTCGTCGGCGAACTTGCCGGCCGCCTGAGCCGCCGCCGCCTTGGCGTGGCTGGCGAGCGCAAACTCTTCCTGCTCGCCCCGGGTGATCTGCCAGCGGCGGGCGACATTTTCCGCCGTGTCGCCCATGCCGAGGAAGGCGCCCGGCATCTTCTGCGCCAGAGCCGGATTGGGCAGCGGGTTGAAGCCCATCATCGGCACCCGGCTCATGCTCTCAAGGCCGGCGCACAGGAACACCTCGCCGGCGCCAATGGCGATCTGGCCGGCGGCGATGTGGACCGACTGCATGGACGAGCCGCAGAAGCGGTTGACGGTGACGCCCGCCACCGACAGCGGCAGATCCGCCAGAAGGCCGATGAGGCGGGCGACATTCAGGCCCTGCTCGCCCTCGGGGAAGGCGCAGCCGAGGATGAGATCCTCGATGTCCTCCGGCTTCACGCCGGTGCGCTCGACCAGCCCGCGCACCACGGCGGCGGCGAGATCATCGGGACGGACCCGGGCCAGCGCACCCTTGCCGGCCGGCGTGAAAGGCGAGCGCTGATAGCCCGCAATGACGGCTGAAGTCATGACGTTTCCTCTGGAATTCAGGTGTTTTTATTCTGTTGCTTGGCCCGCGGACGGGCATGGGGAGCGCACGCCTGCGCCCGCCCGGCCCCGGCAGACGCACGGGGGGACAGCCTCGAAAAAGGTGTCGGTGTCTCGGGAAGGAAAGCCGGGCTCAGCCGGCCTGACGCTCGCCGCCGGCGTCGCTGGCGTCGAGCTCGGTCAGGGCCGAGGTCGCCTGCCCCTCGATGGCGCGCAGTTCTTCCAGCGTCTGCTTGAGCGCGATGCTCTGCTCTTCCAGCCGGTCGATGCGCTTGCGCACGCCCTTCAGCAGCATTTTCAGCTGCTCCTTCTGGGTGCGGTCGAGTTCGTAGAGGTCGAGATATTCCTTGATCTCGCGCAGCGTGAAGCCGAGCCGCTTGCCGCGGAGAATGAGGATCAGACGGGCCCGGTCGCGCTGGGTGTAAACCCGCGTCGTGCCGGCCCGGCTGGGGGTCACCAGCCCCTTGTCGTCGTAGAAGCGGACGGTCCGCGCCGTGATCCCGAGCGACTGGGCGAGCTGGGTCACGGTAAAGAACTGCTCCGCCATGGATCGCCTTCTTCGGACAAGCTGGATCACGCGGGCCATAGCCTAACCTATGCGTTAACAACCTGACAAGGGATTCCAGCGCGGGTGCGCCGCCGCGGATGCACGCGCTCATGGTGCCGTGCCCCCGGCTTCCCGGCGCTCGCGCTCCTCGGCCACCAGCTCCTTGCGCGAGAGCTTGCCGACCATGGTCTTGGGCAGCTCGTCGCGGATCTCGATGGCGCCGGGCATCTCGATCTTGGAGAGCCGGCCGGTGAGGAAGGCCTTCAGCGCCTCGGGCGTCGCCTCGGCCCCGGCCCGCAGTGTCACGAAGGCCTTGGGGCTTTCGCCGCGATAGGGATCGGGCACACCGATGACGATGGCTTCCGCCACCGCCTCATGCTCGTAGAGCGCCTCCTCGATCACCCGGGGATAGACATTGTAGCCCGAGCACAGGATGAGGTCCTTCAGCCGGTCGACGAGAAACAGGAAGCCGTCTTCATCGACATAGCCGACATCGCCGGTCCTGAGCGCCCCGTCGATCATCACCGCGCGGGTGTCGGCCGGGCGGCGCCAGTAGCCGGCCATGACCTGGGGGCCACGGGCGCAGACCTCGCCCTTTTCCCCCGGCGGCATCAGCCGGGTGGGGTTCTCGGGATCGCGGATCTCGATGAGGGTATCGGGCACCGCCTGCCCGGCCGATCCGGGCTTGCCCGGCCGGCCATCCAGCGGGTTGACGGTGATCACCGGCGACGCCTCGGTGAGGCCATAGCCCTCCGACAGCCGGCAGCCGGTCAGGGCCTCGAACCGGCTCTTGATTTCCGTCGGCAGCGGCGCGCCGCCGGAAATGCAGAGGCGGATGGAGGTGAGATCCACCGCCTCCTTGCCCGTCGCCTTTTCCGCCGCCGCACTCAGCGCGCCATAGATGGTGGGCACCGCCGGCAGCAAGGTCGGCCGGGTGCGCTTGATGGTGGCCAGCGTCTCGTCGATCTGGAAGCGCGGCACCAGGATCATCTGCGCGCCCAGCTCCACCGCGGTGTTGAGCGCCACCGTCATGGCGAAGACGTGGAACAGCGGCAGGATCACCAGCACCCGCTCCTCACCGGGCCGCAGCGCCCCGGGGCCGGCACAGGCGATGATCTGGCGGGCATTCGCCACCAGATTGGCATGGGTCAGCATCGCGCCCTTGGGAATGCCGGTGGTGCCGCCGGTATATTGCAGCACCGCCACATCCTCGGGCCGGGCCGCGGGTGCGGCGGGCGCCGCGGGGCCCGTGGCCATCAGCCGGCGGGCCGGCACATGCAGGGCGTCCTCGGGAATGCGCGCCCGCTCGGCGCCCTTGAACAGGCGGAACAGCAGCCCTTTCGGGAACGGCAGCGCCTCGGCCATGGAGCAGACGATGACGTGCTTCAGCCCGCATTCGGCGGCAATGGAGGCCAGCGGCCGGTAGATCCGCTCCAGATCCATCACCACCATCATCGTGGTGCCGGAATCCCGGATCTGTGCCGACAGCTCGCGCGCCGTATAGAGCGGATTATAATTCACCACGGTGCCGCCGGCCTTCAGCACGGCGAAGAAGAAGATCACCGAATAGGGCGTGTTGGGCAGGCACAGGCCCACCCGGGTGCCCGGGCCGACGCCCAGACGCCGGAGCCCCGCCGTCGCCCGCGTCACCACCTGCCCCAGCTCCCGGTAGGTCCAGCCCCGACCGAGAAAATCCAGAGCCGGCCGGTCCGCAAAGCGGTCCACGGCATGATCCAGAAGGTCGGGCAGCACCGTCCGCCCGTCCGCAATGGCGCCAAGGGGTTCCCCCCGGCCGGATGGCATGGCCATCCCGTTGCCCGACTGGCCCCCTCCCGGGCGCGTCGGGTCTGCGCTCGCTGTCTCGCTCACGCGTCCTCCCATCCCCTGACCGCCTTCTTGTGAGGCGTTATGACGGGAGAGGATTTGACCTTTTTCGGCCCCCTCTCCATCATTGGTTACAGGATATACGTATACGTCATGGTCACGCAAGAGGGTCCGCAGCGGTCGGCCGCACGCGGGGACATCCGGAGGCATCGGCGAACATGAATCTGTGGCTACGGCTGATCGGGGTGCTGGCGGCGACCCGGAAAGGGCCGCGCATCGCCCTGCCGGACGGGGTGTCGCGCCTGCCCATGCGGGTGTGGCTGAATGATCTCGACCTGAATTTCCACATGACCAACGGCCGTTATCTGACGCTGATGGATCTCGGCCGGCTGGACATGCTGGCGCGTGCCGGGCTGCTGCGGCCGATCCTCAGGGCACGCTGGATGCCGGTGGTGACCGGCGTCACCATCCGCTATCGCCGCTCGCTGGCGCCGTTCCAGAAATTCCATCTCGAAACCCGGCTGACCGGCTGGGACGAGCATTTCCTGTTTCTGGAGCAGCGCTTCGTCATCCCCGATGGCCCGGCCGCCGGCGAAATCGCCGCCCAGGCGGAGGTGCGCGCCACCTTCGTCGAGCGGGGAGAAAAACCGCAGAAGGTGCCGGTCGCCCGGCTGTTTTCCACCCTCGGCCTCGACCTGTCGCCGGAGCCCTCGCCGCCTGCCACGGCGGAGGACACCGATTCGCCCGGCCAGCGCGCCGCCCGCGCGTCCTGAATCCCGAGGGGCCGCCCTGAGGGAAGACAGGCGGCACCGAACTTGCCAGAGTGGTTCCAGCCTGCGAAGACCGGCAGCCCGCATCCGCCGGGATCCTCCGGAGCCTCTTCCCCGTCCCGAAAGGACCGAAGGCCGCGCATGAGTACGTCCACGATTCGCGTTGCCGTGATCGACGAGAACAGCGTCCGGGCGGCCATCCTTGTCGACGGCCTCAGGGCGGCCGGCTTCGACCAGATCGACGTGCTTGAACCGACAGCCAATCTGCTGCGCCGGCTGACGGCCATCGACCCGGACGTGATCCTGATCGACCTCGCCAATCCCAGCCGCGACGTGCTGGAGCAGATGTTCCAGGTGTCGCGGGTGGTGTCGCGGCCGGTCGCCATGTTCGTCGACCAGTCGGACGCCTCCATGATCCAGGCCGCCGTCGATGCCGGGGTGTCGGCCTATGTGGTGGACGGGCTGCGGAAAGAACGCATCCGGCCCATCGTCGACATGGCCATCAGCCGCTTCAACGCCTTCGACCGGCTTCAGAAGGAGCTGGAAACCGCCCGCTCCCAGCTGGCCGAGCGCAAGGTGATCGAGCGCGCCAAGGGCATCCTGATGAAGGCCCGCAACCTCTCCGAAGAGGAGGCCCACGCCCTTCTGCGCCACACGGCCATGAACGAGAAGAAGAAGGTGGCGGAGATCGCCCGCAGCGTCGTCACCGCCGCCTCCCTGCTCGGCGGCTGACGCCGGCCTCCCGGTTCCTGTTTCAAGGATGCCTCCCGTGACGACCTTTCCGACCCTCCGCCCCCCCGTTCCCGATGAGACGCGCGGCCGCCCGGGCGGAGCACGACTGGTGCGCGCCGGCTTCATCCCCTTGATCGACATGGCAATTCTGGCGGTTGCCGCCGAATGCGGCTTCACCGACCGGGAGGGCATCACCCTTCAGCTCGTCAAGGATGTCTCGTGGTCCAACATCCGCGACCGCCTCGCCTTCCGCCAGTTCGACGTCGCCCACATGCTGGCGCCGATGCCGGTGGCCTCGCAGCTCGGCCTCGGCTCCAATCCGCTGCCGGTCTTCGCGCCGCTGGCGCTGGGGCGCGGCGGCAACGCCATCACCCTGTCGCTGGACCTGCACCGCGAGATGGTGGCGCGCACAGGCCTTGCCGCCGATGCCGACGCCCTCGCTTCGGCGCGCGCCCTGAAAATGGTCATCGACGCCCGGCGCGCGGCGGGAAAGCCGCCGCTGGTGTTCGCGATGACCTACCCCTATTCGTCGCACAATTATGAATTCCGCTTCTGGATGGCCGCCGGCGGCATCCATCCCGACCGCGACGTGATGATGACCGTCGTCCCCCCGCCGCTGACGGCCGATGCCCTCGCCGCCGGCGCCATCGACGGCTTCTGCGTCAACGCCCCCTGGAACATGATCGCCGTGGAACGCGGCATCGGCCGGGTGGTCGCCACCAAGTCGGACCTGTGGCCCTCGGCGCCGGAAAAGGTGCTCGGCGTGCGCCCGGACTGGGCGGATGCCCATCCGGACACCCTCTCCCGCCTGATCGTCGCCCTGGATGGCGCCGCCCGCTGGTGCGACGTGCCGGACAACCGCGCCCATCTGGCCGAAATCCTCGCCGACGAGCGCTATATCGGCACCCCCGCCGACGTGCTGTTCCGCCTGCTCGACGGCCGCTTCACCATCGACCCGGACGGGCAGGTGCGGCAGATCCCGGACTATTTCGTCTTCCACCGCGACGCCGCCAACTTCCCCTGGGAGAGCGAGGCGCTGTGGATCTACAGCCAGATGGTCCGCTGGGGGCAGACCGCCTTCGAGCCGGAGCATGTGACCGCCGCCGCCCGGGCCTTCCGGCCGGATCTCTACCGTGCCGCCCTCGGCCGCAGCGACACCGCCATCCCGCTGGCCGACCGGCGTATCGAAGGCGTCGACCCGGTCCTCATCCCCACCACCCGCGGCGACCTGCACCTGACCGGCGACCATTTCATCGACGGCCGCGTGTTCGATCCCGATGCGGTGGCCGATTATGTGGCGGGCTTTGCCATCCGCTCGGAAACCGTGGCCCGCAGCGCCCATTTCTGAGCCCCGCCCGCCCACAAACGCCGCAGAAACAGGCGCTTTCTGCATAAAATTTCGACTTGAACAGAAAAGCGGCTTCTGGTTTTTTATCAGCATCAGAAGTGCACGGAACCACGGTCGATTTTCGATCCAGCCGGGATGATCCGGCTGCCCGGTATCCACACTCCCCTGGGGCCCCGGTCAATGGCGATCAGGGCTCTCGCGGCCTCCCAAAAAGGAGCCCGCTTCCAGTCTTCGACAATGACGTCGTCTGTTTCCCGATCTCGCCCCGGTTTGTGACCGGAGCGTCCTCGCGATCAGGCGGCGTTTTTTTCGTTTCTGTCCGCTGATCGCGCTGGTCCGGACCGGCTCCTCCCAAGGCCGTTCCGAGCCCTGCCCCAGAAGTCCCGGAGATTCCCGACGATGGATATCAATCCAGCGAATGCCCTGTCGCGTCGCCGCTTCCTCTCCGGCTCCGCGTCCGCTCTCGGCACTGCCGCCCTCCTCTCGGCCGTGCGCTCGGCCTTCCCCGGTGGCGCCTTCGCGGCCCCTGCCGGCCCCGAGACGCCCCGCGTGGTGCTGGGCTACATCGCCCTGACGGATGCGGCGCCGCTCATCGTCGCCAAGGAAAAGGGCATCTTCGCCAAGTACGGCCTGCCGGATGCCGAAGTCGTGAAGCAGGCGTCGTGGGGCACGACGCGCGACAATCTCGTGCTGGGCTCGGAAGGCAACGGCATCGACGGCGCCCACATCCTGACGCCGATGCCCTATCTGATCTCCGAGGGCAAGGTGACCCAGAACAACCAGAAGGTTCCGATGGCGATCCTCGCCCGTCTGAACCTCGATGGTCAGGGCATTTCCGTCGCCAATGCCTATGCCGACACCAAGGTCGGGCTCGATTCCGGCGCGCTGAAGGACGCCTTTGCCGCGAAGAAGGCGGCCGGCACGCCGGCCAAGGCTGCCATGACCTTCCCCGGCGGCACCCATGATCTGTGGCTGCGCTACTGGCTGGCCGCCGGCGGCATCGACCCGGACAAGGACGTGGAGACCATCGTGGTGCCGCCGCCCCAGATGGTGGCCAACATGAAGGTCGGCACCCAGGACGTCTTCTGCGTCGGCGAGCCGTGGAATGCCCAGCTGGTGAACCAGAAGATCGGCTTCTCGGCACTCACCACCGGCGAACTCTGGAACAATCATCCCGAGAAGTCGCTCGGCATGCGCGCCTCCTGGGTCGAGAAGAACCCCAACGCCACCCGGGCCCTGCTGATGGCGGTGCTGGAAGCCCAGATGTGGTGCGACAGGCTGGAGAACCGCGAAGAACTGGCCAAGATTGTCGGCCAGCGCGCCTGGTTCAACGTGCCGCCGAAGGACATTGCCCCGCGCCTGATGGGCACCTTCGACTATGGCAACGGCCGGGTGGTGGAGAACAGCCCGCACCTCATGAAGTTCTGGCAGGACCACACTTCCTATCCCTTCCAGAGCCATGACCAGTGGTTCCTGACCGAGGACATCCGCTGGGGCAAGTTCGACGCCAGCACCGACACCAAAGCACTGGTGGCCCAGGTGAACCGCGAGGACCTGTGGCGCGAGGCGGCGACGGCCCTCGGTGTGGCGGCGGCCGACATTCCGGCCTCCAAGTCCCGTGGCGTCGAGACCTTCTTCGACGGCAAGGTGTTCGATCCGGACAACCCGTCGGCCTATCTGGCGAGCCTCGGCATCACCCGTCTGGCCTGACGCCAGCCACGCTTTCACCGGCGCCGGGATCCCCCCCCTTCCGGCGCCCCTCTCCGCCCCCCTTTCCGGCACCGGATCGCCCCCGCGCGATCCTCCGGACGCATCGCTCGGGAGACCGGCATGACCCTGACCGTCCTGAAGATCGACCCCGCCCGCGCCGGAAAGGCCAACCCGCAGGCATCCGTCGTGGCCCTTCCGTCCCGCCCCGCTCCGTCCCGGCTCGCCCGCCTCGGCAAGACCGCCCGGCATGTGGCCGGCCATGTGGTGCCGCCGGTGGTGGTGCTGGCCGTGCTGCTCATTTTCTGGGAAATCGCCTGTTCCTCGCCAACGGCAGCGCTACCCTCCCCCTCCACCGTGGTGGCGGACACCTGGGAGCTCATCATCCACCCGTTCCATCAGGGCTCGGGGCTGGATCAGGGCATGGCCTGGCAGGTGCTGGCCAGCCTTCAGCGCGTGGCCATCGGCTACAGCTTCGCCGTTGTCATCGGTATCGGTACCGGCGTGCTGATCGGCCGGTCGGAATGGGCGATGCGCGGTCTCGATCCGCTGTTCCAGATCCTGCGCACGGTGCCGCCGCTGGCCTGGCTGCCGCTGTCGCTGGCCGCCTTCCGCGATGGGCAGCCCTCGGCGATCTTCGTGATCTTCATCACCTCGGTGTGGCCGATCATCATCAACACCGCCGTTGGCGTGCGCAATATTCCCGCCGACTACCAGAATGTCGCCCGCGTCCTGCGCCTCAACCAGTTTGAATATTTCACCAAGATCATGATCCCGTCGGCCGCGCCCTATATCTTCACGGGTCTCCGGATCGGCATCGGCCTGTCCTGGCTGGCGATCGTGGCGGCGGAAATGCTCATCGGCGGCGTCGGCATCGGCTTCTTCATCTGGGATGCCTGGAACTCGTCGCGCATGAGCGACATCATCCTCGCCCTCGTCTATGTGGGCGTGGTCGGATACCTGCTCGACCGTCTCGTCGCCGTCATCGGCACCGTCGTCACCCGCGGCACCGCCAGCGCCTGAGGAGAGAGAAGATGTCCAAGCGCGCCCATCTGTCCATCGAGGCCGTCGACAAGGTGTTCACCCGTGGTGGCATCACCTCGGAAGTCCTGCATCAGGTTTCTCTCACCATCCAGAAGGGGGAGTACATCTCGATCATCGGTCATTCCGGCTGCGGCAAGTCCACTCTGCTCAATCTGGTGGCCGGCCTGACGAAGGTGTCGTCCGGCGGCATCTTTCTCGACGGTCAGGTCGTCGATGCCCCCGGGCCCGAGCGGGCGGTGGTGTTCCAGAACCACTCGCTGCTGCCGTGGCTGACCGTCTACGAGAATGTCGCGCTCGCCGTCGACAAGGTGTTCCGCAAGACCATGTCGAAGACGGAACGTCATGACTGGGTGCTGCACAATCTCACGCTGGTGCAGATGGGGCATGCCATCCACAAGCGCCCCGGCGAAATCTCCGGCGGCATGAAGCAGCGCGTCGGCATTGCCCGGGCGCTGGCCATGAAGCCGAAGGTTCTGCTGCTCGACGAGCCCTTCGGCGCGCTGGATGCCCTCACCCGCGCCCATCTTCAGGACTCGGTGATGCAGATCCACGCCGATCTCGGCAACACCATCCTCATGATCACCCATGATGTGGACGAGGCCGTGCTGCTGTCCGACCGCATCGTGATGATGACCAACGGCCCGTCCGCCCATATCGGCGAGATCCTGGACGTCGATCTGCCCCGGCCGCGCCGGCGCATCGAGCTGGCCACCGATCCGACCTATGTGAAGGCCCGATCCGCGGTGCTGAAATTCCTGCACGAGCGGCATCGGCTGGTGGAAGCCGCGTGATTTGCGGGAGGCCCGAGCCTCCCGCGCCCTTCCCATTTTCTTCAGTTTCGCAGGCCGGGAACCTCCCATTTCCGGCTCCAGGCCCGGTTTTTGTCGGATCGCCCCCATGAAGCGCGAAAAGCTCGTCGTTGTCGGCAACGGCATGGCGGCCGGTCGAGCCCTTGAACATCTGTTCGAGATCGCCCCGGACCGCTACGACATCACTGTTTTCGGCGCGGAACCCCGCGTCAACTACAACCGCATCCTGCTCTCGCCGGTGCTCTCCGGCGAGAAGACCTTCGACGACATCATCACCCACCCGGAAAGCTGGTATGCCGACCATGGCGTCACCCTGTTTGCCGGCCGGGAAGTGTCGAAGATCGACCGCGAGCGGAAGACCGTCGAAACCGCCGATGGCCTCGTCGCCCCCTATGACCGGCTGCTGATCGCCACCGGCTCCCTGCCCTTCATCATCCCCTGCCCGGGCAAGGACCTGCCGGGTGTGGTCGCCTTCCGCGATCTCGGCGATGTCGAGAAGATGCGCGCGGCGGCCGGAAAGGGTGGCCGGGCCGTGGTCATCGGCGGCGGCCTCCTGGGTCTGGAGGCGGCGGCGGGCCTCAGGATGCACGGCATGGACGTGACCGTCATCCACCTCGCCCCGACCCTCATGGAGCGCCAGCTCGATCCGGCTGCCGGCTATCTGCTGGAGCAGGAGATGAACCGGCGCGGCATTGAGGTGCTGACTGGGGCCAACACCCGGGCGATCCTCGGCGAAACCGAGGTCGAAGGCATCGAGCTGGCGGACGGCCGCATCATCCCGGCCTCCCTCGTGGTGATGGCCGTCGGCATCCGTCCGAACACCACCCTCGGCAAGGACGCCGGCCTGACGGTCAACCGCGGCATCGTCGTCGACGACGCCATGGTGACCAGCGACCCGGCGATCCTCTCGGTCGGCGAGTGCGTGGAGCACCGCGGCATGGTCTATGGCCTGGTCGCGCCGCTGTTCGAGATGGCGAAAGTCGTCGCCCAGACGCTGACCGAGGCGCCCGCCGCCTACGAAGGCTCGGTGACGGCCACCAAGCTGAAGGTGACCGGTGTCGACCTGTTTTCCGCCGGTGATTTCGCCGACGCGAAGGACCGGGAGGAGATCGTCTTCCGCGATGCGTCCCGCGGCATCTACAAGCGTCTGGTGCTGAAGGACAACAAGGTTCTGGGTGCCGTTCTCTATGGCGAGACGGCGGATGGCGGCTATTTCTTCGAGCTGGTGAAGTCCGGCGCTGACATTTCGGCCGATCGCGACACCCTGATCTTCGGCCGTTCCTTTGCCGGGGGCGCCCCCCTGGACCCTATGGCGGCCGTTGCAGCGTTGCCGGATGAGGCGGAAATCTGCGGCTGCAACGGCGTCTGCAAGGGCACGATCGTCTCGGCGATCACGTCGAAGGGCCTCACCTCGGTCGATGATGTCCGCGCCCACACCAAGGCGTCGGCCTCCTGCGGCTCGTGCACGGGCCTCGTCGAAAACCTGCTGGCGCTGACCTGCGGCGACGCCTTCCAGCAGAAGACCGTGCAGCCGATCTGCAAGTGCACCGAGCTCGGCCATGGCGACGTGCGCCGGCTGATCGTGGCCAAGGGGCTGAAGTCGGTTCCCGCCGTCATGCAGGAACTGGAGTGGAAGACCTCCGGCGGCTGCGCCAAGTGCCGCCCGGCGCTCAACTACTACCTGATCGCCACCTGGCCGGGCGAGGCCCGCGACGACAGCCGCTCGCGCTTCATCAACGAGCGCGTGCACGCCAACATCCAGAAGGATGGCACCTATTCCGTGGTGCCGCGCATGTGGGGCGGCGTCACCAACGCCGCCGAGCTGCGCGCCATCGCCGATGTCGTGGACAAGTTCGCGATTCCCCTGGTGAAGGTCACCGGCGGCCAGCGCATCGACCTTCTCGGCGTCACCAAGGAAGACCTGCCGGCGGTGTGGGCGGACCTCAACGCGGCCGGCATGGTCTCGGGCCACGCCTATGCCAAGGGTCTGCGCACGGTGAAGACCTGCGTCGGCAAGGACTGGTGCCGGTTCGGCACCCAGGATTCCACCGGCCTCGGCATCAAGCTGGAACAGGCGCTGTGGGGCTCCTGGACGCCGGCGAAGGTGAAGCTCGCCGTCTCCGGCTGCCCGCGCAACTGTGCGGAAGCCACCTGCAAGGATATCGGCGTCATCTGCACCGATGCCGGTTATGAGCTGCATTTCGCCGGTGCTGCTGGTCTCGACATCAAGGGAACCGACATCCTCGGCCGTGTCACCACGGAAGAAGAGGCGATTTCCTGCATCATGGCGACCCTGCAGCTCTATCGCGAACAGGGCTGGTATCTGGAGCGCATCTACAAGTGGGCGAAGCGCGTCGGCCACGACACCGTGCGCGCGGCGATCATGGACGATGTGGACGGCCGCACCGCGCTGGCCGCCCGGTTCGTCTACTCGCAGAAATTCTTCCAGACCGATCCGTGGGCGGAACGCGTCGCGGGCTTCGAGGCCCACGAGTTCAGGCCGCTTGCCGTTCTCCCCAAGGTGGAGGCCGCCGAATGAATGCCGCGCACTTCACCCCGGACGTGGCCGTCGGCAACGTCTCCGACATCCCGGCCGAGGGCGCCCGCATCGTCCGCGTCGGCGCCGTCGAGATCGGCCTGTTCCGCACCGCCGATGGCCAGATCTTCGCCATCGACAACCGCTGCCCCCACCGGGGCGGCCCCTTGTCGGAGGGCATCGTCCACGGCTCCCACGTCACCTGCCCGCTGCACAACTGGGTCTTCAGCCTGAAGACCGGCAAGGCAGAAGGGCCCGACGAGGGCTGCGTGAAGACCCTGCCGGTGCATGTCGCGGACGACGGCACCGTGCTGCTCGACCTGTCGGACCTCTCGGGGTTTTCGACCGGCGGCTGACCACTTCGGGGGCTTTTGCCCCCGAGCCCCCGCGTGGGGGAGCACAGCTCCCCACACCCCTCAGTTTTTCCTGAAGAAAAAAGTGGAGGTCCGGAGGCGTCAGCCTTCGGGCGGGTTCGGGCGGCAGCCCGATATTGGCCCCACACCGGAGTTCCGACCGATGACCGAAACGCGCACAACCTGCCCCTATTGCGGCGTCGGCTGCGGCGTGCGCGCCGGTGTGGCCGGGGATGGCCGGGTGACGATCCGGGGCGATGCCGAGCATCCGGCGAATTTCGGCCGGCTGTGCTCCAAGGGCTCGGCGCTGGGCGAGACGCTGGCGCTGGACGACCGGCTGCTCGGGCCGGTGGTCAATGGCCGGCAGGCAGGCTGGACCACGGCGCTTGATCTGGTGGCCCGGCGCTTCGCCGCGACCATTGCCGCCCATGGTCCGGATGCGGTGGCGTTCTATGTCTCCGGCCAGCTGCTGACCGAGGATTATTATGTCGCCAACAAGCTGATGAAGGGCTTCCTCGGCTCGGCCAATATCGACACCAACTCGCGCCTGTGCATGGCCTCCTCGGTCGCCGGCCACCGCCGCGCCTTCGGCGCCGACACCGTGCCCGGCAGCTACCGCGATCTGGAAACGGCGGACCTCGTCGTCCTCGTCGGCTCCAATCTCGCCTGGTGCCATCCGGTGCTCTATCAGCGCCTGATCGCGGCCAAGGCCGCCCGGCCGGAGATGAAGCTCGTCGTCATCGACCCGCGCCGGACCGTCACCGCCGAAGGCGCCGAGCTGTTTCTGCCGGTGGCGCCGAACACCGATGTCGCCCTCTTCAACGGGCTCCTCACCTTCCTTGCCGACACCGGCCGCATCGGCGACGGCTTCGTGGCCGACCACACCGAAGGCGCGGCTGCGGCGCTTGCGGCGGCGCGCCTGTCGGTGGCCGAAGTCGCGGCCGCCACGGGACTGTCGGCCGAGGACGTCGCCGCCTTCTATCGCCTGTGGGCGGGAACCGAAAAGGTCGTCACCGTCTATTCCCAGGGGGTGAACCAGTCGGGTCAGGGCACCGACAAGGTCAACGCCATCACCAACTGTCACCTCTTCACCGGCCGCATCGGCCGGGAGGGCATGGGGCCGTTCTCGGTCACCGGCCAGCCCAACGCCATGGGCGGGCGCGAGGTCGGCGGCCTCGCCAACCAGCTCGCCGCCCACATGGACTTTTCCGACGCCGACCGCGATCGCGTCGCCCGTTTCTGGAACGCCCCGGCGCTGGCCCGCTTTCCCGGCCTCAAGGCCGTCGACCTCATGCGCGCCGTCGGCGACGGGCGCGTGAAGGCGATCTGGATCATGGGCACCAATCCCGTTGTCTCCATGCCTGATGCCGATGGCGTGCGCGCGGCGCTGAAGGCGTGCCCGTTCGTGGTCGTCTCCGACGTCACGGCCCGCACCGACACCGCCGCACTTGCCCATGTGCTGCTGCCGGCCGCCGCCTGGGGCGAGAAGGACGGCACCGTCACCAATTCCGAGCGCCGCATCTCGCGCCAGCGCGCCTTCCTGCCGCTGCCCGGAGTGGCGAAGCCCGACTGGTGGATCGTGACGGAAGTCGCCCGCCGCATGGGCTTCGGCGACGCCTTTGCCTATCAGAGCCCGGCCGAAATTTTCCGCGAACATGCGGCCCTTTCGGCCTTCGAGAATGACGGCCGCCGCGACTTCGACCTCTCGGGCATCGCCAGCCTTTCGGATGCGGAATTCGACGCCCTCGCCCCGGTGCAGTGGCCGGTCCGCTCTGACGCCGAGCGGGCGCCCGATGCGGAAGACCGGCGTTTCTTCGCCGATGGCCGCTTCTTCACCGCCGACGGCCGCGGCCGCTTCATCGCCACGCCGTTCACGGCGCCGGCACCGGCGCGCATGACGCTGAACACCGGCCGCATCCGCGACCAGTGGCACACCATGACCCGCACCGCGAAGACGCCGCGGCTGATGGCCCATTTTGCCGAGCCCTTCGCCGAGATCGCGCCGAGCGACGCCCGCCGTCTGGGGATCACGCCGGCGAGCCTCGTCAAGGTGGAAAGCCCGTTCGGATCGGCCATCATCCGCGCCCTCGTCACCGACCGCCAGCGGCCGGGCTCGGTGTTCGTGCCCATGCACTGGACCTCGGAAACCGCGCCGTCTGCCCGGGTGGATGCCGTCGTCGCCCCGGTGACGGACCCGGTGTCGGGCCAGCCGGCCTCCAAGTTCACGCCCGTCGAGCTCTCCGCCGTGGCGCCGGCCTGGTACGGCTTCGCCGTCTGCCGCGACGAGCCGGCTTTCCCGGAGGTCCTCTATGCGGCCCGCGCCCGGGCCAAGGGCGGCTGGCGGCTGGAGCTCGCGGGTGACGCCGCGCCAGCCGACTGGGTTGGCTTTGCCCGCGAGACCCTCGGCCTCGGCGCCGACATGGAGGTCCTCTCCTATCTCGATACCAGCGCCGGCCGCTTCCGGCTCGCCGCCTTCGCGGGCGACCGGCTGGTGGCCGCCTTCTTTGCGGCGCGCGAGCCGGTGGAGGTGTCGCGCGGCTGGGCGGTGGAGCGGCTGGCCGAGCCCGCCACCACCGCCGCGGCCCGGCTGCGGCTGCTCGCCGGCCGCTCCGGCGAGGCCGGAGCCGATCCGGGCGCGACCGTCTGCTCCTGCTTCGATGTCGGCGTGAACACAATCGTTGCCGCCATCACCTCCGGCGCGGCCACCGATGTGGCCACTGTCGGCAAGCTCCTGAAAGCTGGCACCAACTGCGGCTCCTGCCGCGCGGAAATCGGAAGGCTCTGCGATGGACATCGTGTCGAGAAAGCCGGTTGAGGCCGGCCCGTCCCGGATGCGGCCGCTGTCGGTCCTTCCGGTCTTCCTCCCGCTTGAGGGTCGCCCCGCGGTGGTCGCCGGCAGCTCCGCCGGCGCCGCGTGGAAGGCGGAGCTGCTGGCCTCTGCCGGCGCCCGGGTCGCCCTCTTCGCGTCCGCTCCCGCGGCGGAAGCCATCGCGCTGGCGGACGCCGGCACGGTGGTTCTGCACCGCCGGGCGTGGACCCCGGCCGACCTGACGGACGCCGCGCTCGCCGTCTGCGATGCCGGCGACGAGACCGAGGCGCACGCCTTCTTCACGGCCGCGAAGGCCGCGGGTGCCCCCTGCAACATCGTCGACCGGCCGGATTTCTGCACCGTGCAGTTCGGCTCGATCGTCAACCGCTCGCCGCTGGTGATCGGCATCTCCACCACCGGCGCCGCCCCGGTGCTGGCCCAGACCATCCGCCGCCGCATCGAGGCGCTGCTGCCGGCCGGCATCGGCGCCGCCGTGGAGCTGGCCGGCCGCATCCGGTCGACCATCGCCCGGCGTCTGCCCGATGCCCCGGCGCGCCGCGCCTTCTGGGAGCGCTTCTCTGAGCGGGCGTTCCGCGCGCCCGAGACCCTCGACGCCTCGGTCGCAACGCTCGCCGAAGTCGCCGCCCCCGCGCCGAAGACCCCGGCCTCCGGCCATGTCACCATCGTCGGCGCCGGTCCCGGCGATGCCGACTATCTGACGCTGAAGGCCATGCGGGCGCTGCAGACGGCCGATGTCATCCTCTATGACGATCTGGTGTCCGATGACGTGCTGGAGCTCGCCCGGCGCGAGGCCAGGCGCATGCTGGTCGGCAAGCGTGGCGGGCGCGCCTCCTGCCGCCAGGAGGACATCAACGATCTCATGGTAACGCTTGGAAAGCAGGGCCGGCGCGTCGTTCGGCTGAAGTCCGGCGATCCCATGATCTTCGGCCGCGCCGGCGAGGAAATTGCCGTGCTGGAACAGGCCGGCATCCCGGTGGAAGTCGTGCCCGGCATTTCCGCCGCCTTCGGGCTGGCGTCCCGGCTCGGCGTGTCCCTCACCCACCGCGACCTCGCCCGCTCGGTGCGCTTCATCACCGCGCACGCCCGCGACGGCCGCATGCCCCGGGATCTCGACTGGCAGGGCCTTGCCGACCCGGTGACCACCCTCGTCGTCTACATGGGCGGCCGCAACGCGCCGGAGCTCGCCGGCAACCTGATGGCCGCCGGGCTCGATCCGGCCACCCCGGTGGTGATCGCCGAGGGCGTCAGCCGGCCCGACGAGCGGCTGACGCGCACCAGCGTCGGCGCGCTTGCCGCCCATGGCGTCAGCGCCGGCGACGGGCCGGTGCTCATCGGCATCGGCCAGTGCTTTGCGCTGGCGCGGGCGGAGCTGTTTGCGGCGCCGTGTCAGGCCGAGGCGGCCTGAATTCGGGGGCATCTGCCCCCGAAGCCCCTGACCGTCTTTCCTCAGTCCAGATAATCGTGGATGACTTCGCCGAGGCCCAGGGTCAGGTCCGTGACATAGTGGGTGGCCGAGAGCACTTCGTGCACCGGCAGCTTGGCAACGTCGCAGACGACATGCTCGAACAGCTGCAAGGTTGCCGGGCCGGTCCACGCACCCTTGACGGTGACGTCTTCCAGATAATAGCGCACCAGCTCGCACACCCGGCAGGTGCCATCGACATGCGGAATGATCTTCAGCATGAAGCTCGGATTCTTCAGGGCTTCCGCCAGCGGCCCCAGCGGGATCTCCTGGTGCTTGTAGCCCATGGTGGCCACAACGCACTGCACCGAGCCATATTTCAGCGTCGCCACCAGCACGTCGCCCTCATGGGTGATGGTGGGGCAGCCGAGCTTCTTGGGGAAGCCCCAGATCTCCCGCCCGCCGGCGATCGGCGACTCGTCATCCAGATACATGTCGAGGACATAGCCGCCCTCCTGGGTGACGCCATCCGGGCCGGTATAGCGCACCGGGATCACCTGCCCGGTTTCGGTATAGTCGCCGAAGCCAGTGGAGTCAGGCATGCGGATGAACTCGTAGATCACCGTATCGTCGATGATCTCCAGCGGCTCCGGCACCAGCTCGCGCAGCTTCTCCATGTCGGTGCGGTAGCGGATATTGATGAATTCGCGATTGTAAAACTTGTAAGGCGGGCGTGGATAGGACGGATTGTGCAGCGGCATGGCGAAGGCGCGGGCGCGCACGTCGGCGATCTTCATCGTCAGCTCTCCGGAAAGAAGGAGGCGCGCGGCAGCGGCCGGGCGCGGGGGAACGCACGAGGAATCCGGTCTACCCCGCGACAGGAGACGGGCCCGGACACCCCGAAGGTGACCGGCGATCGCCGCCGGCGCAATCCTTCCCTGCCCCGCGGCTGGCGGAAAAATGCCACGCCTTCCAGAGGTTGCATATCCCGGGCCTCTCCCGCCCGTCAGGCCGCCTTCGCCGGCTTGCGGGCGATGACGACGAGCAGCGGCACCAGCACGATGGCCACCGCCGGGAAAACGAGCTGGTTGAGGAGCGACCAGCCGGCGACATTCAGCAGCGTGCCCGAGGAGAAGGAGGCCACCGCCACCGAGCCGAAGACCAGAAAGTCGTTGGCGCCCTGCACCTTGGCGCGCTCGGCCTGGGTGTGGCAGTCGGTGACCATGGAGGTGGCGCCGATGAAGCCGAAATTCCAGCCGACGCCCAGAAGCACGAGGGCGATCCAGAAATTGGCCACCGCCAGCCCCATCAGCGCCACCGCGGCCGACGCCGCAATCAGCACCAGACCGAACGCCGTCACCCGCTCCTTGCCGAATTTCGCGATCAGCTTGCCGGTGAAGAAGCTCGGGCCGAACATCGCCAGCACATGCCACTGGATGCCCAGCGCCGCCTCGCCGATGGTGTGGCCACAGCCGACCATGGCGACGGGCGCCGCCGTCATGACGAAACTCATCAGACCATAGGAGACGACGCCGGCGGCAATCGCCAGGAGGAAGCGCGGCGTCAGCAGGATCTGGAAGATCGGCCGGCCGGTCTCCGCCGTCACGGCGCCGCCGATGGCCATGGGCGGCGGCCGCAGGAAGGAGACGACGAAGAAGGTGGCCAGCGCCAGCCCGGACTGGGCGAGGAAGGAGCCGGAGAACGGGATGCCGGGAATGGAATCCCGGGTCCAGATGACGAGCTGCGGCCCGATCACCGCCGCGATCAGCCCGCCGATCATCACCTTGGAAATCGCGTTGGCCCGGAGCGCCGGCGGCGCGGCATCGGCGGCGGCAAAGCGGTAGCTCTGCACGAAGGCGCCGGAAATGCCGGCGGCGAAGGTGCCGATGCAGAAGATCGTGAACAGCATGCCGGCGACGCCGCCCGCCGAGATGAAGCCCGAGGCCGTCGCGATGAGGGCGCCGAGCATGTAGGCCGGCCGCCGCCCCACCTTGCGCATCAGCCACGCCGCCGGCAGCGTGCCCATGGCCACGCCTAGATTGAACAGGCTGACCGGCACCGTCGCCAGCATGGCCGAGGGCGCCATCATCTGGCCGATGATGCCGCCGAGCGAGATGATGATGGACGGCCCCGCCCCGGAGAGCGACTGGGCCGCCATGAGCAGCCCGACATTGCGCCGCGCCAGACGCTCTTCGTCAGGATGAACGGCAGGGGAAAGGGCTTCGGTCATAGGATCCCGGAGGTATGACTGGGCGGGACAGCTCCGGATCCGGCCGGGCGCCCTTCCCGGGCAGCCTGCGGCCCCATCCGGCAACGGCGGGGGACGGACGGAAAAAGGACGTCGCAAAGGCCCGCCTTGGGGGACAGGGCGGAATGAATTGCCTTCTTCTCTTCGAAAGGAAGTATGTTTTTCCAGCCGCCGGGTCAACGCCCGGGCACTCCTCAGCGGGTGTGCAGAAATCCCGGCCGGACCCGCTCCCCCGGAGACGCGCCGGCACGCACCCGGACCTCAGGGCAGCGGCACCAGATCCTCCGCCCCATCGCCTTCCAGCGCAAGGCGCTCTTCCACGGCGCGCACGGTCTCCCTCAGGGCCGGCAGATAGCGCTCGGCTGCCACCTCCGGCGAGAGGGCCGAGCGGAAGAACACGATGTTGATGGCCCCGACCACGCCGCGTGGCCCCTGCACCGGCAGGGCGATGGCGCTGATGTGGTCCTCCGATCCGCCGACGGAGGTCGCATAGCCCTTGCCCTGAACGTCGGATACCAGCGCCTCGATGGCGGCCGGGGTGGCCTCGTTGGCCGCGACCGCATGGGTGCGCAGGGCGATTTCCACCATGGTAGACCGCTCCGCCGGCTCGGCGCCGGCCAGCACCGCCCGCCCCATGGCCGAGCGCAGGAAAGGCCTCAGCCGCCCGACCATGGCGCGGTGAACGGAAAAGGGGCTGTAGCGGTGGGTGGTCTCGCGGATCACCATCCAGCCGCGCTCGAAAGCGGCGAAATCCGAGGGCCACAGCACCTTTGGCAGCAGGCGCCCAAGCTCCGGCGCCACCAGCCGTGCCGTGGCATCGGCCGCGGTGAACCCCTCGGAGAGCTGGCGCACGCCGGCGCGCAAGGTGAAGCAGTCATCCGACGGGCTGCGCTCGACGAGGCCGCGGGCCATCAGCGTTTCCAGGAGACGATAGACCGTCGTGCGGTCGATGCCCGTCTCGCGCGCCAGCTCCGCCGGCTTTGCCCGCCCGCGCCGGTTCAGCTCGACCAGCAGGTCCAGCCCCTTCTCCAGCGCCCGCACCGTCTTGTAGGCCATGCCCGTTCCCGCCCCGGCTCCACTGCCTCAAGTCATTGTGCACAAAGCGCACAATTTCAAGTCCCGAGTTGCCCGCCGCTTCCGCCCCGTGGCCAAGTGCCCGCCAAAGGACGCAGGTCCAATCAGACAACAAGGGCGCCGGGAAACCGAGCACCCGGCCGGCCGGACCGGCACCCGAGGGGAGGAACGATCGCAGCACCGGGCGCAGATGTGCCCGGGCATCGGCTGCTGGTTGCTCCGATCCTCCCTGGTCCGCCTGTCCCTGCCTTTCGGCACGAGGAATTTCTCTTGCCCGAAAAGCCTGTGTTGTCTGGAAAAACCGGAACAGATGTCCGGAAACGGGCTCCTGCTCCGGACCACACAAAGAACAACCAGACCCGCCCCGATGATCCGGAAGCGGGCAGACCCGGGAGGACTTTCATGATCCGTCGCAGGACTTTCACCGCGCTTCTGGCCGGCACCGTTCTTCTGGCTGGCGCCGGGCTGGCCCGGGCAGCCGAGGACATCAACATCGGCGTGTTCGCCTCCCTCACCGGGCCGGCGGCGGCGCTGGGAGTCGAGGTGAAGCGGGCGGTTGCCCTGATGCCGACCGAGATCGACGGCCACAAGATCAATTTCATCGTGCTGGATGACGCCACCGACCCGACGGTCGCGGTGAAGACGGCCCAGCGCTTTGTCAGCGAATACAAGATCGACGCGGCCATGGGGCCGGAGGTGAACGCGCTGGCCGCCGCCGTCGTGCCGGTGATGCAGGACAGCGGCACCCCGCTGATCGTGCTGGCGCCCTATATTCCCCCGGCGGACCGCGCCAAGTGGGTGTTCCGCTCGGTGCAGAATGCCGGCACCATGGTGTCGCGCATCGTGGCCGACATGAAGGAGCGCGGCGTGAAGACCGCCGCCTATATCGGCTTCGGCGACGCCTGGGGCGATCTGCTGTGGAAGGAATTCGAGGCTGACGCCAAGGAAGCCGGCATCCAGATCGTCGCCGAGGAACGCTATGCCCGTCTCGACACCAGCGTGACGGCGCAGATCCTGAAGCTCCAGTCCAAGCGGCCGGACGCCATCTTCATCGGCGCCTCGGGCACGCCGGCCACCCTGCCCCAGATCGAGCTGGCCAAGCGCGGCTTCAAGGGCCCGATCTACCAGTCCCATGGCGCCTCCACCCGGGATTTCCTGCGCGTGGGCGGCAAGTCCGTGGAAGGCACCTTCATCCCCACCGGCCCGGTGCTGGTGGCCGAGCAGCTGCCCGACGATCACCCGAGCAAGGCCGCCGGGGTCGCCTTCAACAGCGCCTATGAAGCCGCCTATGGCCCGAAGAGCCGCTCCACCCTGGCCGGCACCGCCTGGGATGGCTGGCTGCTGCTGAAGGCCGCCCTGCCCGTGGCCCTCAAGGCCGGCGCCCCCGGCACGCCGGAATTCCGCACCGCGCTGCGCGATGCCCTGGAAAACACCAAGGATCTGGTCGGCGTCCATGGTGTCTACACCATGACCGCCGAGGACCACACCGGTCTCGACGACCGCGCCCGGGTGCTCATCACCGTGAAGGACGGCGACTGGGTTCTGGTGAAGTAAGCCCCTTCCTCAAGGCCCCGGCCGGCCGGTCCGCCCTCACCCGAGAGCAGCGGACGGGCCGTCCGGGTGCGCGGGCGGCTCGTCCCCGCCGGGAGGCACCACGAATTCCCGGCCGGGCAGACGGATTTCCACGCCCTGCCCGTCCGGCGCTGACTGGAAGCTGGCGTCAAGCTGGCGCCGGTAGATCGCCACCAGCCGGGCCGACAGGCCATCGCCGGCTTCCCGGGTGGCCCGGCCCGCGGCGGGCCCCGTGACGGTCAACACGACCGCTCCGTCCCGGGCGGCCAGCGCGATGCCGACCGTCGCGCCGCTGAGGGCCGCGGCCTCCAGCACCGGATGCAGCACCTCCGCCACCAGAATGGCGATGGCGACGGCCGTATCGAGATCGACCGCGCCGAGCCCCGGCCCCTGGTCCAGCGCGATCTGGCGCACCGGCAGCCGGGCGCCGTCGCGCAAAATTTCCACCACATCCCGCACCAGCGGTCCGAAGGGCACCGCGGCAATCTCGCCGGCGGCATAGGCCGCGCGGTGAGCCGCGGCGATGACGTGAACGCGCACCTCCAGCGCCCCCAGCGCCTGCCGCACCGGCGGATCGGCCCGCCGTGCCTGCAGCGACACCAGACTGGCGACAAGCTGGAAATTGTTCTTCACCCGGTGATGCAGCTCGCGCAGCAGCGCCGTCCGGCTGTCGAGAGCGGCCTGAAGATCGACGGAGCGCTTCTCCACCCGGTCGGCCATGGTGTCGAAGCCGGAGGCCAGCGCCCGCACCTCCGACGGCGCCGTGCCGATGGCCCCCACCCGCACCGACAGCCGGCCGGCGCCATAGAGCCGGGCGACGCGGTTGATGCGGCGGATCCAGCGCACCACCAGCCGGTTCATGCCGATCCACGACACCACAAGGGCGACCACCAGCGCCAGCAGCGGCAGGGCGATGGCGATCATCAGGTCGCGGTTGGCGGCAGCCTCCAGCTTGTCCAGCGGCTCCAGCACGACGGCCACGAGATCCGTATCGCGCACCGGCTCGGCAACGCCGAACACCCCGGTGCCGTCGCCAAGCGTCGCCTCGAACCGATCCGGGCCGACAAGGCCGGAGAGAACCCGCGCCAGATCCGGCCCGGAGACCGCCAGCGGCCGGCCGGAAATATCGTGGATCACCCCGTCGGGAGACAGCACCACCGCCGTCAGGCCGGGATCCAGCGTCAGCCGGGTGATGCCGCCGGTGCCGACACGCGCCCCCGGCTGCAGGTCCATCTGCACCGTGACCTCATCCGGCAGGGCAATGGACAGGGTGAGATCGGCCGCGGGTACTGCGGGTGACGCAGCCTCTCGCTCCGGATCCTGAGGACGGTCGACGGTGCAGACCGGGCGCCCCTCCACCCGCACGACGACGCGCGAGAGCCGGCTTTCCGGCGCCAAAAGGGCCCGGGCGGCATCTGCACACAGGGCGGGATCCGTGGTCACCCCGGGAAAGCGGGCGATGGCCTGGGCCAGACCGCGCACCCGGGCGATCGCATGGGCCTGGCGGGTGGCCACCAGCACCGCATTGCGCTCCACCACCCGGCGCGCAGCCTCGGCCCGGTCCGCGCGCGCGTCGAGACCGGTTGCCACCGCCAGCAGGGTGATCGGAATGTTGGCGAGCAGCAGAAGCAGCGCCAGCCACAGGCCGAGGCGCCGCCGGGGCTGGCGCGCGCCGTCGCCAGCCTCAGATCCGGACCGCCGGATCGCCGGAAAGGGCCAGAACCGCCCGGTCGGTTTCATCGGGTCCGAACTCGTCGCCATCGGCCACCCCCAGCCGTTCCGACAGGCGACGCCGGGCGCGGTTTACCCGGCTCTTCACTGTTCCGACGGCACAGCCGCAGATTTCGGCCGCTTCCTCATAGGACAGACCCGAGCCGCCGATCAGGATCAGCGCCTCGCGCTGGTCATCGGGCAGATCGGCAAGCGCGATCCGGAAGTCCTGCAGGTCCATGTAGCCATTCTGGGCCGGATGAACGGCGGCGGCAGCAGCATGGATGCCGTCGACGTCTTCCACCTCGCGGCGGCGCTTGCGCAGCTCGGAATAATAGACATTGCGCAGGATGGTGAAGAGCCAGGCGCGCATGTTGGTGCCCTCGGTGAAAGACGAGAGGTTCGCCCACGCCTTCATCAGGGTTTCCTGCACCAGATCATCGGCCTGGGAGACCTGCCCGCACAGCGACACCGCAAAGGCGCGCAGGTTCGGCAGGCAGGCGATCAGCTCGTCACGCGGGGAGCGGGGCCCATCCTTCGGCATCAGCCCTCCTCCCTGCCGTCTCCGGCGACCGCGGTTTCCCGCTTTTCCAGCTCCTGCAGCAGCATCAGGAACTGGTCCGGCACCGGCTGATAAAGAATGTCGTCATACATCGCCCGAAGCTGCCGGCCGATGGTGCGCTGCACGTCGCCTTCCAGCCCGGGCGTGCCGCCCCCGGCTTCCGGCGCCCTCTCTGGAGCCATCATCGTCTTTCCATGCTCGCTTGCCATGGCTGCCTTCCCGATACGCCGCATCCGGTCGCCCCCCGGTGTCCGGATGGATACATGCCGATCCCGGTCCGCCCCGCAACCGGGCCGGACCGGGATCCCCCTGCCGGTTCGTGGAAGCACCACAGCGGGCACCCCGACCGGGATCTGGACGGACAACGTGCCACCCCCGCCCCGGTTCCGGCCCACCCCCTCCGGAGGGCGGATTTTTTCCGGCCGTGTCGCGCCAGCAAAATATTCCGGCGCTCCCCCGTACGGCGACGGGAACCGGCGGCCGGGCCCGCACGTTGAGCGGGGGAAGCCGCCCGGTAACGAGGGCGGTCCCCCGTTCAGGAAAGCTCCATGCCCACCGCTTCGGACACTCCGGCCGCCGGCCCCGGCATCGCCCGGACGATCGCGCCGCTCCTGCCCTATCTGCGCCGGTTCGCCCGCATGCTGACGGGCACGCAGACGAGCGGCGACGCCTATGTCGCCCTGACGCTGGAGGCCCTGATCGCCGACCCCGGCAGCTTCGACCGCAGCCTTGATCCGCGGCAGGAGCTGTACCGGCAGTTTCTCGTGCTGTGGCGCTCGGTCCATGCCGGCTCCGGCGGCCTCGAATCGCGTCCGCTGGCGCTGCCCGGCGAACACACCCTGTCGGCGCTGACCCCGGACAGCCGCATCGCCTTCCTGCTCACCTCGGTGGAAGGCTTCGAGACCGAGGATGCCGCCCGGGTGCTGTCCCTGTCGGAGACCGCCTTCGCCGCCCTCATCGACACCGCCGCCCGGGAGATTGCCGAGGAAGTGGCCACCAACGTTCTCATCATCGAGGACGAGCCGATCATCGCCATGGATCTGGAGGCGCTGGTGGAGGGCCTCGGCCATGAAGTGGCGGCCATTGCCCGCACCCGCACCGAAGCGGTCGCGGCTGCCCGGCGCACCGGCCCGGGGCTGATCCTTGCCGACATCCAGCTCGCCGACGGATCCTCGGGGCTCGATGCGGTCAACGACATCCTGAAGGATTTCGAGGTGCCGGTGATCTTCATCACCGCCTATCCCGAGCGCCTGCTGACCGGCGAGCGACCGGAGCCGGCCTTCCTCATCACCAAGCCGTTCCGGCCGGAAACCCTGAAGGCGGTCATCAGCCAGGCGCTGTTCTTCAACGCCCGCACCCCCGCCTGATCCGCCGCTCCGGCGACCACGGATGATATGGGGGAACGCCCCATACGGCGTCCCCCTGTGCGCTTTCCACGCATGAGCGCGCGCCCGGCATAGGTGATCGGCCGGGGTGCGCCGCGCGAAATTTCGTCTACACTCTGCGGCACATGGGAGGTGTGGCGAGGACAGTCGCCACACCCGGCTCTGCCGGTCCGCCCATGGAAGAGATGGTGCGGTTCCAGCGGCAGGACATGTGATGGCCCCGGTCAAGACGCCGGACACTTCGGGTCCCGCAGGACCCCGGCTCACCCGCCGGAGCCTGCTCATCGGTACGATGGGCGGGGTTCTCGCGCTGACGGGCTGCAACGAGAAGTCCGACGACACCAGCTCCCGGCAGCCAGCCAGCGGCAAGGACACCCCGAACACCGCGGACGGCGGGCCGATGCGGGTTGCCCTCGTCATGAAGACCCTGACCAACCCGTTCTTCATCGCCATGGAGGCCGGCGCCCGCAAGGCTGCCACCGAGCATGGCGTGGAGCTGCTGGTTCGCACCGCGGCTGAGGAAACCTCCATCGAGCAGCAGATCACGATCGTCGGCGACATGATCGACCAAGGGGTCGACGCGCTGGTGATCGCGCCGGGCGACTCGGTCCAGATCCTGCCGGCCCTGAAGGCAGCCGCCGACCGCGGCATCATCCTCGTCAATATCGACAACCGTCTCGACCCCACCTTCGCCCAGCGGCTGGGGCTTGGCGATATTCCCTTCATTTCCGTCGACAACGAGCGGGGCGCCCACGATGCCGCGCTGTTTCTGGCGGGCGCAACCAGCGGCCCTGCCAAGGCCGCCATCATCGAAGGCATCCGCACCGCCGCCAATGCCGAAGCCCGGTTTCAGGGCGCGTCCCGCGCCTTTGGCGAAATTCCGGGCCTTGAGCTCGTGGTCCACGAGAGCGCGAACTGGAAGATCGACGAGGGCTACAACGTGACCGCGCAGATGATGCGGGATCATCCGGATCTGGCACTCATCTACTGCGCGAACGACATGATGGCCCTCGGCGCGATCCGGCGGCTTGCCGAACTCGGACGGCCGGATGTGATGGTCGGCGGTTTCGATGCCCTGACGGAAGCGATCACGGCGATCCAGGAGGGGAGAATGCGGGTCACGGTGGATCAGGACGCGGCGCGCCAAGGCTATCTCGGGGTGGACTATGCCGTGCGTCGCCACAAGGGCGAGAACGTGCCATCCGAAACCCTGGTCCCGGCCCGTCTCATCACGGCAAACGACTTTCCGCCTGCCGCTCGATGAGTGACCAGCCCCACGCTTCCGCCGACCGGGACACGGCCTCGCCGCCACTCCTGAACATCGGCCGGAAATTCCTTGCCTATCTGCTGATCCTGTCGGTGCTGCCGCTGGGACTTCTGGGCTTTGTCTCCTACCAGACCGCCCGCACCATCGTGACCGACCAGATCACGCGCTTTTCCCACGAGCTGCTGTCGCTGCAGGTCGACTATCTCGGCCTTGAGACGGCGCAGATCGAGGCCCTGCTCACCAACATTGCCGGCGTGCAGGCCATCGTGAACACGCTGACCAATGAACCATCGGCGGGAGACGACTACAGCCGCCTCGTCACCCAGGCCCGCATCGGCTACATCCTCAACAGTTTCCTGACCATGCGCGGCGTGGTGGCGATCGACATCTTCACCGCCGCCGGCAACCATTATCATGTTGGTGACACGCTGGCCGTCTCCGGGCCGGATCCTGAGCGCCGCCGGATCCTGTTTGCCGAGGCCGTGCAGGCCGGCAACCGGCCCCAGTGGCTGGGGGTGATCGACAGCCTCAACAATGCGGTCTCCGGTGGCAAGGTCGTGGCTGTCGCCAAGCGCCTGTGGAAGCTCAACCGCGCCACCCTCGCCGAAGAAACCGTCGCCCTCATCATCGTCAGCTACGCCACCGAGGAGCTGTACGATCATTTCAGCAAGGCCTATATTGGCGACGGCGGCTCACTAATGGTGGTCGACGCCAAGGGAAATCTGGTTTTTTCTCCGAACCGGGAGGAGATCGGCACCCCGGCTCCCGTGAGCATCCGGACCGGTCTGGATGCCGGGCTCGACCGCTTCTCGGCCCGGGTGGGGACCGTGCCGGTGCTGGTGAATGCGATCCGGGCACCGGACACGGAATGGACCGTGCTGACCGCGGTCCCCATCGCCACCCTGGACGCGCCGGCCAATACCATCGCCCTGACGGTAACGGCCGCTCTTGCCGTCTGCCTCTTGCTGGTGGCCGGCGCCGGCTATGCCTATTCCCGCGGGGTCGTGGTGCCGATCCGCCACATCACCGAGCGGTTCAAGGCCTTTCAGGCCGGCGGCGACGGCCCGATGCGGCCTCTGCCGGTGGTCGGCCGCGACGAGATTGCCGAGCTGACCCGCTGGTTCAACACTTTTCTGGAAACCGCGAAGCGTCAGCGCGACAGCGAGACGGCGCTGCGCGAAAGCGAGGAGCGCTATGCGCTGGCCATCCGGGCCGCCAACGACGCGCTGTGGGACTGGAACCTTCTCACCCACGACATCTATCTCTCGCCGCGCTGGAAAACCATGGTCGGCCGCGAGGACGAGGGCATCGGACGCTCGCCCCGGGAGTGGATCGACCGTGTGCATCCCCATGACCGCGCCGCGGTGATTGCGGCGATCCGCACCCATCTGGATGGCCACACGCCCTATCTGGAGAGCGAGCATCGGCTGCAGACGGCGGACGGCACCTATATCTGGACGCTGGCCCGCGGCCTGGCCGTCCGTGGCGCCGACGATCGGCCTACCCGCATGGCCGGCTCCCATTCCGACATCACCGCCCGCAAGCGCGCCGAGGAGCAGCTGCGCCATGATGCCAGCCATGATGTGCTGACCGGCCTCATCAACCGCCGCACCCTCTATGGCCAGCTCTCCCGGGCACTGGCCGACGGCGAGCGGCGGCGGACCCGCACCGGCCTCCTCATGCTGGATCTCGACCACTTCAAGGACATCAACGACACCCTCGGCCATGACCGCGGCGACGCCATTCTGGTGGCCGCCGGGCAGATGCTGACCCGGGTGGTGCGCCATCAGGACCAGGTGGCCCGCCTCGGCGGCGACGAGTTCGCCATCCTGTGTCAGGATCTGGAACAGGGGGTGCAGCTGGCCGACGTCGGCGCCCGACTGGTGGCCGCCTTCCAGCATCCGATTGACGTCGGCGAGGACCGCTTTGCCATTTCCGTCAGCGTCGGCATTTCCGTGGGCGAGCCCGGCGACACCGCCGACGACCTGATGCGCGAGGCCGATCTGGCCCTCTACGAGGCCAAGCGCGAGGGCCGCAACCGCTACGCCTTCTTCGATGCCACCCTGGAGGAGGCCGCCCGGGAACGCCTGCAGGTGGAAACCGCCCTGCGCAGCCGGCCCATGGCGACCGCGCTGCAGCTCGTCTTCCAGCCCCAGGTGACCACCCGCAGCCGCATCATCGACCGCTTCGAGGCGCTGGCCCGCTGGGAGCAGGCCGATGGCACGCTGCTGACCCCGGACATCTTCATCCCCGCGGCCGAGCGCTGCGGCCTGATCCACGACCTCACCCGGGCGGTGATCTCCAAGGCGCTCGATTCCCTCGCCATCCTGGACTCCGCCTCGGACCGGCGCATGCCCGGCATCGCCGTGAACCTCTCCGCCATTGACCTGGAGCATGCCGACTTCGCCCAGGAAACCGTGGCCGAGCTCAACCGGCGCGGGGTGGATCCCGCCCGCATCGAGTTCGAGATCACCGAGAGCATCCTGCTGCGCTCGACCCCGGCGGTGCTGGAAAATATCCGCCGTCTGGGCGCCGCCGGCTGCCGCTTCGCGCTGGATGATTTCGGCACCGGCTTCTCGTCCATGGCCTATCTCAGCCAGTTCCCGATCCAGACCATCAAGATCGACAAATCCTTCGTGCGCGGCCTCGGCCAGTCGCCGGAAAAGGAGGAGTTGACCCGGGCGATCATCGACCTTGGCCACGGCATGTCCAAGATCGTGGTGGCCGAGGGCGTGGAAACCGAGGAGCAGGCCGCCTATCTGGCCGCCCATGGCTGCGATCTGCTGCAGGGTTATCTGTTCTCCCGCCCCGTACCGATCCGGCAGGCCCTTGATCTGGTGGACCGGGTCTTCCCAACACCCGTCGATTAAATTTCGGTCATTGTGCACCGGCCCGTCTGGCCCCGGCCGGCAGGTCCTCTAAGATGGACAGCCGTCGGCCGGCCGCGGTCCCTCCCGATCGGGCAGGCCCTTCGGGCCCTGTCCCAAGGGGCTTCGGGGCCACCGGCGGCGAGAAGAGAACACGGGAACGAGCATGCACGTGCGGACCAGGATTCACGCAACCCGTCGTCAGGTGCTGATGGGCGGCGCCGCCCTCGGGGTCGCCCTCGGCCTTGGCCGCACGGGTGCCGCCCTTGCCGACGAGGCCGCCGCGCCGGCCTGGCGCCACGCCACCGCGCTCACCGGCACGCCGAAATATCCGGCCGATTTCCCGCATTTCGACTATGTGAACCCCGCCGCCCCCAAGACCGGCGTGGTGCGCCTCTATGACATCGGCGCCTTCGACAGCTTCAACCCGATCCTGCCGCGCGGCAATGTGCCGTCCGGCATCGGCCTGCTGTTCCAGACCCTGATGACCGCCTCTCTCGACGAGATGAACATCTCCGCCGAATATGGCCTGCTGGCCGAGGCGATCCAGTATCCGGCCGATTTCTCCTGGGTGCGCTATCGCCTGCGCCCGGAAGCGAAGTGGCAGGACGGCCAGCCGGTGACGGCGGAAGACGTGGTGTGGTCGTTCCAGAAGGTCACCGAGATCAACCCGACCTACAAATATTATTATAGCCATGTGACCAAGGCCGAAGTCGTCGGCGAACGTGAGGTGCTGTTCACCTTCGATCAGGCCAACAATCGCGAGCTGCCGCAGATTGTCGGCCAGCTGATGATCCTGCCGAAGCACTGGTGGGAAGGCACCGACGCCAAGGGCAACAAGCGCGACATCAACGCCGGCACGCTGGAACTGCCGCTGGGCTCCGGCCCCTATCGCATCAAGGCCTTCTCCGCCGGCCAGTGGATCAGCTACGAGCGCGTGCCCGATTACTGGGCTGCGAACCTGCCGGTGGAAATCGGCCAGAACAATTTCGACGAGATCCGCTACGAAGTCTATCGCGACGGCCAGATCGCGCTGGAAGCCTTCAAGGGCGACCGCTACGACTGGCGCAATGAGAACTCCGCCAAGAACTGGGCAACGGCCTATGATATTCCCGCCGTCAAGGACGGCCGTATCGTGCTTGAAACCTTCCCCGACCGAGCCTCGGGCATCATGCAGGCCTTCGTTGTCAATCTGCGCCGGCCGAAATTCGCCGATGCGCGGGTGCGCCGGGCGCTGAATCTCGCCTTCGACTTCGAGACCCTGAACCGCACCACCTTCTTCGACCAGTACAAGCGCATTCCCTCCTTCTTCGCCGGCACCGAGCTTGCCTCCACCGGCCTGCCCGAGGGGCGCGAGCTGGAGATTCTGGAGACCGTGCGCGACAAGGTTCCGCCCGAGGTCTTCACCACCCCCTATGCCAACCCGGTGAATGGCGATCCGGAGAAGATCCGCGCCAACCTGCGCGAAGCGGTGGACCTGCTGCAGCAGGCCGGCTGGACCTTCAAGGGCCGCACCCTGGTGGATGCCGCGGGCAAGCCCTTCACCATCGAATATCTGAGCGCCGACCCGAGCTTCGAGCGCGTCGCCCTGCCCCTGAAGCAGGCGCTCGGCCGCATCGGTATCGAGATGACCGTGCGCACCGTCGACAGCTCGCAATATATCAACCTCGTCCGCGCCTTCGATTTCGACATGATCACGACGAGCTGGGCCCAGAGCCTGTCGCCGGGCAACGAGCAGAAGGAATATTGGGGCTCGGCTGCCGCCGACAATCCGGCCTCGCGCAATCTCGCGGGCATCAAGGATCCGGGCATCGACGCCCTCATCGACCGGGTGATCTACACCAAGGACCGGGAAGATCTGGTCGCCGCCACCCGGGCCCTGGACCGGGTGCTGCTGGCCAACAATTTCGTCATCCCGCAGTGGTTCATCGACTATGACCGCACCGCGCGCTGGAACCGGTTCGGCCATCCCGAGAAGATGCCGGGCTTCGCCATCGGCTTCCCCACCATCTGGTGGTGGGATGCGGAGCTGGCTGCCCGCACGGGGACGCCGAAATGAGCCGCCCCGGCGCCTTTCCTCTCGGTCGCCGCGCCTTCCTCTCCGGCAGCGCGGCGCTGGCGGCAACCGCCTTCGCGCCCCGGCTGGCACGCGCCGATGACGCTGCACCGGCCGCGGCCAGCACACCTGCGACCGGGGGGCGGGTGCACGGCCTTTCGGCCTTCGGCGATCTCGCCTATCCCGCCGGCTTCCCGCACTTCTCCTATGTCAACCCGGCCGCCCCCAAAGGCGGGCGCTTTTCCCAGACCGGGGACGTCGAGAGCTACAACCAGAACTTCAACACCTTCAATTCCCTGAACTTTCTCATCCTCAAGGGCGATGGCGCCATGGGGATGCAGATGACCTTCGCCACCTTGATGGTGCGCGCCTTCGACGAGCCCGATGCGGTCTACGGGCTCGCCGCCGACAGCGTGACGGTTTCGGAAGATGGCCTCCTCTACCGCTTCCATCTGCGCCCCGGCCTCACCTTCCATGATGGCAGCGCGCTGACGGCGGCCGATGTCGCCTTTTCGCTGACGACTCTCAAGGCCAAGGGCCATCCGCTGATCGCCCGCGACCTCGCCGACATGGTGGAGGCCGTGGCCGAGGATCCGGCGACGGTGGCGGTGCGCTTTGTGCCCGGGCGCTCCCGGGAGCTGCCGCTGTTCGTGGCGACCCTGCCGATCCTGTCGGCGGCCTTCTATGGCCGCGTGCCCTTCGACCAGACGAGCCTTGAGGTGCCGCTCGGCTCCGGCCCCTACAAGGTCGGCCGCTTCGAGTCCGGCCGCTTCATCGAGTTCCAGCGCGTTGCCGACTGGTGGGGCGCCGATCTGCCGGTGGCGCGCGGGCAGAACAATTTCGAGGTCGTGCGCTACGACTATTTCCGCGACCGCACCGTCGCCTTCGAGGCCTTCAAGGCGCAGAATTTCCTGTTCCGGGAAGAATTCACCAGCCGGGTCTGGGCGACGGGCTATGATTTTCCGGCGGTGAAGGACGGCCGCATCGTCCGCTTCGAGATCCCGGATCAGACACCGTCCGGCACCCAGGGCTGGTTCATCAACACCCGGCGCAAGAAATTGGCCGATCCGCGCACCCGGCAGGCGCTTGGTCTCGCCTTCGACTTCGACTGGGTGAACACCAACCTGATGTTCGGCGCCTACAAGCGCACCACCTCCTGGTTCCAGAACTCGCCGCTGGCCGCCGACGGCGATCCGTCGCCGGAAGAGCTGGCGCTGCTGGAGCCCTTGCGCGCCCGGGTGCCCGAGGCCGTGTTCGGCCCGGCCCTGCTGCCGCCCTCCTATGCCGAGCCGGGCGCCGACCGGGTGAACCTCAAGGCCGCCTCGGAGCTGCTGAAGGCGGCCGGCTGGGTGGCAAAGGGCCGCCAGCTCGTCGATGCCGACGGCCAGCCCTTCACCATCGAGTTTCTGGATTTCGAGCCCGGGCTCGAACCCCACACGATGAAATTCATCGACAATCTGAAGCGCCTCGGCATCGACGCCAGTATCCGGCGGGTCGATCCGGCGCAATATCAGAGCCGGGTCAACAGCTTCGACTTTGACCTCACCGGCCGGCGCTTTTCCATGTCGACGACCCCCGGTCAGGGGCTCATCCAGATCTTTGGCTCGTCGTCGGCCCATGTCGACGGCTCGCTCAATCTCGCCGGCATCGCCGATCCCGCCGTGGATGCCCTGCTGGCCGCGATCATCGCCGCCCCCACCCGGGGCGAGCTGACGACGGCCGCCCGGGCCCTCGACCGGGTGCTGCGCGCCAATTATTACTGGGTGCCGCAGTGGAACAAGAACACCCACTGGCTGGCGGTGTGGGACGTGTTCGGCCACCCGGAGGGCAAGCCGCTCTATGATCGCGGCACGCCGGAAACCTGGTGGTGGGATGCCGACCGCGCCCGGCGCCTCGGCATCGCGCCTTGAGCTCCCCTCGCCCCTCTGAGCCCCCTGCCGCCTTTCCCTGTCGCCGCCTGCGGGCGGGCCCTGTCCGGATAGCTTGATGGCTGCCTACATCCTTCGCCGCCTGCTCCTGATGATCCCGACCCTCATCGGCATCATGGCCGTGAGCTTTCTCGTGGTGCAGTTCGCCCCGGGCGGCCCGGTGGAACGGGTGATCGCCCAGATCCAGGGCACCGAGGTTTCCGCCACCGCCCGCATCAGCGGCGGCGGCGGCGGCGAGGTCGCCGGCAGCCGGGCCTCGTCCTCGCCCCAGAGCGCGGGCAATTCCCGCTATCGCGGCGCCCAGGGGCTCGACCCCGATTTCATCGCGGCACTCGAAAAGCAGTTCGGCTTCGACAAGCCGCCGCTGGAACGCTTCGGGCTGATGCTGTGGAACTATGCCCGCTTCGATTTCGGCAAGAGCTTCTACCGCGACGCCAGCGTGATCCACCTCATCGTCGAGAAGATGCCCGTCTCGATTTCGCTGGGACTGTGGATGACGCTGATTTCCTACGGCATCTCCATCCCGCTCGGCATCGCCAAGGCAGTGCGGGAAGGCTCCGCCTTCGATGTGTGGAGCTCCACCCTCATCATCGTCGGCTATGCCATCCCGTCCTTCCTGTTCGCGGTGCTGCTGGTGGTGCTGTTTGCCGGCGGCTCCTTCTGGAACATCTTCCCCTTGCGTGGTCTCGTCTCCGACAACTGGGCGAGCCTCAGCCTCGGCGGCAAGATCCTCGATTATCTCTGGCATCTGGTGCTGCCCATCGGCGCCATGGTGCTGTCGTCCTTCGCCACCCTGACGCTGCTCACCCGCAATTCCTTTCTGGAAGAAATCCGCAAGCAATATGTGCTGACGGCGCGCATGAAGGGCCTGTCCGAGCATCGGGTGCTCTATGGCCATGTCTTCCGCAATGCCATGCTGATCGTCATTGCCGGTTTTCCCGCCGCCTTCATCGGCGCCTTCTTCGGCGGCTCGCTGCTGATCGAGACGATCTTCTCGCTGGATGGCCTGGGATTGCTCGGCTTTGAATCCGTCATCAACCGCGATTATCCCGTGGTGTTCGGCACGCTCTACATCTTCTCGCTGATGGGTCTGCTCATCGGCCTTCTGTCGGACCTGATGTACACGTGGATTGATCCGCGCATCGACTTTGCGGCGCGGGAGGTCTGAGCCATGACGACCGCCCGCCGCTCCCGCCTGTCGCCCCTCAACCAGCGCCGATGGGCCAATTTCTGCGCCCACAAGCGCGGCTTCTTCTCGCTGTGGATCTTCCTCGTCCTGTTCGTTGTCACGCTGCTGTCCAACGTGATCGCCAACGACCGGCCGCTGCTGATTTCCTATAAGGGCGAGCTGCTGTCGCCGCTGTTCGTCGACTATCCGGAAGACAAATTTGGCGGCTTCCTGCCGGTGACCAACTATCGCGACCCGTTCGTGCAGGATGAAATCCGGGCGAATGGCTGGATGCTGTGGCCGCCGGTGCGCTATTCCTACAACACCGTCAACACCGACATCCCGACCCCGGCGCCCGCCGCCCCGTCATGGACCTTCACCAAGCAGGAACGCTGCGCCCGCTATCCTCAGGGGGTTGACGATCCGAACTGCGTGATGGGCAACTGGAACTGGCTTGGCACCGACGATCAGGGCCGGGATGTTCTCGCGCGCCTGCTCTATGGCTTCCGCATTTCCGTGCTGTTCGGTCTGGTGCTGACGGCATTCTCGTCGGTCGTCGGCATCGCCGCCGGTGCCATTCAGGGCTATTTTGGTGGCTGGGTGGATCTGGTGTTCCAGCGCATCATCGAGATCTGGACCTCCATTCCGGAACTCTATCTACTGTTGATCATCTCCTCCATTCTGGCGCCGAGTTTCTGGGTTCTCCTCGGCATCCTGCTGCTGTTTTCCTGGGTGGCCCTCGTCGGGGTGGTGCGGGCGGAATTCCTGCGGGCGCGCAATTTTGAGTATGTGACGGCCGCCCGGGCGCTCGGCGTCGGCAACCGCACCATCATCCTGCGCCACCTCCTGCCCAATGCCATGGTGGCGACCCTCACCTTCATGCCCTTCCTGCTCAACGGCTCGATCACCACGCTGACCTCGCTGGACTTTCTCGGCTTCGGCCTGCCACCGGGCTCGCCGTCGCTGGGCGAGCTGCTGGCCCAGGGCAAGGACAATCTGCAGGCGCCATGGCTGGGCATCTCCGGCTTTCTGGTGATCTCGGTGATGCTGACCCTGCTCGTGTTCGTCGGCGAGGCGGTGCGAGACGCCTTCGATCCGCGCAAGACCTTCGCCTGAGGAGACGCTGATGACCGATCCCGCTCCGCTCCTCGCCGTCGAAAATCTCTCCGTCGCCTTCACTCCCGGGGCCGAGGCCCGCCGGGTGGTGGATGGCGTGTCCTTCACCCTCGACAAGGGCGAGACGCTGGCGCTGGTCGGCGAGTCCGGCTCCGGCAAGTCGGTGACGGCGCTGTCCATCGTGCGCCTGCTGCAAAGCCCGCCGGCCCATCATCCCACCGGCCGGATCCTGTTCAAGGGGCAGGACCTGCTGGCGCTGTCGGAACGCAAGATGACCGCCGTGCGCGGCGCCGACATCACCATGGTGTTTCAGGAGCCGATGACGTCCCTGAACCCGGTGCATACCGTTGGCCAGCAGGTGGCGGAAATCGTCGAGCTGCACCGGGGCTGGCGCGGCGAGAAGGCGCGCGCCCGGGTGGTGGAGCTTTTGACCGCCGTCGGCATCCGCGATCCCGAGCAGAAGGTGGACGCCTATCCGCATCAGCTCTCCGGCGGCCAGCGCCAGCGGGTGATGATCGCCATGGCGCTCGCCAACGAGCCGGACCTGCTGATTGCCGACGAGCCGACCACGGCGCTCGACGTGACCGTGCAGGCGCAGATCCTCGCCCTGCTGAAGGATCTGCAGCAGCGCCTCGGCATGGCGCTTCTGTTCATCACCCATGATCTCAACATCGTCCGCCGCATCGCCGACCGGGTCTGCGTGATGACCGGCGGCAAGATCGTCGAGAGCGGGCCGGTGAAGGAAATCTTCGAGGCGCCGCAACACCCCTACACGCAGAAGCTGCTTTCCGCCGAGCCGCGCGGCCTGCCGCCGGCCACCGATCCGTCCCGGCCGATCCTCATCGAGGCCGAGGACGTGAAGGTGTGGTTCCCCATCCGGCAGGGCTTCTTCCGCAAGGTGGTCGGCCATGTGAAGGCCGTCGACGGGGTGAACGTGACGCTCAGGGCCGGCCAGACGCTGGGCATCGTCGGCGAATCCGGCTCGGGCAAGACGACGCTGGGCTTCGCGCTCCTGCGCCTCATCCACTCCACCGGCCGCATCGTGTTTCAGGGCGCCGACATTTCCGGCCGCTCCTGGTCGGCCATGCGGCCGCTGCGCCGGCACATGCAGATCGTGTTTCAGGATCCGTTCGGCTCGCTGTCGCCGCGCATGTCCGTCGGCGAGATCGTCGGCGAAGGGCTGGCGGTGCACGAGCCCCGGCTCACCCATGCCGAGCGCGAGGCCCGGGTCATCAAGGCGCTGACCGAAGTGAAGCTCGACCCGGAGGCCCGCGACCGCTACCCGCACGAATTTTCCGGCGGCCAGCGCCAGCGCATCGCCATTGCCCGGGCGCTGGTGCTGGAGCCCCAGTTCATCATGCTGGACGAGCCGACCTCGGCTCTCGACATGAGCGTTCAGGCCGACGTCGTGGATCTGCTGCGCGACATTCAGGCCCGCCGCGGCCTCGGCTATCTCTTCATTTCCCACGATCTCCGGGTCGTGCGGGCGCTGGCCAATGATGTCATCGTCATGCGCATGGGCAAGGTGGTGGAACAGGGCCCGGCCGCGCAGATCTTCGACACCCCGGAAACCGACTACACCCGCGCCCTCATGGCCGCCGCCTTCGCGCTGGAAACCGCGGCCGAAGGCACGGTGGGACAGTAGGAAGGCGCAGACGGAAACACGTCATACCAGACGCACGAAGTGCTGACCGCACCGTGCGTCTGAAGAGCAGCAGACTTCTCATATGCCCCAAGGACATGAGAAATCTGCACCGGAATACCAAAGAGTCCTTTTCGAAGGACCTTTGGTATCACTTCCGGAAACGCTTCTCCGCAAAGCCGGCCTGCCGGATCATGGACTTGAGAGTGCCGACGGGAATATCGGCGTTCAGATCATGGGCGGCGACGGTCACCAGCCAGACGCCGCCGCCCTCGGCACGCCGATACTGGCGATGGCTTCCTTCCTGACGCAACAAAACGAACCCGGCTGCCAGCAGGGCGGCAATGAACTCGCGATAGGTGCATTTCAGACTGGGCACGGGAGGGTATAGCCCTCGCGATCATCCCGGGCCCGCCGCTCCGCGCGCAGGCTCCACAGAAGCGCCAGAAACAGCCGCATCCGCGTGACAAAGGGCGCCTTGCGATTGAGGAGACGGCGGCGGATCTCCGGCGGCTCCGCCAGAGCGGCCTCCACATGCATCCGCACGGCCTTTTCAAGCATGGCCCGGGCCTCCTGCCGGCTGGCGGCGGCAACGGCAATGTCGAGATCGACGCAGATGGCCTCCCACTCGGCGTCGTGCCCAAAGACATAACAGCGGAGGCGCAGTGCATCCTGCATGATGTCTCCCTTCCGAACACGCCCAGACCAATTGCAGACTAGCAATTCACAGCCCCCGCCAGCGGTCAAGACGTCCCCCGTCAATCCTTCGTGCTGGCGATCCAGCTGGCCCGCACGACGCCCGGGAGGTGCTCCAGCCGGTCGACGGCGGCGTCCAGTTCCTTCGGGTCGGCCGAGGTCGAGACGAGGGTGACCAGCAGCGTCAGGCGGCCATCGACGCGTTCGGTCTCGTCGATGTCGCTCAGGGGATAATGGGCGGCTTCCAGCACCTCTTCCGCGGCCTCGCGGATGTCGGCGGCCGCTCCCGGCTCCACCACCAGCTTGACTTCATAGGTGGCCTCTGATGCCAGCTCGTTGAAGGGGATGCGCTCGATGGCCGTCACCAGCGGCCGCAGCAGGGTGTTGCCGGCAACCGTGAACAGCGTCAGCAGCGCCGCCTGGGCAATCAGGTCCGCCCCCGCGCACGCCCCCACCGCCGCCGAGCACCACAGGGTTGCCGCGGTGTTGAGGCCGCGGACATTCATCCCTTCCTTCATGATGACGCCGGCGCCCAGAAAGCCGATGCCGGAGACCACATAGGCGGCAATGCGGATGACGCCCTCGGCCCCTCCCACCTGCCCGCCGAGATCGACGAAGCCGGCCGCCGCCAGCGCCACGAGGACGTTGGTCCTGAGCCCGGCATTGCGCTGGCGATATTGCCGCTCGGCACCAATGATCGTGCCGAAGATCAGCGCCGCCAGCAGGCTGACGATGGTGTCGAGAAAATCGGTGGCGATGAAGGTGTCGATGAAGCGCATGGGCGCCCGTGCCCCCCCGGTCGGTCGCGGATGCCGCGACCAGAGCACGGGCATGATGACGGGTCCATGACATCCCGTCTGCGGACCGGCGACAGTCAGCGCGCACGCGGCCCGCAAGGCCCCGTCAGACCGGACGCGCGGCGCTCAGTCCACGCCGTAGAGAATGCGGCGGATGCGGCGGCCGGCGGCGGCCATGTCGCGGCCGAGCTGGTGGATCTCGTCATCCGACAGGGTGCCGGCGATCGACACGCCGGTGAAGGCAAGGCGCGGCTGGCCGGTCTCGTCGGCCACGACGGCGCCGACATTGTGGATGCCGCGGAACAGGTTGCCGTTGTCGGTGGCGTAGCCATCCTCGGCGGCGCGGGCGGTATCGGCCAGAAAATCGTCGAAGCTCGGCGCGTTCTGCCAGCGCACCTCGTCATAGCGCCGCCGGATATCCTCCACGGGCATGTTGAGGGTGGCCGCGACGCAGCGCCCGACGGCACCGGAAAAGGCCGGGCGGCGCTGGCCGATGCGCATTTCCACATGCATCTGGGAGGCCGGGAACACCCGGTCGATGAGCACGATGCGCTCTTCCGTCGTCACCTGCCACACGGCGATGAGCACGCCATGGTCGATGGCAACCGGCGCCATCTCGGCCCGCACCACATCCATATGGCGCAGCCCCAGGAGCTTGGCGCCGAGCTCGACCAGACCCGGCCCGAGATCATAGCTCTTGGTGAAGCCGTTGAAGGAGACCAGCCCCTCCCCCACCAGGGTGCGCAGAATGTTGAAGCAGGTGGACGGACTGATGCCGGCCCCGCGCGCGATGGCGGTGACGCCGGCTGGCGCCTCCATGCGCGACAGGCAGCGCAGCACCCGCACGGCATGCACCACCGCCGGCACCGGGCGGTGCGGCTGCACGGCATCGCCCGCACGATCGGCCGCCGGCCGGTCCTCGTCGAGAAATGCCACCGCCTCGCCCCTCATGCCCGTCTGCCTCTCGTTCATCTCGTTCCAGCTCCGCCGGATGCGGACGCCTCCCGTGGCCGGGGTGCAGATTTCCCCCTTGCCGGACTGGCATGGAAAAGCTGCACCGGACACCCGGCGGGGCCCGCGCCTGCGGCGCCCCGCCCCGATGCCCTTCCAGCGCCGGATGCGCACGCATCACACCGCCCGGGGCCACACCACACCGGCGCGGCTCCGCGGCACCCTTCGGATCCGGAGTGTAAGGGCGCAGGGCGATGCCGGCCCACAGGGAATCACCGGCCGGCCCGCCATCCGCGCGTATGCGATTTCCGCCGCCCGGACAGGCGGATCAGCGCCCGCGGCCGCGCCGCGTCTTGCGCTCCGGCCCCTTCTCGTCGAAGAGACCGGCGAGCTGCTCGACAATCGCGCCCGCCAGCTCGTCGGCATCCACGATGGTGACGGCGCGGCGATAATAGCGCGTCACATCATGGCCGATGCCGATGGCGATGAGTTCCACCGGCGAGCGGGTCTCGATGTCCTCGATCACCTCGCGCAGATGGCGCTCCAGATAGTTGCCGGCATTCACCGACAGGGTGGAATCGTCCACCGGCGCGCCGTCGGAAATCATCATCAGGATCTTGCGCGATTCCGGCCGGCCGAGCAGACGGCCATGGGCCCAGGCCAGCGCCTCGCCGTCGATATTTTCCTTCAGCAGGCCTTCCCGCATCATCAGGCCCAGATTGCGCCGGGCGCGGCGCCACGGCGCATCCATCGACTTGTAGACGATGTGGCGCAGATCATTGAGGCGGCCCGGCGCCGGCGGCTTGCCGGCCTGGATCCACGCCTCCCGCGACTGGCCGCCCTTCCACGCCCGGGTGGTGAAGCCGAGGATTTCCACCTTCACGCCGCAGCGTTCCAGCGTGCGGGCGAGAATGTCGGCACAGATGGCGGTAACGGTGATCGGCCGGCCGCGCATGGAGCCGGAGTTGTCGAGCAGCAGCGTCACGCAGGTATCGCGGAAATCGGTGTCGCGCTCCATGCGATAGGCGAGCGGCTGCATGGGGTCGATGACCACCCGGGTGAGACGGGCGGAATCCAGCGCGCCCTCCTCCTGATCGAACTCCCAGGAGCGGTTCTGCTGGGCCATCAGCCGGCGCTGCAGCCGGTTGGCCAGCCGCCCGACCACGCCTTGCAGATTGGAGAGCTGCTTGTCGAGAAAGCCGCGCAGACGCTCCAGCTCGGCCGCCTCGCACAGGTCCTCGGCGTGGATCACCTCGTCGAACTTGGTGGTGAAGACCTTGTAATTGCTCTCCGGCCGGCGGTTGGAGGGCATCTGCTCCGGCCGCACCACCTCGCCGGGCTCCTCGGCCGCGGCGTCGTCCATCTCGCGGAAATCGCGGGCGACGGCATCCGCCGCCTCGCTCTCGGTGGTCTCGTCGTCCTCGCCCTTGGCCTCAGTTTCCTCGGCCTTGGCGTCTTCCGGGTTCTGCTCGGCCTGGTCCTCGGTGTCGCCCTCCTGGGCCTCCTCCTGGCCGCCGTCCTTGGACTCGTCCTCGCTGTCGGCGGATTCGGAATCCTTGGCAAACTCGTCGCCCATTTCCAGACTGGCGAGCAGGCTGCGGACCTGACGGCCGAAGCGGCGCTGGTTGTCGAGCTCCGAGACCAGCCGGTCGAGATCGCCGCCGGCCTTGTCCTCGATCCACTGCCGCCATGCATCCACCAGCGGGCGGGCGCTTTCGGGCACCGGCGCCCCGGTCAGGCGCTCGCGCACCAGCAGCGACACCGCATCCTCGATCGGCGCATCGGCCCGGTCGCGCACCTCGGAGAGGTCCATGCGGTGATAGCGCTCGTCGATCATGGCGGAGAGATTTTCGGCCACGCCGGTGAGGCGCCGGGCGCCGATCGCCTCGCAGCGCGCCTGCTCGACGGCCTCGAACACGGCGCGCGCCACCTTGCCTTCGGGCACGAGGGTCTTGTGCACCTTGGGGTCGTGGCAGGCCATGCGCAGGGAGGCGGCATCGCCCAGGCCGCGCAGCACCGCGGCATCCTTCAGGCTCATGCGCCGCGGCGGCTCCGGCAGGCGCACGCGATTGCCCGACACGCTCGGCCGGTCGGTGGCGAACGAGACTTCCAGCTCCGGATTGCGGGCAATCGCCCGCATGGTGACGCTGACGGCCCGCTTCAGCGGCTCCGTCGGCGACGGTGCCGGACCACCCTTGCCCGTATTCGATCCCGCTGCCATCGCCCGACGCTCCCGACCCCGCCGGCGCTCGACCGCGCCGGTTCATTCCTGTCCTCACGGGAGACCGGCCACCCGGTCGGTCTCCTTGTTCTCCGGCCGGCCCGCGCCACGCGGGCCCGGCGCCGTCAGCTCATCACGATGTTGACGGCGCTTTCCGGCAGCTCCTTGCCGAAGCAGCGCTGGTAGAACTCGGCCACCAGCGGACGCTCCAGCTCGTCGCACTTGTTGAGGAAGGTCAGGCGGAAGGCAAAGCCGATGTCGCCGCCGAAGATCTCGGCATTTTCCGCCCAGGTGATGACGGTGCGCGGGCTCATGACGGTGGAGAGATCGCCGTTCATGAAGGCGTTGCGGGTCATGTCGGCCAGCCGCACCATGCGCGACACGTTCTCCTTGCCCTGGGGCGTGCGATAGGAGGCCGACTTGGCCAGGATGATGTCGACTTCCTTGTCGTGGGGCAGATAGTTCAGCGTCACCACGATCGACCAGCGGTCCATCTGGCCCTGATTGATCTGCTGGGTGCCGTGATAGAGGCCCGAGGTGTCGCCAAGGCCGACCGTGTTGGCGGTGGAAAACAGGCGGAAGGCCGGATGCGGGCGGATGACCCGGTTCTGGTCAAGCAGCGTCAGCCGGCCGGCCACTTCCAGCACGCGCTGGATGACGAACATCACGTCCGGACGGCCGGCGTCATATTCGTCGAACACCAGGGCGGTGTTGGTCTGCAGCGCCCACGGCAGGATGCCGTCGCGGAACTCGGTGATCTGCTTGCCATCCTTCAGCACGATCGCGTCCTTGCCGACGAGATCGATGCGGCTGACATGGCTGTCGAGATTGACGCGGATCAGCGGCCAGTTGAGGCGGGCGGCGACCTGCTCGATATGGGTCGACTTGCCGGTGCCGTGATAGCCGGTCACCATCACGCGGCGGTTGTAGGCGAAGCCCGCGAGGATGGCGAGGGTGGTGTCGCGATCGAACAGATAGTCCGGATCGAGATCGGGCACATGCTCGTTGGGCTCGGAAAAGGCGGGGACCATCAGGTCGGAGTCGATGCCGAACACCTGCCGGATGGAAATCTTGATGTCCGGCAGGGAGGTCAGATCGGAGGGCGTTTCGGTCATCGCTGTTCTTTCTTTCCGTGTTCCGACCCGGCCGGACAGAACGGTCCCCCGTTCCGCTCCGCTGGTGGCCCGCCGGCCGGCAACCGGCCTTGGAGCCACCCGGGCCTTTGCCCCGTCCCGACCGGTCGTCCGGCAGGGGCGAGGCCTTGTCCTGGGTCTGCCGTCCGGCGCCGGCCGGCCCCCGCCTTGGGGCACCGGATGACAGCCGGGCGCGGAGAGCCCCGCTGCCGGGACTCCTCCGTCTTCCCCGTGATCCTTAGCAGAATCCCGATCGCTTGAGCACGTCATGCGCCTGGATGATGTGCCGCAACCGCTCTTCCATTCCCCGGTCGCCGCCATGGGCATCCGGGTGGTGACGCTTCACCAGCTGCTTGTAGCGGGCGCGGATTTCCTCCTTCGTCGCCGTCTCCGGCAGATCGAAGGTCTCAAAGGCGCGCCGCTCCGGCCCGGTCAGCGGCCGGCGCGCCGGCTCCGGCGCCCGCGCCTTGCCACTGGCCCCGACCTCATGAATGAAGCCGAACGGATCCGCCCCCAGCCCGAACAGCCCCGGATGGACATTCGACTTGCCCGCCCGCTCCCGGCCGGTGTCGGACGCCGCATTCACCCCCGTCGACCAGGTCGGCCGATGGCCGGTGATGGAGTCCTTCTGGAAGGCCGCCACCGCCGCATCGGTCATGCCGGCGAAATAATTATAAGACTGGTTGTACTGCTTGACGTGATTCAGGCAGAAATGGAAATATTGTCCTTCCCGCTGGCGCCCCTTGGGCGCCCGGTGGGTGCCCGCATCGGCACAGCCTTCCCATTCGCAGCGCGGCGCGTTGGTGCGCGCGGCGGCGGCAGGGTTGGGCTTCACCCGGATACGGTCAAAGAATTTCGAGTCAGGTTTCATCGCGTCGTCATTATGGGGAGCCGGCCGGGCGTGGACAAGCGGCCCGCGGGGCTCTCCTCCACATCCTCCCGGCGAAGCGGACCTGCCATGACAAAAGGGCGACACCGGGTCGGCCGCGCCCTCCCCGGTCAGGCCGCCACGATTTCCAGAAGCGCGCCCGCGGTCTCCTCCGGCGCCAGCACCAGACGGCCGGGCGCGGGCGTCTGCACCCGGGCGCCGGCCGCGGCAAAGGCGGCCTCCGCCCGGGCGAGATCCGCCGTCAGCGTCACCCCGGCAAACACCCCCGCCTCGGCGTCACCGGGGATGTCGAGCCCGGGAAAGCGCGCGGCAAAGGCCTCTGGCGTGAGGATGGAGAGCCGGCCGCGCCCGAGCGCCACGGCGAGCCCGTCCGCCGTGGCAGTCACCGCATCATCGCCGAACAGCGACGCATAGGCCGCCGCAAGGCTGCCCAGATCCGCCGCCACGGCCAGCAGTCCGGCGAGCCCGGTCACGCCATTGGCGTGGGCCTGCCACTCCGGCCGCCAGACCAGCTCCGGCGTGAAATGCTGACAGGCGAAAATGCTGAGTTCGCCAATGCCCACCTGGGGCATGGGCACGGTGAGGAAGCGCGCCGCGTGCTCGGTTCCGTCCACCGTCACCGGCCGGGCAAGCGGACGCGGCGGGGCGAAGGTGAAGCCGCGGTCGACGATCTCGTCATGCAGCGCCTGCCCGTCGCGGGCCCGGAGCGCCACCGCCAGCGGCCCCACCGGCTTCTCGCCATAGGGCGTGGTGTCGGCGCCGTCTGGAATGTGCAGCAGTTCCAGATAATCCCCGGCGGCGAAGGGCGTGGTGTGGTTGGCGCTGCCGCGGCCGGTGTGGAAGCCGCGCGGCGTCAGGGTGAAGCCCAGCCGACGCCACAGCGCTTCAGCCGCATCAAGATCACGCACCCGCAGCACGGCATGATCGACGCCGACAAGAGCCGTGAGAGAATGGAGGGAAACGGACATCATCAAAACCGGAAGGGCTAATATCGGACAGACGGCGGGCACCGCCCGGGATGGCACCCATCCCGGGTGGGCAACTATGCCAAGCGCACGACGTGCTGATCGCACCTCAGCGCTTGAAGCGCAGCAGAATTCTCATATGCCTCAATGGCATGAGAATTCTGCATCGGCATACCAAAGGATCCTTTCCAAGGATCCTTTGGTATCAGGCGGCGCTCCGCCGCGCGCCCCAGCCAAGCGCCGGCGCGACTTCGGTTGCAAGCAGCTCCAGCGAGCGCCGCACCTTTTCCGGCGGCGGATCGACATTGTGCACCTGGAACACGATATCGCTGGCCCGCGCCAGCACCGGATCGGCGGCCAAGCTGTCGATCACCTCGGCCGGGGTGCCGATGTGGACATCCAGCGTCTGGATCAGCTCCGCCACCGAATGGCCGAGGAAACGGTAGCCGCTGCGCTGGAAGCCGGCGATGGCGTTGGTCAGGCCGGTTTCGGCCAGGGCCATCGCCTCGTCCCGGCTGTCGGCCACGAACAGCGAGCGCGAGGCCATGATCCGCGACGGCCGGCCCTCGGGCAGCGCCGCTTCATAGGCGTCGATGATCGGGATCTGGATTTCCGCCAGCGGGATCCACGGCCCGTTTTTCGGCCGCGGCTGGGTGCGCGAGAGCATCAGCCCGTCGCCATCCCGCCCGGCAAACTCGCCGCCGGCAACCGAGAAGGTCGCCTGCCACATCCGGTCGCCGAGCGACGGCGCCTCGGGATAGAGCCGGTTCTCGCCATGGCCCAGCGCCCGGCCGGCAAAGGCATCGCGCACCGTCGCCAGATTGCGGCCGTGCACGACGCCACGCTCCGAATGGTCGATGCCGAAGGCCAGATAGGAGGCCGGCGTCGCGCCGGTGCCGAAGCCCAGCTCCAGCCGGCCACCGGACAGGAGATCCGTCACCGCCGCATCCTCGGCCACCCGCACCGGATTTTCCATCGGCAGGGTGATCACGCCGGTGCCAAGCCGGATCCCGGTCGTGCGCGCCGCCACATGGGCCAGAAAGGGAAAGGGCGACGGCAGGCCGCCTTCGGCGGCATGAAAATGATGCTGCGCCACCCAGGCGGTGTCGAACCCCAGCCGGTCGGCAAGGAGGATCTGGTCGAGCGCAATGCGATAGCGCTCGACGGCGGGCACGTCATCGAGCAGGCGCGTGAAGAAACCAAGACGCTTGGGGGGCATGGGAACTCGGGGGAACCGGGGTCGGGGGCATCTGCCCGGGAAACCCCGATCCGGCCCGGGGGGAAGGAGAGCCGGCGGGGCCCATCAGCCTAGGCCCGCCCCCGCCTCCCGGAAAGGAACCGGGAGGGGAAAGCGCACCTGCTCCACACGTCCCCGTCGCGCATCGCCTGCCCGGCGCACGACGTGCTGACCGCACCATGCGCCGGAAGAACAGCGGATTTCCCATCTGCCCCAAGAGCATCAGAAATCCGCATCTGAATAGCAAAGGATCCTCTTCAAGGACCTTTGCCATCACTCCGGCAGGGTCGCCGCCTTCAGCTCGACGGACTCGCCGCAGCCGCAGGCCGAAACCTGATTGGGATTGTGGAACTCGAAGGTGGCGCCAAACTTGTCGGCATGGAAATCCATCTCGGTGCCGAGCAGGAACAGCACCGCCTTGGGATCCACCCACACCCGGGCACCCTTGTCCTCGACCACATCATCCATCGGGTCCGGCTCGGTCACCGGATCCACCGTGTACTCCATGCCCGCACAGCCGCCCTTGCGGATGCCAACCCGCAGACCGCGGATCGGCGGATCACTGTCGTCCACGATCTCGCGGATCCGCCCGGCCGCCGCATCCGTCAGCGTCATCACCGCGAACTTCTTGCGCGCGATCGCCATGAGTGCCGCTCCTTTTGCAATTCATTCGCACCAGCAAACCACACCCCTGCGGAGACCGCAATGGTGGGCTGCCGCCCACACCCGCCCGGAGCCCCGGGGGCCTCCGGACCTCTGCTTCTTTTCCGAGCCTCAGTCGCCGGCGGGCCCATCCGGGCCCTCAGGCTTCCGCTCCGCTAGACGCCCGGTGCGGCGGGTTCGCCGCCCCGGACCGCTCCGCGCGACGCCGGTCGGCGTCGAAAGAGCGGCAAAAAACTGGAGGGTTCGGGAGGCTGTGCCTCCCGGGGCTCGGGGGCAACGCCCCCGAAACATGGGCACGGATAGCCTTCAATACCAGTCCAGCGCCGCCCGGGCTTCGTCGGACATGCGGCTCTGTTCCCAAGGCGGATCGAAGACGATCTCGACCTGGACGTCGCCAACGCCTTCCACGGTGCCGACGGCGTTCTGCACCCAGCCCGGCATTTCGCCGGCGACGGGGCAGCCCGGGGCGGTCAGGGTCATGCGGATCTTCACCGTGCGGTCGTCGTCCACGTCGATCCGGTAGATCAGGCCAAGTTCGTAGATGTCGGCCGGGATTTCCGGGTCGTAGACGGTCTTGAGCGCGGCGATGATGTCGTCGGTGAGCCGCTGCAGCTCCTCCGGCGGGAGGGTGGAGCCCGGCTCCGGGGTCAGCCCGGTGCCGTCCTCATGCGCGTGGCCATGCACTTCCGGGCTGGCAGCCGTCGCTGCCGTCTCCGTGTCGCTCACCGCCCCGGTCTGGTCCATGAATGGGAACCCTTTCCTTCGCTGCTCCCCGCCCTCAGGCGAAGAAGCGATGCGCCTTCTCAATGGCCGCGGCCAGACGGTCGACCTCGGCGCGGGTATTGTAGAGCCCGAAGGAGGCCCGGCAGGTGGCCGAGACGCCCAGACGGGTGAGGAGCGGCAGGGCACAGTGCGTGCCGGCCCGCACCGCCACCCCCTCGCGATCGAGCACGGTGGCCACATCATGGGCGTGGGCGCCGGCGAGCTCGAAGGAGAGGATGGCGCCCTTGCCCGGGGCCGTGCCGTAGATCGTCACATAATTGAGGGCGCCGAGCCGCTCGTGGGCATAGTCGCGCAGATCCTCCTCATGGGCGAGGATCGCCTCCCGGCCGAGGCCGGTGAGATAATCGACCGCCGCACCCAGCCCGATCGCCTGCACGATCGGCGGCGTGCCGGCCTCGAACTTCTGCGGAACGCCGCCATAGATGACGCCGTCCTCGGTGACGGTCTCGATCATCTCGCCGCCGCCCATGAAGGGCGGCATCTCTTCCAGCAGCTCGCGCTTCGCCCAGAGAGCCCCGATGCCCGTGGGGCCATAGAGCTTGTGGCCGGTGATCACATAGGCGTCGCAGCCGAGCGCCTGAACGTCCACCGGCAGATGCACCGCGCCCTGGCTGCCATCCACGAACACCTTGATGCCGCGGGCGTGCGCGATCTCGCAGACTTCGCGGATCGGAACCACGGTGCCCGTGACATTGGACATGTGGGTGATCGAGACGATCTTCGTGCGCGGCGTCAGCAGGGCCTCGAAGGCCTCCAGATCGAAGGAGGTGTCGGCCTTCACCGGCGCCCACACGATCTTCACGCCATTGCGCTCGCGGTGGAAATGCCACGGCACGATGTTGGAGTGATGCTCCAGGATGGAGATCACCACTTCATCGCCGGGCTTCAGCACCAGCCCGCCATAGGAGGCGGCGAGCAGGTTCAGCGCCTCGGTGGAGGAGCGCGTGAACACGATCTCGTCCACCGAGCCGGCATTGAGGAACCGGCGCACGCTCTCGCGCGCCGCCTCATAGGCATCGGTGGCCAGATTGGAGAGATAATGCAGGCCGCGGTGCACGTTGGCATATTCGGCCGTGTAGGCGTGCATCATGCGGTCCAGCACCGCCGTCGGCTTCTGGGCCGAGGCGCCGTTGTCCAGATAGGTCAGCGGCTTGCCATGGACCTCAAGGCCGAGGATCGGGAAATCCGCCCGGACTTTCTCGACGTCAAACCGGGTGCTCATTCCGTCTCTCCTCCGTGCAGCGCCGTGCGCAGACGGGCGACGAGCGCCTGCCGCACCGGATCCTGACCGTCCACATCGCCGCCCTCGATGGGCTCGACGAGGAAGGCTTCCACCATCATCGCCTCGGCGACCTTGCGCGGCACGCCGCGGGAGCGGAGATAGAACACCGCCTCCTGATCCAGCTTGCCCGAGGCCGCGCCATGGGCGCACTGCACGTCATCGGCGAAGATTTCCAGCTCCGGCTTGGCGAAGGATTCCGCCGTGTCGGCCACCAGCAGCGCCCGGGTCATCATGCGGGCGTCGGTCTTCTGGGCCTCGGGCCGCACCAGAATGCGCCCCTGCACCACCGCCGCCGCATTCTCGCCCACCACCGAGCGGAAGCGCTCGGCGCTGGTCGCATCGGGCACCGCATGGTCCACCACCAGGGTGGTGTCGATATGGGCGCCATCGCGGGCAAGCGTCGCGGTGTCGAACTCCGCCCGGGCACCGGCGCCATCAAAGCGCACGAAGGCCTGGGAGCGGGCGAGCTTCGCCCCGGTGGTCACCGTCAGATGATCCAGCCGGGCATTGGCCGCCAGCCGCGTGACCAGCGAGCCGAAATGGGTGGCGCCGGCCGCCGCGTCCTGCAGCTTCACCCAGGTGACGGTGGCGCCGTCCTCGATTTCCAGCTCGATGACGGTGGAAGCCAGGTGGTTGCCCGCCCCGCCATGATGCTCGACGAAGGTCGCCGTCGCGCCCGCGCCCACGGTCACCCGGTGGCGCTGGGCAGAGAGCCGCGGGCCATCGGCCGCAACCGCATGGGCGATCTCGATCAGGCTGTCCGGCGTCCGGCCCGGGGCGACGCGGATCTCCGCGCCATCCCGCGCCAGCCGGCGCCCGAGCAGGACAAGCGGATCCTCCGCCTCCCCGGCCAGACCACCCGGCAGCAGCGGCTCGGCCTCGACCGCACCGACGCTGATGCCCTCGACCACATGGGAGAGCACCCAGCCGAATTCCGACGGCATCAGCCGGGCAGCCCCCGGCACCAGCATCTTCAGCGCCTTCGCGCCGGCGATGCGCTCGGCCAGCGTCGCCCAGTCGGGCACGACGGTCAGGCGGGTGCGCAGGTCGGTATAGTGATAGGCCTCGATGCGGCGATGGGGCAGCGCCCCGGCCGCAAGCCCGCCGCGGCCGGCAAGACGCGCATCGAGCGCGGTCTCGGCCGGGGTGGCGGTGATGGTGCGTGCAAGTGCCATGACCGCAGCCCTCACGCGGCCTGGCCGGTGAAGGCGGCGTAACCCGTCGCCTCCAGCTCGCCCGCCAGCTCCCGCCCGCCGGTCTTCACGATGCGGCCGCCGGCCAGAACGTGGATCACATCGGGCACGATATGGTCGAGCAGGCGCTGATAATGGGTGATGACGATCATGCCGCGGCCGGGATCGCGCAGCGCGTTCACGCCATCGGACACCACCTTGAGGGCGTCGATGTCGAGACCGGAATCGGTCTCGTCGAGCACGCAGAGCTTGGGCTGAAGCAGCGCCATCTGGAGAATCTCGTTGCGCTTCTTCTCGCCGCCGGAGAAGCCGACATTCACCGGCCGCTTCAGCATTTCCGGCCGCACGCCGAGCTTTTCGGCCGCCGCCTTCACCGTCTTCATGAATTCCGGCGTGGTCAGCTCCGCTTCCCCGCGGGCCTTGCGCTGGGAATTCAGCGCGGCCTTGAGGAAGGTCATGTTGGCGACACCCGGGATCTCGATCGGATACTGGAGGGCCAGGAAGATGCCGGCGGACGCCCGCTCCTCGGTGTCCAGTTCCAGCAGGTCCTCACCGTCGAACAGCACCCGGCCGCCGGTGACCTCGTAGCCCTCCTTGCCGGAGAGCACATAGGACAGCGTCGACTTGCCGGAGCCGTTCGGCCCCATGATGGCGTGCACCTCGCCGGCATTCACCGTGAGCGAGAGGCCCTTCAGGATCTCGCGGTCGCCGACGCGGGCGTGCAGATCATCGATGACGAGAAGCGGCTGGGTCATGATCCCTGAAACTTTCCATTGAAACCCGGCGGGAGCGGCTGCGGCGGGACGGTCGTTCGCGCTGCCCCTCCCCGGCCGGGGGGAGAAAAAGGAGAACCGGCGGGCGGCAGCGTCAGCCGACGCTGCCTTCCAGGCTGATGCCGATGAGCTTCTGGGCTTCCACCGCAAACTCCATGGGGAGCTGCTGGATGACATCGCGCACGAAGCCGTTGACGATCAGCGCCACCGCCTCTTCCGGCGGGATCCCGCGGGAGCGACAGTAGAACATCTGCTCGTCGGAAATCTTCGACGTGGTCGCCTCATGCTCCAGCACGGCCGAGGCGGTCTTGGCCTCGATATAGGGCACCGTGTGGGCGCCGCAGCGGTTGCCGATCAGCAGCGAATCACACTGGGTGAAATTGCGCGCCCCCTCCGCCCGCCGGCCGGCCGAGACCAGCCCGCGATAGGTGTTGTTGGAACGCCCGGCCGAGATGCCCTTGGAGATGATGCGGCTGGAGGTGTTCTTCCCCAGATGGATCATCTTGGTGCCGGAATCCACCTGCTGATATCCGTTCGACACCGCGATCGAATAGAATTCGCCGCGAGAATTCTCGCCGCGCAGGATGCAGGACGGATATTTCCACGTGATCGCCGACCCGGTTTCCACCTGGGTCCAGGAAATCTTGGAATTGCGGCCGCGGCAGTCGCCACGCTTGGTGACGAAATTGTAGATGCCGCCCTTGCCGTCCTTGTCGCCGGGATACCAGTTCTGGACAGTGGAGTACTTGATCTCGGCATCATCCAGCGCGACCAGCTCGACCACTGCCGCATGCAGCTGGTTCTCGTCGCGCTGAGGTGCGGTGCAGCCTTCCAGATAGGACACATAGGCGCCGGCATCGGCGATGATGAGGGTCCGCTCGAACTGGCCGGTGTTGCGCTCGTTGATGCGAAAATAGGTCGACAGCTCCATCGGGCAGCGCACGCCCGGCGGGATGTAGACGAAGGACCCGTCCGAGAACACCGCCGAGTTCAGCGTCGCATAATAGTTGTCGCTGACCGGAACGACGGAGCCCAGATATTTCTTCACCAGCTCCGGATGCTCGCGGATGGCTTCCGAGATGGAGCAGAAGATGACGCCGGCCTTGGCGAGCTCGGCCCGGAAGGTGGTGACCACCGACACGGAATCGAACACCGCGTCGACCGCCACCCGCGGCGCGCCCGCGCCCTCGACACCGGCGAGGATTTCGCGCTCGCGCAGGGGAATGCCGAGCTTCTCGTAGGTCCGAAGCAGCTCCGGATCGACCTCGTCCAGGCTCTTGGGGCCCGGGGTCGTCTTCGGGGCGGCATAATAGGAGAGCGCCTGAAAATCGATCTTCGGGTAGCTGACCCGCGCCCAGGTCGGCTCTTCCATGCTCTGCCAGCGCTCGAACGCTTCCAGCCGCCAGTCGAGCATCCACTGGGGCTCGTTTTTCTTGGCGGAAATGAAGCGGATCGTGTCGGCATCGAGACCGACAGGCGCCCTGTCCGACTCGATGTCGGTGACGAAGCCATATTTATACTGATCGACGTCGATGGCGCTCACGCGCTCGACCGTCTCGCGCACTGCGGGCATAAGTCTCTCCATCGCACCGCGGTTTCAAGGACCGCGGGTATTTCGAGCGAAACACCACCCGGCCCGGGCCCCAAGCCCTCGGGACCCCGGCCAGCCTCAAACCGACATGTCCGGCCGGACCTGCCCCGTTTGCCGGAGCCGGTCCCGCCTGTTGTTCTCACGCCCCGGAACCGGGGCTTTCCGCCAGCGCCGCCGGCCGCATCCGGCTGACAAGTGCCCGGAAGGCGGCCAGAAAGCGCTCCAGATCCGCCCGGGTCGTCGTGGACCCGAGACTGACCCGAAGGCCGCACCGCGCCAGATCGGGCGCCACCCCCATGGCAGCCAGCACATGGGACACCGCGACCTTGCCCGACGAGCACGCCGACCCCGAGGACACCGAGATGCCCGCCAGATCCAGCGCAATCAGGGCCAGCTCGGCCGGAACGCCCTGAAGCGCCACCGCCGAGGTGTTGGCGAGCCTCGGCACATCCGCGCCGAAAACCACCACGTCCGGACACATAAGGCGTACGCGCTCTTCCAGCCAGTCCCTCGCAGCTTGAATTTGGCTCATTCGAGAAAGTTGCGCCAGTGCTTCCCGGCTGGCGGCACCGAATCCGGCGATCGCGGCGACATTTTCCGTGCCGGCGCGCGCCCTCCCCTCCTGCCCGCCACCGGCAATCAGCGGCCGCGGCCTGATACCTTCCCGCCGCCGCACCAGTGCGCCCACGCCCTGGGGGCCGCCAATCTTGTGGGCGGACAGCGACATCAGGTCGGCGCCGGTGTCGGCAAGGGTCACCGGTACCCGGCCGGCGCCCTGGGTGGCATCGACATGGAGGAGGCCGCCGGCGGCGTGAACAAGCTCTGCGGCGGCCAGAACCGGCTGGAGGACGCCGGTTTCGTTGTTGGCGAGCATCAGGGAGACCAGCGGCGGCCGGCCGGTCTCGGCGACCGCCCGGGCGATTTCCACCTCCAGCACGGCGAGATCGACGATGCCGGCCGAATCGACGGGGATCACCCGCACATCCCCCGCGGCGAAGCGTCCGCCGGCCATCACGGAGGGGTGCTCCACCGCGGAATGCAGGAGACGCGGAAACAGAAGCGTTTCAGTGTCGATGGCGATGTCCGGCACCAGCGCCGTCATGTTCGCCTCGCTCGCCCCGGAAACGAAGGTGACGGCGCGCGAATCAGCGCCGGTCAGATCGGCCACCGCCCGGCGGGCCTCCTCCACCCGGGCCCGGGCCGCGCGGCCATCGCCATGGACGGCGGAGGCGTTGCCGGGATGGGCCAGCGCCTCAAGCATGGCGTCGCGCGCCGCCGGCAGAATCGGGGCCGTCGCATTCCAGTCGAGATAGACGCGCCCGCCCTGAAGCGGGGCCGAATGGGTCATCAGATCGTCTCCCGGGAGGATGTCCCGCCGTGTGGTGCCGCGCCGGACGGGCAAAAACCGGCCGCGCCTTGCAAAACCTGCGGGTCTCCGAATCGGAACGCTTGTAATTCGCCCCCCGCCTCATGGTAAGACCCGGTTCGGATCATGCGCTGCCTGCGGCTGTATCCTCTCTCGCCCGCGCCTCCCACCCCCATGCGGCCAACCGGCTCCGCCCCTGGCGGATCTGCCGTCGCATTCGGACCGGAGGAAGCGGACGCCGGCAGCGATGCGACGACCCGTCCCGACCGCGGCCGCCTGCCCGGTCGGCGCACGGATCATGTAACGGAAGGCTCCGGAGCCCTTAATGCCCGAAGTGATCTTCAACGGCCCTGCCGGCCGGATCGAAGGCCGGTATCAGCCGGCCAAGCGCCGCTCGGCGCCGATCGCCCTGGTGCTGCATCCGCACCCGGAATTCGGCGGGACGATGAACAACCAGATCGTCTACCAGCTGTTCTACATGTTCGCGAAGCGCGGCTTTGCCGTGCTGCGCTTCAATTTCCGCGGCGTCGGCCGCAGCCAGGGCGCGTTCGACCACGGCCAGGGCGAGCTGTCCGACGCCGCCGCCGCTCTGGACTGGGTGCAGAGCGTGCACCCGGATGCCCGGGCGTGCTGGATCGCCGGCTTCTCCTTCGGCGCGTGGATCGGCATGCAGCTGCTGATGCGCCGGCCGGAGATCGAAGGCTTCATGTCGATCGCCCCGCCGGCGAACCTGCATGACTTCTCCTTCCTCGCCCCCTGCCCGTCGTCCGGCCTCATCATCAATGGCGACGTGGACAAGGTGGTGCCCCAGAAGGACACCCAGGCACTGGTGGACAAACTGAAGACCCAGCGCGGCATCACCATTGACCACCGCATCGTGCCCGGCGCCAACCATTTCTTCGAGGATCGCGTCGACGATCTCATCGGGATCTGCTCGGACTATCTCGACCAGCGCCTCGGCATCCAGGCCCCGGCCTGAGAGCTCTTTCAAGTGAGCGACACGGAAAAGGGGCGTCCCGCGGGGCGCCCCTTTTTTCGTTTGCAGATTGTACTCAGTCCGCCGCTTCCAGTTTTTCCCGCACGGCCGCGGGAATGCGCTGGGGCCGGCCGGTGGTCGGGTCGATGAGGGCGATGGTGACGCCGGCCGTCACCAGCACCTCGTCACCGCGCAGGATCTTCTGGGCCAGCACCATGCGCGCGCCGGAGATCGCCTCGAAGCGGGTGTCGACGATCAGCAGGTCGTCGATGCGGGCGGGCTTCAGGAAATCGAGCTCCATCGCCCGCACCACGAAGGCGAGCGGCGTGCCGTGGACGCCGGCGGCCAGCTCCCGGTGGCCGATGCCGCGCAGGCGCAGGAAATCCGAGCGGCCGCGCTCGAAGAAGCGCAGATAATTGGCGTGGTAGACGACACCGGAAAAGTCGGTGTCCTCATAATAGACCCGGAGGGCCAAAGCGTGCCCGCCCGTCACCAGGCGTCCGGCAAGGTCCGGCCAGTCGTTCATCCCGCGCTCCCGCTCCGCATGGCTGCCGCGCCGGCCCCGGAGAACGGGAAAAGCGCATGGGTCTCAGGATAGCACGTCCGACGCGAAAAGGGCCGGCCCTGCCGTCGCGCCCCTCCGGGAAGAGAGGGTGGACAGCGGGACCGGCCCTTTCAAGGGGACGGTTCCGGCGGCGGGATCAGCCCGCCGGCCGGAGAGAAGACCCGATCAGCCGGCGATGAACTTGTTGCCGGGCAGGAACTTGTTGCCGAGCGCGAAGGCGCCCGAGCCGAGCAGCGCCACGGCGATGGAGGTCACGGTGAGGAAGCCGACATATTCCCAGCCGCCGCCGCCGACCATCCAGCCCTTGGAGGCGTGCACGGTGATCCAGGCGCCGGCGAGGATCAGCGCGCCGATGGCGGCCAGCGGACGGGTGGCGATGCCGAGGATGAGGAACAGGCCGCCGCCCACTTCGAACAGGATGGTGAGATAGGCGATGATCGCCGGCAGGCCCAGCGAGCCGAAGAAACCGACAGTGCCGGCGATGCCGAAGCCCATCACCTTCATGATGAAGCCGTGGGAGAAGAACATCAGGCCGAGGGCAACGCGCAGCAGGAAGGCCGCATAGGGGGCCGTGCGGGTATCAATCATGGGGCACCACTCCGAAAACCGGGGAGAAAAAGGGAAAATCGGCCTGCGCGGGGAGGACGCTCAGGCTGAAACTGAAACTCTTTTGCACCCGAATGATCCGGGTTACAATTCGCGTCCGGCACAACAGATTGTCAACATGGAGTGAACGACCATGGACGCCTTCGCCCGGATGCAGGCTTTCGTGGCCGTGGTGGAAGCCGGCGGCTTCTCGGCGGCGGCCCGCAAGCTCGGCCGCTCCAAGGCGCTCATCTCCAAATATGTGCGCGAGCTGGAGGACAGCCTCGGCGTCCGCCTGATGAACCGCACCACCCGGCAGCTCTCCCTGACGGAGGCCGGACAGTCCTATCATCGCGAAGCCGCCGAGATCCTGCAACGCATCGAGGACCTGGAATCCGGACTTTCCGACGCCCACCGCGAGCCGCGCGGCCGGCTGCGGGTGGCCGGCCCCCGCACCCTTGGCGACGGGCTTCTGGGCGAGGTGGTGATGGAGTTCCTGCAGGCCGAGCCCCACATCCAGCTCTCCATGACCCTGGACGACCGCTTCGTCGATCTGGTGGAGGAAGGCTATGACGTCGCCATCCGCATCACCGAGCTGGCGGATTCCTCGCTGATTTCGCGGCGCCTGGCGCCGTTCCGCATCATCACCTGCGCCCGGCCGGACATCGTGGCGACGCTTGGCACGCCGATGACCCCGCGCGACCTGACGGACCTGCCCTGCATCGTCGATTCCAACGCCCGCAACCGCTCCAACTGGACCTACCGGGTGGATGGCCACCGGGTGAGCGTGCCGGTGCGCGGCCGGGTGGAGGTGAACAGCCCGGCGGCCACCCGGCTGGCGGCGCTGGCCGGCCTCGGCTTTGCCCAGATCCCCTATATCGTCGTGCGCGAGGATCTCGCCTCCGGCCGCCTCGTCACCTTTCTGGACGAGTATGAAAACTCGGCCTCGGCCATCCATGTGGTCTACCCCCACCGTCGCCATCTTTCCGGCAAGGTGCGGGCGTTCGTGGATCATGTGGCGCTCTGGTTCGACAAGGCGGCGCGCAGCGGCGAAATCTGCTGACGCCGGGCGAAACGGGCGCTAGAACCCGGCCGGGAACCGTCCATCCCGCGACATGCTGCCGGCCCGCCCGCCTGAACAGGGAAGCGAACACCCGTGAGAAGAAGAAAAGCATCGGCGGACGCCGGACGTCCGGCTCCGCGGCCGGGCGTGCGCCCCCTGAAGCTCCTCGCCCCCTATCTGAAGCGTCATCCCGGCCAGCTCGCCGCCGCCCTTGGCGCGCTGATGCTGGCTACTCTCTCGACGCTGGCCCTGCCGATGGCGCTCCGACGCATCATCGACCATGGCTTTGCCCAGGGCGACGAGGCGCTGGTGAACCAGTATTTCGCCATGCTGCTGGTGCTGGCCACCACGCTGGCGCTGGCCTCGGCGTTGCGCTTCTATTTTGTCACCTGGCTCGGCGAAAAGCTGGTGGCGGATCTGCGCCGGGACGTGTTTGCCCATGTCATCCGCCTGTCGCCGGCCTTCTATGACCGGACGCTGTCCGGCGAGATCGTGTCGCGGCTGACGGCGGATACCACCCAGATCAAGGCCGCCGTCGGCTCCACGGTCTCCCAGGCCCTGCGCAACCTGTTCCTGTTTCTGGGGGCGGCCGCCATGATGGCGGTGACGAGCCCGCATCTGTCGGCGCTGGTGCTCATCGCCATCCCGTTCGTGGTCATTCCGCTGGTGGTGTTCGGCCGGCGGGTGAAGCAGCGCTCGCGGCTGGCCCAGGACCGGCTGGCCGATGCCTCGGCCTATGCGACGGAAGCCATCGGCGCCGTGCGCACCCTGCAGGCGCTGACCGGGGAGGACGCTGCCGCCGGCCGCTTCTCGCGCTCGGTGATGACCGCCTTCGAGGCCGCCCGCGATGCCATGCAGGCCCGCGCCTGGCTGACCGGTGTCGCCATCTTCTTCGTCTTCGCCAGCATCGTCGCGGTGCTGTGGATGGGGGCGTGGAATGTGCTGACCGGCACCATGACCGCCGGCGAGCTCGGCCAGTTCGTGCTTTATTCGGTGCTGGCCGCCGGTGCGCTGGGCGAGCTCTCCCAGGTGTGGAGCGAGGTATCTCTGGCAGCCGGCGCCGCCGGCCGTCTGGGCGAGCTTCTGGCCGAAAAGTCCGCCATCACCGCGCCGGCCACCCCCGTGCGCCTGCCGGAGCCCGGCCGCGGCGAGATCGCCTTCCGCGGCGTCTCCTTCGCCTATCCCGGCGCGCCCGAGCGCACCATTCTCGATCGGGTGGATTTTTCCGTCCAGCCAGGGCGCACGGTGGCCATCGTCGGTCCGTCCGGGGCCGGCAAGTCCACCCTGTTCCATCTGGCGCTGCGCTTCTACGACCCGACCGCCGGTCAGGTGGAGCTGGACGGCATCGCCCTGCCCGCGGCCGATCCGACGGATCTGCGCCGGCGGGTGGCGATCGTGCCGCAGGATGTCACCATCTTTGCCGGCAGCGTGCGCGAGAACATCCGCATCGGTCGCCCTGGCGCCAGCGATGCCGAGGTGGAGGAGGCCGCTGCCGCCGCCAACGCCGACGGCTTCATCCGCGCCCTGCCCGCCGGCTACGAGACCGAAGTGGGCGAGCGCGGCGTGACGCTGTCCGGTGGCCAGCGCCAGCGGGTGGCCATCGCCCGGGCCATTCTGGAAGACGCGCCGCTGCTGCTGCTCGACGAGGCCACCAGCGCGCTGGATGCCGAAAGCGAGATCGCCGTGCAGGCGGCCCTCGAACGCCTCACTCATGGCCGCACCACCCTGGTGATCGCCCACCGGCTGGCAACCGTGCTCAAGGCCGACCGCATCCTCGTCCTCGATCACGGACAGATCGTGGAAGACGGCGACCACGCCACCCTGGTCAAGGCCGGCGGCCTCTATGCCCGCCTCGCCCGGCTCCAGTTCGAGCAGGGCGCCCGGGCGCTGGAAAGCGACCCGGAGGCAGGCTTCGACGCAGTGGAAGCCGGAGCGGCGGGCAAGGCGGCGGAGTGATCCGGCCGGGCGTCGCCGACAACAGGTGCTGTTGAAGCCTGCCCTCCGAAAAATGCCTCTTTCTGCCAACACCAGAGTGCGCTTCAGGCACTCTGGTGTTTCAGGAAAGGACATATTTCCGGTCTCTTGCCCCCCCCTGTGCCTTGGCGTGACTCATTCGGCTCAACCGGTTCGTCTCAACTCGAAAAAAGCCCCGCCTGGCTCCACTTCGCCAGCGTCTCACGCGCCACTTCAAAATGCATCGCATCTTCGGTCGGGAAGGAGGCTCCCCAGTACCAACCATGCGCATTGAAGTAGTGAGCCAGAATCATGAGTCCACGCAGTGTTTTCCCATCACCCTGAGTATCAAGAACACCACCAAGCTTGATGTCGATCGCCGTCCCCCATGAATGGTTTGACGGCTGCTTGACAACCTTGCCCTTGATTCTCTTGTAACGACAGCACAGCATTCCTGCATTGCCAATCAGGGCATACAAATCGGGCAGTTCATTCTTGACATCCGAGAAGATACTATCGAGAGACGACAGAGCGGCAGACAGCCCGGTCGCCTTGATGGGCCCAACCTTCCGTGTCGTAATCAACGCCTTGAAGGAGGGATTATCAGGTTCTTGACACTCGCCCGTGTAACTCTCTCTTGGCTCGCCAAGAATTGATTCCATATATGCGGCAGAAGGGCTTGTCAGGCCCTGATTGATGCCCGTTTTTGATGGATTTGGGATCTTTTCAAGGTAGTCGACCATTGACGCATCCCCCATGGCCTGCGCGCCGTGAACGCTCCACAACCAAGCCATTATGGCAAAACCAAAGGTAGTGGATATGAAGGGTTATGGAAAAGGCGCGCGGGCATAATGCCCGTTTTGGGTGTATTTTTTCGCTTTTACACCCCTTCGCCCTGTCACCCGGATCGGACACCACCCGCCGACAGCTTTCGCGCAACCAGGGTCCCCATGTCGCCCAATCCGCTGATCTATTCCCTTGATCTCATCGGCACGATCGTCTTCGCGCTCTCCGGGGCGCTGGTGGCGGTGCGACAGCGGATGGATCTGTTCGGAGTGCTGGTGCTCGCCTTTGTCACAGCCACCTCCGGCGGCATCATGCGCGACCTGCTGATCGGTGCGGTGCCGCCGGCCTCGGTTGCCAGCACCAAGCCGCTGATGCTGTCGGTCGCGGCGGGGCTGTTCACCTTCTTCTTCCCGCGGCTCGTCGCCCGGCTCGACTCGCCGGTGCAGGTATTCGATGCCGCGGGGCTCGGCACCTTCGCCGTCGCCGGCGCCGCCAAGGCACTGGCCTATGGCGTGCCGCCGGTCATGGCGGCGCTCCTCGGCATGGTCACCGGCATCGGCGGCGGCATGGTGCGCGATGTGCTGGCGGCCGAAGTGCCGGTGGTGCTGAAGGCGGAAATCTATGCCGTCGCAGCGCTCTGCGGCGCGGCCGTGGTCGTCGGCGGATGGGTCACCGGCATGCCCGCGACACCCACCGCCCTCGTCGGCCTCGCCCTCTGCTTCTCGCTCCGGATGCTGGCAGTGTGGCGCGGCTGGAAGCTGCCGGTCGCCCGCAGCAGCGACCCGGACGAGCCACCGCCGGCCGCATGATCTTTTTCGTCCTGCCCTCATCCCCGCAAAAGAAAAGGGCGGCCCGAAAGCCGCCCTCCATCTGTCCGATGCAATCCGCTCTGCGAGCGATCACTCGTTCGCCGTCACCGTGAGCTGCAGCGCCTGGGGGATGGTCTGGGGCGCCATGGCGGCAAGGCCGAGGATCTGGAAGAAGGGCGTCGGGTTCTGCGGCGCCACGCTGATGGTCAGCGAGCGCGGCTGACGCAGGAATTCGCCGACGGCCTTGGAGACCTCCGCCGAGAAGGCCGCATTCTGCACCGGCTGCAGCAGCATCGGCAGCGCGGCCGTCAGCTGGCCGACCAGCACATCCCGGGTGACGCCCTGATCCTTGGCAGAATATTCGATCAGCCGCTCGACGATCGACTGATTGTCGAAGCGCAGCTTGGCCGACTTGACGGTCATGTTCTGCAGGAGACCCATGGTGGTCTGGGGATCGCCGGACTGCATGGCGCGCACATTCTCGTCAGTGACACCACCGACGACAGCCGAGAAATCGAGACGGCCCATGGAGGCGCCGGAAACGGCAAGGCTCGGCAGGTTCAGGGTGCCGGTGGCGGCATCCCAGTTCCAGCTGGCATCGAAGCCGAAGCTCAGGGTGTCATAGCCGATGGACTTGAGGCGCGCGCGCACATCGGGCTCCAGCGCTTCGGTCGGCACCTGGATGCCGGTGGCGGAGACCTTGGAGGCGGTGGGGAAGGAATCCGTGAAGGCGGAGTTCTCCATGCGCATGTCGCGCACGGTTACCGGCACGCCGCCATCGGGCGACACCACCGTATCTTCCGCCGTCAGCCGGTTGAACAGGGTCACCGTGGTGCCCGGCCCCTTGGTCGCTCCGGCAATCTGCTCCGGGTTCAGCAGGGTCACGCCCTCGGTGCGGCCGAGACGCACGGTTGTGCGGCTTTCCGGGCTCGCCATCACGAAGCCGTTGTAGACCACCGAGGTGAAGGTGCGCCGGCCATTGGCATCGAGACCGGGGCCGGTCAGCGTGATGCGGTCAACGGCAAGGTTGATGGTCTCGCTCACCGGCTGGGGCGCGGGCTGCTTCTCGGCCTCGGCGGCCTCGCCGGGGCTCTGCGGCTCGGGCGCCGGCGGCGTCATGTCCACCGTGATCTGGGCGGCGACATTCTGCAGCACGATTTCCTGATCATCGCCCGTCACCTGGCCGATGGTCACAGCCTCCCAGCCACCGGCTTCGGCATTGGCGAGGAACTGGTCGGCCGCCGGATTGCCCGTCGGCTGGAAGGCGAGGGCCGGAGCGGCCACCAGAGACACCGCAGCCAGCAGCAGGACGCGGGACGCGGAGGGGATCAGCGACATCAGACGGGGTCTCCGGACGACGGACCGGCACCCGAAGGGCCGGGCAGATTTGCGGTGCGGGCGGATCGCGCGGGGCAACCTGACATGGGCGGCACGGACGCAGCATGCAGATCGCCTCAGCCGCACGGCGAAATCAAGGCGTCCACCCGGCTGGCATCCTCCTTTCCCCGCTACGTGCGGACTTGACGCGGGGAACGAGGCGTGACCAATGCCACGGACAGGATAATTTCCCGGCTGCTGGCCGGAGGATCGACGCGGCATGGGCCGCCGGCGGTGTCGCGAAATCTCCACACCGGTGGGGCAGGAGAGGCGGCAGACCGCCGGCCCCTCCCCGGAGACGGGGCACGCGCCCGGGCCCGCGCCGGAACAGGTGGAGTTGCGCGCATGACTGATCGGAGCTGTCTGGCCATCGTGCTGGCCGCGGGCGAAGGCACCCGGATGCGGTCGGCCCTGCCCAAGGTGCTGCACCCGGTGGGCGGCCGGCCGATGCTCGCCCATGTGCTGACCGCAGCCGAAACGGCCGGCGCCGACCGGATTGCCGTCGTCCTCGGCCACGGCCAGGAGGCGACGCGGCCGGTGGTGGAACGCACCGTGCCCTATGGCGTCTGCTACACCCAGGAGGAGCGCCGCGGCACCGCCCACGCCGTGCTGTGCGCCCGCCCGGCGCTGGAATCGGGCGCCGATGATGTCATCGTGCTGTGCGGCGATGCCCCGCTCATCCGTCCGGAAACCATCCGCCGGGTGCGCACTGCGCTGGCCCGCGGTTCGGATCTGGTCGTCGTCGGCTTCGAGGCCGTCGATCCCACCGGCTATGGCCGGCTGCTGGTCGAAAATGGCCGCCTCGTCGCCATCCGCGAGGAGAAGGATGCAGGGCTCGCCGAGCGCATGGTGCGGCTGTGCAATTCCGGCATCCTCGGCTTCCGCGGCGAGAATCTGCCGGACCTGCTCGACGGCATCACCGACCAGAATGCCAAGCGCGAATTCTACCTGACCGATGCCGTCGCAATCGCCAACGAGCGCGGTCTGCGGGTGTCCGTCGAGATCGCCTCGGAGGAAGAGGTGCTGGGGGTCAATGACCGCGCCCAGCTCTCCACCGCCGAAGCCGTGTTCCAGCGCCGCGCCCGCGCCTCGGCGCTGTCGGGCGGCGTCACCCTCGTGGCACCGGAAACCGTCTGGTTCTCCTGCGACACCATTCTCGGCCGCGACGTCGTGGTGGAGCCGAACGTGGTGTTCGGCCCCGGTGTCGTCATCGGCGATGGTGCCACCATCCACGCCTTTTCCCATCTGGAAGGCGCCATCGTCGGTGAGGGCGTGTCCGTCGGTCCGTTCGCGCGGCTGCGCCCCGGCACCCATGTGGCCGATGGCGCCCGGGTGGGCAACTTCGTCGAGATCAAGAATTCCAGCGTCGAGGAAGGCGCCAAGGTCAATCATCTGACCTATATCGGCGACGCCCGGGTCGGCGCCGGGGCCAATATCGGCGCCGGCACCATCACCTGCAATTATGACGGCTTCGGCAAATATCACACCGATATCGGCTCTCACGCCTTCATCGGCTCCAATTCGGCGCTGGTGGCCCCGGTGGTCATCGGCGACGGTGCCTTCGTCGCCTCGGGCTCGGTGGTGACCGACAACGTGCCCGCCGATGCCCTGGCGGTGGCCCGTGGCCGGCAGGCGCTGCGCGAGGGCTGGGCCGTGGAGTTCCGCGCCCAGAAGAGCGCCGAGAAGACGGAGAAGGCCGCGACGGCAGCAGCGGCGACCGCCGCCGCCGGCCTCGCCGCCATCGCCCTTGCCGCCCCGGCGCTGGCCGACGACACGGCCCCGGATGCGCCGGAGAGCCACGCCACCGAAGCCGACCTCCCCGTCGCCGGGCTTGCCGACTATGACGGGAGCCTTCCGGCGGAAACCGAAGAGCTGCTCGAGACCGCCGGCGAGATATCCGAGGCCCCCGCTTTCGACATCGGCTTTCTCGACGACGCCCTCGACAGCGCGCTCGCCGACGCCCCGGATGCCGACCTCTCTGTCGAGCCGGAAGGCGCACCCGAGGACCTGACGGATGCCGAGACGGCGATTGCGGAAGTCGACGCCAGCGATCTCTATCCGGAGCTGATTTCGGCCGACGAGATCGTCACCGAAGACAGCCTGCCGGTCAGCGACGACGACACCCTGCCCGGCGAGATCGAGGCAATCGCGGTCGAGCCGGACGCCGATCCCGTGCCGGATGCCCCCCTTCTCGAGCTGGACGACGTCGCGGCCGACGACGCCTCCGTCGGCGAGGCCGAGGACTTCATCGCCGATCTGGATCTGGAGCGCCTGATGGGGGCCGCTCTGGCGGCAGAAGTACTGCCCGGCGAGGACAGCGTTCCGGCTGCCGACATCACGCCTGCCTCCCGGGCACTGGACGGCTTCGAGGATGCCTTCCTTGCCGAGGACCTGGGTCTCGACGCCCTGCCCGAGGACCTGCCGGACGACCATGTCGTCCCCGAGGAAAGCCTGCCGGAAGATCTGGACGCCGAGGACACCCCGCCGCGCCGGGTCACCCCGGCCTGAGACCGGGACACCTGAAACCCAACAGAAAAGGCGGCGGATGCGAGTCCGTCGCCTTTTTCGTATCGACCGGACAGGATGAGCTCGGCTCCACGCGGGCCCGGAGCGACTCAGCCCGGCAGGCGGGCGGTAAGCGCCGCGCGGGTTGTCACCACAAGCGCGCCCAAGGGCCCGATGTCCGTGGCCGCAAAGGGATCGAAGCCGGCCCGCTCCAGCCGCTTCAGCCGCGCCGGCACCAGGGCCAGCGTCAGGAAGGCCGGCAGCGTCGCCCGCGGCAGCCGCGGCAGCAGGGCCCGCACCCGGTCGAGATGATGCCGGGCGTGGCCGGCCATCTCGCCGACCACGGATTTCAGCCCGTCACCGGCCCGGCCGTCCGCCCAGTCGCTGGCAGAGGCGCCATGGCGGGCAAGCACATCGGCCGGCAGGAAGCTCTGCCCCAGCGCCAGCTGTCGCGGCAGGGCGCGCAGGATGGCGGTGATGCCGAGGGCGATGCCGGCGTGGCCGGCCGCCGTGCCGGTGCCCGGATCCGTGCCGGGCGCGGCCAGCACGAGAGCGGCCAGCTGGGTCAGCGCACCCCAGGTCTCGCCGCAATAGCCTTCCAGATCGGTCAGGGTCGGCAGGGGATCGTCATAGAGATCGAAGATGCGCGCCTCGGCGACGGCCGCCAGCGCGGCTGCCGGCAGATGATGCCGGCTGATGGCGGCCAGCAGTTCGGCGGCCACCGGATGGGCGCCGACATCGCCATGGCCGTCCCCCAGCACCGCATCCCGCCACCATTGCAGGCGGATTTCGCCGGGCAGCGCCTCGCGCGCCGCCGCCCGCACCCGGGCAGTCTCGACATCGAAGGCCGCCAGCGCCATCAGGCCCGGCCGCCGGTCGGCGGGGGCAAACAGCGCCGCGCGCCAGCGGTCCGGGTTCTGCGCCCGCACCAGCTCGGCCACGGCCTCCGGGCCCACCGGTTCGCCCGGCAGGCTCATGATGCCGCCAGCAGCGCGGCAGCCACCGGCCGGCGCTCGTCGAGCAGGATGTTGTAGGTGTGCACCGCCGCCCCGGTCGACATGACGTCGACGCCGATACCGGCAGCGCGCAGATGCCAGCGCAGCTCTTCCGGCAGGGGCACCAGATATTCCCCGGTGCCCACCAGCAGCATGCGGATCTGGCCGGCCTCGGCCACCACCTGATCAAAGGCGGGAATCACGAGGTCCGCCGGCTCCACCGCGTCCCAGCCGTGAATGCCGCTCGGCAGACACAGGATGGAGCCGCGATGGGACATGTCGGCGAAGCGGAAGCCGCCGGCGCCATAGGCGTCGATCGGCACCTGCTCGGGCAGGTGCCGGTCCCGGATCACCGGCTCGCGGAAACCGCGGGGGGCCATGATCAGGCCTTCCCCTTGGCGTCCGCCTCGGCCTTGGCCGCGGCCTTCTTCGCCTTGATCTCCTCCGGCGTCGCCACCGTCTCGGCGCGAAGCTTGAAGTGGATCAGGATCGGGCCGGCGATGTAGATCGTCGAGTAGGTGCCGACGATCAGGCCGAACAGCATGGCGAAGGTAAACGACCGGATCGGCTCCGACCCGAAGATGAACAGGGCCCCCAGCGCGATCAGGGTGGTGATACCCGTGATGATCGTCCGGCCAAGGGTCTCGTTGATGGAGAGGTCGAGAATCTCTTCCATCGACATCTTCTTGTAGCGGCGCAGATTCTCGCGCACCCGGTCATAGACGACGACGGTATCGTTCAGCGAGAAGCCGACAATGGTCAGCACCGCCGCGATGCTCGACAGGTTGAACTCGAACGGCACCAGCACATAGACGCCGAGGGTGAGCAGCACGTCGTGCAGGGTGGCGATGATGGCGCCGACGGCGAACTGCCACTCGAAGCGGAACCAGACATAGATGAGGATCGCGCCAAGGCTGACCAGAAGCGCGATGGTGCCGTTGCGGGCGAGTTCCCCCGACACGCGCGGGCCGACGACCTCGACGCGGCGCATGTCGACCTGATCGCCCAGGGCATCGCGGACGAGAATCACCGCCCGCTGCTGGGCCTCGTCGCCGCCCTCCTGCTGGGCGATGCGGATCAGCACATGGTCCGGCGCACCGAACTCCTGCACCTGCACATCGCCGAGATTGAGCTCGCCGAGGGTGTCTCTGATATCGCCGATATCGGCCGGACCGGTCTTGGTCTGGATCTCGATGACGGTACCGCCGAGGAAGTCGATGCCATAGTTCGGACCGATGAAGGCAAAGGCCAGAACCGAGATGATCGACAGGGCCGCGGTGATCGGAAAGATGATCCAGCGCACCCGCATGAAGCGGAAGCGGGTGTTGTCCGGAATGAGGCGCAGATGACGCATGATGATCTCGTCCCTCTTCCGATCAGAGCGTGATGGCGGTGGGGCGCCGCCAGCGCACCCAGGTCGCGACCATCAGACGGGTGAAGGTGACGGCGGTGAACATGGTCGTCGCAACACCGATGGCGTGGGTGATGGCGAAGCCGCGGATCGGGCCCGAGCCGACGAAGAACAGCACGAGGGCGGCAATCAGCGTCGTCACGTTGGCGTCGACGATGGTGGCCAGTGCCCGCTGGAAGCCCGCGTCGATGGCGCTGATGGCGGATTTGCCCGCCCGCGCCTCCTCGCGGATGCGTTCATAGATCAGCACGTTGGAGTCCACCGCGGTGCCGACGGTCAGCACGATGCCGGCGATGCCGGGCAGTGTCAGGGTGGCGCCGAGCAGCGTGACGATCGCGAAGATCAGGATGATGTTCACGATCACCGCGATGTTGGCCATCATGCCGAGGAGACCATAGGTCGCCAGCATGAAGGCGCACACGCCGACGGTGGCGACCAGCGCCGCGATCTTGCCGGCCTCGATGGAATCGGCACCGAGGCCCGGGCCGATGGTGCGCTCCTCCACCGCCGTCAGACGGGCAGGCAGCGCGCCGGCCCGCAGCAGCACGGCGAGATCGTTGGCGCTCTCCACCGAGAAATTGCCGGAGATCTGGCCGGAGCCGCCAAGAATGGGCTCGCGGATCACCGGGGCCGAAATCACCTCGTCATCGAGCACGATGGCGAAGGGACGGCCGACATTCTGCTGGGTCACCTGGGCGAACTTGCGCGCGCCGGCGGTCGAGAAGCGGAAGGAGACGATGGGCTCCCGGGTCTGGGGCGCAAAGCCCGCCTGGGCGTCCACGAGGTCCTCGCCGGAAAGCAGCGGTTCCTCCTCCACCACATAGGGCGTCGGCGGATCGGTCTCGTTGGAATAGAGCACGATGCGGCCGGGCGGCACCTGCCCTTCCACGGCCTGCCGGGTGTTCACGCTGGTGTCGACCAGGTGGAAGGTCAGCTGGGCGGTCTGGCCGACGACGGACTTCAGCCGCTCCGGATCATCGAGACCCGGCGCCTCCACGAGGATGCGGTCCTCGCCCTGACGCTGGATCGACGGATCGACGGTGCCGAGCTCGTCGACGCGGCGGCCGATGACGCCGATGGACTGGTCGACGATGGAGCGGACGCGGCGGCTGAGGCCCTGCTCGGTGAAGGTGATGCGCACGAGGCCGTCATCGGCCACGTTGACCGCGAACTCGTTGACATTGGCCGTGCCGAACAGGGTGTCAGCCAGCGGATTCTCCAGCGCCTTCAGGCGCTCGCGGGCAAGCTGGGCCTGGGCCGGATCGCGCAGGCGCAGCTGCACGCCATTGTTGACGATGCCGAGGCCGGTATAGCCGATGCGCGGCTCCTCACGCAGAAGGTTGCGCGCTTCACCAAGCGTGGTGCGCAGACGCTTCTGCATGTAATCCTGACGGTCGACTTCGTAAAGAAGATAGGCGCCGCCCTGAAGATCCAGGCCCAGCACCATCTGCTTGTGAGGCAGGAAGGCGGGCCAGTCTTTCACGGTAGCGGCGGAAAACAGGTTCGGCAGCACCACGACGATGGCCGCGAACACCACGCCCAGAATGAGGGTGATCTTCCAGCGCGAGAAATAGAGCATCGGGCGTCAGACTCCGCGGAGGGAGAACGTGGGACGCGGGGCCACCCCGGACACCGGAGACTGCGGCCACACGACAGGACCGGACCGGCGGGCGCCCCAGCCCTCCCCGCCCGGGAGGCAGGCGAGGAGAAAAGGAGAGCCCCGCGCAGATCCGGCACGGGGAAACAGCAACGCGCGGGCGCCGGACCCCGGCGCCAACGCGAAAAAGCCTCAGGCGGCGTTGTCGTTGACCGGCTCGCCCTTGGCGCGAACCTCGGTCACCGCGGTGCGCAGCAGACGCACCTTCACGTTCTCGCCGATATCGACCAGCAGCTCGTTGTCGTCGACGACCTTGAGGATGCGCCCGACGAAGCCGCCGGCGGTCAGCACGGTGTCGCCACGGCGCAGGTTCTTCACCATCTCCTGATGGGCCTTGGCGCGCTGGCGCTGCGGGCGGATGATCAGGAAATACATGATGGCGAAGATCAGCACGAACGGCACGAACTGCATCAGCATGGCAGTGGTGTCAGAGCCACCACCCGCCGCCTGCGCAAAGGCCGGGGTCACGAACATGAAAGGTTCCTCGAATCGTCGGTCCGGATGAACGGGCAGAACCGGCGGCGTGGCCGACTTCACCCCTCACGAAGCGCGCGGACTATAGCCGCGGCACGGCCCAATGCAATCGAATCCGGCTCAAAGCGGCCATTTCCCCTTGACCCAGAGACCTGAAAGGCGCACGAGACCCACCCCCGGACCTGGTCGCCGGCCCTCCTCCCGGGATGAGGCGACCGCGCCACCGGGAGATTGCCGCCGGACAGCCACCACCCCGGACCGGGCCCCCTCCCTCCCCTGACGGACCGGAGAGCGCGGAACCGCCGGACCAGCGGTGCGTCGTCCAGATCCCGGCTCCGCGTGGTCTGTTTTCCGTTTTCCGGGTCCCATGCGGAGCCCGTCCGGATCCTGCCGTGGCCCCCGCCTGTCCCCGTTTCTGCCTCCGGCCGCGACCGGCCGGACGAAAACGGGGCTGCGGAGCCGCAACAGAACCCGGGCGATCCTCAGGCGCGCCGTATGGCGCCCCTTCGGTATCCTCATGTCCATGCGTGATTCCGCAGCCGCTCCCGCCGTCCGCCCCCTGACGCGACAGGATTACCGCACGCTTGCGCTCTCCGCCCTCGGCGGAGCGCTCGAGTTCTACGACTTCGTCATTTTCGTCTTCTTTGTAACGACGCTGGGCGCGCTGTTCTTCCCGCCGGAGCTGCCGGAGTGGATGCGGCAGGTGCAGGTGTTCGGCGTGTTCGCGGCCGGCTATCTGGCCCGCCCGCTCGGCGGCATCCTGATGGCCCACTTTGGCGATCTCGTCGGCCGCAAGCGCATGTTCACGCTGTCGATCCTGATGATGGCGCTGTCCACTCTCGGCATCGGCCTGCTGCCCACCCATGCCTCCATCGGGCTGGCGGCGCCGCTGCTGCTGCTGCTCATGCGCATCATCCAGGGCGCGGCCATCGGCGGCGAAGTGCCCGGCGCCTGGGTGTTCGTGGCCGAGCATGTGCCGGCCAGGCGCATCGGCTATGCCACGGGCATCCTCACCTGCGGTCTGACCGCCGGCATCCTGATCGGCTCGCTGATCGCGACGGCACTGACCACCGCCTACACCAAGGCCGAAATCCTCGACTGGGCGTGGCGTCTGCCGTTCATCATCGGCGGCGTGTTCGGCCTGATCTCCGTCTATCTGCGCCGCTTCCTGGAAGAGACGCCGATCTTCAAGGAGATGGAGGCCAAGAAGGCGCTGGCCGAGGAGCTGCCGCTGAAGACCGTGGTGCGCGACCATCGCCCGGCCGTGGTCGTCTCGATCCTGCTCACCTGGATGCTGTCGGCCTCCATCGTCACCGTGATCCTGATGACGCCGACCTTCCTGCAGACCCTCTATGGCTTCGATGCCAAGACCTCGCTGGAGGCCAACAGCATCGCGACCCTGTTCCTGTCGGCGGGCTGCATCCTCTCGGGGCTCATCATCGACAAGGTCGGCGGCGGCCGCTTCTTCGTGGTCGGCAGCCTCGTCCTCGCCGCCACCACCTATCTGTTCTACACCACCCTGCACACCTCGCCGGAGCTGCTGTTCCCGCTCTATGGCCTCACCGGCTTCGTGGTCGGCGTCATCGGCGGCGTGCCCTTCGTGATGGTGAAGGCCTTCCCGCCGGCGATCCGCTTCTCGGGCATCTCCTTCTCCTACAACGTCTCCTACGCCATCTTCGGCGGGCTGACGCCGATGTTCGTGACGCTGATGCTCCAGCTCGACAAGCTGGCGCCGGCCCACTACATCCTCGCCATCTCCGTGGTCGGCTTCCTTGTCGGCCTGTGGCTCCTGAAGGCCGAGCGCACCCCGGGCGAAAAGCTCACCACCCGCGCCGCTCACTGACGGCTCGGGCAACGGACACTTCCTTTCAAGGGGCGGCTGCGGCTGCCCCTTTTCATTTGAAAGGGCTCTCCCGCCGCCGTCCGGCCCGATCACACGCATGGGTTCTTTGGGCCGCTCCGCCCTTTGTCGGTCTTTGCGGCCGGGCGCGGGCGGGATCATCTTGGGCCCCGGCAAGACGCGGGCCGGCACGGGCGAAAATGCTGAGGCATGGGGTCGCTGACGGAAGACGGATGCGCATCCGTCTTTACCCTCAAATTGCCATGGTGCTACAAGGACCGCCGGGCGCGCGGGGGCTTGCCGCGCCGATTTCAATCGTTCTCATCTACACCCAGTCCTCTTCTGTTCCTGACGCGAGGTCGAGAATTCCGATGGCGAAGATCAAGGTAGCGAATCCGGTCGTGGAGCTCGACGGCGACGAGATGACCCGGATCATCTGGGCCTACATCAAGGACAAGCTGATCCACCCCTATCTCGACATCCCGCTGGAATATTATGACCTCTCCGTCGAGAACCGCGACGCCACCGGCGACAAGGTGACCGTCGAGGCCGCCGAGGCCATCAAGCGGGTGGGCGTGGGCGTGAAGTGCGCCACCATCACGCCGGACGAGGCCCGCGTGAAGGAGTTCAACCTCAAGGAGATGTGGAAGTCGCCGAACGGCACCATCCGCAACATCCTGGGCGGCGTGATCTTCCGCGAGCCGATCATCTGCAAGAACGTGCCGCGTCTGGTTCCGGGCTGGACCCAGCCGATCGTCGTCGGCCGTCATGCCTTCGGCGACCAGTACCGCGCCACCGACTTCAAGGTGCCGGGCAAGGGCAAGCTGACGATCTCCTTCGTCGGCGAGGACGGCACCAAGATCGAGAAGGAAGTCTATTCCTTCCCGGGCGCCGGCGTTGCCATGGCGATGTACAACCTGGATGAGTCCATCCGCGAATTCGCCCGGGCGTCGCTGAACTACGGCCTGATGCGTAACTATCCGGTCTATCTCTCCACGAAGAACACCATCCTGAAGGCCTATGACGGCCGCTTCAAGGACATCTTCCAGGAGGTCTACGACGCCGAATTCAAGGCCGAGTTCGAGAAGCGCAAGATCACCTACGAGCACCGCCTGATCGACGACATGGTGGCCTCGGCGCTGAAGTGGTCCGGCGGCTATGTCTGGGCCTGCAAGAACTATGATGGCGACGTGCAGTCCGACATCGTGGCGCAGGGCTTCGGCTCGCTGGGCCTGATGACCTCGGTGCTGATGACGCCGGACGGCAAGACCGTCGAGGCCGAGGCCGCCCACGGCACGGTGACGCGTCACTATCGCGAGCACCAGAAGGGCAAGGAGACGTCGACCAACTCGATCGCCTCCATCTTCGCCTGGACCCGTGGTCTCTCCCACCGCGCCAAGCTGGACGACAACGCCGAGCTGGCCGCCTTCGCCGCCACCCTGGAGAAGGTCTGCGTCGACACCGTCGAGGCCGGCTACATGACGAAGGACCTCGCCCTCCTCGTCGGCGCCGACCAGAAGTGGCTGTCGACCACCGGCTTCCTCGACAAGATCTCCGAGAACCTCTCGGCCGCTCTCGCCAAGGCCTGAGCCGTGACACCGGCCCGGCAGGCGCCCCGCGCCCGCCGGATCGGATGTGGCGACAAAGCGTGATGATTCGGGCACGGCGCCCCCGCATAAGGGGCGCCGTGCCCTTGTTCGAACATGTTTGGACTTGCCTTGTCCGGGCTCTCGTCCAAACTGTCCGGGTCGGACGTCTCCGCCCGGACGGTTGGCGAATCCGGAGGGACCGGACTATCCCGGGTCCCGTTCGCCGGCGCTCGGTCGGCATCTTGTGACGCGGTGTGGGAGTATTCGCGATGATGAGCGGGTTCATGGCCGGCCGGAGTGCCCGGACAGTCGTGCAGGGCCTGGGTCTTGCGCTTCTGATCGGTGCCGGTCTTGCTGCCACTGGCAGCGCCTCCGCCCAGATGGGCAAGGCCGCCCCGGATTCCCAGACCGTGATCACCATCACGCCGCCGCCCCAGGGCAATTCCTCCCTGCCCGGCGTGAATCTCGACACCCCCGGTGTGCTGCCCTCGCGCCCGCCGGTGCCGGGTGCGCCGACCTATCTCAACTCCGTCACCGGCCCCGTCGCTGCCCAGGCCCTCAATGCCGTTCCGGATGGCTGGGTGGATGGCTGGCATGGCGCCGTCGGCCCGGGCATCCCGCTGCCCCTGCCGTTCTGATCGGCAGCGCCCTCTCCTCGCCGGAGCCCGGAGGCCGCACACGCGCCCCGCGTCCGGCAGAAGATGCCTCCGGGATCGAGCCGGCCTTCGGGCCGGCTTTTTCATGTCTGCACTCCGGCCGGCAGGCCCGCCCCCGCGTCCGGCGATTAACCGGCCGGAAAGGATGATCGCCGAAAGTTCCGGGGCGCGGCGGTCCGCCGCGGAGCCTGAAGTCGCCCGCCTGAGGGGGACCTGCTCCGCCGGTGGCCGTGCTTGCCGGGCCCGTGGCGATCCCCCGCGCGGTGTCCGGACGGCCGCGATCCGCCCCTGCCCCGTGTGGCCGGGCGGACAGCCGATGCGGGGGATTTCCGGGAGCTCCGGCTTCATGCAGACGAGCCCGCGTCATCCGGACGGGGCGGGACATCCCGCTTCGGCCCGCGCCCCCGTGCACGCCGCACTTCCGGACCGGGGCCCCTGGGGCCCCCGGGTGCCTGCCCGGCCCCGGCCGACGCTGCAGCCCGCGCCCCGGCCGCGTCCTCCGGCGCCCGCGTCCCGACGGCGGCTGCCCAGCCGCTCCGTGGCGCCGGCGCGTCTGCGTCTCCTCGTTCTCGGCCTGCTGCTTCTCGTCATCACCCCGGACCGCATCGCGCCGCAGGATCTGACGAGCTGGCTGATCGCCCGCTTTGCCCGGGGCGATGCCGGGGTGCTGGTATCCGTCGGCGGCAGCGGGACGCTCGCGGCCTCCCGGGCCGGCGACGACCGCACCCGGCTGGTGCTCTCGGGCGGCGCCCGCGGGGCCGAAGCGGTGGACGGCGTGACGCTCTCGCTTGCCCCCGATGCCCTGCTGCCACCGGCCGAGTCGGGCCCTGCCCGCAATGCCAAGGGCAACCGGCGGAGCGCCGTGATCGCACGGCCGGCCGGCCTGATGCCCGCTGCCGGCACGCTGGCGCTGGCCGCCGATCTCACCCGACCAGCGCCCGACCGGGAGCTGCCCCGGGTCGCCTTCATCCGGCCGACGCCGGCGGTGCAGATCGCCGCCGTGCTGGCCCCGAAGGCTCCCGCCACCGCAGCACCTGCCAGGGGCCGCAAGTCGGACAAGGCGGGCGACGCCGCCCCCGGTGCGCCGCTGGATCTGGTCGCCGTCTCCTCGGCCCGCTCGCCAAATGCCGACTGGCTGGCCAGCGGCGCGGTTGCCGCCGGCGCGTCGCTGGCCTCGGCCTATGCCGCCGATGGCGCCGATCTGGAGGCGCCCTTCCGCGCCCTGTTCGGCCTGCCGCCGGGCACGGATCCGGAGGGCGAGGCGCCGGTGCCGGACCATGCGCCGCGCGATGCAAATGGCGACTTCCTGTGGCTGCGCAATCGGCTGCCGCTTTCGGTGGGAGTCGCCGAGGAGCAGAAATGTCTGGCCGAGGCGATCTATTTCGAGGCCCGCGGCGAGCCCTTCGACGGACAGGTGGCCGTCGGTCAGGTGGTGCTGAACCGGGTGCGCAATCCCGCCTATCCGGCCTCGGTGTGCGGCGTCGTCTACCAGAACCGGGCCTGGAAGAATGCCTGCCAGTTCTCGTTCGCCTGTGATGACGTGCCCGACATCATCGTGCCCGGCCCGGCCTGGGAGCAGGCGAAGCGCATCGCCAGCGACATGGCCGCCGAGACGCTGGCCGCGAAGGAAATCGGCTCGGCCACCCATTATCACGCCACCTATGTGCGGCCGCGCTGGGCCGGCACCATGGACCGCATGCGCCAGATCGGCCAGCATGTGTTCTACCGCACCCGCAATGGCGGCTGGAGCTGAGCCAGCCGCCGGGATCCCGGAGGCTGACGACCCGCGGGATGCGCCTGTTGCCGGATGGACTTCCGGCCCCCGATCGGCCACAAGAAGGCCCAAACCGGACCCTTGAGGGAGCCCCGCCTGACCGGCGCCCTCCGGGGGCGGGCGCCGCTTGGGTGCCCGGACAGGCAAGGATCGTTGGCCGATGCTGAAATTCCTGCGCGCCCGCCTCACGGACGACAGCTCCGAGTCGCTCCGGCCGCTGGTGATGCGGCTGTGGCGCGAGCATGTGCGCCCCTACTGGCCGCGCCTCGTCCTCATCATGGTGTTCATTGCCCTGGTGGCGGGCTCGACGGCGCTTTATCCGGTCATCATCAACTGGGCCTATGACGCGCTGGCCGAGCGCAATCCGTGGATCCTCTCCACTTTGCCGATCCTCGTCATCGGCACGACGTCGCTGAAGGGCCTCGCGCTCTATCTGCAGGTCCGCTTCACCAACGACACCATTTCCCGCATCGAGACCGACCTGCAGCGCCGGCTCTATGACCACCTGCTCGGCGCCGACGTCTCGCAGATTTCCCGCGACAGCCCGGCCGCGCTGACCCAGCGCTTCACCACCGACATCGGCTATGTCCGCGACGCCCTCACCCGGGTGATCACCACGCTGGTGCGCGACATGCTGACGGTGTTCGGCCTGTTCTGCGCCATGGTCTATCTCGACTGGCAGCTGTCGCTGATCGCCTTCCTCGTGGCGCCGGCCGCCGCCATCCCGGTGCAGCGCATCGGCAAGCGGGTGCGCCGGGTGGCCACCACCACCCAGGAACAGATTGGCCTGATGGCCACCCTGATCTCGGAATCCTTCGGCGCGGCGCGGATGGTGAAGGCCTACAAGCTGGAGCCCTATCTGCACGACCGCGCCAACACGGTGTTTGAAGAGGTGCGCGATCTCAAGGTGAAGGCGGCCGAGCAGAAGGGCCGGCTGGAGCCGATCCTGGAAGCGCTGGGCGGCCTTGCCGTCACCGGCGTGCTGCTGGTCATCGGCTGGCGCATCATCTCCGGCAATTCCTCGGTCGGCGAGTTCACCGGCTTCGTCAGCGCCATCCTGATTGCCGCCCAGCCCATGCGCTCGCTCGGCAGCCTCAATGTGGCGCTGCAGGAAGCATCCTCGGCGCTGGTGCGCGTCTATACCCGGCTGGACGAGAACCCCCATGTGGTCGACGCGCCGGATGCAAAGCCGCTGGCCATCCGCGCCGGCGCGGTGTCCTTCCGCGATGTCACCTTCCGCTATCCCGATGGCACCGAGGGCCTGTCCGGCACGACGATTGAAGCCGAGGGCGGCAAGGTGACGGCCATCGTCGGCCGGTCGGGGGCCGGCAAGTCGACCCTGCTCGGCCTGTTGCCGCGGCTCTATGATGTCACCGAGGGCGCGGTGCTGGTCGACGAGCAGGAGACCCGCAGCGTGACGCTCTCCACCCTGCGCGGGGCGATCGCCGTCGTCTCCCAGGATGTGGTGATGTTCAACGACACGGTGGCGGCCAACATTGCCCTCGGCAAGCCCGGCGCCAGCCGGGAGGAGATCGAGGCCGCGGCGCGCTCGGCCCACGCCCACGCCTTCATCACCCGCCTGCCCAAGGGCTACGACACCGTGCTCGGCGATCGCGGCACCCGGCTGTCGGGTGGCGAGCGGCAGCGGGTGGCGCTGGCCCGGGCCTTCCTCAAGGATGCGCCGATCCTGCTGCTGGACGAGGCCACCAGCGCGCTGGACGCGGAATCCGAGTCGATCATCCAGAAGGCGCTGGCCGATCTTCAGGTCGGACGCACGACACTGGTCATCGCCCACCGTCTGGCCACCATCCGCGCCGCCGACAAGATTGTCGTCATGGACCGCGGCAAGGTGGTGGAGTCCGGCACCCACGACACGCTGCTTGCCGCCGATGGCGTCTATGCCATGCTCTACCGGCTGCAGTTCCGCGAGCACGAGACCATCGCCGACCGGGATTTCTGATCCCGGCCCACCCGAGCACATCCCAATCCCACGGCGGGGGCCCTCCCCCGCCGCTTCCGTTTCCGGATTTCCTCAGGCCGCGATCAGCTCGAAGCGGTCGACATCCACCAGCCCCCTGTCGGTGATCTTCAGATGCGGGATCACCGGCAGCGGCAGGAAGGCCATCTGCAGGAAGGGTTCGGCCAGCGGCGTGCCGAGGCCAGCGGCGGCCTCGCGCAGCGGGCCCAGACGGGCGGCGATGGTGTCGCCATCCTCCACGCTCATCAGGCCGGCCACCGGCAGCGGCAGCTCCGCCAGCACCCGGCCGCCTTCGACGACGACAAAGCCGCCACCCAGCGCAATCAGCCGGTTGATGGCCACCGCCATGTCGCCATCGTCGACGCCGACGACGCAGAGATTGTGGCTGTCATGGCCGACCGACGAGGCGATGGCGCCGCGGGTCAGCCCGAAGCCCTTCACGAAGGCACGGCCAATATTGTCGTTGACGCCATGGCGGGCGATCACCGCCACCTTGGCCACATCCTGCGCCGGATCGATGAAGCGCTCGCCGTCCCGATAAGGCAGCGACAGGCGCAGATGCTCGGTCAGGATCTTGCCGGGCAGGATGCCCATCACCGGGCCGGTGGGGCCCGAAGCCGGCACCCGAAAATCCGCCGCCGTCACCGGCCGCGCCTTCACCGAGCCGAGGCCGACGGGGGCCGGCATGGAGCGGGCGGCAAACAGCTCCGGCCCGACCAGACGGCCGGCGGCAATCACGTCGGACACCCGGCAGTCGGCCAGATCATCGAGCAGGGCAATGTCGGCGCGCCAGCCCGGGGCGATGAGGCCGCGGCCCTTCAGCCCGAAGGCCTGGGCGGCCGAGAGCGACGCGGTGCGATAGGCGGCCAGCGGCGGCACGCCCAGCGCAATCGCCTCGCGGATGAGGAAGTCGATATGGCCTTCCCGCGCCACTTCCAGCGGATTGCGGTCATCGGTGCAGAAGGCGAAGAAGGGCGATGTCTGCACGGTCAGCAGCGGCGCCAGCGCGTGCAGGTCCTTGCACACCGAACCCTCGCGGATGAGGACGGTCATGCCCTTGCGGATCTTCTCCAGCGCCTCCTCGGGTCCGGTGGTCTCGTGGTCGGTGCGGATGCCGGCGGCCAGATAGGCGTTGAGATCGTAGCCGCGCATCAGCGGCGCGTGGCCATCCATGTGGCCATCGGAGAAGAGGGCGAGCTTCTCCATCATGCCCGGATCCTTGTGGATCACCCCGGGGAAATTCATCACCTCGGCCAGACCGATGACCTGAGGATGGGCGCGCAGCGGCGCCAGATCGGCAGCCTCCAGCCGGGCACCGGAGGTTTCCATGTGGGTGGCCGGCACACAGGAGGACAGCGCGACGCGCAGGTCCATCACCGTGCCCGCCGCCTGCTCCAGCACCCATTCGATGCCGGGGGAGCCGAGCACGTTGCCGATCTCGTGGGGATCGCAGATGGCCGTGGTCACGCCATGGGGCGTCACCACCCGGTCGAACTCGGCCGGGGTCATCAGGGAAGATTCAACGTGGAGGTGGGTGTCGATGAAGCCGGGCACGGCGATGCGGCCGCGGCCCTCCACCTCCCGGGTGCCGCGATAGCTGCCATAGGTGCCGACGACCACCGAATCACAGATGGCAATGTCTGTCGGCACCAGTTCGCCGGTCACCAGATCGAACAGGCGCACATTCTTGATGACCAGATCGGCCGCCGTGCGCCCCGAGCCCTGGTCGATGCGACGTTCCAGCGTGCTCCGATCCGTCATCTGACATCCTCTTGTGCCCGGCGGCTCTTTTGCGGCCCATCCGTAAAAGGACGATCGCCGGGGCTGCGGATCGCGAGCATAGTCCAAGGGCACGCGGTTGTCGCCGGACCCGGGCGTGACAGGGGAGCCGGGCAGGCAGCCGGGCAGGAAGGATTGCGCAACGCGGCAACTTTCGGCTTCAATCGCGATTGTCTCTCGGCGGGCCGTCCGCTCTTTTGCCCCGCTCTTTCCCTCACCGCCCGGACCATCATGGGGCTCACCCGCAACCCGCCTCCCTTCCCCGCCGATAGCCCCCTGACCGAGCTCGGCATTCTCGAGACGGGGCCGGAGCGGAGCTTTGACCGGATCGCCGGCATCGCGGCGGCCCTGTTCCAGGTCCCCATCGCCCAGATCGGCTTTCTCGATTCGCGGAACCGCTGGCTGAAGGCCGCCGTGGGGGTGCCGGTCGGCGTGATGCCGCGGGAGCAGACACTCTGCCATCAGACGGCCCTGTGCGACGATCTCACCGTCATTGCCGATGCCCGGCTGGATGACCGGGTAAAAGACCTGCCGGCGGTGACCGGTCCGCCCGGCATCCGCTTCTATGCCGGCTGCCCCATCCGCATGCCCGAGCGCACCGTGGTCGGCACCCTCTGCGTCGCCGACACGAAACCGCGCGTGTTCTCGCCCCGCGACCGGAGCCTACTGAAGGATCTCGCTGAAATCGTCGGCTCCGAACTGGTGCTGCGGCGCACCGCCCGGCGGCTGGCGGATGATCTCGTCGACCGCGCCGCAATCGCCGGCGAGCTGGAGCGCACCCGGCAGCGGCTCTCGGACATGCTGAGCACGGCGGCCGACGAATTCTGGGAAACCGACGCCGAATTCTGCCTGCATTTCGTCTCCGGCGGCGGGTTGTCGGATTTCTCCTGGCCACGCGGCGTCAACGGGCAACCAATCTGGAAGGTGCTGGGCATTGATCCGGAGCTGGATCCGATGTGGCGCTCCCATCTGCGCCTGCTGCACGCCCGTGAGCCCTTTCGCGACTTTCCCATCCAGTTTTCCGATCCGCGCACCGGAACGACGGTGTGGCTGGAATCCAGCGGCAAGCCGCGCTTCGATCTCGACGGAACCTTCCTCGGCTATATCGGAACCACCCGGAACGTAACCGAGCGGCGCCGCGCCGAGGAGACCATCCGACGGCTCGCCGAGCGCGACGCCCTCACCGACCTGCCCAACCGCAACTCCTTCCAGAACCGCTGCGCCGGCCTGCGCACCGCCCGCACCCGTAGCCCGGTCGGCCTCATCCTCGTCGATCTGGACCGGCTGAAGGAAATCAACGACGCCTTCGGCCACGAGGCCGGCGACGTGTTCCTGCGCACCGCCGGCCAGCGCATTCTGGATTGTCTGGGGCCACAGGACTTCGCCGCCCGCATCGGCGGCGACGAGTTCGCCATCCTGTGCGATGGCGACATTTCCATGCGCGATCTGGATCGCCTCGCCGCCCGGCTGGTCTCGGCCATCAGCCGGCCGATCCCCTATGGGCCCGGCCAGCTCTGCGGCGGGGCCAGCGCCGGCTATGCCCTCTCGCGCGACCGCGAGACCGCCGTGCGCGACCTCACCCGCCATGCCGACATGGCCCTCTACCGCGCCAAGGCCACCGGCCGTGGCCGCTGGGTGGGCTTCGAGGAGCGCATGGCCATCGAGTTCGAGGTACGCAACCAGCTCGAAGGCGAAATTCGCGAGGGGCTGGCCGCAGGCAGCTTCCTCGCCTTTTTCCAGCCGGTGGTCAGCCTGTCCCGCGATGAACCGCCGATGCTGGAGGCGCTGCTGCGCTGGGATCATCCCCGGCGGGGTATCCTCGCGCCGGAACATTTTCTGTCGCTGGCCGACGAGATGGGCCTCGGGCCGGCGCTCGCCGAGCAGGTGCAGCGCCAGGCGCTGGCCGCGCTCGCCGACTGGCGCCGGCGCGGGCTGCCGGTCGGCCGGCTAAGCTTCAACCTCGCCACCTCCCAGCTGCTCTCCCTCTCCATGGTGCCCGACCTTCTGGAGCGGATCGAGACCGCCGGCATCCGGCCCGAGGATGTGGACCTGCAGCTCACCGCCAACGTGCTGATTTCCAACCATGCGGATGCGCTGCGCGACCGGCTGCGCGCCCTGTCGCGGGCCGGCCTCACCATCTCGCTGGATGATTTCGGCATCGGCCTCGGCTCCTTCAGCCATCTGAAGACCCTGACCGTCGACCGCATCAAGCTCGACCGCAGCTTCATCGCCGGGCTTCTGACCGACAAGCGCGACGGCGCCATCGTGCAGGCCACCATCGGCCTTGGCCACAGCCTCGGCATCTGCGTGGTCGCCGAAGGCGTCGAGCAGGCCGGACAGGCCCAGTGGCTGCGCGAGCTCGGCTGCGACTATGCCCAGGGCTATCATTTTGGCGCCCCGCGCTCCCGCGACGAGACGACAGCGGCCCTCGTCGAAGGCCGCCTCATCCAGGGCTGACGCGGCGCCGGCCTCAGGCGGCGCCGCCCGCGTCCTCCGGCGGGTCCGCGGCCGGCGTTTCCGCCGCAGGCTCTGCCCCCTCGGCGGCAGCCGGCGCATCCGCCTTGCCGGCGCCACCGACCAGCGCGAACCACGCGTCCTCGTCGATCACGGGGATGCCCAGCTCCGTCGCCTTCTTGAGCTTGGAGCCGGCGCCGGGGCCGGCGACCACCAGATGGGTCTTGCGCGACACGGATTCCGAGGCCTTGGCCCCCAGCGCATCGGCCATGGCCTTGGCCTCGTCCCGGGTCATGCGCACGAGGGTTCCGGTGAACACGATGGTCTGGCCGGCCACCGGAGAATCCGCGACCGCGGCCGGCGCCGTCTCTTCCTCCACCGTCACCTCGGCCACGAGGGCGGCGAGGATCTCGCGGTTGTGGGGCTCGTCGAAGAAGTCCACCACCGCTTCGCCCACCACCTCGCCGACGCCATCGACCGCCGTCAAAAGCGCCCAGGCGGGATCAGTGCGATCGGTGGCCTTGAGGGCGATTTCCTCCAGCCGGGCCAGTGAGCCGAAGCCGCGGGCCAGCGCCTTGGCGGTTGCCTCGCCGACATGGCGGATGCCGAGGGCGTGCAGGAAGCGCGACAGCGAGATGCGCCGGCGCGCCTCGATCGCCCGGAACAGGTTGCGCGCCGAGGTCGGCCCCCAGCCCTCCCGGGCGCTGATCTTCTTCATCGACGCCCGGTCGCGGGCGGCCAGCGTGAAAATGTCCGCCGGGGTGCGCAGCAGGCCGTCCTCATAGAAGGCTTCGATCTGCTTTTCGCCGAGGCCCTCGATATCGAAGGCGCGGCGGGAAACGAAGTGTTTCAGCCGCTCGCGCGCCTGGGCCGCGCAGATGAGGCCGCCGGTGCAGCGGCGCACCGCATCCACATGGCCGGTGCGCTCGTTCACCTCGCGCACGGCATGGCTGCCGCAGACCGGGCAGAGATGGGGGAACACGAACGGCTCCGCCCCCTCCGGCCGGCGCTCCGGCACCGCGGCCACCACCTGGGGAATGACGTCGCCGGCGCGCTGGACGATCACGGTGTCGCCGATGCGGACGTCCTTGCGGGCGATCTCGTCCTCATTGTGCAGGGTGGCGTTGGAGACGACGACGCCGCCCACCGTCACCGGCTCCAGCTTGGCCACCGGCGTCAGCGCGCCGGTGCGGCCGACCTGGATTTCAATATCCTTGAGCACCGTGGTGGCGCGCTCGGCCGGGAACTTGTGGGCGATCGCCCAGCGCGGCGCTCGGGCGATGAAGCCCAGCTCCCTCTGAAGCCCGAGATCGTCGACCTTGTAGACGACGCCGTCGATGTCATAGCCCAGCCGCGCCCGGTCGGCCTCCAGCCCGCGATAGACGTCAAGCAGCTCCGCCACCGAGTGGCAGAGCGTCGTGCGATCATTGACCGGAAAGCCCCACGCCCTGAACCTGTCCAGCATGCCATGCTGTGTGTCGGCCACCGGCGCCGACAGCGCGCCCCAGGCATAGGCGAAGAAATGCAGCGGCCGGGACTTCGTGATCTCCGGATTGAGCTGGCGCAGTGACCCCGCTGCGGCATTGCGGGGATTGGCGAACACCCGCGCCTTCTCGCCGCCGGCGGCGCGCATGCGGGCGTTCAGCGCCGCAAACTCGTCATGGCGCATGTAGACTTCGCCGCGGATCTCGATCTCGTCCGGGGCGTCCCCGGGCAGGGTGTCCGGAATGTCGGCGATGGTCAGGGCGTTGGCCGTCACATTCTCGCCGGTGGTGCCATCGCCCCGGGTGGCCGCCGTCACCAGCTTGCGGTCGCGATAGGTGAGCGACAGCGAGAGGCCGTCGATCTTGGGCTCGGCCGTGTAGGTGATCGGCACATCCTCGGTCAGCTTCAGATGCCGGCGGATGCGGCCGGCGAACTCGGAGACGTCGCCATCGGAAAAGGCGTTGTCCAGCGACAGCATCGGCACCGCATGGGTGACCGGGCCGAAGGCGGCATCGGGCGCAGCCCCCACCTCGGCACTCGGGCTGTCCGCTGTGGCAAGCTCGGGGAAGCGGTCTTCGATGGCCACGAGCCGGCGGCGCAGCGCATCATAGTCCGCATCCGAAATCCTCGGCGCATCCTTCTGATGATAGAGGATGTTGTGCTCGCGCACTTCCGCGGCCAGCGCCGCATGGGCCTCGGCCGCGTCCTCCAGCGTCATCCGCAGGATGTCACCGGACAGGTCGATGTCGTCGCTCATGGAGGGGCGCTCCGGGCTCGGGGCCGGCCGCACCCCGGGGGGGCATGGGGCGAGCGGCGGCAGAGAAGGGCTGATCGGATCCAGTCCTAGGAGAGGATCGTTAAGCCTTCGCGAAGCCCCGTCTTCTCTCCGACGATGGACGCACCGGCGGCGCGTAGGACACCCGCGGACAGCGCGTAGAACCGACATGCATCCCCGGATCGGGCGGACGGCGCCGCGCCCGGCCTTCGGGGATCACCGCCCGCCCCGGTCCGCCCGGCGGCGCGCGCCCTGTTCCGTCCCGAGGGCCAATGGCCCGTCTGTCACTCCGGATCGTGAGAGGCCATCCATGACCCGCCCTGCCCGTGCGCCCCTGCTGCGATTTGCCGTTCCGGTCGCCCTTGCCGGCGTGCTCGCCCTGCCGGCGCTTGCCGTCAGCCAGAGCCCGGCCCCCGGGCCGCGCGGCCCCAACCCGGACCACATCTTCAACACCCTCGACACCAACGGGGATGGCGTCATCGACGCTGCCGAGCGCAAGGCCGCCCAGCTGCGCCGTTTCGATGCGATGGATGCCAACAAGGATGGGCGGCTGACGAAAGACGAGATAGAACAGGCCTTCGCTCGTCCGGGGCGCCCGGGCGACATGCCCGGAGCGATGCCGCCGGAAGGCGGCCCGCCGGCCGGTGGTCCGGGCATGGGGCGTCCGGGTGGCCCGCCCCCCGGTGCCCCCGGCAAGGGTGGCCCGGGCATGGGTCGTCCCGATCGCGCCGCGGCGGCTGCCCGCTATGCCGCCCGCATCGGTGCCGACAAGCCCGGCGGCGTGAGCCGGGCCGAGTTCGCCGAACAGGACATGCCGATGCTCGTCCGCATCGATCTGGACCGCGATGGCCGGATCACCCGGGTCGAGTTCGACCAGTTCGTGGCGCGGATGCAGGACCGGATGAAGCCGCCGGGTTCCGGCGCCGCCATCCAGCCGCCGCCGGCCCGATGAGCCGCCGGCCGGCCCCCGCGGATCCCCTCCGGCACCTTGTGCCGGAGCCCGGATCCGGTCGCCAGAGGAGTCCCCGTTGTCCGGAGGCACCCCGCCCATGGACCTGAGCAGCGATCCCGATGCGGCGCTGATGGTGGCGATTGCCGCCGGCGACCAGCGCGCCTTCGCCGACCTCGTGCGCCGCCATGGCGGACGGCTGCGCGCCGTCTGCCTGCGCTTTCTCGGCAATGCCGCGGACGCCGAGGAGATCGTGCAGGAGACCTTCTGGACGATCTGGCGCACCGCCGAGCGCTATGAACCGCGCGGCGCCCGGGTCTCCACCTATCTGCACCGGATCGCCCTCAACCGCTGCATCGACCGGGACCGCCGCCGCCGCATCCGCCGGCTGGTGGGCCTTGAGGAAGCGGCCGAGATTGAGGATCCGACGGTGGATCAGGAGACTGATCTGGCCGTGCGCACCCGGCTGGCCGCGGTGCGTCTGGATATTGCCGCGCTTCCCGCCCGCCAGCGCGCCGCGCTGCTGCTGGCTGTCGAAAGCGAGAAGCCCACGGCAGAAATCGCCACCGTGCTCGGCGTCAGCGTCGGCGCGGCCGAACAGCTTCTGGTGCGGGCGCGCCGCACCCTCAGAGAAAAACTCGCCCGGCGCGAACCGGATCCGGAGGGCACCCCATGACCCCCACCACCCCGATGACCCCTGTCGATCTTGCCCGCCTGCTCGACACCTTTGGCACCGAGCCGCGCCACTGGCCCGGCGAAAGCCGGCTGGCCGCCGAACTGCTGATCGAGACGGATCCGGCCGCGCGCACCCTGTTTCATCAGGCCGAAGCCCGCGACCGGCGGGTCTCTGCCCTGCTGACCGTGCCCGCCTCCGAGCGCCAGACCTCCTCGGCCCTCATCGGCCGGGTGATTGCCCATGTGGCGGCGCGGCGTCAGGAATGGGTGTTCCATCCCGGACGGCGGCTGGCGGCCGCGGCGTGTGCGCTGGTGGTGATCGGCTTTGTCGCCGGCGGCCTCGTGGCCAGCTATGAAGCCTCGCTCAATCAGGAGTCGGCCCTGCTGGCGCTGGAACTCACCTATGACGACGGAGGCGTGCTGTGACGATCCGGAAGCCATGGTCTTTCATCCTCTTGGGGCTTCTGGCCGTCTCCCTGCTCCTCAACTGTGCGGCCGGCGGCTTTGCGATCATGCGCAGCATGGGCCCGCCCTTCGAGCCCGGCGGCGGGCGCATGCTCGCCGGCCTGCTGCGCCCCTTCCCCGATCCGCTGCGCGACGAGATCCGCGACCGGCTGGAGAAGGACCGCACGGCGCCGGAGCGCAAGGCGGTGTTTGCCGAGATGCGCGCCGCCCGGCAGGCCTTCATGAGCGAACTGCGCGCACCGGACTTTGACCGCGCCAGGGTGGATGCCGCTGCCGACCGGCTGGATGCCGCCGTCTCCGCCATCAACCGGCACTTCTCCGCCGTGGTCATCGACGCCATCGCCGCCGCCACGCCGGAGGTGCGGGCCGAGATCAGGCCGGCGCCGGATTTCGGCCCCGGCCGCGGCGGAAGCAACGACGACCCGCCTCCGGGGCCTGCCCCCGGCCTCTTCGCCCCGCCGCCCCCGCCCGGGCACTGAGCCGGCTCCGACAATGAAAAGACCCCCGGCACGCATCCCGCGCCGGGGGTCTTTTTTCTCGTGCGCGCTTCCGCACCCGGCTCAGACGAACCGGTTCTCCTTGGTGTCGGTGAAGCGCAGGGACGGGTTCCACTCGCCGGCGAGCTGCAGGTTCACCGTCGACGAGGCGAGGAACACCGGGTCGCCATGCACGTCGGTGGCGATCGCCGAGCGCTTCTCGGTCTGGAAGCGCTCCAGCGCCACCTTGTCGTCGCTGGAAATCCAGCGGGCCAGCGCAAACTGGCTGACCTCGAAGCGCACCGGCAGGCCATATTCCGCCTCCAGCCGGTTCTGCAGCACGTCGAGCTGCAGCGGCCCGACCACGCCGACGAGGATGGGCGAGCCATCCACCGGCTGGAAGATCTGCACCACGCCTTCCTCGGCCAGCTCCTGCAGGGCGCTCTTCATCTTCTTGGCCTTCATCGCGTCCTCAAGGCGGACGCGACGCAGGATTTCCGGCGCGAAGGACGGCAGGCCGGTGAAGGTGATGGCCTCGCCCTCGGTCAGGGTATCGCCGATCCGGAGCGTGCCATGGTTCGGGATGCCCACGACGTCGCCGGCATAGGCTTCTTCGGCAATCGAGCGGTCCTGGGCGAAGAAGAACTGCGGCGTGTGCAGGCCGACGAACTTGCCGGTGCGCACCTGAAGGGCCTTCATGCCGCGCGAGAGCTTGCCCGAGCACACCCGGGCGAAGGCGATGCGGTCGCGATGGTTCGGATCCATGTTCGCCTGAATCTTGAACACGAAGGCCGTCATGCCGGCCTCGCCCGCTTCCACCACGCGCTTGTTGGTGGTCTGGGCGCGCGGGCTCGGCGCCCAGGCCGCCATGGCGTCGATGATGTCGCGCACGCCGAAATTCCTGAGCGCCGAGCCGAACAGCACCGGCGTCAGCGTGCCCTCGCGGAAGGCCTTGAGATCGAACTCGGGACAGGCGCCGTCCACCAGCTCCATCTCGGTTTCCAGCGCGACGCGCAGATCCTCGGGCACGGCGGCGGCGAAGGCGGCGGCATCGTGGCTGTCGACGGTGCGCTCGATGCGCTCGTCCTCGCCGGCGGCGTTCATCAGGCGGATGCGGCCGGAGGCCCGGTCCAGCGTGCCGAGGAACTCGCGGCCGCGGCCGATGGGCCAGGTGACCGGAGCTGTGTCGAGCGCCAGCGTCTTCTCGATCTCGTCCATGAGATCGAAGGGATCGCGGCCTTCCCGGTCCATCTTGTTGATGAAGGTGACGATCGGGATATCGCGCAGGCGGCAGACCTCGAACAGCTTGCGGGTCCGCGCCTCGATGCCCTTGGCGGCGTCGATGACCATGACGGCCGAATCGACCGCCGTCAGGGTGCGATAGGTGTCCTCGGAGAAGTCTTCATGGCCCGGGGTGTCGAGCAGGTTGAAGACCTTGCCATCATAATCGAACGTCATCACCGAGGTGACGACGGAGATGCCGCGCTCGCGCTCGATGGACATCCAGTCCGATCGGGTGGAGCGGCGGTCGCGCTTGGCGCGCACGGCACCGGCGAGCTGGATCGCGCCACCGAAGAACAGGATCTTCTCGGTGAGCGTGGTCTTGCCCGCGTCCGGGTGGGAGATGATGGCGAAGGTCCGCCGGCGCGCCACTTCGGCGGCGAACGGACCGGCGGCCGCCGCGTCGTCGGCAGTCGCGTCTGTGCTGAACGTCATGGCGCGTTCCATAGCATCGACCTTCCCCCCGCGGAACGGGGAAGCGCACCCGAAGCGCAACTTGATGCGGGTTTATATGTGTCCTCTCCGGCCGCCGCTTCCCCCTGCCCCCGGGCCGATGCTAGAGGGAGGGACAGAAGGTGTGGCAGCAGCTGCGCCGCCGCACGCCGCCCGAGGAGCCGCCGACCCGACGATGCGCCCGTCTGCCCGCCCTTCCGGACCTGCCGGCGCGATTGTCTTCGTGGTCGCCTGGGTCCTTGTCTATCAGGCCCTGCTGGTGGGTCTGGGACAGGGTGCGGCCGCCGTGCACCTGCTCGGCGCGCGCGACTTCTTCGGCTCCGTCATCTGCAATCCGCTGACGGACCCGGCCCAGCCGGACCATTCCACCAAGCCCCATGCCTGCTGCTTTGCCGGCAGCCTGACGCCCGGTGCCGCCGCGCCGCCGCCCCAGCTGGCGGCCCTGCCCGGCCCGGCGCTGGCGGGCATCCGCATCGAGACCACCGCTCTCTTCATTCCGCCGCCGGCCGAGCCGCGCCGGGCGCACCGGGCCCGGGCCCCGCCGCTCCAGTCCTGAGCTGATGGCGCCTCCGGGTGCCGCCCGTCATTCAGATCCCGACACTCTTGCCGACGTCCGCCGCGGACCGCGTGTGGTCGCGCGCGTCGGCGCTCTCTCAGGACAGACTTGCCATGTCGATTCTCGCCTCTTTCCGTCGCCCCGGCACCCTGATTGCCACCGCCGCCGTCGGTGCGCTCCTCGCCTTCGGCGCGGCCGCCCATGGCTACAAGGTCGGCGCCATCGAGATCAGCCACCCGTGGACCCGCGCCACCCCGCCGGCGGCCAAGGTGGCCGGCGGCTTCATGAAGATCACCAACACCGGCACCACCGATGACGTGCTCATCTCCGGCTCGGCGCCGGAGATCGCCGGCCGGGTGGAAATCCACGAAATGGCCGTCACCGACGGCATCATGACCATGCGCCCGCTGAAGGACGGCCTGCCGATCAAGGCCGGCGAGACCGTGGAGCTGAAGCCCGGCTCCTTCCACATCATGTTCATGGAGCTGAAGAAGCCGCTGGTGGAAGGCGAGAAGATCCCGGGCTCCGTGACCTTCAGGAATGCCGGCACCGTGAACGTGGAATTCGCCGTCGACAAGATGGCCGCCAGGACCCCGGACATGCAGGGCCACCAGATGCCGGACGGTGACGCCCACAGCGGACACTGAGACCGGCTCGGGCCCCTGCACCGACGGCTCCGGCCGGGAGGCCCCGCGCCTCCCGGTTCCGGGCTCCCCTGCTTCCGGACACGAAAAACCCGGCGGAGGCTTCCCCGCCGGGCGCAACAGGCCGGACATCTCAGTGAATTTCAGACCGCGAAAGCGCCGAAGGCGGCGGCCAGACGGGCGCGCTGGGCGTGCACCACCGGGCGCGGGGCCTCGCGGGCCGGCGCCGGGCTGGTCAGCCGGGCGAGCCGGGCTTCCAGCGCGGCCAGACGGCCGACCAGCCACGACAGCCGCTGCTCGACGGCGCGGGTCTCGGCATCCTCAGAGGCTTCGGCCGCCAGAAATTCCGCCTCGTCCACCTCATGCACGCCGGCGTGCGACGCGCGGCGACGCTCGGCGGCGATCATCGGCTGGTCGATGACGCCATCGAGACCGGCGCGCTCGATCATGAGGCGATGGCCGAGGAAGGCGGAGCGCTGGATGATGGCCTCGCACAGCCGCTTCAGGCGCGGCGCGGGGCGCAGGCTCCGGGCGGTGGTCAGAAGGGATCCGGCCTCGGAAAGCGCCGCGAATCCATCGGTCACCAGATCCGGCAGGGGATCCGGCATTTCCAGAGGGGTCGCCGACGGGCGGATGTCCGAATTCACGTTACGCATGTTCCGGCCTCCGGCGGCAGGGCCGGACAGGCGAAATACGCGCCTGTCGGACGGGCCTGCCGGCCGCTTCTTCATTCCATGCGGGTATCATGCCGACGAAGCCGCCGAAAGAGTGGCGGGGCCGCCAAGCGATTCTACGCTGTGGAGAAATCCGCCCGCCCTGCCCCCGCCGACACCGGAACGCGGACCGCGACGGCATCGCGCATTTGTAATTCTTCCGGCGCCGTCCCATCTTGGGGGCCAACGCCCGTGCGCCGCCGCCCTCCGGCGATGGTTCGCGGGCCCGCCTTCATCCGGCCTCGCCGGACGCCGATGCGGTTTCGGCTCTTGTGTTCCGGCGCGGCTTCCCGGACAAGGATTCGCCGAACGCACCGGGTCCGGCGCGGGTCCGGTCACATCTTTTCCGCAAGGGACGGAACAGCGATGAGCCAACTGTCGAACCTGTTCGGGACCGGCCGTCCGGCGGCCCCCGGTCCTGCCGCGCCGGCCTCTGCCGGGGGCGCTGCCATCGTCGACACCACCACCCAGACCTTCGCCCGCGACGTGCTGGACGCCTCCCGCGATGTGCCGGTGCTCGTGGATTTCTGGGCGCCGTGGTGCGGCCCGTGCAAGCAGCTCGCCCCGGTGATCGAGAAGGTCGTCACCCAGTCCAGGGGCCGGGTGAAGCTCGTCAAGATGAACATCGACGAGCATCCGGAAGTGGCCGGCCAGCTTGGCATCCGCTCCATCCCCGCCGTCGTCGCCTTCAAGGGCGGCCAGCCGGTGGATGGCTTCATGGGCGCCCTGCCGGAATCCCAGATCGTCGCCTTCATCGACAAGATCGCCGGCCCCGGTGGCGGCGCGCCGGGCCAGCCGGATCCGGCCCTCCTGCTGCAGGAGGCCGAAGCGGCCCGCGTCGCCGGTCATCTGGAAGCCTCCATGCAGCTTTATGCGGCGGTGCTGCAGGGCGATCCGGAAAATATTCCGGCGCTGGCCGGCCTCGCCCAGACGGCGCTGGCCGCCGGCGATCTGGAGGGGGCCAAGGAGACCCTCGCCGAGATCCCGGCCGACAAGGCCAACGATCCCGCCGTCAAGGCCGCCCAGGCGGCCATCAAGCTTGCCGAGCAGGCCGCCGCCCTCGGCGACTTCGCCGAGCTGGAAAGCCGGGTGATGGTGGATCCCAACGATCATCAGGCCCGCTATGATCTGGCGCTGGCCCTCAATGCCAAGGGCCACCGGGAAGCCGCCGTCGAGCATCTGATCGAGCTGTTCCGCCGCGACCGCACGTGGAACGAGGAAGCCGCCCGCAAGCAGCTTCTGCAGTTCTTCGAGGCGTGGGGTCCGAAGGATCCGCTGACGGCGGCCGGCCGGCGCAAGCTGTCCACGGTGCTGTTCTCCTGACCCGTCCCGGAGATCCTCCGGCCGGCGCGCCCTTGGGCCCGCCGGTCCCGGGGTCACCGGATCCCCGTCCGCTTTCTTCCGGGACCCAGGAGGGAACATGACGTTCGGATCCCTGCGCTATCGCAAGCCGGCGGACCTGCCCGCCGTCGTGCCGGTGTTCCCCCTCAACGGGGTGCTCCTGCTGCCGCGCGGCAACCTTCCGCTCAACATCTTCGAACCGCGCTACCTGTCCATGATGGAGGCGGCCTTCCGCACCGACCGGCTGATCGTGATGGTCCAGCCGCGCTTCGATGCCGGCGAGGTGGATCTCGCCGGCAACCCGCCGCTGTGCGACATCGGCTGCGTCGGCCTCGTCACCGCCTTTCAGGAAACCCAGGAAGGCCGCTGCCTCATCACGCTCACCGGGGTGTCCCGGGTGAAGCTGGTGGAGGAGATGCGCTCGCCCACGCCCTACCGCATGTTCCGCATCGACGCGGAGCCCTTCGCCGCGGATTTCGTCTCCCGTCTCGGCGAGGACAAGGTGGACCGGGACGCGGTGATCCGCACCTTCCGCGCCTTTCTGGACGCCAACGACATGGAGGCAGACTGGAACAGCGTCGAGCAGGCCGGCAACGAGACCCTCGTCAACGCGCTCTCGATGATGAGCCCCTATGGCGCGCCGGAAAAGCAGGCGCTGCTGGAAGCCGACAGCCTGAAGAAGCGCGCCGATACCCTGATCGCCATCACCGAGATGACGCTCGCCCACAAGACCGGCACCGATTCCCGGCCGCTGAACTGAGATGATCCGATGACCGATACGCCCCGCGCCCCGCATCCGGTGGATCCGAAGCTTCTGGAGCTTCTCGTCTGCCCGCTGACCAAGACGACCCTCGTCTATGATGCCGAGAAGCAGGAGCTGATCTCGCGCGCCGCCAAGCTGGCCTTCCCGATCCGCGACGGCATCCCGATCATGCTGCCCGACGAGGCCCGCCCGCTGGAGGACTGATCCCCTCCCCGCAGCCAGAGCACGCACAGAAAAACGGCCCGCCCGGGGATCCCGGCGGGCCGTTTGCATTTGGGGGCGTACGGCCGGGGCTGCCCCCGGCCGATCGGTATCATACCAGGCGCATGAAGTGCTGACCGCACCATGCGCCTGAAGGACAGCGGATTTCTCATCTGCCCCAAGGACATGAGAAATCCGCACCGGCATACCAAAGGATCCTTTTCAAGGACCT
>JBOGCN010000003.1:0-289272 GCA_050689115.1 Segnochrobactraceae bacterium EtOH-i3 | reverse complement strand
GACACCCCGCCTTAACCGGACCGCATCCCTCCCGCGCCTACACTTCCCCCGCCCGCCGGTCCCCGTGACCTGCGGGCGGTGTCGTGTCTCGCGGAGAGAACAGCCCCATGGCCGGATCCGAGCATGTGGAAGCCTTCCTCGAATCCCTGTCGGTGGAGCGGGGCGCCAGCCTCAACACGCTGGCCGCCTACACCCGCGATCTCGACGATTTCGCCGGCTTCCTCGCCAGCCGCGGCCGCAGCGTGCATCAGGCCGACCATGACGACATGGCCGCCTTCCTCGCCGATCTCGCCGCCCGCGGCCTTGCCGCCGCGTCCCAGGCGCGCAAGCTCTCGGCCATTCGCCAGTTTCACCGCTTCCTCTATGGCGAGGGCGTGCGCGACGACGACCCCACCGGCCGGGTCGATTCGCCCAAGAAGCGCCGGCCGCTGCCGAAAATCCTGTCCGAGACGGAAGTCTCCCGCCTGCTCGACGGCGTGGCGGAGCGGGCCGGCCGGGACGACCTGCCGCCGGGAGAGCGGCTCAAGGCGCTGCGGCTGAATGCCCTGCTGGAACTCATCTATGCCACCGGGCTGCGCGTCTCCGAGCTGGTGTCCCTGCCCGTCTCGGCGGCGCGGGTGAAGGAGCCGGTGCTGATCGTGCGCGGCAAGGGCGCCAAGGAGCGGCTGGTGCCCCTGACCGAGAAGGCGCAGGGCGCCATGCGCGCTTATGTGGAGGCCCGTGCCCATGCCGGGCTCTCGGCCAGCCGCTGGCTGTTCCCGGCAGCCTCCGAAAGCGGCCACCTGACCCGGCAGGGCTTCGCGCTGGAATTGAAGGCGGCGGGGGCCGCTGCCGGCATTCCACCGGCCCGGCTCTCCCCCCATGTCATGCGCCATGCCTTCGCCAGCCATCTGCTCGCCCATGGCGCGGATCTGCGGGTGGTGCAGGAGCTGCTCGGCCACGCCGACATCTCCACCACCGAGATCTACACCCATGTGCAGGCCGACCGGCTGCGTTCGGTGGTCACCGAGCACCACCCGCTTTCGGCCGCCGCCATCGACCTGGCGCCACCGGCCAAGTCCCGCGCCAGTTGACGCCCCCGTCCCACGGGCTACCCTTGTTCGCGACCGCAGCGGGGCCTCTGGCATATTTTCCTAAGGCACCCCATATGCACATCGACAGGCCCGGATCCGCCGTTGCCGCACGGGACGGCTGCGGTCCGGGGCAAATTTTCACCGGCGTCCTCTGGTCCGAAATCCGCATGCGTCGTGGGTCGGGACGGGGCGCCACGGGCGGGACCCGGCCGGGCCAGCGATGGCCGGCGGATCCCCGCGCCGACGGGCGTGACGACGCTCAGGAGTGACCAAACCATGCGTGATCCCTATCGGGTGCTCGGGGTCGAGAAGACGGCCAGCGAATCGGACGTGAAGTCCGCCTTCCGCAAGCTCGCCAAGAAGCTGCACCCCGACAGCAACACCAGCGACCCCAAGGCCCAGGAGAAATTTTCCGAGCTCAATCAGGCCTACGAGATCCTCGGCGACAAGGAGAAGCGGGGGCAGTTTGACCGCGGCGAGATCGACGCCGAGGGCAAGCCGCGCTTCACCGGCTTTGAGGGCATGGGCGGCGCCGGTGGTCCGGGCGCCGGCTTCGGCGGCTTTGGCGGCGGCGGGCCCGGGGCGGGCTTCGGCGGCTTTGGCGGGCGCGGCGGCGGCGCCGGCCCGCGCGGCTTCCGCTTTTCCACCGGCGGCGGCCGGGGGGGCGGCGGCGGCATCGACGACATCCTGCGCGAATTCATGGGCGGGGCAGCCGGCGGCGCCGGCGCGCACACCGCAGCCGGCCATGGCGACACCGAGGGCGGCAGCGACGCCGAGATTTCGGTCACCATGAGCCTGCGCGACTGGTCAACCGGCGCCAAGGCCCGGGTGACCCTGCCCAATGGCAAGACGGTCGACGTCTCCATCCCCAAGGGGGTGCGGCCGGGGGATCCGTTCCGCCTGCGCGGTCAGGGCCACCCCTCGCCCTTCGGCGGCCCGCCCGGGGATGCGCTGGTGACGGTGAAGCTCGCCGCCGATCCGCTGTTCACGGTGGAGGGCGACGACCTCCGGATCGACCTGCCGCTGACGCTGGATGAAGCCGTGCTGGGCACCAAGGTGCGGGTGCCGACGCTTGAGGGCGCGGTCGGCCTCACCATTCCGCCCGGCACCAGCGGCGGGCGCACCATGCGGCTGAAGGGCAAGGGCCTCCGCACTCCGGATGGCGGCCACGGCAACCTGCTGGTGACGGTCCGCGTCACCCTGCCGGAAAAGCCCGATGCCGAGCTGGAGACGCTGATGCAGAAATGGCAGGCTGAGAAGCGCCAGCCCAATCCGCGCGGCCCCGCTTTTGAAGGCTGAGGCGCCAGCGTCCCGAACCCGGGATAGCAGCGCCCGACACCAGGAATAAATGACAACGCCCCCGGTTCGGGTTCCGAACCGGGGGCGTTTTGCATGTCCGGATCCGCGGGACGGGATCAGCGGCGCGGCATCAGCACCCAATAATCGAGATCCAGCACCACGGCGGGGTCCGGCCGGCCATCGGCGCCGGTGTAGGGGAAATCGGCGCAGGGACGGTTCTTGGTGGCGATGGTGCGCACGCGCAGCGCCCCCACATCCTCGCGGCCCGGGATTTCGCCGGCGTCGAGAATCTCCGACCACGCATAGATGGTATCGCCGGCAAAGCTCGGGTTCACATGGGCGCCGCCATTGATGGCCGCCACATGGAAGGCCGAGCCCAGACCGTTGAAGGTGAGCGAGCGGGCGATCGAGATGACATGGCCGCCATAGACAAGACGGCGGCCGAAGCGGCCCTGACCCTGCTCATGCTGGTTGAAGTGCACCTTGGCCGTGTTCTGCCAGAGGCGGGTGGCCATCTGGTGCTCGGCTTCCTCGATGGTCATGGCGTCGACATGGTCGATCTTCTCGCCGACGGTGTAGTCCTCGAAACGGTGCGGGCTGCCGGCCAGCTCCTCGTCCCAGCCGTCGATATCGAGCAGCGGCACGGCATCACCCAGCATGTCCGGCGAGAGGGCGGCCGGCAGATGCGGCACCACGGCCTCGGGCGCCGGAGTGGCGGTGTCGCGCTTGCGCACCATCACCCAGCGCACATAGTCCAGCACCTCCACCCCGTCCTGATTGGTGCCGACGGAGCGGACATAGACCACGCCGGTCTGGCCGTTGGAGTTCTCCTTGAGGCCGATGACCTCGGAGACGGTGGACAGCGTGTCGCCCGGATAGACCGGCGCCAGGAATCGGCAGCCGGCATAGCCCAGATTGGCCACCGCATTGAGAGAGACATCCGGCACCGTCTTGCCGAAGACCACGTGGAAGGTGACGAGATCGTCCACCGGGCTTTCGGGATAGCCGAGCCCCTCGGCAAAGGCCGTGGAGGACTGCACGGCAAAGCGGCCGCCATAGATTGCCTGATAGAGCGCGACATCGCCGACGGTCACGGTGCGCGGCGTCGCGTGGCGCAGCACCTGGCCGATCTCGAAGTCCTCGAAGAAATTGCCCGGATTCGTCTTCGTCATCTTTCGTCTCGCCTTCTGGCCCTCGACCCGTCTTCCGTTATCGGTCAGATTCCCCCGGAGGCAAGACGACAGCGCTCCTCGGGACGATTCCCGCGCGGATGTGCGCTGCGGCATGACCTGCCGCGGGGCCGCAAGTCGCCGGAATCCGGGGGCTCAAGCCTGATCGAGCCGCGCTTTTTCTTGACAGACTGCCGCGCGCTCCCTATGGAACCGCATCCTCCGATCCTGGTCCCGTGTCCGTCCGAGACGCTGGCGGCGCGGAGAAACGTGCGGGTGGCCTCCCCCTCGGGGGCCGGGCCCGGCCATTTTGCGGAATCAAACCTCTCCCGGAGCCCGCGCGGTACCCGCGCCGGTCCTGTCTCCCGGGAGACCTGTAGAAAAGAAGGTGAGCCCATGTCCCGGCGCTGCGAACTGACCAGCAAGGCCGTCCAGACCGGCCACAATGTGAGCCACGCCAACAACAAGACCAAGCGCCGGTTCCTGCCGAACCTGTGCGCCGTCACCCTGATCTCCGACGTGCTGGACGAGCGCGTCCGTCTGCGCGTTTCGGCGGCGGCCCTGCGCACCGTCGAGCATCGCGGTGGTCTCGATGCCTTCCTCGTGAAGGCCAAGGCCGAGGAGCTGTCCGAGCGCGCCGTGCTGCTGAAGCGCCGCGTCGAGCGCGCGCTGGCCAGCGAAGCGGAAGTCGTGGCCGCCTGAGCGGCTGCGTCGGACGAATAATCAGGGAGGCGATCCCATGACGACGAAGACCGGTTTCACCCTCCGGGACCTCGTGCCCGGCGTCGTGGCCATGACCCTCGTCGTGGTCGCCTCCAATATTCTCGTCCAGTACCCCGTCGCGGCGACGATCGGCCGGCTCAACCTGGCCGATCTGCTCACCTGGGGGGCGTTCACCTATCCGGCGGCGTTCTTCGTCACCGACATGACCAACCGGCGCTATGGTCCCACCATCGCCCGGCTTGTCGTGGTGGCGGGCTTTGCCGTCGCGGTGGCCCTCTCGGTCTATCTGTCCACGCCGCGCATCGCGGTCGCCTCGGGCTCGGCCTTCCTGGTCGGTCAGCTCCTGGATGTGACCGTGTTCAACCGGCTGCGCCGGACCTCCTGGTGGCAGGCGCCTCTGGCGGCCTCCATCTTCGGTTCGATACTGGATACGGTGCTGTTCTTCTCCCTCGCCTTCTCGGCGTCGGCCGGGTTTCTGGGTCCCGATGATGGCTTCGCGCTGGAAGCGGCCCCCTTCCTCGGCCTGTTCGCCCTTGAAGTGCCGCGGTGGATCTCCTGGGCGGCGGGCGATTTCAGCGTGAAGATGCTGGCGGCGCTGGCCTTCCTGATCCCCTACCGGGCCCTTCTCGGCATCGTCGGTGTGTGGACCCCCACCCCGCGCCGCGGCTGATCGGACCGAGGGCTATCTGGCCCCGGGGATTTCCCGGAGCATCTCTCAAACGGGCCCCGCCTTCGCCGGCGGGGCCCGTTGCGTTTGGCCACTCCCCCGGACCCCCATGAATCTTGTTCACGGGTGAACCCCGGTGAATGGACAAGGCGGCGGATTCGGTGCTACTTATCTATCCATGGCGCGCAGAGAGGCGACGACTCCGCACGTCCTGATCCCGGTCGATGGGGTGGGCCAGTCTCTGGTGCGCTCCGCTGGCCCATGACACAAAAAGGGGGAGTTCGTCGCGCAGCTTGCAGGCAGGATGCCCGGCGACGATGCGTTGATCGCAAGTCCTGTTGATCGCCATCTGTCATGCGGAGCGACTTTCCAGTTCTGGTTCCATCTCGCTCCTGCCCCCGAAGGAGCGAGGCGGAGAGACGGCGCGACAGTCCGGTGATTCCCCCAATCCCGGCCAGATATCCGCGCCATCTCGACTCATCGTGCCCCGGGTTGCTGTCCCCCGAAAGCACCTGGGCATGATGAGCTTCCGGCGGGGTCGTGCTGCCCCCTGCGCGCGACCCCGCCCCTCTCCCTTTCCGGGCCCGCTTCTCCGTTCCGGGCAGGTGTCGTGCGGCGCAGTCCATCCGCCGTCCGATGGACGTTCGCGTCCTTGAGCCATGCCGCCTGATTTGCGCCCCCGACACATGCCCGCGCTGCGCCCGGCGCCGAAATGCGCTAGAGAGCGGTGGACTGCTCCGCGATCCCCGGTCCGACGCCCGGGCGATCGCGAGGCCGCGCTGTCCTGCCCTCCCTGGCGGAAGACGGCGCGTCATCTCTTTTCTCCGCGGGTGGTGTCTGCCATTGCCGCGGCCGGGTTCAATCGGGTGCCGCTCATGTCCTGCCACGCCGCCATCGTGTTTCCGCCGATCGACGACCAGACCTCGCCGAACCAGAACGAGCGGCCGAAAGGCGCGCGGCCGGATATGCTGGTGCTGCATTATACCGGCATGCCCGATGGCCCCCAGGCGCTGGCGCGCCTGACGGATCCGCAGGCCCAGCCGCCGGTGTCATCGCATTATGTGGTGTTCGAGGATGGCCGCATCGTGCGGCTGGTGCCCGATGGTCGCCGCGCCTGGCATGCCGGCGTGTCGTCCTGGAAGGGGCAGACCGGCCTCAACGACGTCTCGATCGGCATCGAGATCGTCAATCCCGGCCATGAATGGGGCTATGTCGATTTTCCCCCCGCCCAGATCGAAGCGGTGATCAACCTCAGCCGGGCGCTGTGCCAGCGCTGGGACATCCTGCCGGAGCGGGTGCTGGCCCATTCCGACGTCGCCCCCACCCGCAAGCAGGATCCGGGCGAAAAATTCCCGTGGGATCAGCTCTCGGCCGCCGGCATCGGCCTGTGGGTGCCCCCGACCCCGCTGCTCGATGGCCCGAGCTATCAGGCCGGCGACGAGGGCGAGCCGGTGCGCGCGCTGCAGGCGCTGTTCCGGGTGTTCGGCTATGGCATCGAGATCACCGGGGTGATGGACGCCCTGACGGTGGCGGTGATCACCGCCTTCCAGCGCCATTATCGCCCGGAGCGGGTCGACGGCATCGCCGATCGCTCGACGATCACCACCCTTGGCCGGCTGATCGGCAAGCTCGGCGCCGCCCGTCAGGATGCGGAAGCCGAACACGCCTGCGACCATCATCACGGCTGATACCAAAGATCCCTGAAAAAGGAATTTGGTATTCCGATGCGGATCTCTCATGTCGCTGAGGCATATGAGAAATCTGCTGCCCTTCAGGCGCTCAAGTGCGGTCTGCACTTGCGTGCCTGACATGATGTGCGGTGCACCCGCGGCAGCGAAGCCTGACGGCCGGATCCCGGAGCGGCAGGCGCCGCTCCGGATCAGTTTCTTGGGATCCCGCCGGACGTCAGCGTCCGGCGCGGATCTCGGCGCGCAGCGCATCCAGCGGCTCGGGGCCACGGCCCCGGTCCAGATGCCAGAAGGTCCAGCCATTGCAGGCGTCCAGCCCCTGCACGGCGGCCCCGACCTTGTGGATCGAGCCGACATGGCTGCCGGATTCCAGCGAGCCATCGGCGCGCACCCGGGCGCGATGACGGCCCTTGCCGCACATCAGGATGGTGCCCGGCGTGACCAGACCACCTTCCACCAGCGTGCCGAACGGGATCCGCGGCGCGGCGCGCTTGCCCTGGATGATCTCCAGGCTCGGCGCCGGCATCGGCTCCACCGCATCAATGCGGGCGCGGGCTGCGGCCGCATAGGTCGGGTCGCGTTCGATGCCGATGAAATGCCGGCCGAACCGCTTGGCCACCGCCCCGGTGGTGCCCGATCCGAAGAAGGGATCCAGCACGACATCGCCGGGCTTGGTGGTGGCCATCAGCACCCGGGCCAGAAGGGATTCCGGCTTCTGGGTGGGATGGACCTTGCGCCCGTCGGCATCCTTCAGCCGCTCGCCACCGGAGCAGATCGGGAAATTCCAGTCGGACCGCATCTGAAGGTCGTCGTTGAACGCCTTCATCGAGTCATAGTTGAAGGTGTAGCCCTTGGCCTCGCGGCTGGGAGCGCACCACAGCAACGTCTCGTGGGCATTGGCGAACCGACGGCCGCGGAAGTTCGGCATCGGGTTCGACTTCACCCAGACGATATCGTTGAGCATCCAGAAGCCGAGGTCCTGCAGGGCAGTCCCGACCCGGAAGATGTTGTGATAGGAGCCGATGACCCACAGGGTGCCCGTGGGTTTCAGCACCCGCTTCACACCCAGAAGCCAGGCGCGCGTGAACGCGTCATAGGCCTCGAAGCTGTCAAAGCGGTCCCAGTCATCATCCACCGCATCCACCTCGGAGTGGTCGGGACGCAGCAGGCGCCCCTCCAGCTGGAGGTTGTAGGGCGGATCAGCAAAGACCAGGTCGACCGACGCGGGCGGCAGGGCCGCCAGAGCCGAGAGTGCATCCCCTTCGATGATCTGATCGCGGAAATGGGCCGCGTCGGAGCCGAAGGAGGGAGAACGGAGCTGGGAAGACCGGGACGCCCGAATCGGCGCCCCGGATGCAATCATGCTCATTGCGACGCAGTACCCTCACGCAATTTGCGTAAGGGAATTTCGCGCGATCACGGTTAACAGAGCCCTAATCCGGACGGTTAACGCCGGAGAATTTTCACCAATCGAATCAATGGACTGTTAACCGTTCTTTCAGCCTTTCGGCAACCGGTTGCAGGTCGGCGAGGCCCGGATCCAGCAGCCCCCAAGCCATGAAAAAGGCCGGCCGCCGGGGCGTTTCCCCGATGGCCGGCCCCTGTCCGGTGCCGTCAGATCCCGCGCCGTCCGCGGGATTGTGCGGCTCAGGCCATGGCAATGTAGGTGCGCATCTCGTCGGCCTCGCGCTCGGCCTCGGCAATGCGGTGCTTGACCACGTCGCCGATGGAGATGAGGCCGATCAGGCGGCCTTCCTCAACCACCGGCATATGCCGGAAGCGACCGGCGGTCATGCGCGCCATCACGCTGGCCACCGTCGCATCCCGGGTCACGGTTTCCACATCCCGGGTCATGTAGCCGGAAACCGGGCGCGTGAACGCATCGGCGCCTTCGCGGGCGAACGCGTTCACCACATCGCGTTCGGAAAAGATGCCGGCCAGCGTGCCGGCTGCGTCGACCACCACCACGGCGCCGATGCGGTTGCCCGACAGCAGCCCGCACACGACCTCGACGGTCTTGTCGCCGGTCACGCTGATGACGGCCGAGCCCTTGCCCTTCAGGATCCGGGAAACGGTCATCGTGTTCTTCCTCCCCTTGGAAATCTCGTCCCTGCCTGCGGCCCGTCGGAGCGGTGCCGCGGGCCTTGTCTGCGGTCCGGCTTTTGTCAGCCGGTTCTGAAGGAAGCATCGCAGCATCGCCCCCCTGCCCGCAATGCAGCAGCCAGCGACGGGGGACGGAACGCACGTAGGTGCAGGACCCGAACACAAATAAGGGAGGACGCGTCAGCGCCGGCCGGCCGGGGGCACCGGATCGAACAGGGGAAAGAGCAGCAGCCCCACGGCAAAGCCGCCAATATGGGCCTGCCACGCGATCGCCAGACCGCCACCCGCCAGCGCCGGCAGCACACCAATCAGGATATTGAGGCCGAACCAGATGGCGACGAAGGACAGCGAGCGCGGATTGGAAAAGAGCTGGGCGAGGCTTTCCGCCGGCCGGCGATAGGCGGCAGCATCATCCGACACCCGCCAGCCGCCAAGCGGCGCGCCCGGCACGAACACGAACCGGGCCGAGGCCGCCAGCATGCCCGAGACGGCCGCCGACGCGCCGATGATCGGCACGAACTGGCCCCAGTGGACGATCAGATGCAGGGCGGCACCGGCAATGGCGGCAACCGCTGCCAGCGCCAGAAAGCGCGCGGTGCCGAAGCGCCGGGCCACCGGACCGCCAAAAGCCGCCAGCGCCAGGGCGTTGACGCCGAGATGGGCGAAATCGGCGTGCAGCAGCGCATAGGTGACAAAGGTCCAGAGATCCGCGCCGATCCCGCCCGGAAACTGGAAGCCACCCAGATCCATGCCGCCATAGCGCACGGGAATGAAGGCGAACAGCAGCAGGATCTGCTGATTCTGCTCCATGTCGAGCAGATAGATGCGGATGACGTGGATGACAGCCAGAACCACCAGCGACGCGGTAATGACCGGCGGCAGCATCAGCACCGGTTCGGAGCGTCCGCGGAAGGGTTGGTTCATGGCGTCGGTCCTCTGAAGCCCTGGTCAGCGGCGCCTGCCCGCCCGGATCCGCCCGCCAGAAGGGCCTGCCGGAAAGGGCCCGAGCGGGGCCCCAAAGAAGCCATAAAGCCGCGCCGCGCCTGCCTTTCCTATAGGCCCCGCCGCTGGCCCCGGCAAGCAGTCCGCCTGAATTGGCGCGATCCTTTAAGGAATTCGTCAACCTTACCTATCCCCTTCCAACTCCTTACCTATATCTCTCCCGACGCGTAAAATCTCGATTCAATTTTATCGATCCGACTTAGCGTGAAGACAAGAAGCCCCTGTCATAGTGACGATGAGAACAGGGGAATACTCCGATGAAGGCACATCTCTCGAAGGCGATCCTTGCAGTTTACTTTCTGTTGACCCTTTGTGGCGGGCTCGTGGCAACTGCCGCGGAACCCGGCGCGTTCCTGCCCACCGGCGGCGCGGCCCGCGCTCCGGCCGGCCATATCGACTTCTGCCAGCGTTATCCGCAGGAGTGCCGCACCGGCGCCCGCGTTGCTGCCGTCCGCCTCACCGCCTCGCTGTGGCAGGAGCTGATTGCGGTCAACCAGACCGTCAACACCCTGATCCGCCCGGAAACCGACGAAAAGCTGCATGGCGTCGCCGAATACTGGGAGCTGTCGCTGACCGCTGGCGACTGCGAGGAATATGTCATCCTGAAGCGCCATGAACTCATCGCCCGTGGCTGGCCGGCGAGCGTTCTTCTCATCACCGTGGTGCGCGATGAACTGGGCGAGGGCCACGCTGTCCTGACCGTGCGCACCGACCGCGGCGACCTGATCCTCGACAACAAGCGCGCCACCATCATGCCGTGGATGCTGACCGGCTACCGCTATGTGAAGATGCAGGCCCAGGCCGACGCCCGCGCCTGGACCCGGATCGACGAGCGCCAGATCGAAGCCGTCGCCTCCATCCGCCCGCGCTGATCCCCGCTCCCCTGTTCTCACCCGACACGAAAAAAGGCCCGCCGGTTCCCCTCCGGCGGGCCTTTCGATTCAGGGCGTCGTGCCGCGGCTATCATACCAAAGATCCCTGAAAGGGACTCTTTGGTATTCCGATGCAGATTTCCATGCTGTTGGTGCATATGGGAAATCTGCAGTTCTTCAGGCGCACGGTGCGGTCAGCACTTGCGTGTCTGGTATCAGAGCTTCGCCGACAGCGGATCCTCGGCGCTCCAGCGGGCGAAGTCCTCCCGGGCGCGCGCCGACAGCGCCTTCTTGCGCGCCGCCCCGCGCTCCGGGCCCTTCAGCTTCTTTCCGTCCGGCCCGGTGACGATCTCCGAGGCCAGCGGCGGGAACAGGCCGAAATTGACATTCATCGGCTGGAAGGAGCGCGGCTTGCCGGCCTCCTCCGCCACGCTCAGATGGCCGCCGGTGATGTGGCCGAGGAGCGCGCCCATGGCGGTGGTCGGCGGCGGCGGGGCAAAGGGCAGACCGAGGGCCTCGGCGGCGGCAAACAGCCCCGCCATCAGGCCGACGGCGGCGGATTCCACATAGCCCTCGCAGCCGGTGATCTGGCCGGCAAAGCGCAGGTGCGGCCGGCTCTTCAGGCGCAGGGTGGCATCCAGCAGCCGGGGCGAATCCAGATAGGTGTTGCGGTGCAGGCCACCGAGGCGGGCAAACTGCGCCTCCTCCAGCCCGGGGATCATGCGGAAGATCCGGGTCTGCTCGGCATATTTCAGCTTGGTCTGGAAGCCGACCATGTTGAACAGCGTGCCCAGCGCATTGTCCTGACGCAGCTGCACGATGGCGAAGGGCTTCACCTCCGGCCGGTGCCGGTTGGTCAGGCCGATCGGCTTCATCGGGCCGAAGCGCAGGGTCTCGCGGCCGCGTTCCGCCATCACTTCAATGGGCAGGCAGCCATCAAAGAACGGCGTGCCCTCGAATTCCTTGAAGCCGGTCTTGTCGCCGGCCAGCAGCGCATCCACGAAGGCATTATACTGGTCCCGGTCCATGGGACAGTTCAGATAGTCCTCGCCGGTGCCGCCGGGGCCGGGCTTGTCATAGCGCGACTGGAACCACGCCACGTCCATGTTCACGCTCTCGCGATAGACGATGGGGGCGATGGCATCGAAGAAGGCCAGCGCATCCTTGCCCGTTGCCGCAAGAATGGCTTCGGCCAGTGACGGCGCCGTCAGCGGGCCGGTGGCGACGATGGTGAGACCGTCCTCGGGCCCCGGCAGCCCGTCCACTTCCGCCCGACGGATGGTGATGAGCGGATGGGCGGCCAGCGCCGCGCCGACCGCCTCGGAGAAGCCGTCGCGATCCACCGCCAGCGCCCCGCCGGCCGGCACCTGATGGCGATCGGCGCACGACAGGATCAGCGAGCCGCGATCGCGCATTTCCGCATGGATCAGGCCGACGGCATTGGTCTGCCAGTCGTCCGAGCGGAAGGAATTGGAGCAGACCAGCTCGGCAAAGCCGTCGGTCTTGTGCACCTCGGTCGGCCGCACCGGCCGCATCTCGGTGAGGACGACGGGCACGCCGTGCCGGGCCAGCGTGAACGCGGCCTCCGAGCCGGCAAGGCCACCGCCGATGACATGAACAGGCTGCATGGGGCCGCTCCTTACCCGGGGAATTCAGAAGATGGGACCAGACGCACGCCGACCTGACAGCCCCCGCGCGCCTGAAGGACCGCAGATTTCCCGTCCGCACCAGCGACATGAGAAATCGGCCTCGCACGATCAGGGAGCCCCTGCCGGGGATCCCCGGTCCGGGACGGCCGGCCGCCTCCCGCACGGGGGCCGGCGCCATGATCGCGGCATGGGATCGCACGGAACGCCGCATCCCGGCAAGGTCCCGCCGCCCGAACCGCCCGTCCGCCCTGCCGCACCGCCCGGCCCGGCCGCTCTTGCCGCCCCTCCTCGGGGCGGCCTCCGTGCGTCGTCCCGATCCGGAAATTTCTGTATCCAGTCGGTAGCGCTCTTTACCTCCAAAAAACCGCGCGGCATAAAGGACTTGCAACAAGGGTGTTCCCCACGCACGTGGGGCTGAACCGGCGGAGATGAATGCGACGGATGATCTCGCAGCGTGTTCCCCACGCACGTGGGGCTGAACCGCGACCACCCGCAAAATCAACCCGCCCGGTGAGGTGTTCCCCACGCACGTGGGGCTGAACCGGTCGTGGAAGACGCCCTCGGCGATGACCACCTGTGTTCCCCACGCACGTGGGGCTGAACCGATTTGATGCGGATGGCGTGACACGCGGATCATGTGTTCCCCACGCACGTGGGGCTGAACCGGAGGGGCAGCATTATCTGTCCGGCCAGGTCGGGTGTTCCCCACGCACGTGGGGCTGAACCGGTATCGTGCCTGGCGATGAGGCGGGTAAGCGCGTGTTCCCCACGCACGTGGGGCTGAACCGCGCGCGGGATCGCGCTCACATCGGTCATCGACGTGTTCCCCACGCACGTGGGGCTGAACCGCGCGGCGCAGCCCATGCAGACGGTGTCGCTGTGTGTTCCCCACGCACGTGGGGCTGAACCGGCGTCAGAGCAGTTGATCCGCTACCTGATAGGGTGTTCCCCACATACGTGGGGCTGAACCGCAATCCATGATCCCCGGCGACGAGGGCCGCGGGTGTTCCCCACCGCACGTGGGGCTGAACCGTTCGAGAACTGCGTGCCGGTCTGCTGCGGCCTGTGTTCGCCACCCACGTGGGGCCCTCCCCCGCCGCCCGCGGCGTGGATCGGTGCTTGCCCCTCTCCGGCGAGCATGCAACATCTCCGGCCGAACCCTTGTGTGGCCGGGCTCCGGGTCCGGCCGTCCTGTTTGCCCGCCTTGGCCGCTGGTCGTCCCCGTTGCGGGAGGCCGCTTGCGGCGCGGGACAGAGCGGAGCCTGATCCTTGCCGAAGCTCGTTCCCCTCTCCCTTGATGCCTTCGTGGTTGCCGCTGCCTTCATTGATGATGTGCCGGCGCTGGCCCTTGGCGATGGCACCGTGCGCCTGCTCGACGGGGCCGAGCCGAAGGTGCTTGCCGTTCATGCCGGCTCGGTGCTGGCGGCCGAGCTGACCCGGGATGGCCGCGGGCTCATCACCGGCGGTGACGATGGCAAGCTGAAGCGGGTGGCCGCCGATGGCAGCGTGACGGACCTTGCCGAGCGCGGCCGCAAATGGCTGGACCAGATCGCCACCGGCCCCGATGGCGCGCTGGCCTTTGCCAGCGGCCGCACCCTCTGGGTGCGCTTTGCCGATGGCCGCATCGAGGAGACGCAGTTTCCCCGCGCTGTCGGCGGCATCGCCTTTGCGCCCAAGGGGCTGCGGCTGGCCATCGCCCGCTATGACGGCGTGACGCTGATTTTCCCCGGCACCACCGCCAAGCCCTCGGAGCTGACATGGAAGGGCATGCACAGCCTCGTCAGCTTCTCCCCCGATGGCCGCTTCGTGGTGACGGCCATGCAGGAGCCGGCCCTGCACGGCTGGCGTCTGCCCGATGCCCGGGACATGCGCATGTCCGGCTATCCCACCAAGGTGCGCTCGATGTCGTGGACGGCGAAGGGGCGCTATCTCGCCACCTCCGGCGCGCCGGCGTCGGTGATGTGGCCGTTCACCTCCAAGGATGGCCCGATGGGCAAGCAGCCGCTGGAGCTGGGCTTTGCCCAGGATGCCATGGTGGCCCGGGTGGCCGCCCATCCCGATGAGGATGTGGTGGCGCTCGGCTATTCCACCGGCGAAGTGCGGCTGGTGCGCGTGCCCGATGGCGCGGAAGTGCCGGTGCGGCCGGCCGATGGCGCCCCCATTTCGGCGCTGGCCTGGGATGCCAATGGCGAACGCCTGCTGATCGGCACCGAAAAGGGCGCCGCCGGCCTGTTCGACCTGCGGGCCTGAGACCCGCAATCTCCGGACGGGAATCCGCCTCCTATGGAAGCGGATTTCGGGTGTCCTTGGCCCCCGTCGAGGCCTCCGCAGCCCCTGTGGCGGCGGGTGCGGTCAGCCTTTCGTGCCCCGTCCTGCGCCACCATTTCCCGGATCCCCGCGGCCGCCGCGGCTTTTCCCGGGCGCTGCGCGGTGTTGACCCGGGGCGCGTGCTTAACGCGCCCTTAAAACGCCGCATGAAACGGTGATGGAACGAACAGGGATCGGCGGTCACGCCGGCCCCGGGCTGCCTTTGTCTGTCGTCCTCCTTCCGGACGGCCCCGGAGGCAGCCGGCACGGGCGCCCCGGCGCCCGGATATCCGGATGCCCGCTCCCTCGGGAACCGGCATCCCCCCCGACGGACACGACCGGAGACAGAGAGACATGGCAGCACGGCGCGCAGGCAGCGGAGACCGGGTCGAGCCGAAGCTCGGCGGCGATGCCAGCCGCGGCAATGGCTCTCTGGATCTGCGACTGAATGCTGTCGACCGTCCGACGGGCTCCGGCCGCGCATCCGCCCCCAAGGCCGCCGCGCCGCGCAAGCGGACGGGCAAGTCCGAGCGCGTCGAGCCCGGCTTTGGCGACTATTCTTCCTCCGATCTGCGGGCCGAGCGTGATCCGGGCCGGGGTGGTGGCGGCGGGGGTGGCCGTGGCGGCAAGCCGCCGAAGAAGCGCCGCAGCTTTCTTCGCCGCTTCATCGGCGGGCTGATTTCGCTCGCCTTCATTCTCGGCGTCTGGGGCGTGATCGCCGTTGGCGGCATCATCGCCTATCAATATTCCCAGCTGCCGCCCGCCTCGGAATGGGCGGTGCCGAAGCGGCCGCCCAACGTCAAGATCGTGTCGGAACAGGGCGATCTCATCGCCAACCGGGGCGAGCTCGGCGGCGAGGAAGTGTCGCTGGCGCAGATGTCGCCGTGGATCCCGAAGGCGGTGATCGCCATCGAGGACCGGCGCTTCTATTCCCATTTCGGCGTCGATCCGATCGGCCTGATCCGGGCGATGGCCACCAATTTCCGCTCGGGCTCCGTGGTGCAGGGCGGCTCGACGCTGACCCAGCAGCTGGCCAAGAACCTGTTTCTGGTGCCCGAGCGCACCATGTCGCGCAAGATCCAGGAAGTGCTGCTCGCCCTGTGGCTGGAGCGCACCTACACCAAGAACCAGATTCTGGAGATGTATCTCAACCGGGTCTATCTCGGTTCCGGCGCCCATGGCGTGGATGCGGCGTCGCGGCGCTATTTCGGCGTGCCGGCCAAGGATGTGACCCTGCCCCAGGCGGCGCTGCTGGCGGGCCTGCTGAAGGCGCCCTCGCGCTATTCGCCGCTGCGCAGCCGCGAGGCCGCCGAGGAGCGCGCCGGCGTGGTGCTGACCGCCATGCTGGATCAGGGCATCATCACCAAGGATGCCTATGACCGGGTGGCCGGCAAGCCGATCCCGCTTGCCCCGGACAAGGGCGGCGCCACCGGCAACTATGTCGCCGACTGGGTGATGGATCTGGTGCCGGGCTATGTCGGCCAGTATGACGACGACATCACCGTCGAGACCAGCGTCGACATGAGCATTCAGGCGATTGCCGAGGAAGAGCTGCGCAAGACACTCGACAGTCAGGGCAAGAAGTTCGGCGTGTCCCAGGGCGCCGTGGTGGTGATGGACGGCGCCGGCGCGGTGAAGGCGCTGGTGGGCGGGCGCGATTACAAGGCCAGCCAGTTCAACCGCGCCGTGGTGGCCAAGCGCCAGCCCGGCTCGTCGTTCAAGCCCTTCGTCTATCTGACGGCGCTGGAGGCGGGCCTGGCGCCGGATACCGTGCGCGTCGACCAGCCGGTGACCATCAAGGGCTGGTCGCCGGAAAATTACACCCGCAAATTCCTCGGCGCCGTCACCCTGAAGAAGGCGATTGCCCTCTCCCTCAACACGGTCGCCGCCCAGCTGGGCGACGAGGTGGGGCCGCAGGCGGTCGTCAACACCGCCCACCGCCTCGGCATCCGCTCGGAGCTGTCGCCCAACCCGTCGATTGCCCTCGGCACCTCGGAAGTCACCCTGCTGGAGATGACCTCGGCCTTCGTGCCCTTCTCCAATGGTGGCATCGGCGTGGTGCCCAACATCATCCGCCGCATCAAGAGCGATGATGGCAAGCTGCTCTATGAGCGCAAGGGCACCGGCCCCGGCCGGGTGGTGTCGGATGCCAATATCGGCGCCATGAACCTGATGCTGTCGGAAGTGCTGATCTCCGGCACCGGCCAGCGCGCCCAGATCAAGGGCTGGCCGGCCGCCGGCAAGACCGGCACCAGCCAGGATTATCGCGACGCCTGGTTCATCGGCTACACCGCCTTTTTCACCGGCGGCGTGTGGATGGGCAATGATGACGGCACGCCGACCAAGAAGGCCGGCGGCGGCACCCTGCCGGCTGCCACCTGGGGCCGCATCATGAGCCGGGTGCACGATGGCATGATGGTGGCGGACCTGCCGGGCGCCCGCCCGGCCCCCACCATCGGCTCGCTCATCGCCGCCAACGCCCAGCTGCCGGAGGATGGCCCGGGCGCAGCGCCCGCGCCGGCCGCAACCGGAGCCCCCATGCAGATCGCCCCCTCCTCCGGCCGCGCCCTCCCGCCGCCCCAGAAGAAGAGCGACGGCATCGGCGGCTTCCTGAAAGGCATCTTCGGCGGCGGCTGAGCCGCTGGCCCGGCGGCGCATCGGACCTGGAACAAGATATCCAACGGCATCCGCAGAACGCCTAAGGCCAGAGAATTATCGCCCCTGTGAACAATCTTGCGCTTCAGAATTAATATTACAGAAAGAGACGTATACTCAAGGATAAATTTTATGGAAAATGAAGAATTCAAAAACACATTCAAAAACGAAATGAGAAATAATGGCTTCAAGAGACGCGCATCGCACTGGTATAAAAATATAAACAACATTCTTTATGTGGTAAATTTACAAAAATCGCATTTTGGTGATGAATTTTACATAAATATCAGCTGTGTCCCTGATGGGATGGCTGTTACAGGGCTTCCATTCCCAAAAGAATATAAGTGCCCGATACGATTGAGACTTGGATCAAAAATGCCGGAGCAGACTGATACCTATATAAAAACAACACTTGATATGAGCTCTACCATTTCAAACTCCGAGAGAGAGCTTCAAATAAAAGATATCATTCGAAACTATATTATTCCAATCGCCGATAAAATTTCAGATATCGACAAAATAAAATCAGTCATTATAAATGACTCAATAAAAGGAATTGTTATCACAAAAGCAGGACTTGAATTTCTTGGAATCCTCTCAATTGACACAAATATTAAATAAAATCCCTCTGTTAAAAATATTCTTTCCCCATTTGATCTGCGCCTCAGGGTAAAATATGCACGGTTGCGCTCAAGATTATTTGCAAATTTAGGCTTGGCACGCCGAACCGACATATGGGTGGCGCCTTGTGGCGCCGTCGAAACCGGGGCTGGGCCTGATGACGCGATCCCGTCTCGGCTGTCCCCGAGCCGGATCCCGCGAAGGCTGCGGCTGCCGGGCACACGGTGCGGTCAGCATTTCGTGCGTCTAGTGTAATATCATGCCGCCGTTAGCAGATGTTGCATGTAGCAGCTAGCGCGCGTGCAGCCCCAAGAGCTCCGGCAGAGGCTCATATCGCCCCACATCCGAGAGCACGAAGCGGTGGCGGGCAACATGGAACGGGATCCGTCCGAGGTGGGCGGTGGGGACAAATGTTCCAAATGGAAACACCCTCCCCCACGCCACACGCGCAGGCGCGATAATCCGGGATCAGGCGACGTCCCGCTGCACCATCTCGGGATGCAGACCGATAAGGCGTACATAGGCGACGGCATAATCCGGCGGCGTGGCGCGCGCCTGTTCCCAATCCCGAAGCGTGCCGAGCGCGAAGTGGTACCGGCTGGCAAATTCAGCCTGCGACATGCCGAGATCCGTCCGGGTCTTGCGGATCAGCCGCGCGCGCTGCCCGCGCTGAAGCGCCTCTGCCGTTGCGCTGAAGTCTTCCATGTCCGATGGATCAGCAGGCAGAGCGATATTCTCGTTCTTCACCTTTGTTGCTCCTTCTCACGGAAATGAATCTGGGCATGTCGTTGCGCCAGACAAATACACCGGTAAACAGCCTTTCTCCGACCATGCCGATAACCTTGAAGCGCTCTTCCCCATCCTGTTCGCGAATGGACGGGATGATCAGGTGATTGTCATCGGCAAGGATGGTGTCGCCAAAAGACAGGGAAAGCCCGTGCTTCTCCCGGTTTGCAGCGTCCTTTGCGGGGTCGAAGCGATCATCCATGACCGGCATCATACGGAAATCCCGTAGTAGCAGCAACAGACCCGTTGCCGGCAAGGCGCGCGTCCGGCTGCCCCCATTCGCGCCCTTCTCCAGAGGATCTCCCCCGCCACGGATGCGCGGATGATACGCCAGCAGGGGACCACGCGGAGGCTCGAACGAATTCCCGCCTTCTAAATATCTGATATTTATCAGAAAATCTGAATTATATGGTGCGGGCGGTCGGACTCGAACCGACATATCCGTGAGGACGGCGGATTTTGAGAGACCCCAGATGCCCTATCCTTTGTGTATCCGGGGGTATCCGTTTTCCCGATAACCGACTGTCAGCACTAGCTTTTTTCGGATATCGAGTCACCCATACCTAACCGGATGTACGCCACGGTTGGCTTTCTAGGTGCACCTATGTTGCACCTGAAATCCGACCTCATCGGAGGTTAGGAATGCCCAAAATCAAACTCACCAAGACCGCTGTAGACGCCGCAACCCCGCAGGAGCGCGATTACGAACTCCGGGATACGACGATACCCGGCTTCCTTGTCAAGGTCACCCCGGCCGGTCGCAAGATTTTCATGGTGGCCTATGTCGCCCATAACGGGCAGCGCCGAAAGCCCGCTATTGGCCGCTACGGCGAGATCACCGTCGAGCAGGCCCGCGGGATCGCTCAGGACTGGCTGGCCGAGGTTCGCCGCGGCCTCGATCCCAGCGCCGAGCGGGCCACAGCTCGGCAGGCACCCACGGTCAAAGAACTCTTCGACCGCTTCATCACCGACTACTCGGAGAGCCGCAACAAGCCGTCCACCGTTCATTCGAACCGCGGCTACGGCAAGCGCTACATTATCCCGGTGCTCGGCCAACTGAAGGTGCCCGACGTCACCCGCGCCGACATCTCGAATCTGATGAAGAAGATGTCGCACAAGCCCACGAACGCGAACCGCGTCCTGGCGGCCGTGCGGAAGATGTTCAACATGGCCGAGGTCTGGGGCATGCGCGCCGACGGGTCGAACCCATGCCGCCACGTCCCGAAGTACCCGGAACGGGGAAAGACCCGGCTGATCACCGACAGCGAGATGAAGAAGCTCTTCGCCTACCTTGCGCGCGCCGAGGCGGAGGGCCTTGAGCATCCCTTCATCCTCCTCGCGATCCGGCTCCAGTTCGAATTCGCGGCGCGCATGTCGGAGATCATCCAGCTCGAATGGTCGTGGGTCGATTACGACAACCGGCGCGTCGTCTGGCCCGACAGCAAGACCGGCGGCATGTCCAAACCCATGAGTGCCGAAGCGCAGCGGCTGTTCGAGACCGCTCCTCTCCTTGAGGAATCGCCTTTCGTCTGCCCGTCCGTCTTCGACCCCGACCTGCCGATGTCGAAGCACACCTATTATCAGGGCTGGCGACGCATCCTTGAGCGTGCAGGCCTCCCGCATATCGGAACTCACGGCATCCGGCATCGCTCGGCGACCGACATTGCAAACTCCGGCATCCCGGTGAAAGTCGGCATGGCGCTCACCGCCCACAAGACGGTGACTATGTTCATGAAGTACGTCCACACCGAGGACGACCCGGTGCGAGCCGCAGCGGAGGCGGTGAACCAGCGACGGCAGGCTCTGCTTGGCGGTCACTCGGCGAGCCCGCCTCCCACACCTACGCGGGCGCCGGTTGTGGAAGTGCCTTCGGTTGCGCCCGAAGTCGAGGTTATCGAGCCGGTGTTGACCGCGACCGGCAAACCCCTCGGCTACGAGGACGGCCAGTATGGTTCGCGCACCAAGCTCGGAAACTATCGGCCGTTCCGTCATCGCTCCGGCGACAATCGCGCCGTTCCGCCCGGCACCAAGCACGACGAGCCAAAGGAGGCGAGCCATGCGTAAGGACGCCAACCAGCGGCGCCGGTGGCCTACGGCGGACATCCTGCGTCGCGCGAGGTTTGTCGATGACGCAGGCCCGATCCGCTTCGTCGATACCGAGGCGGCCGCCCGCTACCTCGCCCTCGAAGGGCATACGCTGGAATGCTACCGCTCGCTGGGTGGCGGACCCGTATTTCACAAGTTTGGAAAATGGGTCCGCTACGCGGTCGATGATCTCGATGTTTGGGCCGAAAGTTGCCGTCGCGTGACCACGGCGTCGCCGGCCGCTCCGCGCATCCTTCCCATTGACCCGACATAGCCCGGAGGCTATATGAAGTGGGAAGTCCAAATCCACCCGGCCTTTGAGGGCGAGGTTTTGGCCTTTGAGCGCGATGTCCGCGAGGCGTTGCTCGCGGTTGCCAAGCTGCTGTCGGATTACGGCCCGCAGCTTGGTCGGCCCCATGCCGATACGCTCAAGGGGTCTAGCCATGCCAATATGAAGGAGCTGCGGTTCGAAGTGGCCGACGGCGAATGGCGCGCAGCCTTCGCCTTCGATCCAGAACGAAGAGCAATCCTGCTGGTAGCAGGAGACAAGTCGGGCGGAAGCCAGAAACGCTTCTATAGGAAGCTGATAGCAAAAGCGGATTTCCGGTTTTCCGAGCATCTGGAAAGCCTGAAAGCCGTAAAGAAGGGAAAGTGAGATGGGCCGGAACCTGAACGACTTCATCGCAACGCTGCCTCCGGGGGAGCAGGTCGCGATCGATACGCGCTATCAGGAGCTCAAGCAGGAGGTCGAAGGCCTGCGCGAGTTGCGCCAGATAGCGGGTAAGGCCCAGGCCGATATCGCCTCCGCGCTCAATATCAAGCAGCCTTCGGTCTCTAAAATTGAGAAGCAGACCGACATGTATCTCTCGACGCTTCGCAGCTATGTCGAGGCGGTGGGGGGTAAGCTCGAATTGACCGTCAAACTGCCGGAGCGTCCTGCTCTGCGAATTCACCATCTCGGCGATGACGGTGCCGCACCGCAGAAATCGGCTCGTCGGCCGCGCATCGGCGCGCAGATCGGCGGTGCCCGTGGGCGCTAGTTACCCGGATCGAGGATCCTTGTGAGCGATTTGGCATGAGAAAGAACTTTGACTGACGATCTGCGTCAGCGGCCTGGGGGCAGGAATGCGCATCGTCTATCTGGAGGTCCAGAACTTCCGTGGAATCAAATCTCTGGTTTGGGCACCTGCGGCGGGCATGAACTGCCTGATCGGCCCCGGCGACTCCACAAAAACGACCATCCTCGATGCCATCGAGCTGTGTCTAAATCCCCGCTCGTATAGCTTCGCCGATGATTGCGACTTCTTCGACCTCGATATCGAGAAGCCGTTGCGGATCACTGTAACGTTGGCCGGGCTACCCGGCGACTTCAAAGCCGAGGACCGATACGGTTTACACCTTCGGGGCTGGAACCAGGCAGCTACGAAAATCGAGGACGAGTCCGGCGCGGGTTTGGAAGACGCGCTATCCATCACCGTAGTTATCGATCAATCGCTAGAGGCGCGATGGTCGATCCACAATGATCGTATCGATGCCATCGACAAGGACCCACCGACCGTACGTTACAAAGACGCCAAGCGGATGGGCACCAATCGCTTGGGACCGTATGCCGAACGACATCTCGGCTGGGGCCGAACCTCCGTCCTGACACGCATCGGCGAGGCTGGTGAGGGATATAGCCTTCAACTGGCGGAAGCCGGCCGGGCGGCCCGCACAGCCTTCAAGGCCGGCGATCAAGGTATCTTCAAAAAAGCCGTCGACCGGGCAGAGGAGCTGAGCAAGCTATTCGCCGTGCCCGTCCGAGGGAAATTCACAGCCGAACTGGACGTTCAAGGGGTCAGCATCACCTCTGGCGGGATTGCATTGCATGACGGCAACCTTCCACTCCGCCGACTTGGAACTGGGTCCTCTCGCCTTCTCGTGTCCGCGCTTCAGCACGACGCCGGCCCGCCTCATATCGCTATCGTCGACGAAATCGAACATGGTCTGGAACCGCATCGCGTCGCCCGGCTGCTCAAGTATCTGAAAACGCCCAAGGGCGGGGAAGGTGCCGTCCAGCCGCAGATGTTCGTGACGACACACTCGCCAGTCGTCATCCGCGAGCTAACCGCCTCGGATATTTTTGCCGTTCGATCGTCAGCGGGTGTGACGACCGTGGCGTCAGTTTCGGGACTGGCCAGAGACCTCGACACGGCGCAGCGTCACCTTCGCGGAACGCCTGAGGCCTTCCTCGCGCGCAAGGTTCTTGTTGGCGAGGGGCGAACGGAACAGGGCCTTATGCGCGGGCTAGATGGATGGTGGCATACTAGCGGCCGAGATTCGTTCGCATTGCAGGGAGCGGTCCCGATCGATGGCGGGGGCAAGGATAAGGCCCCACTTATCGCCGAGCATCTTCGCGATCTTGGATACGAGGTCTGGCTTCTTCTGGACTCCGACCAGCCGCCAAACGCGGAGGCCTTGCGCAGAGCGACCGACAAAGGCGCGGCCTTCTGGCAATGGCCTGACAACTGCTCGACCGAGCAACGGCTGTTTCTCGACCTACCCTGGGCCGGAGTACGCGCACTGATTGCCCTCGCAATCGAGTGCGTCGGACAGGACAGCGTCATCGCCGTCCTCGACAATGCCTTGAACGCCGCCGGCCTTCCGACCGTTTCCGCCGCCAAGCTGGGACCGGAGCGCGACACCGTGGATTTGCGTCGGCTGATTGGTAAGGTCGCGAACGACAAGAGTTGGTTCAAGGACATTTCACGCGGCGAAGGGTTGGCATCAGTTGTCGGCCCCCATTTGGCCAACGTGGCTGCAACTCCACTCGCCCAAGGGCTCGATGCCATGCGGACATGGATCGATGGCTCCTGAGGTAGACGCAGATATTGCGCGATTGGCGGCCGGCGTTCGACGGGGGAGCATCATTGCGGCCGCTGGCTGCGGGAAAACCGAGCAAATTGCCCGTGCGGTGGGCGTGTCCGAACATCGCCGGCTCATTCTTACGCACACGCATGCCGGCGTCGACGCGCTCACGCGACGCCTCAAGAAACTTCAAATTCCTAGCGGTAAGTATCGCATCGACACGATCGCCGGCTGGTGCCTCCGGTTTGCGGCTTCCTTTCCTCGGCGCTCCGGCATCCTTTCGACCGCCCCCAACTCCACGGCGGAGTGGGACGCAGTTTATGCCGCCGGAGCCTGCCTACTCGATAGTGGCGCCGTGGATGGGGTGATCAATTCTTCATATGGTGGCTGCTTCGTTGACGAGTACCAAGATTGCACCCTGCAGCAGCACGATGTGATCCGACGGCTCGCCAATCATTTGCCGACGTGCGTTTTTGGCGACCCGCTTCAGGCCATCTTCGACTTCCGGGGCCAAACGCCGGTTAGCTGGGAGAAGGATGTCTTTCCAAACTTTGGACAAGCAGCCGAACTGGCAACTCCATGGCGATGGAAGAACGCCGGGAACGAGGATCTCGCCGAATGGCTTCGAGCCGTGCGGCTGGCGCTTCAGAAGGGCGAAATTCTTGATCTCAGCAATCGTCCAAGTTGCGTAACCTGGACCGCCTTGCCCGCCGATCCGCGCCATCAGCAGGCTACAGTAGTCCGGCAATGCCTCGAATCGATGCGCGATGACCTGCTTGGAAACCTCATAGTCATCGGCGACAGCACTAGCGAAAACCGTCGATCGGCGCTGGCGCAGAAGCTCGCACAGCAAGGGTTCGTCAATATCGAGGCGGTCGGCTGCAAGACGCTTTTCGCCACGGCCAGAGCCATTGATGGGTCGGTCGGACAAGCGCGTTTCAAGATGCTCCTGGCTTTCGCCGCCAAATGTATGATCGGGGCCGACAAGGCAGAACTCCAGCGCGCCGTTGACGCCCGCCAACAGGGCCGCCGCTTGGGCCAGGCTAAATTCGGCGATCTTTTGCAGCTCACCGATGCGATCATCCAGGACGGTGGCGATGACTCGATGCTCGCCTTCCTCCAGGCGCTGCGAGATCGGCCGGGCGTCCGCATCTACCGCCGCGAAATGTACTTTGCGATGCAATCGGCCCTCCAGACCACGACGAAGACCCAACCCCCGAGCCTCCACGCGTCGATCTGGGAGGTTCAAAATCGAAGTCGTCACGCCGGTCGCCGATTGGGAATCCGCAGTATTGGAAGCACGCTCTTGGTGAAAGGTTTGGAGTTCGACCGAGCCATCGTGACATCAACCGACGCAATGAGCGGCAAGGATTTGTATGTAGCGCTCACGCGCGCGACGAAAACTATAAGAATTATATCGCCGAGCGTCCGCTTCACGCCTGCGGCGTAGAGCGCGCTTCTCACTCAGAACAACAACTCGGTGGAAGCATTGCGCCAAGACAAATGGCAACACGTCCAACGAACATAGAAGGTCATTCTAGGAGGATTTATGGCAACCACTGCTTACTCGCAACACTACGCTCGCGAGATCGACGTCGAGCAACTCGCATGGTTGCTGAGCGGAAGGCAGCCCATTGCCGCCGAGCAGGTTCCCGAAATAGATCCCAAATGGAGCGACTGGATTCGCTCGGACGTTCGATGTTCGTCGTGCGGCAGCACCGGCGCTCATGTCGTGCGTTCGGCTCGCGCCCGCGCAACGCAAAAGCTGATCAGGCAATCTCACTTCCGGTTCGTCGGGCAGGACGGCAACGACGCGCATCATCCTTTCTGTGAATTCTATGGCGAAGACGATGGCGTGCTCACCCAACCTGACGGGCTCGTGAATCTCGGGTCTGAGAAATCTGCAGAAACACGACTGATCAGAGAGCTTGTGTGCAAAGGTATCGAGCAGAAGCTATTCGATCAGTCGACGATCCGCGCCATGCGCCAATGGTTTTTCGAACTGAAAGCCTCTAGCCGCGTCCGGGTGACGGTCACACCTGAGCAAATTGAATGGACCCGATGCCTACGGCGCCACTCGCATTATCAACGCTGGACCTTCCATCCTGCCCAAGCAGAAATGCCAGGCTTCGATTGGGCAGCCGCGGCAAAGTACCAATTCACAGAAGAGCACCTTGCCCTGTTTGAACTTCTCAGGGAGACGCCGGTCGAGCCGCCGCATTGGCGTCGGGCCCAGGAACTGGCCACGAAGCACAAGGATCAGGAGGTTTTCGACGTCAGTGCCTTGCGGCCGCACTACGACGCAGCGCTCACGCTCTGTGGTTTTGTCGCGAAGAACGCTGGCATCAAGTTCAGTCCGATCAATCCTGATTCCTACAGGTGGAAGGGACCGCCGATTCCACTCCTTGCCCTCTGCGCACTGTCGTTGTTTGTCTGCCGGTGGGATATGAACGCGGCAATCGCAACGTTTGCGAAGCTCTTGACGGCGCCGGCGCCGGCTGACCTGTCTCTTGGCAATGTCATCGGTCTAAACCCATTTCACGAATACACACCTTGGCGCCTAGTCCAGTTGTCAACCGATATTGCAGCGCGTGGCTTCGAAGGATACCACTATCCCGCCCAACTGATGGCGATAGAAGCGAAGCTGCGCGAGCAATACCGCCTATGGAAACTGCAGAATCCATAGGCACCCAGCCTGGCCCTACGATCGCCTACTGCAGAAGATTCAGATCGAGCAGCGATTTCGCAAACCGCTCGATGAAGCGCCTTGCGTGGCGCATTCCATCGTCCAGTTCGGCCTCACTGATTTCGTGTGCTCGATGGATGATCCCGTCGCGTCGCCCGATTAGCAAACTCAGATTGTCCCGATGCGGCAATCTTTGAGGTGCCGTCAGGACGCCGATGCGCCGCGGCGCAGACTGGAGAGCGCCGAGCGCCTCGCGAGGGCCAAGCGTTTCGGTCCCGTTTTCCCGAAAAGCAGACAGCGCTAAATCGTCCCGAACCGGCGCATCATACTGTCAGCCGGCATGTTCGCCGTGCGCGGCCGCATCCAGCGCGAGGGCGAAGTCGTGCATCTCGTCGCCCAGCGCCTGACTGATCTCTCGGCGGACCTCGCCAGTGTCGGCGATCGCGACGCCGCATTCCCGCTGCCGCATGGACGCGGTGACGAATTCCACCATGGCTCGCCGACCCCCGATCCGCGCGGTCTGGCACCGAAGGGGCTGCGCACACGCGACATCTACGTCCGCGAGCTGCACATCGACTCGATCAAGGTGAAGACGCGGGATTTTCGATGATTTTTAACGATCGGCCTTGAAAGCGGCAAGCGACCCCCTTAGGTTTCTCGTTAGTCAGATCTAATGAGAAGAGCTATGGCGACGCTTATTGCAGAGATACCAGATCACAGTCTGAAGGGCGCGCTTGAGGCCTTGTCTCCGTACGTTAAGCCCGAAAATCTCAAGCTTTTCAGCCCGATTGCGGTCCCAAAGGACCAAGGTGACGACGAACTGGCGAAACTTGCACAAAAGGTCGTAGACGCAGTTCGTCCCAAACCCAGCCAGCCCCTGCGGAGAGAAGCGCTCCAAAAGCTTCTCAGTGGCCACGACACCTTCAGCAACCAAACCGGCCAAGCCGATCCCGCCCTCAGAAACGCCATGGGGGCGATTTCTAAAGCACTGAAAACCGTCTTCGCCCACGACCAAGCAGTCCGCCGCCTCGCAATCCCCAAGAAGACACACTTCCCCGATGGCGCTTATCGCGGAACCGTCTACATCCTCACGCCGCTCGGCGCCCGTGTTCGGGATCTGCTGAAGGCCGAGAACGCAATCTGAGGGACTGCAAAAGTGACAGCGTCCGATCTCAGAAGCAAAATTGCCGAAAACGGTTACTCCTTCATTCCACGGCATCGCTTGGGCATCGGTACTGTCGAAGTCGCCAGCGATTTTGGCGATCCGTTGACGCCCTGGGAAGGAGGCCTTGTTCAAACCCTGGTGCCTCGCGAGGACGCTGCTCCAAATACCTATAGCGGGAACTTCGGCTTGGGCAGCTTTCCGTTCCATACCGATCTTGCACACTGGCGCCGGCCCCCGCGCTATCTGTTGCTGCGATGCCAAGTGGGATATGACGACGTCCCCACGCTGCTGTTTGACGGTCGCGCGCTCATCGATGCCGTTTCCCGCGACACTCTCACACGGGCAATCTTCAAACCGCGGCGTCCACGCGACGGCACCCTTGCGCTGCTTCACCTTTTCGAATCTGCGGATGGCGCCGACCTATTACGGTGGGATGAAATATTCCTTCGGCCAGCAAGCAGAATTGGCGACGCGGCCGACACGCAGATCCGCGATTGGCTCGCTAAGAGCGTCCCATTGTCGATCGCGCTCGCCCATCCTGGCGATACTCTGATCATCGACAACTGGCGCATGTTGCACGCTCGGTCTCCGATCCCACCCGGGCGCGAGGATCGTTCAATACAAAGGGTATATTTGGGGGCACTTAAATGAAGAAGACTATCGAGCCGGGCGCAACACCGGCAACATATCATCCAGAAGCGCTATACGCGAAGGCCGAGCGCTACATTCAAAACATGGATGACTATGACAGCGATGAATGGGAATACGCGCTCTGGTCTAGCTTCTCCCTGGAATTCCTCGCTCGCGCAGCTTTGGCGAATGTCAGCCCAGCGCTGCTAGCTGAGGCCGATAAAAACGGATCAAATCTCCTGTTCGCGTTGGGGTTCGCTCCCTTCGAAGAGAGGTTCTCACCAAGATCCATTCCAATCAGTGAGGTGTTCAAGCGCCTTTCAGGCATCCTGCCGGAATTTACCAAGGAGCATGAGAGCTTCGGGGTCGTACATACCGGCAAGCGCAATGCCGAACTCCACTCCGGCGAACTGGCATTCGACGGCGTCAAGGGGTCGACTTGGCAGCCACGTTTTTATCAGACTTGTGCGATCCTCCTGACATCAATGGGAGTGACGCTCCCAGAGTTCGTAGGTGAAGACGAAGCGGAGGTTGCAAAAAAGCTTATCGACGCAGCCGACGACGAAAGCGCGAAGGCCGTAAAGGGCGATGTAGAGGCGCACAAAAAGGTCTGGAACGCCAAGCTCGATGACGACCGCTCGACGCTACAAACCCAGGCCGCAGTGTGGGCCACCCGTCAGAACGGCCACCGAGTCGACTGCCCATCGTGCGGCTCGGCGGCTCTTGTCCTGGGGGAGCCAGTTTCTGCTCCAACACAGAAGCTCGACGACGACGAAATCATCGAAACCCAAGAGTATCTTCCGACCCACTTCGAATGCGTCGCATGCGGTCTCAAGATCGCCGGTCTCTCAAGACTCGCTGTCGTGGGTCTCAGCGATCGCTACAAGAAAACCCAGACCTACGACGCGGCAGAATATTATGCGCCTGCCGACGATTGGTCCAACTATGAAGACGACAATAACGAACGCTGATCGACAGCATCGCAAACACGTCCACGCGCGGCCATCGGCCGGGAAGCGATCGCAGCCGTCACCCGGTTCCTGTTCCTAACGAAACGAGGCTTTGACCTGCACCTGCCGCCAGGTCTTCGCCTGTAAACTGCCTCCGCACGTCCGCGACTTCGTCGGTTACACCTTTGATCCCGAAATCCTCGACCTGTCTCGTCCCGATCCCGACTACGCGCTGTTCGTCAACTCTCCCAAAATTCCTTGAGCGCTGCCGTGAAGTCATCGAAGCTAGCCGTCGACCAGCAGACCGAGGAACCATCCCTTACGAGCCAATGGAGTTGGCTCGCGGTCGTCAACTTCGTCCGATCCGCGTTCACGACCCAATTGAAGCACTCGACGAACATATCCTGATAGCTGCCCACGAATTTGTCGTTCGGCACATTCGAAAGCATCCCCTCGATGAAGTATGAGGGCGCGATCTTGTCGGCGAGCAACCCCTTGCCGATCATCGTGTTGCGCATGTTCTTGAAGATCCGGACCACACGCTTGAAGTTCTGGTTCGTGGCCTGATGCTTTGCGGTGCAGTTGTCCGAGTGTTGCTTCGGAAAATTCTCGATCCGTGATCCGTTCACGTAAAACGCTACCCCGGAATGGTAGCCGTGAACGCCGGATTGATAGGAATAGTAACGCCGGAATTGCTGGCAGATGAGTATGTCCGCGTTGCGGCGACCATTATTTCCCGGAACATGCAGCGCCTTTCCGCCCGCAACGACACCGTTGTACAGTTGATTGATGTACCTCTCGGCATCGCCTTTGAACTCGTTATAACCGTATGCGGCATTTGCTGAAAAGACGCCCTTGAAGGCATCCTGTTCGGCTTGGCTCATCGCGGAAATATCGTAGTAGAACGCGCCATTGTGGCAGAGGACGACGTCCACGTCGCTGTCCGCCCACACGTTCGTATCGTTGCCGTAAGAGCCCTGCAGGTGAACTTCTATGTCCTTCACCGGATAGAAGGCCGACCCGTCGAGAAGATTCCCCCTAATTGAATTATAGGTGTCCGTGAACTGGCCCGTCTTGCCTTGCTGAGACCACGTCTCGAGTTGCGCTTCCGCGATCGCCATAATTCCCCCCGTTTAAGCCAAATACGACTTCAGTTCCTCCTCCGCCTCGCGCGCGCAATCGCGCCCGCGCTGCCACAGCAAGCCAAGCTTTTCCAAATCGACTTCCAACATGTCCGTCGCCATCTCTGGCTGGGTATATCGGGCGTGAACCCGAACCGTCGCAACATCTCGAAACATCACGCGCCGCAACTGATCCATCGACTGGGCGCTGATCTCCATCGTCTTTTGAAGGAAGACCATCGTCGGCAGCTTGCTTGCCCATTTTCGAACGCTCCAGGTCGGAAGCTTCGGTGACGGATATTCGCCAACGCCGATGCTCACCACGCGAACATCGCTCCTCGCGATCCCCAACGATTCAATCGCGTCAACGATTGCGTAGAGCGTAGGATTGTTCGCGACAAAACCGCCGTCCCGGACCTCGATCCTCTCACCTGCGGAGGTAGTTACAAATTTCTTCTCGAAGAATGGATACGCCGAGCACGACCCGATCACCGCGTCGGCGATCGTACAACCAAAGCCGGGCTCAAACGTCGCCTTGCCACGAAAAGCCTGACGCCGGTTCGTCTTGAAGATGATGGGACGCTCCTCCTTCCATCTCGTGCCAACAATGCCGATGTCCGTCTTGAAGGCGTCGAAACGCAGCTCCCGGAAAACATCTGCTGCGAGCGCATCGAGTGCCGCGGTCTTTTGGCTCGGGCGCCAAGCCGACATGACGGTCACCACATGCTTGCGGTAGAGCGCCTCAATTTCGTCCACCGATTTCCCAAGGCCTAGTAGCGCGGCGATGATGGAGCCAGTCGAAGTCCCGTAGATCAGGTCGAATTTCTCGCACAATCTACAACCCGCGAGCGCTTCAATCTCCTTCAGCGCGCCCAGTGTGTAGAAGCCCTTTGCGCCTCCGCCATCTAAGCTGAGCACCCGGAAAGTTTCTTTCTCGGTTGAAACGTCGCCCACCTGTTTTCCTTTGCGATCGCACTAACTCTTCCAATACACGATTCTTCACTATCCGACTTGCTCGACATGAAACGTGCCCAGAGTAGGCATCTCTACTCCGGACTAGACCTTGAGGGGAAAGCCTTCCCCTGCGCCCGAGCCCGCTGGTCTCGACCGACCCCTTCTGCGGGGCGGCTGCCCCGCAACGCCCTGCTGAGAGTGAGAGAGTGGACTGATTTCCGTGACGGGTTGAGGACTGGAGAAGAGGTCTCCGGCGCCCGTCATGGAGATTGTTCCCATGTCCCAAGATTCAGTCCTCGACGCCCGCCGCGACACAAACGGCGGTTACAAGGTCGATGTCAGCCGGGGGGAGTGGATCGGCCGCGTCTCGTCGGAATGGTTCTCGCGTCCGGCCGACGAGCGCTATCTCTCCCTGTCGGAACTGGCCCACACGGTTCGCGACCGCACCGAACGAAGCCGGACGCGGGTGGTGGAAAGCGCGCTCATCCACGTCGAGGCGAACCGCAACGATTCGGAGCGGCTGGCGCTGATCCTGCCAGGCACCGATGCGTCAATCGCGCCGACGCACTGGTCCTTCGGCCAGCTCGCCAGCCTGGTCGGCGCACCAGCCGCCTATTTGCGACAGCTCCCGGCCGCGCTCGCCGCCATCAACCTGCAATACGGCCTGACCTCCAGTCGGGCCGAGCAGATCAAGACGCTGGAAACCGATACTGGCCGCGTCGAACTGCGCGCCGTCACCGGCCCGGATTACGGCCGGATCTTCGACCACGAACTGGTCGAGGCGGTGCAGCGTATCGCGGGCAATGGCACGGGCGACACCCGCTGGAAGGTGCCGGGCGTGCTCGATTGGTCGACCGGCATCTACAATCCGCGGGTCGACATCACCAAGGATACGACCACGCTCTATGCCTCCGACCGCGACGTCTTCCTGTTCCTGGTCGACGACCTGAATCCGATCGAAGCTGGCCGCCTGCCTGACGGCTCGCCGGATCTCTATTTCCGCGGATTCTATTGTTGGAATTCCGAGGTTGGCGCCAAGACGCTCGGCATGGCGAGCTTCTATCTCCGGGCGGTCTGCCAGAATCGCAATTTGTGGGGCGTGGAGGATTTCGAGGAAATCACCATCCGCCACTCCAAATATGCCGCCAACCGCTTCGCGCACGAGGCGGCCCCGGCGCTGCTGAACTTCGCGAATTCCTCACCCCTGCCGTTCGTCAACGGCATCAGGGCCGCCCGCGAGCGGATCGTCGCCAGGACCGACGAAGACCGCACCGACTTCCTGCGTCGGCGCGGCTTCTCCAAGGCCGAGACTGGCAAGATCATCGACAGAGTGCTGGCCGAGGAAGGCCGCCCTCCGGAGTCCATCTTCGATTTCGTGCAGGGCATCACCGCCGTCGCGCGCGACAAGCCCCATCAGGACGCCCGCCTCGACATGGAGGGCAAGGCGAAGAAGCTGCTCGATCGAGCCGCCTGATTTCCGCGAAGCCGGGGATGCGGTTTTCCGTATCTCCGGCTTTGCGCTTCCGTGCCTTTCTGGTTCGCCGGTCCGTTGCGCTGCCCCCTTTAGAGGAAGAGGGCGGCGCTTCGCTTCGTGACGGGTTGGAGGTTGAGAGAGAGTCTCTCGGCCGCCCGTCGCGGAGTAAATCCCGATGGCTACTGCCGTTCAGAAGATCATCCTGTCGTCCTCGCGCGACATCCCCTTCAACAAGCTGGTGCTCAGCCAGTCCAACGTCCGGCGCGTGAAGGCCGGCGTCTCGATCGAGGACCTTGCGGCCTCGATCGCTCGTCGCGGCCTGATCCAGAGTCTCAGCGTCTTTCCCGTCGTTGACGCCGAGGGCGTGGAGACCGGCATGTTCGAGGTGCCCGCCGGCGGTCGCCGCTTCCGGGCGCTCGAACTGCTGGTGAAGCAGAAGCGTCTCGCCAAGATCGCTCCAGTGCCCTGCGTGGTCCGTGATCGCGATGGCGCCATCCTCCCCGAAGAGGTGTCGCTGGCCGAGAATATCGAGCGCGCGCCGCTCCATCCGCTCGATCAGTTCCGCGCCTTCCACGACATGCTGACCAAAGGCATGACCGAGGAGGAGATCGCTGCGGCTTTCTTCGTCCCCGTCAACGTGGTCAAGCAGCGGCTGCGCCTCGCAGCCGTCTCGCCCGTCCTCCACGAGGTCTATGCCGACGACGGCATGACGCTGGAGCAGCTCATGGCCTTCACCGTCTCCGAAGACCACGAGCGTCAGACCCAGGTCTGGGACGCGATCAAGGACGCCTGGTCGAAGGAGCCCTATCAGATCCGGCGCATGCTGACCGAGACCACGGTGCGCGCCTCCGACAAGCGTGCCGTCTTCCTCGGCCTCGAAGCCTATGAGGCGGCTGGCGGCATCGTCATGCGCGACCTGTTCCAGGCCGACGATGGCGGCTGGCTGCAGGACGTCGGGCTTCTCGATCGCCTCGTCGCCGAGAAGCTGAAGGCCGAGGCTGAGGTGATCGCCGCCGAGGGTTGGAAGTGGATCGAGGTCGCGGTCAGTTTCCCCTACGACGCCGTGCGCGGTCTGCAGGAAATCTCCGGCACGCCGATCGATCTATCGGCGGAGGAACAGGCGACCATCGAGGCGCTCACCGCCGAGCAGGCCAGGCTCGAAGCGGAATATCAGGACGCCGACGAACTGCCCGATGAGGTCGACGAGCGCATGGGCGAGATCGAGACGGCTCTGGCCGCGTTCGACGATCGCCCCGAGCACTTCGATCCGGCCGACATCGCCATCGCCGGCGTCTTTGTCAGCATCGACGCCGACGGATCGCTTTCGGTCGATCGCGGCTTCGTCCGGCCCGAGGATGTGCCTCAGGTCCGGACCGATGGTGAGGAAGGATCGGAGACCGATACCGAATCCGCCGGCACCGCGAGCCCCTCGGTGCAACGCGCTGTCATCACTATCGGCGGCCGGCCTGTCGAACCGGAGGAGGACGATGATGACGACAGCATCAAACCGTTGCCCGAACGCCTCGTCGTCGAGCTGACCGCCTACCGCACCCTCGCGCTGCGCAACGCGGTGGCTGAAAACCCGCACATCGCCATGACGGCGCTTCTCCACAAACTCGTCTCGGACAACTTCATGACCCGCATGTACACGGGCGCTATGGAGGCCGGGGTGAAGCACATCTTCTTCCCCGTTCAGGACGAGGCGCTGAAGGACAGCCCCTCCGCGCGGGCCGTGCAGGAGCGTCACGACGCCTGGGCCACTGACATCCCGAAGGACGACGACGCCCTGTGGGATTGGCTCGCCGGTCTCGACGATGCCAGCCGTATGGCGCTGCTGGCACATTGCGTCAGCTATGGGGTCAACGCGCTCTATGAGCGGCCGAACCCGCACAGCGCTGGCGGCGTGTCGCAGCACACGCTCGACATGAGGCTCGCGCAGGCCGACCGGCTGACGCGGACGACCGGGCTCGACATAGTGGAGGCTGGTTGGCGCCCGACCTTCGGCAACTACCTCAACCGTGTCACCAAGCCGCGCATCCTCCAAGCCGTCCGCGAAGGCGCCGGCGAGCGAGCGGCCGAGCTTATCGGTCATCTGAAAAAGGGCGACATGGCCAAGGAGGCCGAGCGTCTCCTGGCCGATAGCGGTTGGCTGCCTGAGCCGCTTCGGCTTGCTGGCGTTGACGGCGATTCTGCAGCGGGCGCGGACGGCGGCAGCGAAGCCGAGGGGGCCGAGCTGCCCGACTTCCTCAGCGCCGACGACGACTCGGAATCGCCGGCCGATGGCGAGGATGACGACCGTCACCTCGTAGCCGCCGAATGAGTGGCTCGCGGGGCGGCTTCGGCCGCTCCGCACCTCTCCCCCAATCGAAGGAGCGTTCACATGGTGCAATTCAGCCCCGCGCCGATCCGGCGTGTCGTCTTCCAGTATTTCGTGCCGGTCCACGTCGAGGTCGAGGATGGCCTCGTTTCCCGCGTGACCGTCATCGACGAGACGCCTGTCCGCAACCCCACCGTGGCCGACCGCGATCCCGAATACCTCACCCAGGCCGCGGCGGCTGCCGACGACGGCCAATCGTGGCCGTCATGGCAATTCGGCTACTAGCCCCTCTCAACCACGATCCCGATCCACCCGAGCCCGGCCCAGCGTCGGGCTCTTTTCGTTTCAGGAGCCCGACATGCCCGATTTTCTCACCCGCTTCTCCTGCCTGCTCGACGTCGGCTCAGTCGCCAATGTCGCGCGGGCCTTCGACATCTACACCGCGCTGATGGCCGAGAACGGTCGCGAGGATCCGCCCGCCGAGCCGTTCCTGCTCTCGCTGACGCCCGAGCATGGCGCCACGCGACTTTGGCTTCGCGACCCCGGGACCGCCGATCCGCAGTTGCTGATCACCTTCGTCACCCGCTGCGCGGAGACGTTCGGGCTCACCGGCACCTGGGGCTTTCAGTGGGCCGGCGTCGCCTCGGAACCTGTCGTCGACGGTTTCTCCGGCGGCGCCCATCTGCTCGATCTCTCCACAGGCCACACGATCGAATGGATGAGCACGGGCCGCTGGCTCGCCGAAAGAGGTGCGCGATGATCCCCGACCATGCGCGAGCCAATTTCCAAACCCTGCTGCGCGCCGCGGAAAGCGGCGATCTGGCGCTGATGGAATGCACGGACGCCGCGACCGGCGAGCCGCGCTATGTCATCTGTGCGGTCGGCCGTGACGGTGGCGACTATATGTTCACGCCGTTCGGCCATCTGGCAGATGGCAATCCTTACGACGCCTACCTTCCGCCCAATACGGGTGGCGAAATAGCTGCCTGAATTCTACCAGACGGCCACTTCCCATTGACCGTTGACGCGCGCGAAGCCGACCGGTCGGTTCTGGGGCGTGGCGTTCGCCCGGGTCACATCCATCGTGAGCTGCGTCATGCACGTCACGCCGGGTCCAACACCGCCCGGCGAGCAATCACCGAGCTTGAGTGTCGCATTTGCGAGCGACGTCCCCGTGAAGGGGCGATGGCGGCGGACGGCTGCGATGGCCTCTTCTTCCGTCGGCTGAGCCACGCCCGCGACCGCAGCGGCCGATGCGTCGCCCGGTGCGATCACCGGGCGGAGCGCAAAGCCCGCCCCGAAGCCCACAACGAGGCAGCCCGCGGCACGATGCCGATCACACTTCCCTTCATCACCGTCTCCTTCCGGAACCTCACTTGGTCGGGCGGACATGCGTCCCCGATCGCCAGGGTCGCCGTCCGCCATGTGTTAGATGAAGGAGTGTAGTGGCGCGCGGCCCGCTTCGGAAGGCCGCGCGATCAGGCGTTCATGCGGCGCGTCAGAGCGAGAGGTTTGCCGGGACGGGTTCGAGCCGGCCCGGTCGAGAGAGAGCGCCGCCGGTTCGTCCCGATCCGCTCTCCGGAGAACCCCCATGCCCGACACCAACCCCAGCACTGACGATTCCGCGGCGCGCGCCGTGGCAATCGTACCGGAGGGTCGCCGGATGGGCTTCCTGCCGCTGCTCTTCGGCCGTGAGCACGTCCTGGTGGCGGAGATGACCGTCTATCACCTGATGGGACGCCTGAGCCCGCTCGATTATCGTGGCGGTCTCTGGGACTTCTATGAGCGCGGCGGGAGGCCGCTCTACCTCGCGCCGACCTCTAAGCCCCGCTTTCAGATCGTCTGCGACACTAACGGCTATGAGGGCGAGGTATCGGCCGACGCCGCGGGCATCATCGCGACGCTGTTCGCCTTCTCCCATCTCTCCTTCAAATATCCGATCGACGCGATGTCGGAAGGATATGGCCGCCTCTACGACTACGCCGCGGACCATCTGGAAGCCGCCGAGATCTTCCAGGCGATCGACTGAAATTTGCCCTCTCCCTCAGCGCCCGGCCTCACGGTCGGGCGTTTTTTTATGTCGGCTGATCAGAGGAAGAGGACGGCCGGGACGGGTCGAGTCCGGGCGGTTGAGAGAGAGCGCCGTCCGGGTTTGTCCCTTCCGCTCTCCCGAGGTTCCTCCATGAACATTCTGTCTCCCGTGGCCCTTCCGGCCGCGCCCGTCACCCCCGCGTCCTCGATCCTCAACGTAGCGCTACAGCTTCTCGATCATCTAGAGCGCGGCCAGCGTATCGACGCCGCGATCCTCCGTGCAGCGATGGAAGAAGCCTTCGGCGCATCCGACACCAGCGGCGCCTGGAACTGGAAGGCCGCCTATGAGGCGTGCGAGGTCGCGACAGTCCTCTTCCTGCGCAAATACGGAAAGGCGCTTTTCCGTAAGGCCGCGTCTCCGGCTTCACGGCTTTCCGCTCTCGCGAAGATCGCCGAACTCCTGCCGACGCATACGCGGCGCTCGGAAGAATCGCAGGCGCTCCAGCAGTTCTCGACGCCGGCGCCGCTCGGTCTCGCCGCCGTGGCGGCCGCCTCCATTGCTGCTGGCGACATCGTGCTGGAGCCGTCTGCTGGCACGGGTCTTCTCGCCATCCTGGCCGAGATATCAGGCGGAACGCTCCTCCTCAACGAGCTGGCCGAGACCCGAGCTGATCTGCTCGCTGCGCTGTTTCCGGCTGTCGCCGTCATGCGCTTCGACGCTGCCCAGATCAATGATCATCTCGCGACTGGATCCGTCCCCTCCGTCGTGCTGATGAATCCGCCATTCTCTGCCATGGCAAACGTCACCGGCCGCGTGGCCGATACAGTCTATCGCCATGTCGCTTCCGCGCTGGCCCGGCTCTCCGATGGCGGGCGGCTGGTGGCGATCACTGGTGCCAACTTCAGCCCCGACCATCCGGCTTGGGCTGCGGCCTTCATCCGGCTTCAGGAGCGTGGCCGCGTCGTCTTCACAGCGGCTGTGGACGGCTCGGTCTATGCCAAGCACGGCACGACCATCGACACCCGGCTGACAGTCATCGACAAGCTGCCGGCCGACGATCAGGCTACGTTTCCCCCTTCGCCAGGCACCGCGCCCGACGTCGCCACGCTGCTCGGCTGGATCGAGGCGCAAGTTCCACCGCGCCAGACTGCGGCCCTCCCGCCAGCGGCGGCCCTGGCACCCGCCGCGACGCCCCGGACCGTTCGCGGATATCTCGCGCGCACCACTGCTGCACGTCCCGCCACGCCCGCGTCCATCGAGCCCGAAGGCGTCGAACTCGCCTATGAAACCGTGGACTGGACGCCCGCCGAAGACGGCCGGATCACCGATGCAATTTATGAAGAATACCGATTGCAGGCGATCCTTATTCCCGGGGCGCAGGCCCATCCGACCAAGCTGGTGCAATCCGTGGCGATGGCCTCGGTCGCGCCGCCGAAGCCCAGCTATCGGCCCCGGCTGCCCGCCAACATCGTCCCAGATGGTCTTCTTTCCGATGCTCAGCTCGAAACCGTCATCTACGCCGGCGAGGCGCATTCCGACTTCCTCGCGGGATCATGGACGCTCGATGAGGCCTTCGACGTCGTCTCGGCCGCGCCCGACGATGCGCCGAACGCCGTGCGCTTCCGCCGGGGCTTCATGCTTGGCGACGGCACCGGCGCTGGCAAGGGTCGCCAGTCGGCTGGCATCATCCTCGACAACTGGATGCAGGGCCGCCACAAGGCGGTGTGGATCTCCAAATCCGACAAGCTGCTGGAGGATGCCCAGCGCGACTGGTCCGCCCTCGGCATGGAGCGGCTGCTGGTCACGCCGCTGTCGCGCTTCCCGCAGGGCAAGGACATCACGCTCTCGGAAGCCGTCCTATTTACCACCTATGCCACGCTACGGTCCGACGATCGCGGCGAGAAGCTTTCCCGCGTCAAGCAGATCGTCGAATGGTTGGGCTCCGACTTCGATGGAGTGATCATTTTCGACGAGAGCCACGCCATGCAGAACGCCGCTGGTGGAAAGGGCGAACGCGGCGACGTCGCCGCCTCGCAGCAGGGCCGTGCGGGCCTCCGGCTCCAGCACGCCCTGCCGAACGCGCGTGTCGTCTATGTCTCAGCGACCGGCGCGACCACCGTCCACAATCTCGCCTACGCCCAGCGCCTCGGTCTCTGGGGCGGCGAGGACTTCCCGTTTTCGACCCGCGCCGAATTCGTCGAGGCGATCGAGGACGGCGGCGTGGCGGCGATGGAGGTGCTGGCCCGCGACCTGCGCTCGCTCGGGCTCTACACGGCCCGGTCGCTCTCCTACGACGGCGTCGAATACGAACTGGTCGAGCACCAGCTCACCCCCGAGCAGACCGGCATCTACGACGCCTATGCCGGCGCCTTCGCTGTCATCCATAACAATCTCGACGCGGCGATGCAGGCCGCCAACATCACCGGCGACGGCGGCACGCTGAACCGCCAGGCCAAGTCCGCGGCGCGCTCAGCCTTCGAATCCGCCAAGCAGCGGTTCTTCGGCCATCTGCTGACCTCGATGAAGACGCCAACCCTGATCCGCTCGATCGAGCAGGACCTGATCGACGGCCATGCCGCCGTGATCCAGATCGTGTCGACCGGCGAAGCCCTGATGGAGCGCCGCCTGGCGGAAATCCCCACCGAGGAATGGAACGACGTCCGGGTGGACATCACTCCGCGCGAATACGTTCTGGATTACCTCGCCCATTCCTTTCCGGTGCAGCTCTACGAGCCGTTCACCGACAGCGAGGGCAATCTGTCGTCGCGACCGGTGTTTCGCGACGGCCAGCCGGTCGAGAGCCGTGACGCTGTTGCCCGTCGAGACCGTTTGATCGAGAGGCTCGCTTCGCTGCCACCGGTCCCCGGCGCGCTCGACCAGATTGTCCAGCGCTTCGGAACCGATGTCGTAGCGGAGGTGACGGGACGTTCGCGGCGCATTGTTCGCAAGACCAGTCCCGGCGGCATTGACCGCCTCGCCGTGGAGAACCGTGCCGTCTCGGCCAATCTGGCCGAGACCCAAGCGTTCATGGACGATCAAAAACGCATCCTGATCTTCTCCGACGCCGGCGGCACCGGGCGCAGCTACCATGCTGACCTGTCGGCGCGGAACCAGCGACTGCGCGTCCACTACCTGCTGGAGCCGGGGTGGAAGGCCGACGCCGCCATTCAGGGCCTGGGCCGCACCAACCGGACTAACCAGGCGCAGCCGCCGCTGTTCCGGCCAATCTCGACCGACGTGAAGGCGGAAAAGCGCTTCCTCTCGACCATCGCCCGCCGCCTCGACACCCTGGGCGCGATCACGCGCGGCCAGCGCCAGACCGGCGGCCAGGGCTTGTTCCGGCCCGAAGACAATCTGGAAAGCCACTACGCCCGCGACGCCCTGCGGCAACTCTACCTGCTGCTGGTGCGCGGCAAGGTCGACGGCTGCTCGCTCCAGATGTTCGAGGATGCCACCGGCCTCTCGCTGATGGATTCCACCGGCATCAAGGACGAACTGCCGCCGATCACCACCTTTCTCAACCGGCTGCTTGCGCTGACCATCGAACTTCAGGGCGTCCTGTTCACGGCGTTCGAGCGGCTGCTGAACGCCAAGATCGAAGGCGCTATCGCTTCCGGCAGCTACGACGTCGGGCTGGAGACGCTGCAGGCCGAGAGCTTCATCGTCACCGACCGCCGAACGATCCACGTTCATCCTGGCACCGGGGCCGAGGCCCGGCTGCTGACCATCAACCAGCGCCAGCGCAACCGTCCCGTGACGCTGGCCGAGGCGCTCGACCATCTCGATGACGCAGGCGCGAAGCTGCTGGTCAACGAGCGTTCGGGCCGCGCCGCCGTGCAGATACCAACCACCAGCATCATGCTGGACGATGGCGAGATCGAACGGCGCGTGCGGCTGATCCGGCCCATGGAGGCGCACAACATCCCCATCAAGATGATGGACGAGACCCATTGGGTCGACGCGGATCGGGCTGGCTTCACAGCGGCCTGGAATGCCGAGGCCGCCGAGGTGCCGGAATATGCCGATAGCACCATCCATGTCGTCAGCGGGCTCTTGCTGCCGATCTGGAAGCGGCTGCCGAACGAGTCGACGCGGGTCTATCGACTCCAGACAGATGACGGCGAGCGCATCGTTGGCCGCCGCGTCTCCCCGGCATGGGTGGCCGGCGCGCTCGCGGCTGGCACGTCAACCCTGACGCCCGACTACGCGTTCATGGCGCTGATGGACGGCAAGACCATCCTCGATCTGACCGAGGGTCTCCAGCTTCGCCGCGTCCGGGTCATGGGCGCCAACCGCATCGAACTGTCGGGCTTCACCGACGCCATGCGCGATCGCCTGCGGGCATATGGCCTATTCCACGAAATCATCTCGTGGAAGCTGCGAATGTTTGTGCCGACCGATACGACCGGGGCGACCATCCTCGCCAAGGTGCTGGAGCGCTATCCCGTCGAGCGTATCGGCGAGCGGGAGGCGGCGTGATGGCACGGCAGGACGCCTCCGAACTGGCAATCCGTCTCGGCCGGCAGGCCGAGGCGGTGTGCCGCCACTACCTCTCTGCCGGTCATCGGGAGGGCCGCTATTGGCTGGTCGGCGATGTGCGCAACACGCCCGGCCGCTCGATGTTCGTGCGGCTAAAGGGCGGCGAAACCGGCAAGGGCACCGCCGGCAAATGGACCGACGCCGCCACCGGCGAGCATGGCGATCTCCTCGACGTCATCCGCGAGAGCTGCGGCCTGGTCGACTTCAAGGACGTCGCCGATGAGGCGCGCGCCTTCCTGTCGATGCCGCATCCCGAGCCGGACCGCCGGCATGATGGCGAACGCAAAGCACCAGCGCCGATCGGATCGCCGGAAGCAGCGCGGCGGCTCGTCGGGATGTCGCAGCCGATTTTGGGCACTGTCGTGGAAACGTATCTACGGAACCGTGCGATTACGGCTTTGCACGGAACCGGAAGCCTGCGTTTTCATCCCAGGTGCTATTATCGGCCCGACGAGTATTCCCCGACGGAGACCTGGCCGGCGATGATCGCATCGGTCACCGATCTCGCCGAGCATCAGACCGGCGCGCATCGCACCTGGCTCGCCCCTGACGGCTCGGACAAGGCCCCGATCGACACACCGAGACGGGCGATGGGCGACCTCCTGGGACACGCCGTTCGCTTCGGTGTGGCGGGCGAAGTGATGGCGGCGGGCGAAGGCATAGAGACGATGCTGTCGCTCAGAATGGCGCTGCCCACTATGCCGATGGCGGCGGCGCTCTCGGCGGCGCATCTCTCGGCCATCCTGTTCCCCGACACGCTGCGCCGGCTCTACATCGCCCGCGACAATGATCCGGCCGGCGACGGTGCGATGACGACCTTGATCGAACGGGCGAACGCCGCCGGGATCGAGGCGGTCGTGGTGTCTCCGCGCCTGGGCGACTTCAACGAGGATCTCCGCCTGGCTGGTCTGGACAGCCTCCGGGCAGCGGCCCGGGTGCAGATCGCGCCCCAGGACGTCGCACGCTTCATGGCGCTGGCGGCATAGGCCGACAGGAGAATGCAGACGGCGGGAGCGCCGTCGTCGGCGTCGCTCGGATGATCTTGATGTCGGAGAGAACCGCGCCCCGGCCTTCGAGAGGGCGATCGGCCAGCAAACGGCCTGGACCCGCAATGCCTGCGGCGGACTATTTTCCGGCGGCCCTGCGGGCCTTTCCATCGCGAGGCAAAATAGCCCGCCTTCGTCATCCTCCGCTGTGCTCCGGCCCTCCGCCTCGCTGCGGGTGCAGGTCCGGCCCGCCCGCCGGCTTTCGTCGCCATGAAGGCCGCGAGGGTCGCGGTCGAACCGACGGAGCATCCCGATGAGCGAGCACGACGACTACGAACCGCACCACGCCTCTTCACCCACCGACCATGTCCTCAGCGAACTCCAGCTTTACGGCTACCGTCCCTTCACGGATGAACCCGATCCCCGACCGCTTCCGGAAGGCGACCATGTCGCCGGCGCCATCGCCGACATCTTTGACGCCCTGATCGTCACCCTTGAGGACACCCGCCTCGAGCCCGACCTCGACGATCTCCTCTGGTCGACGGTCAACGTCTTCCACCGAGCCACCGACCGGATCGAGCGCGAGCTGGACGACAACGAGCAGGCGCAGCGCCGCGGCCAGCGCGAACAGGACGGCAGCGAAGTGAAGGCCGTCGAGCTGGAACGCCTGACGGCCGAGGGCCAGACCATGATCGAACGCCGCAACGCCTTCGAGCTGATGCGCGACCAGGCCGCCGAGCACTACGAGCGCCACACCGGATCGAACTGGCGACCGCGCAGCGGATCGATGGTCAACCACCGCAACCTGACCTCGGCGATGATCGACAGCCGCGACTTCCTCGCCGCCAAGAAGCGCGCCGACAATCAGGTGCTACTACCTGCCGGTGCAAAGATCGCCTTTACCGGTGGGCTCGACTTCAACGATCACCACCTGATCTGGGCCAAGCTCGATCAGGTCCACGCCAAGCACCCCGACATGGTGCTGCTGCACGGCAAGTCGCCGAAGGGCGCCGAGAAGATCGCGGCCAAATGGGCCGACGCCCGCAAGGTGCCGCAGGTCGGCTTCGCCCCCGACTGGACGAAACACGCCAAGGCCGCACCGTTCAAGCGCAACGATCAGATGCTGGACGTCCTGCCGATCGGGGTCATCGTCTTCCCTGGCACCGGCATTCAGGACAATCTCGCCGACAAGGCGAGGAAGCTCGGCATCCCGCTGTTCGACTTCCGCCCGAAGGGAGGTGGCGCGTGAGCGCTGCCTCTCACAGCATCTCGGGTCGAAACAGCGATCTGCGGCTGATGACCTTGCCGGACACCACGAACACGCCATCGCCGGTGTAATGCAGCGTCTCGGGATGCTTTGGCGACGTGGCGACATGCACCTTCACCACCTCGAAGATGAAGAAATTGTACTTGTCGACCAGCGCGTCGTCGTGAAGGCGGCATTCGAAGCTGGCATGGCATTCGCCGATCAACGGCGCATCGACCTTGCTCGCCTCTTGCCGCGTGAGATTGAACTTGGCGAACTTGTCGATCTCGGCCCCCGACGTGTTGCCGATCCCCACCACGGTATCGGTCAGCGCCGTCGTCGGCAGGTTCACCACGCATTCCCGGCTTTCGCGGATCATGTGGTGGCTGTGATTGCCGCCGGAGATCATCAGGCCGACCAGAGACGGCGAGAATTCCAGGATCGTGTGCCAACCGAGCGTCATGATGTTGGTCGCGCCCTGCCACTTTGATGACACCAGCACGATCGGACCGGGCTCCAGATAGCGCCGCACCTGGCTGACGGGGAAGTCGGTCTTCTCAGGCACCTTCGGCATGGGCATTCTCTTCGACAACTGCGCTTTGCATGATCATACCCGGCCATGTCGGCAGCATCACGACCGGCAGCATGGCGGCGATGCTTTGGCGCGAAAGCATTGAACGGGCGTTTCCATGGTGGCCCCGGTCATGGCGGAAAACCATCCCCCGCTTCCAATGCGCTGATCCTTGGTCCAGCCGCTGGCCTGACGCCATCAACCCGTAAAGGGTCGGACTACGCAAAGCGTGCCGCCGCTCCGGCTTCGCCTGCGCGGTGATCGCGGCCATCGGCCGGACACATCGGGCGCCTGTCGCGCGGGAGATGGTCTCCCGCCTCCAAGACAGGAGCCGGTCAGATGTCCCTCAATCAAGCTCACGCCTTCGCCTTCAGCCTCGCTACCAGCCTCATGGTCACCATCGTCATCTTCCAGGCCGGCGACGGCACCATGGGCGTCATGCCGGCCGGCGAATATGACGGCGAACTCGCCGCCATCGTTCACGAGATCGATCCCTTCGCCCGCTGACCGCGGGCAAGGCGTCGCGACTGCAAGCGGGAATCCTACGGGATTTCCGCTCCCGTCCCGCCTTCTCTTCGGCTATACTGGCAACGCGCCGTGGTGGTGGTGGAGGCGCGACCGTCAGACCTCTATCTCACGGAGAACACCACCATGGTTTTCATCGGCATCCTCTCCAGCATCGTGGCGATCGGCGCCCTGTGCTGGCTTCTATTCACACTGGCTGTCTTCGCGCTTCCGTTCTTCGCGGGCGTCAGTGCCGGGACTTGGGCCTTCCAGACCGGCGCCGGTTGGCTCGGGGCAATCCTCGTCGGCCTCGCCGCCGCCGCACTGACGCTCGGCCTCGGGCAGTTCCTGCTCGCCTTCATCCGTCCGCTCTGGATACGGCTCGCGATCGCACTCGCTTTCGTCGCGCCTGCGGCGCTCGCCGGCTACCATGCGACACATGGCATCGTGAAACACACCATGCCCTCCGACACCTGGCAGATCATCTTCTCCGTCATCGGCGCAGTCGCCGTTGGTGTCACGGCGCTGATTCGGGTGACAGCAATGGCCGCGCCCGGGCCAACCGGGCAGAACGTCGCGCGCGCCTGACATCGTTGCCGGCGGCGGCAGGACGGTGGGTTGATGTCTTACGTGTCGCGCTCTTCGTCGGCAGGGTCGTTCGCAATCGCGTTGATCGGATCAACGGCTAACCCAACTGACGCGCCATGCCCTCGGTGACGGTGGTGGGGGCAATGCCCTGACGGCGCGCCCAACGACGGTGCGAGTGCTGAGAGGGGGCGATCGCGTGGGCGACGGGCAGGAGCCGGCGGAACGGAGCGTCCGCCGGAGCTGGTTTGAACCGCGGTGTCAGGCGTCGTCACGGTCCATCGGTCCGGGGCGGTCGCCGCGTTCTCCTGTGATGCCGTCTCTGTCAGGTCGACCGCTCCAAAACGGCCTCTTCAATGGGCTGATCTGGCCGAAGGTCGGCTGCGCCTCGATCGCCTATGCCGCAACAGCGGCGTCGAAACTTTCTTCCCCTGCCGGCTGCGCCGTCATTCCTCGCGAGCCAAGAAAGCCCCTCCTTTGCTGTCAGGCCCCTGCGGGGTGCGCCGTCAATCGCCTCCGGCCTGTCGATCGCCATCGAGGCCGCAATGGTGCGGGCTCGGAACAGAGTTCAAGGAGAACTACCATGGCGACCATCGGCACCTTCAAGAAGACCGGCAACAACGAGTACACCGGCGAAATCGTCACCCTCAGCCTGCAGACCAAGAACGTCCGCATCGTCTCCGAGGCCCGCGCTACCGGAGAGAACGCCCCCAGCCACCGCGTCTTCGTCGGCCGCGCCGAGATCGGCGCCGCCTGGTCCAAGACCTCCAACGAGGGGCGCGCCTATCTGGGCCTGAAGCTCGACGATCCCAGCTTCAATGCCCCGATCTACGCCAACCTCTTCGACGACGAGGAAGGCGAAGGCTTCAGCCTCATCTGGTCCCGCCCTAGCGGCCGCCGCAACGGCGAGTAAGGCCAGCGCGACGCCCCGCCCGGACAATCCGGGCGGGGCCAAACGCCTGACGGTGGAACGAATCACCTCTGGTTCTGGACACCGGAATCGCGCCCGCTAAAGCCAGAACCGCTGGTCTTTTCCAGTAAGAACGACTATTATAGCCGTAGTTCTGGCGTACGCGTAGGTCCGAGTGGGAGGTGATCATGCATGATCACCGCCCGACAATCACGGGCCGCACGCGCGTTGCTCGGCTGGACACAGGAGACGCTCGCTGACAAGGCCCGGGTATCACTGACCGCGTTGAAGCGCCTTGAATCCGACAGCGGGCTCGAGGTGTATGAATCAACACGCGATCAGGTCCGTCGAGCCTTTGAAGGCGGTGGCATCGTCCTGCTCAACTCCGGCCAAAGCGTGGGAGTGATGCTGGTTGGTGACAAGGACAACCCTTGACGACTTTTTCGGGCGAACCCGCCCGACCATCCTGATTTTGCGTCAAACCGCGGCGGTGTGGCGCGGGATATCATTACGGTTAACAAACTGCTCCAAATTGGATACGAATGACTCGTGGGGCTCATTGTGACCAACGCAGAATATCTGGACGAACCGCCGCTCGGCGCGGCGCTCACCGCCTATGACCAGGCGCATCTGAAGCTGTACCTGAGGCTGCTCGACGCCGAGGCGGACGGTGCGACCTGGGAGGAAGTCGTCGAGCTTCTCTTCGGCCTCGATCCCGCAGCGGACCCCAACCGTGCAGCGAAAATTCATGCCGCCCACCTCGCTCGCGCGAAATGGATGACCGAGAACGGCTTTTGCGAGCTTCTCGGCCCCCGCCTCCATTGAGGTGATGCAGAACCTGCATCACGTTGATCCGACTTCGTTCTTCCCACGCCACGCTCAACTTGGGATCGTGACCGCTGCTTGACTCGCGTTGCGTCATAATTTCGCGGAGGCGGTGGAGGATGTCCGAAGATGAAAGTTGGCGGTCTGAGACCGCCTACAACTATATCGACAATCTAACTCCGGGTGACCTTGCCTGGGAATTTCTGCGCCGAAACCCCGACTACCGGAAAGCCTATCGGGAGCTTGTGTCCAGCGGCCGACTCTCACTCGAAACGGCCGAAGAATTTGCGAACCTATGGGGGTTGCGATTTCGGCGCCGACCCGCTCATCGCGGCTCATGCCCAGCAGATTTTTTGGACCCCTCAAGTCGATCCGTCGGCAATAATGTTCGCCGCAGGTCCGCGCCCTGAAGGGTTTTCCATCACTGCCGACGAGTTACGCCTCCGTACCATATTCCAGCACGACCCTGCTCATCTCAGGCTCGATATCCGCGGCGAGCAGTATGACGTCACGCTCGCAGACCCGCAGGACGAGAACCCGCTCGCGGCGATGGTCATGTTCGATGACCTCACACCGGATCGACAGACCGCGCTGACCCGGTTCTGGAGCGCGATCAAAGGCAAGCGCGTCCCGAACGACCCTCGAATGACGCCGCAACGCCGCGAGCGCGCGCGCCAAATGCTGCGTGCGGTCGATGGACGTCGTGCCGGCGCGACATATCGATCGATCGGGCAGGTTCTGTTCCCTGGTCATAAAATCGACGCCGCCTCCTGGGCCGGGGACGCGCTGCGCGAAATCACGATCCGGCTGGCGCGCGACGGCGTGAAACTCGTTGAAGGCGGCTACCGCTCCCTCCTGCGCCGACCCCGCCGATCATAGCCCGCCATCGACCGCCTGCGGCGTGTCGAAACTAGATTCCTATCTCCGACATCGTCCGACCCACCGCCTTCACGCCACCGTGCTCTCGAACCGCCGCCTGACGGCAGCGGCCCCCGATGAGACCACGGAGGCTCGACAATGGCCGATACGACCGCCGGCATCCCGCCACGCTACCTGCGCACGCAGGAGGCCGCTCGCTTCCTCGGACTGTCCGAGCGCACACTGGAGAAGCACCGCACCTACGGCACCGGCCCGTCTTACAGGAAGCTCGGCGGCCGAGTCGTCTACGCCATAGAGGATCTCCAGACGTGGGCCGATCGCGGCCTCGTCAATTCGACCTCTGATCCGCGCGGCACGGTGCTCCCCGCCAAGCGGCAGGAGCCGTCGGATCGCCGCTTCGCCGGCCGCCAGCCGCGCTGAGACGACACGCCATGTCGTCCCGTCACACACAGCACGACGAGCGTGCGCAGCTCGATCTGTTCCGGGCGCTGCCCGGCGATCTCGCGCCGCGCGACGCGCAGGACCTCATGGCCTATCCGTTCTTCTCGCTTGCCAAGTCGAAGCGCCTGACGCCGATCGACTTCAAGGCGGGTTCGGTGAAAATCCGTGTCGAAGCCGTGCCCGAGCACGGCATGGCGACGATCTGGGACGCGGACGTTCTGATCTGGGCGGCCTCGCAAATCGTCGAGGCCCGTGACGTCGGCCTGCGCCCGTCACGCCTGATGGCGACCACGCCTTACGAGATTCTGAACTTCATTGGACGCGGTGTCTCGCTGCGCGATTACGACCGGCTTAAGGCCGCGCTCGACCGCCTCCAGTCCACCACCATAGCGACCTCAATCCGCCAGCCGACCGAGCGGCGGATGCACCGCTTCTCCTGGATCAACGAATGGAAGGAGCGAGCCGATCACCGCGGCCGCCCGCTCGGGCTCGAACTGATCGTACCCGACTGGTTCTACGCGGCTGTCCTCGATGATGCGCTCGTCCTCACGATCGACCGCAACTATTTCAGGCTGACCGGCGGCCTGGAGCGCTGGCTCTACCGCCTCGTGCGCAAGCATGGCGGCAAGCAGGAATACGGCTGGAGCTTCGACTTTCCGCATCTGCACGCGAAGTCCGGCAGTCTCTCGCCGCTCAAGCATTTCGCCTACGACCTGCGCGACATCGTCCGCCGCCAGCCGCTGCCGGGCTATCGGCTGACCATCGAGCAGTGCCTCGGCGGCCCCGAAATCCTGTCCTTCGTACCCACCGATCCCGACGCGCTCGGCATCCCGCGCCGCCGTCGCCGCTCGACAACTCGACCTGGGGATAAGCTGTGAATCATCTCGTGCTATCAGGGACCGGCGCTATCGTGCCATCGGGGACCGGACTCTCGTGCTATCGGGGACCGGAATCGTCGATTCATCGCGCTGAATCAGCAGCTTGCGAGCACCGTAACTTATCTAACCTAGATTCCTACGGAATCTTTCTAACGCAAACGCGTTTTTCGACCGCTGTGGACGAGTCCCCGATCGCCGGGAGACCGTCATGATCGTCGCGTTCCTCAACCAGAAGGGCGGCGTCGGAAAGACGACGCTCGCCCTCCACCTAGCCGGTGAATGGGCTCGGCACGGGCAGCGCGTCACGCTGATCGACGCCGACCCACAGGGATCGGCGCTCGACTGGTCACAGCAGCGCGGCCGGGAGGGATTGGAGCGGCTGTTCGGTGTTGTTGGCCTGGCCCGCGACACGCTCCACCGCGAAGCGCCGGAGCTGGCGCGCGACGTCGATCATGTCGTCATCGACGGACCGCCGCGTGTCGCCGGTCTGATGCGTTCGGCGCTGCTCGCCGCCGATCTTGTGCTGATCCCGGTGCAGCCTTCGCCGCTTGATGGCTGGGCGTCGGCCGAGATGCTGACGCTACTCGGCGAAGCGCGGATTTACCGGCCGGAACTCAAGGCGCGGTTCGTGCTGAATCGATGCGCAGCCCGCACGGTGCTTGCCAGAGAAACCGCCGAGACGCTCGCCGACCACGACCCGCCGCCACTCCTGACCACCATCGGTCAGCGCATCGCTTTCGCCGATGTCGTGCAGACCGGACGGCTCGCAGCCGAACAGGACGATACATCGCCCGCCGCGCGCGAGATCGCCGCGCTCGCTGCCGAAGTCACGAGGATCGGGGCATGAGCGAGCAGTCCTCGAAACGCCGCTTCGCGTCCCGCCCTGCCGATCCGGAAAGCTGGATCAAGGCGCCGGACCGTCCGTCGCCGCGCGCGGAGGCCGCCGCCGATTTCACCGCCAGGCTGACGATCGACGTCACCGCCGACATGCGCGGCCGGATCAAGATCGCCGCCTTCCAGCGCGGGCAGACCGTCGCCGACATGCTGCGCGCCCTGTTCGAGCGCGAGTTCCCGACCAGCGAAGGAGAGCCACGATGATCGGTGTCGCCGATCCGTCGCTGCGCAGCGGCTTGCCGCCCGCGCTCGCGGCCGATGCTCTGACCCATGTCGAGTTGACGTGGGTCGAGAAGAAGATCGAATTCTGGATCAGGTTCGGTCGCGAGACCGCCGAACAGATTCTCGACCGCCGCCAGCGCGTCGTGTCGTTCGCGCCGGACAGCGTTTTCGCCTTCGTTCGCTGGACCTCCAACGACTACGGCACCGCACTTTCTCGGCTCGACATCGTGCGCGCCGTCGGTGCGGGCGAGCGCTGCCAGACCCTGCCATTCGTGCGCCCCGGCGGCGACATCCTTTTGCGCGCCGATGGCTGGCCGAAGGTCGAGCGCGTCCTCCAGCTCATTGATGCCATCGAGGCGCGGGGCATCGGTGCGATCGACGTTTCGCCCGATCACTGGCGGCACGTCCACAACCGTCTGGCGGTCGGTGAAGCACCGCGCGCCTACGACGCACAGCAGCATCGCGCCTTCCTCCTGCGCCGGAGGATCATGCCATGAGCCGCTTTGGATACGTCATGACGACGTACTTCGCAGTGATGCTGATGGGCATCCTGTCGATCGTGTCGTTCGCGCCGAAGCTCATCTGGAATGCCTCCGCGAGCACGCCGATCGGCCTCTATGCGATCAGCGCCAGCGACGGATTGGAAGCAACCGACCTCGTCGCCGTAGCGGCGCCGGAGCCAATCGCCACGTTCCTTGCCGATGGCGGATATCTGCCGCGCGGCGTGCCGCTGCTGAAGCGAGTCGCGGGCTTGCCCGGTCAACGTGTGTGCCGAACCGGCCACACGATCACCGTCGATGGCCAGGCCATCGGCGATGCGCTCGACCGCGACCGGCGGGGCCGCGAACTCCCGATCTGGCAGGGATGCCGCGTCATCGCCGACGACGAACTGTTCCTGATGAACTGGCAGGTCCGCGACAGTCTCGACGGGCGTTACTTCGGCCCGCTCCCCGCCAGCTCGGTCATCGGCCGGGCCACCCCCCTCTACACTGACGAGGACGGCGATGACCGCTTCGTCTGGCGCGCGCCGACGCGGTGACGGCACGCCCATGACCTTAGCCACCGCAATATGAAGGAGACGCCCCATGTCCGTTATCGGTCAATTCACGCGCGAAAATGACGGCTTCATCGGCCACCTGATGACGCTGTCATTGCACCAGGACATCATCATCGTTCCGGCTGAACCGTCCGATGCCGAGAACGCGCCGGACTTCCGTGTCCATGTTCTCGACAGCATGAACAACGAAACCGGCGCGGAGATCGGTGCAGGGTGGAAGCGCACCGGCGAGAAGGCCGGCGACTACGTTTCGCTGCAGATCGATGATCCGACCTTCGGTCATCCGATCCGCGCCAACCTCTTCCAATCCGCCGACGACAAGTCCGCCTGGGGCTTGCACTGGAACCGGCCGCCCAAGCGCGCAGAGCGGGACTGAACGATGTCGGTCCCGCTCCCCAAAGCTGTCGCCGGGTGGTCAAACACCGCCCGGCGCACAGCCCTCCTTCTCCTTTCCGGCCTTCTGCTTTCCGCGCCGCTTTGCGCCACCGCGAATGCGCAGACCGTGTCGGCCGAGCGCCCCTCTCGTGCCGATTCCTACGCCACATTCATCACCGAGGCCGCGCAACGGTTCGGCGTTCCCGAGCACTGGATACGCGCCGTCATGCGCGTCGAAAGCGCTGGCGACGTGCGAGCGATCTCGTCAGCCGGCGCGATGGGACTGATGCAGATCATGCCCGCCACATGGACCGATCTGCGCGCCCGTCACCGGCTCGGCGCGAATCCCTACGATCCACGCGACAACATTCTGGCGGGCGCGGCTTATCTCCGCGAGATGCACGACCGCTATGGTTCGCCGGGATTTCTCGCAGCCTACAATGCTGGTCCCGGCCGCTACGAAGAGTATCTCGCCGGCCGTCCGTTGCCCGCCGAAACGCGCGCCTATGTCGCCGCGCTGGCACCTATTATCGGCGGCGGAGATGCCCTTGCTCCCGTCACGGTCGCGGCGGCCGATCCCAACGCCTGGACACGCTCGCCGCTGTTCATCGTGCAGTCCGAGCGCACCGCCACCGCTGTTCCGACGGCCGGCGATCGCACTTCCAATGACACTCCCGCTGCAACTCCGGTGCGCGATGCCACAGCCATCGCTCCACAATCCGGAGGCCTCTTCGTGGCTAGAAACGGCGATGGAGGGCCGCGATGACGGTGTTCGCAGCATTTCGTGGAATAGCGTGCTCTGGCGGAAGGATGGCGGTCCGAGGAGGAGGAGCAGGCAACACAACCGCACGATGGCGAGATAAAAGCGCGCGAGGTGCGGCTTGGTGCGGTCGTGTGTTTTCAGGGGCTTATGGCGCATCTGCGCGAGGTGCGCCTGATCGGCGCAGCCTGCGCAATTGCCATTTCGCCAAGGATTTTCGCGCGTTTGCGCGATGTGCGGGGCCTCGGCGATGAGCGGCGAGGACGATTTCCGCATCCGGCCAGGCCGCATCCGCTCGACCCGAGCGCAGCAGGCGCGGCCCTTCATCGCCCAGGCGCTCGCCGCCGCCCAGCGGGCCGGCGGCAGCGTCTCGCGCTCCGGCAAGATCAGCTCGGGCAACCGCTCGCGGTTCGGGCGCGGGCAGCGCGCGACCGTTCAGGCCAACCGGCTACTCACCAGCCGATCGCGCAACACCATCATCAAGACGCGCGTCGTCCGTCATAGCGCGCGGGCCGCGCCGCTTTCCGCCCACCTCAGCTACCTGCGGCGCGAGGGTGTCACCCGGGATGGGGAGAAGGCGCGGCTGTTCGGTCCCGAGACCGAGGACGCCGATCCCAAGGCCTTCGCCGAGCGGACCCAGGATGATCGGCATCATTTCCGGTTCATCGTCTCGCCCGAGGACGCGACGGAGATGTCCGACCTCAAGACCTATGCCCGCGACCTGATGGGGCAGATGGAGAAAGACCTCGGCACGAAGCTCGACTGGGTCGGTGTCGATCACTGGAACACGGATAATCCGCACGTCCACATCATCCTGCGCGGGCGCACCGATGACGGCCAGGACCTCGTCATCTCGCGCGACTACATCAAGGAAGGCATGCGCGCTCGCGCGCAGGATCTCGTCACCCAAGAGCTGGGGCCGCGCACCGATCACGAGATCCGCCGCAATCTCGAACGCCAGATCGAGTCGGAGCGCTGGACCAACCTCGACCGCCAGCTTGCGCGGGACAGCTACCGCACCGGCGTCGTCGATCTTGCCCCGCACCCCGACCGCCAGCCGGACGAATTCCATGCGATGAAGGTCGGCCGGCTGCGGAAGCTGGAAACGCTTGGCCTCGCCGATCAGGTCGGTCCCGGCCAATGGGTCGTATCGGAGAACGCCGAGGCGACGCTGCGCGAGCTGGGCGAGCGTGGCGACATCATCAAACGCATTCATCGCGGCCTGACGGAACGCGGTATCGAGCGCGGCGCCGCCAGCTACGTGCTGGCCGGCGAGAGCCTCAACGATCCCGTCGTCGGCCGGCTGGTCGATCGTGGTCTCGACGATGAGCTGAAGGGCACGGCCTATGCCATCGTCGATGCCACGGACGGACGAACCCATCACATCAAGTTGCCCGACCTCGACGCGGCCGGCGATAGCGCGCCGGGCTCGATCGTCGAGCTGCGCAAATTCGACGACGCGCAGGGACGCAGACGGGTCGCGCTCGCCGTCCGCTCCGATCTCGACATCGAGAGGCAAGTCCATGCCACCGGCGCCACCTGGCTCGACCGGCAAGCGATCGCCCGCGATCCCGTTCCGCTCGGCGGCGGCGGCTTCGGCGCTGAGGTTCGCCAGGCGATGGACAGGCGGGCCGACCATCTCGTCGGCCAAGGCCTTGCCGAGCGGCAGACGCGCGGCGTCAGCTTCTCGCCCGGGCTGATCGACACGCTACGGCAGCGCGAGGTCGACGCCCTCGGCGAGAAGCTCGCCGCCGAGACCGGCCGACAATTCTCGAAGGCCGCAACGGGCGAGTATGTGGCGGGGACCTATCGCCAGCGCTTTGCGCTCGCGTCTGGCCGCTTCGCCATGATCGACGACGGCCTCGGCTTCCAGCTCGTGCCCTGGTCGCCGTCCCTCGAACGTCAGATCGGCCAGCACGTCTCCGGCGTGTCGCGCGGCGCGGGTGGCGTCGACTGGAGCTTCGGCCGCAACCGCGGGCTCGGCATGTAGCCCAATCAAGAAAGGAGTGCCCGCCATGTCGGCGACCAAAATCCTCTGGGGCCAGATCCTCACCGTCTTCCTGATCGTGCTCATGACGACCTGGGCAGCGACGCAGTGGACGGCCTATCGGCTCGGCTTCCAGCCACAGCTCGGACTTCCGTGGTTCGAACTGGCTGGCTGGCCGATCTACTATCCGCCCGCCTTCTTCTGGTGGTGGTATTTCTACGATGCCTATGCCCCACCGATCTTCATCGAGGGCGCCTATATCGCCGCGTCCGGCGGCTTCATCTCCATCGCCGTCGCGATCGGCATGTCCGTCTGGCGGGCGCGCGAAGCCAAGAACGCCGAGACCTTCGGCTCCGCCCGATGGGCCGCTGCTCGCGAAGTGAGTGCCGCCGGCCTGCTGGGCGCGGATGGCGTCATCCTGGGAAAGTTCGAGCGCGACTATCTCCGCCATGACGGTCCCGAGCATGTGCTGTGCTTTGCGCCAACCCGGTCCGGCAAGGGTGTCGGCCTGGTCGTGCCATCACTGCTGACCTGGCCGGGTTCCGCCATCGTCCACGACATCAAGGGGGAGAACTGGACGCTGACGGCAGGCTTTCGATCCCGGCACGGCCGCGTGCTGCTGTTCGATCCTACCAACGCGAAGTCGGCCGCCTACAATCCTCTGCTCGAAGTCCGCCGCGGCGAGTGGGAGGTTAGAGACGTCCAGAACATCGCCGACATTTTGGTCGACCCGGAAGGCTCGCTCGAGAAAAGGAACCACTGGGAAAAAACCAGCCACGCGCTGCTGGTCGGCGCCATCCTGCACGTCCTCTACGCCGAGGCCGACAAGACCCTGGCTGGCGTCGCCGCCTTCCTCTCCGACCCGAAGCGGCCGATCGACTCGACGCTCGCCGCCATGATGAGGACCGCCCATCTCGGCGAGGCTGGCCCGCATCCGGTAATCGCTAGCGCGGCCCGCGAGTTGCTGAACAAATCCGACAACGAGCGATCGGGCGTGCTGTCCACCGCGATGTCGTTCCTCGGCCTCTATCGCGATCCCGTCGTCGCCGAAGTCACACGCCGCTGCGACTGGCGCATCACCGACATAGTCGGCGGCAAGCATCCGACGACGCTCTATCTCGTCGTGCCGCCGTCGGACATCAACCGCACCAAGCCGCTGATCCGTCTGATCCTCAATCAGATCGGCCGGCGGCTCACGGAGGATCTGAACGCGAAGGGCAACCGCCACCGGCTTCTCCTGATGCTCGACGAATTCCCGGCCCTCGGCCGCCTCGACTTCTTTGAGAGCGCGCTTGCCTTCATGGCCGGCTACGGCCTCAAAGCCTTCCTCATCGCCCAGTCGCTGAACCAGATCGAGAAGGCCTACGGGCCGAACAACTCGATCCTCGACAACTGCCATGTCCGCGTCAGCTTCGCGACCAATGACGAGCGGACCGCCAAGCGTGTCTCCGACGCGCTCGGCACCGCGACCGAGATGCGCGCGATGAAGAACTATGCCGGTCATCGCCTGTCGCCCTGGCTCGGTCACATGATGGTCTCGCGCTCGGAGACAGCCCGGCAACTGATGACGCCCGGCGAGATCATGCAGCTCCCGCCGTCCGACGAAATCGTCATGGTCGCCGGCACCCCGCCGATCCGCGCGAAGAAGGCGCGATACTATGAGGATCGCCGGTTTCAGGAACGCATCCTGCCACCGCCGAACCTCGTGAAACCGGCAACGGCTCGGCCGGACGACTGGAGCACGCTGCCACTTCCCGCGACGCCTGCGGTCGCGATGGCCACCAGCGGCGACGGATCGGAGGACGAGGATACGACCGACTCCGAGCGCCGGCACCAGCCGGAGCTAAGTCGCTCAAAACCCGTTGAGCCTAAGCAACCCATCGAAAACGAGTTCGAGATCGATCCTCGCGACGACGCCGATGAGGACGCCGCACGTCTCTCGCGCATGAACCAGACGATGCGCCAGGTGGCGCGGCAGGCGTCGCTTGATCCCGGCGACGGCATCGATCTTTAGGAGGCACAATGGCGAAGCCCCCCAAAAAGCAGCGCCTGTCTGTATATCTCGAACCGGAGGTCATGAAGGCGCTCGCCGCGCACGCGGGCCGTCGTGATCAATCCCTCTCGCTGATCGCGGAAGCCGGCATCGCCTCCTTCCTGTCGCCTGATGCTGCCGAACGGCAGGAGGCTGCGACGACGAAGCGGCTCGACCAGATCGACCGGCGAATGGCGCGGATGGAGCGCGATCTCGGAATCAGCGTCGAAACGCTGGCCGTGTTCATCCGCTTCTGGCTGACGACAAACCCGCCGCTGCCGGAGCCCGCACAGGCTGCGGCGCGCTCGAAAGCAGGCGAGCGCTACGAGGCGTTCGTCACCGCCCTCGGCCGGCGACTCGCTCACGGGCCGAAGCTTCGCCAGGAGATTTCGGAAGACATCGCGCCCGCGCGCGACACGGACTAATCACGACCGCGCCTACCACAAGTATTCCTGCGTTCCGCCGTTTCCCTGTATTTGTACGCCACAGTACGACGACCACAGCACGGTTGTTGTCAGGCCCTAATTTCTGCCTCTTCTACTCATCCCCGATCCAGGGCCGCATGTCGCGGTCCCGCAAGAGAACGGGGACGACGTGGCGGCAACTCAACAGAAATCGGAAGCGCTCCTTCGCGGTGCCCGCATGCTGCGCACGGCCCTCGGGCCGGCGATCGCCCGCTTTCTGGAAGATCCCGCGATCGTCGAGGTGATGCTCAATCCCGATGGGCGGCTCTGGGTCGACCGGCTTTCCGAAGGGCTTTCCGATACGGGTGAGCTGCTGTCGCCTTCAGACGGCGAGCGGATCATCCGTCTCGTCGCCCATCATGTCGGCGCCGAGGTTCATCCCGGAGCCCCGCGTGTGTCGGCCGAGCTTCCCGAGACGGGGGAAAGATTCGAGGGGCTGCTGCCCCCCGTGGTGTCAGCGCCAGCCTTCGCAATCCGCAAGCCCGCTGTCGCCGTGTTCACTCTCGACGATTATGTCGCCGCCGGCATCATGGCCGCAGGTCAGGCCGAGACGCTGCGCCAGGCCGTCGCCGACCGCCGTAACATCCTCGTTGCCGGCGGCACATCCACCGGCAAGACGACCCTCACCAACGCGCTGCTGGCCGAAGTCGCGAAGACCTCCGACCGCGTCGTGCTCATCGAGGACACGCGCGAACTGCAATGCGCCGCGCCCAATCTTGTCGCCATGCGGACGAAGGATGGCATCGCCTCACTTTCCGATCTCGTCCGCTCTTCGCTTCGCCTCCGCCCAGACCGCATCCCGATCGGCGAGGTGCGCGGGGCCGAGGCGCTCGATCTGCTGAAAGCCTGGGGCACCGGCCACCCCGGTGGAGTCGGCACCATCCACGCCGGCACCGCCATCGGCGCGCTTCGTCGCATGGAGCAGCTAATCCAGGAAGCAGTCGTCACCGTCCCGCGCGCGCTGATCGCGGAGACGATTGATCTCATCGCCGTGCTGTCCGGCCGTGGCGCATCGCGCCACCTCGCCGAACTCGCCCGCATCGAGGGGCTCGGCCCCGGCGGCGACTACCGCGTCACCCCCGCAACCCAGCCCCTTACAGGAGACCCGTCATGATTAAGCACGCCCGGCGCATCCGCCGGCATATCGCTACGGCGGTGTCCGTCGCCTTCGTCTCGCTGGCGATGGCGCCCGCCGCGCACGCGTCCGGTTCCTCCATGCCCTGGGAAGCACCGCTGCAATCCATCCTCGAGTCGATCGAGGGGCCGGTCGCCAAGATCATCGCGGTGATGATCATCATCATCACCGGCCTGACGCTGGCCTTCGGCGACACTTCCGGCGGTGCCCGCAAGCTGATCCAGATCGTCTTCGGCCTGTCGATCGCCTTCGCCGCGTCCAGCTTCTTCCTGTCGTTCTTCTCGTTCGGCGGCGGGGCGCTCGTCTGATGGCCAACGGCGCGGATCATCATGGCGAGCTGGCAGGCTTCTCAGTCCCGGTCCATCGGGCGCTGACCGAGCACATCCTGCTCGGCGGCGCGCCGCGCTCGCTCGCCATCCTCAACGGCACGCTGGCGGCAGCGCTCGGCCTCGGCCTGCGCCTCTGGCTGGTCGGTCTCGGCCTCTGGGCTCTCGGCCACTTCGCGGCCGTCTGGGCAGCCAAGCGCGATCCGCAGTTCGTCGATGTCGTGCGCAAGCATCTGCGCATCCCCGGCCACCTGTCGGTTTGAGGAGGAACGACGATGATGAACCTTGCCGAATATCGCAACCGCAATACCCGGCTCGCTGACTTCCTGCCCTGGGTCGCGCTGGTCGGCGAAGGGATCGTGCTGAACAAGGACGGGAGCCTGCAGCGCACGGCACGCTTCCGCGGCCCGGACCTCGACAGCGCCGTACCGGCCGAGCTGGTCGCCGTCGCCGGCCGGCTCAACAACGCGTTTCGCCGCCTCGGCTCTGGTTGGGCGATCTTCGTCGAGGCGCAGCGCCATGGCGCCGCCACCTATCCGGCAAGCATGTTCGCCGACAGCGCCTCCGCCCTGGTCGACGCCGAACGCAAAGCCGATTTCGAGGAAGCCGGCGCGCATTTTGAGTCCAGCTACTTCCTCACCTTCCTCTATCTGCCGCCGGCCGAGGACGCCGCGCGCGCTGAGACCTGGCTCTACGAGGGCCGCGATCACGCGGGCGTCGACGCCCACGAGATCCTGCGCGGCTTCGCTGACCGCACCGACCGCATCCTCCAGCTCATCGACGCCTTCATGCCGGAATGCGCCTGGCTCGATGACGGCGAGACCCTGACCTATCTGCACTCGACGGTTTCGACGAAGCGGCACCGCGTCCGCGTGCCCGAGACGCCGATGTATCTCGACGCGCTGCTCGCCGATCAGCCGTTGACCGGCGGGCTCGAACCCCGGCTCGGCAACGCACATGTCCGCATCCTCACCATTGTCGGCTTCCCGACCGCGACCACGCCCGGCATCCTCGATGAGCTGAACCGGCTGGCCTTTCCCTATCGCTGGTCAACACGCGCCGTCCTGCTCGACAAGACCGACGCCACCAAGCTGCTGACGAAGATCAGGCGTCAGTGGTTCGCCAAGCGCAAGTCGATCGCCGCCATCCTCAAGGAGGTGATGACCAACGAGGCCTCTGCGCTGGTCGATACCGATGCGGCCAACAAGGCCGCCGACGCCGACATGGCGTTGCAGGAGCTGGGCGCTGACTATGCGGGCCAGGCCTATGTGACGGCGACTATCACCGTCTGGGACAATGACCCCCGCATCGCCGCAGAGAAGCTTCGGTTGGTCGAGAAGGTCATCCAGGGCCGTGACTTCACCGCCATGCCGGAGACGATCAACGCGGTTGATGCGTGGTTCGGCTCACTGCCCGGCCATGTCTACGCCAATGTCCGCCAACCTCCCATCAGCACATTGAATCTCGCTCACATGATCCCGCTGTCGGCGGTGTGGGCGGGACCGGAACGGGACGAGCACTTCGATGCACCCCCACTGCTCTACGGCAGAACCGAGGGCTCGACCCCGTTCCGGCTTTCCATCCATGTCGGCGATGTCGGCCATACGCTGATCGTCGGCCCGACCGGCGCTGGCAAGTCAGTTCTCCTAGCGCTCATGGCGCTGCAGTTCCGGCGCTATCCGCAGTCTCAGGTTTTCGCCTTCGACTTCGGCGGATCGATCCGCGCCGCCGCGCTCGCCATGCGCGGCGACTGGCATGATCTCGGCGGCGGCCTGACCGAAGGCGCCGACGACAGCGTGTCCCTTCAGCCGCTCGCCCGCATCGACGACGTCGCCGAGCGCGCCTGGGCCGCGGACTGGCTGCTCGCGATCCTTGGGCGTGAGAGCGTGCCCGTTACGCCCGAGGTCAAGGAGCATCTCTGGTCATCGCTGACGTCCTTGGCCTCAGCGCCGATCACCGAGCGCACACTGACAGGCCTCTCGGTCCTCCTCCAGTCGAACGACCTGAAGCAGGCGTTGCGGCCATACTGCGTGGGCGGTCCCTATGGTCGACTGCTCGACGCCGAGGCCGAACATCTCGGCGAAGCCAACGTCCAGGCCTTCGAGACCGAAGGCCTGATCGGCACCGGCGCGGCTGCCGCTGTGCTTGCCTATCTCTTCCATCGCATCGAGGACCGCCTCGACGGTCGGCCGACGCTCCTCATCGTCGACGAAGGATGGCTCGCCCTCGACGATGAGGGCTTCGCCGGTCAGCTCCGCGAATGGCTGAAGACACTGCGCAAGAAGAACGCCAGCGTCATCTTCGCCACCCAATCGCTCTCCGATATCGACGCCTCAGCGATCGCGCCGGCCATCATCGAGAGCTGCCAGACGCGCATCCTGCTCCCCAACGAACGCGCGATCGAGCCGCAGATCACCGCGATCTATCGCCGCTTCGGGCTGAACGATCGCCAGATCGAGATCCTCGCGCGGGCAATGCCCAAACGCGATTACTACTGCCAGTCGCGGCGCGGCAACCGGCTGTTCGAACTGGGCCTGTCGGACGTCGCGCTGGCGCTTTGCGCCGCGTCGTCGAAGCAGCACCAGGCGCTCATCGCCGAGGTTCACGCCCGCAGTGGCACAGACGGCTTCCTCGCCGACTGGCTCGGCGAGAACCGGCTCGGTTGGGCCGCAGACCTCATCGCAGACCTTACCAACGTCACCCCCCAAATTGATCCGGAGGCACGCCCATGACCCGTTCCGTTCGCTCCCGCTCGCGCGCGCTGCGCATGACGGCCGCAATGCTTGCCGCGCCGATCGCGCTGTCGCCAGTCTTCGCGCCGCCCGCGGCCGCGCAGTGGATCGTCTACGATCCAACAAACTATGCGCAGAACGTCCTGACGGCGGCGCGCACGCTCCAGCAGGTCAATCAGCAGATCACCCAGCTTCAGAATGAAGCCACCATGCTGATCAACCAGGCCCGCAATCTGGCGAGCCTGCCATATTCATCGCTCCAGCAGCTTCAGCAGTCGGTACAGCGCACCCAACAGCTCCTGCAACAGGCGCAGGGCATCGCCTATGACGTCCAACGCATCGACCAGGCCTTCACATCGACCTACGGCAACGCCTCGATGTCGGCCTCCGACCAAGCGCTCGTGGCGCAGGCGCGGGAGCGCTGGCAGAACACGGTTGGCGGCCTGCAGGATGCGATGCGCGTTCAGGCTGGCGTCGTCGGCAACATCGATACCAACCGTGCCGAGATGTCGTCACTGGTCGGCCAGAGTCAGGGCGCAACCGGCGCTTTGCAGGCAACGCAAGCGGGCAATCAGCTCCTGGCGCTTCAAACCCAGCAGCTCGCCGACCTTACCGCGGTTGTCGCCGCCAATGGTCGCGCACAGAGCCTGTCCGAGGCCGAGCGCGCCGCCGCGGCCGAACAGGGTCGCGAGCAGCGCCGCCGATTCCTGACGCCGGGCAGCGGCTACCAGCCCGGCAACGCCCGCATGTTCCCGAACGGCAACTGAGGGCGCGGCCATGGACGGCAAGATGCTCGCACGGCTCGGCGCTGTGGTGTTCGTGGCCGTCGCGATCACTGCGACCGCGATCGAGATGAACCGGAAAGAGGAAGTGCGGGAGGCGTGGCCGTCCGGCCGGACCACCCAAGCGCAGGGCGATCCGTTGCGCGACGAACTGATCCGCTGCCAGGTGCTCGGCGAAGCGGGGCCGCGCGATCCGGCGTGCCTGCGGGCCTGGGCCGAAAACCGCAACCGCTTCCTCGCGCCCGGCGCGCGACCTACCGAGCGCTTGCCGGACATCCCGCCAGCGCCGCGAAACACTCTCATACCCCAATCGGACCGCACCGATCAGCCGGCCTTCGAGCCCGCCGCACCGATCGCGCCGCCGCAGTTCGACGAGGCGAGATAAGATCATGGGCGGCACCGGCGTCATTGACCATTTTCTTGAGGTCTTCACCCGCTACATCGACAGCGGATTCGGGCTACTCAGCGGCGAAGTCGCCTTCATCGCCACCACCCTGATCGTCATCGACGTGACGCTGGCGGCGCTGTTCTGGAGCTGGGGCGCCGACGACGACATCATGGCCCGCCTGGTGAAGAAGACGCTGTTCGTCGGCGTGTTCGCCTACATCATCGGTAATTGGAACAACCTCGCCCGGATCATTTTCGAGAGCTTCGCCGGCCTCGGCCTGAAGGCTAGCGGCACCGGGTTCACCACGGCCGACCTCTTGCGCCCTGGCAAGGTCGCTCAGACCGGGCTCGACGCCGGACGGCCGCTGCTCGATTCCATCTCCAGCCTCATGGGCTACTGGTCGTTCTTCGAGAACTTCATCCAGATCGCCTGCATGTTCCTGGCCTGGGCGCTGGTGCTGCTCGCTTTTTTCATCCTCGCCATCCAGCTCTTCGTCACGCTCATCGAGTTCAAGCTGACGACGCTCGCCGGCTTCGTGCTGATCCCGTTCGGCCTGTTCGGCAAGTCGGCCTTCATGGCCGAACGCGTGCTCGGCAACGTCATCTCCTCCGGCATCAAGGTGCTGGTGCTGGCCGTCATCATCGGCATCGGCTCGACGCTCTTCTCCGAGTTTACGTCCGGCTTCGGTGGCCAGAATCCCTCGATCGATGAAGCCATGGCGATCGTGCTCGCCGCGCTGTCGCTGCTCGGCCTCGGCATCTTCGGTCCCGGTATCGCCAGCGGCATCGTTTCCGGTGGCCCGCAGCTCAGCGCCGGCGCTGCGGTCGGCACCGGCTTGGCCGCAGGCGGCATGGTGGCCCTCGGTGCTGGCGCCGTCGGCGCCGCTGCATCCGGGGGAGCGGCCTTGGCTGGCGGTGCGGCCGCTGCCGCCCGCGGCGGTGCTGCGGTCGCAGGCGGCGCATCCACCGCATACAGCCTTGGCGCCGCCGGACAGTCTGGTGCGGCCGGCGTCGCTTCCGGGCTTGGCGGCGTTGCCCGCGCTGGCGGCAGCGCCGCCGTCTCGCCGCTCCGCAGGGCGGCATCGCGCGCCGCCGAAAGCATGAAGTCCAGCTTCAATGCTGGCGGCAAAGCCGCCTTCGAGGCGACGGGCGGAACATCCACGATGGGCTCGATCGGGGGAGATGCCGCCGGTGACGGCGCCGCTTCCGCAGGTTCCGCGAGCGCCGGAGGCCCGCCCGCCTGGGCGCAGCGGATGCGCCGCTCACAACACATGACCCATGCCGCTCAGGCCACAGCCCACGCCGTCCGTTCCGGCGACGCCCATGGCGGCGGCTCCTCCGTCAATCTCTCCGAAGGGGACCGCTGATGTTCAAACGACCCTCCACCCATTACGGCAAGGCTCTCGAGCCGGAGACGCCCTATCAGCGCGCCGCCCAGGTCTGGGATGAGCGCATCGGCGCCTCGCGCGTGCAGGCCAAAAACTGGCGCCTGATGGCGTTTGGCTCGCTGATCCTCTCGGCCGGGTTCGCTACCGCGCTCGTCGTGCAGTCTGCCCGGGGAACGATCGTACCGTGGGTAGTTCAGGTCGATCGCCTTGGACAGGCTCAGGCCGTTGCGCCCGCCGAGGCGGACTATCGTCCCACCGATCCACAGATCGCCTTCCACCTGGCGCGTTTCATCGAGCAGGTCCGGAGCATTCCCGCCGATGCGATCATCGTGCGCCAGAACTGGTTGCGGGCCTACGACTTCACGACCGATCGCGGAGCCATGGCGCTCAATGATTATGCCCGGTCCAACGACCCGTTCACGCGGGTCGGCCGCCAGCAGGTCGCCGTCGACGTCTCCAGCGTCATCCGTGCCTCGCCGGACAGCTTCCGTGTCGCCTGGGTCGAGCGTCGCTACGAGAACGGCCAGCTCGCCGACACCACGCGCTGGACCGCGATCCTGACGATCGTGGTGCAGGTCCCCCGCAATGCCGACCGGCTCAGGGCGAACCCGCTCGGCATCTACGTCAACGCCATCAACTGGTCACGGGAGCTTGGGCAATGAAGCCGTCTTTCCGTAAAGCCGGAAATCCGGCTTCACACACGCACGTACTCCCGGCTCTCCGTCGAGCCGCAGTCCCCTTTGTCCTGTTGGCGACGACTGCGCTCGCCGGCTGCGCGACCACCAATCCGCCGCCGGAAATCTCCTACGACAATGCGGCTCCCGCCGTGCAGACGGTCGACCCACCTGCGCCGGTCACCGTGGTCGAACTGCCCCGACCGCTACCGCTGCCTGGCCAATTGCAGCGTGTGGAGGAGACGCGGCGTGCCCCGGAGCCTTCTAATCCGACCGCTCGCGTCAACCAGGCAAACGAGGCGGCACGAGTCCAGCCGGTGCGCGACGGCTTCATTAACTCGATGCAGGTCTACCCGTGGACTCAAGGGGCGCTTTATCAAGTCTATACCGCCGTCGGGCAGATCACCGACATCGCGCTCCAACCCGGGGAGCAGCTTGTCGGCGCAGGCCCGGTGGCCGCCGGCGACACAGTGCGCTGGATCATCGGCGACACCGAGAGCGGATCAGGCGCAACGCGCCAGATCCACATCCTCGTGAAGCCCACCCGCGCCGACCTGATGACCAACCTCGTCATCAACACCAATATGCGCACCTATCACATGGAACTGCGCTCGACAGAGCGCACCTATATGGCGTCGGTCTCGTGGCAGTATCCGCAGGACCAGCTCATCGCGCTGCGTCGGCAGAACGCCGAGGCGCAGGCGGCCCAGCCGGTGGCGAGCGGCGTCGATCTCGCGAACGTCAACTTCCGCTATGCGATCGAGGGCGACCGTGCGCCGTGGCGGCCTCTGCGCGCCTTCGACGACGGTCGCCAGGTCTTCATCGAGTTTCCGCGCGGCATCGGTCAGGGCGAGATGCCGCCACTCTTCGTCGTCGGCCCCGAGGGCAACACCTCTGAGCTCGTGAACTATCGCGTTCGCGGCCACCACATGATCGTTGATCGTCTGTTCGCGGCTGCCGAACTTCGCTTCGGCTCCGGCCGCGAGCAGAAGCGCGTCAGGATCGTCCGCACAGACGGGAGGCCGACCTCGTGAGCGAGAACCCGCCCCGGATTGAGGAAGTGCCGGACGACGATGCGCAGCCCCTGACCGGCGAGCCGGTCGGGCCTGCGCCGATGCGACTGCGGGCCGAACCGCCCCGCGTCACCCGGTTGTCGCGGAAGGTTCTCGCCGGCCTCGGTCTTGTCGCCAGCGTCGGGCTCGGAGGTGCGCTGATCTACGCGCTTCAGACCCGCGACGCCGGTCGGCCGAACGACGAACTCTATTCGACCGAGAACCGCTCGACCGCTGACGGACTGGCCGGCCTGCCGCGAGATTACAGTGGCGTGCCACAGCTCGGTCCCCCTCTTCCCGGTGACCTCGGCCGGCCGATCCTTAGTACCCAGGATCGCGGACAGCCGGTGCCCACACCCGGGACGGCCACGCCCAATCCCGGCATCAGCCCGGAAGAGCAGCGCCGCCTTCAGGAAATCGAGACCGCGCGCACCAGCCGTCTCTTCTCCGGATCGGAAAGCCGGGGCACACCCGCTGCTGCGGGAGCTGCCCCAGCGCTCGCGCCGGCGCCGGATTTGGCGAGCATTGGCCTCGCTCCGCCGCCCGCCACGCCCTCGGCGCAGGACCGGCAGAACGCGTTTCTGAACGCCGCGGCCGATCGCAGGACGGTTGCGCCCGATCGCGTCGCTGCGCCAGTATCGCCGAACGTCCTTCAGGCGGGAGCAGTGATATCCGCGGCGCTGATCACCGGCATCCGATCCGATCTACCCGGCCAGATCACCGCGCAGGTCACCGAAAACATCTACGACAGCCCAACCGGCCGTATCTTGCTTGTGCCGCAAGGCACTCGTGTGGTCGGGCAGTACGACAACAACGTGCAGTTCGGCCAGAGCCGAGTCCTGCTCGTCTGGACTCGGCTCGTCTTCCCGAACGGGCGCTCGATCGTTCTCGAGCGCCAGCCTGGTGCTGACGCTGAAGGGTTCGCCGGGCTTCAGGATGGCGTCGATTACCATTGGTGGGATCTGGCCAAGGCTGCGGGATTGTCGACACTGCTGAGCGTCGGCGCCGAACTCGCGGTCGACAACGACGATCGGCTCGTTCAGGCGATCCGGAACGGTGGGCAGGACACCATCAACGACGCAGGGCAGCAGATTGTGAGGCGTCAGCTCAACGTCGCGCCCACGATCACTATTCGGCCCGGATTTCCCGTGCGCGTTATCGTGACGCGAGACTTGGTACTGGAGCCATATGGAGGGTGATGATGTCGAAGCTTAAGCTAGGCCCCATCGCGGACGACAAGCCGCTTAAGGTACAGGTCGAGCTACCTGCAGCTCTCCACCAGGACCTTGTTGACTACGCCCACCTATTGGGCCGAGAGCAAGGTCAGTCCGCTGTTGACCCAGCTCGGTTAATCGTCCCGATGTTACAACGGTTCATCGCGACAGACCGTGGCTTCGCCAAAGCCAGGCGAACGTTGACGCCGGGGAGCGCCGATTAATCCGTGGTCCCCGCTCTAGAGGGGGTGTCGAAACACTTCAGCAGCAGCGGCAGAGTCGGGTTCTCGTTGTCACTGGAAGAAATTATAGCGGCCGTCGGCGCCTGCGCCGATGGGAGCGGGATCAACGCGATATCCGGCCGGTAGATCACGCTGGTGATGGTCAAGCCGAAGCCCTGTTCGACCATCGTCAGCAGGGTTTCTCGGCTGACTTGTTGGATCGAGAGTTGAACCGCTCCGTCTCCGGCGCCCACCATGCGCCGGAGTATGCCAGCGAGCTCACGCCCAGCGCCATCCGAGCGAACGAGGAAGACTTCGTCACAAATGTCCTCCCACGACAGCTCTGGCCGTGCTGCCAACTCGTGAAGCGGGGACAATGCTACGAACAGATCTGGTTCGCAGAGACGTCGAACTTGGAACTGAGGACTTTTGCTCGCACTCAGGCTGATTGCTGCGTCCAGTAATCCGCGCTTCACCCCCAAAGAGTTTTCTTCTGAAGTGCCTTCCTCAAGCTTTACCTCGATCGTCGGATGTCGATTTCTGAATGCCGCGAGAATGTCGATGATCGGGCACGCCGGAAACGCTTCGAGCATTCCAAACCTCACTAGCCCGGTCTTGAGCTTTCGTGCGGAGCGGATCTCCGTTGCGGCGTTACGAAGGTAGCGCGCTCCCACCACCGCTTGTTGAAGGAAGCGCTCACCTTCTGGAGTCAGCCCTGCCCCCGCTCGCGTACGCTTGAAGAGAGAAAAGCCAAGCTGGCGCTCAAACAGCTGCACACGTCGGCTGACGGTGGATTGCGATATCGATAGGCGCTCCGCCGCTCGGCGGAAGCTGCCGGCCTCGGCGACCTGAACGGCGTACTTCAGGTATCGGAGATCAAGAGTCAGGTCGGGCATGAGACCCGTCCGATCATACCGGCGGTCTCATCGGCGAACCGCCTGCGCCCGGTGAGCGGCACCCATGCACGTCCACTTTCATCGAGCCCACCCCCGCTAGCGCCTGGGGAACGAGCACGTCCGTTGATCTCAGATGTGGAATCCGAGCTGAGCCCCTCAATGAGCATGACCATGTCCGAATCTGTCATAGATGCATGCGGCGGTCATACATTTTCACACGCTTGAAGTCTATGCGCGAAGCATATATTCTTGCGGTATGGAGCCTGAGGTCGCCAAGTACCATTTAGGTGCACTCGCGTTGGCGGTTGCAGACAGCATCGCCAGTGTCTCGGCCTCGTTTTCACCAAGCGGCCGGGGGACCGCCGTGATGGTGTTACTCAGCATGGAGCCCGGACTGCCGATCAGCGTTTTGGCTACCTCGATCGGGCTTTCTCATGCCGGGACGGTGCGATTGATCGATAGGCTCGAGCGCGGACAGTTGGTGGAACGACGAAGACAAATCACCGACAGGCGGGCGCGCTTCATTCACCTCACCAATTCGGGGAAGAAGATAACGGAAGCCTTGCTCAAGGCACGGGAGCAGGTGATCTCCGAATGTGTTTCGCCCCTGTCGCCCAATGACCTCGACATTCTAGGCATGCTGTCGGAGCGGCTCCTTGTGGCAAACGGCTTCGACAAAGATGGCTCGGTCAGCCTTTGCCATCTGTGCGGCTACAGCAGGATCGCGCCTTCCCGTGGTAAAGCTAAGCCGGGGCGCTCGCCACGCTGGAACGTCGCATCAGAAGGCTGACGATATGATCAGGCAGGCTTGATATAATGGGATCGTTTGCGCTCGAACTTCTTCTATGCGTACTTGCCTTCGGGTTCGGATATGCGGCGAACCAAGGCGGAACCTGTTTAGTGGTGGCCGCTCATGAGTTACACAGAAGACAGCCGCCGAAAATGTTCGTCGGATTTCTCGCAGCGTCGGCAGCGGCAGGCCTGGTTGCGGTCCCGATAGTCTGGACGGGAACACTGGGCGCAACACTCGCACCCTCGACTAGCATCAATTTCCTACCGCTCATCGGCGCCATCGCCTTCGGCCTCGGCGCACTCATTAATGACACATGCCTGCTCGGATCGCTGGCGCGGCTTGGGGATGGGGAGATGCGACTTCTAGCTCTACCCTTGGGATTGGCGATTGGTATCTTGGCTGCCAACCATGGCAGGTTCGGCTACGATTCAACATGGCCAAGCTTAATCTCCAAACCGAGCGCAACAGGCCTCGTTACTCTCCTAGCCTTCCTAGTTGTGCTCGTGCTGGCACTCGTTTTCGTTTCCACGAAGAGCGTTCTGCGAACAAAGCCGGGTTGGTCGTTCGGCGCTTCGATGATTGGACTCGGTATCACTGGCGGACTTCTATATGCACTCTCGCCGGCCTGGACCTTCGCAGACGTGATTCAACGCGCCCTTCCTCTCAGAATGTCGCCGGCCGGCGAGGTCGCGCTCACTGCGGTGATCTCTTCGATCGCAGGCGCCCTTACCGCCTCCTTTCGCCAAGGAAATCTGCGTCTCCAACTGCCGACAGCCAATGGCATTCTGCGATCTGTCGTCGGCGGCACATTGATGGGTATCGGAATAGCGCTCATACCCGGCGGGAATGATGGGTTGATCCTCGCAGCGGTTCCGACTCTTTCACCTGGTGGGATAGTCGCCTACCTTCTGATGACGACGACAATCGTCTTCGGATTTGCAGCGCGTGGTAAGTTATTCCGGCGCTGCCTTTCACGGCCATGATAAGGGCAACAGAGGACTTGCCCTCCTGACATGAGCATTTATCCCGACCGGGAATATCGGCTGACTAGCTCGTATGCCTTTGCAGGCCCTTGGACCATGATGACCACTTCAAAGGCCGCCGGCCCCAGAATCCTGTAGGTTGCATGGTAGGTGTCGTCTCCGCAGGCATAGACGCCACTCGCTTCCAACCCGGTATCCGTCCGCGAGAAACTCACGCTGAGGAACTGCGTCCCGATATGAGGTCCGTCTGCGAACTCGACGACAACACTGTCCTCGCTCAAGCGATAGCGATACTGTCGGCACGCGGAGAATACTCTGCCATCTGCCAGTGTGAGAATGCTGCTCTCTCGATAAGCGAGCGCGCCTTCGCCGAAACGGGCGAAGACCGCGTCGCCATGCAGCTGAGCGCCTCCGGGCTCGATATCGCGACGGAGCATCCATGCCCCGCGGAGGTTCTGCAGGATTTGCACGCCCGCCGTCACGAGAGGACCACAGTCACGAGGGCGCAAGCGCCCCTCTGTGGCGGACCGAAGCACGCAGCAGCACGAGGGACGCCGCTAGCAGAACTGCGTCCTTCAGTAGAAACTGCCCTGGTGCAGCCGAAATCGCAGGAAAGCCGCCGGCAGTCTGCTCCGCGACACCTGGAGTGGTGATGAAAAAGGTCAGCGTGATCAGATATGTCGCCGCTGACATCAGTGCGCCGAGCGCAGAGAAGAGTGGACGAAATGCACCAAGGATCAGAACGAGACCGGTCGATAACTCGATAACGCCGATGAAATAGCTTTGCCCCTGCATCCCGAACATGCCCAGCCAATTCATGATCGGGCTGTGTTCGATAAACGGGGCGATACCATAGGCCTCGTACGCTGTGAACTTCATCGCGCCGAACCACAGAAATACGATCACGAGAGCCCATCTAAGCAGGCCAAGATCCCTCCGACCGTGCTCGGGGACAAGAAATTCATAACGGTCGAAAATGCTCATCTAAAATTCCTCAACAGTGGTCCCGTGGGAACGTCACGAACGTCGTCTACGTGCTTCGGGCAGGCGTTGCAGTATATGCGCGACGCATATACTAATAAGCGAGATATGTCGAGCGGCTGGCTCGCGCTTCGCTGCCTCACGAAGCCATCCTCATCGGCGATGCCTTTACCCAGCAAACGCGCGACCTTGCGGGATTTTGACTTGATGGGGCTGGCGCTCCGGGTGGGCCTATAGCCCGTTGGCAAACGTCCAGCCTGTACGGATGGACGCGGCCCTCGACGAGATAACCATGCCGACCGAAATCGTAGCAGCGATCGCCGCAATCCCCGACGTCGTGGAGCACGGACTGTTCCTCAATGGGATTGATACAATCGTGATCGCGCGCGGTGACACGATGGAAGTGCGACGCCGGGGGCAAGCGAGGTCTCGCTGATCTGCACCTGCGCGGCCTGGATGACAGCGCTGACGCGGAGTGATTCTCAGGCGCGACCTACGGCGATTCCGAGCGAAAAGGCTTGCCCTATAGCCGCCAGGTATCAACGGTTCCGCGGCCTTAGCGAGCCGGACCCGTTTTTTTCGGCGCGCTCGATCAGTCGAAATCCTCCGAAACCCTTTTAAAACAGGACATTTTCCACAAGCCGCGCGGCGGAAGAGGACCACGGTATGGCTTGCTGTCTATGCTCCGCGCACATATAGATGTGGCAATGGATGGACCTCGAGATCGAAACATTTTCGGGGCGTTCGCACTCATGATCAGCGACGACATCGTTCGCGCTAGTTCATCGCGGGCGCCGGAAGCTGGACCCGCCGCCTCAGCGCTGGCGTTGCTCGCGCACAAGCCCGGGCTCTCGATCCGTATGCTTGCGATCGGGGTGGGCCTTTCACATGCTGGAACTGTTCGCCTGGTGGATAGATTGGTAAGCGAGGGATTGATCGAGCGTAGGGAGCATTCGACAGACGGGCGCGCGCGATCCCTCTATCTTACTCCAACTGGCAAGGTCGCGAGCGACGAGGTCCTGGCCTCGCGCGATCAAGTGATTGCCGAAGGGCTATCGATCCTTAATCCAGACGAACTGAAAACCTTATCGGACATCGCTGAACGCGTTCTCCGAAATCGCTTGGAAAACCTCGAGCAGTCATACCGCATCTGCCGCTTGTGCTGCTACGAGGGCTGCACGAACTGCCCCGTCGATGCCGAATTGCATGAGCGAGGTGTGGACCGCGAGAAGAACGACGACGCGTAGGAGACTCGCAATTGCGGCAGCTCAACGCTGCTCAGATGGCGGGGCTTCATAATGCCAGCGAGCCTACCATCAGCCGCATTCTTTTGGCTACGCGTCAAGCCGGCCGATCGGGCATGGCGGTCTCATTCTAATATGTCGGTGATCGCCCCACTTTTAGCCGCTCAGTTGATCGGAACGCGGTTTCGGAAGCGGCCGTTCAAACCACTCGCTGCATTCCCATTTCTCTATGTCCGATAGGTAGTTTCGGGGAAAAGCAGTCGGGAACAGGTTTCGGGAACGCATGCTCCGGCAGGAGCGCAGCGCGCGTCCCAAGCGCGTTTTCCCGGTAGAGCTTCCCAATCGGCAAAGTGCGGGCCACCTCAGACTGCGAACGCGAAAAACCGCCTGGCTGGTCACTCAAGGCAGGGTAACGACGATTTTCGCTGCGGATACACCCGCCTTCAGGGCTTCCAAGGCAGCCTGGAGCATTTCAAGGCCCTGGCCCACGACCTTCGCCGGAGGGGCGGGGACGAACGTGCGCGCCGCGAGAGCCTGCGGCAGGAATTCGCGGTAGATCATTGGACCAACCTCGTCATCCTTGAGGCTCGTCCCGGAGATGTGCGTCGCCTCGACTCCAAATGGACGCTCGTCGGGCGGGGCCAGCGTCGCTGCCACGCGGCGCGAGCCCTCGCATCTCGCAATGACGGCAAAACAGTCTTTCATGTGACCGGTCGCGTGAAGCGTTCCAGCGAGACTGCGCCCGCGCATTGCCTCAATCACGTCTTCCACGATGGCTGGACTCGAGTGGTCAAGAACCTCGCTTGCACCCAGCTCCTTCAACAGGCCGGCGTTGCGCGCCGAAGCGGTGGCGACGCACCTGTAGCCCGACGCCACCGCGAGCTGGATGGCGTTGCAGCCAACGCTCGACGATCCACCCCAGACCAGAACGACCTCTGGACGCGCGGTCGGCGAGTGTAACGGTGGCGCGAGAGCCAACTGTGTCCTTCCGTAGAGCCCGCTTGCGGCGGTGCCAAGGCCAAGCGGGAGGACTGCCGCATCAGCGAAGGCCATGTTGTTGGGGATCGGCGCCGCCATGTGGTCCAGCACGATCGTGTGGTGCTGGAACGCACCCTGCGCAGGTTGATTTACGGTTGTCCCGACCGCCTGTCCGATGACTCGATCGCCGACCTTGAACCGCTCGACCGCGCCACCGACCGCCGCGACCTCACCGGAGACGTCGCTGCCGAGAATCGCGGGATAGTCGAGCCATGGCAAAAGCGCGACGTCCTGCAGAATCCAGTCGAGTGGGTTGATCGCGATGGCCGCGTTGCGGATCAATATCTCGTTCGCCGCCAGATGCGGCAGAGCGGTGACACCGATCCTCAGTGGCTGCCTCGGCGCTTTCTGCCAGGCGGCCTGATTAGTCACGGTTTCGGTCATCATCAACTCTTTTTGTCAAGTATACAGCTGGGCGTTCGTCTGAGCGGTCCAACCGCCAGGTCGGGCGCACGAAGTGGCAGCTATAGCCCCCAGGATAGCGCACCAGGTATTCTTGGTGCTCTGGCTCCGCCTCCCAAAAGGGTTCTTCTGGGTTGATCTCCGACACGACCGGGCCAGGCCAGCTTCCTGATGCCTCGATTTCCGCGATGGTTGTGAGGGCGACTTCCTTCTGCACTTCGGTGGTGTAGAAAATCGCCGATCGATAGCTCGGACCGACATCGCTGCCTTGTTGCTCGTAGGTCGTGGGGTCATGGATCTGGAAGAAGAGTTCCAAGAGCGAGCGATAGGCGAGAACGGAAGGGTCGAAGGTCACTTCCACTGCTTCCGCATGGCCGTAATGTCTCGCGTAGGTCGGATCAGGCATTTCTCCGCCTGTGTAACCGACACGCGTCGAAATGACTCCCCTGGCTCGGCGCAGCAAATCCTCCATGCCCCAGAAGCAGCCGCCTGCTAGAATTGCTCGCTCTGTCGCGGCCGCCCTATTGCCGGTAGGCGATTGGCTCACAGTCCGTTCGCCCTCCTCCGTGTGCGCCACGGTCAAGCCAGCCTCGCGGGATCCGCAGCCTGACTGGCGCTCAAGAGCTCGGTCTGCACGTCCGAACCCCGGATGAGACTCAGATCGACGGGACATCGATCAGCGATCGCGAGGATCCGAGCGCGCTGATCATCACTCAGCGGCCCATCGAGGACAATGGTGCGGGTGAACCGGTCGGGTGGCATCATGTCCGGCACCTTCTCGTGCTGCACGGTCGTGCTCGCCCGTTCGAGCGGAAAGCCCTTGCGGTTCGCATAGAGACGCATCGTCATCACCGTGCAGGCTGCGAGGCCGGCAGATACGAGTTCGTAGGGAGATAGTCCGGTCCCGAGGCCACCGACCGATGCTGGCTCGTCGGCGAACAGAGTGTGCTCGCCGCTGCGGACCTTGAGCTGGAACGTCCCTGCAAGAGTTTCGGTGGCGACGACGCCCTCCGCAACCTCGACCTGCGGAAGATCCGCGCTGAGTGGTGGGAGAAAGCGGCTCGCCCAAACCGCCACCATGGCCGCGGCGTAGTTCGCGTCCGCGACGTCGGTGAGAAGGTGATCCGCGTTGTCGAGCGAGATGAAGCTTTTAGGGTGCCTGGACGCGACGAAGATGCGCGACGCGTGGTCGATGCCGACCACCTGATCCAGCGGAGAGTGCATGACCAGCACCGGCCGTCGCAGGGAGGCAATGGCCTTCTCGACGTCGATCCCCTCAACCGCCTCAAGGAACCCTCGGCGAATGAGGAAGGGCCTACCGGCAATCTCCACCGAGGCCTCGCCCTCGCTCGCGATGGTGTCCAGATCATTCGGTCCGAAGAGGCGCAAGATATGCTGAAGGTCGGCCGGCGCACCAATCGTCGCTACCGCCGCAATATCAGGCATGTCGGCGGCGGCTACGATCGCAGCGGTGCCACCCAGGCTGTGCCCGACGAGGAGGGACGGTGACATGCCCGCCGCCGCCATCGCCTTTGCGGCGGCCCGAAGGTCCTCGACGTCCGACGCGAAGTTCACAGGTTCTCCCGTCCCACCGCCGATCCCGGTCCCGGCGAAATCGAACCTCAAGACCCCGATGCCCGCACGCGACAGCGCGCGCGAGATGTGAACAGCGGCGCGACTGTCTTTCCCGCACGTGAAGCAGTGGGCGAAGATCGCCCAGCCCCGCGGCGTCCCTTCCGGCGGTTCGAGGTGCCCGGACAGCGGAGAGCCAGCCCCACTGACAAACGTAAATGATCTTCCTGCCATGTCCATCAAACCTCCAGCACGCGGCTTGGCGGTTGCGCTCTCAGAACCTTCGACGGAGCTGAGCGGAGCGCACCGCCAACCGGTAATCGTCATCTCAGGCTATCATTTATATGTCTGGCGCATATAGACAAGCCCCTATATCATGATTATATGCGCCAAGCATACTTCTGCGACCTGCTTTCCAAAGGCGGTCTCACGGAAGAGGTATCAGTCAGGCGCGTGGGCCAAAGGACTATGGAACTCAATCAAGTCAGCTATTTCATCAACTTGGCCGAGACGCTGAATTTCACAGCGGCCGCTCGCTTGAGCGGTGTGTCACAGCCAAGTCTGACCCGCGCGATCCGCCGCTTGGAAGATGAGCTTGGCGGGCCGCTGATCTATCGCGACGGGAAGAACAGCCGCCTGACTGGCCTTGGCCATGACGTCGAGGCAGAATTCCGGCGCATGGTGGTCGCGATGAAGAGCGTTCGCAATCACTCGGAGCACTGGGCGATGGGGGGGCACCGCGTGCTGGATGTCGCCGTCGCGCCCACCGTCGGACCAAAGGAATTTACGGCATTCTTCGAGAGCGCATTGGCGGAGATGCCATCCATCGAAATTAAGCTGCACTCGCTCCAGTCGAACGAGGACACATCGGAGGTGCTTTCAGGAAAATACCACGCGTGCATCATGCCGCGTGAAACAAGACCGGAACGCAAGCTGGATGTGCATCCTCTATTTCGGGAGCGCTTCGTGCTCGGCTGTTCTGCAAACCATCCCTTGGCGGCCAACGAGATCGTGCGCGGCGAAGACCTGCTCGAGTTTCCATTCGTCGATCGCCTGAAATGCGAGTTTCGCGATCGGATCCTCGATCACTTCGCGCGACGGGACTTGCTCATGCGACCTCGCTTTCGATCAGATCGCGAGGACTGGGTGCAACGGGTCGTCGCTGACGGCCACGCCATATGCATTCTTCCGGAACGATCGCCGACCGTGCAAGGCCTCGTGACTCGGCCGATCGACGGATTTGTCTTGGAGCGCGAAGTCGTGATCGCGACAGTATCCGGCTCCACGGCAACGGTCGAGATACGGAACATCGCGCAGCTGGCAGCCCGGTACGAGTGGAACTGAATCACGACGTGAAGAGCTTCGGCGCTATGGAAACTATACGCGCAGCGTATTGGATAAATCTGGGGCGCACTGCGATAGTCGGCGCAATGACTGCAAAGATAAATGACAGCGTGTCGAGCTCTCTAGATTAAGTATTGGAGACTATCATGAAGTTTGAGAAGTCACAGGCAGCAGTTGACCGCCTGACCCCCGAGCAACGCCGGATTACCCAGGATTCGGGGACCGAAAGGCCCTTCACGGGTGAGCACAACGACAACAAGGAGCCTGGCATCTACGTCGACATAGTGTCGGGAGAGCCGCTGTTCGCTTCAACGGACAAGTTCGATTCGGGTACTGGCTGGCCCAGCTTCACCAAGCCGATCGTTCCGGCAAACGTGAACGAGGTGCGGGACAGTGCACACGGCATGGTCCGGACGGAGGTCAGGTCGGTACACGCCGACAGCCATCTGGGCCACGTGTTCCCGGACGGTCCTTCCGACCGCGGCGGTCTGCGCTACTGCATCAACTCTGCGTCCCTTCGCTTCATCCCGCGCGACGAGATGGAGTCCGAGGGATACGGTGAATATCTCGATCAAGTAGAGGAGGCTTAACATGCATCAGCGCGCTGTTCTCGCAGGAGGATGTTTCTGGGGCATGCAGGATCTGATCCGCAAGCGGCCCGGCATCATCTCGACCCGTGTGGGTTACACGGGCGGCGATATTCCGAACGCCACGTATCGTAATCACGGCACGCATGCCGAGGGGATCGAGATTGTCTTCGACCCGACAGTGACGAGCTACCGGAACATCCTGGAATTCTTCTTCCAGATCCACGATCCGACGACGCTGAACCGCCAGGGCAATGATCGTGGGCTCTCCTACCGGTCGGGCATCTATTATGTCGACGAGGAGCAGAAGCGCGTCGCCGAGGATACGATCGCCGATGTGGATGCCTCGGGGCTGTGGGATGGCAAAGTGGTGACCGAGGTCCAGCCGGTCGGCGAGTTCTGGGAGGCCGAGCCCGATCACCAGGATTATCTGGAGAAGCGCCCGGGCGGCTACACCTGCCACTTCGTCCGTCCCGGCTGGGTGCTTCCGAAGCGCCAAAAGGTTGACGACGTACAGCCAGCGGCCGGGACCGCGGCGGAATAGGCTTCACTGCCGTTGCCACTGCGCCGGTCCGGTCCGCAATCTTCGTGACCGCGTCGTTCAGCGACGCGGTCATCGAACCCTACTTCAGAGTGACGGCTCGTTCCAGTCAGTCGCCATCGCAACACCAGGATCGCAGATTTATGCCAGACCTCTCGTCCTTTCCGATCACGCAGCGCTGGCCGGCATCTCATCCCGATCGCCTGCAACTCTACGCAGCCCCTACGCCCAATGGCGTCAAGGTCTCGATCATGCTTGAGGAGACTGGCCTGGCGTACGAGCCCCACCTGATCGACATCTCGAACAACGAGTCGAAGGATCCGGCGTTCGTGTCGCTGAACCCGAACGGACGCATACCGGCGATCATCGATCCGGCTGGCCCTGACGGTAGACCCATCGCCTTATGGGAATCCGGTGCGATCCTCCTCTATCTGGCCGACAAGACGGGTCAGTTCATCTCCACCGAACCAGGCCAGCGTTACGAGACCCTAGCGTGGGTGTTCTTTCAGATGTCGGCCATCGGGCCGATGTTCGGTCAGCTCGGCTTCTTCCTGCGATTTGGCGGCAAGGACTATGAGGACAAGCGGCCGCAACAGCGCTTTATCGACGAATCCACGCGTCTGCTGGGGATTCTGGATCGCCGGCTGGAAGGCCGCGACTGGATCGTCGACGACTATTCGATCGCGGACATCGCGACGCTCGGCTGGGTGAATGCGCTGGTGGAATTCTACGCTGCGGGTGACATCCTTGGCCTCAGCAGCTTTTCGAACGTCCGCGCATGGCTTGGACGCGGGCTGGCTCGACCGGCCGTCCAGCGTGGCCTCCACATTCCCGCGAGGCCAGCATGAGCATCATCGCCGCCTATTATTACAACGAAGGCAAGCGAGTTCGCGAAATCGCGCTCGATGAGCACGTCAAGTTGGGCGAGAGTCGCTCGGGCTTCTGCTGGATCGCGCTTAGCGAACCCACCCCCGAGGAACTACTCGCGATCCAAAGGACATATAATCTTCATCCGTTGGCGATCGACAACGCGATGCACCCGCTGTGCCCGCCCAAGCTCGAGGTCTACAACGATGAGTTGTACGTCGTCGCGCAGACCGCCGAGCTGGTCGGCGACCGGATCAGCTACGGCAAGATGGCGATCTTCACCGGTCACAATCACCTTATCACCGTGCGGCACGGCAATGCCGGAGCGCTGGGCAAACTTCGGGAGCAACTCGAGGCATCGCCGACGCAGTTCGGCAAGGGTGTCGACTATGTGCTGCACGCGATCTTGCATCGCGTGGTCGACCAGTATCTGCCCATCTTCGAAATGATCGAGGACGACGTCCTGGCGATGGAGCGACGGTCGCTGCACGATTTCCTCGGGCCAGAAGAGGTGGCGCGAATCTTCGAACTAAGGTCCGAACTCACGCGGTTCCAGCGCACGCTCGGGGCTATGGCCGAGCTGGTGCGAAAGCTCGTTCGCGGCCACTTTCCCTGCATCAGCGCCGAAATGACACCATATTTCCACGACGTCGCGGACCATGTCCACCGCGTGCAGTCCATGGTCGACGGCCTCCTGCTTGTCCTGTCCACGGTCTTTGAGGCCAGCAGCCTTCTGGAAGCGCAAAGGATCGGTGTGGTCACCCGCCAGCTCGCGGCCTGGGCGGCGATCTTGGCGGTCCCGACGGCGATCGCCGGAATATACGGCATGAACTTCAAGCACATGCCGGAACTGGACACGCCATATGGCTACTTCGTCGTGCTCGGAGTGATAGCGGTGTTCTGCCTTCTCCTGTTCGTGCGCTTCAAGAAGGCCAAGTGGCTATGAGTAACGCACTTCGCGAGCTTCTCCGTCCGCTGCCGAGTCGCAGCGCGCTTTGTGCGCGAGCGTGTCCAATCCAGTTCAAGATGAAGGTACTTCCATGTCCTCCCAGGTGACCGACGTTCTAGAAGCAGTCCAGTCATTCATCGCCAAAGGCTATGACCGCGAATACCGCGTCAAGGACGGCAATCTCGTCGATCTCGAACTAGGGTCAACCCTCGATGCATGCAGCATTCGCGTCGATGCGGCGTTGCGCCTCGAGAGCGGGGACGACGGCGAAGATGCCTCCAACATCTACGCGATCACCGATCCGGCGACAGAGCATAAAGGCCTGTTGATCGACGCCTTCGACGTGTTCCACGAAATCTGCCCCCGCGACTTGTCCGAGCGCCTTGTGGCGCATCGGGAAACAGCACCGGCAGGTGACCAGGACGCGCCGAGCAAGCACGGACTACGGAAAGTCTACAAGAGCGAGTTTCACAGCGATCCCGAGCGCTACGTTCTGCGCGAGGGCTTTCCAGACTTCCCGCCATGCCCTTTCGGCCAATCCTTCAGCATCCTCGGCTTCGATACTGCCGAGCAGGAATATGTCTGGCTCGTCACGAGTATCATTCGAGATCCTCGGCTGATCCGAGTTCCATACCAGGGCGAAGACGTCATCAGCGACGAATAGCGGTGTCGCCTAGCCCGGGGGAGGTTAACCTCCGGGCGCTACACATCTGCAAGCTGAACTTTAAACACATCGCAAATTAGGAGGTGATTATGGACTGGAACAAGGACCACATCCGACAAACGATGCTCTCGCTGGAGACCGCAGCCTTGCACAGTGCTCGTGAGAACTACCTGGACTATGTCTCTACCGCTCGGCTCGACCGGAGCGAACCGATCGAAAACGACGAACTAGCTCAGGCCGAGGTCGCGAGCGACTTCGCTGAAGCGCTCGATGACACGCTCCATGACTATGCGGATAAACTCGAAAAGCTCAGGACGATCGATTTCGGCCCCAAGTTGGCCGTCGGCGAAGGCGCTGTCGTCAAGCTGTCCGGCCGCCACTTTGTGATCGCGGTGTCAACGAGCAAGTTTACCTGTCAGGGGCGTGAGCTCATGGGCATTTCCACGATGGCGCCGATCTTCGAAGCGATCGAGGGTGCCCGAGCCGGGGAGACCGTGCAGTTCAACGGCCGGGACCTCACCGTAGAAGACGTGGAATAAAGCCCTCCACCGCAGCCGGCGCGCTAGTGCCGAACGCCCTGCATCTCTTTCTGCATGCATACGGTCACTTGCAACCGCATTGACCTGGCTCATCAGAGGCAAACTCATGACAACACCTTCATTCTTCATCACCCCCGGATACGGGACGCGCCTGCATGACGCGCTTCATTATTCTCAGGCAATGCGCATTGGTGACCGCGTGGAGATCTCCGGACAGGGCGGATGGAACGACGATCTCGTCATTCCGGAGTCGATTGAGGAAGAGATCGAGCAGGCGTTCAAGAACGTGGAACGGACGCTCGCGACCGCCGGAGCACGCTGGCCGCATGTGGTCCACGTCAATTCCTATCACGTCGGTGGTTTCCCTCCCGTGATCAACGAAACAATGGCCAAGCTGTATCGCCACTACATGCCCGACCGCGCTCCAATCTGGACGCAGTTGGGAATCGAAGCGCTGGGGCTTCCAACCATGCGTATCGAAATTCGCGTAACAGCTATCATCGCCTGACCCCGCGGTTCGTGCAGGCGCCGTGCCGCGCTAATCCCGCACGCCCTGCGCCCGCTTCTCGATGCAGATCATCGTATCGAGAGATCCGGTTATCATCGGCGTGCTCGGAGAACGGGGGGCCGCCTTGGCCTGGTTGGCGCGCCTCGGCTGCCTGCGGGCGATGGCCAGCACTGCCAGGAGCGCGAGCAACGCCGCCGCATAAAGGAACAGGCCGCCAGGGCCGACGATATTCATTGCAGCTGCTCCTATTAAGGGGCCAGCGGCTGTCCCGATCCCGTTGAGCAACAGAAGCCCGCGCGCGGTGCCGAGTAGCCGACCGGCCGGAAGATCGTCGTTTGCGACGGCGAGACACAACGAATAAATCGGGATGCCAAAGCCGCCAAACAGCGCACCCGCCGCAAGGAGCAGCGGCAGAGGCGCTTCCACCGCCAACGCTACGCCGATGGCAGACGCTGCGGACGCCAGCGCCGCACCGGCGATGACAAGATTCCGGGGCACTCGATCCGAAAGCCAACCGAGTGGCCAATGGAAGGCGAGCGTTCCACCAAGAACCGCAGCCATGAAGGCGGAGATACCGCCCACATCGAGGCCGATGCTCTGTGCGAAGTTCCCGCCCATGCCCCAGAAACCACCGATAGCCAGGCCGGCCAGGAAAGCGCCAGCCGCAGCGAGAGGTGATACGAGGACGAGGTCCCTCAACGCGACCCGTTCCTGTTCCACCTGGGCCGGCGGATGAATGGGCAGCAAGGTGATCGGAACCACCGCCGCTGATATCAGCAGCGACACGATGAGGAACAATGTCACGTCGGCGGGCGGTGCGATGTCCGAGATGGTCAGATTTTGAAGCTGTTGCTGCATGGGCCATATGCATCGGGTGCATGGGTCGATGACCCCGGCGGCAGGTACTTCGCTGACTATGACCTCCTGGTCCTGGTCAGCAGCGAAAGGCTGGCGGATGTCGGGGAGTTTTGGCTTGAATGCGAAAGGAGCCTGTTGTTCGCTTCGGTGAATCGAGAACACCTCAGAACGCCTGTGCGGCTCACGATCCTGAGCTTCGAGCGATTCAGCAACGAGATTTACCAGGGAAATCGATACTTCCAGAACATCATGGAAGAGTGCGTTGTGTTGCATGATGCGGACCCTACCGTTTGGCCCGACTGCAACGCGGTGGCGGCGCTCGATGTAGTTGCACAGGCCGACCGCCACCGAGCGGAAGGCTTCGCGCTTGTTGCCGAGTTCCTCGGATCAGCGAAGCTGTCTGCCGCGAATGGCTGGTTCCGGAAGGCCGCGTTCGACCTGCATCAAGCCACCGAACGACTCTACAATATCGCCTTGTTGGTGCTCCTAGGGCGCACCCCACACACCCATAACATCGTCGACCTGCGGAAGCTTGCCGAGTCTGCGAGTGAGCAGCTTCGCGTCGTGTGGCCGACTGAGACCAAAGAAGATCGCAGGTGCTTTGAGCTGCTTCGTGCTGCCTATAACAAGTCCAGATATAACCGGCACTATCGGGTCGCTGCCAGCGAAGCTGCTTGGATGATCGAGCAGGTCGAGTATTTGTCCGACCTCGTCAACGACGCGTGTGACAGGTGGATCGACGGATTAAACAGTTCCCGGGACCAACTCGTGAAGATCCCTACGACAGACGGGGCAGATGATCGGCGTTAGGGAACCAGCGAGGCTGTCGACCGAGACAATTTCAGGGGTGAGCAGACCGCGGTCGATAGCGAACGCCCGCAAATTCACAACGCGGGAGATGTGAACATGCGGAGACGAAACTTTCGGACACCCTTTACGAGACAGCGATTGTCGCAGGCAGAAGTGGAATTCCAGGCACCGCAGGAGGCGATCAATTGCGACCAGCGCAAACTCCTTACCGCCGTCACCGCTCTGCCCGAGCCTATGAGGGACGTTTTCTTACTCAACAGGATTTCAGGGCTTTCATACGCTGAGATCGCACATCACCTCGACCTTGATATCATTATGGTGGAGAGCAGGCTTAGCGAAGCGCTCATTGCACTAGACCAAGCTGTCTTCTCCGAAGCCTCTGGCTAGGTGCATCACGGACTAGGATGGTGCGGCTGCAATCTGTCGATGGCGAGCCGCGCTTCAATCGCTAGCGGTCGCCTCTGCGCCAGCAGCGGTCATTACCGACTTGGTTGAAAGGCGATATTCCGCTCTTCACACAGACCCCGGTTTTCAGTCGAACACCGTAGGCCTTGTCGGCGTGATCGCGGATCGCTGCTGGCCTCTCGGCGATACTGACCGCGGCAGGCGCAGACCGACATGAACGTGATGCCCGGCGAGGGCGAGAACGGCGAAGACCTCGTAGGCATAGGGCGCTGTGGTCGGGCAGAGGCCGCCTGCCCTATCTCGGTGGGAGCGGTGTCGCCTTGGCAAGGTTAGCAACCAGCTCGGGACGCGTTTGATGGTCGTGCGCGTGCCATGCGGGCTGACCCGGACCGCTACGCCAGGACTCGCTAAGCGGGCTGTTGTCCGCCGTGTCGAAGCCGAACTGGTCGTACAGTCGCGTGACCAGCGCCACCGCTTCGGGATAGTCGCTCGACACCGACAGCGCGTGCCGCCCCGGCGTGCCAGCGGGCCGCGCCGACAGCAACAGGCGCGGCGCCTGGATATGCGTGAACGCCTTCGCGACCTTGGACGTTGGCAGCTGGTCCTGCCGCAGTTCGTGCTCGGTCTTCGCGCCGGTATCGACGAGGGCATAGCGCCCGTCGCGCCACGGCATATAGTTGTTGGTGTCGAGCACGATCTTGTTCGCCAGTTGCGCCACGGGCATGTCGTTGACCAGCTTGAGCGGGACCGCGATCACGACGAACTCTCCCGCCTCCGCCGCACCGGCAGCGGTCGCGGCGCGGGCAGACGGCCCGAGCTCCGCGACCAGCCCGGCCAGGGTTTCGGGCCCGCGCGAGTTGGCGATGACCACCCGATAGCCGTTGGCGATGGCGGCGCGGGCAATCTGGCTGCCGACCTCGCCTGCGCCGATGATGCCGATGGTGGTCATCGGCGTTCGCGCCGCCGGATCAGGCACCGAACGCGCCGTCGATGGTGTGCATGGCGCCCGTAACGAACCCCGCCTCCTGGCCGGCGAGCCACGCCACCATGCCCGCGACTTCCTCCGGCCGGCCGTGGCGCTTGATCGCCATGAAGCCGTGCAGCAGCTCCTTCATGGGTCCGTCCGCCGGATTGGCGTCGGTGTCGATCGGGCCGGGCTGCACCACGTTAATCGTGATCCCGCGGGACCCGAAGTCGCGTGCCAGCCCGCGCGCCATCCCTTGCAGCGCAGACTTGCTGAGCGCGTAGGAGGACATGCCGGGAACGGGCATCCGGTCGCCGTTCACCGATCCGATGACGATGATCCGGCCGCCCTGGGGCATCTGGCGCGCGGCCTCGACCGAGGCATGATAGGGCGCGTGGATATTGATCCGGAACAGCCGGTCGATTGCGTCCGGATCCTGCTCCAGCGCATCGCCGAAAACACCGATTCCGGCATTGACGACCAGCACGTCGAGCGCGCCACTGTCCTTCACGCGCGCGATCACCGCGTCGCGATCCGCGCTGTCCGTCTCGACAGCAGTGCTGCCCGTTTCGGCCGCCAGCGCGTGGGCCGCGTCACGCGAGCCGGAATAGGTAAAGGTCACATTCGCGCCATCGGCCACAAAACGCCGAACGATCGCCGCGCCGATCCCCCGACTGCCACCCAGCACGAGAACGGATTTCGCCTCAAACGCACCCATCGGACTCTCCTTGATCAATAACTTACGACCCGCTACATAAACGGTTCGAAACATTCGTCAAGGTATTTGTAGTGGCTCAAACAAAAATACGCCGTGCACGAGGCAGACCGCGCCTGTTCGACCCGGACGAAGCGGTCGCGACCGCCCAGCGGCTGTTCCATTCGCGTGGCTACGATTCCGTCAGCATCGCGCACCTGACCCAGGCGATCGGGATAAACCCGCCGAGCTTTTATGCCGCCTTCGGCAGCAAGGCCGAGCTCTACAGCCGCATTCTCGATCGCTATGCCGGCACCGGCGCGATCCCGCTGTTCGATCTGCTGAAAGCCGATCTCCCGGTCGCGGAATGCCTCGTCGCGGTGCTGGAAGCGGCGGCGCGGCGCTATGCCGCCGATCCGGACGCGGCGGGATGCCTCGTTATCGAGGGGGTGCGCTGCACCGACCGCGAGGCACGCGAGGCGGCCGGAACGTTCCTTGCGGCGGCGGAGGGGGCGATCCATCGCTTCGTCGCCGCGCGCCATCCCGATCAGGCCGAGCGCGTGACCGACTATATGAGCACCGTCATGGCCGGCCTGTCCGCCAGCGCTCGCAACGGGCACGATCTCGATCGCCTGCTCGCCGCCGCCCGGCTCGCCGGGGCTGGTCTTGAGCAGGTGGTTCGCGGTTAATCTGCAAACTCGGCAAATGATCAGGACGTTATCGACCGGAAAGGTTGGTCGCGAACACCGCGTCGCGCTGCCGCTTCAGCGTTTGCGTGCCATCCGACTTGGACACCTGGATATGGCCGATGGGCAATGCGCACTCCTCCAGAAAAGACTGAAAGCTCCCGGGCACTGCGGCTTATCGTGCGGACGCGAAGCTGACATGCTGAAGGTCCGAAACGAGTCAAAAGCGGCCAATGGCCGGGATCGAACATTCCGTGGTGCGGGTGGCCGGGGTCGAACCGGCACTCCTCTCGGAACTGGATTTTGAGTAACGCCTGCCCGATTGCCCATGAGCCCATAGAGACAACTCCGAATATCGACAGGAGCTGCCCGCGCGTGGATGGCAATGCGTGGGCGTTGAGCCAACTCTCCGTTGCGAGGATCATGCCCGCGTAGGCGAAGCCGGTAATCAGGCGAAGCGGCATCCAGGCGATCGGCTCCACGAACGCCACATGGAGAAGGGCGGTCATCGAGGCAATCGCCGCGAAGCCGGCGAAGGTTCTGACATGTCCCACGGAGACGATGATCGGTGGCAACACGAGCGCGCCGATCGTGAAACCCGCGAAGTAGAAGGACATCATCGCGCTGATCGCGCCGGTCGAGAACCCCTCATGGCCGGCTCTCACGATCAGGAGCGTGCTCAGCAGGCCATTGCCCAGCAGCAGAGCGGCGACGCTCAGCAGCAGCGCCGCCACCGGCGCGAGAACGAGGCCGCGCTTGCCCGCCGACCTCATGGTATCCATCGCCGGGCTCATTCTCGGGCCTGACGTGAGGGTTGATACTCTGCCGCACTGATGAACTGGTCGAATGCTTCGCACCAGATGACGACCGTGTTGTAGTCGCGGACATCGATGCCGGCAGGCACCTCGACGATGAAGCCGTTGAACGTCTTCACGTCGCCCACGCGGACTGATCTGTCCTTGATCAGGAGAAAGGCCTCCTTCGTGTCGACGAAACGTGGTGCGAGGTAGAGCTTGTAGTCGGGACCAGGGGCGAGGCGCCCGATATGGGCGATACGGTCGCGCGAGACCCGGATCTCGCCTTCCCCCCAGTGAAGCAGGTCGCTGCCTTTGAGATCGCGGGCCAGACGCCCTGCGTAGAGCGTCTCGGCTGAGATGGTCCGCAAGGCCGCCGCGTCCGGGGCCTGGGGAGCGGTCAGGATCGGCAGCGTGTAGACACCGCCCGCGAAGCCCATGGCGAGCATCGCGAGATGGGTGGCAATCAGGATGACCCAGCGCCGCATCGGTTACACCAGCTCCAGTCCCTTCACGAGCTGATCGGCGTCGAGATGGAAGTCCGAGAATACGATGCGGCCGCCAGCGTCCATCACGGAGAACCAGGGCGTTCCCCGCGTGCGGTAGTCCTCCATGAAGGTGGGAAGCGTCGCGCCGGCAGGTGGCTCGTCGTGACCGAACGCGACAGGAAGCGCATACTTGAGCTGGTTCACGCGCAGCTTCTCGAAGGTGTTCTCATCCGCTCCTTCGAAGACGGTCTGGATCACCGCGAAGCCCACGCCCTTGGCGCTCAATGCACCATGCAACCTTTGTAGCGTCGGAAATCCATGCAAATGGCAGCCACGGCACCAGTGCTGGAAGGCGAAGAGGACTTTCGGGCCGGTGCCGAGATCCGACAGCTTGAGCGGCGCGATGCTTTCTCCATCCACGCCAATCCATCTCTGCACCCGCAGCTCGGGGGCTTGTCGTTCGTCGACGCTCATCTGATCCTCCAATTCCGATGCAGAAGTCCGATGAGTGGTCGCGTGTGGCGATGGCACGCGAACCTCACCGCCTTGATCCCCTACAGGTTGTAGGATGCGAGTTCGCCGACAGATACCTCGTGGCCAGCGCCGCCGTTCTTCCGTCGGTGTGTCACCGCCGCCCCTCAATGACAAAGGCGCGATAGCGGGAACCGGCAAAACGGTGCGCAGCGATGGTTTGGTAGGCGGGGCTATGATACCAATCACGGGCGGCCTGCATCGTCGGGAACCGCAAAATTACGGCCCCTTCGACGGGCGGCCCCTCCAAATGCTCCATCGCGCCATAAGCGGCGAGAAAGGTTACGTCGTGGCCATCGAACGATGGGCCGACGCCTGCAGAATAGGTTGCGAGTTCTTCCGGATCGGTGGTTTCTTCGCGGGTGAAGACGACGAACGCTTCCATCTTAAAGTCTTTCATAAGGTCGGATCTGCAGGCCACCGCCGCTGGCGATGGCCTTAAAGTCGTCAGGCTGGCAGCTCGAACCCGATTTTCGTGAGTGCCTCGACGCACGCATCCTGATCCTGCTGATAGTTGCCTCCGGAGATGCCGATCCCGCCGATCAACTTCCCGTCTTCCAGGATCGGATAGCCTCCGCCGACAGCGACCATCCGGGGGCGATAGGCCAGCGGCGCCACTTTCGGATCGTTCGAAACATAGTCGTTCCAGACATGGGTCGGATACCCAAACGAGGCGGAACTCCAAGCCTTGTCGATGGCAACATCGACGGTGAGAAACGGCGCGTCATCAGTGCGCTCGAACGCGCGCAGGTTACCGGTGGCGTCGACGACGGCGACCGCAGCCGGGATGCCGATTGTACGTGCCGCGGCGATCGCCGCGTCGATGAGGGCGACGGCGGTTTCGCGGTTGATCGAGGCGGTGGCAATGGATTTCGTCATGGAATTTCCTTCGCCGTGGCGTAATCCGTCCGGCGTTCTTGAGGTTAGAAAAGACGTTCGGCGGTGGCAGTCATCAGAAGCCTTCGAGGACAATCTTGCCTCTTGCTGCGCCACTTTCGATTAGTGCGTGCACCGTCTTCAGATTGGCGGCATTAATTGGCGACAATTTTTCGGTTAGCGTCGTGCGAATTTTGCCGTCGTCCACCAGCACCGCCAGCGAATTGAGGATCTTGCCCTGCTCATCCATGTCGGGCGTGCCGTAGAGCGACCGTGTGAACATCAGCTCGTGGTGGATCGACACTGCCTTGCGCTTGAACAGCATGACGTCGAGTGCCTTGGGATCGTCGATGAATCCGAACCGTCCTTGCGGGGCGATCAGTTCGGCGATGTCGGCGACATGCTGCTCGGTATGCGTGGTCGAGAACACGAAAGCGGGAGCGCCGATGCCGAGCTCGGCAATCTGTGGCGCGAGCGGCCGAGAGTGGTCGATGACATGATGAGCCCCAAGCCCTTTAACCCACTCCTGGGTTTGCGGCCGAGAGGCGGTGGAGATGACGATGAGATCCGTGCGCTGTCGCGCGATCTGGATGGCGATCGACCCGACCCCGCCCGCACCACCGATGATGAGGATCGCCAGCGCCGCACCGGGGATAGGCTTTGTCACATCCAGGCGGTCGAACATCGCTTCCCATGCCGTCAACGTCGTGAGCGGCAGCGCCGCCGCTTCCGCCCAGTCGAGCGACGCGGGCTTACGACCGACGATCCGGGCGTCGACGAGATGGAACTGCGCATTGGTGCCGGACCTTATGAGCGATCCGGCATAATAGACCTCGTCGCCTGCCGCGAACTGCGTCACGTCGGGGCCGACCTCGCGCACGATCCCGGCCGCATCCCATCCGAGCACCTTCCAGTCGCCATCGGCGGGCGGCGTGCTGCTGCGGATTTTGTAATCGACCGGATTGACGGAGACGGCCTTGACCTCAACCAGGATATCGTATCCTGCAGCGACAGGCCAAGGCAGATCGATGTCGACCAGCGCGGCGTCCTCGGCGATGGGTCCCGGAACCTTGTAACCAACGGCTTTCATCAGTGTCTCCAGCTTTCTGTATCCTGAAGTCTTGATCGATCAGACCGAAAATTATTTCGAACTATACTCAGGATTTAAAGATTTCGCGTGGTCAGACTATGACGGTATGGGCGCAACATATCCAATAGCGGCACGACATAGTTTCCATACCTCTGAGCCGGATTCAGAAGATTATCGATAGTAGCGGTTTATTGCGGCTCGGCGGGTGAGATCCGGATTGAGGCGATAAGCGCCCAAGCGGTTGAGGATTCGACCTCTCAGCGGTAGCATTGGCAGGGGCGATCTCGCCCCCGAGCTCACACTACCGCTGGCAAGCCACGGCGTCCGGTCGAAATCCGCCAACGGAGATGCGCCTGTAGTGCCGCTGTAAGGCTATCAAAATTATAGCCACAGGGTATTGGGAAATCATGCCGGCCTGACGCTATAGTCTACACGCAATAACCACGACTCAAAATGATCCAACACTTTTCTATGCTAATAGAGCATCCGGTATCTGAGTTTGAGTGAATTGGCTCGTTCGGCGGTTGTGCGTGCAAAGGTCTTTTTTACAGAGTTCCGAGCTGAATCCGGTTCTGGTCTGTCGTGACAAGCAAGGAGGTTTCGCTATGGTCACCAGAGGTTTCACCGGCCGCGGTTCAGGCGGCGACCAGTCCGATCGGATTCCGCCAGGTCAGCATCTCGTGGAGAATTTCCCTGTTCTGACGGCCGGGCCAACGCCGAGCGTGGAGCCCTCCGATTGGAAATTCACCGTCAAGATCGGTCCGAAGCCCGTCAAAGTGTGGAACTGGAGCGAGTTCAACGCCCTACCCAAGACCAAGATGACCCGAGACATTCACTGCGTCACGTCCTGGTCCAAGCTGGATACCGCGTGGGAGGGCGTACTCGTAGAAGACATCCTTGTAGATGCAGGGCTCGATCGGCCCACCGATTTCGTTTTGGCGCACTGCTACGATAATTACTCGACAAACGTCCCGCTGGCGGATCTTCTCTCCGGGAAAGCGATGGTCGCCCTCAACTATGCGGGCAAACCGCTTCCCCGCGATCATGGAGGGCCGGCGCGTCTTCTGGTTCCGCACCTTTACTTCTGGAAGTCCGCCAAATGGGTGAACGCGCTGCAATTCACAACGCGTGACGAGGCCGGATTTTGGGAGCTGCGCGGCTATCACATCTACGGCGATCCGTGGCGCGAGCAACGATACACCAATGACTGAAAACGGCGCGCAAATCGCGTGGCAGCCATGCGTAATCGATGAAATCGTTCATCAAACCCCGAGTATCAAGAGCTTCTTCCTGCGGTTGAGCAAACCGTTCGCGCACATCGCAGGGCAGCACGTCGATGTCCGGCTGACCGCGCCCGATGGCTACAGTGCGATGCGCAGTTACTCGATCGCGTCTTCGGCAATCTCGTCTCCGACCGTCGAACTCGCTATCGAGCGCCTGCCGGATGGCGAAGTTTCGCCGTTCTTTCACGATGTCGCAGCGATCGGCGACGAAATCGAGCTTCGTGGTCCGCTCGGCGGCCATTTCCTATGGCCTGAACCTGCCATAGACCCAGTGCTGCTGATCGGGGCAGGCTCGGGCCTCGTGCCGTTGATGGCAATGATCCGGCAGCGCCGCGCGCTGGCCCAGGTCGTGCCGACAGCGCTGCTCCTGTCCGCACGAACCGCTGAGGACGTTCTCTTCTCAAAAGAGCTTCATTCCATCGAAGTCAGCGATCCGGCATTCGTCCTGGCGCTGGCAATTACGCGAGAGAAACCGATCCGCCCATCGGACTTTGCGCGACGGATCGACGGCGCGATGGTCCAGGAAATCCTGGCTCGGCTTCCCCGAAAGCCCACACAAGTCTTTGTTTGCGGGTCCAACGGATTCGTCAACATCGCGACCGAGGGCGCGCTGCTGGCCGGCCTAGACCCCTCCATTGTCAAAACCGAGCGCTACGGCGGCTAGCGGCGCAAGCTACTTCGCGTCCCGCCGATCGTGGACGTGCAGCCCACGGATTAATTTTGGAGATCATCATGAGCCGCTTTGCCGAACCCGTCTTCGTTGCCGCCGGCCTTCGGACGCCTTTCGGCCGCGGTGGAGGCGCGTTGGCTGCCTACGATGCCATCTCTCTGTCCGTGCCTGTCGTGCAGGCGATGGCGGCGCAGGCGGAGCCTGATCTCCTCGTCTGGGGAACCGTGATCCCAAACCTGGGCTGGAGCAACATTGCTCGCGAAACCTGGCTTGACGCCAAGCTAACTCCGAGTGTTCCGGCATTTTCCGTCGTCCTAGCATGCTCTACCAGCATGACGGCGACCTTCGCCGCGGCAGGGATGCTGGGCGGAGGAACGGACCTCACGATGGTCGGCGGGTCCGAAGTCATGAGCCGCCCGTCAATCGCCCTGACGGCCGAGGCATCGAAGCGGCTCACCGACCTCTTTGCGCAGGATGCGATGGCCGCGCTTGCCGCCCTCCAGTCTCTTACCCCACGCGACTACGTGCTTCCCACGAAGGGCTGGGCCAATCGGATCACCGGCAGGACGATGGGTGATCATATGGAAGAGACCGCTAAGGCTTGGCGAGTCTCGCGCGAGGCGCAGGATGATTGGGCGCTCAAGAGCCACCAGCGGGCAGTCGCTGGTTGGGAACGTGGCTTCTTCGACGATCTCGTGATTTCGCTGCCAGAGCTGGCGCGCGATGCGAACCCGCGCGCCGATACGTCGCCCGAACGGCTGGCCGCACTCAAGCCCGCCTTCGATCGCGACAGCGGGAGGGGAACCCTGACCGCTGGCAACAGCTCACCGATTACGGATGGAGCCGCCGGGTGTTGGATTGCCACCGAAGCCGGTGTGGCGAGACTCCCGGAGGGCACCCCCTACGCCCGGCTCGTCGACTACGAGATCTCTGCCGTCGATCTCCACACCGAGGGCCTGCTGATGGCGCCCTCCTATGGCATTCCGCGCCTGCTCGCGCGGCATCAACTCAGCTTCTCCGACATCGCACTCTGGGAAATCCACGAAGCCTTCGCAGCCCAGGTCCTGGCGAACGTCGCGGCCATCACCGATCGGGAGTGGGTGCGCGCGACAGCCGGTGTCCAGGCGGCTATGGGCGATTTCGACTGGGACCGCGTCAATCCCAATGGAGGCTCGGTCGCCCTGGGCCATCCGTTCGGCGCTACAGGCGCGCGCGACCTCAGCCAGGCGGTGAAGGAACTTTGGGCCATGCCGCCCGGATCGCGCGCAATCGTCAGCATCTGCGCCGACGGCGGTCAAGGCACAGTCGCCCTCCTCGAACGCGGCTGACGGTAGATCAACGCCATGACAGCGATCCGCTTCCAACTGTCGGAGACGCGATATGACAACTGATGTGCTGCTGTACAGCACGAATTGGTGCCCGTTCTGCCGCCGGGCGAAGACGCTCCTCAAGGAGAAGGGCGTGCAATGGAAGGAACTCGATATCGAGGCGGATCCGGTTCACCGGCAGGCCATGACGGAAGCGTCGGGTCGAAACACCGTGCCGCAGATCTTCATCAACGGCACGCATGTCGGTGGCTCCGACGAGCTTTTCGAGCTCGATGTCAGAGGCGAACTCGACAAACTCCTCGGGCGCACGCCGCGCGCCAACTGAGGGGGCGCGGCCCGGGCAGACACCCCATGACCCCGCGCCGGTTTTTGAACGGGAAAGGAGAGTCCGTTGGTCTCAGCTATCTGGAATGACGCCACCATCGCCACAAGCAACGAGACGGTCGTCGTCGAGGGAAACCACTACTTCCCACCGTCGGCGGTCGATTTTGGCCTGCTTGAGATGAGCCCGCACACGTCCGTCTGTCCGATCAAGGGCACCGCGCGCTACTTCCATGTTCGTGTGGGCGATGCGCTCAACGCGAACGCGGCCTGGACCTATCCCGATCCGACGCCGGAAGCCGAGGGCATTCGGGATCACGTCGCTTTCTGGAAGGGCGTGGACGTTGCATAGCAGACCGGTCAGGCGGCGGCTTCGCTGATGGCCCTGTGCAAGCGCCGGCATCTAAAATCTTCCGCCCATCCCGAAACGGCTCGGCTGAAGGACACTGCCCCGGGCCGTTCGGCGCCAACAGCGTCGAATCCTTGCGTCTCTGCCGGATCAAGACGGGTGGATTGAGATGGAGCATGCCGGGTTCGATGCCGCTTTCGCCAAGCTTGCGGAGGGATACAGCGAAGGCGCCTACGAAGGCCGGCGTTTCGGCCTGACTGTCCGGCGATCCGGGGATGGGCGCCGCAACAGCCTGTTCGCCAGGGAGTTGGCCGGGACCGACATTGTCAGCTTCAACCTCTACCGCGTTACGTCAGACAAAACCTTGCTGAAGCCGTGCGAGATGTCCGCCGAAAAGGTCGTGGCGTTCGTGCTGGATTTCAGACCGGCCCCCTGACGGGCAGGTGGCGGTCCCGGCCGACCGGTCCGCGTGCGACGCCCGCTCCCTACGACTGCGCAGGTCGCTCAAAGGTATCGAAACTATAGCCGCTGGTCATTGGACTTCGTCTGGCGATGAATTCATCTTCTATGCATCGCCATCCGTGGGGAAATCGGTGCTGGCTCCCGTGTAAGCCAGATTGAGAAAGTCTAAGCGATGACGAATAACAATTCCGCCACCCTTCCGACACCTTCTGATCTTGACGAATGCGCAGCGATGACTGTCGCCGACGCTCTGAAGATTATTCTCGCGAACAGCTTCGCGATCTACCTGTAGACAAAAAATTTCCACTGGCACGTCTCCGGACCCTACTTCAGGGACTATCATCTGCTTCTTGATGAGCAGGCCGCAGAGATCCTCGCCGCCACCGATGCGATCGCCGAGCGCGCGCGAAAGACGGGTAACACCACTATTCGATCGATCGGCGATATCGCGCGCCACCAGACCATCAAGGACAATGATGCTGAGTTCGTGACGCCGCAGGACATGCTGGGCGAGCTCCGCGCCGACAATCTCCACATGGTCGAGTCATTTCGCCGCGCAAAGGACGTCGCGGACAAGGCGAAGGATAATGCGACGTCCGGCCTTATCGATGCCTGGACGGACGAGGCTGAGCGCCGTGCGTGGTTCCTCTTCGAAATCAGCCGCTAGCACTGCGCAGGGCAAACCTACGTCAGGAATGACGTCTGGGCGTGGGAGGTGATGATGGCGAAGGCCGGCTTTGGAGGGGGATGCCATTGGTGCACAGAAGGAGTGTTCCAGGCGTTGCGCGGCGTCGCCCAGGTCGACCAGGGCTTTGTCCAGTCGGACGCGCCGGCAGATACCTGGTCAGAAGGGGTGATCGTCACCTTCGATCCATCGGTTGTTCCGTTGGCGACGCTGTCCGAGGTGCATCTCAGAACGCATTCCGCTGCCAGGGCCCGCTCACCTCGCAGCAAGTACCGCAGCGCGATCTACATCTTTGAAGAGAGCCAGCGGCCGGAGGCCGAACTGGCGATCGACCGCTTCACCGACGCGTCGGGCAAGCCGGTGCACACCCTGGTCCTCCCGTTTAAAGGTTTCAGGGCGTCGGACGAGCGTTACCAGAACTACTATCGAACCGACCCGAGCAGGCCCTTCTGCCGCCGCTACATCGATCCCAAGCTGGATCATATCCGACGGCACTTTTCGGAACTGGCGCTCCCTGAAGCGAAGCCGACTGTCGGGGAGATCGACATGAAGTCGGAGCCGGGGCCTGTCAGGGCTTCACGAACCGATAGGCGAAGCGATCGGTTTTGCCCTTGATCGAGGGATCGAACACCTTGATCGAGTGCGGATCGTCCTCGTTCGCGAGTATGGTGCTTACCGCGTCCAGCACGAAGCCGGCCGCCTCGACCTCCTCGCGGACGGACGCGGGATCGATCCGATGCAGCGACTGGGCGTCGCTCGTGCCCGACCCAGCGGCGGCGGCGTGGTCGACGATGACGTAGGACCCACCCGGCTTAAGCCGCTCGTAGACGGCTCGATTGAAGTTGGCCGCCGTCGCGCCCTTGTCCTGGATCAGCGCGGTGTGGAGATCGTGGTAAAACAGGTGCAGCCACAGGACATCCGCGGGCTGCGTGGCCTTCGGCATCGCCACGAGGTCCGCCGAGACGGCCTCGACGTTCTCTCGGCCCGGCTCCTTCGCAAGCGTCCGCATGCTGCCGACCGGATCGTTCTTGAAGTGGGCGACTTCGGCCGGCACGAAGCTGTAGACCCGTCCTTCGGGTCCCACGACGTCGGAGAAGAGGCGGGTCCAGTCGCCGTCGCCTGGGTAAACGTCGATGACGGTGCAGCCCGCATCGACGCGTGCGAACCGGATTAATTCGGATAGCTTGGATTGGTCGTACATCGGGCTCTCCTTTACGTTTGAGCAGTCGACGAGGGCGCGCGGGGTGCGAGAGGCGATGCAAGGCTGATCCACCGTATGCTCCGATGCGATGGCCGCAGATGGTCAGCGCTATGCCGGCCCGGACGCGTCCACCTGCGCGGCCCGAGCCAGTGCCTGCGTATCGACATATTCCCGGATGCTGGTCAGCCTGCCGTTTCGGACCGTGATGGCGAAGATCCAGTCATCCTCGAACGTTCTGTTCGTGGCCTTGATCTTCCCCCTGGCGAAACCGACGACCAGGACTCGATCTCCCTGCGCCACGAACTCTCGCGGTTCTGTGGACGTTTCTATCGACTTGGATGAGGTCTCAAGCAAATCCGCCAGCCCCGCATGTCCGCGGTGTATGCCGGCCAGCGGCCAGTCTTCGCCCGGGATGATCCACTCGATGTCTTCGGCGACTAGTGCCAGCAGTGCCTTCCTGTCGCCGCGGCCGATCGCGGCGAAGAAGTCCTTCACGGTCTGAACGTTCTTCTCAATGCTCATGGGAATTTCTCCATTTCGCACGGACCGCATCGCGCTCGATCCGATCCGTGCATCGTGCCCCTGCCGGTGGGTACGTCCTGTTCGTCAGCCGAACTTGACCAGGTCCTTGAAGATCAGATGACCCCAGCTATTTCCGTGCGCCTGGACGAGCAGCCCGCCTTCCGAAAGCCCGCCAAGCTTGATCGGTGCGAAGCCGAGATTTTCCGCGAGCGTACCGATTTGCGATGCAGCATTGTCGTCGTCGCTCGCCAGGAATACGACTCTTCTGCCACCATGTACGGCCGGGGACTGGTCGAGGACGGCCGCAACCAGATGGTTGAAGCCCTTGACCACTTTTGCTCCAGTGAAGGCCCGCGCGACGACCCTTGCGGACGGCTGTCCGCCCAGTTCCTCATCAGGCACGCCGTAGGCATTGGTCACGTCGACGATGATCTTCCCCTGCCAGGAGGGGAGCGCTTTCGCGACATCCGGGTGCGACTGGAAACGAACGGCCAAAAAGATGACGTCCGCCTTGACCGCCTCCGCGAGCGTCGTGGGGGTGATCCCGGGTCCGATCGCCGTCGCTGCCGACGCGAAGCTTTGCGGGTCGCGCGTGGTGGCCACGGATACGGCGATGCCCTTGCGAGCAAACGCCTTGGCGAGGGTTTGGCCGATCTCGCCGAAGCCGATGATTGCGTAGTTCATATCATTCTCCTTTGATTTTCGGTGCTGTCAGAGCCTGTAGCCGCCGCTCGCCTCGATCGTCTGGCCGGTTACCCAATGGCCGTCATCGGACGCCAGGAACGCCACGACGGCGGCGATTTCCGAAGGCTCGCCGAAGCGTCCCAGCGCGATTTGGGCCTCGATTGCCTTTACGAGTTCGGGATTTTCTCGGAAGGCAGCATTCGCGTCTGTCCGCGTGAATCCCGGCGCGACGGCGTTCGCGGTTATTCCGCGCGGTCCCAGCTCGGACGCGAGCGCATGGGTCAGATTGTTGATGGCCGCTTTGGCCATCGAGTAGATCGGCGCGGCTGTCACCGGCTTCGTGGCGGCGGCGGAAGAGATGTTGATGATGCGTCCGCCATCGGCGAGACGACTCAGGGCGGCCTGAACGATGAAGAAGGGCGCCCGGGCGTAGACCGCAATCAGAGTGTCCCAACTGTCCGGCGTCGCGTCGTTGAAGCCGACCCAGCCGGCATTGCCAGCGTTGTTGACCAGAATGTCGAGGGCCTTGCTTCCGTTCCGCTTGGTGAACTCGTCGTCGAGTCTCTCGAACAAGGCCGGGACGGTCGCCGGGTCAACGAGGTCCGCCTGGATCGCGAACGCAGTCCCTCCAGCTTTCTGGATGGCCACGACCGCCTCGTCTGCGCCGGATTTGCTGGCGTTGTAGTTCAGCGCGACCGTCGCACCGTCCTTTGCAAGACGTTCGGCGATGGCGCGGCCAATGCCCCGTGATGCCCCGGTAACGAGAGCTGTTTTGCCCTTTAGTGATTGTGTCATTTTATTTTCCTCCTCAGAGTTGGGCCAGGCCGCCGTCGACGGCGACCTCGCTGGCGGTCATGAAGCTGCTGTCCGACGATGCGAGGAAGGCTGCCGCCGCCCCTAGTTCTGCCGGAGCGCCCATGCGCTGAAACGCAGTCATTGAGCCGTAGGCCTTCAGGCCGTCCTTACCGAGCGCCTCGGTCGCGAGTTCGGTCGCAATGGCCCCGGGCGACAGGACGTTTACCCGGATGCCGGTGCCCTTGAGATCCTCTGCCCAGGTCCGGGCTAGGTTGCGCACGGCCGCCTTGCTTGCGCTGTAGGCGGTGAACGCCGGGGCGCCCGTGGTGCCGGCGCTCGATCCGGTCAGGATGATCGAGCCGCCTTCGCCCATCAGCGGCAACGCCTTCTGGACCGTGAAGATCGTACCCTTCACATTGACGTCGAAGGTTTCGTCAATGTGCTTGGCGGTAATCGCGCCGAGCTTAAGCTGGCTGCCCACCCCGGCATTGGCGAAGACGATGTCGAGGATTCCGCGCTCGGCCTTGACCGCCGCGTAGAGCCGGTCGAGGTCGGCCTCATCGGAGACCGAGCCCGCCACCGCGCGGGCATTGGGCCCAAGCTCGGCTACAGCGGCGTCGAGCGCTTCCTGCCGGCGGCCGAATAGGAAGACGAAGGCGCCTTCCTCGATGAAGCGCTTCGCTGCGGCGCGGCCGATGCCAGTAGCGCCGCCGGTGATCACGGCGGTCTTTCCATTCAGTCTGTTCATGTCATGCATCCTTCGTTTCGCCGTGTCGGGTCTATGGCTGTGCGGGGAGGTTCCCCCAGACCCACAACATGGGTTCGCCGGAGGTAGGCGGTGAGTGCGGAATCGCGCACATCGGTGGTGCGAAAACGATCCGGCTAGCCCATAAAGCGCCACGACGATCGCGCGCCCTCTAGCTTACTGTGTTAGAATGAACTTCGGAAGCCGCGCCACGCGGCGCGGAAATGCACCATGATCGACTGGGATGACGTTCGCTACTTTCTTGCCGCCGCGCGCGGAGGCTCAGTGCGCGCCGCCGCCAAGCACCTGGGGGTGAACCACGCGACGGTGTTGCGACGCATCGCCCAGCTTGAGGGACGCCTGGGGGCGCAGATGTTCGAAAAGCTGCCTTCGGGCTACCGGTTGACGGAAGCGGGCGAGGAGGTCCTCGAACTCGCGGAGCAGATGGAAGCGTCGTCGAACCGGCTGGAGACGCGCGTCTTCGGTCGTGACCAGAGCGCGCGCGGGCTTTTGCGGGTGACGCTTCCACCGTTCGTCGCCACACACCTGCTCATGCCGGATCTCGCCGACTTCGCGCGTATGCATCCTGACATCGAGATGGAGATCTCGTCGTCCGGCGAGCTTGCAAACCTGACCAACCGAGAGGCCGACGTCGCGATCCGGATTGTCGCCGACCGCAAGACCCTGCCGCTCAATCTTCACGGCCTGAAGGGACCAGAGCTGTTCAGCGGCGTCTACATGTCTCGCGATCGACTAGCCGCGTGGCGTGCGGGCGCGCCGGATCCCATGCGGTGGATCGTCATAGACAATCATGGACTCCCGGTCTGGGCGCGCGAGGGAGAGGTTCACACCACGGGAGTTCCGTTCAGGACGCCGGACGCCGAGACGCAGATCGTAGCCGCGCAGCAAGGGATCGGGATGACGAAACTGCCGTGCTTCGTCGGCGATGCCGACGCTCTATTGGTGAGAGTGCCGGGCACCGACCTGCCCATGCACGGGACGCTCTGGCTTCTCACACAGGGGGAGACGCGCAAGACGAAGCGCGTGCGGCTCTTCACTGAGTTCGTATCCCGCAGGCTCGCCGCCTACGCGCCGCTTCTCGCGGGGCTCATATCGCACGATTGATACCCGGCAGGTCTCCGTCGAACGCGAACGACCCACCGCCGCCGGTCCGCCGCGATAGCCTGCTGAGTTTGACCTGATTTAAGAATGGTGCGGGTGGTCGGAATCGAACCGACACTCCTTTCGGAACCGGATTTTGAATCCGGCGCGTCTACCAGTTCCACCACACCCGCACATTTGCCGCCGATTCTAGCCGACGCTCTCTGCACCTATACTGCACCTAGAGCGAAAACCGAATATCGCCAGCCACTTTTCCTTCCTTCTCAAACCCCTGAAAACACGACGTTTTCAATTCATCGTGTTTTTCTGTGGATTGGTAGACAAACCACTTTTTGAGTCCGCTGCGTCTACCAATTCCGCCACGCCCGCACGGGCCACGCCCGCGAGATCTGCCCGGCGACAGGCGGAGGCCGGCCGGGCCGCGGAAGCGACGCGCCGTTGTGCCATGAGCCGGCGGCCCAAGTCCAGCGCCCTTGTCGCCCCCGCGGCGTTCCGCGCCGGACCGGCCGACCTGCCTGCCCCCCCCCCGGCCGACCGGCCCACGTCCCGGTCAGTCCTGCGGATCCAAAGCCGGCACCAGCACGGCCGCGCCGGTCAGCCGGCCGGAGCGCAGATCGTCCAGCGCCTCGTTGGCCCGGGACAGCGGATAGGGCACCGTCGTGGTCTTCACGCCGGCGCGGGCGGCGCGCACGAGGAAATCCTCGCCATCGGCCCGGGTGAGATTGGCCACCGAGCGGATCACCCGCTCGCCCCAGAGATCACGATAGGGAAAGGTCGGAATGTCCGACATGTGGATGCCGCCGCACACCACGGTGCCGCCCTTCATCACGTCCTTCAATGCCTTGGGCACCAGCGGGCCGACGGGGGCAAAGATCAGCGCCGCCTCCAGCGGTTCCGGTGATGGCTCGTCGGAGCCGCCGGCCCAGACACAGCCGAGCGAGCGGGCGAACGCCTGCGCCTTCCCGTCGCCCGGACTGGTGAAGGCATAGATCTGGCGTCCCTCGGCCACGCACAGCTGGGCGCAGATATGGGCGGCGGCGCCGAAACCGTAGATGCCGAGCACCCGGGCATCCCCCGCCATGGTCAGGGTGCGATGGCCGATGAGGCCGGCGCACATCAGCGGCGCCGCCTCGATGTCGGACCACAGCTCCGGCAGCGGAAAGGCATAGGCGGCATCGGCCACCACATGGGTGGCATAGCCGCCATCCCGGGTGTAGCCGGTGAAGCCCGGTTCATCGCACAGATTTTCCCGCCCGCTCAGGCAATAGCGGCAATGGCCGCAGGTATGGCCGAGCCACGGCACGCCCACCCGTTCGCCAAGCGTCAGCGTCGTCACCCCCGGCCCCAGCGCCCGGATGCGCCCGACGATCTCGTGACCGGGGATCAGCGGCCCGTGCACATCCGGCAGCTCGCCATCCACCACATGCAGGTCCGTGCGGCAGACGGCACAGGCGGCAACCTCCACCAGGATCTCGCCGGGGCCCGGGCGCGGCGTCGGTCGCCCCTCCATCCTGAGGGGTACGCCCGGCCTATCCAGAACCATTGCGCGCATGGCATCCTCCCTCCGCCCGATTCCGGTTGTACGGCCAGTGTGCGACGATCCGCCGGCCGCCGCCATCGGGAGGGCTGCCAATTCCGCCCGGGGGCGGCACTCCGGAGGCGGGCCGTTATCCCGTCCGGCATCGGGGAATCTCCCGCCTTGTCGTTGCCCGGGGGAAGCCGCATCTCCTTGAGAGGACCTGCCGAGGCAGCCGCCAGACGATCAGAAGCCCGGAGCAACCGGGCCCGGCACGCGAGACACGGGAGACGACGTGGACAAGAAGCAGAAATTCGCCCTCTGGTACGCGCTGGCGGCCTTCGGCGTGCTGGTGCTGTTCCAGAGCTGGTGGACCACGGCGCGCACCGTGGCGCCGCTGCCGTTCAGCGAATTCCAGAGCCTTCTGGCGCAAGGCCAGATTGCCGAGGTGAATGTCGGCCCGACCAGTCTGGACGGCCGCTTCAAGGCGCCCCGCGACGGCCGGGACTATTTCACCACCAACCGGGTGGATCCGGCGCTTGCCGCCGAGCTGGACAAGGCCGGCGTCACCTTCACCGGCGTGCAGGAATCGACGCTCCTGCGCGATCTCCTGTCGTGGATCGTGCCGGTCGCCTTCTTCTTCGGCCTGTGGTTCATGGTCATCCGCCGCTTTGCCGACAGGCAGGGCATGGGCGGGATGATGACCGTCGGCAAGTCCCGGGCGAAGGTCTATGTGGAACGTCAGGTCGGCGTCACGTTCGATGACGTCGCCGGCGTCGACGAGGCCAAGCGCGAGCTGCAGGAAATCGTCGCCTTCCTGCGCAATCCCGCCGATTACAGCCGCCTCGGCGCCCGCGCCCCCAAGGGCGTGCTGCTGGTGGGGCCGCCCGGCACCGGCAAGACCCTTCTGGCCCGCGCCGTTGCCGGCGAGGCGGGCGTCGCCTTCTTCACCATTTCCGGCTCGGAATTTGTCGAGATGTTCGTGGGCGTGGGCGCCGCCCGGGTGCGCGACCTGTTCGAGCAGGCGCGCAAGGCGGCGCCATGCATCATCTTCATCGATGAGCTGGACGCCCTCGGCCGGGCGCGCGGCGCCGGCGGCCCCTTTGGCGGCAATGACGAGAAGGAACAGACCCTCAACCAGCTCCTGACCGAGCTGGACGGCTTCGATCCCTCCGCCGGCATCATCCTGCTGGCGGCCACCAACCGGCCGGAAATTCTGGACCCCGCCCTGCTGCGCGCCGGCCGCTTCGACCGGCAGGTGCTGGTGGACCGGCCGGACAAGATCGGCCGACGCCAGATCCTGAACGTCCACGTGCGCCGCATCCGTCTCGACAAATCCGTCGATCTCGATCAGGTGGCCGCCCTCACCCCCGGCCTCACCGGGGCGGATCTGGCCAATCTGGTCAACGAGGCGGCTCTGCTCGCCACCCGGCGCGGCGGCCAGTCGGTCACCTTTGCCGATTTCAGCGAGGCCATCGAACGGCTGGTGGCGGGGCTGGAAAAGCGCAGCCGCGTGCTGTCGCCGCCCGAGCGCACCCGGGTCGCCTTCCACGAGATGGGGCATGCGCTGGTGGCCACCGCCCTGCCCGGGGTCGATCCGGTGCAGAAGATTTCCATCATCCCCCGCGGCATCGGCGCGCTCGGCTATACCCTGCAGCGGCCGACCGAGGAACGCTTCCTGATGACCACGGCGGATCTGGCCAACCGCATCACCGTGCTGATGGGCGGCCGGGCGGCGGAACTGCTGAAATTCGGCGAGATTTCCACCGGTGCCGCTGATGATCTGCAGCGCGCGACAGAAATCGCCCGGGAGATGGTGACCCGCTACGGCATGGATACCGACCTCGGCAACCGGGTCTATGCGCCGCAGCGCCAGAGCTTTCTGGGCGCCGCCATGCCCGAAAGCCGCGACATCTCGGAGGCGACCACCCGGGAGATCGACTTGGCGGTGCGCAGCCGGGTGGAGGCGGCCTTTGCCAGCGCCCGGGAGATTCTGGAACGCCGCCGCGCGGATCTGGAGGCCGGTGCGACCCTTCTCCTCACCCGGGAGGTACTGACCGCCGACGAGTTCCCGGCCCTGAAGCCGACGACGGCACCCGATCCTGCCGGATAGACAGGCTTCTCAAGGTGTTATGGCATAAGCCGGCTGTGCCGCGCGCGCCACGTCGGCCGCCGGCGCCGGGAGGGGCCGGCCCGGGGGGCAGTGTCCAACCGTTAAAAAAGCGTGTATGAGGGCGCTGCAGGCACGTCGTGACGTGCCCTGGTCGGACGTGCGCCCGGGCTTTCCGGGGGGCGTCCGTCCGGCCCGATTCCGGTCCCCGAGCACGCTCCAAGGACTCCGATATGCAGACTTCCTCCGGCCCGGGTGGTGCCAAGGCTTCCCCCGGACTCTGGACTTTGGCACTGGGCTCTATCGGCGTCGTTTATGGCGATATCGGGACGAGCCCGCTCTATGCCTTCCGCGAGGCCCTGCACCAGGCCAATGATGACGGCATCGTCACCACACTCGAGATCTACGGCGTGCTGTCGCTGATCCTGTGGGCGCTGTTCCTCATCGTCACCTGCAAATATGTGCTGATCCTGCTGCGCACCGACAACAATGGCGAAGGCGGTAGCCTGTCGCTGATGGCGCTGGCGCGCTCCGCCCTTGGCCGCAACGCCACCTTCGTGGTGGCACTCGGCATCATTGCAGCATCGCTGTTCTATGGCGATGCGATCATCACGCCGGCCATTTCCGTGCTCTCGGCGATCGAAGGCATGAAGCTGATCACGCCGGCACTGGATCCCTATATCCTGCCGCTCACCGTGGTCATCATCATCATCCTGTTTGCCGTGCAGTCGAGTGGCACGGCGCGGATGGCGACCTTTTTCGGCCCGATCACCCTCATCTGGTTCATCACCATGGCGGTGGCGGGTCTGGCCCATCTGGTGAACCAGCCTCAGGTGCTGCTGGCCATCAATCCGGTCTACGGGGTGCAGTTCCTCGCCCAACACGGCACCGGCGGCCTTCTGGTGCTGGGGGCGGTGTTTCTGGCAGTCACCGGCGCCGAGGCGCTCTACACCGATCTCGGCCATTTCGGCCGCGACCCCATCCGCATCGCCTGGCTGTTCGTCGTCTTCCCCGCGCTGGCCCTCAATTATCTCGGCCAGGGCGCGCTGGTGCTCTCCCATCCCGAGGCGATGGAAAACCCGTTCTACATGCTGTTTCCGTCGTGGCTGCTGGTGCCGGCGGTGCTGCTGGCGACGCTGGCCACCGTCATTGCCGGTCAGGCCGTCATCACCGGCGCCTACTCGATCACCCGGCAGGCGATCCAGCTCGGCTTCTTCCCGCGGCTGGAAGTGCGCCACACCTCGGAGGCCCATTCGGGCCAGATCTACATGCCCCAGGTGACGGGCGCCCTCCTCATCGGCGTTCTGTTCCTGGTGCTGGTGTTCGAGAGCAGCGCGCGGCTGGCCAGCGCCTATGGCATCGCGGTCACCGGCACCATGTGCGTGACGGCGATCCTCGCCTTCATCGTCATCTGGAAGGTCTATCGCTGGAACCCGATCGCCGCCGGCCTGCTGATGGCTCCCTTCCTCGTCATCGACGTCTCCTTCCTCGTCGCCAACATGATGAAGGTGCACGAGGGCGGCTGGGTGCCGCTGCTGCTGGCCGCCTGCCTGATGGGGGTGATGGTCACCTGGAAACGCGGCTCGCGCATCCTGATGGAGAAGTCGCGCAAGGCCGAGGTGCCCCTCGCCGACCTGATCTCGTCCCTGGACCGGCGGCCGCCGCATATCGTGCCGGGCACCGCCGTCTTCCTCACCAGCGATCCGGATTTCGCGCCGGCGGCCCTGCTGCATAATCTCAAGCACAACAAGGTGCTGCACGAGTCGAACATCATCCTGACGATCGTCTATGGCGACCGTCCGCATGTGTCGCCCGAATCCCGGGTGCTCATCGAGCCGGTGTCGGACCGGTTCATGCGCATCACCATGAAGTTCGGCTACATGGATGCGCCGAATGTGCCGGAGGGGCTGGGACTGGCGCGCAAGGCCGGGGTGAAGTTCGACATCATGTCGACCTCCTTCTTCCTGTCGCGGCGCTCCATCAAGCCGGGCACCGGCTCGGGCCTGACCGGCTGGCAGCACAAGCTGTTCATCGGCCTCACCCGCAACGCCAACGACGCCACGGACTTCTTCATGATCCCGACCAGCCGGGTGGTGGAAGTCGGCACCCAGATCACGGTGTAAGGCGGAGCCGTCTCCGTCACCGGGCCGGACCAGCACGGACCGCATCGGGAAAGGCCCCCGGTGCGGTCTTTGTTTTCAGTCACTCCGAATCTGCTAGACTGCCCCCGGCCCGCGCCCGGGCCTCCCCCCTCCGATCGGGAAAGCAGCCACCCTGCGGGGCACATGATGCTGAGGACCACCTGTTGTGGCGCGACGGCATGCGGAGGGATTGCGACAGTCTGCGCCTGACAGGAGGCCTCTGTCATGCAGCTTTCGGCTCCGCTTCCGCTCCTGAAGAAACGCGCCCGTGCACTGGCACGCGCCGACGGCATCCCGCTGCATCAGGCGCTGGACCGCATCGCCAGTCAGGAAGGCTTTCCGCGCTGGAGCCTGCTTGTCGCCCGGCTGCCGTCACCGGCCGCCGCGATCCACGCCCGGCTTGGCCCCGGCGATCTCCTGCTGATTGCCGCCCGTCCGGGCGAAGGCAAGACGCTGCTCGGTCTCGCCCTTGCCGTCGAAGCCCTGAAGGCGGGTCACGCGGCGGTGGTCTTCACGCTGGAATATGGCCCGCGGGAAGTCGTCGAGCGACTCCGCAGCCTCGGCGTTGACGGCGACACCTTCGGGGATCGCCTCCGCCTCGACACATCCGACTCCATCTGCGCCGATCACATCTGCACCGCCCTCGCCACGGCGCGACCGGGCACTTTGATGCTGATCGACTATCTCCAGCTCCTCGACCAGAGGCGGACGAATCCGGACCTGATGACCCAGATCCGGCAGCTCCGCACCTTCGCCCGGGCGCGGGGCCTCATCGGCGCGGTGCTGTCCCAGATCGACCGGCGCTATGATCCTGACACCCGGCCCCTGCCCGATGTCGACGACCTCCGGCTGCCCAACCCGCTGGATCCCGGGCTGTTCGACCACCATTGTTTCCTGAACGCCGGCGCCCTGCGGTTCATACCCGCCCGGGGCTGAGCCCGCCCCCAGAACGCGAACAGGCCGCCGGAGCCATCAGCTCCGGCGGCCTGTTCTGTCTCGACGGCAATCCCCGCTCCGGTGACCGGGGCGCCAGAAAGGGGGATCAGCCCACCTTGAAGTCCTTGAAGATCTTCGTGGCAGCGTCCTTCAGCGGGGACGTCGCATCGGTGGAGAGCTTCGTGGCGAGCTCCTGGAATTCCTTGGCCTGGGCGGTCAGGGACTCGAACTGCTTGCGGGCGAAAGCCGACTGCAGCTCAACGGCTTCCGACAGGGTCTTCACGCCAGCGAAGTTCTTCACGAACTCGAAGGTCGCGTCGCTGTTGGACTTCGCGGTGTCGATGGCCTTCAGGTTGAACTCGAGCATGCTCTTGCGGGCGGTCTCGTAGGTGTCCTCGAGAACGTCGGTCGCCTCTTCGGCGGCGGCCTTCACCTTCTCGTAGTTCTCGCGCGCCTGGGTGACGCTCTTCTCGGCCAGTTCACGGACGACGGTGGGGACTTCGAGCTTCGGCATCGGAAAAGCCTCAATATGGGGGAACGGGATCACGTTGGAGGTCTCGGGAACGGACACCGTCTCGATGGTGGCCGGGATCTCGGGAACTCCCGATTCGACAGGGGTTTCGGCTTCGACAGGGGTATCGCTCATCCAGAGGTCTCCATCCGGGGCAATGTCAGCCCTCCTCGGCTCAGAGGCCCGGCGCCGACACCCGCGGATGCCAGCTCTGAACCCCCGGTCCGGAAGGACCGGTCCGCGCCCCTGCCGGGGCAACGCACCGTTTCCGAACCCGCAAGACAGAAGATAAGCCATCCCCTATTGCATTGCAATATTCATTTTGCAGTGCACAATAAACCAAAAGGCGGACGCACCCGGTGCGCCGGGGCCCCGCCCGGCATACCGCTTCCACCTTTTCAGGCGCCCCGGTGACCCCGTTCGGCGCCTGCCATACCAAGACCCCTCCAAGGGGACCTGGTATCCCGATGCAGCTTTCTCATATCGTTGATATCTATGAGACTCTGCTACCGTTCGGGCGTGTGGGTGCGATCAGGCACCACGTGCCCCCGACCTCACTTGGCCTTGGTGGTGTTGACAGCGGTCTCGGCCATCCGGCCCATTTCCGCGCCGATCTCCTTGGCGCTTGCCGTCATGGCCTGCACCCGCCGGGTGGCGAACTCGGACTGCACCCGCATCATCTCCTCCACCGAGTCGGCCCGCACCAGCGCCCGGGCAAGTTCCAGCGCGGCGTTGACATTTTCTTCGGTGAAGGCCAGCAGGCGGCGGTTGGCTTCCGCATTCTTCTCGCCGATGAGCTTGGCCGAACCGTCGGCCTTGGTGACCGCTTCCTCGGCCCGGGCAACGAACACGCCGAAGGCCTTGTGGGCCTGATCGAAGGTGCGATCCGCATAGGCCTTCATTTCGGCCGGGATCTGGAACGGCGTCTTCTCGCTGGTCATGAGCTGGCTCCCTGATGCTCCTGAACGGACCGTCTTGCGCGGTCCTTTCATCCTGTCGGACGGCGGACGCGGCGGCGCCGGCACGGGCCGCTCCGCAGCCGTCGGACGAACGGTCGCACGCGGCCGCCTGTCATGCAATGGGGAATGGAAGCCCCCCGCTCCAGAGCACGCAACGGGACGCCCGGGCGCAGGTATCGGGCGCGTTCCGGCGGCCGGATGGGACTAAACCGGTCTGCGCGGCCTTTCGGGCCATGGACCCCCGGACAGCAACATGCGAGAGAAAGGAAACACCCGTGCGGCCGTGGCATTGCGGCTGTTGCGAGTGGGGATCAGGGCGGATCCGGCGCTGCGGAGGCCGCGAGAGAAGTCGAAGAGAGCAGCATGGTCGATCCGTCAGTCGAGTTTCTCGCCCTCACGGCCCACCCCCAGGTGGGGCGCTGGATCGCCGATCGACACGTGACGGTGGTCTTCGATCCGCACACCCGGCGGCTCGTCTGGTCAAATGGCGCCGGGGCGGACATGCTGGAAGCCCACGATCTTGCGGATCTCAACCACCCCACGGCCCGTCAGCAGATTCTCGTCGCCGAGCTCGCCCGCCTGCTCTCGGAATCCTCCGATCAGAGCACGTCGGCTGTCTATGGCCAGATCCGCGGCAAGATTCTCCTGCCAGTCGGGGTCTATCAGGTGACGATCACCTGCTCGGCCTATCCGCTCATATCTCCGGCCCGGCCCGGCCTCTACCTGGTGACAATGTCCTGGACCCTGCGGGAGCGGGAGGAAAAGTGGCCACTCACCCAGTTCTGCCAGCTCATTGCCGGACGCCGCACCGCAACCATCGCCGATCCCTCGGGCATGTACTTCGTCTCCACCAATGACGAGGCGAAAGCTCTGGTCGGCCAGACCATGGTCTCCACGTCCTCCGAGGGGCTGCGGCACGCCCTGGCGACCTTGCCGGGCACCGATGTCCACCTGATCGGCGGGCTGGATCTCTATCTCGTGCTGATGGATCCGCCGACGGCCGCAGCCCAGGCGGCCGTGCGCGCTCTGTCCTCCCCGCAGGCCCCCGGCGCCGCGCCCGTGCCGCCCCCGGTTCCCGGCCGGCCCGCTCCGCCGCCGCTGCCGCCTCTTGCCAGCGCCGGACCGATGCCGCCGCCGGTGCCGCCGCGCATGCCCCCCCTTCCCCGCGTCCCGCCCTCCGAGGCGGTGTCTCCGGCGGGCCCGCTGCCGGTACCGCCGCCCCCGGCTCCCGTCATGCCGCCGCCTGTGCCCGTGGCGTCCGCCCCCCTGCCGGTGCCGCCGCCGCTGTCGCCACCGCCGGGCGCGCCCGTCCGCCCGGCCGGCTTTCCGTCCGGTATCACGGCCCCGCCGCCGGTTCCGGTGCCGCCGCCCGGCCCGGCCGCTGCGCCAGTTCCGCCGCCGGCATCAGTCCGTCCCCCCGCGCCCCCGGAGCGCGAACTTGCCGGAGAAGCGCCCCGCCCCCGGCACTTCGCCTGGCAGATGGATGCGGACCAGCGCTTCACCTATGTCTCCGATCGTCTGGCGGAGGCGCTGGGCGCCCCGCCGGGCTATCCCATGGGGCTGGGCTGGCAGGATCTGGCCAGCGACCCGGGTTTCGACCCCGAAGGCCACGTGAGCGCCGCCCTCGCCGCCCGGGAGCCCTGGGGCGGGTTGACGGTGTACTGGCCGACAAATGACGGCCTGTCGCGCATCCCGGTGGACCTGTCCGGCCTTGCCATCAGCGGCACGACCGGCTTCGCCGGCTATCGCGGCTTCGGCCTCGCCCGCATCGCAGAGGCACGGCCACTGGTGCGCGTGCCCCCCCCGCAGCCGGCCCCGCCTCCGATGGCCCCCAACGTGATCGCCGGGCCTTTTGATCCCGGCCTGTCCCGGCTCACCCGACCGGAGGAGGCCGCCTTCCGCCAGATCGCGGAAGCGCTCGGCGCCCGCTATGAGGGCGATAGCGGCCGCAGCCGGCCGTCGGCGTCGCTGCCGCCGCAGCGCCCTGCCAGCCCGCCCGCCCTCGACCCGCGGGTGCTGATCGAGCGCCTGCCGCTTGCAGTGATCGTTGCCCGGGGCGAAGAGATCCTCGCTCTCAACTCGGCGGCCCTGTCCCTGCTCGACTATCCGGACCGCGCGGCCATTGATGCACGCGGCGGACTGGCGGCCATCCTCGGCAACCGTCCCGAGGGTCGCGCCCCCCAGGCGGAAAACGGACCGCTGCGTCTGGCAACAGGCACCGGCGGCACGGTGGACGTGCGCGCCCGCATCGCGCCGGTGCCGTGGACCGACGGCATGGCGGCGCTCGTCACCCTGGAGCCGGCCCATCCCGACATCAGCACACTCGCGCTGTCGGTTTCGGGCGATGGCGTGCTGGTGCTGGATGCGACCGGACGCATCGCCTCCGCCGACAGCCGGGCCAGCGAGATTCTCAGCTGGCCTGTCGACGCCCTGGTCGGGCTGGATCCCACCACCCTGGTGACGACAGCCGATGCCGCGCGCACTCTGGCGGACGCCTGTCGCGGCGAGGCGATGCCCGCCATGGCGCTGGAAACCACGATCTTCCTGCCGGAAGAAGGCGAACGGCCCGTGCGCATCGGCGTCGGCCATCTGGTCGCCGGCCCGATCCAGCGCGTCGTCCTGCTCCTCACCGATCTCTCGTCGACCCGCACCCGGGAAACGGACCTGGAGGCGGCGCTGAAAAGCGCAGACCGGGCCATCGAGCGCAAGTCGGCCCTGCTCAGCCATCTCGGACAGGAGCTGCGGACACCGCTGAACGCCATCATCGGCTTTGCCGAGGTCATGCTGGAAGAGCGGCTCGGGCCACTGGGCACACCGCGCTACCGCGAGTTCATGCGTGACATCCGCGCCTCCGGCGCCCACATCCTCAGCCTGGTCAACGACCTCGTGGATCTCTCGCGCATCGAGTCCGGCCGGCCGGACCCGGCTCCGGCCAATGCCTGCGACCTGAACCCGGTGGTGCGCGAAGCGATCGACCTGATGCAGGACGAGGCCCAGGCCGAGCGGGTGCTGGTGCGCTCCAGCCTTGGCGCCAGCCTGCCGCAGATGCGGGCGGATCCGGCAAATGTGCGCCGGATCGTGCTCAACCTGCTCTCCAACGCCATTCGCTACAATGTGGCCGGCGGGCAGGCGATCGTGTCCACGGCCTATGACGATGGCAACGGGCTCGTCATCCGCATCCGCGACACCGGCGTCGGCATGACCCGGGAAGAGATTGCCGCCGCCCTTGATCCCGAACGGCAGAAGAGCCTCGTCGCCACCGCCACCGCGGACGGACCGGCAGGCTCCGGTCTTGGCCTGCCGCTGGCGAAAGCCCTGACCGAGGCAAGCGGCGGCACCTTCCGTCTCGTCTCCCAGCCGGGGCAAGGAACGCTGGTCGAAGTCGCCCTGCCCTTCGAGCGGACCTGAAGGCCGGCGCCACCGGACGCGGGCCGCCGGCGGAGTATGAAAGGACGACAGAGCTCCCTCGGATGCCATGGCATCGGGAAGTCTGTCGCCGACGGCCGGAAGCGCCCGTTTCAGGGATCTGTGCCATGACCGACCGAGGGAGGACGCCCCCTCTCATCACCGGACACGATCGAAAAACGGGCCACCCGGGCAACCGGCGGCCCGTTTTTTTCTTTCGGGTGCTCTCGCGGACTATCGCCCGGGCAGGCGGAACGGAGCGCACGCAATCAGATGTGCCCCCGCGCCCGCCTGCAGCGGTTCAGCCCCACGTGCGTGGGGAACACCTCCCGCTGGTATCAGTATCCGTCTGGAAAAACGGTTCAGCCCCACGTGCGTGGGGAACACCACGCCCGTTGAGCGGATCAGGCGTGCGGCACCGGTTCAGCCCTACGTGCGTGGGGAACACTCACATGAGCGCGAGAGCGCGGACAAATCGCCCGGTTCAGCCCCACGTGCGTGGGGAACACGCCGCGAGTTTCTTCGGCGCCGCATCCGCCGACGGTTCAGCCCCACGTGCGTGGGGAACACGCGCCACACGTCGGTGTTGCGTGCGGCATTGACGGTTCAGCCCCACGTGCGTGGGGAACACTCAGCCGAAGCCGGCGGATTGGCCTCAAAGGTCGGTTCAGCCCCACGTGCGTGGGGAACACGGATCGTGCGCCACCGTCGGCACCTCCGGCACCGGTTCAGCCCCACGTGCGTGGGGAACACCCGTGCATCCGCAGGGGGCGGCCAATATTGGCCGGTTCAGCCCCACGTGCGTGGGGAACACGCGCGAAGCCTAAAAACCCTCAGGCGTGGTGGCGGTTCAGCCCCACGTGCGTGGGGAACACGCCCATGCGGAGCACGCATCGGCAAATGCACCCGGTTCAGCCCCACGTGCGTGGGGAACACTGCGGGCTCGCTCATGGGATCGGAATTTCCGGCGGTTCAGCCCCACGTGCGTGGGGAACACGCGACCTCACGTCTGCGGTTCCGTCCGGCGGCCGGTTCAGCCCCACGTGCGTGGGGAACACTATGCCGGCACCGGCAGCAACATGGCGTCCAGCGGTTCAGCCCCACGTGCGTGGGGAACACCACTTGGCCTCCGGCTTGAGGGGGTTGATGTCCGGTTCAGCCCCACGTGCGTGGGGAACACTAGCGGTCGCAAACGATCGTCAGCACCGCCGCCGGTTCAGCCCCACGTGCGTGGGGAACACATGCCTACTGGCAGGGCGGCGGCGGCAACGGGCGGTTCAGCCCCACGTGCGTGGGGAACACATCCTGTTGTAATAGACACCGCGGGCATCACCCGGTTCAGCCCCACGTGCGTGGGGAACACCGAGGAGAGCACCAGCGTTGCCGTTCTGGAGGCGGTTCAGCCCCACGTGCGTGGGGAACACCCTCCTTATGCCGTCAAACCCGCGAGAGCTGACGGTTCAGCCCCACGTGCGTGGGGAACACAATAACCTTCTTCACGACAGGCCGCCCTGCTACGGTTCAGCCCCACGTGCGTGGGGAACACTCTTCCTGGAAGTCCTTGTAGCGCCTTCGGTTTCCGGACGTCAATCCGGCTACCGAAGTTCTCTTTTTGTTCTAATGCCTGAAATACGGTCCGGATCCTGCCCTTTCAGGGCCCGGCAGGCTCACTCATTCTCGGCGCGGATGGGGTCCATGAGGCTGTCGGCCAGAAGTTCCAGCCGTTCGGCGGCCTGATCGAGGCGCAGCGCGATACCGTCTTCCACCTCGTGGCGGCGTTCGCCGGAGCTGGAGGCGGCATGGCGGAGGGTGTCCACTTCCTGCTCCAGAAAGGCGATACGGCGCTCGGCCTCGTTCAGCTGGTCCACCACCATCACGCCGGCCATCACGGTCAGGCGCTGGTCGCCGATTTCGCCGAACTGGCGCCGGAGGGTTTCGATGGCGCCATCAAAGCGGCGGGCAAGGCCCATGAGCCGCTCCTGCTCGCCTTCGTCACAGGCCATGCGGAAGGTGCGGCCGTTGATGCTGACTGTCACCTGGGCCATTGCCACTTCCCCTTCGTCGCCAGCCACCCGCCCGAGGCCCGGACCAGCCCGCCCCCGACCTGCGGATCCCGGGCCCGGCCGCCCGAAGCCCGGACGGCATATCGACTGTCAGAGAGCCTCTCTGACAGTCCGCCACAGCCTCCATGCCTTGGGGCACAAGGCAAACCGGCCATTTCCCGGCGACACCCCGCGGTCAGCTCCGGTGTCGCCTGTCCCGGCCGCCAGAGGCGGACCGCAGCGTCGGAACACCGGCAGATAGCCCTGCCCCCGACGACAGGACCGATCCGCCCAAGATATCGGCGCCTCCCCTGAACGGGCACGCCGATGTCAGCCGCCGCCGCGCTCCAGCACGGCACGGATGGCCTCCATGGCCGCCACAAGGCGGCGCGAGACCTCTTTGTTTGCCTCTTCCAGCCGGCCGGCACGCGCCGCCTGCTGGTCGAGATCCTGGGCAAGTCGCGACCGGTCCTCTCCCAGACGCTGGAGTTCTTCCTCCAGACTGGTGATTGCCCGGTCCGTATCGAGCCTGTGATTGATGGCGGCGTCGAGCCGGTCGATCGCGGCGGTCAGCCGCGCCAGCGCGACATCCACGGTCGGCCTCTCCGCCATGCTCGTCCCGTCGCCTGATGCCAAGTCGGCGGCCCGGCAAGCCGTCCCGCGTGTTTCGATTCGGATTCAGTCATGGAAGAGGACCGGCTTTCAAGCAATTTTGCGGCAGATGGTGAACGAGGCATTGTCGCAGCACCTCAAAGGCCGCGCATTCCGCGCCACACCGGCATGTGATTTTTTCGCTCTGCACAGCTGCCATCTGGCAGTGCGGCATGAGGCCGACTAGGGTGCGCGCCGTTCGCCCGAGGAGAGGAGACCGTCGATGCCCGCCATTCGTCCGCGCCGCAGCGTGCTTTACATGCCGGGGTCCAATGCGCGCGCCCTCGACAAGGCCCGCTCCCTGCCCGCCGACACGCTGATCCTCGACCTTGAGGACGCCGTCGCCCCCGATGCCAAGGCGCTGGCCCGGGAACAGATCCTGAAAGCCATCGCCGAAGGCGGCTATGGCCCGCGCGAGCTGGTGGTGCGAATCAACGCCCTTGATTCGTCCTGGGGCGAGGAAGACCTGGCCGTGATGGCCAAGAGCGGCGCCGACGCCATCCTCGTGCCCAAGGTCTATGACGCCGAGGACGTGTTCGAGGTCGGCCGCCGGCTCGCCCGTTTCAACGCCCCGGCCTCTCTGGCCGTGTGGGTGATGATGGAGACGCCGGACGCCGTGCTGAATGCCGGCGACATCGCCTCCGCCGTCACCGAGGATGCCGGCCGCCGGCTGACCGCCTTCGTGATCGGCACCAACGATCTCGCCAAGGAAACCCGCGCCCGCTTCGTGCCCGGCCGGGCGCCCATGCTGCCGTGGCTCTCCACCTTCGTGGTCGCCGCCCGCGCCCATGGTCTCGACGTGCTGGATGGCGTCTACAACGACATCTCCGACGAGGCCGGCTTCATCGCCGAATGCGAGCAGGGCCGCGATTTCGGCATGGACGGCAAGACGCTGATCCATCCCAAGCAGGTGGAGATCGCCAACCGCATCTTCGCCCCCGCCGAGGCCGAGGTGGCCTGGGCGCGCAAGATCATCGCCGCCTTCGAGCTGCCGGAAAATGCCGCCAAGGGCGTGCTCTCCCTGGAAGGCAAGATGGTGGAGCGTCTCCACGCCGAAATGGCCGCCCGCACCGTCGCGCTCGCCGACGCCATCGCCGAGCGAGCCTGAGCCCCATGGCCGGGACCGGGGCTGCGGCGGAGGTCGGCCGCGCCTTTCTCGGGCTCGGCCTCACCTCCTTTGGCGGCCCCACCGCCCACATCGGCTATTTCCGCGCGGCCTTCGTCGCGCGGCGCGGCTGGCTCACCGATCGCGACTTTGCCGGGCTGACGGCCCTCTGCCAGTTGCTGCCCGGCCCGGCCTCCAGCCAGCTCGGCATGGCCATCGGGCTGAAGCAGGCCGGCTTTGCCGGCCTTGCCGCCGCCTGGGCGGGCTTCACCCTGCCCTCCGCCCTGCTGATGACGGCCTTTGCCGCCGGTCTCGGCCCGCTGGTCGCCCGCGCCGGCCCCGGCCTTCTCCTCGGCTTCACGGCCGCCGCCGTCGCCGTGGTGGCGCTGGCCGCCCGCTCCATGGCGGCCACCCTTGCCGCCAGCCGGGCAACGGCGGTGATCGCGGCGCTGGCACTGGCCGCCAGCCTGTTTCCCCTCGGCGTCTTCGGCCCGGTGCTGGTGATCCTCGGCGGCGGCCTTGCCGGCCTTCTCGCCTTGCCCGCCCCGGCCCTGCCGGAAGACGACGCGCCCGCCGCCTCGGGCGTGCCCGCCCCGGTCGCCCTTGCCTGCGCGGTCCTGCTCGTCGGCCTCCTGATCGGCCTGCCGATTCTGGCGGACGTGAGCGGCCACCTGCTGGTGCGACTGGCCGACATCTTCGTGCGGGCCGGCGCGCTGGTGTTCGGCGGCGGCCATGTGGTGCTGCCCTTGCTGGAAAGCGGCCTCGTCGGCCCCGGTCTGATCGGCCACGACACCTTTCTCGCCGGCTATGGCCTCGCCCAGACGGTGCCCGGGCCGCTGTTCACGCTGGCGAGCTATCTGGGCTTCGTCATTGCCGGCCCGGCGGGGGCGCTGGTGGCGACGCTCTCGGTGTTCGTGCCCTCGGCCCTCGTGCTTATCGCCGCACTTCCGGTGCGCGACCGGCTGGCCCGGCTGCCGCGATTCGCGGCCGTGCTGTCCGGGGTGGATGCTGCCGTCGTCGGGCTGGTGGCCGCCGTGCCCCTGCGCACCCTCGCCTCCGGCACGCTCGCGAACCCGGTGGCGCTGGCGATTCTGGCGCTGTCGGCGCTCGCCCTCGGCCGGTTCCGGCTGCCGGCCTGGGGGGTGGTGCCGCTGGCCGGCCTCGCCGGCGCGCTTCTCGCCTGAAACAACGCCCCCGTGCGACCTGACGGGGAATTAATGCCGGCCGGTCTTGCGTCTGGCGCAGTCTCTTGCGACCCTCCGGCCTGCGCCGGGGAGACCGGAAGTGTTCCGGACTCTCCGCTCCTGCTTTGTCACATCAGGGTTGCACGGGGCCGTCATTCTTCTCGGCCGACGGGCCGGGGGCCCGGCACCCAACGGGAGAGATCCATGCTCAAAGGCAAGTCCGCGGTCGTCACCGGCTCCACCTCCGGCATCGGGCTGGCGATTGCCCGTGCGTTGGCTGCCCAGGGCGCCAACGTGATGCTCAACGGCTTCGGCGATGCCGCGGCCATCGAGACCGCGCGCAAGGGCATCGAGACCGAATTCGGCGTCACCGCGCTCTATTCCGCCGCCGACATGTCCAAGGGCGACCAGATCGCCGCCATGATCGCCGAGGCCGAGTCCAAGCTCGGCAGCGTCGACATTCTCGTGAACAACGCCGGCATCCAGTATGTCTCGCCGGTGGAAGAGTTCCCGGTCGACAAGTGGGACCTCATCATCGCCATCAACATGTCGGCCGCGTTCCACGCCATCCGCGCGGCGCTGCCGGGCATGAAGGCGCGCAAGTGGGGCCGCATCATCAACACCGCCTCGGCCCACGCCCTCGTCGCCTCGCCGTTCAAGTCGGCCTATGTCACGGCCAAGCACGGCATCGCCGGCCTGACCAAGACAGTGGCGCTGGAAGCCGCCACCTTCGGCGTCACCTGCAACGCCATCTGCCCGGGCTATGTCTGGACGCCGCTGGTCGAGAAGCAGATCCCGGATACCGCCAAGGCCCGCGGCATCTCCGAGGAAGCCGTGAAGCGCGACGTCATCCTGGCGGCCCAGCCGACCAAGGAATTCGTCACCGTGGATCAGGTGGCCGGCCTCGCCGTGTTCCTGACCACCGACAGCGCCGCCTCCATCACCGGCGCGATGCTGCCGATCGACGGCGGCTGGACGGCCGAGTGATCCCGGTCGGGCTGAACTGAATTGCGGGCCGGCTCCCTTTCCCGGGGGCCGGCCCGTCGCTTTTTCTGCGGCCGGACCGCCTCTCTCTGGCCACAGGCGCCGGTCAGGCTTAATCTCGACTGCTCAACCTTTGTCCGCCCGAGGAGGCCTCCGGTCTTGATGACGCCGCCTGCGCCCGCGCCGCGTGGCCCCGATGCCCTCGACAGGCGCATCGCCCGGGCGCTTGCGCGGGCCCGCCGGGCCCTCCTCATCGAGCGCCTGTGGCCGCCGCTGGCCGCAATCGCCGGCATTGCCGCCTTGTTCGTCGCGGTCTCCTGGCTCGGTCTGTGGCTGGTGGTGCCCGATTGGGCCCGGCTGATTCTGCTGACCCTGTTCGGGATCGCCTTCCTCGCCCCCCTCATTCCCCTGGTGCGCACGCCGCTGCCCGGCCGTGCCGAGGCGCTTGCCCGGGTGGAGCGGGAAACCGGCGGTGCCCATCGCCCCGTCACCGGCTATGGCGATGGTCTGGCCGCCGGCGACGCCGACCCGGTGGCGCGCGCGCTGTGGGCCGTCCACCGCCAGCGCCTCGCCGACAGTCTGGAGCGGGTCTCCGCCGGCCTGCCGCGGCCGGAGACATGGCGGCATGATCCCTTCGCCGTCCGGGTGGTTATCGGCCTGCTCGTGGTCATCGGCTATGGCGTCGCCAGCGGCGATCATCTCGGCCGGCTGAAATCCGCCTTCCGCAGTGCCCTGCCCGGCCCCGAACAGGGGCTGCGGGTGGATGCCTGGGTGGCCCCGCCCGGCTATACCGGCCGCACGCCGATCGTGCTGACCGGCACCGGCGCGCCGGAAACCGATCCCCGCACCAGCCGGGTCTATCAGGTGCCGGAAGGCTCCGAGGTAATCGTGCGGGTGCAGGGGCGCGAGATCCCGGTGTCGATCAGGCGCGACGGCGAGGATTTCCAGCCGATCCCGGAAAAGACCGCCGCCGCCGAGCCCCGGTCGGCCAAGGCTCCGCCGGCGGCGCGCGAGCACCGCACGGAACTCGACCGCGGCGCCATCGTCGCCCTTGGCCGTCCCGATGATCCGATCGCCGTCTGGCGCTTCAGCGTCGATCCGGACCGGGCCCCGACGGTGCGCTTCGTCGAGCCGCCAAAGGCCTCCAGCGCCGGCGCCCTCGAACTCCTCTATGCCCTCGACGATGATTATGGCGCCGTCAGCGGCATGGCTGAAATCGGCCAGCCCAAGCCGGCCACCGGCGCGCTGCCGCGTCCGCTGATCCCCGCTCCGGAAGTGCCGCTGGCGCTGCCTGTCGGCCGGGCGCCGAAGCCCGAGGGCGAGCGCACCGTGCGCGATCTCACCGCCCATCCGTGGGCCGGCGCGCCGGTGACCGTCACCCTTTCGGTGAAGGACCAGCCCGGACAGGAAGGCCGCAGCGCCACGGTGGAAACCGTACTGCCGGCCCGCACCTTCGCCCGCCCGGTCGCCCGTGCCCTCATCGAGCAGCGGCGCGAGCTGGCGCTGGATGCCGATGCCCAGCTGCGGGTGCTGGATGCGCTGGATGCCATCCAGCTGGCCATGGAAGGCATGGATGGCAATGCCGGCGCCTATCTGGGCGTGCATGATGTCTATCGCCGGCTGGCTGCCGCCCGCACGGACGCGGAACTGGTGCCCCTTGTCGACGATCTCTGGACGCTGGCCCTGATGATCGAGGACGGCAATCTCTCCGAGGCCGCCAAGGCGCTGCGCGATGCCCAGGAGGCCTTGCGCCGGGCGCTGGAAAATGGCGCCTCGCCGGAGGAAATCGCCCGCCTCACCCAGAATCTGCGCGAGGCCATGAACCGCTATCTGCAGGAAATGACCCAGCAGGCGGCGCGCAGCCCGGACTCCCGGCCCATGGATCCCTCCACCCGCATGCTGACCCAGAATGATCTGGACGCCATGCTGAAGCGGATCGAGGAGCTGGCCCGCTCCGGCTCCAAGGAGGCGGCCCAGGAGATGCTGTCCCAGCTCCAGCGCATGCTGGAGAACCTGCAGGCCGGCCGCAGCCAGCAGAGCCCCGGCCAGAGCGAGATGAACAAGGCGCTGGACGAGCTCGGCCGCATGATCCAGCAGCAGCAGAAGCTGATGGACGACACCTTCCGCGCCGATCGCCAGCGCCAGAATGGTCAGGGACGACCAAACGATCCGGGCGCCCCCGGCCAGCCCGGCACCGACGGGCAGCCGATGTCGCCGGAGGAGATGGCCGAGGCCCTGCGTCAGTTGCAGGAGGGTCAGGGCGCACTGGCCGACCAGCTGCAGCAGCTGCTGAAGAAGCTCGATCAGGCCGGTTCCGACAGCGGCAGCGCCCTTGGCGAGGCCGGCCGCTCCATGGGCGAGGCCGGACAGGCGCTGGGCCGCGGCCAGCCCGGGGATGCCGTCGGCTCCCAGGGGCAGGCGCTGGACCAGCTGCGCCGCGGTGCCGACCAGCTTGCCCGCGAGCAGAATGGCGAGGGCCAGCCCGGCGATGGTCCGGGCAATCCGGGGGCAGCGCGGGCCACCGATCCCCTCGGCCGGCCGCAGAATGCCGACAACACCGACAACACCACCGTTCGCGGCGTGCCTGAGGAATTCGACCTCCAGCGCGCCCGCCGGGTGTTCGAGGAACTGCGCAAGCGCCTCGGCGAACAGCAGCGCCCGCGCCAGGAACGCGACTATCTGGAACGCCTGCTGCCCGACAACAACTGAGGCCGGGGCCGCGACGGGCGGGCCATCCCTAGCCCGTAAGGATCGCGGATTTCTCCCCGGCGCCTGAGGCGGAAGAAATGCGCAGAGGGACCCAAGCCCCCTTTTTGGGAGCCCCGTGTCGGCGCTGACGGGACCTGGACGATGGCCGGTCCGTGACGCGGCGCTGACGTCTCTCCGGTCGTACCGATACAATGCCCGCCCCCGGCGGCTGACGCCTTCGTCGCCGCCCCCCTCGGGCGGCTTACCCGGGTCGCGACCAAGCGGGCGCCCCGGGACAGTGGCCCGCCGGAACGCACGTCCGAAGCGGACCCGGTGACGGCGGAGGGGGATTCCCTCCGCACAATCCTGTCCCGCGCGCCGAAAAGGCGGTTCTCGGGCAGCGGCGGCGGTTGCCGGTTGGGGGGTGAGAGACTATCTAGCCTGCAGGGCCCCAAGCCCCTCCTCTGGCATCCGGGATTCGTCTGGCGCCGCTCCTCGTCCGGAGCGGTGAATGGCTTTCATATCCCCGCGGCGCCCCCCTGCCCCTGATCCGACGCGCCCTTTCCGGAGCTTCCGGCCATGCCTCACGATACGCCTCTGATCTCGATGCTGGTGATCGGCCTCGGGCTGGCGTTCGTGTTCGGTGCGGTGACCCATCGGCTGAAGATTTCTCCCCTTGTCGGCTATCTGCTGGCCGGTGTCGTGGTCGGGCCGTTCACCCCCGGCTTCATCGCCAACCAGACCATTGCCAGCGAGCTGGCCGAAATCGGCGTGATCCTGCTGATGTTCGGTGTCGGGCTGCATTTTTCGCCGAAGGACCTGCTGTCGGTCCGCGCCATCGCCATTCCCGGCGCCGTCGTCCAGATCATCATCGCCACCCTCATGGGCGGGGCGCTGGCGTGGGCGCTTGGCTGGCCGCTGCCGGCGGGGCTGGTGTTCGGCCTTGCCCTCTCCGTCGCCTCCACCGTGGTGCTGCTGCGCGCGCTGCAGGAGCGGCGGCTGGTGGAGACCGAGCGCGGCAAGATCGCCGTCGGCTGGCTGGTGGTGGAAGACCTCGCCATGGTGCTGGTGCTGGTGCTGCTGCCGGCACTCGCCCGCATGGTGAATGGCGGCGCCGACACCGGCGAGACCGTGGATCCGCTGGCCGCCCGCCTCGGGCTGGGGCTGCCCGGGGTGCTGGCCCTGACGCTGGCCAAGGTCGCCACCTTCATCGCCTTCATGCTGATCGTCGGCCGGCGGGTGATCCCGTGGGTGCTGCACCTCATCGCCCATTCCGGCTCGCGGGAGCTGTTCCGGCTGGGGGTGCTGGCGATCGCCCTCGGCGTCGCCTATGTCGCCTCCAAGCTGTTCGGCGTGTCCTTCGCGCTGGGCGCCTTCTTCGCCGGCATGGTGCTGGCGGAATCCGAACTCAGCCATCAGGCAGCACGGGAATCCCTGCCGCTGCGCGATGCCTTCGCGGTGCTGTTCTTCGTCTCGGTCGGCATGCTGTTCGACCCGATGATCCTGGTCCACAATCCCGGGCCGGTGCTGGCCACCATCCTCATCATCCTGTTCGGCAAGTCGATCGCGGCCTACATCATCGTCCGCCTGTTCGGGCATCCGATCATCACCTCGCTGACCATTGCCGCCAGCCTCGCCCAGATCGGCGAATTCTCCTTCATTCTGGCCGATCTCGGCGTGCGGCTGCATCTCCTGCCCGAGGAAGGGCGCGACCTCATCCTCGCCGGCGCGATCCTGTCGATCCTGGTCAACCCCATGGTGTTCCTGCTGATCGACCGGCTGAAGCCGCGGCTGGAGGCGGTCGCCAGCCGGCTGCATCACCACGCCCATCCGGAGCCCGCCGGCGTGCCCGCGGCCGCCGCTGCCGTCGCAGCCCCTGCCCCGCACACCCCGGATCCCGAGGCGACCGCGGTGCGCCACATTGCCGAGGAAGCGCCGGCCGCCCTGCCGCCGCCGCCCCACCGCAAGAACCACACCATTCTGGTGGGGCATGGCACGGTGGGCGCCGAGGTGGCGCGCGCGCTCACCGAGCGCAACATCTCCTTCGTGGTGATCGAGGATCAGGATGCCGTCGCCAACGCCCTGAAGAAGACGGCCATCGACTTCATCACCGGCAATGCCGCCGACCCGACGGTGCTGGCCACCGCCGATCTCGCCACCGCCCGCCGGCTGGTGGTCGCCATTCCCGACGTGTTCGAGACCGGACAGGTGGTGGAGCAGGCGCGCAAGGTGAACCCGGACATCGAGATTCTCGCCCGCTCGGATTTCGATGCCGGCGCGGAACATCTGAGCGATCTCGGCGCCGACGTGATCATCCGCGGTCAGGCGGAAGTCGCCCGCGGTCTGGTCGATCTCATCACCGGCGTGCGCCCGGTGCACCGCCGCGGCACGCCGCCGGCCCAGAAATCCGATCTCGACCTGTCGTGAGTCTCCCGCGCCCTGCCGGGCTCAGGAGAACGGAATGATCCGGCAGGGATCGCCGGCGCGGGCGGCCGGCGCGCGCACCTCGCGCACCAGCAGGGCATCCGCCCGGGCCAGCACGGAGAGCAGCGAGGAATCCTGCTTCGTCAGCGGCGTCGCCACCCTCCGGCCCTCGCCATCCAGGGAGAGGGTCGCGCGCAGATAGTCGCGCCGGCCATCATTTTCCGCCACATCGGCACCCAGCACCGCCGCCTGATCGGCCACCGGCGCACGGCCGCCGCCGGCCAGCGCCCGCACCAGAGGCGTCAGGAACAGGAGGCCGGTGACCAGGCTCGACACCGGATTGCCCGGCAGGCCCAGCACCCGCGCACCACCGAGACGGCCGAACATCAGCGGCTTGCCCGGGCGCATGGCGATCTTCCAGAAGTCCAGAATGCAGCCCTCGGCTTCCAGAACCGGCTTCACCAGATCATGATCACCGACCGAGGCGCCGCCGAGGGTGACGATGATGTCGGCCCCCGCCTCCCGGGCCGCGCGGATGCGCCCGGCGATCGCCTGCCGGTCGTCGGCGGCAATGCCCAGATCCAGCGCGACACCGCCGGCGCGTTCCACCAGCGCGGCGATGCCGACATGGTTGGAGGCGACAATCTGGTCGGGCCCCACGGGGCTGCCCGGCGGCACCAGCTCGTCACCGGTGGCCAGAATGGCAACCAGCGGCCGGCGCACCACGGCAACCTGACCATGGTTCATGGCCGCCGCCAGCGACAGGGCGCGGAAATCCAGCCGCGTTCCGGCTTTCAGCCCCATTTGGCCCGCGGTGAAATCCACCCCGGCACGGCGGATGTGGCGCCCGGCGGAGACCGGAACCAGCGCCCGCACCCGGCCGGGACCGGCGGGCTCGGTATTTTCCTGAATGAGGATGGCATCGGCGCCTGCCGGCACCGGCGCGCCGGTGAAGATGCGCACCGCCTGCCCCGGCCCGACGGCGCCGGCAAAGGCGCGGCCCGCCGGCGCGGTGCCGATCACCTCCAGCTCCACGGGCAGCGTGGCCAGATCGGCCGCGCGCACGGCATAGCCATCCATGGCCGAAGCATCGAAGGGCGGCTGTGTCCGGGTGGCGGAAAGATCCGTCGCCAGCACGCGGCCATGGGCGGCGGAAAGCGCCACCTCCTCCACCCCGGCCGGCCCGGCATCGGCCAGCATGCGCGCGACCGCCTCATCCACCGGCAACAGGCTCATGGGCGGGTCTCCTTGCAAGGGGCTTTCGGAGGAAAGGCTCAGCCTTCCCGGCGCCAGTCGCCGGAGCGGCCGCCGGACTTTTCGACCAGACCGATATTGCCGATGACCATGCCGCGATCCAGCGCCTTGGCCATGTCATAGATGGTCAGGCAGGCGACCGAGACCGCCGTCAGCGCCTCCATCTCGACGCCGGTGCGGCCGGTGACCTTGACCCGGGCCGCCACCCGCAGGCCCGGCAGATCCGGATCGGCATCAATATCGACGCTGACGCCGGAAATCGGCAGGGGATGGCAGAGCGGGATCAGCTCATGAGTGCGCTTGGCGCCCATGATGCCGGCGATGCGGGCAGTGGCGATGACATCGCCCTTGGCGGCATTGCCGGCCAGAATCGCCGCAAGCGTCTCCGGCGCCATGGTGACGCTGCCCTCGGCCAGCGCCACCCGGGCGGTCACGTCCTTGGCGCCGACATCGACCATGCGGGCCGCGCCGGTGTCATCCAGATGGGTCAGCCCGGCCGTGGTCATGCGCTTTTCTCCCGACGAAGGTCCGTCTCACTCGGCAGCGGCTGCCGCCGGCGGGGCCAGCAGCGCGCGGGTGGCGGCTTCCACATCGGCCTGCCGCATCAGCGCCTCGCCGATCAGATAGGTGTCGACGCCGACCGCCGACAGACGGGCAAGATCGGCGGGCGTGAAGATGCCGGATTCGCCCACCAGCAGCCGGTCCTTCGGCACCCGCGGCGCCAGCCGCTCGGTGACGGCGAGATCGGTGATGAAGGTGCGCAGGTCGCGGTTGTTGATGCCGATGAGGCGCGAGGGCAGCGCCAGCGCGCGGTCCAGCTCGGCTTCGTCGTGCACTTCGATCAGGGAATCCATGCCGAGGAAGGCGGCGGTTTCCACCAGATCCCGGGCAAGGCCATCATCGACGGAGGCCATGATGACGAGGATGCAGTCCGCCCCCCAGGCGCGTGCCTGATAGACCTGATAGGGATCGTGCATGAAATCCTTGCGCAGCGCCGGCAGGGAGACTGCCGCGCGCGCCGCCATCAGGAATTCCGGCGCGCCCTGAAAGGACGGGCCGTCGGTCAGCACCGACAGGCAGGCGGCGCCGCCGGCCTCATAGGCCCGCGCCAAAGCCGGCGGATCGAAATCTGGCCGGATCAGGCCCTTGGAGGGGCTCGCCTTCTTGATTTCGGCAATCAGCGCCGGCCGGCCGGCCGCGCGCTTCGCGTCCAGCGCGGCGGCAAAGCCGCGCACCGGCGGGCCAGCCTCGGCCTGCTCCTTGAGAGCGGCCAGCGGCAGGGCGGCCTTGGCCGCGGCGATTTCCTGAAGCTTGTAGGCTTCGATCTGGCGCAGGATATCGGCCATGGCGGCGCTCTCCCGTCAGGCGTTGGCGGTGTTGGACACGGTGACCAGGCGGGACAGCCGCGCCTTCGCCGCACCAGAATCAATGGACTCCCGCGCAAGCGCCACGCCCTCGGAGAGGGTGGACGCCTTGCCGGAGATGAGCAGCGTGGCCGCGGAATTGATGAGCACGATCTCGCGATAGGCCCCCGGCGCGCCATCCAGCACGGCCCGGAGCGCTTCCGCATTCACCGTGGCATCGCCGCCCTTGAGGTCGGCCGGCTCCCAGCGCGACAGCCCCACCTGCTCCGGGGTGATCTGGAAGGTGCGGACGGCGCCGTCCTTCAGATCGGCCACGAAGGTCGGGCCGGTCACCGTGATCTCGTCGAGACCATCGGAGCCGGAGACCACCCAGGCGCGCTCGGACCCCAGCGCCGCCAGCACCCTGGCCAGCGGCTCGATGAGGCCGAGGGCATAGACGCCCACCATCTGGCGGCGCACGCCGGCCGGATTGGAGAGCGGGCCGATGACGTTGAAAATGGTGCGCGTGCCCAGCTCCACCCGCACCGGCCCGACAAAGCGCATGGCCGAATGATGGGCGGGGGCGAACATGAAGCCGATGCCGGCATCATGGATGCAGCGGGAGATTTCCTCCGGCGACAGCTCGATGTTGACGCCCAGCGCCTTCAGCACATCGGCCGCGCCCGAGCGCGACGACAGCGCCCGGTTGCCATGCTTGGCCACCGGCACGCCGGCGCCGGCGACCACAAAGCCCGAGCACGTCGAGACATTGTAGGAGCCCGAGCCATCGCCACCGGTGCCGACCACATCGACGGCGGTCTCGGGGGCATCGACGCGCAGCATCTTGGCCCGCATGACCGAGACGGCGCCGGCGATCTCGTCGATGGTCTCGCCGCGCACCCGCAGCGCCATCAGGAAGGCCCCGATCTGCGCCGGCGTCGCATCACCGGACATCATGATGTCGAAGGCGGTTTCCGACTGGGCCCGCGTGAGGGGCTGGCCCGTGGCCACCGTCGCGATCAGCGCCTTGAATTCCGACATGGCCTCGCTCGACCCTTCTTCCCGTTCCGGGGGCGTGCCCCCGCCTCTTCATCCCCGACGGAAATGGCGCCCGCCTCGGGGCGGACGCCGCTTTTCCAGACCGGTTCAGGCTTTATGCCCGCGACTGCCAGCGGCGCAAGGGGCTTTGCCCCCGGCCGCGTGGTCTCACTGCCGCGGACCGGACACCACCATGGAGATCATGTCCTGATTCACCCGCACGCCAAGCTGGGCCTGGAGATCGGTGAGGAAGGCCATGGTCAGCGTGTTGCCGATCCCCTGGGCCAAAAGATCCTGAATGCGCCTGGCATCATCGGTCTCCGGGAACCAGGCGGGATCCGTGACGTCGGTCACTTTCAGAATGACCCGCTGGCCGGTCTCGCTCTCGGCATCGGCAACGGTGCCGACCGGGCCGGAGAAGGCCGTCTCCACCGCATCCTGCGGCAGGGCCTCGTTCGGCGTGGCGCGACGCAGGCCGGTGACGGTCTGCACGTCGACGCCGAAGGAGCCGGCCACCGCCTCGAAGGCCTCGCCGCCCTCGATGCGCTTCACCGCCTCGCCGGCGATGCGGGCCAGTTCCGCCTGGGTCTTCTGGGCGGTCCACGCGGCCACCACGGCCGGGCGAACCGCCTCCAGCGGCCGGTCGGCCGGCGCGGTGATGCCGGTCACGTCAAAGAAGGCGTAGCTGCCGTCAGAGAGCAAAACCGGGGCGCTCTCGGCATCCTCATCGGCCTGGAACACCGCGGTCAGCAGCGCCTCGCCGCCGGGGGCCGCGGCATCGGTGCCGTCGGGCGTCTTGCCGGTGCGGTCGACAGCGGTGATGGTGACCAGCGGCAGGTTCTGGCTCTGGGCCAGCTCGGCCAGGGTCTCGCCACCGGCGCGGGCGTCCTCGATGTCGTCCAGACGCTTGCGCACGCTGGCGCGGGCGCGCTCGGTCGCAACTTCCTTCTTCACCAGATCGACGACGCTCTCGAACGGCGTGCGCTTCTCCGGCACCACGGAGCCGACGCGAATGACGCGCAGGCCGAACTTGCCGTTGACCGTCTGCACGCTGTCGGGCGCGGCCGAGAAGGCGGCTTCAGCGACCACGGGATCGACGATCTTGCCGCGGGTGACGAGGCCGAGGTCAATGTCGGACACCGCACGGTCGACGAGGGCGGCGACCTGATCCGGGGTCTCGCCGGCGTTCAGCGCCGCGGTCACCTTTTCAGCCATGGCGGCATCCGCCACCGGGATCTGCAGCACGGCGCGCTGTTCGGGCTCCACGAAGCGGGCGCCGGCAGCCTCATAGGCAGCGCGAGCATCGGCATCGGAAACTCCGGCGGGATCGGCCAGCTTGGCCGGATCCAGCACCATCACCTCGACGGCGCGGAATTCCGGCGCGCGGAAACGGGCCTTCACGGTGCCGAAAAAGGCGGTCAGCTCGTCATCCGTGGGGGCGGCAACCGGGGGCACGGCGTTGGGGCCGAGCACGAAGGCCTCGACGGAACGCTCCTGAAAGCGGAAGTCCCACAGCGCCTCGTCATAGACCTGCGGAACCTGGAGATCGCCGAACAGTCCTTCGACCACCTGACGGCGGGCGGCCAGCGCCCGCTGGGACTGGACGAACATGTCCTCGGTCAGACCGGCATTGCCGACGAGCTGCTGGAAGCGGGCGCGATCGAACACGCCGGACGGGCCGGCAAAGGCCGGATCCGAGCGGATCTGGTCGGCCACCTCCTGGTCCGAGACGCCGACTCCCAGCCGCTTGGCCTCCTCGTTCAGGAGCGCCTCGGTGATGAGGCGGCTGAGGGCCTGACCGGGCAGGCCGAGCTGGGCGGCGAGATCAGGAGAAATCGGCTGGCCCATGCGCTGGCCGGCCATCTGCAGCATCTGCTGATAATCGGTCTGGAAGCGCGTGTAGGGGATCTCCTCGGATCCCACCTTGGCGACGGAGGTGTCGCTCATTCCCTGGAAGAAGCCGGAAATGCCCCAGACGCCGAAGCTCAGGACAAGAACAGCCATCAGGAACTTGGCGACGATGCCTTGGGCGCCGCGGCGCAGGGTATCGAGCATGAGACGATCAGGATCCGGGTCCGGCCCCGGGGCATCGGGCGATGCTCCGCGGCGCTCTTTTCGGGAATGAAATGCGCGCGGATCATAGAAAGAGTGCCCCCTTCCGGCAAGCGTTCCCCTCCCCCGCGGCGCCATGACGGGGAGACGGCGTCGGAAAGGGCTTGGGTTTGCACTGCGATTTCTGCTACGCGCGCAGAGGCATCGTCCATGGCGACGAGTCTTTATGGACAAGGGGGAAGCGGCCCGCAGCACGATGGGTCCCTCCTCCTTGAGGTCAAGGAGCACGATCATGTCCGCGCCGAAGCCCCTGGTTGCTGGCAACTGGAAGATGAATGGCCTCAAGTCCTCGGTGAAGGAGCTGGATGCCACCATCGCCGGCCTCAGCCCCGCGCTGACCAGCAAAGTGGACGTGATGCTCTGCCCGCCGGCCACCCTGCTGGTGTCCTTCGCCGATCGGGCCGCCGGCACGCCGCTGTCGGTGGGCGCCCAGAACTGCCATTCCAACAATGCCGGCGCCCACACCGGTGATCTCTCGGCGGAAATGCTGGCCGATGCCGGCGCCGCCGCCTGCATCGTCGGCCACTCCGAGCGCCGCGCCGATTATGGCGAAAGCGATCTGGTCGCCTGCGGCAAGGCGGAAGCCGTGCTGCGCGCCGGCCTGACCGCCATCGTGTGCGTGGGCGAAACCCGGGCCGAGCGCGACGCCGGCCAGGCCCTCACCATCGTGCGCCATCAGGTGCTGGGCTCCCTGCCCGAGGAGAACGCGGACAAGCTGGTGGTCGCCTATGAGCCCGTGTGGGCCATCGGCACCGGCCTGACGCCGACGGTGGAAGACGTGGCCGAAATCCACGCCATGATCCGTGACACCCTGGTCGGGCGCTATGGCGAGGCCGGCCGCGGCATCCGCATTCTCTATGGCGGCTCCGTGAAGCCCTCCAACGCCGCGGAACTGCTGGCGATCCCCAATGTCGACGGCGCCCTCGTCGGCGGTGCCAGCCTGAAGGCGGTGGACCTGCTGGCGATTGCCGAGGCGGCGCCCGCCCGCTGAGGCCGCGGCCCGGCATTGCGCGCGGAGAACAGGGAGGCTTGTGTGCAGCAGCGCTGCAACACAACCTCCCTGCAATATCAAGTCATTGAAAAATATTATCTCTCCCCCATTCCAGCGATTCCTGCCGCGGCTGCAGTCGGATTTTTGCCGTCTTCGAAGACCGGATTCGCCTTGGAGCGGGCTTGTTTCGCCCGGATTTCCGGCGCATGACCCCGGATGCGCCCCGGTTTCTGGATATCCAAGGATAGACGCATGAACGCCCCTGTTGCCCCGACCCAGCCGGATTCGGTCGTCGAAGTCGGTAACGTCCGGTTCGGCAATCGGCTTCCGATCTCCATCATGTGTGGCCCCTGCGCTCTGGAGAGCCGCGAGCACGCTCTGGAGATGGCGGGCGCCATCAACGAGATCACGAAGAAGCTCGGCATCGGCTTCGTCTACAAGACCTCCTTCGACAAGGCGAACCGCACCAGCCTCAAGGGTGTGCGCGGCGTCGGTCTGGCCAAGGCCCTGCCGATCTTCGCCGAGGTGAAGGAAAAGTTCGGCGTGCCCGTCGTCACCGACGTGCACGATGCCGCCCAGTGCGCCCCGGTGGCCGAGGTCGTGGATATCCTCCAGATCCCGGCCTTCCTCTGCCGCCAGACCGATCTTCTGGTCGCCGCCGCCGCGACCGGCAAGGTGGTGAACGTGAAGAAGGGCCAGTTCCTGGCTCCCTGGGACATGGCCAACGTCGTCAACAAGGTGGTCGGCGCCGGCAACAGCCACGTCATGGTCACCGAGCGCGGCGTGAGCTTCGGCTACAACACCCTCGTCACCGACATGCGCGCCCTGCCGATCATGGCCCAGACCGGCGCCCCGGTGATCTTCGATGCCACCCACTCGGTGCAGCAGCCGGGCGGCCAGGGCGGCTCCTCGGGCGGTGACCGCCGCTTCGTGCCGGTTCTGGCCCGCGCCGCTGTTGCTGTCGGCATCGCCGGCCTGTTCATCGAGACCCATCAGGATCCCGACAAGGCCCCGTCCGACGGCCCGAACATGGTGCCGCTCAACAAGCTGGAAGCCCTGCTCTCCGATCTCGTCGCCTTCGACAAGATCGCCAAGGCCTCGCCGATCGAGCTCTGAGGCCATCGGCTCAAGCCTGACCGCATGAAAAAACCGGCCGGTTCCGCGAGGGACCGGCCGGTCTTCTTTTCGGCCTTCTTCCCGCGCCGTCAGTGCCGGGCGAACAGGGAACGGGCGAGCACGGCGATAGTGGTGCCGTTGTGCAGGAGAGAGGTGACCGGGGCCGGCAGGAAGCCGGTGACGGCACCGGCGAGGATCGCCGTGTTGGCGCCGACGGCCACGCGGAAGTTGGAGTCGATCCGCTTCATGGTCCGCCGGGACTCGTCCACAACCATGGCCAGCGAATCCAGCCGGTCATCGAGCAGCACGATATCGGCGGTCGCCCGGGCAATATCGGCCGCCCGGGGCATGGCGATGCCGACATCGGCGGCCATCAGCGCCGGGCCGTCATTCACGCCATCGCCGACATAGGCGATCCGGGCGCCCCCCGCCCGCATGGCGGCAATCAGCGCCGCCTTGTCCTCGGGCTGCTGCTCATAGTGCACCTCGTCGAGACCGAGGGCCTCGCCGAAGGCCAGCGCCTTCTCGCGATGGTCGCCGGTGATCATGACGAGGCGCTTCACCCCGGAGGCCCGGAGGCGCGCGATGGTGTCGGCACTTTCCGGCCGCAGCCGGTCCCGCAGCGCAAACACCGCCATGGGCCGCTCGTTGCGGGCGGCATAGAGCAGCGACTTGCCCTCCGCCTGGAAGGCCCGCACCAGCGCGCGCTCCCGGGCAAAGGAGATGTTCTCGTCGTCCTCCAGATAATGCCGGCTGCCGAAGCGCACGATATCGCCGGCGACTTCCGCCTCCACGCCGTGGCCAACGATGAAGTTGACCTCCTCATGGGGGATGTGGGCGAGCTGGCGCTCGGCGGCGAGCTTGACCACGGCGCGGGCGATCGGATGGCTGGTGTGTTCGCCGAGCGAGGCCACAAGGGCCACCGCCTCCGCCTCGTCGACCCCTTCGCCCAGCGGGCAGATGTCCGTCACCTGCAGGGTGTTGTGGGTCAGCGTGCCGGTCTTGTCGAACACCACGGTGTCGACGCCGGCCAGCCGCTCGATGGTGTCGCCGCTCTTCACCAGACAGCCCGCCTTGGCCGAGCGGTACATCGCCGTCTTCAGGGCGATCGGGGTGCCGAGCTTCACGGTGCAGGAATAGTCCACCATGAACACGGACTCGATGCGCCTGATATCCCGGGTAAGGTCGAACACGCCGGCGGCCGAGCCGAGGGTGATGCCCACGCGCTTGTCGGCCAGCTGGTCGGCGACGCACTGGATTTCCGCCGGCTCCTCCAGCGCGTCCTGGATGTAGCGGGCGATGCGGCCGGTGGTGGTCGCCTCCCCCACCCGCTCGGCGCGAATGACGAGCCGGCCTTCGGTGACGATGCCCCCGGCCAGCGCCATGTCGCCGGACGCACGCGGAATGGGCAGGCTCTCGCCGGTGACGGCGGCCTGATCCACCCACGCATCGCCGGAGACCACCTCGCCATCCACCGGGATGGCCTCGCCAAGGCCGACCACGACGTGCTCGCCACCGGCAAGCTGGTCGAAAGGCACCCGGCGGATCTGGCCATCGGCCCCTTCCACCCAGACGTCCTCCGGCCGCGCCGTCAGCAGCGAGCGCAGGAAATCATCCGAGCGCTGGGCGGTGGTGGATTCGATGTAGCCAGCCAGCTCCACCAGGAAACGGGCGAAGTTGGCGGTGGCGTAGTTGCCGCGCAGCGTCGGCAGGCCGATGGCGAGCGCGTCGAGCACCTCCACCTTCAGGCCATGGGTGACGGCGGCCACGGCGCCGCGGGCAATCGTGCCGGCGACATTGGCCACCGTCATCGCCGCCACCACGGGGCGGGGCAGCAGGAAGGACGCGGCCACCGCGCCGGCGGCCAGGATCACCGGCGCCGGGTCGATGTCCGCACTCTGGACAAGAGGGAGCGCATCGGCGGGTGGATTTGCGGCCAGCGCCAGAATGGCGGCGCGCACGCCCGGCCGTCCATCATGATGGATGGCGAGCGAGGACACCGCCGGGTTGGGCCGCACCCGGGTGACGCCCGGCAGATCCCGGATGGCCGAGGCCGCCCGGGAAAGCCGGTCCGCGTCCCCCGGGAGCCGCAGACGCAGCCGCCGGGGGACTTCATGGATGATCCGGATCACGGGGAAACCGTGACCGTCCGGCTCAGGCTGCCGGGCCCGCGGATGCCGGCGCAACCGTCTCCGCGTCCTCGACGACAGGGGCGACCGGCGCCGCAACCGCGGCCGGCACGGCAACCGGGGCCGCAGCCGGAGCGGGCGGAACGGGCTCGGGCTGGGCGCTGGCCGCAACTTCCGCTTCCGCGTCGTGCAGCCGCTCCTTCATCTCCTCAAGCCCGCCCTGCACCAGCGACCACGCCTTGACGGCGGTGCGGAAGATGGCGCGCTGGGCGGTCTCGTTGGTCAGGAGATAGGCGACGCCGGCACCAAGCACGAGGCCCTTGATGAGGCTGTCGGCGCCCGGGTGCTGATGGGCATTCGCGCCCGGTGCCCCGGCCGCAGCCCCGCCCGGCGCCCCCGGACCACCGGGGCCGAAGCCCGGGCCGGCCGCGCGGGCATGATGATCGCCGCCATGATGGTCGTGATGACCGGAGGAGCCGCCCCCCGGATTGAAGCCGCCAGTGCCACCGGCGCCGCCATTCGGGCCACCGGCGCCACCGCCGGAGGCCGCCGCATCCGCGGCCGCACCATAATAATGGTAGTGATAGTGAACGGATCCGGCAGCACCCTCGGGCTGGCCCTCGTCCTTCGACATGATCTCGAACTCCGCAGTTCGCCGGGCCCCCGCATCCGCAGCGGTCCCGACCGGGGCGGTCGCGCCATGAGGAACCGCAGGCGCGGGATCTCTCCCGACGCGCCCGCTCGCTTCCCGTGGCGGCTCCTGCCCCCTGTCCCCTCAATCGGATGATCCCGGGCCGGGCCCGCATGGAGGCTGCGGCCGCATCAGCCCGGGGGCAGTGTCAGCCCTTCGGGTCGGGCGTCTTGGCGGCAGAGAAGATGCCGGACACGGCGGCGCGCACATCGGGCCGGTTCATCATCACCACCAGCCCCGCACCGATGGCCGCACCAATCCACAGATTGGAGCCGCTCGCCCGGGCAATGCGGGTGAAGTTGGAGAGGCTGAAACCATCCTTCAGCACGCCCTCAAGCACATCAAGGGCGTCGATGCGGCCCGCCGGACCACCGGGGGCTGCCCCCGGTCCGGGGCCATAGCCCGGGCCCGCCTGCTGATAGCCGGCGCCCGGACCATAACCCGGAGCCTGCTGATAACCGGACTGCCAGCCCGGGCCGGGACCGGCCTGCTGCCAGCCCCCCTGGGGCTGATACCCGCCGGGGGCTGCCCCCGGACCGGGTCCATAACCCGGCGCCGACTGCTGCCAGCCGCCGCCATTCTGGTTGTGGGAAGACATGATACACCTCGCAACTCGCTGGGCCTTGCGGAGATTTGAGGGGACGGCTCAAACGACGCGTTCGGCGATGATGCGTTCGACTTCCGCCCGGTCTGCCAGAAGCAGGCGCTCCCAGAGAGGGGCGGGAATCACAACCGGGTCATACTCTATCACCACGGACAACGCCGGCACGTTGACCCTGGTCATGCCCACGCCACGGATCCGCCTTGTCAGATCCACGAAGGGGGCGGGATCCACATCCGGAAGACAGGCCAGCGCAGTGATGCTGAGCTTCACCCGGATGCGGCCGGGAACATGATGCGCGATCGACAGAAAGCGCCGCAGGTCCATGAACGGGGTCAGGTCGGGCAGGCTCATTCTCCCGGCTCCCCGGCACGGATCCACTCGTAGATCTCCACGGGGGCCGCATGGCCGCAGCTGCAGCTGCCGACCTTGTGGCCACAGGGGCCGCAATTTTCGATGCGGCGCACCCGGTTCTTGTCCAGCCAGCGCTCCAGCAGGGCGCGGGCGGCCTCGGGGGTGGTGGAGACACCGATGGCGATGTCCTCCAGGGAGGCCCGGGACCGGGCCTCCAGATAGGTCTTCACCTGGGACAGGGTTGCCATTTCAGTGTGCCTCCCCCGATCCGGCCAGCGCCGCATCACCCGAGATCCGCCGGCTGGCGGCCATATGCCCGGCCCGGTGCATGGCAAGCCCGGCCGCGACCAGAACACCGATGCAGACGCCGATCCACAGGGTCGCGGTCTCCGGCGAGCGGTCGAAGCGGGCGATCTGGTAGAACAGCACCGCGGCGCACCAGCCGAGCCCGGTGGTCCAGGCGGCGGCAAACACGGTCCAGCGGGTGCCGATTTCCTGCCAGATGGCGCTGACCGCCGCGACGCACGGCATATAGAGCAGCACCATCAGCAGATAGGCGAAGGCGCCGGCCTGTCCGTCGAAGCGCGCGGCCATGGCGGTGAAGGCCGAGGGCGCAACCTCCAGCTCTTCTTCAGCCGCGCCCTGCCCATCGGCAGTCCACGAGACATCGAGACCCAGCGGATCGGTGAGGCTGCCGGCCACCGCCACCAGATTTTCCGGAATGGTGGCCAGCGCCGCCATCAGGTCGGCCCCGACAGACGCCGGCGCCTCGTCGGCTGCCCCGGCCGCGCCGCTGGCCGCCGCCTCGGCATCGCCGAGCTGGGTGTAGAGGGCGTTCAGGGTGCCGACGACGGCTTCCTTGGCGAGAATGCCGGTGAAGATGCCGACTGCGGCCGGCCAGTTGTCCTCGGTCAGACCCATCGGCTTGAACACCGGCACGATGGTGCGACCGACTTCCGACAGCACGGACTTCTCGCTGTCCTCGTTGCCGATGGTGCCATCGGTGCCGACGGCATTCATGACGTTGAGGATGACGACGATGGGCACGATGACCCGGCTGCAGCGGATGACGAAGGTCTTCAGCCGCTCCCAGGCGCGCATCAGCACGGTGCGGGCGGTGGGGATGTGATAGGGCGGCAGCTCCATGATGAAGGGCGAGACGGTGCCCTTGAGCACGGTGGTCTTAAGCAGCAGGCCGGTGCCGATGGCGGCGAGAATGCCGATGAGATAGAGGCCGAACACCAGATTCTGCCCGCTCATGGGGAAGAAGGCGGCGGCAAACAGCGCATAGACCGGCAGCCGCGCCCCGCACGACATGAACGGCGCCATGAGCACGGTCATCACCCGGTCATGCCGGCTTTCCAGGGTGCGGGTGGCCATGATCGCCGGCACATTGCAGCCAAAGCCGACAATCAGCGGCACGAAGGACTTGCCCGGCAGGCCGATCGCCCGCATCGCCCGGTCCATGACGAAGGCGGCGCGCGCCATGTAGCCCGAGTCCTCCAGGAAGGAGAGGAACAGGTACAGGAAGGCGATGACGGGGATGAAGGTGGCAACGGTCTGGATGCCGCCGCCGACACCCTGGGCAATCAGCACGACGATCCAGTCCGGCAGGCCGGCGGCGGTCAGCCAGCGCCCCATGCCATCGACGAGGACCGCCCCGAAGGCCTGATCGAAGAAGTCGATGAACGCCCCGCCGATCGAAATGGTGAAGACGAACATCAGATACATCGCGACCAGGAAGATCGGGATGCCGAGGAAACGGTTCAGCACCACCTTATCGATATGGTCGGACAGGGTGCGCGAGGCCTCGCGCGGCCGGGTCAGCACCGCATCCACCACATGGGTGATGAAGGTGAAACGGGCGTCGGCGATGACGACGTCAGCCTCTTCCTCGTAGAGCTCCTCGATCTTCTGGCGCGCGGCGGTGATCTCGGGCTCCACCTGGGCGCCGGTCTCGCCGGTCAGCACGGCATCGCCTTCCAGCAGACGCAGCACCCGCCAGTTCGGCTCGTAGAGGGCGTGCATGCCGAGAGCGGCCGCCACCCGGGCGACACCTTCCTCGATCACCGGGCCATAATCCGGCCCCACCGACGGCGGGGCGGGATGGGCGGCGACACAGGAGACGGCCTCCTTCAACGCCTTCACGCCGGTGCCGCGGGCAGCCACCAGCGGAATGACCGGGCAGCCCAGCGCCGACGCCAGAGCATCGGCATCAAGATCGAGCCCACGGCGCCTGGCGATGTCCATCATGTTGAGGACGATCACCATGGGCACGCGCATCTCGAGCAGCTGGGTGGTGAGGTAGAGATTCCGCTCCAGGTTCGAGGCGTCGATGATGTTGAGGATGACCTCGGCCTCCCCCGAGAGCACGAAATCGCGGGCAACGCGCTCGTCCTCGGAGATCTTGGTGGAGGCGCTCAGCGAATAGACGCCGGGCAGGTCGATGACGGTGACGGTGCCACCTTCGCCGGCATAGCGGCCGATCTTGCGCTCGACGGTGACGCCGGGCCAGTTGCCGACTTCCTGCCGCGCCCCGGTGAGGGCGTTGAACAGGGTGCTCTTGCCGCAATTGGGATTGCCGACGAGACCGACGACGATCCCCTTCCCTTCGGTCGCGCTCATGCCAGCTTCTCCACCTTCAGAAGGGCCGCCTCATCGCGGCGCAGGCTCATGGCAAATCCGCGGACCCGGATTTCCACCGGGTCGCCAAGCGGGGCCACCCGGGTGATCTCGAAGGAGACACCGGGGGTCAGCCCCATGGACATGAGACGCTGGCGATAATCGAGCGCCCCCTTGCCGATGCCGGTCACCCGGCCATGGTCGCCGGGCTTGAGGTCGGAGAGCTTCAGGGCCGGCAGCATCTCCTCCAGCCGCATGACCAGCACGCCGCGGGCAGTCGCCGGATCCAGCACCAGCCGACCGTCCTCGTTGACGGAGATCACGAGCCCGTTGGCGCCGGAATGCTGGAGCACCTCAACCCGGGAGCCGACATGCAGGCCGAGATCGCCGAGGCGCTTCTCTTCCGCCGGACCACCGGTCAGCGCCGCCACCCGTACCGTGCCGGAGCGGATGTCGAACAGGGGAAGTCGTTTCATCGCAACACCCTCGAAAAAGGGCCGGTCCGGGGTCGGGAACGGCGACCGGGGTGCCGGATCAGGATCACTGCTGTCGGTGTAGGCGTGCACCGCACGACCGATCCATGATCGCAATCAAATCGCAATCGCAATGAAACTGCAAGGCTGTTGCAGGTCAAGACGCTGCTCAAGCTATTGGAAATATTCCAATATATCGACAAAGGCCGCGGATTGCGCGGGGCCGCCCTCAGGCGGATCCGGACCCGACCGGATGGGTCAGACGGCCCGGGGTGCGGGGTCGGATGCCTGGAAAACAGTCATCTCTGCTCAGGGAATCAGCAGCCGGAGCGCCGAGACCAGCCCCAGCACTGCCACGATGAGGCCGATGGCCCCATAGAGCACGGTGCGCACGGTGGCCACCGCGGCGGCATCGGCCGGTTCCGCTCCGGGATTGAAGATCACGCCACCCTCGCCACCGGGCCGCAGCAGCACCGGGCGGGCCAGCGGCACATGGGCCAGATGGGCCATGGCATCCATGGCGGGCGCCAGCGGCTCCTCGGCGTGGCGGGTGCGCCGCTCCAGATGGGCGAGCGTGGCCCGGACCGGCACCCGGATGAGCAGACCGGCCAGCGCGAACAGCCATGCGGCCAGCCAGCCCGGACCATAGAGCAGCAGCAGCAGGGTCCGGTCCGCGGCACGGGCAAACTGGCGGTCGCGATCGGGCACGGCGGCATTGTAGCTGCCAAGGCCGACCAGCAGCCGCCACAGCACCGGCCCCGGCAGGCCCATGACCAGGAAGGCCAGAGCCGGCATCAGGAAGGCACCGGCAAAGCCGAGCACGCCCGCCTCGATCGCCTGCCGGCCGATGCCCTCCGGGGTCTCGGCCACAGAACGCCACGGCATCACGCCCCCGAGCCCGTCGCGGGCGACGCCCGGCTGCCCGCCGGCAAGCCCGGAGCGGACAAGGCCGATCATCCGCATCGTGCCCCGCAGCGGCAGGAACGGCGCGGCCAGTACGGCAATCCCCAGCTCCCCGAAGGGGAAGCGATCCACAAAGCTCTGCAGGCGGAACAGCAGGATGAGAGCCACCAGCAGGACACCGCCGAGCACGCCCCATCCGGCCAGACGCCGCTCCCGGGCCGGACGGGCGCGAACCCAGCTGCTGTTCTCGCCCGGAATGCGCACCAGCCGGTCCAGCCACGGCAGCACCCGGCGGGCCGGATCAACGATCGCGTCAATCAGCAGCGCGATGAGGAGCAGCAACGGAGCGGCAGTGCCAAGGGCAAGCATCGGAACCTCGCGGACTGGAGCCAGCGGATCGCCTCCGGATTTCGGGTCCGGAAGGCGCGGAGGATCGCCGGGGCGGGTCCTCGGGGGCCGGTCTCGGGACCGGGAGCGGGGCATGCGGCCGCCCCTCATGCCCCGGAAGACAAAAAGACGTCCCGTCTGCCCCATGTGCACAGGCGCCCCACCGCGCGGGTGGCAAAGGGGGCCCGTCAGCCCCCTCCGGTCTCAGTCGGCAAAGCCGCAGCGGCCGAGGGCGGCGCGCATGTGCTCGGGCACCGGCGCGGTTGCCGTGATCGGCGGCTTTCCCTTCGCCCACGGAATCGAGACGGCCCGGGCATGGAGATGCAGCGGCGGACCATTGGCCGGCGCGCGGCCATAGATGCGGTCACCGAGGATCGGGAAGCCCAGATGGGCGCAGTGGACGCGCAGCTGGTGGGTGCGGCCGGTGTGGGGCTTCAGCTCCAGCCAGGTGAAGCCGGCCGAGCGGCCGAGCACCCGCCAGTCGGTCACCGAGGGCTGGCCGTTGGCCGGATCCACCACCATGTGCCAACCCCGGGCCATGTCGCGCTTGCGCACCGGGGCGGAGACGGTGCCGGCGTCATCGGCCGGTCCGCCTTCCACCACGGCCCAGTAGGTCTTTTCCACCCGGCCTTCGGAGAACAGCGTGCCCATGCGGGCGAGCGCCTTGCGGTGACGCCCGAGCACGAGGCAACCGGAGGTGTCGCGGTCCAGCCGATGGGCCAGCGCCGGACGCTCCGGCAGGCCGAAGCGGAGGGCGTCGAAGCCGTCCTCCAGCACCATCCCGCCCTTGGGGCCCTTGTGCACGGCGATGCCGGCGGGCTTGTCGAGAATCAGGATCATGCCGTCGCGATGGAGGAGCCGCGGGCGCAGGGCCAGCGGATCCGGACCCTCGTCCCGGGGCGGCCGCTCGGGACCGCCCTCCCCGTCCGCGCTCATGCCGGCAGCGGGGCGCCGACCGCCGCCGCAACGGCCCGGGCCACCCGCTCCACTTCCGCATCCGTCACATCCGGCCCCATGGGCAGGCTCAGCACGGTGTCGGACAGGAAATCGGCGATGGGGAAGCTGCGATGGGGTGGCACCAGCGGCTCGAAGGCCGGATGCCGGTGCAGCGGCACGCGATAGAACAGGCCGGTGCCGATATCGGCGGCGGCCAGCGACGCCCGCACCGCATCCCGGGCGGGCACGCGCACCGTATAAAGCGCATAGGCCGAGCGCACGCCGGCGGGCACCACCGGACGGGCAACCGAGGCCGGCAGCAGGGAATCATAGAGCGCCGCCACCTCGGTGCGCCGCTCCAGCTCGGCGGCGAACCCCGCCAGCTTCACGTTGATGATCGCCGCCTGGATGGTGTCGAGACGCCCGGTCAGGCCGATGCGCATGGCGACATCGCCATCACCGGCGCGGCCATGGGTGCGGATCTGGCGCACGGCCTCGGCCAGGGTGTCGTCATCGGTCATCACCGCGCCGCCATCGCCATAACCGCCGAGCGGCTTGGTCGGATAGAAGCTGACGGCGGAGATGGAACCGAACGCCCCGACCCGGGCATTGCCCACCGCGCCGCCAAAGGACTGGGCGGCATCGGCCAGAATCGTCAGGCCATGTTCGGCCGCGATGGCGCCGATGGCGCCATAATTCGCCGGCAAGCCAAAGAGATCGACGGGAATGATGGCCTTCGGCGTCGCGCCCGCCAGCCCGTCGGTGTCGGCGATGGCGCGCTCCAGATCTTCCGGGTCCATATTGGCGCTGTCGAGCAGCACATCGACGAAGATCGGCCGGGCACCGGCCGCCATCACCGCGGCCGCCGTCGCCGAGAAGGTGAAGGCCGGCACGAACACCGCGTCGCCCGGGCCGACGCCCATGGCCATCAGCGCCATCAGCAGCGCATCGCGCCCCGAGGAGACCGCGATGCAGTGGCGCACGCCGGAAAAGGCGGCCAGCGCCGTCTCCAGCGCCGTGACCTCGGGCCCGAGGATGAACTGGCCATGATCCAGCACCGCAGCGATGGCCTTGTCCAGCTCCGGACGCAGGCGCCGCTCCTGACGCTTCAGGTCGAACAGGGGAATCGGGGCCGGCTCGACCGGCTTCAGGCTTTCAGACATGACATTCCGAACGATCGGGGCGGCACGGTCCGGACGGCCGGAGAGAGGTCCGGCGCACGGGGGACGGGACGACACCCGCCCTGGCACCACCCGGGCATGTTGGGGGGGCCCGGCATTCGCCCCGCCGGACCGGACATCCGGCCCGCGGCAGCGGACACGCTGGCTGGCCCCGGAGCACGCACACCCCCGGGAGCCTCCCGTGCTCATAGCACCCTCCCGGGGCGCTCTGCATGCGAAATTCGTCTGGGGGCCGGCCGAAAGCCGCGCTGCTGCCCCGGGCGCTCAGTAATAGTCGATGGTCGTCTCGTTCAGGACCACCCGGAGCACGCGATAAACATAGAGGAAGGAGGCGAGGCCGAGGGTGATCAGGATCAGGATGGCCCACAGGATGAGATTGCCGATGGCCGATCCGACGCCGAAGCGGCAGTTCAGCCGCCCGATCGCCCGCCCCTGGGCGTCGATCACTTCCGTCCGGTTGAGCACGTTGATGTTCAGATAATAGGGGAACACCAGCAGCGCGAGACCAAGGGTGAGGATCGTCAGGATGCACCAGAGGATGACATAGCCGAGGGCATCCACATTGCTGAAGGTGCAGCGCAGCCGCTGGGCCCGCCCCGGGAAGATGGACGCGTCGAGATGGGTCATGGTGTCCGGGCTCCTGCCTGCCGATCTGGGGCCGCGCGCCAGCAACAGCTTGGCGTGCGCAGCCCCGCGAACACAATGCGACAGCGCGGCACCGCTGCTCAGACCGTGAGGCCGGCTCCGCGCTCGATCAGGCGCCGGCGCTCGGCCATGCTTTCCTTGATCAGGTTGGCGACCCGCAGGGCCTCGCAGCCGACCCGGCCATCGACGATCGGCCGGCGCTTCTCGCGGATGCAGGAGAGGAATTCGGCAATCTCGTTGGCGAGACTGTCCTGGCGCGGGATGTTGACCGTCTCCAGCGCCAGCCCGTCCAGCGGATTGTTGCCGACGGGCGCGTCGGGATCACGGCGGATCTCGGTCAGGCGCAGGTTGGCGAAGTCGCAGACAATATAGCTGTCGCGCTGGAACACGCGTACCATGCGCTCGGTCTTGTGGCTCACCCGGCTGGCGGTGACGGTGGCAACCACGCCATTCTCGAAGGCGATGCGGGCATTGGCGAGATCGGCGGTGCCTGTCAGCACCGGCGCACCGATGGCATCGGCGGAAACCACCCGGGAACCGACCATCCCGATGACCAGATCAATGTCGTGGATCATCAGATCCAGCACGACGTCGACGTCGGTGGCACGGGGTTTGAAAGGGGAAATGCGCTCGCTCTCGATATAGAGCGGTCGCGACAGCCGCGGCAGAAGGGCGCGGAACGCCGCGGAATGGCGCTCGATATGCCCCACCTGGAGAACCACATCGCGGGCATCGGCCAACCGCACCAGATCCTCGCCCTGGGCGAGATCGGCCGCAATCGGCTTCTCGATGAGGACATGGATGCCCGCATCAATCAGATCCCGGGCCACCGCATGATGCACGCTGGTGGGCACGACGATGGAGACGAGATCGACCTTGCCGATGAGATCGCGGTGATCGGCCACCGTCTCGACGCCATAGTCGGCGGCGGCCGCCGCCCGGCGGTCAGGATCCTGATCGGCGACGAAGGTGAAGTTCGCCCCGGGGGTCTCGTGATAGTGGCGGGCATGAAAGCGGCCGAAATAGCCGTAGCCGACAACGGCGGCGCGAAGGGAAGCGGTCATGGGGGTCTCATATGCTCCGATTCACGCCGGACGTCCATCCGCCCGCCCGTTTGTGGTCCGACACGCCCCGAGCCGGCGGGTCATCGCGTCGCACAGGACCATAGCCCATCCGGACCGGCAAGCGCCATGATGCGTTGCCGCAGTGCAATATAAGTGCCCCTATGGCACACCAGATCCCGCGCATTGCTGCCTTTTATCTAGCAGGATCATGATATTATGGATAGAATTGGTATCCGTTGACTTTCTTGCACCCCAGACGCCAATGGGCTATGAGGCTTGAAAAGCGGATCTGTCCGCGGGTGCCATCGGACACCCCGGCAACCCAAGGTGGCCAGCCTCCCCTCCGGGGCGCGCTGGCGCGGTTGACCGGGGCAACGAGGCCCTATCATGTACAAGGCGGCATAAGACCAGTTGTGGTCTTTGCCGGACCAGAGGGCATGCTGCGGTTGACGGAGGTCTCCCTGACCCCGCACGCTGGCAGCCAGGCTCGAACAGCGAACGACGTGGTCGATGGCGCAACTCAAGGCCAAGCAAGAGATCGCAATCCTGGGCTATGCGTGCCGGCTTCCCGCGGCACCGGATGTCCGCAGCTTCTGGGATGTGCTGACTGACGGCCGCTGCGTCATCACGGAAGTGGGCGCGGACCGCTGGAACAAGGCACAGTTCCTGCACCCCGATGTGGCGGCCTCCGGCAAGAGCTACACCTGGGCGGCGGGCCAGATTGCCAATGTGTGGGATTTCGATCCGGGCTTCTTCGGCATCTCGCCGCGCGAAGCGATCCAGATCGACCCGCAGCAGCGGCTTCTGCTGCAGCTGACCTGGGAGGCGCTGGAAAATGCCGGCCTGCCACCCTCGGCGCTGGCGGGCAGCCGCACCGGCGTCTATGTCGGCGCGTCGTCTCTCGACTATGCCAACAACTTCCTGACCGATCTGGCCGAGACCGACGTCCAGTTCATGACCGGCAACACCCTGTCGATCGTGTCGAACCGGGTGTCCTACATCTACGACCTGCGCGGTCCGTCCTTCACGGTGGACACGGCCTGCTCGTCGTCTCTGGTCGCCCTCAACGAGGCGATGGAGGCGATCCGCGCCGGCCTGATCGACACCGCGATCGTCGCCGGCGTGAACCTGCTGCTCTCGCCCTATCCGTTCGTCGGGTTCTCGCGCGCCACCATGCTGTCGAAGGCCGGCCTGTGTCGGGCGTTCGATGCCGATGGCGACGGCTATGTGCGCTCCGAGGGTGGCGTGGTCCTGGTGATCCGCGCCGTCGATGCCGCGCGCTCGGCCGGCAACGATGTCCGCGGCGTGCTGGTCGGCTCCGGCGTGAATTCCGACGGCCGCACCGTCGGCATGTCGCTGCCGTCGGCCCATTCCCAGGCCGCCCTGCTGCGCGAGGTCTATGACCGCTTCGAGGTCGATCCGGACCGGCTCGCCTTCGTCGAGGCCCATGGCACCGGCACCCGGGTGGGCGATCCGGCCGAGGCCGAGGCGCTGGGCTCCGTGCTCGGCCGCCGGCGCAGCCGGCCGCTGCCCATCGGCTCGGTGAAGACCAATGTCGGCCATCTGGAGCCCGCTTCGGGTCTGGTCGGCCTGCTGAAGGCCCAGCTGGCGCTGGAGCAGAACCTGCTGCCGCCGTCGCTGCACTTCACCACGCCCAATCCGGACATTCCGTTCCAGGACCTGAACCTTGAGGTCGCCGCGACCGCGCGTGCCCTGGAGCAGGGTCCGCGGCCGCGCTTTGCCGGCGTGAACTCCTTCGGCTTCGGCGGCACCAACGCCCATGTGCTGCTGCGCGATCCCGATCCGACGCCGCCGGCCATCACTCGCCGCCCCGATGCGGCGGCCCCGCTGGTGCTGTCGGCCTCCGGCCGCGAGGCGCTGGCTGATCTGGCCCGGCGCTATCTCGACCGGCTGGAGGATGCCAGCGAGGCCGAGGCAGCCCTCGTCACCAATGCCGCCGCCTACCGGCGCCAGCGTCTGGACCAGCGCGCCGTGATTCTCGGCACCACGCTGGAAGAGAAGCGCGCGGGGCTGGCAGCGCTGGCCGAAGGCCGCAAGGCCACCAATCTGGTGGAGGCGACCGCCGTCGCTCCCGCGGCTCCCGTCGTGTTCGCCTTCTCGGGCAACGGCTCCCAGTGGGCCGGCATGGGCCGCGCCGTCTATCAGAGCGACCGGGCCTTCCGCCTTTCCTTCGACCGGGTGGACCGCGCCTTCGTGCGGGTGGCCGGCTGGTCGCTGCAGTCGGCGCTGATGTCGGAGACCCTGGTCAGCGACCTCGCCCGCACCGAAATTGCCCAGCCGCTGCTGTTCGCCATCCAGGTGGCGCTGACCGAGGCCCTGATCGGCCGCGGGCTGAAGCCGGATGCCGTGATCGGCCATTCCGTTGGTGAAGTCGCGGCCGCGTGGGCCTGCGGCGCGCTGACCCTTGGCGATGCGGTCAAGGTCATCCACGCCCGCTCGACCCATCAGGAAGTGACCCGGCATCTGGGCGCCATGGCCGCGGTGCTGCTGTCGGCCGACAAGACCCGCGCCGCGCTTGGCTCGGATCCGCGCTTTGCCGAGATCGCCATCGCCGCGGTCAACAGCCCGCGCAGCGTCACCATTTCCGGCCCGGTGGAGGCCATCGACGCCTTCGCCAAGCACGGGCGCAAGCACCGCATCGTGGTGAAGCGGCTGGATCTCGACTATCCCTTCCACTGCGCCCTCGTGGACACCATCCGCGATCCGCTGATGGGCAGCCTCGCCGGCATTGCCCCGCGGGCGGAGCGTCTGCCGTTCATCTCCACGGTGTCCGGCACCAAGGCGGGGGGCGAAAGCCTGGATGCCCGCTACTGGTGGCACAATGTGCGCGATCCCGTGCAGTTCGAAGCCGCGGTGCGCAATCTGGCCGCCGAGGGCTACCGGCTGTTCGTCGAGATCGGCCCGCGGCCGGTGCTGACCACCTACATCACCGACGTGCTGCGGGCCGCCGAAGTGCGCGGCACGGCCCTGCCGAGCCTCGACAAGCACGATGGCGACCGGGCGGATGCGATCGGCGCGGTGCTGGCCGCCGCCTTCGCCTCGGGCGCCCAGGTGGAGGACACCACCCTGTTCGGCCCCGGCGTCGCCCGTGGCGTCGACCTGCCGCATTATCCCTGGCAGAACCGCACCTATCGCGCCGAGCTGACGCCGGAAGGCCTCTCCAGCGTGCGCGGCACCCATCACGCCCTGCTGGGCGCGCGGATGCGTCTCGACATTCCCGTGTGGACCAACCATCTCGACGCCGAGCTGGTGCACTGGCTGGGCGACCACCGGGTGGAAGACGCCGTCGTCATGCCCGGCGCGGGTCTGGCGGAAATGGCGCTGTCGGCTGCTCGCCGCTGGCAGGGCGACGGGGCGATCGAGCTCTCGGATTTCGACATCGTGGCGCCGCTGGTGCTGGATGGCGGCACCCGTGAAACCCGGGTGACGCTGGATGCCGACGACCGCTCGGTGTCGGTGGAAAGCCGCCCGCGGCTGTCGACCGATCCGTGGACGCTGCATGCCCGCGGCCGTCTGTCCCGCGCCAAGGTGCCCCATGCGGTCGCCGCCGGCGCCGAAGGCCCGGTGCTGCGCCGGGTGACTGCCGACCGGCTCTACGCCCTCACCCTCGGTTTCGGCCTGCGCTATGGCCCGGTGTTCCGCCGTGCCCATGCCGTCGAGATCCTCGGGCCCACGGCCTTCTCGGTGAATCTGGCGCCGGCCGATCCGGCGACCGCCAGCGCCGGGTTCATTCTCGACCCGACCCTGCTCGACGCCTGCTTCCATGGCCTGTTCGCCCTTCTGGACGACACCCATCTGGTGAAGCCCGGCACGGCCGTGCTGCCGATCCGCTTCGGCCGGCTGCGGGTCGCAGCCGACGCGCGCACGCCGGTGAAGGCGCGGGTGGCTGTCACCCGGGCCTCCAGCCAGAGCCTGGTTGCCGCCTTCGACCTGCTGGATTCCGCCGGCCATGTCGTTGCGACCCTTGAGGATGCCCGCTTCCAGGCGGTGCAGCTGACCCAGATCGAGGATCCCGACGACCTCGCCTATCGCGTGCTGCCGCGTCGTCTTGCGGCCCCGGGGGCAATCTCGGCCCTTGGCAGCGCCGACAGCGATGCGCTGGCGACCCTCATCGACCGCCGCGATCTCGCCCGGCCGGCTCATCCGGATCTCGGCGAAGCCGCGCTGCTGCTGGAAGCTGCCGTGCTGTCGGCGGCGTTCCGCGGGGTTGCGGGCCTGTTTGCCGGCGTCGGCCCGGTGTCGCTGGATGCCATGATGGCGGCCGGCCTGCTGGCCGCCGATGCCCTGCCGCTGGCCGCCCGCCTGCTGGAAGCCCTCGACGAGCGCGGCTATGTCAGCCAGTCCGAGGCCGGCTGGGAGCGCACCGACGCCACCCCGCCGGATCTGGACGTGGTGCTGCGCACCCTGGTGGCCGAGCATCCGGACCGCATCGCCGAGGCGACGCTTGCCGCCCGCCTGCCCGAGGTGCTGGCCGAACGCTTCCGCGGCGGCCTCGCGCCGGCAGCTGTCGGCATCTTCCCGGCGGCGCTGCTCGATCAGATGCGCACTTCCAGCCCGGCCGCCCGGCCGCTGGCCGAGGCCATTCTGGGGCTCGCCGCCGAGGCGATCGCCACCTGGCCGCGCTCGGCGCCGCTGCGTCTGCTGCTGGTCGGTGCCGGCGATCCGGGCCTTGCCCGTCGCCTCGCCGCCCTCATTGATCCGCGCTTCGTCACCCTGACGGTAACGGATGCCGATGCCAGCCTGGTCGAACGCGCCCGTCTGAGGGCCGGCGAACGGGTGGGCCTGCGCTATCACGCCCTTGCCGACCTTGGCGGTCAGGGCGGGTTCGATCTGGCGCTCTCGGCCGGGGCCCTCACCAGCCTGCCCGCCGGCAGCCTGGACAGCGTGGTCGCCGCCCTCGTGCCGGGCGGTGGTCTCATCGCCGTGGAGCCGGCGCCGTCGCTGGTGCTGGATGCCATCGAGGGTGTCGCCGCCGGCTGGTGGCACCGCACGCTCGATCCGCACACTCCGGCCGGTGCGCCGGCAACCGCCACCGAATGGGCCCGTGCCCTCGTCTCGGCCGGGCTTGTGGAATCGTCGACCCGGGCGCTGGCCAGCGACGAGACGGAAGCCTTCGTGCTCGCCGCCCGCCGCCGCTCGGACATCGTGGCCCAGCCGGAGCCGCGCGCGGTCACCCTGCCGCTGGTGCTCTCGCCGGCGGAAGGCGCGCCGCGCCTTCTGGCCGATGCGCTGGCGACCGCGCTCGGGGTCATCGGTGGCCCGGTCCTGATCGGTGCGGCCACCCGCACGGCGGATGGCGTGCGCGAGATCGGTCTCGATGGCGACGCCACCATGCAGGAGATGAAGGCGTTCGACGCCCTCCTTTCCTCGGACGACGTGCAGGATCTGGTCTTCGTCGCCACCGGCCTTGTGGCCGAGGGCGTGCCGCTTGACACCCTCACCACCACGCTGGAGCGGCTGCGCCGTCTCGGCCTGCGCCTTGGCGATCGCCGGGTGCGGCTGTGGGTGGTCTCGCCCGGCGCCATGCAGTCGCTCTCGGGCGACGGCGAAAGCCGGGCGGACTCCGCGTCCGTCTGGGGCTTCCTGCGGGTGGCTGCCAACGAGATGCCCGGGCTCGACATCCGTCAGCTCGATGCCGCGCCGGAACTGGGTCTGGCGGTTGCCGCCGAGCGGCTGGCTGCCGAAATCCGTGCCCCCGGGGCCGAACACGAGCTGCTGCTCGATGCCGGGGGCCGCGCCGGCCTGCGCATCGTGCGTGGCGGCGTGCTCACCCCCCATGCCCCGGCCGGTACCGAGCCGGGGGCGACCCTCGCCATCGGCCGTCCCGGTGTGCTCGATGCCCTCGGCTGGCAGCCGGTGGCCCGGCGCGCGCCGGTGGACGACGAGATCGAGATCGTGGTGGAGGCCTCCGGCCTCAACTTCCGCGACGTGATGTGGGCGCTGGGCCTGCTGCCCCATGAGGCGCTGGAGGACGGCTTTGCCGGCCCGACGCTGGGCATGGAATGCGCCGGCACCGTCGTGCGCACCGGCCCCTCGGCCCATCGCTACCGGATCGGCCAGCGGGTGATGATGTTCGCCCCGGCCTGCTTTGCCAGCCATGTGACGGTGTCCGAACAGGCCGCCGCTCCCGTGCCGGATCATCTGCCGCCGGAGGCTGCCGCCACCGTGCCGGTCGCCTTCCTCACGGCCTATTATGCCCTGGTGCAGCTGGCCGCCATCGTCGAAGGCGAGACGGTGCTGATCCATGGCGGCGCCGGTGGTGTGGGTCTGGCGGCGCTGCAGATTGCCAAGTGGCGCGGCGCCACGGTCATCGCCTCGGCCGGGTCGCCGGACAAGCGGGCGCTGCTGACGGCGCTGGGGGCCGACCATGTGGTCGACTCGCGCTCGCTGGCCTTTGCCGATGACGTGCGGGCGCTGACCCGCGGCGCCGGCATCGACGTGGTGCTGAACTCGCTGGCCGGCGAGGCCATGGAAGCCAGCCTGGAGGTGCTGAAGCCCTTCGGCCGGTTCCTGGAGCTCGGCAAGCGCGATTTCTACGCCAACTCGCGCATCGCGCTGCGGCCGTTCCGGCAGAACCTGTCCTATTTCGGCATCGACGCCGACCAGCTGCTCTCCCACCGCCGGCCGCTGGCCGAGCGGCTGTTCACGGAGCTGGCGCGGCTGTTTGCCGAGGGCGTGTTCTCGGCCCTGCCCTACCGGCTGTTCCCGGCCGATGCCGTGGCGGAAGCCTTCCGCCTCATGCAGTCGTCGGGTCATGTCGGCAAGATCGTGATTGCCCCGCCGGCCATCCCGGCGGCCGTGCCGGCACGCGCCGGCGCGTTCCTGAAGGACGATGCCAGCTATCTGGTGGCCGGTGGCACCGGCGGCTTCGGCTTCGAGGCCGCCAAGCGTCTGGCCGCCCGCGGCGCCCGCCACATCGTGGTGGCCAGCCGCCGCGGCACGGTGAGCGACGAGGTGGCGGCCGATATCCGCCGGCTCGGCGCCCAGGGCGTCACCATCCGGGTGGAGAAGGTGGATCTCACCGACACCGCTTCGGTGGCCGCCCTCCTCGACCGGATCGAGGCGACGGGCCCGGCCTTGCGCGGCCTGCTGCACACCGCCATGGTGCTGGACGACGCGCTGCTGGCCAATCTCGATGCCGACCGCATCGCCCAGGTGCTGGCCCCCAAGATCGCCGGTGCCGAGGCGCTCGACGCCGCGACCCGGGAGCGGACGCTCGACTTCTTCGTGCTCTACTCCTCGGCAACCACGCTGGTCGGCAATCCCGGTCAGGCCAACTATGTGGCGGCCAACGCCTATCTGGAGGCGCTGGCGCGTCGCCGGCGGGCGGCTGGCCTGCCGGCCCTCACCGTCGCGTGGGGCGCCATCTCGGGGGCGGGCTATCTGGCCCGCAACGCCCAGGTGAACGACCTGCTGTCGCGCAAGCTCGGCCGCAGCGCCCTGGATGCGTCGGATGCCCTGGACGGGCTGATGGCGCTTCTGGAGCGGGGCGACCGGCCGGTGGCGGAAGCCGCCGTCGGCTTCGGCCGCATCGACTGGCGCGCCGCCCGCAAGGACCTCGTCCTGCTGGCGACCCCGCTGGCCGAGGAACTGCCGGATGCCGATGCCGACGAGGACGCCGGCGAGTCCGGCATCGACCTCAAGGAGCGGCTGGCCGGGCTGTCCCGGACGGACTCGGTGGAGATCATCACCCAGCTTCTGGCGGGCGAGATCAGCCGCATCCTGCGCCTGCCGGCCGAGGAGATCGACCGGCACAAGCCGCTGGCTGCCATCGGCATGGATTCGCTGCTCGCCCTTGAGCTGCGCATCGCCGCCGAGCAGCGGCTGGGGGTCGAGATTCCGTTGATGTCGCTCGCCAATGGTGCGACCTTGACCGACATTGCCAATCGTGTGCTGGCCCGCGTGACCGGTGAACAGGCCGAGACCGGGCTGTCGGTGGAAGCCGAGCTGCTCGCCAAGGCCCATGTCGCCGGCGATGAAGGCGCCGAGGCGGCCACCATCGAGGCCGTCGAGATCGTCGAGGAACGCAGCCGGCGGATCAGGAACATTCTCGAATGACGACACCGCGCGGGATCGCCGGACTTTCGGGCAGCGCCAAGGACCAGCTTCTGGCGGACGTGCGGGCCTCCCGCCGCGCCGTCCAGGAGCGCCGGCCGGAGCCGGTGGCGGCTCCCCCCAGCACCGATGCCGGGGAAAAGGCGTTCGATTTCGCGACCCTGCCGATGTTCCGCCAGCTGCGCATGCAGCGGGCGGCGGCGGATCTCATCGGCATCTCCAACCCGTTCTTCCGCGCCCATGATGCCCGCGCCGGCGCCACCACCGAAATCGACGGCCGGCGCTTCATCAATTTCGGCTCCTATGACTATCTGGGGCTGAACGGCCACCCGGAAGTGGTCGCGGCGGCCAAGGCGGCCATCGACAAGTACGGCACGTCGGTGTCGGCCAGCCGGGTCGTTGCCGGCGAACGGCCGATTCATCGCCAGCTCGAGGCGGCGCTCGCCCGGGTGACCGGGGTCGAGGATGCCGTCGCCTTCGTCAGCGGCCACGCCACCAATGTGAACACCATCGGCACCCTGATGGGGCCGAAGGATCTGGTGATCTGCGACGCCCTCATCCACAATTCCGTGGTGGAAGGCGTGCGCCATGCCGGCGCCACCCGGCTGATGTTCCCCCACAATGATCTCGACGCGCTGGAAAGCCTGCTTGCCCAGAGCCGCGGCCGCTTCGAGCGCATCCTGATCGTGGTGGAAGGCGTCTACTCCATGGACGGCGACATGCCGGACCTGCCGCGCCTGATCGCCCTCAAGCGCCGCTTTGGCGCGTGGCTGATGGTGGACGAGGCCCATGCGCTGGGCGTGCTCGGCGCCACCGGCCGGGGTCTGGCGGAGCAGTTCGGCGTCGATCCGACCGATGTCGAGATCTGGATGGGCACGCTGTCCAAGACGCTGTGCGGCTGTGGCGGCTATGTCGCCGGCTCCTCGGCGCTGTGCGAGTTCCTGAAGATCAACGCCCCCGGCTTCGTCTACTCCGTCGGCATGCCGCCGCCGGTGGCCGCCGCCGCGCTTGCCTGCATCCAGATCCTGGAGCGCGAGCCGGAGCGCGTCACCCGGCTGGTGGCCAATGGCCAGCACTTCCTCGCCCGCGCCAGGGCCGCCGGTCTCGATACCGGCTCCAGCGAGGGCTATGCGGTGGTGCCGGTGGTGGTGGGGGATTCCATCACGGCCGCGCTGCTTTCCAGCCGCCTGATGGACTCCGGCATCAATGCGGCGCCGATCATCTATCCGGCGGTGGCGGAAAAGAGCGCCCGGCTGCGCTTCTTCATCACCTCCGCCCACACCGAGGCGATGCTCGACGAGGCCGTCGATGCCACGGCGCGGCTGCTTGCCGAAATCCGCGCCGATGGCCCGCTGATCCAGCGTCTGGCGGCCGGCCCGCGGGATTCCGGCGGCTGATCCCGGTTGTCCGGACGCCCGCCGGGCGTCCGGATCCCCTCTCCCCGACCTCGGCTCCGGACGGTCTGCGGCTGGCATGACGACGCCGGGCCGCTTTCCGGAGACCTCCGATGACTGCCCTTCTGGCCACCCGCCTGCCCCATCGCGGTCTGCTGCGCATTTCCGGCGCGGAGGCGCTCGCCTTTCTCGACCGGCTGGTGACCATCGAGGCCTCGCACATTGCCGATGGCGCCGCCGGCTTTGCCGCGCTCTTGTCGCCCCAGGGCAAGATCCTCGCCGATTTCTTCCTGTTCCGGCTGGGCGAGGAGGTCATTCTCGACTGCCCCCGCGCCGCGCTGCCGGACCTCCTGAAGCGCCTGACGATGTACCGGCTGCGCGCCGCCATCACGCTGACCGACATTTCCGGCGACGCCGAGGTGATGGCGCTGTGGAGCGACGATGGCAGCGCGCCCGACGTGCGCCCGGCCGACGCGCTGGCGGTTGCTGCCGATCCGCGGCTGGCGGCCCTCGGCCTGCGCGCGATCGTGCCAACGGCAAGTCCGCTTCCCGGCGATGCCGTGCCGGCGACGCCCGAGGACTGGGCGGCCCACCGGGTGGTGTTCGGCGTGCCGGAAAGCGGCGTCGATTTCGCCCTCGGCGACGCCTTCCCCCATGATGCCGACATGGACGACCTGAACGGCGTGGATTTCACCAAGGGCTGCTTTGTCGGTCAGGAAGTCGTGTCGCGCATGAAGCATCGCGGCACCGCGCGGCGCCGGGTGATCCGGGTGAGCGCCGCCGAGCCCCTGCCGTCGACAGGCACGCCGGTTCTGGCCGGCGAGCGGGCGGCGGGCACCCTTGGCACCGTCTCGGGGGCCGAAGGGCTGGCGCTGGTGCGCCTCGACCGGGTGAAGGCGGCGCTCGATGCCGGCGAACCGGTGACCGCCGATGGTGTGGCACTGACGCCGGATCTGCCGGGCTTTGCCCGTTTCGTCTGGCCTGAAGACAGCACCGGAGCCTGAGATGGTGCGCCGCGCGCCCGAGCCGCCGCGAGCCTGGCAGCGGATGCTCTCCGGCCGCCGGCTCGATCTGCTCGACCCCTCGCCGCTGGATATCGAGATTGGCGACATCGCCCATGGCCTCGCCCGGGTGGCGCGCTGGAATGGCCAGACGGTGGGCGACCACGCCTTTTCCGTCGCCCAGCACAGCCTGCTGGTGGAAGCGATCCTGCGCCACATGGTGCCGGCTGCCGGCCCGACGGAGGCGCTCGCCGCCCTGCTGCATGACGCCTCGGAATATGTGGTCGGCGATCTGATCTCGCCGTTCAAGGCTGTGGTCGGCCCGCCCTACAAGACCCTGGAGCTGCGCATTCTCACCGCCATCCTCCTGCGCTTCGGCCTGCCGGCCCAGCCGGATCCGGCGCTGGAAAAGGCGGTGAAGGCGGCCGATGGCCTGTCGGCGTGGCTGGAAGCCGTGCATCTGGCCGGCTTTTCCAGGGATGAGGCCGACCAGATCTTCGGCCGGCCGAAGGGCCGCGCGGCGGGCTTTGCGCCCGGCGCCCTCATCGAGCCGTGGCCGACGGCGGAGGCGCAGGCGCGCTTTCTCGCCCGTTTTGCCGCGCTTGACGACGAACGGCGGCCTTCCCCCGCATTGGCCCCCGGTCCATAGTGGCCCGGTGATGCGACCGACGACCGAGGCTTTCCCGATGATGCTGCATGTGTGCTCCCTGTCCCGTCTTGGCGAAACCGTCGCCCGCACGGGAGCGCGCCATGTGGTGACGCTCATCAACACCGGCACCCCGGTGACGCGGCCGTCGAGCGTGCCGGCGGAGAATCATCTCTTCCTCGGCTTCAACGACATCATCGAGCCGGTGGCCGGGCTGACGCCCCCGGGCGATCACCATGTCGCCTCGCTGCTGCGCTTTGCCGAGCGCTGGGATGGCGAGCACCCGATGGTGGTGCACTGCTTTGCGGGCATCAGCCGCTCCACCGCCGGCGCCTTCATCATCGCCTGCGCCTTTGCGCCGGAACGCTCGGAAATGGACATCGCCCGGCGGCTGCGCGCCGCCTCGCCCTCGGCCACCCCCAATCCGCGGCTGGTGGCGCTGGCCGACGAGCGGCTCGGCCGCGGCGGGCGCATGGTGGAAGCCATCACCGACATCGGCCGCGGCGCCAACGCCTTCGAGGGCGAGCCCTTCGCGCTGGCCATCGGCTGAGCCGCCTGCACCATTGCGGCGCAACAGAGCTGTATTTTCTCCGACTTGAGTATATCTCCGGGCGTGCGCACATGATGGTATGCGCGGCCGGACGGGTTGCCCTGTGCCCCGCTCCTCCGGCCCGGCCCACGGTGTGGCGGAGACCCGAACGTGTCCCTTGCATGCCAGAGGTCCTTGAACAGGAGCCTTTGGCAGTCCGATGCGGAATTCTCATGCCATTGGGGCATGTGAGAAATCCGCAGCCCTTCAGGCGCGCGGGTGCGGCCCGCACCGCGCGCATGGTATCAGGAGTCCTCATGGCCGATGGCGGCACCCGGATCGAGATCGGTCTCAACGCGGCCATCGTGGCCGTGCAGGACCCGACGCCGCTGATCCTGGCCGTCTCCGCCCGAGCCGACGAGGGCAGCGACGAACCCGAGGGCCTGCCCTCCGGGCCGTTCGATCCCCATGCCCACCGCACCTTCGAGATCGGACTGCGCGCCTTCGTGAAGGAGCAGTCGGCGCTGCGGCTCGGCTATGTGGAACAGCTCTACACCTTCGGCGACCGTGGCCGGCTGGCGGATTCCGGCCCGCACACGGTGTCCGTCGGCTATCTCGCGCTCACCCGCCCGCACCCTGATTCGGCCATGGCCATGGACCGCGCCCGCGCCCGCTGGTGCCCGTGGTACCGCTATTTCCCGTGGGAGGACTGGCGCGACGGCCGGCCGGCCATTCTGGACAACACCCTGCTGCCGGCGCTCGACGCCTGGACCCGCGAGCCCCCCGATGCCGCCGCCCCGCCCCGGGCCCTCTCCCGGGAGGAACGCATCCGGCTGGCCTTCGGGCTTGATGGCGCGCGCTGGGACGAGGAGAAGGTGCTGGACCGCTACGAGATTCTCTATGAAGCCGGTCTGGCCGATGAAGCCCGGCGCGATGGCCGCGCGGCGGCGCTGGCGCGGGCCTGCCGGCCGGGTGGCCTCGGCTATCCCATGCGCTTCGACCATCGCCGCATCCTCGCCACCGCCATTTCGCGGCTGCGGGCCAAGCTGAAATATCGCCCGGTGGTGTTCGAGCTGATGCCGGACACCTTCACCCTGACCGAACTGCAGCGCACCGTGGAGGCGATCGCCGGCCGGCATCTGCACAAGCAGAATTTCCGCCGGCTGGTGGAAACCACCCAGATGGTGGAGCCCACCGGCGAAAGCACCAGCCGCACCGGCGGCCGCCCGGCCCAGCTGTTCCGCTTCCGCCGGGAGGTGCTGAAGGAACGCCCCGCCCCGGGCCTGCGCTTCGGCATGCGGTAGCCCGTCGGCCCGCAGCGGCGCGAGAGCATTTTCGTCACGCGGGGCGATACCCTCGCTGGAATATGCTCCGGCTGCCGGCCGTTTTCAGAAATCCACCGCGATGCCCTTGGCTTCCCAGTCGCCATAGCGCACGGGCTCCGGGCCGGCGCGGCCGTTCAGCTCCTTCGGGCGCTCTTCGGCGGCGGCCTCGGCGGCGGCGCGGCGTTCGGCAGCCTCGGCCAGCGCGCGCTGAGCAGCCGGCGACAGCACCCTCGCGGGCGCCGCATCGGCAGCCGGAGCCTCGGGCGCCGGCGGGGCGGCGGGGGACACCTCAGAGGGGGTCGCCATGATCTCGGACCTTTCCTTCCGGTGTCCGGAACAGGATTTGTCCCGGACACGCTGATTTCACCACGCGCACGGCTTGCGGCGCACGGATCGGCAGCCGACATTGTAACGGGCAATTCCCGCCGCCGGAATGCACCGCGATCCCTGAAACGGGGCGCGGCCGCCGGTGGCAGGCAGGATTTTGGACGGGCCGGCCCCGGTCTCTCCCCATTATGGCGCGAACGCTGCCCCTGATCCGCTGCGGACAGGGGACGGCCGCGACAGACGGGGACGGGAGCGCGGCCGCCAACGGGAACAGGGGAGACCCGCATGAACTATTTCCGGACCGCCCTGCTGCTGGCGGCGATGACCGCGCTCTTCATGGGCGTCGGCTTCCTCATCGGCGGCAGCCAGGGCATGGTGATCGCCTTCGCGATCGCCGCCGCCATGAATGTCTTCAGCTACTGGAATTCCGACCGCATGGTGCTGTCCATGAACCACGCGGTGGAAGTGGATGCCTCCACCGCGCCGGAATTCTATCAGCTTGTGCAGCAGCTTGCCGCCCGGGCAAATCTGCCGATGCCGCGGGTCTACATCATCAACGAGGCCCAGCCGAACGCCTTTGCCACCGGCCGCAACCCGGAAAATGCCGCGGTGGCCGCCACCACCGGCCTGCTCAACCTGATGAGCCGGGAGGAAGTGGCGGGCGTGATGGCCCATGAGCTGGCCCATGTGAAGAACCGAGACACCCTGATCATGACGATCACGGCGACGATTGCCGGCGCCATCTCCATGCTCGCCAACTTCGCCTTCCTGTTCGGCGGCAACCGCGACAGCAATGGCAACAGCAATCCGCTTGGCATCATCGGGGTGATCGTGGCCGCCATCGTCGCGCCCTTTGCCGCCATGGTGGTGCAGATGACCATCAGCCGCACGCGGGAATATTCCGCCGACCGCATGGGGGCCCAGATCTGCGGCAATCCGCTGTGGCTGGCCTCTGCACTGGCCAAGCTGGAGCGCGGCGTGCACCAGCATGTCAACGAAGCGGCCGAGGCCAACCCGGCCCAGGCGCCGCTGTTCATCATCAATCCGCTGTCCGGCGCCCGCATGGACAATCTCTTCTCCACCCACCCGAACACCCAGAACCGCATCGCCGCCCTGCAGGCGATGGCGTCCGAAACCGGGTCCAGCGGCTTTGGTGCGCCGCCGCCCGCCGCTCCCCAGCCGCCGCGTTCCGGCGATCCCTGGGGCCGCGGTGGCGGCAGCACCGGCAGCAATCGCGGACCCTGGGGATAACAGAATGACCGACACCCACCCGCCCGCCGCTCCGGCCTCCACTTCCCGGCCGGGACGACGGGGGCCCCGCCCCCCGCGCCCGCCCTCGGAGCCCGGCTTTGCCGCCCGTCGCGCCGCGCTCACCGTGCTGGATGCGATCCTCATTGATGGCCAGTCCCTGGACACCGCCCTGGATGGCGCCCCGATCGGCGCCCTCGACGAGCGCGACCGTGGCCTCGTGCGCGCCCTGGTCGGCACCACGCTGCGCCGCCTCGGCTCCATCGACAAGGCGCTGAAATCCCGGCTGGACCGGCCGCTGCCCCACAAGGCCGAACGGGCCCGCACCATCCTGCGGCTGATGACGGCGCAGATCCTGTTCATGGACGTGCCGGACCACGCCGCCGTGTCCCTCGGCGTGGCGCTGGCCCGGGCCGATGCCCGGCTTGCGCCCTGGGTCGGCCTCGTCAACGCCGTCGGGCGGGGCATCGCGGCCAATGCCGAGATGCTGCGCGGCCTCGGCGATGACCCGTCCCTTGATCTGCCGCTGTGGCTGATGCGGCGCTGGACCGAGATCTATGGCGCCGACATCGTGCGCCGCTCGGCCGCCCTCATCCGCCACGAACCGCCGCTGGACCTGACGCCCAAGGGCGATGGCGCCGCGCTGGCCGAGCGCCTCGGCGGCCGGCTGCTGCCGACGGGCACCGTGCGCCTGACCGGCGCCGGTCTCATCGAGCGTCTGCCGGGCTATGAGGCCGGCGAGTGGTGGGTGCAGGATGCGGCCGCGGCGCTGCCCGCGCGCCTTCTGGGCGACGTCGCCGGCAAGCGCGTGGCCGATCTCTGCGCGGCACCGGGTGGCAAGACGGCCCAGCTGGCGCTGGCCGGCGCCCGGGTGACGGCGGTCGACCAGTCCGCGCCGCGGCTCAAGCGGCTGACGGCCAATCTCGCCCGGCTGCATCTCTCGGCGGAGGTGGTCTCGGCCGATCTGACCCGCTGGGCCCCGCCGGAGCCCTTCGACGCCATCCTGCTGGATGCGCCCTGCTCGGCCACCGGCACCCTGCGCCGGCATCCCGATGCCGGCCGGCTGAAGCGGGCCAGCGACGTGGCCGCGCTTGCAGAATTGCAGACCCGGCTGCTGGAGCGCGCCGCCGGCTGGCTGAAGCCGGGGGGACGGCTGGTCTATGCCACCTGCTCGCTGGAGCCCGAGGAGGGCGAGGCGCGCATTGCCGCCTTCCTCGCCACCCATCCGGACTTCCACCGCGTGCCGGTGACAGCGGCGGAGATCGGCGGCCTGACGGACGCCATCACGGCGGAGGGCGACCTGCGCACCCTGCCCTGTCATCTGCGCATCGCCGATGATCCGGCGCTCTCCGGTCTAGACGGCTTCTTCGCTGCCCGGCTGGAGCGGCGCGCCTGATGCCCGGCGGGGCCGGAAACTCTCCGGCCCCGCCCCGCGGCCCCCCGGGCAATCAGCGCGGGAAGTCGCAACTGCTTACCGTCTGGATACCATTCTTCAATTGTTGACCCTTAGCCTCCCCTCAAGGCGTGGGAATCCGGATACCCTTTCGAGGGCCGGAATCACCCGGGCGTGTGGGCGGCTGCGCCCGGCGCCGGCGGGTGGAGGAAGGGCGGAACCCAGATGGGTGTGGGGCTGGCGGAATCGATACGGGTCTGGCGCCTCGTGCTGCGCCATGCCGTGTCGCGTCTGGGCCTGCGCCTCCGGGCAGCGCTCAGTTCACCCTTTTCCAGTTTCCGCACCACCGCGACCGGGCTGCTGATTGCCCCCGAGGACATCCGCACCGCCGATCCCACTGTCGCCTCCGATATTTATGCCGGGCTGTTCGTGTTCTCCGGCCAGATCGTCGAAGTGAACGGTCACGGCCCCTTCGGCGTCATCCCGCCGGACGAGGACTGGGCGCGCGCCCTGCACGGCTTCTCGTGGCTGCGGCATCTGCGCGCCGCCGACACGGCGCTGGCCCGTTCCAACGCCCGGGCGCTGGTGGAAGACTGGATGCGCGTGCAGCGCCATCTGCCGCCGGTCGCCTTCAGGCCGGAGGTGGTCGCGCGCCGGGTGCTGTCCTTCCTGTCCCATGCGCCGCTGATTCTCGATGCCGCCGATCCGGACTTCACCCAGCGTTTCCTGAAGTGCCTGTCGGGACAGGTAAAACTGCTGTCGGCCACCGCCCTTCTGACCCCCGATGGCCTGCCGCGGCTGCAGGCGGCGCTGGCGCTTCTGGCCGCCTCCATCTCGCTGGAGGGGCTGTCGCCGCGGGCGCGCATGACCGCCCAGACCATGGTGGACCGCGAGATCGCCCGGCAGATCCTGCCCGATGGCGGCCATGTCTCGCGCTCGCCGGAAGCGATTCTCGACATCCTGATCGACCTGCTGCCGATCCGGCAGGCACTGGCCGTGCGCAATGTGCCGCCGTCGCCGACGATGATGAACGCCGTCGACCGGATGATGCCGATGCTGCGCTTCTTCCGCCATGGCGACGGCGCCTTCGCCTGCTTCAACGGCACCGGCAACCCGGCGGCCGGCATCCTCGCCACCGTGCTGGCCTTTGATGACACCGGCGGCTCCACCCTGCGCTCGGCCTCCCATTCCGGCTATCAGCGACTGGAAGCCGGCGGCACCCTGGTGCTGGTGGAAACCGGCCCGCCGCCGCCGTCGGAACTCAGCACCCGGGCCCATGCCGGCTGCCTGTCCTTCGAGTTCTCGTCGCGGCGCCAGCGCATCGTCGTCAATTGCGGCGCCCCGCCACCGGGCCGGCCGGAATGGCGCTCCGTCGCCCGCCGCACCGCCGCCCACTCCACCGTGGTGATCGAGGGCACCTCATCGGCCGATATCCTCGGCCCCGGCTGGGCGGAACACCAGATCGGCCCGGTGATCATCGCCGGCCCGCAGACCGTGCCCGTCGAGCGGCCGGACAGCCTTGACGGCGACCAGATGATGACGGCGCGCCATGATGGCTATGCCGCCCGCTTCGGCCTGGTGCACGAACGCATGATCGCCGTGGATGCCTCCGGCAGCCGGGTGGATGGCCGCGACCGTTTCCTGCCGGCCGGATCCGGCCCGAAAACCGGTGCCGACGGCTTCACCCTCCGCTTCCATCTGCACCCCCAGGTGCGCGCCTCCACGGTGCGCTCGGGGACGGCGGCCATCCTCGTCACCGGCGACGGCGAAAGCTGGACCTTCACCGCCCCCGGCCACGAGATCACGCTGGAAGAATCCGTGCATCTGGCCAGCGCCCAGGGCCTGCGCCGCACCCTGCAGATCGCCATCACGGGGGCCGCCACCCTGGTGCCGGAAGTCGCCTGGAGCTTCGTCCGCGACCCCGCCTCCCGCGGCCGCCGCCGCCCGCCGATGGACCTGCTGAAGGGGTGAGGATGAGGGGACGACGGTGATCAGTCGTCCCGGACGCCCCGCGCCCTGCATGTCCCGCCCCGCGAAATCCTGTCGTTTCCGCCCTGCCCCCGCGAATTTCGTTCGACGCCCGCGAAAATCGTGCGGAATCGCCGACCGCCCACGAAAATCGTGCGGGCACCGGGAATGATCGCCGGCGGCTTGCTTTAGGCATAAACATATCTTTATATGTCTCCGGCGCCCGCGGATGGCGCGGGGGGATGGCTTGGAGCCTCTCTCCCGGACGGGCAGGAGGCGGGCCGGATGGATGGACGTGTCGACACGCTGGTGGCGGAGCTGAAGGCGGCGGGGGAACCGACCCGGCTGCGGCTGCTTGCGCTGCTCAGCGTCGGCGATCTCACGGTGAAGGATCTCACCACCATCCTCGGCCAGAGCCAGCCGCGCATTTCCCGGCATCTGAAGCTTCTGACCGAGGCCGGCCTCATCGACCGCTTTCCCGAAGGCGCCTTTGCCTATTATCGCCTGGCCGACCGGGGCGAGGCCGCCGACACGCTGGCGCGCGCGCTGGTCGCCCGGCTGGATCCGTCGGATCCGGTGCTTTCGGCCGACCGGGCGCGGCTGGAAAATGCCCGCCGGGTGCATCAGGAAGCGGCGCAGCGCTATTTCGCCACCAATGCCGAGAGCTGGGACAGCATCCGCGCGCTCCACGCCGCCGACGAGCGGGTGGAGCGGGCGATGCGGTCAGCCCTTGGCGAGACGCCCTTCCGCACCCTCGTCGATCTCGGCACCGGCACCGGCCGCATTCTGGAGCTGTTCGCCGATCTCTATCAGCGCGGCGTGGGCATTGATGCCTCGGCGCCGATGCTGTCGGTGGCGCGCACCAATCTGGCCCGCGCCGGCCTCGCCCATGCCCAGGTGCGGCAGGGCGACATCTACGCCCTCGGCATGCCCTCCGGGGCGGCCGATGTGGTGGTGCTGCACCAGGTGCTGCACTTTCTCGACGATCCCGGCCGGGCCGTGGCGGAAGCCGCGCGGCTGCTGACGCCCGGTGGCCGGCTGATGATCGTCGATTTCGCCCCCCATGATCTCGAATTCCTGCGCGATGCCCACCAGCACCGCCGCCTCGGCTTCTCGCGCGGCCAGATCGCCGGCTGGACCGGAGCGGCCGGCCTCGTGATGGAGCGGATCGAGGACTTTCCCCCGGATCCCGGGGAACAGCAGAAACTGACCGTGACCCTGTGGCTGGCCCGCGACCCGCGCGTGCTCATGGCCGCCGCGTCCGACCGGACGGAGACCGCCTGATGACCGACACCCCGCGCCTCAGCCGCGCCGCCGACCCTGCGCCCCTTGGCGTCTCCTTCGAGTTCTTCCCGCCGAAGACCCCGGCCATGGAGACCAATCTGTGGGCAGCGATCGAGCGGCTGGCGCCGCTGGCGCCGGAGTTCGTCTCCGTCACCTATGGCGCCGGTGGCTCCACCCGGGAACGCACCCATGCCACCGTCGCCCGCATTCTCGCCGAGACGACGCTGAAGCCGGCCGCCCATCTCACCTGCGTCGGCGCCACCCGGGCGGAAGTCGATGCGGTGGTGGATGATTATGCCGCCCTCGGCGTCGGCCACATCGTGGCGCTGCGCGGTGATCCCCTCACCGGCCTCGGCACGGCCTATGAGCCGCACCCGGATGGCTATGCCTATGCCGCCGATCTGGTGGCCGGCATCAAGCGGCGCCATCCGCAGATCGAGGTGTCCGTGTCGGCCTATCCCGAGCGCCATCCGGAAAGCCCGGACTGGGCCACCGAGCTGGACGCCCTGAAGCGCAAGGTGGATGCCGGCGCGACCCGGGCCATCACCCAGTTCTTCTTCGACAACGACCATTATGAGCGGCTGCTGGAGCGTGTCGCCGCGGCCGGCATCACGATCCCGATCGTGCCGGGCATCGTGCCGGTGACGAATTTCTCCCAGACCGCCAAGTTCGCCGAGAAGACCGGGGCCACCATTCCGGCCTGGCTCGCCCGCCGTTTCGAGGGGCTGGATGATGATCCGGCCACCCGCCAGCTCATCGCCGCAGCGGTTGCCGCCGAGCAGGCGCTGGATCTCGTCGACCGCGGGGTCAGCGAGTTCCACTTCTACACCATGAACCGGGCCGATCTGGTCTATGCCATCTGCCATCTGCTGGGCGTGCGCCCGCCGGTGACGGTGGCGGCCTGAGCCGCCGGCGCCCGGGGAGTCATACCAAAGATCCTTGCAAAGGATCCTTTGGTATGCCGATGCAGACTTCTCATGCCACTGAGGCATATGAGAAATCTTCTGTTCTTCAAGCGCGCGGTGCGGTCAGCACTTCGTGCGCTTGGTATCAGGGCTTCCCGGGCGCGGCTGTGCGCGGATCACCTTCCAGATGGATCAGCGGGAAGGTACGGCCGTCATGGTCGAGCGCGGTGCGGCCGGTCTCGTGGAAGCCCATGCGGGCATAGAAGGCGCGCGCCTTGAGATTCTCGGCGTTGACGTCGATGCGCAGCGGCGTGATGGCTTCGGCGGCATCCAGCAGCAGCGTGCGGCCGAGGCCATGGCCGAAGGCCGCGGGGGCGACATAGAGCGCCTCCACATCCGCCCCCTCCCGGCCGAGAAAGGCCAGCGGCTGGTCCGCCCCGTCCACCGCCACCCGCAGAACGGCGCCGGGCAGATAGGCGTCGCGCACCAGCGGCAGCAGCTCCGCAATCTCTCCCGGCGTCAGGAAATCATGGGTGGCCTCGACGGAGGCAAGCCAGAGATCGGCCAGGGCAAGACGGTCCTCGGGCCCGCCATCGCGCAGACGGATGGCCGGGGGAGACCACAGGGAACGGATGGCTGACAGCATCGCGACCGCCTCCGGGAAGTCTGCGCTTCCCTTTCCTCGGACCCGCCGGGACCGGATCATACCAGGCGCACGAAGTGCTGACCGCACCGTGCGCTTGAAGCGCAGCAGATTTCTCATATGCCCCAATGGCATGAGAAATCTGCATCAGCATACCAAAGGATCCCTTTCAAGGATCTTTGGTATCGGATGGCGCCCGGACAGGCCACGCTTCTCGCCCGTCCATAGGCGCCCGTTCGGGGCGCGATGCAAGCCGGGTCCGGAATGACCCCACCGCCGTGCCTTTTGGGCCCGGACGGGAACCCTCAGCCGGCAGGCCCCTCGTCCATGCCCCTTCCCCCCGGCGCAGCGAGGTCGCGATAGAGCGCCTGCGCCTCCGGGGCCGGGCCGCGGCGGGTGCCCAGCGCCCGGATCTCGATCACCCGCACCGCGCGGCCGAGCACCAGCGTCAGCACGTCGCCCACCCGGATGGCCTTGGCGGGATTGTCGGTCTTCTCCCGGTTCACCCGCACATGCCCCGCCGTCACCAGCCCCTGGGCAAGGGTGCGCGACTTCACCAGCCGCGCGAAGAACAGCCATTTGTCGAGCCGCAGCCGGTCATCCTCCGCCACGCCCGCCTCCCCGGATCATCGCGCGCTCCGCAAACGAAAAACGGGGCGCCGTCGCCGGCGCCCCGTCCCTCAAATCCGTGTCTCAGCGCTTGTTGCGGCTTTCCAGCTCTTCCTTGAGCTTGGCCAGCTTGGCGAACGGCGAATCGGGATCCGCCACCTTGCGCTCCTCGCGGCGGTTGCCACGATCGGCGCCGCCCGGCCGGTTGTCGTCGCGGCGCGGCCGCTCGTCCTTGCGATCGGGACGCGGGCCACCGCCACGGGTCGACGAGCCCGGCACGCCATCAAAGCGACGCTTGCCCTCGCCGGACCGCTCCGGACGGGGACCACGCCCACCCTCGGGACGCTCGCCCCGCGGACGCTCGTCGCGGCGCTCCCCGCGCTCGCCACCACCGCGGTTCTCGCCGCGGCCTTCGCCCCGGCCCTCGCCGCGATTGCCACCGCGCCGCTCGCCACCGCCCCGGCGGTTGCCCTCGCCGCGCTCGTGCGGACGCCGCTCGAACCGGCCCGGACGCCAGACTTCGACCGTCTCCGGCTCGGCCGGCACGGCCGCTTCCGCGGTCTCGACAGCCTCACCCTCGACAGCGACCGCCTCCGCCCCGATCTCGGCCACAACCACCTCGGTCGCCGGCTCCTCGGTCACAGCTTCAGCCGGAGCTTCCGCCACCGGCTCGACGATCACGGCTTCGGCCACGATCTCCACGGCCGGCTCGACCGCTTCCGCAGCAGGCGCCGCATCCGCAGCCTCTTCCACCGGCGCGGCATCCGCTTCGGCGGCGGGCGCCGCCTCGGTCTCCGCGGCCGGCGTCACCACCGGAGCGGCAAAGGCCGGCCGGCGCTCCATGCGATAGCCGAGGCCCTTCAGGATGGACGAGAAATCCTCGCCGGCGCAGCCGACCAGGGAGGTCATGCGCACGGTGACGGTGAAGGCGCCGCCGGTCGGCACCGCGCCCTCGGGCGGCGTGCCGGCATCCGGGGCCGGCTTCCACGCGATGATCGGGCGGATGATGTCGGCCAGCCGCTCCAGAATGTCGATGCGCACGGCCCGCTCGCCGCAGACCCGGAAGCCGACGACCCGGTAGAGGTCGCGCGGATAGGTCTTGTCGACGGGGAAGGAGGTGCGGCCGGAGGCCGAGAGCTGCGGCAGCTCAAGAAGGCCCGGCGTCTCCAGACCGGCGTGCTTGAGGGCCCACAGCTCGGCCAGCAGCCGGCTCGGGGCCGGCTTCAGCAGCGCCGGAATGTAGATGTGATGGGCGCCGAAGCGGACGCCATATTTGCGCAGGGTGGCGCGCTGGGTCTGGTCGAGCCCGCGCACGTCCTCGGCGATCTGATGGCGATCAAGCACGCCCAGCCGCTCCACGAGGCGGAAGCCGATGCCGCGGGCGATGCCGTCGAGATCATCGGCGGCTTCCAGGTCGAACAGCGGCTTCAGCTGGGCGGTGAGGTGAGCCTTCAGCCACAGCTGCAGACGGGCCTCCACCTTGTCCCGGGCGGGACCGGTGAGCTGCTCGTCGGCCAGAAGGGCCAGACCGGGCTTCAGCTCCGTCTCGCCGGGCAGGAGCCGGGCGACGGGATCGCCGAGCCAGCGCAGGGACCCGTCGGCCGCCAGCACGAAGGCCTCGTCCGGGGCATCCGCCAGACGGTCGGCCCGGGCCTCGATGGCCCGCCCGAGTGCCTGTGCGGCCGCCGCCCGGATGGCCTTGCCTTCCGCGCCTTCGGAGGTCGACTCGGCGACGAAGCGGAAGCCCATCAACCGACCGACGGGCTGTCCCTCGACAACCACGTCTCCGGACGGGGTGATCTCGGCGTCGAGCATCTTGTTCTCTCTCAATCGTCTCATCAGGACGCTGGTCCGCCGGTCGACGAACCGTTGGGTGAGGCGATCGTGGAGCGCATCCGAAAGGCGGTCCTCGATCCCCCGTGTGATCCCGCGCCAGTGGTCTGGGTCTGCCAGCCAGTCAGCACGGTTTGCGATATAGGTCCACGTGCGAATATGGGCAATCCGGTTCGACAACGTGTCGATGTCGCCATCGGTCCGATCCGTGAACGACACCTGCCGCGCGAACCAGTCTTCGCGGATCCGGCCGTCGCGGGCAAGGAATCCGTAGAGGGCCAGCACCAGATCCGCATGATTCGCCGGTGCAATGCGCCGATAGTCCGGCACCTGCACCACATCCCACAGCCGTTGCACCCGCTCGCGCCCGATGGCAAGGGCGCGGATGTCGGGATCGCGGGCCGCATACTCCAGCGACACCTGATCCTCGGCCGGCGGCGCCCGGGTCAAGCCCTCCTCGCGCGGCGGATCCTCCAGCGAGCGACGGAGCGCCTCCAGCGAGGAGAAATCCAGCGCCGAATTGCGCCACTGGAACATCTTCAGCGGCGCGAAGCGATGGGCCTCCAGATCCTCGACCAGCTCGTCCTCGAAGGGCGCCACCCGGCCGGTGACACCGAAGGTGCCATCCCGGGTGTAGCGCCCGGCGCGGCCGGCAATCTGGCCGAGCTCGCCGGCGGTCAGGTTGCGATACTGGTAGCCATCGAACTTGCGCCGGCCGGCAAAGGCCACATGCTCGACATCGAGATTGAGCCCCATGCCGATGGCATCGGTTGCCACCAGAAAATCCACATCGCCCGACTGGAACAGCGCCACCTGGGCATTGCGGGTGCGCGGCGACAGCGAGCCCAGCACCACCGCCGCCCCGCCGCGCTGGCGACGGATCAGCTCGGCGATCGCATAGACCTCGTCGGCCGAGAAGGCGACGATGGCCGAGCGGGCGGGCAGCCGGGTGATCTTCTTCGAGCCTGTCCAGGCGAGGATGGAAAGCCGCGGCCGCACCTGCACATGGATGCCGGGCAACAGCTTTTCCAGAAGCGGCCGGGCGGTCAGCGCGCCCAGAAACAGCGTCTCGTCGCGGCCCCGGAGCGACAGGATGCGGTCCGTGAACACCCGTCCGCGCTCGAAATCCCCGGCCAGCTGCACCTCGTCGATGGCGACGAAGGAGGCCGTGGTGGTGTCCGGCATCGCCTCGACGGTGCAGACCTGAAAGCGCGGATTTTTCGGAACGATGCGCTCTTCGCCGGTGACCAGCGCAACCGCCTCGACGCCGGCGCGCTCGACCAGACGACCATAGACCTCGCGCGCAAGCAGGCGCAGCGGCAGGCCGATGAGGCCCGACGGGTGCGCGAGCATCCGCTCGATGGCGAGATGGGTCTTGCCGGTGTTGGTGGGCCCCAGCACCGCGGTGACGGTACGGGCGCGCACGGACGGCGGCAGCGGGTTGCGGAGCGCGACAGTCATCGGGTCGGGGTCGGAACAGCGCGGGCGTCCCCGGCCGGGTGCGGGGATGCCGCTCCGTCCGGACAGGCGCCGCGATGCCCCATTGCTGGCATCCTCTGGCGGAAGGCACCCGAAGGCCGGGAAAACCCGGTCCGGGCGGCGACGGGGGTCCGGAACAAGGGCCGGACGCCTGATCTCGCCCCTTCCTAGCACGGAGCCGCGGCCGACCGGTACCTTTTTGCGCGAGGCTCCGCACCATCATCGACCTCCGGCCATCCGCGGGGGCTTTCGGGCCCCTCCCCCTGCGGCTGCCGGCCGCGCTCACAAGCCCGTGCCGTCGCGCGATCGGCGCGTGCGCCCCCCTTCCCGGCCCCCCGTCGCATCGGCTACCCTCCGGGCACCATGAGCAAGAAACGCAAGTCCGACGACACTCCCACCCCGCCGCCCCAGGGCCGCGGCGTGGCCGATCTCGAAGAGGCCCGCGCCTGGCTGAAGGCGCGGGGCATCCAGGACGTGGAGTGCATCCTGCCGGACCAGGCGGGCGTTGCGCGCGGCAAGATGATGCCCACCGAGAAATTTCTCGACGGGCCGTCCATGTCCATGCCCACCTCCATCTTCGTCCAGACCATCTCCGGCGAATATCCGGAGGAGGACGACGATTTCCAGATGGACCCGACCGATGGCGATCTCCGGCTGGAGCCGGATTTCTCCACTCTGGCCGTGGTGCCCTGGGCGTCCGACCCCACCGCCCAGGTGATCCATGACGCCTACCACCGCGATGGCCGTCCGGTGGACGTGGCGCCGCGGCAGGTGCTGCAGCGCATGGTCAACCTGCTGGATCTCAAGGGCTGGCGCGCGGTCGTCGCCCCGGAGATCGAATTCTATCTGGTCAAGCAGAACAGCGATCCGGATCTGCCGCTGGAGCCGCCCATCGGCCGCTCGGGCCGGCCGGAAATCGGCCGCCAGTCCTATTCGATTGCCGCCGTCAACGAATTCGACAGCCTGTTCGATGACATCTACGCCTTCTCGGAAGCTCAGGGTCTGGAAATCGATACCCTGATCCATGAAGAGGGCGCCGCGCAGATGGAGATCAACCTTCTCCATGGCGATCCGATCGAGCTGGCGGATCAGGTGTTCCTGTTCAAGCGCACGATCCGGGAAGCTGCCCTGCGCCACAACATGTACGCCACCTTCATGGCCAAGCCGATGAGCCGGGAGCCCGGTTCGGCCATGCACATCCACCAGTCCATCGTCGACAAGGAGACCGGGCAGAACATCTTCTCCGATGAAGATGGCCAGCCCACCAAGGAATTCTTCTCCTTCATCGCCGGGCAGCAGAAATATCTGCCGCGGATGATGTGCATCTTCGCGCCCTATGTGAATTCCTATCGCCGGCTGGCGCGCTATACCACCGCGCCGATCAACGTCCACTGGGGCTATGACAACCGGACCGTCGGCCTGCGCGTGCCGAATTCCGGCCCGGCGGCGCGGCGGGTGGAAAACCGCGTGCCGTCGTCGGATGCCAACCCCTATCTGGTGCTCGCCGCGTCGCTCGCCGCCGGCTATCTCGGCATCGCCCAGGGCCTGTCGCCGGATGATCCCATCGACGGCTCGGCCTCGGAGCTGCCGCACGAACTGCCGCGTGGCCTGCTGGAAGCCGTCGAGCTGTTCTGGAACTGCGACGAGCTGGCGGAAGTGTTCGGTTCCAACTTCATCGCCACCTACCGGGCGATCAAGCAGGCGGAATATGAGACCTTCATGCGGGTGATCTCGCCGTGGGAGCGGGAATATCTGCTGCTGAACGTCTGATCCCGTCAGCCGGGACTTGAAAGAGAGGCGGCCGGGGCGACCCCGGTCGCCTTTTTTCGTGCTCCCCCGGCGCGACGGATGCGCGCGACCCCTTTGACAGCGGCGGCCGGAACATCCCACACTTGTGCGCTGTCATCCCGTTGTTCCGGACAGGTGCGATACCCACCGTCCGTCATCCGCGCCCGTCCTCCGAGCGGGGCGGCCAGCCACGGAGAGCCTGCCCATGGCCAGTCTGCGCCTGCCGCTTGCCGGCGATGTCACCCAGTTCTTCCGTTCGTGGATGGGGCTGTTCAACCAGCGCGACGGGCAGGTCGGCCTGCTCAATGTCAGCGTCGATCTCGGCCAGACCAGCGCGCCGGAAGTGGAGGAGGAAGTCCTCCGCGAGGTCGGCACCTATGGCCACCAGCTCGGCCGCATCGGCGATGCGCTGGCGGTGCTGGTCAATCATGTCGACCCGTCCAAGCTGACGCCGGAGGAGGACAAGGCGCTGCGGGCCCTTGGCTGCATGCTGGACGACCTCGCCCGGATCCGCGAGAAGCACGGCCGCAGCGCCATCCGCTCGCGCTATCCGGTGGTCCAGCCCGTGGTGGCGGAGGCGGAACCCGCCCCGGAAGCGCCGAGGCCGCGCGCGCCGGCCCGCCGCCGCAAGACCACACCGCCTGCTCCGGCCAGCGAAGGCTGAGCGGCGCGCACGCCGGACCGGACATCCCTTCCCCGGGAACCTTTTCCAGGGGCGCGGCACCAGAGAGCGTTGATAAAGACCTTTGCGCGTCCGGTGCGGAGCACGCCTGCCCCTCGGGGGGGGGGAGGCGATCAGCCCGTCCTGCACGGGATCTTCCGTGCCCGCATGGGCCGGGAGCAACAGGTGTAGCGGATCAGATCCAGTCGACGCGGCCGCCGGCGAATCGGCACAGCCGGTCCTGGGGAACCTCCATCAGCGGCAGCTCCGCCGCGGGCACGCCGGCCAGCAGGCCGTGCAACACCCGGAGGATGCCGCCATGGGCGACCACCACCGAATCGCGTCCGACCCCGTCCAGCCAGCCGGCGACGCGATCGGACAGCATGCGGTAGCTCTCGCCATCGGGCGGCACGAAGCCCCATTTGTCGGCCCGGCGCCGGGCGACAGCCTCGGGGTCGGTCAGTTTCAGTTCGGGAATGGTGAAGCCTTCCCAGCGGCCGAAGGAGATTTCCTTCAGCACCGGTTCCAGCCGATAGGCCGCGGGATCGAGGCCCATGGCGCCGCGCACGATTTCCATGGTCTCGCGGGCGCGTGACAGCGGCGAGGCGACCCAGTCGAGCCCCTCCGGATCAATGCCCTCGGCGGCCAGAAAGGCACCGAGCGCCGCGCCATTGCGGGCGGCCTGGGAGCGGCCGAGATCATTCAGCGGAATATCCTGGCCGCCCTGCAGCCGCGCCTCGGCATTCCAGTCGGTCTGGCCATGACGGATATGGATCAGCGTCGCGGTGAGCGGCATCGGATCCTCCGGTTGCCTGGGAAAGCCTGAACGGGAGAGGCCCTGAAACGCAGCGGGCCGGGAATCCCCGGCCCGTAACCATCGCACGATCCCGACGCCTGCCCCCGGGGACTGGCGTCCGGGCCGAGGCCGGGATCAGTCCTTGGAGACCGACATGTCCGGCGCTTCCGGGTTCTTCATGCCGATGACATGATAGCCCGAATCGACGTGGTGCACTTCGCCCGTCACCGCCCGCGACAGCGGCGAGAGCAGATAGAGGGCGGCATCGCCCACATCCTCGGTGGTGACGGTGCGCCGCAGCGGCGCGTTGTACTCGTTCCAGCGCAGGATATAGCGGAAATCGCCGATGCCGGAGGCCGCCAGCGTCTTGATCGGGCCGGCCGACAGGGCATTCACGCGGATGTTGTTGGGGCCGAGATCAGCCGCAAGATAGCGCACGCTGGCTTCCAGCGCGGCCTTGGCGATGCCCATGATGTTGTAGTGGGGCATCCACTTCTCGGCGCCATAATAGGTCAGCGTGAGCAGAGAACCGCCGTCCGGCATCAGCTTCTCGGCGCGCCTGGCGATCGCCGTGAAAGAATAGCAGGAGATGTTCAGCGCCTGCAGGAAGCCGTCCATCGGGGTGTCCACATAGCGGCCGCGCAACAAATCCTTGCCGGCATAGCCGATGGCATGCACCACGAAGTCGATCTTGCCCCAGGCCTGCTCCAGATCCGCGAAGGCCGCGTCGATGGTGGCCTCGTCGGTCACATCGCAATGCCCCACCACCCGGGCGCCAATTTCCGCCGCGAGCGGCTCCACGCGCTTGCGCAGCGCGTCCCCCTGATAGGTGAAGGCCACCTCGGCGCCCGCCCCGTGCAGCGCCTTTGCGATGCCCCAGGCGATCGAATGCTGGTTCGCGAGGCCCAGGATCAGGCCGCGTTTGCCCGCCATCAGTCCGCGCGCGTCCGCCATATCGTCGTCCCGTCCTCAAACTCTTGCCGTCTCGTCCTCGCGAGCGGCTTCCTATCGCACAGGGAAAGCCCCCCTTCAAGCAAGTCGGCGCCGCAGTCTGCCGCGGGCCGGCTGGCCATCATGTTCCCTGTCTCGACTGATGCCCGGAATCCTCTAAACTTTCCGTTCATCGGATCCGGGTCTTCTGCCCCGCCCCTGTCATTTTCATGAGTGAACGAGACCGCGCCTGATGGACACCCCCCTGCCCTCGCCGGACCTGATCGCGCGCTTCTCGGCCCTGGTCGCCCCCGGACAGGCCCTGACCGACCCGGACGCCCAGGCCCCTTACCTGACCGAATGGCGCGGCCGCTGGCATGGCCGGACCCCGGTTGTGCTGCGACCGGGCTCCACCGAGGAGGTCGCCGCCATCTGCCGGCTTGCCACCGAGACGGGCACGCCGATCGTGCCCCAGAGCGGCAACACCGGCCTCGTCGGCGGCCAGACCCCGGACGAGAGCGGCCGGGAAATTCTCGTCTCGCTTGCCCGCCTCAACCGCATCCGCGAGGTGGATGCCGCCGGCAACACTCTGACGGCGGAAGCCGGGGTGATTCTCGACACCGTGCGCACGGCGGCCGAGTCGGTTGACCGGCTGTTCCCGCTGTCGCTCGCCTCCGAGGGCTCCTGCCGCATCGGCGGCAACATCTCGTCAAATGCCGGCGGTACCGCAGTGCTGGCCTATGGCAACACCCGCGACCTCGTGCTCGGGCTTGAAGTGGTGCTGCCCACCGGCGAGATCCTGCCCGGACTCCGCAAGCTCAAGAAGGACAATGCCGGCTACGACCTGAAGCACCTGTTCATCGGCACCGAGGGCACCCTCGGCATCATCACCGCCGCCGTGCTGAAGCTCTTTCCCCGGCCGCGGGCCCGCGCCATCGCCTTCGTCGCCGTGCCCTCGCCGGCCCATGCCGTTGCCCTGCTCAATCGCGCCCGGGCGGCCGCCGGCTCCGATCTTGTCGCCTTCGAGATCCTGTGCCGGGGCGGGCTGGAATTCGCGCTGACGCACCTGCCTGGGGCCCGGGATCCACTGCCCACAGTGTCGCCCTGGTATGTGCTGACGGAAATCGTCGGCGCCGACGAAGAGCGCGCCCGCTCGGCGATGGAGACGGTGCTTAGCGACGGGCTGGAGGCCGGCGAGGCCAGCGATGCCGTGCTGGCGGAAAGCCTGGAACAGGGCCGCGCCCTCTGGGGGCTGCGCCATGGCATGTCGGAAGTGCAGATCCACGAGGGCGGCTCGATCAAGCACGACGTGTCGCTGCCGGTCGGCTCCGTGCCCGCCTTCCTCGCCGAGGCGACGCCGGCCGTGGAAGCGCTGGTGCCCGGCTGCCGGCCGGTACCCTTCGGCCATCTCGGCGACGGCAACATCCACTTCAACATCAGCCAGCCCGTGGGCGCCGACAAGGCCGCCTTCCTCGCCCGCTGGGACGAGGTGAACGATCTGGTGCACGGCATCGTCGCGCGCATGAACGGCTCGTTCGCCGCCGAGCATGGCGTGGGACGCCTGAAGCGGGCGATCCTGCCCCGGGCCCGGGCGCCGGAGGAAATGGCCCTCATGCGCCGCCTGAAGGCCACCCTCGACCCGGCGGGCATCCTCAGCCCCGGCCGGGTGATCTGATACCAAGGCGCCCTGCCCCGTCGCCCGTCAGGGAAAGGGGGCAGCCCGTCTCACACCAGACGCACGAAGTCCTGACCGCACCGTGCGTCTGAAGAACAACGAATTCCTCTTCTGCTCCAAGGACATGAGAAATTCGCATCGAAATTGCGAAGAGTCCATTTCAAGGATCTCTGGTATCAGATGCCCCGGGGTCACATATATCCCCGGAATCACAGAATGAAATCGCCCCGGACCAGCGCCGTGGCCGAAGCGACCGAGATCACCGCGTCCGCTCCGGGCTGATCGTCGAGGCTGACCCAGACGGCCCAGTTGCTTCCCGAACCGGTCACACGGACCTGATCGCTGCCGGTGAACGGACCGCTGCCGACGAAGGTCAGCCGCCCGGCCGAGAGATCGGAGAGGTCAATCCGGTCCCCCTCGGCATGGGAAAAGTCGACGATCCGGTCGGCCAGAGCCCGGCTGGGGCTTTCGCTGGCATCGGTGAAGACGAAACGGTCTGCCCCGGCGCCCCCCGAGAGCACATCGCGCCCGGTGCCACCATTCAGGAGGTCGTTGCCGTCCTGACCGCTCAGCCGGTCATCGCCGCTGCCGCCGACCAGCCCGTCCCGGCCGGCATTGCCATGCATGCGGTCGGCGCCGGAGCCGCCCCACAGCACGTCATTGCCGAGACCGCCCGCCATGGAATCGTTGCCCGAGCCACCAAAGAGAGAGTCGTGCCCGGCATCGCCGCGCAGGGTGTCGTTGCCGGCATTGCCCAGAAGACGGTCCTGATCGGCGCCGCCGGAGATGCGGTCATGGCCGCGCTCGCCGCCAAGGGTGTCGTTGCCACCGAAGCCATAGAGGGTGTCGGCCCGGGAATAGGTCTCGATCTGGTCCGCCCCGGCATTGCCGCGGGCGAGCCAGGGAACCTCGAAGGCGCGCTCCGGAAAGTCCGTCCCGTCCATGTCGGCGGCGGAAAAGGCAAGGCCCGTCATGCTGATGAGCCCGGCGCCGTCCAGATCATAGCGCAGTCCCGTCACGGTGCCGGTATCAGGCAGCCGGTGGGTGACGGAATTGAAGTTGTCGCCCGTGAGGGTGAGGCTCACCGTCTGCCCCTCATGGAGCTCCGTGGCCACGACCCGCGTCGGCGAAGACGACACGACCATTGGTCTCCTGAAATCGAGATCCAGGATCCCTTCAAGAGAATCATTGAACCCGTCAGGGGTGAGAATCTGGAGGCGCGCCATGATCGTGCTTTCCTGAGGTCAGGCGTCCCTCCCGACGCCCCGATACGCCCGGGCCCTCGGGAAACACCGGCCTGTCTGGCTGCTGACCCGGCCGCACATGCCTGCCCGGGCTCCGGAATGCTAGGCGGGCGGCGGGAGGGGGACAATCTCCCCCGGTCAGTTCACACCAGCATATGAACTGACCGGAGCGCTGCGATCAGACATTGCAGAAGCAGAATTCAGGAGGGCTCCCAAAAACGGGACCGCCGCTGTTCTGCCGTCAGAGATAGAAGTCGCCTGCCACAAGTTTTGACGACGAAATGACGGTGACCAGCAGTTCCGCTGCCCGATCGTCGTCAAGATTGACCGCCACCGTCCAGGTGTGGCCCGCTCCGGTTACGCGCACCTGCCCGTCATCGGTGAATACCCCGCTGCCACGAAAGACCAGACGCTCGTCATCGAGGGCGGAAAGGTCGATCCGGTCTCCCTCGGCATGGGAGAAATCGGTGATGCGGTCGCGGGCGCTCCCCACGGCATCCAGTCCGAACACGAAGCGATCGCGTCCCGCACCGCCGGTCAGCCGGTCGGCCCCACCGCCCCCCGTCAGCCGATCGGCGCCGCCATCACCCGCGAGGGTATCGTTGCCGCCCTCGCCAAAGAGATGATCATTACCGGCCCCCCCAGACAGACGGTCGGCATTCCCTCCAGCCCACAGCGTGTCGGCACCGGCTCCGCCCGACAGGGAATCCCGCCCCGCGCCTGAGGTCAGGGCATCGTTGCCGGCGTCCCCGAAAAGGCTGCCCGGGCCCGAAAGGTCGGTCAGGATATCGTCACCACTGCCACCCGAGAGCTCATCCCGACCCGCTCCGCCGTCAAGACTGTCGCGCCCGGCCCCGCCGTCCAGGACATCGTTTCCGGACCCGCCACGGATCCGGTCATTGCCGGCGCCGCCGTCGAGCCAGTCATTGCCCCCGAGACCGTCAAGGGAGTCATTGCCTCCCGCCCCGTGGATGGTGTCCCGGCCATCAAGCCCGATCAGGGAATCGGCACCGGCATTCCCCTTCATCAGCCAGCGATCCGAGATCTGTGGCAGCGTGCCCCAGCGCACATAGGCCTCCACCTCGCCGACCGTAACCGACAGGTCAGACAGCCGCACCATGCCGGCACCGTCCATGTCCAGGCGCAGGCTGGTGGCCGTTCCACCGGAAATGCCGGCAGAATTGTATGTAAAGCCACGCCCGGTCACGGTCAGGGTAACGTCATGCCGCCCGAAATCGGCCTCCACGACGATGCGCGAGGCCGTCGCCGTCACCAGACGCGTCTCATCGGGATAGGTGTAAAGCAGATCGGAATAGGCCCCCGGTGCGCCACGGGGTGTCAGCACCTCAATCGTCGGCATGGAAATCCCCCCTTCTGGTCTCTGCGCGCCTCAGGCGACAGACGACAATCCAGATCCTGTCAGAGGCACGACGTCCCGGCCGTACCGCTCTCCCCGGGGACAGAAAATTTCTCGTCTGCACCAGCTGCAGGAGAAATCCGGACCGGACTCCCGAAGCATCCTTGTCGAGCCCCCGGGAGCCTCTCGATACCGCCCCCCCGGGAAGGCCGGCCGCATTTCCCCGCCGCCTGAGCGCTGCGTCGAGGCTGCCGCAAACAGGCGTCTTGTTCATACCAGGCACACGAAGTGCTGACCGCACCGCACCGGGCGGATATCAGAAAGCACAATTATATGGCGAGAAATCCCGAAAAGCACAATCCCGCATCATGTGCTGGATAAAAAGAAAGGGGCCCCGCCGGGGCCCCTTCCCTGTCACAACCGCAGATCCTTGAAAAGGTCTCTGCGACAATCCGGGCGACCCCCGCCTCAGGCGGCGAGGTTGCGCAGCACGTACTGCAGGATGCCGCCGTTCTTGAAGTAGTCCAGCTCGTCCAGGGTATCGATCCGGCAGAGCAGCGGGACATTCTTCACGGTGCCGTCGGCGAAGGTGATTTCCGCCGTCAGCGTCACGCGCGGCTTCAGGCCATCGCCTTCCAGACCACGCAGGGTGACAGTCTCGTCGCCCTTGAGGCCCAGGGACTGCCAGCTGTCGCCGTCCTTGAAGGTCAGCGGCACGATGCCCATGCCCACCAGGTTCGAGCGATGGATGCGCTCGAAGGACTGGGAGATCACGGCGCGCACGCCAAGAAGGTTGGTGCCCTTCGCCGCCCAGTCACGGGACGACCCGGTGCCGTACTCCTTGCCGGCGAACACCACCAGCGGCACGCCCTCGGCGCGGTACTTCATGGCCGCGTCGTAGATCGGCATCTCCGCACCATCCGGATAGTGGATGGTGAAGCCGCCTTCCTTGCCACCCAGCATCTGGTTCTTGATGCGGATGTTGGCGAAGGTGCCGCGCATCATGACTTCATGATTGCCGCGGCGGGTGCCGTACTGGTTGAAGTCAGCCGGCTGGACATGGTTGTCGAGCAGGTACTGACCGGCGGGCGAGGCCGCCTTGATGGAACCGGCCGGAGAGATGTGGTCGGTGGTGATGGAGTCGAGGAACAGACCCAGCACCCGGGCGCCGACGATGTCGGTCACCGGCTTCGGGGTATGGCCCATGCCGACGAAGTAGGGCGGGTTCTGGACATAGGTCGAGCCATTGTCCCAGGCGTAGGTTTCGCCGGCCGGCGCGGAGATCGCCTGCCAGTTCTTGTCGCCCTTGAACACGTCGGCGTACTTCTCCTGGAACATCGCCTTGGTGACGTTCTCGCGGATGAACTTCGCCACTTCGGCGTTCGACGGCCAGATGTCCTTCAGGTACACCGGCTTGCCATCGGACCCCGTGCCGATCGGCTCCGAGGTCAGGTCGACCTGGAGGGAACCGGCCAGCGCATAGGCCACCACCAGCGGCGGAGAGGCGAGATAGTTCGCCTTCACGTCGGGGTTCACGCGGCCTTCGAAGTTGCGGTTGCCGGAGAGCACCGCGGCGGCCACGAGATCATTCTCGTTGATCGCCTTGGAGACTTCCGCCGGCAGCGGGCCGGAGTTGCCGATGCAGGTGGTGCAGCCGAAGCCGACCAGGTTGAAGCCGAGGGCATCCAGATCCGGCTGCAGGCCGGACTTGGACAGATATTCGGCCACGACCTGGGACCCGGGGGCGAGCGAGGTCTTCACCCACGGCTTGGTCTTCAGGCCGAGCTTCAGCGCATTGCGGGCGACCAGGCCGGCCGCAATCAGCACGCTCGGGTTCGACGTGTTGGTGCACGACGTGATGGCGGCGATCGTCACCGCGCCATGACCGATGGAGTAGTCCTTGCCCGGCACGACGGCGGTCTTGCCGGCCTCGCCCGGCTTCTTGAACTCGCCTTCCAGCGAGGACAGGAAGCCCGACTTGGCGTCGGAAAGCAGCACGCGGTCCTGGGGACGCTTCGGGCCGGCCAGCGACGGGGCAACCGAGGAGATGTCGAGCTCCAGGGTGTCGGTGAACACCGGATCGGCGGTCTCGGCGGTGCGGAACATGCCCTGGGCCTTGGAATAGGCATCCACCAGAGCGATGCGGTCGTCCTTGCGGGCGGTCTCGTCGAGATAGGCGAGGGTCTCGCCGTCGACGGGGAAGAAGCCGCAGGTCGCGCCATATTCCGGCGCCATGTTGGCGATCGTGGCGCGGTCGGCCAGCGACAGCGCATCGAGGCCCGGGCCGTAGAATTCGACGAACTTGCCGACCACGCCCTTCTTGCGCAGCATCTGGGTGACGGTCAGCACCAGATCGGTGGCGGTGATGCCTTCCTGGAGCTTGCCGGTCAGCTTGAAGCCGATGACTTCCGGGATGAGCATGGAGATCGGCTGGCCGAGCATGGCCGCCTCGGCCTCGATGCCGCCCACGCCCCAGCCGAGCACGCCCAGACCGTTCACCATGGTGGTGTGCGAGTCGGTGCCGACGAGGGTGTCGGGATAGGCCACCGGCTCGTCGCCATCATCGGTCGAGGTCCAGACGACCTGGGCCAGATATTCGACGTTCACCTGATGGCAGATGCCGGTGCCGGGGGGCACGACGCGGAAGTTCGAGAAGGCGCTCTGGCCCCACTTCAGGAAGCGATAGCGCTCCTGATTCTGCTCATACTCGCGGTCGACGTTCTTCGCCAGCGAGTCGCCGTGGCCGAAATAGTCGACGACGACCGAATGGTCGATGACGAGGTCGACGGGCACCAGCGGGTTGATGAGCTCGGGGTTGCCGCCGAGCTGCTTCATGGCGTCACGCATGGCGGCCAGGTCGACGACCGCCGGAACGCCCGTGAAGTCCTGCATCAGCACGCGCGCCGGGCGATAGGCGATTTCCTTGTCGACCTTGCCCTTGTTCACCAGCCACTCGGCCAGCGCCTTGACATCGTCCTTGGTGACGGTCCGGCCGTCTTCGAAGCGCAGAAGGTTCTCGATCAGCACCTTCATGGAGAAGGGCAGTGACGAGATGCCGGGAAGACCATTCGCCTCCGCATCGGGCAGGCTGTAATATACGTAGGTCTTTCCCCCCACCTTCAGCTTCTTGCGGGATTTGAAGCTGTCGAGCGACGGCTGGGTCACGGGCAGGATCCTCTTTTCGAGCGGGCGGCCGGTCGGCCAGTCCTTCTTGTCCCGGAGAGAGGCCCCCGGCGGCACGCAAAGCCCATGACGCTTCCCATGAGCCCGCGCCGGCCTGTTGCTGGGTCCGCCGAGCGCGCCGGAACGGGGCGTTCAAGGCAGGATCCGCATGGGCTGGCACGAGGCCGGACGGAAGCCGGGCCACGGTCGTCGGGGCGGGGTCTCTCCGATAGGCAGGCCAAACCCGCGGCCAAAGTCACGGGACGGAACACGACGGCGCGAGTCCCCCACTCCGCATGGTCCGCCATGGTCCTTCGCCACGGGTTGCAAGCCCTATACCGAATTTCGTAAGGCGAGACCAGAACTGTTCGAAACACGCGCCCGGATGTGATCCGCATCTTTCGTCGGAGGAACGTCCTTTCCCGGCACAGCCCGGGGTGGCAGAATGAGGGGCCGCGCATCATGACCGCCGCCGGATCCATCACCGCACTCTCTGGAACCGCTCTTGGCTGCATCCGGGGCGGGCGGCGGCTTTTCGCGGGGCTGGATTTCCATCTGCCGGCCGGTAGCGCCCTTGTGCTCACCGGTCGCAATGGCGCCGGCAAGACCAGCCTGCTGCGCGTGGTCGCAGGATTGCAGCAAGCGGCCGAAGGCGGGGTGCGGCTCCATGGCGCGCCTGCCGACGAACCCGTCGCCTCCTATCTGCACTTCATTTCCCATCTGGATGCCATCAAAGCAGCCGCGACCGTGCACGAAACGCTCAACTTCTGGGCAGCCTGGCTCGGCACCGGCCCCGGCGCGGCCGCCGCTCCCCTGCCCCCGACGGGAATCGATGATGCCCTCGACCGGCTGGGCCTTGGCGATCTGGCCGACCTGCCCGCCGGCCACCTCTCCGCCGGCCAGCGCCGCCGGCTGGCGCTCGCCCGCCTGCTGGTCGCCCCGCGTCCGCTGTGGCTGGCCGATGAACCGACGGCGGCGCTGGACCGGGCCGGCGAGGCGCTGTTCGGCACGCTTGTCGCCGAACATCTGGCCGCCGGCGGCCTGCTGATGGCAGCTACCCACCAGCCCCTGCCGGTTGCCGACACCCTCGGTCTGGAAATCGGCCGCCGCGCCGCGCCGGTCGGTGAGGACGAGATCCCCGGAGAGGAAGAGACCCGATGAGCCCGCTTCTCGCCCTCCTCTCCCGGGAGATCCGGCTGGCGGTGCGCGCCGGTGGCGGCGCCTTTGTCGGCGTGCTGTTCTTCCTCGTGCTTGTCAGCCTGATGCCGTTCGCGCTGGGGCCCGACATGGGGCTTCTGGCGCGCATCGGCCCGGCGATCCTGTGGATCGGCGCGCTGCTGGCCACGCTGCTCGGCCTCGAGCGCCTGTTCCAGACCGACCGGGAGGATGGCACGCTGGATCTTCTGGTCACCGGCGGCACGGCGCTGGAGCTGGTGGTGATGGTGAAGGCGCTCGCCCACTGGCTGACCAGCGGCCTGCCGCTGGTGGTCGCCGCGCCCTGTCTCGGCCTGATGGTCGGCCTTGATGCGGAAACGATCGGCCTCACCACCCTCACCTTGCTGATCGGAACCCCCGCCCTCACCCTGATCGGGGCGATCGGCGCGGCGCTGGTGGCCGGGCTCCGCCGGGGCGGGCTGCTGCTTGCCGTCATCGTGCTGCCGCTCTCCGTCCCGGTGCTGATTTTCGGCGTCGGCGCCACGGCAGCGACCGCTGGTCCGGCCGGCACCGCCTCCCAGCCCCTCCTCATCCTCGCCGGCCTCGCCCTCGGCCTTGCCGTGCTCGCCCCCGTCGCCGGCGCCGCGGCGCTGCGGGCCGGGCTGTCCGACTGAGGCGCCGCCCGCCTTCAGGGGAACGCCCGGGAACACGCTTTCCGATCAAGCAGATGGTGGCAAACTCCTGCATTTCCGCCTGAACTCGCCTCGCCAAAGCGCGACATCAGCGCAACGCCGGACAAGATTAACGATCGGTTTCCACAGGAGCGGTACCGGGCGACTTCCGGGAGCGGACCCCCACGGGCTATGGTCCGCCAAGAGGTGATTCGGAGGGTCTGACCGAACCGCCTGAACCACGGCATCCGGATCGCCGATGCGGGCCGGATGAGGAATTTCCGGCAGGGTCCCGGACTTTGAGAAGAGGTGCAGCATGCCGGAAGGGAGGGCCCACGTGTCGATTCCGGATCGTGGCCACTCGTCCGCCCTGCACCGCGCTCTCGCCCCCCGCTTTCTTGACCGGATCCGCGACCTTGCCCGGAGCCGCGGCTGCCGGCTGCTGACCGGCACGGCGCTGGTGTCCGCCGCCCTCGCCTCCCCCGCCCAGGCCGCCTTTGGTGGCCCGCTGGATGTCGGCTCGGTTGCCTGGGGCGCACTTCTGCTCGGCACCCTCGGCTTTGGCGCCCTGACGGCGGTTGCCGCCGTCCGCGACCGCACGCGGCTGGCCGCCCGCACCCACGCTGCCGAACGGCAGCTGGCGGATCTGGTGCGCCGGCTGGATCAGGCCGAAGCCCTGGTCGACAGCGACGACCAGCGCGTCGTGGTCTGGGATGGCACGTCGGCGCCGCCGGTGCTGCGGGGCCGGCTGAGCCCGACCTCGGGCGCGCCGCGGGATCCGGCCGTCTTTCTCAATTTCCCCGCCTGGATCGGCCCGGATGATGCGCCGGAGCTGATGGCGCGCCTGGAGCGCCTGCGCCGGGACGGCACCACCTTCACCATGCGGGTCATCACCCGCTCCGGCGGCTTCGTGGAAGTGGCCGGGCGCCTCACCGGCAGCCATGCCGTTGCCCGCTTTCGCGACCTCACCGGCGAGCGGCGCCATGTGGCGGAGATGGAAGACCGGCAGGACGGTCTCGTCTGGGCCGCCACCGCCTTCCGCACCCTGCTCGATTCCGCCCCCTATCCGGCGTGGCTGCGCGGCCCCGACGGGGCGCTGGCCTGGGTCAATCCGGCCTATGCCGCTGCCGTCGGCGCACTCGATGCCGATGATGCCGTGGAGAGCGGCCTCGACCTCATGGACGATGCCGGCCGGCGGGCGCTGACGGCGGCCGGACCGCGGGCGCGCACCCAGCTGCGGGTGTCGGCCGTGGTCGATGGCGAGCTGCGCCGGCTCGATGTCACCTCGGTTCCGGTGGACGATGGCGGCAGCGCCGGCGTCGCCATCGACGTGTCGGAGCTGGAGCGGGTGCAGGGCGCCCTCAAGCGCACCGTGGATTTCCACGCCCGCACCCTGGACCAGCTGGCCACCGCCGTTGCCATCTTCGGTCCGGACCGGCGGTTGCAGTTCTACAATGCCGCCTATCAGGCCATGTTCGATCTGGATCCGGCCTATCTGGAAAGCCGGCCGGACGATTCCACCGTGCTCGACACGCTCCGCGCCCATCGCCGGCTGCCGGAGCAGAGCGACTATCCCGGCTTCAAGCGCGATCTCATGGCCACCTATCAGGCCGAGGAGCCGCGCGAGCATCTGTGGCCGCTGCCCGACGGGCGGACGCTGCGCGTCATCGCCGCGCCCCAGCCCGAGGGCGGCGTGACCTATATCTACGAGAACCTGACCGAGCGGCTGGCGCTGGAATCCCGGCACAACGCCCTCATCCAGGTGCAGGGCGAAACCCTCGACCATCTCTCCGACGGCGTCGCCGTGTTCGGTCTGGATGGCCGGCTGCGGCTGTGGAATCCGGCCTTCGCCAATCTCTGGCATCTGGATCCCAATGCCCTGCCGGACCGGCCCCATGTCACCGAAGTGGTGGCGGTTGCCCGGCGGATGCACGAGGACCCGGATCTGTGGGACGACCTCACCGCCCTCGTCACCGGCTGGCATGACAGCCGCAGCGCCATCCGCGGCCGCATGGAGCGGCTGGATGGCACGGTGGTGGACTATGCCTCGGCGCCGCTGCCCGATGGCTCGACCCTCGTCACCTTCCAGAATGTCACCGCCAGCGTGCGCATGGAGCGCGCCCTGAAGGAGCGCAACGAGGCGCTGGTCGCCGCCGACAAGCTGAAGAACCAGTTCATCCAGCATGTCTCCTACGAGCTGCGCTCGCCGCTGCAGTCGATCATCGGCTTCTCGCAGTTCCTGGCCACCGATACCCTCGGGCCGCTGAATGCGCGCCAGCAGGAATATGTGGACTATATCCGCTCGTCGTCGGAATCCCTGCTCGCCATCATCAACGACATTCTCGATCTGGCCGGCATCGACGCCGGCGTGCTGCGGCTGGAGCTGGAGCCCGTCGACATTGAAGCGGCGATCACCGCCGCGCTCGACGGCGTGCGCGCCCGGCTCGACGAGAAGCATGTCAATGTCGCGGTCATGGTGGCGCCGGGCAGCGGGCCGGTGATTGCCGATGCCAAGCGGCTGCGGCAGATCCTGTTCAACCTCGTCTCCAACGCCATTTCCTTCTCGGAAGCCGGCGACCGCATCGAGGTGCGCTGCCGCCCCGATGGCAACGCCGTGCGCCTCAGCGTACACGACGAGGGCCGCGGCATCCCCGAGGACCGGCTGGGCGAGGTGTTCGACCGCTTCGTCACCGACCCCGGCTCCAAGCGCGGCGCGGGCCTCGGCCTGTCGCTGGTGAAGAGCCTGGCGGAGCTGCATGGCGGCTCGGTGGTGCTGGATTCCAAGGAAGGCGTGGGCACCACGGTGGTGGTGCGACTGCCGCGCCGCGCCCGCGCCGGCACGACCATGCGCACCCCGGACCGGGAGGCCGGTGAATGACGACTGCGACCCTCGACATCACCCTGCCCCTCGATGACGAGGCCGCCACCCGCCGCCTCGGCGAGGATCTGGCGCTGGCGCTGACGGCCGGCGACACGCTGGCGCTGCAAGGCGATCTCGGCGCCGGCAAGTCGACGCTCGCCCGGGCGCTGCTGCGGGCCCGGGCCGATACGCCGGATCTGGAAGTCCCGAGCCCGACCTTCACCCTGATCCAGACCTACGAACTGCCGCGCGGCCCTGTTGCCCATGCCGATCTCTACCGGCTGGGCGATGTCTCGGAGCTGGCCGAGCTGGGCCTTGAGGATCTCTCGGCCGAGGGCATCCTGCTTGTCGAGTGGCCGGACCGGGCCGAGGGCACCCTGCCCGGCCGCATCGCCACCATCGAGCTCGGCATCGTCACCGGCACCGAATCCCGCACTGTCCGCATCCGCGCCGCCGGCGATCTCGCCCGGCGCCTTGCCCGCACGCTGGCCATCCGCGATTTCCTGAAGACGGCCGCGTGGCCGCGCGCCCGCCGGCGCTTCCTGCAGGGCGACGCCTCGGCCCGGGCCTATGAGCGCGTCTTCGGCGGCGTCGGTCAGGCCGTGCTGATGAACGCGCCGCGCCAGCCCGATGGCCCGCCGGTGCGCGATGGCCTGCCCTATAGCCGCATCGCCCATCTGGCCGAGGATGTCCGCCCCTTCGTCGCCATCGGCTCGGCGCTCAGCCGGCGCGGCATCTCGGCCCCGGGGCTGATTGCCGCCGATCTCGATCAGGGCCTGCTGCTGCTGGAAGATCTGGGCGCCGAGCCCGTGGTCGCCGAGGGCGCTCCGATCCCGGAGCGCTACGAGGCGGCCATCGACCTGCTCGCCGCCTTCCACACCACGCCGATGCCGTCGACGGTGCCGCTGCCGGATGGCTCGACCTATGCGCTGCCGGGCTATGATGCCCGCGCCATGGGCATCGAGACCGAGCTTCTGCTCGACTGGTATCTGCCGCATGCCACCGGCGGGCGTCTGCCGGCCGAGGCGGAAGCCGCCTTCAAGGCCCTCTGGGCGGAGCTGTTCACGCGGCTGGAGAGCGCCGAACAGCGCTGGGTGCTGCGCGACTATCACTCGCCGAACCTGATCTGGCTGCCCGAGCGGGCCGGCATCCAGCGGGTGGGCGTGATCGACTTTCAGGACGCGGTCATCGGCCCCTCGGCCTATGATGTGGCGTCGCTGGCCCAGGATGCCCGGGTGACGGTGCCGTGGGAGATGGAGAAGGCGCTGGTCGATCGCTACATCGCCCTGCGTACCGTGGCCGATCCGGCTTTCGAGGCCGACCGTTTCCGGGACGCCTATGCGATCATGGCGGCCCAGCGGGCGACCAAGATCCTCGGCATCTTCGCCCGGCTCAACCATCGCGACGGCAAGCCGGCTTATCTCGCCCACATCCCCCGCGTTGCCGCATATCTGATGCGCGCGCTTGAGAATCCTGTTCTGTCCGGGCTCCGGCGCTGGTATGAGCAGCACCTGCCGGACCTCTGATCCATTCCAGACAGCGCCGCTCCCCTCTCCGGGGCGGACGGACCCCGGCGCAAATCCTGCAAGAGAATGACGACGGCCTCCGGGGGGCGACGCCGGATGCCGGCTGCCAGAGGCCAAGACGGGGTACGGTATGGGACGTCCTGAGCGCGCAATGGTGCTGGCGGCAGGCATTGGCAAACGGATGCGGCCGCTCACCGCCATGACGCCGAAGCCGCTGATCGAGGTGCAGGGCCGGGCCCTCATCGACTACGGCCTTGATCGTCTGTGTGCGGCCGGTGTCCGCGAGGCGGTGGTGAATGTCCACTATCTCGCCGATCTGGTGGAAGTGCACATGGCCCGGCGCGATGCGCCAGCCATCACCATTTCCGACGAGCGCGACGAGCTGCTCGATACCGGCGGCGGCATCGTCCGCGGCCTGCCGGCCCTCGGCGACCAGCCCTTCTATCTCATCAATTCCGACAGCTTCTGGATCGAGGGCGTGAAGCCCAATCTGGAGCTGCTGGCCGACTATTTCGATCCCGCCCGCATGGACGCCCTGCTGCTGCTGGCCTCCACCGTGCAGGCCGTCGGCTATGCCGGCGCCGGCGATTTCGAGATGGACACCGCCGGCCATCTGGTGCGCCGGCGCGAGCGGGCCGTGGCGCCCTTTGCCTATGCGGGCGCGGCCATCCTCTCGCCGCGGCTGTTCCAGGATGCGCCGGCCGGTGCCTTCTCCCTCAACCGCCTGTTCGATCAGGCGATTGCCGACAAGCGGCTGCACGGGGTGCGCATGGAGGGCCTGTGGCTCCATGTCGGCACGCCGCCGGCGATCCGCGCCGCCGAGCGCGCCATCACCGACAGCGCCGCCTGATGACCGCCGGCGACCGGCCCGGATCCGACATGCCGGCGCGGGTGTTCACCCTGCCGCCGACGGTCGACTTTCTCGATGCCCTCGTCGCCGGCATTCTCGATGGCCGGATCATCCCGGGCTTTGCCCCGCGCAGCGATCCGCTGACGCTCGCCGACCTCACCCTCTATGTGCCCTCGCGCCGCGGCGCGCGGGCGCTCGGCGAAGCCTTCCTCTCGGCGCTCGGCACCCGCGCCGCCGTGCTGCCGCGCATCCTGCCGCTGGGCGATGTGGAGGAAGACCGCCTCGCCGTGGAGGTGGATCCCGACCAGGACATTCTGGCCGGCACCGGCCTTGCCCCGGCGATCCCGCCCTTCGACCGGCTTCTGGCCATGACCCGGCTGGTGGAAGGCTGGGCCAAGCTCCTCTCGCCGGCTGCCCTCCAGCTGCTGCCGGGTTCGGCCCCCGTCGCCCCGGTCTCGGCCTCGGATGCCGCCCATCTGGCGTCCGACCTGCTCGCCCTGATGGATCAGGTGGCGACCGAAGGCGCAGGCTGGGAGGCGCTTGCCAATCTGGTGCCGGAGAATTTTGCCGGCCACTGGCAGATCACCCTCGCCTTCCTGTCGATTGCCACCACGGCATGGCCGGAGCTTCTGGCCGAGCGCGATCTGCTCGACCCCGCCGACCGGCGCAACCGGCTGCTTCTGGCCGAGGCCGCCCGGCTGGCGGCGCGGCCGGGCAAGCCGGTGATTGCCGCCGGCTCCACCGGCTCGATTCCGGCCACCGCCGCCCTGCTCTCCGCCATCGCCCGCCTGCCCAAGGGCGCCCTCGTGCTGCCGGGGCTGGATCAGGATCTGCCCGAGGCGGCCTGGGCGGCCATCGGCCCGGAGGCGGCGAGCCATCCGCAGTTCGGCCTGAAGAATCTCCTCACCCGCATGGGGATCCGCCGCGCCGATGTGGTGCCGCTGGCCCCGCCCCCCTCGCCGGCGCTGGCACTGCGCACCCGCGCGCTCTCGGAAGCCTTCCGCCCGGCGGAGACCACCGAGGGCTGGGGCACCGCGGTGCGGGAACTGGCCGCCACCGCCCCGGGTCTCGATGCCGCCTTTGCCGGCGTCAGTCTGGTGGAGGCCGCCACCGAGCGCGAGGAAGCCGCCACCATCGCCGCCCTTCTGGCCGACATCGCGACGTCCGACACCGGTGCGGCCGCCCTCGTCACCCCGGACCGCATTCTGGCCCGGCGCGTGGCCGTCGACCTCAAGCGCTTCGGGCTGGAAGTCGACGATTCCGCCGGCCAGCCGCTGGGCACCACCTCGGCCGGGATCCTCATCCGCCTCATCACCGACGTCGCGGCGCGGCCGGCCGATGCCCATGTGCTGCTGGCGCTGCTGAAGCACCCGCTTGCCCGCCTCGGCCGCGAGCCCGGCGCGGTGACCTCGGCCGTGCGCACCCTGGAAATGACGGTGCTGCGCGGCCCCCGCATCGGCGAAGGCCTGCCGGCGGTGCGCGCCGCGCTCGCCGCCGTGCGCGGCCGCATTTCGGAGCGCGGCCGCTCCCGCCTCGTCGGCCTCGTGCTCTATGACACCGACGCCATCGACGAAGCCGATGCCCTGGTCGCCACCGTCGAGGACGCCCTGAGGCCGCTGTCGGCGCTGGGCGCCGGCCAGCTCGACCTGTCGGTGGCGGACCTGGCCCGGGCAACCGCCGAGGCGCTGTCGGCGCTGGTTGCCGATCCCCGCGGGTCGGATGCGGATTTCCTCCAGAACGAGGCCGGCGGCATCGCCGCCCGGGCGCTGGCCGATCTGGCCAGTGCCGAGGATTCCGGCCTCGCCGTGCCGCTTCTCGACTGGCCGGGCCTGTTGCAGGTGCTGATCGGCCAGACCCCGGTGCGCCGGCGGGGCGGGCCGGGCCGCGACCGCATTGCCATTCTGGGCCCGCTGGAAGCCCGGCTGCAACGGCCTGAGACCGTGGTGCTCGGCGGCCTCAACGAGGGCGTCTGGCCGGCGGCCACCCGCACGGATCCGTGGCTGTCGCGCCAGATGCGCGGCGGCTTCGGGCTGGAGCCGCCGGAGCGGCGGGTGGGGCTGTCCGCCCATGACGTGCTGCAGGGCCTCGGCGCCCCCCGGGTGATCCTGACCCGGGCGCTGCGCTCGGGGGCAGCCCCCACCGTCGCCTCGCGCTTCCTCAAGCGCATCGAGGCAGTGCTGGGGCCGGCCCGCATGACCCGGATGCGGACGGACGGCGCCGCGCTGGTGGCCCGCGCCGCCCGGCTGGACCGGCCGAAGGGCCCGCCGAAACCCGCCTTGCGCCCGGCGCCGGCGCCAGCGGTGGCGCTGCGCCCGAAGGAGCTGTCGGTCACCGAGATCGAGACGCTGATCCGCGATCCCTATGCGATCTATGCCCGGCATGTGCTGAAGCTGGCGCCGCTGGAGCCGATCGGTGCCGAGCCCGATGCGCTGGTGCGCGGCACCCTGCTGCACGCCATCCTCGCCGATTTCCTCGCCCTCTGGCACGGTCCCTTCGATGGCACCCGGGCGCCTGCCGCCCCGCCCGAACGCAAGGATGCCACCGGCGCCTTCGCCCGGCATCTCGCGCCCGGACCGGATCTTTCGGGGCTGACGGCCGAAGAGGCGCTGCTGAAGATCGGCCAGCGCCACTTTGCGGCCTACACCATGTATCCGGATGTCGCGGCGCTGTGGTGGCCGCGCTTCCGGCGCATCGCCCGGGATTTCGTCGCGCTGGAAGGCCAGAAGGCCCCCGGCATCGCCCGGCGCTTTCTGGAGGTGTCCGGCCGGCTGGAACCGGTGGTGCCGGGGCTGGACTTCGCCCTCAAGGGCCGGGCCGACCGGCTGGATCTCGGCACCGACGGCCGCCTCACCGTGATCGACTACAAAACCGGCCTGCCGCCCTCCAACAAGCAGGTGCTGACGCTGCTGTCGCCGCAATTGCCGCTGGAAGCGGCCTTGGCCCGGGCCGGAGGCTTTCAGGGGCTGGCCGGCGGGCTGGCGATTGCCGGCCTCGTCTATATCCACCTCTCCGGTGGCGACCCCGCCCTCTCCGAGGAGCCGCGCGCCGCCGAGCCGCTGAAGAAGGGCGATCCGCCGGTGGCGCTGGACGCTCTGGCCGATCAGGCTCTCGACCAGCTGCGCAAGCTGGTGATCCGCTATGCCGATCCGGCGACGCCCTATCTGAGCCGCGCCCGCATGGAGCGCGAGCGCACGGTGGATGGCACCTATGACCATCTGGCCCGGGTGCAGGAATGGAGCCTTTCCGGCGGGGAGGAAACGGAATGAGCCTCGCCATCCCGCCGGAGACGGTCGCCGCCCAATCCAACGCCACCGATCCGGAAGCCTCGGCCTGGGTGTCGGCCAATGCCGGCTCGGGCAAGACCTTCGTGCTGGTGCGCCGGGTGCTGCGGCTGCTGCTGGCCGGCGCCAACCCGGGCGCCATCCTGTGCCTCACCTTCACCCGCTCGGCCGCCGCCAACATGGCCGAGCGCGTCTTTTCCGAGCTCGCCCGCTTCGCCACCGCCTCGGAGGCGGAGCTGCCGGCGCTGGTGACGGAGATCGAGGGCACGCCGCCCACGCCGCAGAAACTGGAAACCGCCCGCCGGCTGTTCGCCCGGGCGCTGGAAACCCCGGGTGGCCTGAAGATCCAGACCATCCATGCCTTCTGCGAAGCCCTGCTGCAGCGCTTTCCGCTGGAGGCCAACGTCGCCGGCCGGTTCGAGATTCTGGACGACACCGTCTCGGCCGAACTGACCGACGCCGCCTTCGCCGACACCTTTCTGGATGCGGTGCGCGATCCCGACGGTCCGGTCGCCGGCGCCATCGCCACCCTGATGCCGCGGCTGCGCGACCAGTCGCTGAAGGACGCCATCTCGGCGCTGGTCGGCCGGCGCCGTCTGCTTCTGGACTGGATCGCCGCCGGCGAGACCCTGACCGGCGCCCTTGACCTTCTGGCCGAGGCCATCGGCATTGCGCCCGGCACCGCAACGGCCCATGTCCACGGCGCCATCGTCGACGGCTCCGCCTTTTCCGACGGCGATCTCAATGCGCTGGATGCGGCGCTCTCGAAGAGCTCCGGCGCCAACGATGCCAAGGCGCTGGTGCGCCTGCAGGCGGCCATTGCCGCCCGGGGCACGGTCCTGACCGATGGCAACCGGGTGCGGGCGGAGGCGTCGGCGGCCGAGGACTGGGCCGGCTTCTTCCTCACCGGCAAGGGCGAGGCGCGCAAATGGTCGGCCCTCGTCTCCAAGAAGGTGAAGGAGGCCCTGCCCGGCGATTTCGAGGACATGGTGGCGGCCGAGCAGGAGCGCCTGACGGAGCTGAATGACCAGCTTTCCGGCGTGCGGGCGCTGGAGGGCACGGCCGCCCTGCTGACGCTGGCCAATGCCGTCCTCACCCGGGTGGAGACGGAAAAGGGCCGGCGCGGCCTTGTCGACTTCGACGATCTGGTGGCACGCGCCGCCGACCTGCTGTCGCGGGCCGATGCCGCCGCCTGGGTGCGCTACAAGCTCGACACGGCCATCGACCATGTGCTGGTGGACGAGGCACAGGACACCAGCCCGGACCAGTGGGCGGTGATCGAAGGCGTGATCGGCGATTTCTTCGCCGGTGAAGGCGCCCGCCCGGCGATCCGCACGGTGTTTGCCGTCGGCGACGAGAAGCAGTCCATCTATGGCTTCCAGGGTGCGGCGCCCGAGATCTTCGCCCGCAAGGCCGCCGAGATCGCCCGGCTGGCCCGGGAATCCGGCGCGCGCTTCCATCCGGTCACCCTCTCGCTGTCCTTCCGCTCCACGCCGGATGTGGTGAAGGCGGTGGATGCGGTGTTTGCCCTGCCGGAAGCCTATGCCGGCCTGACGACCCCGCCGGCCCCCACCGTGCACGCGGCGGTGCGGGCTCAGGCCATCGGCCGGGTGGAAATCTGGCCACCGGTGGCGGGTGCCGACAGCGAGCTCTCCGAGGACTGGACCCAGCCCATCGACCATGTCGGCCGCGACGCCCCCGAAGTGGAGCTGGCCCGCCGCATCGCCGACCGGGTGGAGCGCATGGTGCGCACCCCGGAGCGTCTGCCCGATGGCCGGCCGGTGACCGAGGGCGACGTGCTCATTCTCGTGCGCAAGCGCGGGCCGTTCGTGGAGGCCATGAACCGCGAGCTGAAGAGCCGTGCTCTGGTGGTCGCCGGGGCGGACCGGCTGGTGGTCACCGATCACATCGCGGTCAAGGATCTGGTGGCGCTGGCCGCCGCCCTGCTGCTGCCGGCCGATGACCTGTCGCTGGCGGCCAGCCTGCGCAGCCCGCTGTTCGAGGTCGGCGAGGAGGATCTGTTCCGCTTCGCCAATGGCCGCAAGGGCACGCTGCGCCGGGCGATCGAGCTGCAGGCCCGCGACGGCGACGCGCTGGCCGCTGTCACCCATGACCGGCTGGACGGCCTTGCCGCCATTGCCCGCCGCAGCCGGCCGTTCGAGTTCTTTGCCGAGGTGCTGGGCCCGCGCGGGGGCCGCCGGCGCTTCCGCACCCGCCTCGGCGACGAGGTGGAGGATGTGCTCGACGCCTTTCTCGACCTGACGCTGGCCTATGAGCGCACGGACACCCCGACGCTGCAGGGCTTCCTCGCCTTCGTCGACAGCTCCGCCACCGAGATCAAGCGCGATGCCGAGGCCGTCGGCCGCTCGGTGCGGGTGATGACGGTCCATGGCGCCAAGGGGCTGGAGGCCCCGGTGGTGTTCGTGGTCGATCCCGGCGGCGCGCCGGTGCATGCCGCCCATCTGCCCAAGGTGGTGGCGCTGCGGTCCGATGATCCGCGCGACCCCGTGCCCCTCGTCTGGAGCCCGGGCAAGGACAGCCGGCCGGCCGCCGTCGAGGCGGCGCTTGCCAGCGAGAAGGAGCGGGCCGAAGCCGAATATCGCCGCCTGCTCTATGTCGCCCTGACCCGGGCGCGCGACTGGCTGATCGTGTGCGGGCTGGAGCCGAAGCGGGGGCTCGCCGCCGGCTGCTGGCAGGAGCTGGTGGCCGCCGGCCTTGAGGCGGACGCCCGGTCAGAGACCGAGCCGGACGGCACGGAAATTCAGGTCTGGGAGCTGCCGCGCGACGGTCGTGTGGTGCCGCCGCCGCGCCCGGACACGCCGCCGCCCGCCGACGATGACGGCGCCGAGCCGGAAATGCCGGACCTTGCTTCGGCTCTGACGGTCGCGGAGCGGGAAATCGTGCCGTCCGAGGCGCTGCCCCATGGCCGCGAGGGCGAACGGCGTCTGCCGGCACTGCTGAGAGGCAGCCCCGAGACCGGCGAGGCAGCGTTGCGCCGCGGCCGGCTGATCCATCGTCTTCTGGAAATGCTGCCGGAGCTGCCGGCCGGCGAGCGGGCCGAGGCGGCCCGCCGGGTGCTGGCGGCCGAGCGGCCGCGGGTGTCGGCAGAGGATGTGGACGCCTTTGTCGACGAGGCGCTGGCCGTGCTGGACACTCCGGCGCTCGCTCCCCTCTTCACCGCCTCCGCCCGGGCGGAAGTGGACGTGATCGGCCGGTTGCCGGATGCCGATGGCGCCGAGGTGCGGCTGTCCGGCCGCATCGACCGGCTGGTGGATGCCGGCGACCATCTGCTGATCGTCGACCTCAAGACCGACCGGCCGGCCCCGGACGATGCCGCCGGCGTGCCCGATTCCTATGCCGCCCAGCTGGCGCTCTATCGCCGCCTGCTTCTGGAGGCGACTGGCCATGCCCGGCCGGTGCGCGCCGCCATCCTGTGGACCGCCGCCCGCCGGCTGGATCCGGTGCCGCCCGCCCGTCTCGACGCCCTGCTGAACCGGGTGCTCGCCCGGCGCTGATCCCGGCGTCCGCTTCCGGCCCGGCTCAGCCCTTCAGGGTATCGCGCAGCGCCTGGATGGCCCCGGTCAGCGCCCGGGCCTGTTCGGCATCGAGACCGGCGGCCGCCAGCACGCAACCGGGGATGGCCTCCGCCTCGGCCTTCAGCGCCCGGCCGGCATCGGTCAGGCGGATGCGCACCTGCCGCTCGTCGCCGGGATCGCGGGCGCGGGTGACGAGGCCCATGGCCTCCAGCCGCTTGAGCAGCGGCGTCAGGGTGTTTGATTCGAGAAACAGCCGGTGGCCAAGGGCGCTAACCTTCTGGTCGTCCTTGTCCCACAGCACCACCAGCACGAGATATTGCGGATAGGTGAGGCCGAGGGGCTCCAGCAGCGAGCGATAGAGCCGGCCGAAGGCATGGTTGGCCGAATAGAGCGCGAAGCACAGGAACCCGTTCAGATCCAGCCCGGGCCGCGCCGCCCCGGGCACTGCGGAACCATCCATCATTTGCCCTTCGCCTCCCCGCACACCCCGCCAGTCGCGGGATGCACGCACCTTGCCACGCCCGTCCCGGAACGTTGTCCCCCGGACTGGCCGTGCAGGAAAGGCGAATTTCCGCCCGGTCTCAAGGGCAGGACAAATCCGCATCCTCCCGGCGATGCGAATCCTTCAGGGATGCCGAGCCGACCGCCGCCCGTGCCGGCGTGCTTTCCTGCCCCGCGTCACCCGCGGCGGTGGTGGCGCTTCGCGGGCGGCCGGTCCGTCCATCAGCATCCGTCATCGGTCAGCGCACCAAGTTTGAGATTACAGCGCCCGCCGCCTCGGCTATGGAAGACACATCCTCCCGTCCGTCTGCCGGCCCGGTCGCGCCCGCCTGCTCCCGCCGTCCCCCCCGGGGGGAGCCCCCGCGCACCCGCCCCGTTTCGAGATCACCCGCCATGACGCTGAAAGCCCTTGAATCCCGGTTCCACGTTTCCGCCCGCTCGGTGGCCCCGCCCGAGAGCGGCATCGTCGCGGTGATGAATCATGGCCGGCAGAAGGACGGGCTCATTCCGCTGTGGGTGGGCGAAGGCGACCTGCCGACGCCGGCCTTCATCTGCGAGGCGGCCTCGCGGGGGCTGGCCGCCGGCGAGACCTTCTACACCTGGCAGCGCGGCGTGCCGGAGCTGCGCCAGGCGCTGGCCGACTATCACACCGCCCTGTTCCACCAGCCCTTCAGCCCGGAGCGCTTCTTCGTCACCGGCTCGGGCATGCAGTCCATCCACATTGCCCTCACCATCACCGTGGAGACGGGCGACGAGGTGATCGTGCCGACGCCGGAATGGCCGAACTTCTCGGCCGCCGTGCAGGTGGCCGGCGCCCGGCCGGTTGAAGTGCCGCTGTCCTTCACCGACGGACGCTGGGAAATCGACCTGGACCGCATCGAGGCGGCCATCACGCCGCGCTCCAAGGTGCTGTTCATCAACACCCCGGCCAATCCGTCCGGCTGGACCGCCAGCCATGACGACATCAAGGCGATCCTGGCGCTCGCCCGCAAGCATGGCCTGTGGCTGATCGTCGATGAAGTCTACACCCGCTTCTATTATGGCCCGGGCAACCGCGCACCGTCCTTCCATGATGTGGCCGAGCCGACGGACCGCATCATCTACGTCAACACCTTCTCCAAGAACTGGGCCATGACCGGCTGGCGGGTCGGCTGGATCGAGGCGTCGCCGGAACTCGGCGACCTCATCGAGAACATGATCCAGTATTCCACCTCCGGCGTCGCCGCCTTCATGCAGCGCGCCGCCACCGTGGCGCTGAAGCAGGGCGAGGGCTTCGTGGCCCACCAGATCGCCCGGGCCCGGCGCGGCCGCGAGCTGACGATGGAGACGCTGTCGGCCTCCAACCGGGTGCGCTTCGCCGTGCCCGATGGCGCCTTCTATGCCTTCTTCGCCGTGGACGGCGAGCCGGACGCCCGGGCGCTGGCCTATCGCCTCGTCGACGAGGCCGGCATCGGGCTTGCCCCCGGCGAAGCCTTCGGCGCCGGCGGCTCCGGCTATCTGCGGCTGTGCTTTGCCCGGGGCGAACAGAGCCTTGCCGTCGCCCTCGGCCGCCTGGGCGATTGGCTGCGGCGCTGAGCGCACGGGGCATCTCTCCCCTTCCGCCTGCCCCCTCCTTTCCGGACGACGCCCCTTCGGGGGCCGTCGCCCGGATGCCGCACGCGCGGAGGGAATGCCTCCCCTGCCGCGAACGGTGATTGCCCCCGCCCCCCGAGTCATTGCATTTTGTGCCGGTGGTCAGGGGGCCGAACCGGTGGCTCCCGGACCGTTGCGGCGCCCCCCCGGCCGGCCGCACCCCAAGGAGCTTGAGCCGACTGATGACCTGTCCGGACCCCGTGCCCGTTTCGACCGATCTCGTCGGTGCCGAGCCCACCGTTTCCGAAGCCCGGCTGCTCAGCGTCCTGAACACGGCCGTCGACGGCATCGTCGTCATCGACGAATCCGGCCGGGTGCTGATGTTCAACAAGGCCTGCGAACGGCTGTTCGGCTATCCGGCTGCCGATGTCATCGGACAGAACGTGTCCGTCATCATGCCGCCGGACTATGCCGCCGAGCATGACCGCTACCTGGCCAATTATCGCGCCACCGGCGAAAAGCGCATCATCGGCATCGGCCGCGAGGTGCGCGCCCGCCATCAGGATGGCACGGTGTTTCCGGTGGAGCTGTCCGTCGGCGAGGCCAAGACCCCGGCCGGCCGCCAGTTCATCGGCATCATCCGCGACCTGCGCCAGCGCAAGGCGACGGAAGAGCGGCTGAACCAGCTTCAGGCCCAGCTCGTCCACATGGCCCGCATCAACGCCATGGACGAAATGGGCGCGGCCATCGCCCACGAGATCAACCAGCCGCTGACCGCCGTCATGCTCTATCTGCAGGCGGTGCGCCGGCGTCTGGGCTCGCGCCCCGAGGTGGACGCCACCGCCATGGACGTGCTCGACCGGGCGGTGAAGGAGGCCGAGCGCGCCGGCTCCATCATCCAGCGCATGCGCCAGATGGTGGAAAAGCGCGATCCCCACCGCACCCCCGCCAATCTGGCCGCCCTCATCGCCGAGGCGCTGGACCTCACCCTCGTCGGCACCACGGCCACCAATGTGGACGTGCGCCGCCATGTCGCCCCGGACATGCCGCCGGTGGAAATCGACACCGTGCAGATCCAGCAGGTGGTGGTGAACCTCATCCGCAATGCCATCGAGGCGGTGCGCGAGCGCGAGACCCGCTGGATCGACATCGCCGCCCGCATCGAGAACGAGCAGGCCATCGTGGAAGTGACCGATTCGGGCCCGGGCATCCCGCCGGATGCCGTGCGCACCCTGTTCAAGGCCTTCTCCACCACCAAGCGCACCGGGCTGGGCCTCGGCCTTGCCATCTCCCGGTCGATTGCCCAGAACCATGGCGGCGATCTCAGCGTGGATGCCGGCGGCGGCACAACCGGCCGGGGCGCCCGCTTCCGCCTGTCGCTGCCGCTTGCCAAGCCGCCCGCCGGCAGCCCCACCGGCCGCGACGACGACTGACCCCGGACACACCACCGGGCCCCGGAGCGGGACATTCTGACCAGCTGGCGCATTTTGCAGCGGCTTGCAGGCCCCCTGTGGCCCCCCGCCCCTTGACCGGACCGGCGGCAACGGGCGATTTTCCAACGGGATCACAAGGCCCCCTTCCGAACCGCGGTCGGGGCCCGTGCGACCCGATATCCCGGATGACGGAGAGGCAACCGGACTCATGGCGGAAACGGCTTCCACCGAACGGATCTACATCGTGGATGATGACGCCGCCGTGCGGGACGCGCTCTCGGTGGTGTTCATGCTGGAGGGATTCGATGTCCGCTCCTTTGAAACCGGCGACCAGTTTCTGGCAGCCGCCATCGCCGACCCGGCCTGCGTGATCCTGGACGTGCACATGCCCGGGCGCTCGGGCATCGACGTGCTGGGCACCCTCAACAGCCAGAATTATCCGGCGCCGGTGTTCATCATTTCCGGCCAGGGCGACATCCCCATGGCTGTCCGGGCCATCAAGGAAGGCGCGTTCGATTTCATCGAGAAGCCCTTCGATGCCGACACCGTGGTGTCGCGGGTGCGCGAGGCGCTGTCCACCCGGGCGGCGCTGGCCGCCGCCCCCGCCGACAGGCCCGAGCCGGATTTCCCCGGCCGCGACCAGCTGACCCCGCGCGAGCGCGAAGTGCTGACCGAAATCGCCGGCGGCGCCTCCAACAAGGAAGCCGGTCGCCGTCTCGGCATTTCCCCGCGCACCATCGAGGTGCACCGCGCCCGCATCATGGAAAAGCTCGGCGCCCGCAACACCGCCGATCTCGTGCGCATCGTCTTCACGGGCAGCTGACGATCGATCTTCACTCGCCCGAGGACCGGCACCAGACCGGATACTCGGGCGAGTGGGAATACGAGTCCCCAGTCTAGTGCAGCGCCTTATGTGACTCGCATCCGCCCTGCTGACCATACCGGTCGTTAAGCCATCTTTCCTGGTAGCTTCGTCTGGCTGCCCATCCGATATCTTTCATAAAACTTCCATTAATCGCCGCACCCACCCCCGCACCCACTACTGGAACAATTTGTAACGCTTTTCTTTTAGTCAGATTGACACCAAGCTGCTTTGCCAACGAACGAATAGCTATAATAAAAGCTTCTCTTCCGATAACTTGCTCAGCCGCCGTCTCCGACATTTTTTTCCATGTTTGCTTTATTATGGCAACCCTGATACCTTGCAGCGTACCAAGTGCTATAATTTTTTCACCCATAGTATTTGCGGTTGCCGCACCGAGTATCGAAAGGGCAAATTTCTTTTCAATATCTTCTGTACTACTATTCACGGAATATCCGTAAGATTGTCCAATCCGCCTAACCGTTCTGAGTGAAAGAGTCACGACGAAGGGCACATCAACAGCAATACCCAGAAGGCCAACCGCTCCTGTCGCTAATCCTTCGGTTGCCGCGTAGCCGATCGCCCAGTCGTGGACCTCATTCGCCTCGTTGTCACACTCTTCGAGAGACCGTCCACGACCATCTGCCGACGGCACAGGAATTGTCTTGCAAGCAAGCCAGTCAGATGCCTCCATCGCGGCTTCAATGGCCGAAACCGGGATAATTTTTTCTAACCCCCACATCACTGGCCCGAGAAGATACCCGACAGCCTTGCTCGCGACCCCCGGTTCCTCCTCTTTCCACTTTACGATCGCCTTGCTCTGGCTGCATTCATACTCATTCATCATAGTCCTGCGCCCCGTTACATTATAATCAGAGAGGGTATGAACACGATAACTCACCTAAAAGGTGCGTTGGATGCGACCGATTTCCGTGTCGTGTCCTGCGGTCGATCGGAACGTCATTCGCTTACCCTCCGAGTTACGCAAGTAAATCATAAAAATAGAATTCCATTTTCCTTGAAATTACAAAGCTCTTAAATATATAATTTATATATAGATCTCAATTTAACAGTATATATGCTCACACCACCGGGACACCGCTGAGCTTGGCCTTTTCCCGCGGCTCCACATGAATGGAAATGCGGGCGTCGGGGATGAGCTTTTCGATGGCCTCCTCCAGCCGGTCGCAGATGGCGTGGGAGTCCTCGACGGTCATCTCGCCGGCCACCACCAGGTGGAACTCCACGAAGGTGGTGCGGCCGGCGCGGCGGGTCTTGAGGTCGTGGGCTTCGATGGCGCCATCGGCATGGGCCGAGATCACCTGCCGGATCGCCTCCAGCTCATGATCGGGCAGGCCCTCGTCCATGAGGCCGCCGACGCTTTCGCGCATCAGCCCCCAGCCGGTCCACAGGATGTTGAGAGCGACGGCGGCGGCGACGATGGCGTCCAGCTGCATCCAGCCCGACAGCGCCGCCGCGGCGACACCGACGACCACGCCGACGGAGGTCCACACATCGGTCAGCACATGCTTGCCATCGGCCACCAGCGCCGGCGAGCGGTGGCTGCGGCCGACCTTCACCAGCACATAGCCCCAGATGCCGTTGAGCACGCTCGCCCCGGCATTGATCGCCAGACCGAGGGCCGGCGCGTCGATGGGCCGGGGGTCGAGAAACCCCTTCCACGCCTCGTTCAAAATCGCCCCGGCTGCCACCACGATCAGCACACCTTCCAGCACGGCGGAGAAATATTCCGCCTTCTCGTGCCCGAAGGGATGGTTGGAATCCGGCGGCTGGGCACTCACCGAAATGGCGATGAGGGCTGCCAGCGACGTCGTGATGTTGATGATGCTTTCCAGCGCATCGGAATAGAGCGCGATACTGCCGGTGACATAATAGGCCAGATACTTGATCGCGAAGACGATCACGCCCACCGCGACGCTTCCGAGCGCAATCCGCTTCGTGAAGGACATGCCAGCCCGCTTTCTGGAAAACCCGAGACTGCTCCGGCCAGCCGGGAGGGAACGGCACGGAGCGAAAGTGAGAGCGTCTTTATACCAGATCCGGATGACAGAAAAACCTCCCCTCTTCTTGCAAGCGGGAAGCGATTTCATGCCGCCTCCCTCATCTGGAAGACGGGAGGAATCCGGATCCGTAGCATCCCGAATGGCGGGAGAGGGCCGACGGCATTGATATTTCGGCATGTCCGCGGCGGGGGCCCAGCGGAGACAACAGGCACCGGGATCCCGGATGCGCGCCGTGCGAGTTCCCGGGCGCGCTTCGGATTCCGCCAACAAGGCGAGCTGTCCGATGATCCACATCCTGGAAGATGATCCGGGCGTGTCCCATGCGCTACGGCTGCTTCTGGAGCAGCTGGGCCATGAGGTCTCGTGTCATCCCGATGCCGAGAGCTTCTTCGAACTGGCGCCGCCGCACCATGAGGATCTCGTCATCGTCGATCTGGCGCTGCCCGGCATCTCCGGGGTGCAGGTGGTGCGCTGGATCAACGAGCTGGCCGATCCGCCGCGGGTGGTCATCATGTCGGGCCTGCCCCAGACGGCCATCGACCGGGAAATCTCCGGCAGCGTGAAACGCCCGCCCGTGGTGGTGCGCAAGCCGCTGACGGAAGCGGCCATCGCCGCGCTGCTCTGAGTTCCCGGGGGGCTCTCCCCTCCCCGGTGAAAAACGGGAACAAGTCGGAAACACTCTCCCCCGGCCGGCGGCGGATGCTATAGGAAGACCTCCGGCGCCCCCCGAATCCCGGGGCCGCGCCTGCCGCTCCCGAACCGGAGGCCTCGTCCGACCGTGCCTGATCCCGCACCGCGCCTTCTCTCCGGCACCAAGCGTCCCGATGATGCGGATGCAGCGCTGCGGCCGCGGGCTCTGGAAGAGTTCATCGGTCAGGCCAAGGCGCGCACCAATCTCTCGGTATTCGTGGAGGCGGCGCGCACCCGGGGCGAGGCGCTGGATCATGTGCTGCTGGTGGGCCCGCCGGGCCTCGGCAAGACCACCATGGCCCAGATCGTCGCCCATGAACTGGGCGTCAATTTCCGCGCCACCGCCGGTCCGGTGATCGCCAAGGCCGGCGATCTCGCGGCGCTGCTGACCAATCTTGAAGACCGCGACGTTCTCTTTATCGACGAGATTCACCGTCTCTCGCCGGTGGTGGAGGAAGTGCTCTATCCGGCGATGGAGGACTACAAGCTCGACCTCATCATCGGTGAGGGCCCGGCGGCGCGTTCGGTGCGCATTGATCTCGCCCGCTTCACCCTGGTGGGGGCGACGACCCGGCTTGGCCTGCTCACCAACCCGCTGCGCGACCGCTTCGGCATTCCGCTGCGGCTGGAGTTCTATTCCGTCGACGAGCTGCAGGCGATCGTCACCCGGGGCGCCGGGCTGCTGTCCGTCGGCATCACCGAGGATGGCGCGCGCGAGATCGCCCGCCGCGCCCGCGGCACGCCGCGCATCGCCGGCCGGCTGCTGCGCCGGGTGCGGGATTTCGCCATCGTGGCCAAGGCCGACGCCATCGACGCGGCACTGGCCGACGATTCCCTGCTGAAGCTCGACGTCGACCATGCCGGCCTCGACCTGCTCGACCGGCGCTATCTGCGCCTCATCGCCGAGACCTTCACCGGCGGCCCCGTCGGCATCGAGACCATCGCCGCCGCCCTCTCGGAGCCGCGGGATGCCATCGAGGAAATCGTCGAGCCCTATCTGATCCAGCAGGGCTTCGTCGCCCGCACGCCGCGCGGCCGCATCCTCACCAAGGCGGCGTTCGATCATGTCGGCATCTCGCCGCCGGCCCGCCTGCCCTCGGAGCAGATGGGTCTCGGCTTCGGCGAGGCGAGCCCGGAGGGCTGACGCCCGCCGCCGGCAGCGCCGATGCGTCATTTCCGACCGGACGCCCGGCATTTACTGGACATTGATCGGCCGCGCGGCAGACTGTCCCGAGTCGCGACGCCTGCAGATATCTGCCCTGCCGACGCCGGATGACGGGGGGCGGATGACGGCGGTGGTGCCGGACCGCAGGGCCCCGGGGTTTTGAGCGCCCCGCGCCTTCGTCGGGCCGCAGCGCATCACAGATGTCGATCAGGTGAACCGTGTCCCGGACTGAGAATCCCCCTGCCCCGCCCGCTCCGGCCGTCCCTCCCGCGCCGACGGCCGAAGAAAGCGCGTCCCCGGCCGACGAGCGGCTTTATGCCGACGGGCATCCTTATGATGACGTCCACTATCTCGAAGCGAAGATCATCCTGAAGGGGCTGCGGTTTCAGGCCCTGCAGGACTTCCACGACTTCGCCAAGATCGTGAACCGGGTAGCCAAGCGCATCGGCGTCGGCTTCGATCCCGATGCGCGCCGGGGCGTGCGGCCGCAGATCCGGGAAGTGCTGTTCTTCGACACGGCGGATTATGCGCTCTATCGCAACGCCTTCATCCTGCGCCAGCGCCTCACCTATGTGGATGGCTTCCCGGTCGGTGAGCCGGAGCTGGTGTTCAAGTACCGCCATCCCGATCGCGAGGCGGCAACGGCTCTCGATGTGCGCCCGCAGATCCGCGGCAGCTACAAGGTGAAGTTCAAGGAAGAGATCCTGCCGCTGAAGAACCGGCTGGGCGGCGTCCGCTCGCTGTTCTCCCACAATGTGCAGTTTCCCTTCCGGCCGCGCGGCCTCAATGACCCGACCTCGCCGGATACCCTCGTCCACGTCTTCCCGGCTCTGGCACCCATTTTTGCCGAGCATCCCCATCATGTGAAACTGGTCAACCAGACCGCGGTGGAAGAAGTCCTGCTCGATCTCGGCCCCCTCGACTTCGGCAAGGGCATGGTTGCGCCGTGCAATGTCTCGCTGTGGCGCACCCGGGGTGAACAGTTCCATCTGGTCGGCGAGTTCTCCTATCAGGTCCGCTACAACCAGATCAGCGACATCAGCCCGAAGGCGCTGCAGCGCCACACCGATTTCTTCATGGCCCTGCAGGACGAGGCCCGCGACTGGGTGGAGCTTGGCACCACCAAGACCGCCGCCGTCTATCATCTGAAGGGTGCCGGCCCGGTGACCCATGAGTGAGGCCGCCCCCGCTCCTGCACCGGCCGGATCCTCTCCGCCGGTGCCCGAGGTCAGCCTGCTGCAGATCTTCCTCGGCTTTTTCATCATCGGCGCCACCAGTTTCGGCGGCGGTGTCGTCGCCTATCTGCGCAGCGGCATTGTCGGCCAGCACAAATGGCTGGATGACAAGACCTTCGTGGAGCTGCTGTCGGTCTGCCAGTCGCTGCCGGGGCTGAACGCCTCCAACATGGCCATTCTGGTGGGCGACCGGTTGCGGGGCTTCGCTGGCGCCTGCTGTGCGCTGGCCGGCATCTGCCTGCCCGGCGGGCTGATGATGGTGGGCGCGGCCCTGCTCTATGCCTCGGCCGGCAATGCCAGTCCCGGCATCGGCGGCGCACTGCATGGCGTGTCGGCGGCCGCCGTCGGGCTGGTGCTCTCCGTCACCCTGCAGCTTGCCCGCAAGACCCTCAGCCAGTGGGCGGACGCGATCTTCGTCGGCCTCACGGTGATCGGCGTCACGGTGCTGCACCAGTCGGTGCTGCTGGTGCTGGCCGTGGTCGGGGCGCTGGCCATTCTCTGGTATCGGCCGGCTACCCTGCCGCGGGACGGGGACACGCCATGAAGGAGCTGCCGGGTCTCGCCCTCGTCTTTGCCTATCTGTCGCTGCTGACGGTTGGCGGCGGCATGGCCGCCTTTCCGGAAATGAAGCATCTGGTGGTGGACGTGCACCACTGGATGACCTTCCCCCAGCTCATCCATCTCTACAGCATCGGCCAGGTGGCGCCCGGGCCGAACATGATGATGATCGCCGGCATCGGCCAGTGGGTCGCCGGCCCCGTCGGCGCGCTGGTGGTGGTGCTCGCCTTCTTCCTGCCGACGGGACTGCTGACCCTGTTCGTCGGCCGGCTGTGGAACCGGCTGGAGGGCTGGCCCTGGCGGGAATCCATCCGTCGCGGCCTCGCGCCGGTCTCCATCGGCCTGCTGCTGTCGGGCGCCTACAGCATCGGCAAGGGCACCGTGACCGGATGGGACACGGCGATGATCACCGCCGTGGTGCTCGGCATCCTCATGACCGCCCGGATCAACCCGATCCCGCTGATGGCGGTTGCCGCCGGGATCGGCTTCTTCTTCCTGCGCTGAGGAACGCCTGCGGGAGGACCGGCATCCGGCCCTCCCTTTTTTGTCTCAGTCTTTTTTGTTCAGTCCTTGCGGAAGACGATGCCGCCGATCCAGCCGGTGCCCAGCGCCATGGCCACCACGGCGAGGCCATAGAGGATGGGGCTCGCCCGGGAGAGATCGGCCACCCGGGCCTCGAAGCCCGACTTGGCGATGGTGAAGGACTGGCGGTCGAGCCCCACGCGCTGGCCGGCGGAGAATAGCGACACCGCCACCTCATAATCGCCGGCGCCAACATGGGCCGGCAGCCGCACGGTGGCGCGGAAGAAGCGCGGCGTGATCAGTTCCACCCCGCCGATCGCCTCCTCCCAGGTGCCGGCGCGCAGCCGCTCCGACACCAGCGCCTCGCGCCAGTAGGACAGCTCCTCGGGCGACAGCGGCTGCTCCGGCTGAAGCCCGGCGCCACCGGAGCCGATGCCCGCCGCCTCCAGCACCGGAGCGGCGGCAATGCGGTCGAGCGGGGCCGAGGTCGCCAGCGCATAGAAGGACGGCACATCGGCGAAGGTGACCGAGGCGCGGTTGAGCCAGATGCCGGCCACATGCTCCTTGCGGCGCACCGCCACCCGCTGGGCGTGGCCGCGCACCGTCACCACCACATCAAACGGCGCCGGCTGGTCGCTGCCCGGCCGGTCAAGCTCGACCACGCCGAACACTTCCAGATCATGGCCGGAGAAATTGGAGGTGATGTCGATGCGCCGGGCCGACAGGGCCGTCACCAGGGTCTGGGCCCCGGCAGGCCACGCGCTGACGAAAAGAAGGGCGGCGAGCGCAAGAGCCATCCGCCGGGCAAACCGGAATGACGGGCTCATGGCCGGATCCCCTGCAGCACCGAGAGAGAGAACAGATCGGACGGGGTGAAGGTGAGCGACACCGCGAAACGCACGCCGACGGCCAGCACGAGGATGGCGAGCAGGAAGCGCAGATGGTCGCCGCGCAGCCGCAGCCCCATGGAGGCGCCGAACTGGGCGCCGATGACGCCGCCGATCATCAGCAGGAAGGCGAGCACGCCATCCACGGTGCCGGTGGTGATGGCCAGCGACACGGTGCCCACCGACATGGTGGTGAGGATCTGCACCAGCGATGTGCCGATGACGATGGAGGTGGGCACGCCCAGAATGTAGATCATGGCCGGCACCAGCAGGAAGCCGCCGCCAATGCCGAGCAGCGTGCCGATGAAGCCGACGCAGTAGCCGATGAGAATGATGGGGATGATGCTCACATAGAGCTTCGCCTTGCGGAAGCGCATGCGGAAGGGCAGCTTCTGCACCCAGCCGCGCTCGCCGCGCCGGCGCACCGGCGGCGGAGCCCCGGCCCTGGCGGCCTTCGCCGTGCGCCGCATCGCCCGCACGGATTCGATCAGCATGGTGATGCCGATGAAGCCGAGCAGGCACATATAGGCCAGCGCCACCACGATATCGATCTGGCCGGCGCGGTCGAGAATGCCGAACACCCAGGCGCCGGTGACCGTGCCCGCCGAGCCGGTGACGAACAGCACCCCGGAAAGCTTGAAGTCGATCGCCTTCTTGCGCCAGTAGGACAGCGCGCCGGAGGTGGAGGACGCCACCACCTGAGGCGTCACGGTGGCCACCGCCACCGCATGGGGAATGCCGGAAAAGATCAGCAGCGGCGTCAGCAGGAAGCCGCCGCCCACCCCGAACAGCCCCGACACGAACCCGACCACGCCGCCGACGGCGATCATCATCAGGACATTCACCGGCATCCCGGCGATCGGAAGATAGATGTCCACGCCCGTCTCCGTCCGGAAGAGGATCCCTGCCCGATTGCGCCGTGCCGGCAGGCGGATCGTCCGGTCCCGTCCGTTTTTCCCATGCCCGCCGGGCAAGCGTCCACCCGCACGGACGCACCCGGTCGATTCTGCCGCGCCGACGGATCCGGCCGGTAGAGCACGTCCATATATTCCAATCTTCGAAAGAATGAAATATGGACGTCGGACGAAGTGCACCGGCCTCTCGGGAAAACGGGCTCCAGGACCGGCGTTCAGATCATTTCCAGCGGCACGGCTCGCGTGGGCGCGGGGAAGGCGCGGTCGAGAGCGGCGAAATCCTCCGCGGTCAGGGTCAGCTCCAGCGCCCGCCGGGAATCCTGCACATGCTCCGGCGAGACGGCCTTGGGGATCGCCATGACGCCGCCGCCGGAAATCACCCACGCCAGCGCCACCACCGCCGGCGAGACGCCATGGCGCGCCGCCACCGCCTTCACCGCCGGATGGCGCGGCAGGGCGCCCTGCTCGATGGGGGAATAGGCCATCACCGGCAGATGCGCGGCGCGTGCCGCCGGCAGCAGATCAAACTCGATGCCCCGGCGCATGAGATTGTAGAGTACCTGATTGGTCTGGATGTCCGCCGCTCCCGGCAGCGCCAGCAGCTCCGCCATATCCCGCGGATCAAAATTCGAGACGCCCCAGCCGCCGATCTTGCCGGCTTCCTGAAGGGCGATCAGGCCGGACAGCGTCTCCTCCAGCGCGACATGATCCCGCCAGTGCAGGAGATAGATGTCGATGCGGTCGGTCTTCAGCCGCGTGAGGCTGTTCTCGCAGGCGGCAATGGTGCCGGCCCGGTCGGCATGATGGGGCAGCACCTTGGAGACCAGCACCACCTCGTCGCGGCGCCCGGCAATGGCCTCGGCCGTCACCTCCTCGGCGCCGCCCTCGGCATACATTTCCGCGGTGTCGATCAGGGTCAGCCCCAGATCCAGCCCCTGCCGCAGGGCCGCGACCTCGGCCTTGCGCCGGCGGATATCCTCGCCCATGCCCCAGGTTCCCTGCCCGATTGCCGGAACCGAGAGACCATTCGGAAAGCTGCAGGCGGGCAACGGGGCCATGGGAAATCCTCTCGTCGGAAGGCGCTGCCGCGGGATCGCCGATCCATCACGGAAGCCCTGATACCAGCCGCACGAAGTGCTGACCGCACCGTGCATCTGAAGAGCAGCGAATTTCTCAATTGCTCCAATGGCATGAAAAATTCGCATCGGAATACCAAAGAGTCCTTTTCAAGGATCTTTGGTATGAGGGCTACAGATGCCCCGGCTGCCGTTTTGGGGACGGAAACCGCACGCAGGGGGAAGCGCCGGAGACTCAGGGACACGCCCCGAGACCGGACAGGTGTTCCGTTGTCCGACGGGAGCCCCCCGCGGATCAAGTGACCCTGACAGGCCCGGCCCGATTTTGTCGCATGGCGCCGGGCCGCCCCCCGCCGGTTATCATTGCCCCTGTCGGGCAGACCGGCCCGATTCGACCGAAGGAGGATGGCGATGCCGAGGCTCTTCGCGGGGCTGGAGATTCCGCCGTCTGTCGCGCTCGCCCTTTCAGGACTGCGCGGCGGCCTGCCCGGCGCCCGCTGGATCGAGCCCGCCGACTACCACATCACCCTCCGCTTCGTCGGCGACATCGACGACCGTACCGCCGACGAGCTGGTCCACGCCCTCGACCGGGTGGAACGCACGGAATTTCAGGTGCGGCTGGCGGGCATCGACGTGTTCGGCGCCGACAAGCCCCACTCCGTCTACGCCCGCGTCGAGCCGACGCCGGAGCTGAAGGAACTGCAGGCGGATCTGGAACGGCTGTGCCAGCGCCTCGGCCTCAAGCCGGAGCCGCGCAAGTTCACGCCCCACGTCACCCTTGCCCGGCTGCGCCGCAGCAATCCGGCGGAAGTGGCCGGCTGGCTGGCGCTGCGCGGCGGCTTCACCGCCCAGCCCTTCCTGGTGGAGCAGTTCACCCTGTTTTCCGCCCGGGAGTCCGTCGGCGGCGGGCCTTATCTGGTGGAGGAGACCTATCCGCTCAGGGCGTGGTAGGCCCATCTCAGGCCCTTCGGGGGCCTCTGCCCCCGAACCCCTGACCGGGAAGCCGTGGCTTCCCGGACCCTTTCCCTTTTCTGTTCAGAAAAGAGAATTCCGGCTCACTCCAGACCGGCAATCGCCCGGCCGAAGGCCTTCGGATCGAAGGGCGCCAGATCCTCGACGGTCTCACCGACGCCGATCAGGTGCACCGGGATGGCATGGCGCGCCGAGATGGCGACGAGGATGCCGCCGCGGGCGGTGCCGTCGAGCTTGGTCATCACCAGACCGGTGACGCCAGCCGAACGGCCGAACACTTCCACCTGGGTCATGGCGTTCTGGCCGGTGGTCGCGTCCAGCACCAGGAGCACATCATGGGGCGCCGTCGGATCCTGCTTGCGGATCACGCGGATGACCTTTTCCAGCTCGGCCATCAGCTCGGCGCGGTTCTGCAACCGGCCGGCAGTGTCGACGAGGAGAACGTCGGTGCCCTCCGCCTTCGCCTCGGCAAAGGCATCGAACACCAGACCGGCGGCATCCGCCCCCTGCCCCTTCGAGATCACCTTGGCGCCGGCGCGGGTACCCCACACCTTGAGCTGCTCGATGGCCGCGGCCCGGAAGGTGTCGCCGGCGACCATGGTCACCGACTTGCCGGTGCGGGTCAGCCGCGCCGCCAGCTTGCCGATGGTCGTCGTCTTGCCGGTGCCGTTGACGCCCACCACCAGCACCACATGGGGCTTCAGCTTCGGGTCGATCACCAGGGGCTTGGCCACCGGCTTCAGCACCGCCTCGATCTCTTCGGCCAGCACGGTCCGGACTTCCTCGTCCGACACCTGCCGGTCATGGCGCCCCTTGGACAGCCGGTCGGCAATCGCCGTCGCCGTTTCCACGCCCAGATCGGCCTGGATCAGCAGGTCTTCCAGATCCTGCAGCGTCGCCGCATCGAGCTTGCGCTTGGTGAACAGCGCCGTGATGCCGCCCGCCAGCGCCCCGCTGGTGCGCGACAGGCCACGCTTCAGCCGGGTGAGAAAGCCCACCGGCTCCTCGGCCGGCGCAACCGTCTCGACAACCGTCGGCGCAAACACCGGCTCCGGCACTGCGGCCGGCACGACCGGGACAACCGGCGCAACTTCGGCCACAGGCTCGGGCGCCGCTTGCGGCTCCGGCTCGGGAACAGGCTCAGCCGCATGGACCTCGGATTCCGGTTCCGGCGTCCCCTCCTCGGCGACGGCCTCGGCAACAGGCACTTCCGGTTCCGGGGAAATCTCGGGCGCGACCTCGGGAGCCACAGGCTCCGCCGGCTCGACCACGGCCACCGGTTCGACGACCGGAGCAGGCGCCTCCGGCAGCGCGGCAACCGGTTCGGGCTCAGGCTCGGGAAGAGCAACCGGCTCGGCCGCCTGCGGCACCGCCTCCACGGCAGGCGCCGGCATGCGTTCGGCAACCGCCTCGGGCACCGCGACGGGAGCCGGCGCGATCGCCTCCGGAGCCGCTTCCACAACCGGCGCAACCGGGGCCGGAGCGGGCTCCGGCGGTGCCACCGGCTCGGCCTTCGCCGGTTCCGGCGCGGGCACGGGCTTTTTCGGCCGCAGCGGTTCAATCACCTCGGGCGGGTGTTCATGGCGCGGCGGCTTGGCGAGGAAGATCTTGCCGAAAAAGCCGCGCTTGTCCCCGTCGTCTCTGCTCATGGTCGTCTCAGGCTGCCTCGGCGACGAGCGCGCGACCGGTGTGCCCGGTGATGCGCGCAGGAATGATCTCGCCCGGCCGGCCGCCGGTAATCACCACGGGCGTGAAAGGCTCAGTACGGCCAAGGCCGTCCTTCTCGATGAGGACACGGCGGACACCGCCGACCTCGCCGGAAAGATGCTGGAGAAGCCGGGCCTCGCCGGCAGCCCTGAGGCGCGCGGCGCGCTCCCGGGAAATGCGCGGGTCCACCTGGGGCATCCGCGCGGCGGGCGTACCCTTGCGCGGCGAATAGGGGAAGACGTGCAGGAAGGTGAGGCCGCACTCGTCGACCAGACGCAGGGAGTTTTCAAACATCGCCTCGGTTTCCGTCGGGAAACCGGCGATGAGATCGGCGCCGAACACCATGTCGGGCCGCAGACGCCGCACCTCGGCGCAGAATTCGATGGACTGGACCCTCAGATGCCGGCGCTTCATGCGCTTCAGCACCATGTCGTCGCCCGCCTGCAGCGAGAGATGCAGATGCGGCATCAGCCGCTCTTCCTCGGCAATCGCCCGCATCAGCTCGGGATCGGCCTCGACGGAATCGATGGAGGAAATGCGCAGCCGCGGCAGCTCAGGCACATGGCGCAGGATCTGGCGCACCAGCGTGCCCAGATACATGTCGCCCGGCAGGTCCTGCCCCCACGATGTCAGGTCGACGCCGGTCAGCACCACCTCGCGATAACCATTTTCCACCAGCCGGCGGATCTGGTCGACGACGGCGCCCATGGGCACCGAGCGCGAGGGGCCGCGGCCATAGGGAATGATGCAGAAGGTGCAGCGATGATCGCAGCCATTCTGCACCTGCACGAAGGCGCGGGTGCGGCCCTCGAAGCCTTCCACCAGATGCGCGCCGGTCTCCGTGAGCGCGGCGATGTCGTTCACCTGCACCCGTTCGGCGGCGGCAAGGCCAAAATCCGGGCCGGGGGCCGGCGTGGTCAGCCGGTTCCAGGTTTCCGGCGCCATCTTCTCGCCCTGGCCGATGACGAAATCCACCTCGGGCATGGCCGAGAAGGTGCCGGGCTCGGTCTGGGCGGCACAGCCGGTGACGACGATGCGGGCATCCGGGCGCTCGCGCCGGGCGCGGCGGATCGCCTGCCGGGCCTGTCGCACGGCCTCGCCGGTCACGGCGCAGGTGTTGATGATGACGGTGTCATCCAGCCCCGCGCCCTCGGCATTGCGGCGCATGGTCTCCGACTCCACCGTGTTGAGGCGGCAGCCGAAGGTGACGAGATCAATGGCCATCAGGCAGCCTCCGCCATGCGCGCGAAGGCACCGGTCAGCGGATCGAGCCGGCCGGAGAATTCATGCGTCGCCGGGCCGGTCATCAGCATGTGGCCGTCGCTCTCCCGCCAGTCGAGATGGAGCACGCCGCCGGGCAGCGTCACCGCCACCTGACGCTTTGTCAGCCCCGCCCGGGCACCCGCCGCGGCAATGGCGCAGGCCGCCGTGCCACAGGCAAGCGTGGCGCCGGCGCCGCGTTCCCACACCTTCATGGTGACGGCCTCGGGGCTGTCCACCCGCACCAGCGACAGGTTCACCTTCTGGGGAAACAGCGGATGATGCTCCACCTTCGGCCCCACGACCGCAAGATCGAAGGCATCCAGATCGGGCACGAAGAAGATGGCGTGCGGATTGCCCATGGACACCGCCGAGAAGGTGGCCGGCAGGCCCGCCCCCGGCAGGTCGAAGCGCACGGCGCGGGTATCCTCCACCGGTTGGGCGAGCGGAATCTCGGCCCAGCCGAAGCGGGGCGCGCCCATGTCCACGGTGATCTGGTCCAGCCGCTCGCCGGCCGTCGTCATCAGGCGGCCGGCGGCGCTGTCGAGCACAAGGGCGCGGCATCCGCTCTCGGCCATCAGATAGGCAGCAACACAGCGCGTGCCGTTGCCGCAGGCCGAGCTTTCGGAGCCATCGCAATTGTAGATGCGCATGTCGGCCACCGCCCCGTTCTGTCCGGGATGGAGCGCCATGAGCTGATCGAAATGAAGCGGATGATCGGGAGCCCCCCACAGCCGAACGACGTCGGCAGACAGCGCTTCCCCGCCCTGACGCAGGTCGACGACGAGGATCTCGTTGCCGAGCCCATTCATCTTCAGAAAGGGAACCGTGGTGGTCATGCTCTCCCTGACCGGCCCGCGAGCAGCCGGATCACCCCTTGATGACGGCCCGCTCCCCCAGATGGCAGGGACACGGCGCCTCATTAACACCTTCTACCATCGCCCGCGGCCGGAGTCGACCACACGCAGCCATCTCCCCTCTCCCCGGAAAGCGCCGTCGCTTCACGCGGATTTCGGCGCCGGCAGCACCAGCCCCAGAAGGAAGAGCACCAGCGCGGCCACCACGATGGAGGGGCCGGACGGGGTGTCGGCGATCACCGACAGGCCGAGCCCGCCGGCCACCGCCAGCGTGCCGATGCCGGCGGCAATGGCGGCCATGCCCTCGGGGGTGCGGGCGAAGCGCCGGGCAGCGGCTGCCGGGATGATGAGGAGCGAGGTGATGAGCAGGATGCCGACGATCTTCATGGCGACCGCAATCGTCAGCGCGATCAGGCCCATGAACAGGATGCGGGCGCGATCCACCGGCACGCCCTCGGCGCGCGCCAGATCGGGATCGACGGTGGCGGCCAGAAGGTCGCGCCAGGTGGCCACCAGCACCGCCAGCACCACGGCGCCGCCGGCCCAGACGGCCGCCACATCCATCCGCGAGACCGCCAGCACATCGCCGAACAGGTAGCCCATCAGGTCCACCCGGATCCACGTCATGAAGCCCAGGGCCACCAGCCCCACCGACAGGCTGGCATGGGAGAGGATGCCGAGCAGCGCATCCGACGGGATGGTCTTCACCCGCTCCAGCATCAGGAGAAGGGCCGCCACCAGCACGCAGACGAGGAGCACGCCCACCGGCAGCGCCAGACCGGCGGCAAAGCCCAGCGCCACCCCCAGCAGGGCGGCATGGGCCATGGTGTCGCCGAAATAGGCCATGCGGCGCCACATGACGAAGCAGCCAAGGGGCGCCGCCACCAGCGCCACGCCAAAACCGGCCAGCGCCGCGCGCACGAGAAAATCATCGAGCATCAGTGCGCCTCCGCCCGGGCCGCCGGTCCGTGAGAGTGAGCATGGCCGGCCGGATCATGGTCATGGGCGTGCGCATGCTCATGGCTGTGCGCATGGGCATGCCCGTGATCGTGGTCATGATCGTGGGTGCAGGCGGGATCATGGGGCCCCATCGGGTGCACATGGTCATGGTGGTGGCGATAGATGGCGAGGCCGGCGCGCGGGCCGAACAGGCGGGCATAGGCAGGATCATCCGCCACCACCGAGGGCACGCCGGCACAGCACACATGGCCGTTGAGACAGAACACCCGGTCGGTGGCCGCCATCACCACATGAAGATCATGGGAGACGAGAAGCACGCCGCAGCCGCGCCGGGTGCGCACCTCGGAAATGAGCTGGTAGAGCGCCTGCTCGCCGGTGAAATCCACCCCCTGCACCGGCTCGTCCAGCACCAGAAGGTCCGGCCGGGCCATCAGGGCGCGGGCGATCAGCACGCGCTGGAACTCGCCGCCCGAGAGAGTGTGAGCCTGGGCCTCGGCCAGATGGGCAACGCCGGTTTCCTCCAGCGCCGCCAGCACGGCGGCCCGGCTGGCGCGCACCGTCAGCGTCATCAGGCGCGCCACCGTCAGCGGCATCGACCAGCCGATGGAGAGCTTTTGCGGCACATAGCCGATCCGGAGGCCCGCCGCCCGCTCCACCCGGCCGGACGAGGGGCGCACGAGGCCCAGCACCGTCTTCACCAGAGTGGACTTGCCGCCGCCATTGGGCCCGATCAGCGTGACGATCTCGCCGGCATCCACCGCCAGCTCGATATCCCTGAGGATCTGCCGGCCGCCGAGATCGACCGATAGCCCGGTGACCGTCACCAGACGCCGCGTCCCGCTCATGGGACCATCCTTCCATCCGCAGCCTGCCCCGAGGGGCGATCCGCCGTCGGCCCCGCCCGGACGCATCAGGGCTTGGCAGGCGACGCAACGTTATAATATAACACTCCCGGGACACGCCACCGCTTCCTGTGCCAGACGGGGCGGGCCTGCCCTTTCGATCGGACGAAGCCGGCCCCGCGTCAAGGGGGCTGAGGCCGAGGTCCGATCGCCAACATCCGGCTGTTTCGTGTCCGGCGCCTCGGGAGGGGCGCCCCGCGGACGTCCTCCGGGTCGCCGGCCCCTGCCCCCGGCAGCGGGCCGGAGGGATCCATTATCCACCCAGGAGTTGCATCATGCTGCTGTCCCCTCTCCGGCTTGTCGCCGGCGCTGCCCTTCTCGCCACCACGGCGCTTGGCGGTCCTGCCGGTGCGGCGGAGGCGCCCCGGGTGGTGGCGTCGATCCTGCCGGTCCATTCCCTGGTGGCGGCGGTGATGCAGGGCGTCGGCACGCCCGATCTGCTGGTGAAGGGCGCCGGCTCCGAGCACGCCTACCAGCTGAAGCCGTCGGACGCCCGGGCGCTGGCCAATGCCAATGTCGTCTTCTGGGTGGACGAGGACATGGAAACCTTCCTTGAAGGCCCGATCGAGGCGCTGCCCAAGGGCGCGACCGTGGTGGCTCTCGCCGAGACCCCCGGGCTGACCCTGCGCGAGCGCCGCGCCGGCGGCATCTGGGAGAAGCACACCCACGCCCATGAAGGCGAGGCCGGCCACGACGATCATGATGACCGCGGCCACGACCACACCGCCAAGGCCGGCGACGATCATGACCATGATCATGACGCCAAGGACGCCCACGCCGGCCATGACCATGACGGCCACGATCATGACGAGGGCAACACCGACCTGCATGTGTGGCTGGACCCGACGAACGCGATCGTGATGACCGACCAGATCGCGGCCACCCTTGCCAAGGCCGATCCGGCCAACGCCGCCCGCTATCAGGCCAATGCCGCTGCCGAGAAAGAGAAACTCACCGCTCTTGATGCCGAGCTGAAGGCAAGCCTCGCGTCGATCAAGGACAAGCCCTACATCGTCTTCCACGATGCCTATCAGTATTTTGAGAAGCGCTACGCTCTCGATGGTCAGGGCTCCATCACCCTTGACCCCACCCGCCAGCCGGGCGCCGACCGGGTGAAGGCGATCCACGCCCGCATTCAGGAGCTGGGTGCGCCGTGCGTGTTCTCGGAACCGCAGTTCGAGCCGCGTCTGGTGCAGACCGTCATCGACGGCACCAAGGCCCGCACCGGCGTGCTCGATCCGCTCGGCTCCGACATTCCCGCCGGTCCGGACCAGTATCCGCAGATGATGAAGGCACTGTCCGGCGCTCTCACCGCCTGCCTCGCCCAGCCGTCCTGATCCGCTGGACCACTTGAACGATGACAGGGCCGGGGAAACCCGGCCCTTTTTTCGTCCCGGCGCCCGCCTGAGCGGCCCCGATCCTGTCGTGCAGCGGGCGGATGCCCCGCCCATCGCGCCGACGGGCGGACTTCTGGTCCATCGCGCCTGCAGGCAGGCGGGGCCCTTCGCTTAACGCGCCTGCAGGCAGGCGCCGGGACCGCTGCGGCCGCACGAGACCAGCATCCGGTTGCGCGACAGCGCCTCTTCCAGCCGGGCCTTCAGCACCGCCACATCCGGCGGCACGCCCTCGTCGGCGGCAAATTCCGACAGCGCCCGGCCCACTTCCGAGGCCGACGCCGGCTGGTCCGGCGGCAGATAGCGCAGCAGCTGAAGACCGGCCACCACATCGGGATCCGGCTCGCCGGCAACCGCGACGGCTGGCGCCGGCGCCGGGCTCTCGGGACCACCGGGATAGACCACCCGGCCACCCTCCTGGGACGGAGCTGCTTCGCCGGAGGCGACCGGCGCATCCGGCGTCGCGGCCGCGCTTTCCACCGGCGGCAGCTCGGCCGGGGGCTCGGCGGGCGCCTCTTCCCGTGCGATCACCAGCGGATTGGGTTTGGGGATGCCAACCGGGCCGGCCGGCACAAGCGCCTGTGCCACTGGCGGGGCGACTGCGGGCGCGGCCGGCTTGGCCACCGCGCCGCCGCCACGCGGCCGCACCCGGACGATTTCCTCGTCGCCCAGCATCACCCAGTAGCCCCCGGGCGAGCGGCAGCGCACGCCGTGGATCTCCAGCGTCGCGGACTCGTCGGCATGAGTATAGTCATAGCGATAGGCGCGGCAGTCGCTGCCCGGCGCCGGGTTCAGATCCGGCCGGCTCTCCTGAGGCAGGATGCGCACTCGGGCGCGGGTGGGGGTCTCGATGGTCATCGACGCCCCGGGCGCCAGACTGTCCAGCGCCATGTCGACCTGCCGGTCGATGGAGCCGAAGTCGATGGCGTTGACGCCGCGCACCTCGACATTCTGGGCCCCGGCCGGCGCAGCCCCCATCGCAAGCGACAGGGTGGCCAGCATCGGAACCACGACCAGGCGGGCAGACCGGAACGGCAGGACCATCGGGCAGCTCCTCGGCTCGGAGGTATCTCCTCTCCCGCCAGGAGGCGCGGCGGAAAAGCGCGTGAGGGTCCTCTCTAGCACGACGGGGGCCCCGCGGGGGACCGCTTTCCTGTGTCCCTTCGCGCACAAGTCGCCGCGCCCGGCCGGGCACGGGGGCCGCACGGCGCCGGAATTCCGCCGGGAAAGCCCGGCCGCCGCCTTTTCGCCGTGATGCTGCGATGGTAACAGAAGCCGTCGGCAGATCCCGCCCCGCCCTCAGGGCAAGGGCATCCCGGACTGCCGGAACGATGGCGCCCCGGCCGCTCCGGCCCGGGTCCGCCCCCTGTCCAGGATCGGGAATCGACTGCGTGACGATCGCGTTTTTCCGGGCTTTGCCGCTGGCCGTTCTGGCCACCTGCCTTATCGCCGCTCCGTCCAAGGCCGAACCGATCCGCAACCCGGTGGCGGTGTTCTCCGGTCTCGACAAGATCACCGGCCGCATCATAACCTTTGATGCCTGGATCGACGAGACCGTGCAGTTCGGCGCGCTCCGCGTCACGCCCAAGGCCTGCCACACCCGTCCGCCCACCGAGGAGCCCCAGACCGAGGCCTTCGTACAGGTGGACGAGGTGACGCCGAACGCCACCCTGCAGCGCATCTTCACCGGCTGGATGTTTGCCGCCAGCCCCGGCCTCAACGCCGTGGATCACCCGATCTACGATGTGTGGCTGGTGGACTGCCGCATGGATTCCCAGGTGCCGCCGCCGGCAAACTTCCCCATCGAGAGCTATCGCGGCGACGGCTTCGACCGCGTGACCCGCCCGGATGACTGGGTGGCCGCACCGCGGCCCAAGCCCTACACCCCCGGCTCCGGCTCCACCTTCGACGAGAACGCCCCCGTCGACGACGCCCATCCCGAGGACTGAGCGGCGCTCCTCGCCCGTTGAGCCTCCACCCGTTTCAGCGGCCCGCCTCCCCGGCGGGCCGTTTCCGTTTCTCGATATATCCCCGACAGGCGCGCGCCGCGCGAACCGCACGCACGCGCCTGAAGAACAGCAGATTTCTCCTATGCCCCGGAGGCAGGAGAAATCTGCATCCGCATATCAAAGGCTCCTTTTCAAGGGCCTCTGATATCACCCCGCCAGCCGGTAGCGGGTGGTCTGGCTGAGTACCGGATCCTCGGAGAGCACGGCGCCGCGGCCGACCAGATCTTCCACATGGGCAAACAGCGACAGGCGCGCTGCCGGCACGAGGCCGGGATCCAGCCCGCGATAGATCGTCTCCACCATCTCCGGAATGGTCGCCGGGCCCGTCGTCAGCCGGTCCAGCACGGCGGCGGCGCGGGCGTGGCGGTGGGCGGCGAGCGCTGCCACATAGCTCGGGGCATCGGCGATCGGGCCGCCATGGGCCGGGTGATAGAGGGCCTCCGGGCGGGCGAGCAACCGGTCAAGGCTCTCCATGTAGGCGCCCATGGCGCCATCGGGCGGCGCCACCACGGTGGTGGACCAGCCCATGACATGATCGCCGGAAAACAGCTCCCCCGTGCCCTCCAGCGCGAAGGCCAGATGGTTCGGCGTGTGGCCGGGGGTGGCGATCGCCTCCAGCACATAATCGGCGCCCGTCACCCGCTCGCCATCCACCAGCGTGCGGTCGGGGCGGAACTCCCGGTCGCCACCGGCCTCCAGCCCCTTGCCGGCGATTTCCAGCGCGCGGGGCGCCTCCCGGTGCGGCCCCTCGGCGACCACTTCGGCTCCCGTCAGCGCCTTCAGCAGCGCCGCCCCCGGAGAATGATCCCGGTGGGTGTGGGTGACGACGATGTGGCGGATGCGGTCCGCCCCGGCCGCGGCGACGATGGCCGCGATGTGGACAGGATCATCCGGACCCGGGTCGATGACCGCCACCTCGCCCTCGCCGATCAGGAAGGTGTTGGTGCCGTGGAAGGTGAAGGGGCCGGGATTGGGGGCCGTGATCCGCCGCACCCGCTCGGACAGGCGCACGACGCTGCCGTGACGCGGATCGAAATTGCGGTCGTGGACCAGAGCCGCCATGAACTGTCTCCCCTTCTCGCGCCGGCCTGTGGTGCCCCGGCTGCCGGGTGCTGCGGGACGACAACCGCCCCGCGCGCCCCGAATCGCTCCGCCGCCGGCCGGCGGGCAATTTCGCGGGGGGCCGCCCGCGAATCTGCCCCGCCCCCGCCCCCGGATGCAAGCGCCCGCTGAAAGCCGGGAGAAAGGCCGGACTTTCGCCGGGGTGATCCCGGGGAAACGCCGCCGCACCCGCGCGGCATCCCCCGCGTCGAGACAGACCGGGGCCCTACCCGCCCCCGGCGCGGCGCATCCTGTCGGGCTCCCGGACACGGCTGACAGGGTGTGGGGCACACCCCAAGGGGCCTTTCCGGCCAGTCACTTGGCCGGCAAAGAGGGGGATGTCCCGGCAGATCCGTGCGCCGGCAGACGCCGGATGTGCGTTTTCTGTCTTGCGGGGCGGCCGGGAGCTGGCTATAAGCCCCCTCGTCGCCGGGACACCTGTTCCAGCGGCTCTCTTCAAGCACCTGAGACGCCGAGAAGATCGGATCTCATCCCGAGGCTGAGGAGACTGGTTCCGGAGGACTTCCCGTCCTGTGGAACAGACGATGTCGGAGTGTAGCGCAGCCTGGTAGCGCACCTCGTTCGGGACGAGGGGGTCGCAGGTTCAAATCCTGCCACTCCGACCATTTCTTTTCGGGTTCGAGGGTCCACGTTGCGTCCGGCACGTGTGCATCTGCGAGGCCAGACCTTTCCGGGTCATGCGGTCTCGACAGGACACACAGGCAGGCGAAACCAGTCCCCGCGGATTTCGGAGTGTAGCGCAGTCTGGTAGCGCACCTCGTTCGGGACGAGGGGGTCGCAGGTTCAAATCCTGCCACTCCGACCATTCTTTCCCGCTTCCCTTCCATCGCTGATGATCCGACCGGATTTCTCCGGAAGCCTGCGTGTGTCAGGTGCCCGGATGTGCGCCAACCGCCTCCCCGGAACGGGATGCGCCACGCGGCGCAGCCGCCTCTCCGCATGGCACGGACGCGGACCGCTCCGCGACGCGCGGGAATCGCCCAGCCGATGCAGCCACTTTCGACCCGCCGTCGAAGCCCCGCGACTGCCCCGCGCGCGCCACGAACCGCGACCGGGAGGACACATCTCCCCAGCCGAAAATCGCCCATCCGGGGGCTGGACAGGCTTGTCCACCGATTCGATCGGCGCGGCTCTTGTTCTCATTTCGTTCTTGTGAAACGGTGGCCGCCTCAATCAGGAGACCGATTCATGGGCAAATCCGAGCCGATGACCGCGCTTGATCCGGTCGAGGATCTCATTGCGGAGATGGGGGGCACGCGCCGGTGCATCACCGCCCTTCTCGACGAGGTCGCGACCTTGCGGGCGGAGCTGGAACAGGCCGTGCGGCAGCAGTCGCAGGGCTATGTGCGGGCCCGGCCGGGCACCCGATAAACGAACCGGGGGGCTCTCCCGGGAACACCGCAGCGCCGAAAGCCGGCGCGCGGCCCGGGGCTGGCCCCTGAGGATGGCGGCGCAGCTACCGATGCGCCCCGTCCTTTCTGTCCTGCCACCCGGCCGGAACAGCCGGGCCCGTCTGCGGGCCCCCGCCCCTGCCCGGCGCCGGCTGGCCGCTCAGCGCCGCCGACCGACGGTCACCCACAGCAGGAAGGCCAGCGCGCCACAGCCGGCGATCGCCACCGTCATGGGATAGGCGGTGCCGTTCTGGCTGGCGGCCACAAGGCTCGACACCGCGAAGGCAATGCCGAACTGCGCCATCCCGATGAGGGAGGAGCCGCTGCCCGGATGCCGCCCGGTGGCGGCCAGCGCCACGGCGGCGGCATTGGCCGTGGTGAAGCCCAGCGCGCCGATGGCGAACCACAGCGGCACCAGCAGCCCCACCAGACTGCCGCTGCCGGCGGCCAGCACCGTGGCGAGACCGGCCACCACATTCAGCCCGAGGGCCAGCCCCAGCAGCCGTTCCGGCGCATGATGGCGCAGCAGGCGGGCATTGAGGTTCGCGCCGACGATGAGGGCCGCGGCAATGAGGGCGAACAGGCCGCCATAGGCCTGGGCACTGGCGCCATGCAGCCCCATGAACACGAAGGGCGAGCCGGTGATGAAGGCGAACATGCACGCCTGGGCGAGCCCGCCCACCAGCGCCGGCACGATGAAGCGACGGTCGCTGACCAGCCCCGCCCACACCTTCAGGATGCCGCCGAGGCCATGGCGCTGGCGGTGCTCCGGCGCCAGCGTTTCCGGAATGAACAGCCACACCAGCCCGGCACAGATGAGGCCGAAGGCCAGCATGGCATAGAACACCAGCTGCCATGGGCCGTGGCTGACGAGGAAGCCGCCGAGAATCGGCGCCAGAATCGGCGCCAGCGTCATCACCGCCATCAGCAGGGACAGCGCCCGGGCGCTTTCGCGGGCATCGAACAGGTCGCGGATGATGGCCCGGCCGATGATCATGCCGGCACAGCCGCCCATGGCCTGCAGGAAGCGGAAGGTGGTGAACAGGCCGATGTCGTCGGTGAGCAGGCAGGCGATGGTCGCCAGCACATAAAGCGCGATGCCGGCCAGCAGCGGTCCGCGCCGCCCCACCCGGTCGATCAGCGGCCCGTAGATCGCCTGCCCCGCGGCAAGTCCGAGGAAGAAGATCGAGAGCGTGCCCTCCACGCCGCCCACCGGCACATGAAACCACGCCTCCATCTGATGGAAGGCCGGCAGATACATGTCCGTTGCCATGGGGGCGAAGGCCGCGAGCATGCCGAGCACGGGAATGATCCGGTGCGGGGCAACAGGGGCGGCGGGGCTTGCGGGTCTCGCCATGCGGCGCTCCAATCTGCGAGAGCCCTCTCCGCGCATCGGCACCCCGTCGCTTGAAAAGGCCCGATGAACCTGCCAAAGGTGATATGACCGTTCAGCGGTCATAGCAACCGGATAATGGTCATATGATCGCCCCAGAAGATGCAAGCCCGGCCCCCTGCCGGTCCGGCGAGGACACCGGCCGGCAGGTGATCGCCCGGGCGGCGGCGCTGCTGCGGGCGCTGGAGACGGAACCCGCGGGCCTCACCATTGCGGCGCTGGCGCGGGCGACCGAGCTGCCGCGCACCACGGTCACCCGGCTGGTGACGGCGCTTGCCGGAGAACATCTGCTGGTCGCCATCGACGGACGGATCCGCCTCGGGCCGGCGCTGGTGCGGCTGGCGGCGGCGGCCGGCCGGGATGTGGTGGCGATCGTGCGCCCCCATGCCGAGGCGCTGGCAGCCGAGGTGCACGAGACCGTCGATCTCTGGGTCGAGCGGGAGAGCGTGGTCGAGCTGGTCGACGAGGTCATTTCTGACCGGGAGGTGCGGGTGGTCGTGGCCCCGGGGGCGCGGATGTCGCTGGCGACCACCGCCCCGGGCAAGGCCTTCCTTGCCACTCTGGATGACGCCGGCATTTCCGCCCGCCTCGCCCGCGCAGCACTTGATGGCGACGAGGCTGCCCGGCCCGCTCATCCGGGATTTGCCGGCGATATCGCGGCGGCGCGCCAGACCGGCATCGCCGTGGATCGGGAGGAGCACGCCAGCGATGTCGGCGCTGTCGCCATGATCGTCGATCTCGGCACCGCCGAGCGCTATGCGCTGGCCATCGCCGCCCCTGCCCGCCGCTTCATGGCCAGCCGGGCGCGTCTGGAGGAGGCCCTGCGGGCCTGCGTGCAGCGCATCGAAGGATAAAGCGGCATCCGGCAGAGTCCGCCGCGCTGCGGTCAGCACACGGGGTCGCGGATCTCAGGCGACGAGGGTCATGCCTTCGCGGGCGACCAGCGCGCCCGGATAGAGGGCGGCGGCCTCGGCGGCGATGGCATCGAGCTCGTCGTCGCTGCGGTCGGGGTCGTGGTGGAAGATCACCGGCACCCGCACCCCGGCCCGCGCCGCCAGCGCCAGACACTCGGACCAGGTGGAATGGCCCCAGCCGCGGTGCGGCTCATAATCGGCGTCGGTGAACATCGAATCATAGATCATCACGTCGGCGCCGGAGACGAAGGGCACGAGAGCCGCGTCGATCTCGGGATCGCCGTGCTCATGATCGGTGATGATGGCGATGGAACGCCCTTTCCAGTGGAAGCGGTAGCCCGTCGCGCCGCCCGGATGGTTGAGCACCATGGTGGAGACGACGAGGCCCGGCCGCGGCTCCAGCACCGAGCCGGCGCGGAAGCGCAGGAAGGAGCAGGCCTTCAGCACCGAGGGTGGCACCGGGAAGATCGGCGGCGACATGAAGCGCGCGATGTGTTCCTGGGTGGTCATGTCGGCGGCGATATGGCCGGCCCAGACGCGGATGCGGGACCGGGGATCAAAGGCGGGCCAGAAAAAGGGCAGGCCGCAGACATGATCCAGATGGGAATGGGTGAAGAACAGGTCGGCCTCATGCTGGCCGGAGCGCATCATCTCGTGTCCCAGCCGGCGCGCGCCGGACCCGCAGTCGATGATGAGGAAATGCGGCCCGGCCTGGATCTGCAGGCACGTGGTATCGCCGCCATAGCGCAGGGTCGTGCGCCCGGGCACCGGGGTCGAGCCCCGCACCCCCCAGAAGGTCAGCGTCAGCAGGTCATCGGGCGCCCGCGCCATCCGGGACCCGGCCCCGGCATCCGCCTCCCCGCTCTCGCTCCACCGCACGTCCGTCATCCCGTCGCAACTGTCCCCATGGGTCCCGGACGCCGGCCTCACGACCCCGCATTGGCCCGCACGAGGTCCCGCGTGGTCCGTTCCAGCCGGTGGGCCAGAACCCGCGTCACCTCGAGCGCCATTTCGGGGAAGGTCCGCAGGAGCTTCAGGAAGTCTTCCTTGGACACCGCCAGCGCCTCCACCTCGCTCGCCGCCACCACGGACGCCGTCCGCGGCACGTCGATGAGGATGGCGATTTCGCCCACGATATCGTTCTCGCGCATCCGCGCAACCCGTTTCGGCCCGCCGTCGGTGTTGAGGACGATGTCCGCCTCGCCGCACAGCAGGATGAACGCGGCGTCCCCCGGCTCGCCCTGCTCGCATAGCGCTTCGCCGGGGCTGTAGCTCACCCGCTCGCTGATAAAGGCAAGCAGCCGCAATTTTGCCCGGTCGATGCCGCGAAACAGCGGCACCCGCGCCAGAACATCCACCTCGGAATCGAGCGACACCGCCTCACTCCCCGTTTTCCGGTCCCTGTGGACGGGCGGCTGCCGGACCTGCCGACGACCGCGCCGCGAGCGTTTCGATCACGCTATCGTAATCACCGCTCGCCACCAAGCGACCATTGCCGAGCACGACCACCTTCTCGACGCCCTCCAGAGGCATCGGGCGGGGCATGCCGACCACCAGGGTGCGGCCTTGCATACGCCGGGCCACAACGGGCATCAGCCGGGCGGGATCGTCGAGCACATCATCCAGCACGGCGATTCCCGGCCGCTTGAGGAGGGCGCGGGCCAGCGCCAGCCGACGCCGCTGCCCGGCCGTCAGCCGCGATCCGGCGACGCCCACCTGGAATTCCAGACCGGCGCCGATGACGGGATCGCGCAGCCCCATATCGACGAGGGCATCGCGCACGAAGCTGTCGACCCGGTCGCGGGCACCGCGCCGGTCGAGGCGGATCTTGCCGAACAGCACATTCTCTTCCAGCGTCAGCGGCGCCAGATAGATGCCCGGGTCGAAGGGCACATAGCGGTCCGAACGGTCGACCACCCGCTCGCGGAACAGATGGCGGGCCGCAATCACTTTCTGGCGCTCGGGGCCCTGCAGCGGGGTCAGACGCTGGCGGGCCGGCACGATGCGGAAGGCAAGGCCCAGCACATCGCGGATCTCGGCCTCCGACAGGGCCTTCTGCCCGCCGGTGCGGAACCGCTTCACCCGGGTCTCGTAGACCGCCAGCTCCTCCTCGGACAGCAAGCTGTAGGTGCCGACCAGCGACCCATCCATGCCGCTTTGGCCGAACAGTTCGATGAGGGTTTCGGCCAGCTCGATGCCGATGGAGACAAGCCGGGCCTCCAGCCCGGTTTCCGCCAGAATGGCCCGCACCTCCGGATCCCGCGGAATCTGATCGATGGCAACCGAGGCATCGGCCGGCAGGGCGAACAGCAGGTTCTCGGCAATCGTCGCGCTGGGGTTCAGGGTCTCCATGTCCCACAGATGGACCAGCCCCGAGAGGGTGCGATCCTCGGCAATGCGCCGGGCGATCACCGCCCGCGCCTCCAGCAGCCGGCGCACGAGGTCCGGCTCGTGGACCGGATTGATGGTCGACTGCAGCCCCAGCCGGTAGACATCATCGGCCAGATGCACTTCCTCGATCAGCCGCAGCATCTCGGCGTCGAGCCCGTCATCGTCCTGCACGCCGGCGGCCGAATGGTCGTTCCAGTCAGCTTCGACGGAATAGGGGCTGTTGGCCGTGCGCTCCGCCTCCATACGGCGGCGGGCCTCCACGGCGTCGGCCTCCGGCGGCGCGCTCACCGGGCGGTGGCGGATGCCATAGAGCAGGTTGCCCCGCAGAGTGTCGTTGAACACATAGGGCGCCGGGCCGACATAGGCCATGCTGGCGCCCAGCACCGCCTCGGGCAGCGCGGTCATGGCGGTGCCGGCAAGCTCGGCGCGGCCGGCCGTCGGCGGCACCAACGCGGCGATCAGCTGCAACAGCTCCGTGCGGCCGGAGCCATCCTCGCCGGCGACAGCCAGATGCGTGCCGAAGGGAATCGACAGTGTGACATCATGCACCTCCTGCCCCGCGACCCCGGTGGCCACCGAGGCACTGGCGAGCTCGATCGCCCCGGTCACCGGGCTGGCATCTTCCGGCAGGCGCAGCCGCTCGGCCGGATAGATATCCGGCGGATCAAAATTCTCGACGATGGTTTCGTACTTCACCGCCACATCGGACATGGTCTGATAATAGGTCAGCAGCTCGTTCCACGGGCTCGACAGGTCCTTGTAGGACGACAGCACCGCAACCAGCGCACCGAAGCTCATCTCCCCCTTGATGACGAAGTAGCCACCGATCGCATAGAAAAAGAACGGCGGCAACTGATTCATAAAGTTGTTTATGAACTTGATAAGATATTTTCTCTTATAGATCTCGAAACGGATCAGATAATTCTCGTACAGCCGATTGGAGAGATCAGCCTTGTGCCAGTCGGAGGTATCATGGGAATGAATTTCCAGAATACCGCCGACGCTCTCGCCGATGCGGTCGGAGATGCGCCGGACGTTGCGGATGCGCTCGCGCGATAGCAGGATGACCTTCCGCCGCAGCTTCGGAATGATATAGGCCTGCAACGGATAGAGCGAGATCGCCGCCGCCCCCAGCAGCGGGTCCTGCACGAAAATGAAGACGATATAGACGATCAGCGTGCCGCCCTGAAAGGCCGGAACCGCGATCGAATCGCCGATGAAGCCACCGAGATCCTCCACCTCGGAGGTGATCATCGGGATCAGCTCGCCCGAACTGACCTTGCGGAAATGCGCCGGGCGAAAGCGCATAACCTGTTCGAACAGTTGAAACCTCAGACGCCGCAGCATGCGCTCGCCAACGATGCCCTTGTAAACATTGAGGACATATTTGACGACGTTGTTCGCGACCACCAGCGCCAGAAAGCCTAGGCACAGAACGAGCAGATAAGGAATCTGCTCCAGTTCATAGCCAAACACTTCACGCGGAAAATGCTTCGACGAGATCGCATCATTGACGATCCACTTCGGAAGCTCCAGACTCATATAGAGAATGGGAAATGAAAATACAGTGATCAGCAGGATCATTCCCTGCTGCGGAGCGCTGTAGCGCCAGATATAGCCAAAAAGGGTCTTCTGCATGGCGGCTCCGACGGGCGGGCGGACTCTGGCACGCGAGTCACACCCACATTAACTCTGCTCGCGGGGGAGACGCCAGCACTGGACGGATGCGCCGGGGACGGGTAGGCATGTCGACGGTCGACAGGCCGGCAGAGGGCCTGTCCGCGTGGGCAGGTCTATCGCCTGCCGGTTGCAGCGTTCGCAGGACTGGCCTTGCCTCCCGGCCATTGTCCTCCTGTCGCCCCCCAGGTGAAGTCAGGATCGACCGACCGTTATGCCCGCCAATCGACCGCGCATCCTGATCTACAGCCATGATTCCTTCGGGCTGGGTCACCTGAGGCGCTGTCGCGCGATCGCGCATGCTCTCGTCGGCCGTTTCGATGACATGTCGGTCCTCATTCTCTCGGGATCACCAATCATTGGCTCCTTTGACTTTCGGGCCCGGGTGGATTTTGTCCGCGTGCCCGGCGTCATCAAGCTGCGCAACGGCGACTACACGTCGCTGAGCCTGCATATCGACACCGAACAGACCCTGCAGATCCGCGCCTCCATTATCGAGCACACGGCCCAGGTGTTCGATCCTGATATCTTCATCGTCGACAAGGAGCCCCTCGGGCTGCGCGGCGAGGTGCGCCCCACCCTGGAACGGCTGGCCGGCACCCGCACCCGCTGCATCCTCGGCCTGCGCGACGTGATGGACGATCCCGACACCCTGCGCGACGAGTGGGCCCGCAAGGGCGCGCCCGAGGCGCTGGCCGATCTCTATCACGAGATCTGGCTCTATGGCCTGCCGGAGATCCACGATCCTCTTGCCGGCATCGACCTGCCGGACAGCGTGCGCGCCAAGGAAGTCTTCACCGGCTATCTGAAGCGCGAGATCCCCTGCCCGCTGCCCGCCGTGACGCCGCCCTTTGGCGGGCGGCCTTATATTCTTGTCACCCCCGGCGGGGGCGGCGATGGCGTCGAGCTGGTGGACTGGGTGCTGCGTGCCTATGAGGCGCGCAGCCATCGGCTGCTGCCGTGCCTCATCGTCATGGGGCCGTTCATGGACAGCGCCAGCCAGGCCGCCTTCCAGGCCCGGGTGGATGCGCTTGAGGATGTGGAGCAGATCCGCTTCACCCCCACCATCGAGCCGCTGATGCAGGGCGCCGCCGCTATTGTCGGCATGGGGGGCTACAATATCTTCTGCGAGATTCTCTCCTTCGACCGGCCGACCCTGCTGGTGCCGCGGGTGATGCCGCGCATGGAGCAGGCGATCCGGGCGGCGCGCGCCGAGGAGGTCGGCCTCGTGCGGGTGCTGCCCATCGACCATTATCCCGATGTCGCCGCCATGGCCGAGGCACTGGAAGCCCTGCCCGATGCACCGCCGCCGTCGCGTGCCGGGGTGAAGCATCTGCTCTCCGGTCTCGACACCATCGGCGACCGGGTGGAAGACATTCTCTCCCGCCGCCGCCCGGCCCCGCGGCTGCAGGCGATCTGACGAGGCTTGCCATGACCCGCTCCCGGATCGCCATCGTGGTGAAGGGCTATCCGCGCCTGTCGGAAACCTTCATCGCCCAGGAAATCCTGGGGCTTCAGAAGCGCGGGCTGGATCTGTTGATCGTCTCGCTGCGCCATCCGACGGACCCACATCAGCATGATCTCCACCGGGAGATCACCGCGCCCGTACTCTATCTGCCGGAATATCTGAAGGATGATCCGCCCCGGGTGGCCGCCGGCCGGGCCTTTGCCGAGACCCTGCCGGGCTATGCCGCGGCGGAGGCCGCCTTCCGCACCGATCTGGCCGAAGACCGCTCCACCAGCCGCTTCCGGCGCTGGGGTCAGGCGGCGGTGCTGGCGCGCGAGCTGCCCAAGGATGTCGGACTGATCTATGTGCACTTCCTGCACACGCCGGCGTCTGTCGCCCGCTATGCGGCGCTGATGCGCGGCCTGCCATGGTCGTTCTCGGCCCACGCCAAGGACATCTGGACGACGCCGGCCGCCGAACTCTCCCGCAAGATCGATGCCAGCCTCTGGGGCAACACCTGCACCGGCGCCAACGCCACCTATCTGAAGAGCCTGACCCGGGATCCGGACAAGGTTCACCTCATCTATCACGGGCTGGATTTCGCCCGCTTCCCCGCCCCGCCGGAGCGCCCGGCGCGCGACGGCACGGGCGAGCCGGTGCGGCTGCTCTCGGTCTGCCGGGCCGTGGAGAAGAAGGGCCTCGACGACATCCTGAAGGCGCTGGGCAAGCTGCCGCGGGATCTGGCGTGGACCTTCACCCATATTGGCGGCGGGCCGCAGCTGCCGAAGCTGAAGGCGCTGGCCGACCGGCTGGGCATTGCGGAGCGGATGATCTGGGCCGGCGCAAAGCCGCGGGATCAGGTGATTGCCGCCTATGCCGCCGCCGACCTGTTCGTGCTCGCCTGCCGCATCACGAAATCCGGCGACCGCGACGGCCTGCCGAATGTGCTGATGGAATCCGCCGCCCTTGGCGTGCCCGCGGTCTCCACCCGGGTGTCGGCCGTGCCCGAGATCATCGACGATGGCGAAACCGGCCTGCTGGTGCCCGAGCGTGATCCGGCAGCGCTGGCCGAGGCGATGGCTGCCCTCATCCGCGATCCCGCCCGCCGGCAGGCGCTTGGGGCGGAAGCGGCGGTCCGGGTGCGCGCCCGCTTTTCCTGCGAGCCCGGCATCGACCGCATCGCCGGGCTCCTGACCGGCCATCCGCTGGCTGGCGATGCCCCTGCCCATGGCCCGGCCTGTCCGTGCTGCGCGTGAGATGCGGATCGCCCTGTTCACGCCGCTGAAGCCCATCGACGATCCGGTCCCTTCGGGCGATCTGGTGATGGCGCGCCAGCTCCGCGACCGGCTCGCCGCCCTTGGGGCTGAGGTGGTGACCCCGAGCCGGCTGAAGCTGTGGATCCCCGACCCCGCCCACGCCCCCGCCGTGCTGGCCGCGGCCGACGCCGAGGCCGCGCGGCTGACGGCCCTCTGGCAGGCGGCCCCCGCGGCGCGGCCGGATCTCTGGCTCACCTATCATGTCTATCACAAGGCCCCGGACACCCTGGGGCCGCGGCTGGCCGATGCCTTCGGCCTGCCCTATGGCGCGATTGAAGCCAGCCGGGCGCTGAAGCGGTCAACCGGGCCGTGGGCGCCGTGCTTTGCGCTGGCCGACCGGGCGCTGGCCCGGGCCGATGCGGTCGCCGCCCTTCACTCCGAGGATGCCGAAGGGCTGGCGCCGATCGTGCCGGCGGCCCGCCTCGTGCGGCTGCCGCCCTTTCGCGACACCGCCCTGTTCTCCGCCGTCCGCCATCGCCCGACGCCTTCGGGGGCGCCGCTCCGCCTCGTGACGGTCGCCATGATGCGCGACGACGTGAAGCTCGCCTCCTACCGGCTGCTGGCCGACGCCCTCGCCCGCCTTTCGGACCGGGCGTGGACGCTGACCGTCATCGGCGATGGCCCGGCGCGTGCCACCGTGGAAGCGCTGTTTCCGCCCGGGCGCACGCGTTTCACCGGCGCGCTGCCGCCAGAGTCGATCGCCGCGCATCTGGCCGAGGCCGACTTGTTCGTCTGGCCGGCGCTGTCGGAAGCCTTCGGCATGGCGCTGATCGAGGCCCAGGCGGCGGGTGTTCCCGTCGTGGCCGGGTGCACCGGCGGCGTGCCCGAGGTGGTGGCCGACAACGAGACCGGCCTGCTGCCCCCCGTCGGCGATGCCGCGGCCTTCGCCGCTGCCATGGCGGCGCTGATGGACGATCCGACCCGCCGCGCCCGCTTCGCCGCCGCCGCCGCCCGGCGCGCACCGGTCGCCAATGGTCTGGCCGCGGCAGAGGCGGCGCTCGCCCGTCTGATCGCGACGGCAATCGAGACTCACGCCCACCGTTACCGGGGAGACCGGCCATGAAGGCCCTCATCCATGTCCAGCATCTTCTCGGCACCGGCCACATCGTGCGCGCCGCCGCCATCGGCCGGGCGCTGGCGGCGGCCGGCGTGGACGTCGTGCTGGCCTCGGGCAACCGGGTGCCGCCGACGCTTGCCACCGACGGTCTGTCCATCGCCGCCCTGCCGCTGGCCCGGGCACAGGATTCCCTGTTCAAGGTGATGCTGGATGCCGACGGCCGCCCCATCGACGCGGCGTGGAAGGCCGCGCGCACCCGGGCGACCCTCGGCCTTCTCGCCGCGGTGCAGCCCGACATTCTCCTGACGGAAACCTGGCCCTTCGGCCGCCGCGCCTTCAATTTCGAAATGACCGCGCTGGTGGCCGCCGCCCGGGCGCTGGACAGCCGACCGGTGATCGCCGCCTCCATCCGCGACATTCTCGTGCGCAAGGAGGATCCGGAGAAGGAACGCGCCATGGCCGAGCTGGCCGTCGCCTCCTGTGACCGGGTGCTGGTGCACGCCGATCCCGCCCTGATCCGGCTGGAGGAGAGCTTCCGCTTTGCCGACCGGGTGGCGCCGCTGGTGCGCTACACCGGCTTCGTCCACTCCCCGTCCTCCCTGCTCCCGCCCGGCGAGGACGGCCGCGACGAAGTGATCGTGTCGGCCGGCGGCGGGGCGGTCGGGGCGCATCTGATCGCCATGGCCGGCCGGGCCCGGGCGCTGAGCGCGCGTGCCGGCGACACCACATGGCGGCTGCTCGTCGGCCATGGCCACGACGCCGCGGCGCTCGCCAGCCTTCAGGCGGAGGCCGGGTCCGGTGTCATCGTCGAGCGCGCCCGGCCGGATTTTCCGGGCCTTGTCGCCCGCGCCCGGCTCTCCATCAGTCAGGCCGGCTACAACACCGTGCTGGACGTGATTGCCGCCGGGGTGCCCGCCGTGTTCGTGCCCTTCGCCGAGGGCGACGAGACCGAACAGAGCCAGCGCGCCGCCCTGATCGCCGCCCGGGGCCTCGCCGTCAGCGTCGCCGAGGACGGGCTGACACCGGATAGGCTCGCCGCTGCCGTCGACCGGGCACTGGCCGCCCCGCCGGCCCGTCTCCGGGTCAGCGTCGATGGCGCGGCGGAGGCCGCCCGCATCCTGATCGCCGATGCCAGCGCCCGGAGGCGCCCATGAGGTCCCCTGATACCCTCGCCGACCTGCTCGTCGCCGGTCTCGATGCCGCCGCCACCCAGGGGCGCCGCGTCGCCTTCTGGTGGCGCGATGATGATGCCGTCGCCCCGACGCCGGCTCTCGACCGGCTGATCGGGCTGGCGGAGGCCTGCTCCCTGCCGCTGGTGCTCGCCTCCATTCCGGCCGAGGCGACGGAGGCACTCGCCCGCCGGCTGGAGCGCGCGCCGGCGAATATCCGCGTTGCCCAGCACGGTTTTTCCCACATCAACCACGCCCGCCCGCCGGGCAAGAAGGCGGAGCTGGGGGTCGACCGGCCGGCCGACGTCGTGCTGGCCGAGCTGGCAGCGGGACGGGCCCGGCTGGAGGGCCTGTTCGGCCCGCGCTTCCTGCCGGTGCTGGTGCCGCCATGGAACCGCATCGCCCCCGCAGTGGCCGCCGGCCGGGCCGGGATCGGCCTGCCCGGGCTTTCGGTCCATGCCTCGCTGGACCGGACCGGCCATCGGCTCGACACCCATATCGACCCGGTGGACTGGCACGGCACCCGGGCGCTGGCCGGGGCGGATTTCCTCGCCGACAAGATCACCGCCGCCTTCACCGCCCGGGCGGAACCCGCGACCGGCGATGTGCCGATCGGTCTTCTCACCCATCATCTGATCCACGAGGACAGCCTGTGGACGGCCCTTGAGCGGGCGATCGGGCGGATCGCCGTCCATCCGGCAGCCCTCTGGCCCGAGGCCGACGCCCTGTTCGGGCTGCCGGCCTGATACCGGGCACCCGTCGGCTGATCGCCCCTGCGCACAGGATGAGCCGCGGCTTCCCCATCTGCTCCAAGGCCATGAAAATTTCGCGCCGGACTGCCAAAGGATCCCTGTCCTGCCACTCTGGCATGACAGGGGTCGGGACCCGGGCCGGTCGCGGCCCCGCGCAAAATCCCGTAGGATTGCCGCCGCTGCCCCGTTGAAGAGGTCGACTGACGCCCCGCGCTCCTCCCTGCCGGGGCGTTCGCGTTCCGGCCTCTCCCCGCCGCGCGCGGCCCTCCCGTACGACACACAGGACCTCCGGTGACCTGATGACCGATCCCGTGACCACGACCGAGCCCCCCGCCGCGACGACCGCTGCCCCGGCCCCTTCCCGACGGCGGCGCCGGCGGCCGCTGTGGCCGAAGATTGCGGCGGTGCTGGTGGTGCTGGGAGCGGCCGGCGCCGGCGTCTGGTTCACCCGCGGCGAGACCGTGGATCCGGGCGCCGATTTCATCACCCAGACCGTCACCCGCGGCAATCTGGAAGACACGGTGTCCGCCGTCGGCGAGCTGCAGCCGGTCAATTATGTCGATGTCGGCGCCCAGGTGTCCGGCCAGCTCGTCAAGCTGCTGGTCGATGTCGGCGATCAGGTGACCGCCGGCGACCTGCTGGCCGAAATCGACGCCCGCTCGCTCTCCTACACGGTGGAGTCCAACCGGGCCGAGGTGGAAAATCTCAAGGCCCAGCTCATTTCCCAGGAAGCGCAGACGAAGCTGGCCGATCTCCAGCTCGCCCGCCAGCAGCAGATGCGCAAGGCCAACGCCACCAGCGTGGAGGCCCTGCAATCGGCAGACTCCGCGGCCTCCGTCGCCCATGCGACGGTGGACAGCCTGAAGGCCCAGATCCGCAAGGCCGAGGCGACCCTGGGCTCCAACGAGACCACGCTCGGCTACGCCCACATCTACGCGCCGATGACCGGCACCATCGCCTCCACCGATGCCCGGCAGGGCCAGACCCTCAACGCCAACCAGACCACGCCGACCATTCTCCGCATTTCCGATCTCTCGACCATGCGGGTGGAAGCGGATGTGTCGGAGGCCGACGTGTCGCGGCTGAAGGTGGGCATGGGCGCCTATTTCACCATTCTCGGCCTGCCCGACCGGCGCTGGACCGGCCACCTCAGCCAGATCGAGCCGACGCCTGAAGTCACCAACAATGTGGTGCTCTACACGGCCCTGTTCGATGTCGACAATGCCAGCCGGGAACTCATGATCCAGATGAGCGCCCAGGTGTTCTTCGTGGTGGCGGAGGCAAAGGACGTGCTTCTGGTGCCCCGGGCGGCGCTGCGCCAGATTTCGGCCACCGCCGATGCCGAGGGCAACCGCACGGCGGAAGTCCGGGTGCTGGGCAGCAACGGACAGGTGGAGACCCGCCCCGTCACCATCGGGGTCAGCGACCGGGTGGCGGCCGAGGTGCGCGCGGGCCTTGCCGAAGGCGACCGGGTCATCACCGGCTCGCGCTCGGCGACCGCCGCGGCTGCCGCCAGGCAGAACCAGAACCAGCGCCGCGGCCCCGGCGGTCCGCCGCCGTTCTGATCCCGGATCCGGTCCCCACCATCGCGCTCCGACTGGCTGGCTGAAGGACGTCCGTCATGAACGACACCGCGCGTGCGACCCCGGCCGCCACCGCTCCGGCGCCCCTGATCGCGCTCTCCGGCATCAGCCGCACCTTCGTCACCGGCGACATGCCCGTCACGGTGCTGAAGGATGTGTCGCTGGAAATCCGCGCCGGCGAGTTCGTCGCCATCATGGGCCAGTCCGGCTCGGGCAAGTCGACGCTGATGAACATCCTCGGCTGTCTCGACAAGCCGTCGGCCGGCACCTACCGTTTTGCCGGCCATGATGTCTCCGATCTCTCCACCAACGAGCTGGCCGCGCTCCGGCGCGAGGCGTTCGGCTTCGTGTTCCAGGGCTATCACCTGATTGCCGGCGCCACCGCGGTGGAAAATGTCGAGGTGCCCGCCATCTATGCCGGCCTGCCGGCGGCCGAGCGCGAGGAGCGCGCCGAGGCGCTGCTGACCCGGCTGGGCCTCGGCGAACGGCTGGATCACCGGCCGAACCAGCTCTCCGGCGGCCAGCAGCAGCGCGTCTCCATCGCCCGCGCGCTGATGAATGGCGGCCACGTCATCCTGGCCGACGAGCCGACCGGCGCTCTCGACAGCCGCTCGGGCACCGAGGTGATCGCGCTTCTGAAGAAGCTGGCCGAGGACGGCCACACCGTCATCCTCATCACCCACGACCGCGAGGTCGCCGCCAACGCCCGGCGCCGGATCGAGATCCGCGACGGCCGCATCATCTCCGACAGCGGCCCCGATGCGGCAGCGCTCGCCCGGGCGACCCCCACGCCGGATGTGACGGTGCGGCCGCGGCCCGTCGGCGCCGTGCTCTCCGCCTTCGGCGAGGCGGCGGTGATGGCCATCCGCTCGCTGAAGGCCAACCTCTTCCGCACCTTCCTGACGCTGCTCGGTATCGTCATCGGCGTTGCCTCGGTGGTGGGGCTGCTTGCCATCGGTCAGGGCGCCACCAGCGACGTGCTCTCGCGCATCTCGGCCATGGGCGACAACCTGCTGGTCATCCGCCCGGGTGCGCCGAACCAGCGGGTGGCGGCCGGCAGTTCGGTGCTGACCCTCGTCAACACCGATGCCGTCGCCATCGACCGGCTCGACAATGTGCTGGCCGCCCTGCCGGAAGTCGCCAGCAACGTGACAGTGCGCTCGGGCAATGTCGATTACACCACCTCGGTGCAGGGCACGTCGTGGAAGATGCCGGTGGCGCGCAACTGGGATGTAGCCCGCGGCACCTTCTTTTCCGAGGCCGACCAGAAGGCCTATGCCCCGGTGACCGTGATCGGCCAGACGGTGGCCGACATTCTCTTTCCCGATGGCGCCGATCCGATCGGCAAGTGGATCCTGGTGAAGAGCATCCCGTTCCAGGTCGTCGGCGTGCTCGCCTCCAAGGGCGCCACCTTCGGCGGGCAGGATCAGGACGACGCCATGTTCGTGCCGATCACCACCGGCCTGCTGCGCCTGTTCGGCAACCGCGGCGCGCTGCGCTCGGTGACGGTCGCGGTTGACGATACCAGCCGGATCGCCGAGACCCAGATGGCGATTTCGGACCTCCTCACCGGCCGGCATGGCAAGGAGGATTTCCAGATCCGCAACATGGCCTCCATCATCGAGACCGCCACCCAGACGGCCGCCACCATGACGCTGATGCTGGGCTCGATCGCCGCCATCTCCCTGCTGGTCGGCGGCATCGGGGTGATGAACATCATGCTGGTGAGCGTGACCGAGCGGACCAAGGAAATCGGCGTGCGCATGGCCACCGGCGCCCGCACCTGGGACATCCTGCAACAGTTCCTGACCGAGGCCATCGTGGTCTCGGCCATCGGCGGCGTCATCGGTGTGGGCCTTGGTGTCGGCGTCGGCTGGATCGCCAGCCAGTTCGGCATGCAGGTGGTGTTCTCCACCGGGCCGATGCTGCTCGCCTTCGGCTGCGCCACCGCCACCGGCCTCGTGTTCGGCTTTGCCCCCGCCTACAAGGCCGCCCATCTCGACCCTGTGGTCGCGCTGTCAAGCGAATGAGGTCCGTCGCAATGCTTCCGATCCGCCTGTCGACGCGGCCGCTGTCCCTCGTCGCAATGCTCCTCGTCGCCGCCTGCGCCACACCGCCCGTCAAGGGGCTGGCGCCGGGGGATGTGCCCAAGTCCTTCGCCGGCCCGGTGGATACCGGTGCACCGGTATGGCCGCGGCCGGGCTGGTGGTCGGCCTTCCGCTCCGCCGAGCTGAACGACCTCGTCGCCGAGGCGGCCGCGCGCAATCTCGACATTGCCGATGCCGCCACCCAGATCGCCCAGGCCGACGCCGCCGCCCGCATCGCCGGCACGGCCTTCCTGCCCTCCGGCGACGTGGGCGTGACCGGCACCCACACCGGCAACGGCATCTCCAACACCCAGACCAAATGGGACTTTTCCGGCCTGCTCTCGGTCTCCTACGAGCTCGACGTGTGGGGCAAGAACCGCGCCTCCTTCGATGCCGCCAGGCTGTCGGCCAGGGCCAGCCGCTACAACCGGGAGACCGTGGCGCTGACCACCACGGCCTCGGTTGCCACCGGCTATTTCCAGGTGCTGTCGCTGCGTGACCAGATCCGCATCACCAAGGCCGACCTTGCCGCAGCCGAAAAGGTGCTGGCACTGGTGGAGGCCCAGGCGGCGGCGGGGGCCGCCAGCCCGCTGGATGTCGCCCAGCAGCGCGCCCAGGTCGCTGGCCAGCGCGCCGCCCTGCCGGGGCTGGAGGAACAGGAGCGCGAGGCGCTGGCAGCGCTCGCCATCCTGCTCGGCAAGCCGCCCCAGGGCTTCAATGTGCGCAGCACCACGCTGTCCGGGCTTGCCGCCCCGGTCGTGAAGCCCGGCCTGCCCTCGGAGCTGCTCACCCGGCGCCCCGACGTGAAACAGGCCGAGACGGCGCTCGCCGCTGCCCACCGGGACGTGGACTCCGCCCGCGCCGCCCGCTTCCCCAGCCTGACCCTGACCGGCACCGCCGGCAACCAGAGCGCGGCGCTGGAAACCCTGATGCAGGGCTCCAACACGCTCTATAATGGCGGTTTCGCCCTCGTCGCCCCGCTGTTCGACCAGCCGCGGCTGAAGGCGACCCAGGATCAGGCGGCGGCGGTGGAGGACCAGTACATGGTCGCCTACCGTTCGGCCGTCATCAACGCCTTCTCCGATGTGCACGTCGCCCTCGGGCAGGTGAGCGCACTGCGCAAGCAGGAAAGCCTCTATGCCACCCAGGTGAAGGAAGCCGAGACGGCGTTCAACCTCGCCCAGGCCCAGTACACCGCCGGCGCCATCGACCTGATGACCGTGCTCGATACCCAGCGCACCCTGTTCACGGCGCGGGATTCGCTGTCCCAGGCGCGGCTGTCGCGGCTGCAGTCGGTGGTGTCGCTCTATAAGGCACTCGGCGGCGGCTGGCAGGCGGAGGACATCGACGCGGTGAAACCCGCCATCTCCGCCGCATCCGCCCCTGCCGCACCCGTGGGCACGACCGCAAAATAGGCATTGACGAGGAGGAAGAGCCGACCGGGCGCTTTTTTCGCCGGTCCGGCTGAGCTAACAAGGAGCGCGGCCGGCCCTGCCCCCACCCTGCCGGCGGCGCATCCCCCGTCTTCTGCCCCCATCCCCCCTGTTTTCTGCCCCAAGGTATCCGCGATGACTGCCCCGCCTCTCTCGCCCGCCCTGTCGTCTGTCACCCGGGAGGTGCTGGCATGAGCGGCGTGGTCATCCTCGGCGCCGGTCAGGGCGGCTATCAGGCGGCCGCGGCGCTGCGCACGGAAAAATATGCCGGGCCGGTGGTTCTCGTCGGCGACGAGCCGGAGATCCCCTATCAGCGCCCGCCGCTGTCCAAGGCCTATCTGCTCGGCAAGCAGACCCGGGAAGGCCTGATGCTGCGCCCGGAGAGCTTCTACCGGGAACAGGCGATCGAGACCCGCTTCGGCGCGGCGGCCACGGCCATCGACCGGGCGACGCGCACCGTCACGCTCGCGGATGGCGCCACGCTGTCCTATGACCATCTGATCCTCGCCACCGGCACCCGCAACCGCGCCCTGCCGGTGGAGGGCGCCGATCTCGATGGCGTCATCGGCATCCGCACGCTGGCGGACGCCGACGACCTGAAGGCCCGCATCGACACCGTGACCAATGCCGTCGTCATCGGCGGTGGCTTCATCGGTCTGGAATTTGCGGCGGCCGCCCGCACCATGGGCCGCACTGTCACGGTGATCGAGGCCCAGCCGCGGCTGATGGCCCGCGCCCTGCCGCCCACCATGTCCGCCTTCTTCCTGGAGCTGCACCGCTCCCGCGGCGTCGAGGTGCTGCTGGAAACCGGCGTCCTGCGCATCCATGGCGAGGCCGGCCGCGTTACCGGGGTGGAGACCACCGATGGCCGCGTGCTGCCGGCGGATCTGGTCGTCGTCGGCATCGGCGTGATCCCGAACACCGAGCTGGCGGCCGCCGCCGGTCTCCGGGTGGAGAACGGCATCGTGGTCGACCGCTTCCTCGTCACCGAGGATCCGGCGATCTTCGCCCTTGGCGACGTGGTCAGCTTCCCCGTGCCCCATGGCGCCGGCGAGCGCCACCGGCTGGAATCCGTGCAGAACGCCGTCGATCAGGCCCGCACCATCGCCGCCGCCATCACCGGCAAGCCGGAGCCCTATGTGGCCGTGCCGTGGTTCTGGTCGGACCAGTACGAGATCAAGCTGCAGATGGTGGGCCTGTCGGCCGGGGCGGACGAGATCGTCACCCGCGGCGATCCCGGCGCCAACCGCTTCTCGCTGTGCGCGTTCAAGGCGGGCAAGCTCGTCGGCATCGACTCGGTGAACCGTCCGGCCGACCATATGGCCGGTCGCCGGCTTTTGGCCTATGGCCGCTCGCCGACGCCGGAGCAGGCCGCCGACATCGCTTTCGACTTCAAGACGCTGCTGTGACAACCTCTCCTCCGGCCGGGGCTTGAGCGGCGCCGGCGGGAGGAGTAATCCCGCGATCGGAGCACCGCCGGCCTTTTCCGGCGGCGCAGTCATTTTCCGAGGGTGCTGCTTGCGATGACCGAGCCCGTGTCTGCTGCCGAAGCCCTGCCGCCTACCGCCGGCATCCTCGTCATCGGTGACGAGATCCTGTCGGGGCGCACCAAGGACCGCAACATCGGCACCATCGCCGACTTCCTCACCGAGCGCGGCATCGACCTGAAAGAGGTGCGCATCGTTCCCGATGAGGAAGACCGCATCATCGAGGCGGTGCAGGCACTGAGCCGGCGCTGGACCTATGTGTTCACCACCGGCGGCATCGGTCCCACCCATGACGACATCACCGCCGATGCGGTGGCCAGGGCCTTCGGCGTCGGCATCGACATCGACCCGCGCGCCCGGGCGCTGCTGCGCGCGAACTACGCCTCCGATGACGATCTCACCCCGGCCCGCCTGCGCATGGCGCGCATTCCCTTCGGCGCCGATCTCATCGAAAACCGGATTTCCCGGGCGCCGGGCTTCCGCATCGGCAATGTCCACGTGATGGCCGGCGTGCCCTCGGTGATGGCGGCCATGCTGGAGGCCATCGACCCGTGGCTTGCCCACGGCACGCCGATGCTATCGGAAACCTACGAGACCCGGGTGCCGGAAGGCCTGTTCGGCGATGACCTCAAGCTGATTGCCGAGGCCCATCCCGATGTGGCCATAGGCTCCTATCCCTTTCACGCCGCGGATGGCCGGCACGCCGCCCGCCTCGTGGTGCGCAGCCGCGATCCCGCCCGGCTGGCGGCCGTGGGGGCGGAAGTTGCCGCCCTCGTCGCCCGCCTCACGCCGGCTGCGTGATCCCTTCTCCCGTCCATCGACCGTCCTGCCGAAGAGACCCGCTCATGGCCAAGCCGCTCAATCCGAAAGCCTTCCCGGTTTCCTGGGACCAGTTCCACCGCGACGCCCGCGCGCTTGCGTGGCGGCTGGCCAGCCAGGGCGAGTGGAAGGCCATCGTCTGCGTCACCCGCGGCGGTCTGGTGCCGGCGGCCATCGTGGCCCGCGAGCTGGAAATCCGGCTGATCGAGACGGTGTGCGTCGCCTCCTACCATGAGTATCAGGACCAGGGCGACATGCTGCTCCTGAAGGAAATCGCGCCGAAGCTCGTGGAAATGTCGGCCGAGGACAGCAAGTCCGTCCTCATCATCGACGACCTCGTCGATACCGGCAAGACCGCCCGTCAGGTGCGCGCCATGCTGCCGAACGCCCACTTCGCCGCCGTCTATGCCAAGCCGAAGGGCAAGCCGGTGGTCGACACCTATATCACCGAAGTGAGCCAGGATACCTGGATCTACTTCCCCTGGGACATGGGCTACGCCTTCCAGCCGCCGATCTCGCGCACCGAGACGGAGTGATACCAGCCGCACGAAGTGCTGACCGCACCGTGCGTCTGAAGATCAGCGAATTTCTCATCTGCTCTAATGGCATGAGAAATCCGCATCGGAATACCAAAGGATCCTTTTCAAGGACCTTTGGTATGACCCGCCACCGGGCAAGCGGACGGGGCGCGCCCCCATCTGCCTGTCCGCACGGGCACGTTGCGCACGGGCGTTGAAGCCCGCCGCAAGACTGGCTATTCCGGACCCGGCGGGCTGTTTTCTCACGCCCTGTCCGCCGGGAGACCTCTGCCATGGCGTTCCGCTTCCTCCATGCCGCCGACCTGCATCTGGGCAGCCCGTTCTCCGGGCTGGCGCTGAAGGATGCCGGCATCGCCGACCGTTTTGCCGGCGCCAGCCGCGAGGCCTTCACGGCCCTCGTCAACCGGGCGATTGCCGAAGACGTCGCCTTCGTGCTGATTGCCGGCGACGTCTTCGATGGCGAATGGCGCGATCTCTCCATCGGCCTGTTCTTTGCCCGCGAGCTGGCCCGGCTGACCCGGGCGGGCATCCGCGTCTTTCTCGTCAAGGGCAACCATGATGCCGAAAGCGTCGTCACCAAGCGGCTGACGCTGCCGGACGGCGTGCACGTATTTCCCGCGGCCCGCGCCGAAAGCATCACGCTGGAGGACTGCAACACCGTCATCCACGGCCGGTCCTTCCCCGAGCGCGCGGTGACCGAGAATTTCGCGCTGACCTATCCGGCGCCGGTGCCGGGCCGCTTCAATATCGGCCTGCTGCACACCTCGCTGGATGGCCGCGAGGGCCACGCCACCTATGCCCCGTGCACCGTCGCCGATCTGGCCGGGCGCGGCTATGACTATTGGGCGCTCGGCCACATCCACAAGCGCGAGGTGGTGAACCGGGAGCCGTGGATCGTGTTTCCCGGCAACCTGCAGGGCCGCAGCGTGCGCGAGACCGGCCCCCGGGGCGCAAGCCTCGTCACCGTCTCCGACGACCGGGTGAGTGCCGTCGAGGCGCTGGTGTTCGATGCCGCGCGCTGGGAGGTGGCGACCCTCGACATTGCCGGTCTCGACCGCATGACCGATCTGATCGACCGGCTGGAGGGCGCGCTGGAGCCCGCCATTTCCGCCGCCGACGGCCGGCTGCTGGCCCTGCGCCTGCGCCTCATTGGCACCGCCCCGGTGGCGCGCGCCGCCCTTGGCGCCCACGCGACCCTTGCCGGCGAGGCCCAGGCCGCCGCCGACCGGCTGGCCGAGAATGTCTGGCTGGAGCGCCTCGTGCTCGACATTCACGAGCCCCGCACCCGCATGGATGGCGCGCCGGACGGGCTGGACCCGGCCGCCCTGATGGCCGGTCTGGAGCAGGATGGCGAGCTGCGCGCGGCGCTCGCCCGGGATCTTGGCGAGCTCCTCGCCCGCGCCCCCGGCCTGCCCGGGGACCTCGCGCCGAGCGAAGCCGATCTGGACAGCGTGCTGGAAACCGCCCGCGCCCTCATTCTCGAACGGGCGGCCCGCTGATGCGCCTTCTGACCCTTGATCTCGAACGCTATGGCGCCTTCACCGACCGGCGCCTGACCTTCCGGCAGGACGCCCGGCTGCATCTGGTGTTCGGCCGCAACGAGGCCGGCAAGTCCTCGGCCCTGTCGGCGGTCGGCGACCTGCTGTTCGGCTTCGGCCACCGCACCAGCTATGATTTCCGCCACGACATGCGCAGCCTGCGCATCGGCGCCGAAATCGCCGCCCGGGATGGCCGCCGCCTCGCCTTCCGCCGCCGCAAGGGCACCAAGAACACCCTGCTGTCGGCAGACTCCGAAACCGCCACCCTGCCCGAGGATGCCCTCGCGCCCTTCCTCGGCGGCATCGACCGGGACATCTTCGAGCACGCCTTCGGGCTCTCCACCGAGGCGCTGCGCCGGGGGGGCGAGGACATGCTGTCCGCTGAAGGCGCAGCCGGCGCCACCCTGCTGGCGGCTGCCTCCGGCCTTTCGGGCCTGACGGATCTGCGCCGCCGGCTGGAGGAAGAGGCCGAGGCGATCTACGCTCCGGGCACCCGCAAGCGCCGCCTGAACGAGGGCAAGAACCGGCTGGACGACGCCGACCGGGCCCTGACCGCCGCCCTTCTGCGCCCCGATGCGTGGGCGGCGCTGAATGCCCGCATCGACACCCTGAAAGCCAGTCTGGACGACCTCACCCGGCGGCGGCGCAGCATCGTCGCCGATCGCGACCGGCTGATGCGCCAGCGCCGGGTTGCGCCGCTGATGGCCGGTCTGGACCGGGTGGAAGCCGAGCTGACCGCCTTTGCCGATCTGGCCACCCTGCCGGCCGGTCTGGCCGCAGCCCTTGCCGGCGCGCGCGACAGCCGCACCGAGGCCGCCCGCACCCGCGCCGCCGCCGAGGCCACCGAGGCCGAGGCCCGGGCAGCACTGGCCGAGATTGCCCTGTCGCCGGAGCTGGTGGCCGCCGGCGCCGACATCGTGCGGCTGTTTGCCGAAAGCGGCGCCCATGTGAAGGGCGCGGCCGATCTGCCGCGGCTGGAAGCAGAGGCCCGCGCCGCTGCCGACCGGCTGGCCGACCTCGCCGCCCGCCTCGGCCTGCCCGATGCCGCGGCGCTGGAGGCCCATCGCCCCGATGACGGCCTGCTGGCCCGGGTGGAGCGCATCGCCCGGGTCCGGGAAACAGAGGCGCGCGAGGCCCGCCGCCTGGCCGATGCCCGGGCGAGCGAAGGCTCGGATGCCCGCCGTCTGGAGGACGAGATTGCCGCCGCCGGCGCCACCCTTGATCCGGCCCCGGTGGCCGAGCGGCTGGACGGGCTCGCCGGTCCCCTCGCCCGTCTCGATCAGGGAGCCGCCCCCGCCGCCCGTCTGGCCGAGCTGCGCCAGCAAATCGCCGAGCGCGCCGCCCGGCTGCGGCCGGTGCCGGCCGATCCGCGCCGCCTCGCCCGCCTGCCCCTCCCCGACCTCGCCACCCTGACGGCCGCGCGGGACCGCACGGCGGAAGAGGCCCGCGAGCGCACAAGGCTTGAGGCCGAGGAGGCGAAGGCGCGCGCCGCCGTGGACGATCTCCGCCGGGAGCGCGAGGCGCTGGCCGGCGACGCCCTGGCGACGCCCGAGCGCATCGCCGCGGCACGGGCCGCCCGGGACACCGCCTTTGCGCCGCTCCGCTCCGCCCTCGTCGGCGCCCCCGATGCGCCGGCCGGCGTCGCTCTTGGCGCTGCCCTCAGCCAGTTCGAGACCACCCAGCACACCGCCGACACCCTCGCCGATGCGGCCCTTGCCGATGCCGACCGGGTGGCGCGGCACACCCTGCTCGGCGATCAGCTGGCGCTGGCCCGCCGGCGGCTGGATCAGGTGACCGCCGATCAGGAGCATCTGGCCGAGACCATCGAGGCCGGGGCGCGGGCCTGGGAGGCGCTGTGGCAGGACACCGGCCTGACGCCGGATACCCCGGCACGCATGATCCCGTGGCGGCAGGAGGTCGACGGCCTTCTCGCCCTCCACACCGAGGCCACCCGGCTGGAAAGCGAATGCGGCGCGCTGGAGGGCGTGGCCGAGGCCGTGCTGCCGGAACTACAGGCGCTGGCCCGCACGCTGGATGTGGCCCTGCCCGTCGCCTCCGGCTCTCCCCGCTCGGACGTGCTATTGCTGGCCGGCCTGCTGCGGACGCGGCTGAAGCTCTGCGCTGACCAGTGGACCGCCGGGCGCACGCTTGCCACCCGTCTGGCCGAGGCCCGCCGCCGCATCGCCACCGTGGAAGCCGAAATCGCCGCGCTGGAGAAGACCCGGGCGGAGACTTCGGCCGAATGGGCGGCAGCCCTTGGCGCCCTCGGCCTGCCGGCCGGGGCCGGCCCCGAGGAGGCCGCAGCGGCGCTTGCCAACTGGCGCGCGGTGCCGGAGCCGCTGAAGCTGCGCCTTGAGCAGGAGCGCCGCGCCAGCGGCATCCGCCGCGATGCCGATCTGTTCGCCCATGCCGTCACCCGGCTGGTGGAGGCGCTGGATCCGGGGCTGGCCGGCTGGCCGGCCGACCGGGCCATCGACGCCCTCAACACCCGCCTGACCGAGGCGCGCAAGGCCGAGGCCCGTGGCCGCGACGCCGCCCGTGCCCTTGATCTTGCCCGCGAGCGCCTCGCCACCGCGCGCACCGCCGAGGAGGCGGCCAGCGCCGCTCTCACGACGGTTCTCGGCCGCGCCGGCCTTGCCGCCGACACCGATCTGGCCACGCTCTTGCCGCGGCTGACCGAGCGCCAGACCCTGCTGGAAAACCGGGCCGCGCTCACCCGGCAGATTCTGGATGCCGCCGACGGCCTGTCGCTCGGCGCCTGCCGGGAGGAGCTGGCGAGCTTCGATCCGGCCGGGGCCGAACTGGTGCTGGCCCGGCTGGAAGAGGCGACCAAGGCCCTGAATGACGAGGACCGCCAGACTTTCAGCGCCCTGAAGGAGGCCGAGGCCGAGCGCACCGCCCGGGAAAGCGGCATCGGCGCGGAAGTGGCGGCTCAGGAGCGGGCTCTGGCGGCCGCCGATCTGGCGGCGACCATGCGGGAATGGCTGGTGCTGAAGGCCGGCAGCCGGCTGCTGTCCGCCGCCATCGAGCGGCGGCGCGAGGCCGATCAGGATCCGGTGCTGACGCGGGCCGGCGCCCTGTTCGCGCGCCTCACCGACGGCGCCTTTGCCGGCCTGACCCAGCTTTATGACGAGCGCGACCGGGCGGTGATCGTCGGCGTGCGGGCGGATGGCGGCACGGTGCCGGTGGGCAGCGCCCAGGACAGCCGCAGCCCGATGAGCGAGGGCACCCGCGACCAGATGTTTCTGGCGCTCCGCCTCGCCTTTCTGGAAAGCCACGCCCGCCAGTCCGAGCCCGCGCCCTTCCTCGGCGATGATCTCTTCACCACCTTCGATGACGGCCGCACCGCGGCCGGCCTGTCCGTGCTGGCGGAAATCGGCGCCACCGTGCAGCCGATCCTCTTCACCCACCACGCTCATGTGGTGGAGCTGGCCCGCGACCGGCTGGGCGATGCCGTCGACGTGATCGAGCTCGGCCGGGGGGAGTAATACCAAAGATCCTTGCAAAGGACTCTTTGGTATTCCGATGCAGATTTCCCAGACCCCCAAGGGCATATAGGAAATCTTCTTATCTTCAGGCGCGCGGTGCGGTCAGCACTTGCGGGCCTGCTATAATACTCCCGGCCGTTCGTCATGCGGCCGGGATCAGCACCAGCTCCATGCGCTTGATCTTCTCGTGCAGCTTGATCTCGTCGGCGTGGGGCCACCATGCATAGAGCAGCAGGTCTACCGGCTGCCACAGGCCGACCCAGCCGGCGATGAACAGGCCCTCCACCACCAGGGTCTCGACCAGCCCGCCTTCGCGGAACACGCTTTCGGCGAAAGCCGCCAGCCCCAGACAGGCGATCAGGAAGATGCCGCCGATGCGCAGGCTGCGCTGGCCCTCGGCCCGCACCTGCAGGAGCTTGCGCCGGGCGACGACGATCTGGGCATCGCAGTAGCGCGTCAGCGCCCGGCGGATGCGCAGCTCCCAATCCGGGCCGATGAACTCTGCCGGTAGCGTCAGGGACAGGCGGAACTCGGATTTGCGCCACGCCGCGTCGGAGCGGAGCATGTCGAGCACCCGCTCGAAACCGGATTCGTCGGTGTCCTCGCCGGCAAAGGGATCCAGCTCCGGCTCGCGGAACAGATCCCGCGGATCCTTCAGCGCCAGCGCGACATCGGTCACCAGAATGCTCATGTCCCCTCCGCGGTCATCCAGGCGGGGGTATCAGACCCGCCGGCGCCCGCCTAGAGCCTTTTCCGTTCGCTTCGACGCGCGGAAAAACACGTCCGGTCCTGGAGCGGATGGGTTTTCTTCCCGCGAACCGGGATCCGCTGCGCTCGAAGAGGCCCTCGCCTCAGCCGATGCGCGACAGCGCCGGAAAGGTCTCCAGCAGCCAGAAGGACAGCGCCGTCAACCGCCCCGACAGCATGGCAATGCCGGTGAGGATGAGGAGCACGCCGATGACGGCTTCCATGTAGCGGATGCGCGAGCGCACCCGGCTGATGAGGGAGAGGAACGGCCCGGCAAACAGCGCCGCCAGCACGAAGGGAATGCCGAGGCCGATCGCATAGACCGCCAGCAACAGCGCCCCGCGGCCGACAGTCGCCTCGGAGCCGGCGACCACCAGAATGGCGGCCAGGATCGGCCCCAGACAGGGCGTCCAGCCGAAGGCGAAGGCCAGCCCCATGACATAGGCGCCGAGCGGCCCGGCGGGCTTGCGGGTGACGTCGATGCGGGCCTCGCGATAGAGCAGCGGGATGCGGAAGACGCCCAGAAAATGCAGCCCCATCAGGATGATGGCGGCACCCGCAATCATCGACAGCACGCCGGACCATTGCATTACCAGCTGCCCCAGCGCCGAGGCCGTGGCGCCCAGCGCCACGAACACCGTGCCGAAGCCGGCAACGAAGGCCAGCGCCGCGCGCGCCACCCGGGCGGGGGCGGCCGCGCCCTTGCCGGCTTCCAGCTCGTCCAGCGACACGCCGGCGAGATAGCACAGATAGGGCGGCACCAGCGGCAGCACGCAGGGCGCGGCAAAGGAGACGAAGCCGCCGATCAGCGCATGGGCAAGAGTGACAGTCGACAACGGGAAACCTCGGCCAGCCGCATCCGGGAGAAGGCCCGGCGGGAGGCGATGCCGGCGCCCGCGCACCTTGCCGCCGAGGCGGAGCGACGGCAAGTCCGGGGCGCTCCGAACCGTCCTCACGGTCGCGTCATCGGACACGACCGGGATGGACTTGAGGCCGGGGCGAGCTACCAGCCGCCCATGCGGGCGCGCGCCATGCCGATGAACTGGTCCAGCGGCTGCGGCCGGGCGAAATGAAAGCCCTGGGCAGCATCGCAGCCAAGCCCGAGCAGGGTGTGCAGCTCGCCGGAGGTTTCCACCCCTTCCGCCACCACCCGCGCGCCCCAGTGATGGGCCATGTCACAGACGGCCTGCACGATGATGCGGTCGGCCCGGTCCTCGTCGCACTCGCGCACGAGGCTGCGGTCAAGCTTGATCTCGGCGAACGGGATCTGGCGCAGCCGCGACAGGGAGGAATAGCCGGCGCCGAAATCGTCGATGGCGAGCTCGATGCCGTGGACCTTCAGCCGGGTGGCGGCCTCGAACACGATATCGGCCTCGCGCACCACCTGATCCTCGGGAATCTCGACGATGAGGCCCGGCCAGTCCGGATCCGGCGGCCGCCGTTCGGCCACCAGCGCCGGCACATCCAGATTGGAGAACACCGACACCGGCGTGTTGATGGAAACCGGCACCCGCAGACCCGCCGCCGCCAGCTGTGTCCAGCCGGCCAGCGCCTGATTGAGCACGCGCTCGGTGATGCGGGCAATCATCGGACCATCGGCGGCCGACAGGAAGGCGCCGGGGCTGAGCAGCCCGAATTCGGGATGATCCAGCCGCAACAGCGCCTCGACGCCGATAAGGGTGCGCGAGGCGAGGTCGATCTTGGGCTGATACCACAACCGGAAGCGGTTCTCTTCCAGCGCCTGACCGATTTGCACGGCATCCAGCTGGTCGATGGCGATGAGGTTGCCCTTGACCAGCACCCGGCGCACATCTTCCACCCGGAAGGGCTTGCGCAGCATCGGCAGCATGTGGAGGCCGTGGCGCTCGCCCACCAGCTGCACCTGCCGCATCAGCGCCTCGGGCCGGCCAGACACCAGCACCACCGGACCGCGATAATTCTGCAGGTCGAGAAAGCGGATGAGGTCGATGGCATCGCGATCGCCGATCGCCAGATCCATGATGACGAGATCCGGCCGGACATCGCCGGCGCGCTGCTCGAAACCGATGGTGTCGGCAAAGCATTCGGCCTCGAAGCCGAGGCTTTCCAGCGCGAAGGACAGATAGTTGCGTACTCCCGGCTCGTCGTCGATCACATGGACCAGCCGCCGCACCGCCCCCGCCTCGCGCCCATGCTGCGGCGCCACCGCGCTTTCGCCGGCCATGCGCCCGGCCCGCTCGGAAGCCATGCTCCGGCGCTGCACGAGGCTGGCCGCCGGGTCCGGCTCGATCATGCCACGGATCACCGCCCTCTCCTCCGCCGGTTGCCGTGATAGCCCGCGGCGAGCTTATCCGGCCGGCCGCCGCCAAGGGAAGCCCGCAGAGCCGCGCGGACAGCAGAATCCTGAACGGCGATGCCGAAATTTTCCGCTCTAGCCTGTTGAAAGATCAGGCCCCGGCAACCGCCAGCGCGGCCTTTTCCAGCCGCTCCAGCACGCGCGCCCGGCCAATCAGGGGCAGAAGACGGGCAAGCTCCGGTCCGGCCTCGCGGCCTGTCAGCACCAGACGCAGGGGATGGTGCAGCGCCCGCCCCTTCGCGCCCGTGGCAGCCGCGATCGCCCGGGTCCACGCGCCATAGGTGGCCGAATCGGGCGGCGTCTCCGGCAACAACCCGATGGCGGCTGTCAGCACGGCGCGGTCGGCCTCGGCCAGCGGTGCGCCGAGGGCCGGCGGCGGACCGGACACGATCGCCCACCAGTCGGCGGCCTCGGCAAGATCGTGCAGGTTGCCGCGCACCGCCTCCCAGAATTCCGCGCCGCCCGGAACCCCCAGCGCCGCCAGCCGCCCGGCCACCGCCGCGAAGGGGCGGTTCTTCAGGAGATGATGGGTGAGGGTTTCCAGCTCATGCGGATCAAACCGGGCCGGCGCCCGGGAGATATGGTCGAGATGCAGATGGCTGGCGAGGCTGTCGAGATCCGGCAGCGGCTCCACCCGGTCGGCGGAGCCGATGAGGGCGGCCAGCGACGCCACCGCCATGGGCTCGATCCCCTCCTCCCGCAGCGACTTCAGCGAGAGGGCGCCGGTGCGCTTGGACAGCGCCGAGCCATCGGCCAGCACCAGCAGATTATGATGCCCGAACTGCGGCACCGCCGCGCCCAGCGCCTGAAACAGCGCAATCTGCACGCCGGTGTTGGTCACATGGTCATCGCCGCGGATCACATGGCTGATGGCCAGCTCGATGTCATCGACCACCGAGGGCAGCGTGTAGAGGAAGCTGCCATCGCCGCGCACCAGCACCGGATCCGACAGGGTCGCCAGATCCACGCTCTGGGGCCCGCGCACCAGATCCGTCCAAGAGACAATGGTGCTCTCGGGATGGAAGGGATCGCTGGTGAAATTCGGCAGCCGGAAGCGCCAGTGCGGCTTGCGGCCATCGGCCTCCAGCACGGCGCGTCCGCCCGGCGTCATCTTCAGGGCGGCGCGGTCATAGACCGGCGGCAGGCCCTTCGCCCGCTGGCGGCGGCGCTTGTACTCCAGATCTTCCGGCGTCTCGTAGCAGGGATAGAGCAGCCCGGCCGCCTTCAGTCGCTCGGCCGCCGAGCGATGCTCGGGGGCGCGGTCCGACTGGCGCACGATCCGGTCCGGCACGATGCCGAGCCAGGCGAGATCCGACACGATGGCGTCGGCGAACTCCGGGGTCGAGCGCTCCCGGTCGGTATCATCGAGACGCAGGATGAAGCGGCCTCCGGTCTGACGCGCAAACAGCGCGTTCAGCACCAGAGTGCGGGCGTTGCCGACATGGAGGAACCCGGTCGGCGACGGCGCGAAACGGACGGTGGCGCTCATCGCGCGTCCCGGAAGCCGTTGGTGATGGGATAACGGCGGTCGCGGCCGAAATTGCGCATCGTCACCTTCACGCCCGGCGCCGACTGGCGGCGCTTGTATTCGGCGATCGTCAGCAGCCGCTCCACCCGGGCAACCGTCGCCGCATCGAAGCCTTCGGCGACGATGTCGGCCACCCGCATTTCCCGCTCCACCAGACGCTCCAGAATGGCGTCGAGCAGATCATAGGGCGGAAGCGAATCCTGATCGGTCTGGTTTTCGCGCAGTTCCGCCGTCGGCGGCTTGGTGATGACCCGCTCGGGCATCACGAGGCCCTCCGGCCCCAAGGCCTCCGGCGGCTTCCAGCGGTTGCGCAGACTGCACAGGCGGAACACCTGGGTCTTGTAGAGGTCCTTGATCGGATTAAAGCCGCCGTTCATGTCGCCATAAAGCGTGGCATAGCCGACGGACATCTCGGACTTGTTGCCGGTTGTCACCACCATCGGGCCGAACTTGTTGGAGATCGCCATCAGGATGGTGCCGCGCAGGCGGCTCTGCAGATTCTCTTCGGTGACATCAGGTGCCCGGCCGGCAAACAGCCCGGCGAGCGCCTCCGTCACCCCGTCCACCGCCGGCGCAATCGCCACGGTGTCATAGCGGATGCCGAGCAGGCGCGCGACGTCGGCCGCATCCTCCAGGCTGTCGCCGGAGGTGTAGCGGAAAGGCAGCATCACCGCGTGCACCTTGTCGGCGCCGAGCGCATCGACCGCAAGGGCGGCGCAAATCGCCGAGTCGATGCCGCCCGACAGCCCCAGCACCACGCCGGGGAAGCGGTTCTTGGTGACATAATCCCTGAGCCCCAGCAGGCAGGCGCGATAGTCGGCCTCGTCGCCCTCCGGCAGGGTCGCCATCGGGCCGGGCTCGATCACCCAGCCGGCACCGGTGCGCCGGAAGGTCAGCGTCGTCACGGCTTCCGCGAAGGCCGGCAGCTGGGCGGCCAGCGAACAGTCGGCATTGAGCACGAAGGACGCGCCCTCGAAGACGAGCTCGTCCTGTCCGCAGACCTGATTGAGATAGACCAGCGGCAGGCCGCTTTCCGTCACCCGGGCCGCCGCCACATTGAAGCGCGTCAGAGTCTTGTCGCGCTCATAGGGCGAGCCGTTGGGCACCAGCAGGAATTCGCCACCGGTCTCGGCCAGACACTCGACGACGTCGGCGCCCCAGATGTCCTCGCAGATGGGAATGCCGATGCGCACGCCGCGGAACGAGATCGGCCCGGGCATGGGACCCGGCACGAACACCCGCTTCTCGTCGAAGGGACCATAATTCGGCAGGTCGACCTTGAAGCGCACCGCCGCGATGCGGCCGCGCTCCAGCAGGGCGAAGGCGTTGTAGAGCTTGCCGTCCTCGGCCCAGGGCAGGCCGATCAGCACCGCCGGGCCGCCATCGGCGGTATCGGCGGCCAGCGCCTCGCAGGCGGCACGGCACGCCTCCTGGAAGGCGGGCTTCAGCACCAGATCCTCGGTGGGATAGCCGGCAAGAAACAGCTCGGGATAAAGGACGAGATCCGCCCCGTCCGCCGCCGCCTCGGCCCGGGCCGTGCGGGCACGCGCGAGGTTGCCGTCGACATTGCCGACGGTCGGATTGAGCTGGGCAAGGGCGATTCTGAGGGTATCGGCGGGCGCGGTCATGGGCGATTCCCTAATGCATTTTCCCCCCGCCGACCATGCCCTTCCGGCCTTTCCGCCGCCCTACTCCACCGTCACCCCGCCAATCAGCTCACCCGGCGCAAACTCGGCAAGCGCGCCGCGATAGACCTTGTCCGCCGGCCGGGCATAGGCGCCCGACTTGGAGGTAGTGAGACCGAGGGCGACGAGGGACTCCACCAGCTTCACCGCCGCGCTCACCCCGTCGACCACCGGCAGGCCGAAGCTGCGCGAGAGATCCCAGGCGAGATCCGCCATGCCGGCGCAGCCGAGCACCAGACTGTCCGGCCGGTCAAGGCGCATGACGTGGGCGATCACGGTTTCCAGCCGCGCCCGCGCCGTGCCCCCCTCCTCCTCCAGCTCCAGCACGGCGACGCCCGAGGCATGCACCCGGGCATGTTCGCCATGGCCATAGCGGCGCGCCAGCTCCCGCAACGCCGGCACGGAGCGGTCCAGCGTGGTGATGACGGAGATCGTCGGCCCGAGCCGGGCAGCCAGCGTCAGGGCGGACTCGCACAGGCCGACGACGGGAATGTCGACGAGGGAGCGCACCGCATCCAGCCCGACATCATCGAAGCAGGCGACGACGATGCCATCGGCCCCTTCCCGCTCGGCCCGCGCCGCTTCCAGAAGAAGCCCCGGGATCGACAGCGCCTCGTCATAGAAGCCCTCGATGGAGGCTGGCCCCATGGTCGGGTTGACGGCGAGGATTTCCGTGCCCGGCCCGGCGACGGCCTGTGCCGCCGCGCCGATCTTCGCCGTCATGGTGGCGGTGGTATTCGGGTTGATGACCCGGATATGCATGGGGCTCTCCCGCGGTCCGTCAGGCCGACCGCCGCCGGCCGCGCGCCCGGAGCAACGCGATCGCACCGAGGGACAAGAGGATCGCCAGCATCGAAACCAGAGTGGTGACAGTGCCCAGCGCATAGAGCACCGGCGTCGTCACATTGGTCGTCATGCCGTAAATCTCCAGCGGCAGGGTGTTGAAGGTGCCGGCGGTCATCAGGGTACGGGCGAACTCGTCATAGGACAGCGTCAGGCCGAACAGGCCGACACCGATGAGGCTCGGCAGGATCAGCGGCAGCACAACTTGAGAGAAGGTCTGCCACGGCGTCGCCCCCAGATCCCGCGCCGCTTCCTCATAGGACGGGTTGAAGCGGTTGAAGACGGCAAACATGATCAGCAGGCCGAAGGGCAACGTCCACGTCAGATGGGCTCCGAAGCCGGACGAATACCACGCGGTCCTGAGGCCAGCGACCTGGAACATCAGGCCGATGCCAAGCGAAATCAGGATCGACGGCACGATCAGGCTGGCAATCGTCAGATAGAACAGGAAAGTGGAGCCGACAAAGCGGCGCCGGAAGGCGAGACCCGCAAGCAGCGACACCAGCACGGTGGCGAGCATCACCATCAGGCCGAGGATCAGCGACCGGGTCATGGAGCCGCCAAAATCGCCCACCGCCTGCTGCTCGAACAGGTTCTTGAACCAGTGCAGCGACACCCCGTTCATCGGGAAGGTCAGGCCACCCGACGGCCCCTGAAAGGACAGGATGACGATGGTCGACATCGGGCCGTAGAGAAACAGCACGAACAGGCAGAAGAAGGCGGCGAGGATATAGAAGGACCAGCCGCGACGTTCCGATTGCATGGGACTTCCTCGCCGGTCAGAGTTCGTTGCGGATGTTCACGACGCGTAGGATGGCGCCGATCATGATGAGCACGACGATCAGGAGCACGATCGCGTTGGCCGCAGCGGCCGGATATTGCAGCAGCGACATGGCATTCTTGATGACGAGGCCGACCGAGGCGCTCTGGCCACCGGACATCACGCCGACGGTGACGAAATCCGACATCACCAGGGTGACGACGAAGATGGAGCCGATGGCGATGCCGGGCTTCGACAAGGGAATGATGACGTTGGTGAGGATCTGGAAGGCGCTGGCGCCATTGTCCCGCGCCGCTTCCACCAGCGAGCGGTCAATGCGCATCAGCGTATTGAAGATCGGCGTCACCATGAACAGCGTGTACAGATGGACCATCGCCAGAATGACGGCGAAGTCCGAATAGAGCAGAAATTCCAGCGGCTGGTCGATCAGCCCCATGGAAATCAGGCCCTGATTGACGAGACCATTGCGCCCGAGGAACGGGATCCACGAGATCATGCGGATGATGTTCGACGTCAGGAACGGAATGGTACAGATGAGGAACAGCACCATCTGCATGGTGGTCGAGCGGACATGGAAGGCAAGGAAATAGGCCACCCAGAAGCCGATGCCGACCGTCAGCGCCCACACGATCGCCGTATATTTGAACGTGTTGAGATAGATTTTCCACGTGACCGGCGACGTCAGCACCTCCTCATAATTGAGAAGGATGAAGTCCGGATAGATCTGGACCGAGTCATAATCCCAGAAGCTCACCATGAGGATCACCAGAATGGGGATCACCAGGAAAAGCGTCAGGATCACGGTAAGCGGCGTTACCTGAAGGTAGGGCGCGAAACGGGAAAGGGTCATGCCCGGTCCTTGGGATGTGTCCGGTAAACGGTCAGGCGGCGACAGGCCGCCCGCCCCGGCAGGCCGGGACGGACGCAGAGAGAGCGCCCGCCGGGCGGAAACCCGGCGGGCAGAGACCGGTCGGTCAGGCCGCGATGAACTCGTTCCAGCGGCGGACCATGTAACGGTCCTCGTCCATGACCGAGTTCCAGCAATAGACCGCACCCATGCGCTCCTCGAAGGAGCCGCCATCACGCACGGCGCCGACGGTGTACATCACCTTGCCTTCCGGCGAGAGAATATCGGCCTTGGCCGGCTGCCCGAGCATCCAGAAGGCCCACTCGTCCGGGGTCATGAACTTCTCGGCAGTCGACAGAACAGCCGAATAATAGCCCTGGCGGTTGAGATAGGCGCCGGCCCAGCCCGACAGATACCAGTTGATATATTCGTAGGCCGCTTCCAGCTTCAGACCCTTGACCGAGCGGGCGATGCCGAGACCACCACCCCAGGCGCGATACCCTTCCTCCAGCGGCTGGTAAACGCACGGGATGCCCTTGGCGCGGACGGCGGCCACCGCCGGCGACCACATGGACTGGATCACCACCTCACCCGAGGCCATCAGGTTGACGGACTCGTCGAAGGACTTCCAGAATGCCCGGAACTGGCCGGCCTTCTTGGCATCGGTCAGGATCTTGATGGTGGTGTCGATCTCGGCCTTGGTCATGTTGCCGATGTCGGCATATTTGATCGCGCCCATGGACTGGCAGATCATGCCGGCATCCATGATGCCGATGGAGGGAATATTCACGATCGCGGTCTTGCCCTTGAAGGCCGGATCCATGATGTCCTTCCAGTTCTTGATCGGACGGCCGACCAGATCCGGACGGATGCCGAGGGTGTCGGCATTATAGATAGTCGGGATCAGGGTCATCCACTGGGTCGGCGCCGGCGCGAACTTCTTGGAGTCGAAGCCCTCGACGAAGGACACGGTGTTCGGCGCCGTGCCCTGGGCAACCTTGGACTCCGGCGTCAGCTTGCCGGTGGTGAAGATCGGCACGATCTGGTCGAAATATTTGATCTTGGTGGTGTCCATCGGCTGCAGCACGCCGGTCGGGAACACCTTCTTGCAGATCCAGTATTCGATATCGGCGATATCATAGCTGTCCGGCTGGGTGACCGCACGCTGGGTGATCGCGTCGGAATCAAGCGCGGTCATCTCGAGCTTGAAGCCGAGATCTTCCTTCACCTTGTCGGCGATGGCGTTGAGGTTGGACACGCCGGTGCCGAACTGGCGCAGCGTGATGTCCTTGATGTTCTGGGCCCAGATGGTGGGGAAACCGGTGATGGCGCCGGAGCCGGCAGCCGCACCGACGGCCGCAGCCGCGGTGCCCTTCAGCACGTCGCGCCGGGAAAGGCCCTTTTTCGGGGTCTTGGCGTCTTCGATCGACATGGAAGTCTCCTCAGGAGATGAGGGGCCCGGAGTCCGCCCGTCGGGCGGAGGACCAACCGGGTCCTTGGGGGTCTGAAAGCTCAAGACGCCGGCAGCCCCGGGCTGCCGCGCGTGTCCCATTGTCCGGCGCGGATGCGCCTCAGGCCGCCTGGCCCAGCAGATGCAGCTGCTCGGCCGGCCACCACATCGGCACCGCCTCGCCCACCTTCAGCGGCGCGGCGAAATAGTCGGCCTCCGGCAGCAGCGCCGAAAGCTCCTCGTTGCCGGGAATATCGAACACCACCTGCACCCGGGCGCCCTGATACTCGATCGAGCGCACCAGACCGGTGAGGCCGAAGCCCGGGGCCGGCGCATCACCGAGGCGCACCTTGTCGGCCCGCACCGCAATCGCCACCGGCGCACCGGTGGCGACGCCCTTGCCGGCCGGCGCCACCAGCTCGACACCGCCGCTGGTGGCAAAGGTTGCCCCCTCGCCGTCGATGCTCCTCACGGTTCCCTTGAGCACATTGTGCTCGCCCATGAAGCGGGCGACGAATGCGGTCGCCGGGGAATTGAACAGGGTGTGGGGATCGGCCGCCTGCTCGATGCGGCCCTCATTCATCACCACCACCAGATCCGAGAGGGCCATCGCCTCTTCCTGGGAGTGGGTGACGTGGATGAAGGTGATGCCGAGCTGGCGCTGCAGGCGCTTCAGCTCCTGGCGCATCTGCACCTTCAGGAACGGATCCAGCGCCGACAGCGGCTCGTCCAGGAGCAGCGCCTGGGGATCGGTGATGAGGGCGCGGGCCAGCGCCACGCGCTGCTGCTGGCCGCCGGACAGCTGGGCGGGCTTGCGCGCCGCATAGGGCTCCAGCTGCATCAGCTTCAGCATGTCCATGGCCTTGGCCCGGCGCTCGGCCTTCGCCATCCCCTTCATCTTCAGGGAGAAGGCAACGTTATCGACCAGATCCAGATGCGGAAACAGCGCATAGCTCTGGAACATCATGGCCGTGCCACGCTTGGCCGGCGGCAGGTCCGTCACATTGGTGGCGCCGAGCACGATATCGCCCTTCGACACCGTCTCGTGGCCGGCCACCATGCGCAGTGTGGACGTCTTGCCGCAGCCGGAGGGCCCGAGCAGACAGCAATAGGCGCCAGCCGGAATCTTCAGAGTGACATTGTCCACGGCGATGGCGCCGCCGGGATAGATCTTGCTCACCGAGACCAGCTCGATCGCCGCTGCCTTCGACATCCGCTCCTCCGCACACAGCCGGACCGTTCCCGTCATAAGGAGCACATGCCGTGCCAGATGCCACCGCGACCCTTCGTCTTTTCTAACCTATTGCGAATACGCGGTTTTCCAACGCCGCCGAAAAATTCAGCCCGTGCAGGGGCCTGCCGAGAAAGCGTGCACCGCACTGACAAATCGTGTGCAGTTGCCTAATTGATTGGATACGATCTTGTGAGCGGAGTGATACACTCTTTCCCCCTCTGGTACCGGCGAACCGCCGGGTCTATATGAAACATCCTGATCACTTCCTTTTTTTTCCGTGGATCGACCGCCGCCCATGCATAAGGGTCTCGTCAGAACGCCGCCCGCCGCCCAGCGGGGCAAGCCGGGCGCGACCGCCGCCGACATCAGCCGCTCCATTCTGGATGCCGTTGTGGAACAGCGACTTCCGCCCGGGACGAAGCTGGCGGAGGAGGATGTGGGGGCGCTGTTCGGGGTCAGCCGGACGGTGGTGCGGGCAGCCTTCCAGTCTCTCGCCCATGAGGGCGTCATCGTGCTGGAGCGCAACCGCGGTGCCTTTGTCGCCCGGCCCAGTGCCGAGGAAGCCCGCAACGTTCTGGCCGCCCGGCGCCTGATCGAGCCGCAGATTGCCCGCGAGGTGGCGCTGCGCGCCACGCCGGACGATCTGGAAAGCCTCGCCGCTCACATCGAGGCCCAGCGCGAGGTGCTGGCGGCAGACGTCCGGGATGCCGGGTTGCGGCTGTCCGGCGAGTTCCACCTCGTCGTCGCCACCATTCTGGACAACCCGCTGATCACGCGCATGCTGCGCGAGCTGATCGCCCGCTCCTCCCTGGTGATCGCCCTTTATGGTCGCAGCCGGGCCTCGGTGTGCAGCATCTCCGATCACCAGCACCTGGTCGACGCACTGAAGGCCGGCGACGCCGATGCCGCCGCCCACGCCATGCTGCATCACATCGATGACATGGAAGCCGATCTCGATCTGGAGACCCCGGAAGAGCGGCCGATCGACCTCGCCAGCGTGCTTACCCCCGTCGGCCGACGCTGAGCCCCCTCCCCGCTCGCCCTCACCTTTCGCGCACGGCGCAGGCTCTCAAGGTCAATGTCGCCGCCTCCACTCTGGCGGCGGAGCTCTCTTGCCCGTTGCAGAAAGCACGCTAAGCTCCCCGGATCCGGCCCCCAGGCGAGATTCCAGGATGGATTATTATCTGACCGTTCTTCTGAAATTCGTTCTGGGGTTCGTGATCATCATCACGCACCTCAATTTCTCTGGAAAGACGCAGCTGTCACAGATGACACCTGTCGACTTCATCGGGAACTTTGTCCTCGGCGGCGTGATCGGGGGCGTCATCTACAGCGATACCATCCCGCTTTATCAATATGTCTCGGTCCTGCTGATCGGCATCGGGCTGATTTCCGGGCTGAATTTTCTCAGCAAGCACGTCAGTTTCTTCCGCTCCGTCGCCATCGGAAAGCCGATCCCGATCATCAAGGACGGCAAGTTCCTCATCGACAACATCACGACCAACCGCTCGAAAATCGATATCCTGAATATCGCGTCGCAGATGCACACCATGGGCATCAAGTCGTTTCAGCAGATCTATTATGCCCAGATCGAACCCAGCGGCCAGCTCTCCATTGTCTGCGATGAAAAGGACATGCCATCTGTCATTGTGATGAAGGATGGCGTCGCGATCCAGTCAAGTCTGGCCGAGATCAAAAAAGACGAAGACTGGATGGCCGAACATATCGCCGCTCTCGGCCTCGAGCCGGAAGAGATCTTTGTGGCGGAGTTCTGGAATGGGCAACTGACCTTCGTCTTGCAGGATGGCTCGACAGTGGCCGAGACAAGCGGCGCCTGACAACAGAGCGCACGGCCCGCTTCTCCGGAGGGCACACAACGCCGAGCGCCCCGGCATCCCGAAAAGACAGCTGATTTTTAAGCCCCCCGGGGGGCATGAGCCATCCGCGCCGGAAGTGCACGGAGTCCTTTTCAGGGATCTCTGCTTTCGGGACGGACCGGACAGGAAAATGGCGACCCCGGCGTGACTCGAACACGCAACATCCTGCTTAGAAGGCAGGTGCTCTATCCGGTTGAGCTACGGGGCCGCGAAGGGCCGGGTGTCCGGCCGAAAGACACCGGCGCGCCCACCCAGCCCCCAAGAACGGGCCGGGACCGGGGAGCACCGGCCAGAAGCTGCGATCAATGGGTCCAGGGCTGGGCGCGATCGAAGCGGAAATTGTCGGAGTAGCTCACGCGCTTGCGCTCGCGCTCATGGGACTCCAGCACCTCGTAGGCGATTCCCTCGCGCTCGGCGTAGGCGATCGCCTCGTCCTTGGTGGGGAAGCGCAGCTTGACCTGCTGGTTCATGTCGCCGGAGCCGGTCCAGCCCATCAGCGGCTCGATGCGGCGCGGCATCGCCTGCTCGAACTCGAGAACCCAGCTGTGGGTCTTGCCGCGACCGGACTGCATCGCGGTCTTGGCCGGCTTGTAGATTCGCGCAACCATGTGAGCCCCATCCGCCCGTCTTCAAGAAACCACCGAGCCGGCCACCAGCCCCCGAAAGGAGCTGCGACCGGGCCTGTCTGCCCGGCGGTCCTGCCGGGCTGGTCGGGGCAGCAAGATTTGAACTTGCGACCCCCTGCTCCCAAAGCAGGTGCTCTACCAGGCTGAGCTATACCCCGACGGCCGACAAGCTATCGACTCCCTAGCGTTTTCGGCCGGGCATGGCAAGCGGCACGGCACACGCCGCCGACACGGGACGCGCGCCGGCCCGCGGCTCCCGGCCCCCACCAACCGGGATAGGTCCTCCGCCCTCCAACTCCATCCCGCGCCAGCCGCCTTGCCGTGACGGGACAGCACGACGCGGCACTGCCCGCCCCCCCCCGGCCCGCCTGATGGTGCGCGCATCAGCCACAGCCACCCGCGCGCGTCTCATGGGGAAAGGCATATCGCACGCACACGCGATAGATGCATTATACAAATGAACAACCCTTTGATTGTGGTCCGGCACGCACCTGCGGCTCGCTTCCGGAGAGGTCCGTTCGATTCTCACCTGTCCTGTTATCACCCGATCAGACAGAGACCATCATGAAGATCAGAACCAGCCTGCTGCTTTCTCTTCTCGCCCTGCCTCTCCTGACCGGTTGCGGCAAACATCTGATGGTCGATACCAGCTTTGCTCACACAAACGGAGGGCTCGTAAACTCCGGATACACCCAGATCGGCGCGCTTTATTATGTCGATTTTGCAACGGGAGTGGCGCACAAGCTCGTTGAAGTTGACACCAGCACATTCAAGTCACGGGTCACCAGCGAACCAACCACCAATAGCTACGGCAACCTGCGCGGCATGGGCTTCACGGCAACGCCGAAGGCGCTGGCCTCTGTCCCCAGCGTGCGGCTGGCTGTCGCCCAGCAGACGCGGGTGGACGTGGAAAATTTCGAAACCTCGGCCCTGCGTAATCCGATCAGAGATATCGCCGAAGACTTTCGTCAGGCGAGTCGGGACGACGGGGATCCCTGGATGATGGCAGCCGCTGCCGACAATCCGCGCGGCTTCCACTTCCTGATTTCCGAGGGCGTGCGCGCAGAAAAGGCCAACATCTATTTCGGTGACAAGGAAGGCAGCGAGAACGGGCTGACGCTGACCGTGGGCAAGGTCGGCGAGTTCGGCATCACCTTCACCCAGGCCTCCAACAATAAATGGTCCGGCAAGGGCACGCCGGTGTTCATCCGGGGGACCTGGTTCAAGATCTATCGTCGGGCCGATGGCACTCTCGGCTTTCGAAGGAACCCCACTCCCACCCTGGCCGATCTTGATGCCCTGCCGGACATCCTCCGGCATCTGTAGCACTGGCGCACAAGGTGCCGACCGCACCCTTGTCCTGAAGACCGGCGGATTTCTCATCCGCACCAGCGGCATGAGAAATCCGAGCCGGACGCCTGAAAAAGCCGGGCCGGGCCACGTGGACTCACGCTCTCTCGCCCTCTGCCGGTCGCACATCCGGTGGAAGCGGGGGCGCGCAGCCCATCAGCACCTCTACATCCGGGCCGGGCATGGGGCGGGCGAAGAAAAAGCCCTGCACGCTGTCACAGCCGATGCGGCGCAGCAGGTCGCCCTGATCGGCGGTCTCCACGCCCTCCACCGTGGTGGCGAGACTGGCCGCCTTGGCCATGTCGACGATGGCCTGCACGATCGCCTGATCGGTCGCGCTTTCGCAGATGTGGGTGATGAAGCTGCGGTCGATCTTGATGCGATCGACATCAAGCTGGCGCAGCCGGCTGAGGGAGGAGAAGCCCGTGCCGAAATCGTCGATGACGATGCCGACGCCCAGCCCGCGCAGGGCGGCAAGGGTGCGCTCGGTCTGGCCGGCAGCCTCCAGCATGGTGCTCTCGGTCACCTCGATGGCAAGGCGGGCGGGCGACAGACCGGAGGCGGCCAGCGCCTCGGCCACCCGCTGGGGATAATCGGGATCGCTGAGCTCGCGCGGCGAGGCGTTGACAGCGATCGACTGTCCCGGCCAGCGTGCGGCCTCCCGGCAGGCCAGCCGGAGCACGCGGCTGCCAAGCTGCCCGATCAGCTCGGCTTCCTCGGCAATGGGAATGAAGACATCCGGCGCGATCCAGCCGCGCGCCGGATGATGCCAGCGCGCCAGCGCCTCGGCGCCGATCACCTGACCATCGACCAGTGAAAAGACCGGCTGGAAGAAAACCCTGATTTCATCCGTTTCACCACCCAGGGCCCGGTGCAGATCGCGCTCGGTCTCCCGGCGCTGCTTCAGGAAGCGGTCCATGTCGGGGCCGAACATGGCCCAGCGTGCCCGCCCGTGGAACCGTGCATGGAAACGGGCCACATCGGCCCGGCGCACGCATTCCTCGGCCGTCAGCCCCGGCTCGGACACCAGACAGCCGCCGGCAAACAGGCCGACCAGCACCGGATTTCCCTCAATGACGAAGGGCACCCGGGCCCCGGTCAGAAGACAATCGGCCAGCGCGCGCATCTCGGTCTCGGACCGGCTGCGGGTGAGGAGGATGAACTCGTCTCCCCCCACCCGGTACACCCGCTCGCCGGGCCGCAGCCGCTCGGCAATGCGCAGCGCAAAGGCCGCAAGAATGGCGTTGCCACCCTCCCGTCCCAGCGTCTCGTTCACCAGCTTGAAGCGCTCCAGATCGACATAAAGCACCCCGATGGGGCCGCCGGCCGGCAGGGTCGCCATCTCCTCGGTCAGCTGGCGATAGAGCATCGCCCGGTTCGGCAGTCCGGTGACGCCATCATAGAACGCCAGCCGATGCAGCTCCTGACGGGCAACCTGTTCGCCCCGGACCCGGCGATAGAGCACGAACAGGCCGACGCCGACACCGGCGAGCATGACAAGGAACACGCCGGCGAGCACCGAGGTCATGCGGGCCAGAACATCGTCGCCGGGATGGAAGGCCGACCAGATGAAAGCACCGATTTGGATTCCGTTCCCGTCCCGCAGCTCATAGCTCGCTTCGGTGCCGCGCAGGGCGGGCGGGCGGGCGGCGAAGTGCAGATCCCGGAAGCCATGCTCGCTCTCCAGGCGCTTCAGCAGGGCGCCATCCAGATAGATAAGGACGACGTGCAGATCGTTGCGCCCCGGTGACGGCGGCAGCGGAGACACCACGGAATCATCCGACGGCACGATCGGCTTGACACTGAGAAGAGCCGGATGCCCGTTCACCTGCACCACGTCGCTTTCACCAATGGTCAGCATGCGCTTGCTCACCTCGGTGGTGTCGCCGTCACGCAATCGCGCCCGCAGCTGACCGGCGAGCCGCTCGATGTCCCCCCGCGCCTCGGTATAGTGGCCCGGCAACCCCTCCCTCCCGTCAGCGAAGCCAAAACGGGGCGTGTTGTCGGCATCGAGAATGTAAATCTCGTCATGGCCGAAATAATCGGCCATCCACTGGAGCAGGTTGACGACGATCCAGGTGCGAGCCTCCGCGCTGTCCACCGAGAGATAGCGGACGGCATCATCCCAGACGGTCACGCTTTCCTGATCAAGCGCCGTCCGTTCACGCAGCCCGCGCAGGCTGCTCTCGAACAGCAGCATTTCACGCGCGACCGCAATGCGGTCCACCGACCGCGTCGACCATGCGACAAGCGCCAGCGCGCCCAGAAACACCAGCAGCAGCCCCATGACAGCCGGCAGGGCCCGCCACAGCACGAAGCGTCGCGCCAGTCGCACTGTCTTCTGCACCATCCCGTGACCGTCGGTCTCCATGGTCCTGTCACGCTCCTAGATTGCCACGCGCCTCCGGCCCCCGCGTGACCGCCGCGACCGAAAGATGAAACCGCACATTTTCCTGGCGCGAGAGCCTGTCCTGAAGCTGTCGGACCGGACAGCTTTGCGACACCCCTCACCGTGGACCAGACCGAGCGGATCCTTCGCCTCACCCCTTGACGACCGGGCCAGAAGGGCTCCAAATGTTCGTATATCAAACGCACGTGCGCTCTACGAACATTCCTGTTTTCGAGAGCGGACGCGCCAACAATATCCGGGAGACGCAGACCATGACCGAGCTGACTGGGCGGGTGACAACGGGAGATGGCTGCAGCCTCGCCTACCGGTTTGACGGGCCGGCGGATGCCCCGGTGCTGATCCTCTCCAATTCTCTCGGCACGGCCATGGCCATGTGGGATGCCCAGATCCCGGCCTTCTCCCGGCAGTTCCGGGTGCTGCGCTATGACAGCCGCGGACATGGCGCCTCGGGCGTGCCGGCCGGGGCCTATTCCATGGACCGGCTCGGCCGCGACGTGATCGAGCTGATGGACGCGCTGGACATCAAGACGGCCAGCCTGTGCGGCGTCTCCAAGGGCGGCATGGTCGGCCAGTGGATGGGGGCGCGGGCGCCCGAGCGCATCGAGAAGCTGGCGCTGTGCAACACCGCCGCCTATATGGGCCCGCCGGAAGGCTGGGACCAGCGCATCGTCGCGGTGAACGCCAACGGCATGGCCACCATGACCGAGCCGGTGCTGGAGCGCTGGTTCACGCCGGAATTCCGCGCCGGGTCGCCGGAGGCCGTGGCTCCGGTGCGCGATATGCTGCTGACCACGGATCCCGCCGGCTATGCCGGCTGCTGCGCCGCCATCCGCGACATGGATCTGCGCCTGACCGATCCGCTCGTCCGCCGCCCGACCCTCGTCGTGGCCGGCAGCCGCGATCCCTCGACCCCGCCCGAGGTGACCGGCAAGGTGGCCGAGCTGATTCCCGGCGCGCGCCTCGTCGTGCTGGAGGCCGCGCACCTGTCCAATATCGAACAGGCCGAGGCCTTCACCCGGGAGGTGCTCACCTTCCTCGCCTGATCGTCCCCCGCCACCGCACGCGATTCGACGCCGGGGCCCTGCCCCGGCGTTGCCATTTTAAATTGCCCCTTGCAACCCGACCCTCTTCGGGCAGGATGGAGCTTTCATACTTGGGAGGCAGGGATGCTCCGCGATCGCATGACCATGAGCTGCGGGCTGCTTGTGGCGCTCGTTCTCTGTCTGCCCGCCGGCATCGTCCGGGCCGCGGAACCGCAGGTGTGGAGCGTGCAGGGCCAGCTCGCCGGCGAGATGAAGAAGGACGGTTCCGGCCCCAAGGTGTCCAGGGACATCAGCGGCATCGCCTGCATCGAGACGGACACCTTCCCCCGGCATTGCCTCGTCATTGATGATGAGGGGCAGGCCGCCCAGAGCGTCACCCTCGGCAACGGCACCCTGACGGCCGGTGTTCTGGTGCCCGTCATTACCGACACCTATCAGCGCCCGAACGGCCCCAAGGCGCTGGAGCTCGACGGCGAGGGCGTCGCCTTTGCCGATGGCGCCTTCTATGTCATCGGCTCCCATGGCCATCCGCGCAAGTCCGACCTCCCGGCCGACGAGACCGACGCCCGCATCAAGGCCGCCAGCCAGATCATCCGCCTGCCGGCGCCGGGGCCCGACCGGTTCGGCCGCCCCGAGATTTCCCGCGCCCTGCCCGGCATTCTCGAAAAAGTGCCGGCCCTTGCGCCTTTTGCCGGCACCAGGCTGCAGGCGAACGGCCTCACCATCGAAGGCGTCGCCGTGCGCGGCGACCGGATGCTGATCGGCTTGCGCGCCCCGGTTCTCGATGGCACCCGGGCGCCGGTGCTGTCGGTGGCGCTCGCGGGCCTGTTCGGACCGGACACCGGCAAGGTGGACAAGGCCGATCCGAAACTCTTCGCCCTGCCCCTCGGCGCGGACCGGGGCGTGCGCGATCTCGCCCCGTGGGGCACCGGCGTTCTGGTGCTGGCCGGCCCGTCGGGAGACACGGGCGACGCCTTCGCGGTCTATGTCTGGGATGGCGCCTCGAACGATGCGCGGCTGCTGGCGGAGCTTCCGGCCGCTCTCACTGCCGGTGGCCTGAAGCCCGAGGCGCTGCTGCCTCTGGAGCAGACGGGCGCCGATCTCAAGGTGCTGATCCTCTCCGACAGCGGCAAGAATGGCGCGCCGGTGGCCGTCACTCTGCCCGCCCCGTGACAGGGCCGGCCCCTGCCGAAGGTCCTTGAGAAGGACTCTTTCGCATTCCGATGCGGATTTCCCTTGCCGCTGGAGCATACGGGAAATTCGCGGATCTTCAGACACGTCTTCCGATCTTCGGACACTGGGGTGCGGTCGGCACGTCGTGCGTCTGGCCTCACTCCGTCATCGCGCCGTCCAGTTTCAGCGGCGGCGCGCCGGCCTCCTCCAGATCCTCGGCGGCGCGGGTCGAGATGGCGCGCAGCTGGCGGATGGCCCGGCGCAGGGTCGCCTTGTCGGGTACCCGGCGCAGGAAGGAGATGGAGACCGCGCCGAACAGCGCGCCGGTGGGGCTGCGCACCGGCACGGCGACACAGAACAGGTCGCCGTGCACCTCGTGGCGGTCATAGCCGATGCCCGTCTCCCGCACCCGGGCCACCTCCCGGCGCAGCGCCTCCGGCGCGATGATGGTCGCCGGCGTCAGGGCGATGAACGGACCGTTGGCCAGATAGGCGTCCAGCTCCCGCTCGGGCAGCGCCGCCAGCAGCACCTTGCCGACGGCGGAGCAATAGGCTTCCAGCTGCATCCGCTCGGCGGTGAACAGCGTCACGTCGGTGCCGCGCTCCTTGACCAGATAGGTCACCATCCCGTCTTCCAGCACGGCGAAATGGACATAGGTCTCCCAGGCCCGCGCCAGACGGGCGAGCGGCGCGCGCAGCCGCCGGGCCGCCACACTGGCCTCGCCCCCGCCCTCCGCCAGCGCCAGAAGCACCGGCCCACGGTGAAACGACCCCTTGTGGCTGCGCACCAGAAAGCCCTGCTGTTCCAGCGTGCTGGCCAGCCGGTGGGCCGTCGCCAGCGACAGCCCCAGCCCCCGGGCGACGGCGGCGAGACTTGATCGCCCCTCGTCTTCCACCAGCGCGCACAGCAGGCCGAGGCCGCGGGCAAGCGTCGCCGCGGGGGCGGCGGCCTCCCGGTCCTCGGGGCGGGCAAGGGACATCTCGTCAGGCTCGGACATGGCCGGCAGGGTGACCCACAATCTCCCGATATTCAAGAGATCCCCGTTTACCCCCCGATGACAGACTCCGGGCCCTGTCGATAATGGGCGCCACGGGAGACGCACAATGAAACCAACACACGAAGACCTCGCCCGCCGCCTGCGCGATGCCTACGCCGGCACTCCGGTGCCGCCGATGCGCGATGGCCTCGATCCGGTGGATGTGGCCGGGGCGTATGCGGTCCAGACCATCAACACGCGCTTCTGGGAAGCTCAGGGCCGCCGCATCGTCGGCCGCAAGGCCGGCCTGACCGCGGTGGCGGTGCAGAAGCAGCTCGGCGTGGACCAGCCGGATTTCGGCGCCCTGTTCGATGACATGGCGATCGCCGACGGCGGCACTCTCGACCCGGCAACCGTGATCCAGCCCAAGGCCGAGGCGGAAATCGCCTTCGTGCTGGGCGCCGATCTGCCGGATCCCGAGACCACCCCGGAGATGGTGGCGGCGGCGGTGGCCACCGTGCATGCGGCCATCGAGATCGTCGATTCCCGCATCGCCGACTGGAAGATCACCTTCGCCGACACCGTGGCGGACAATGGCTCCTCGGCCTTCTTCGTCCTCGCCAGGGAGGGCAAGCCGCTCGCCGGTCTCGATATCTACACCGCCGGCATGGTGATGGAGGTCAACGGCCAGATCGCCTCCCTCGGCGTTGGCGCGGCCGCCCTCGGCAATCCGCTGAATGCCGCGGCCTGGCTGGCCCGCACGCTTGCCGCCCGCGGCGAGCCGCTGAAGGCCGGCGACATCCTTCTGGCCGGCGCTCTGGGACCGATGGTGGTCCTGACGCCGGGAGATCACGTCCGGGCCATCGTCGGTGGCCTCGGCGAATGCAGCTTCCGTTATGTGAAGGCGTGAACACAATGAAGAAGACAAAGGTTGCGATCATCGGGTCCGGCAACATCGGCACCGATCTGATGATCAAGGTCATGCGCCTCTCCAAGACCCTGGAAATGGGCGCCTTCGTCGGCATCGACCCGGAGAGCGACGGCCTGAAGCGCGCCGCCCGCATGGGCGTTCCGATCACCGCGGAAGGCATCGACGGCCTCGTCGCGCTGCCGGGCTTCGCCGACATCGAGATCGTGTTCGATGCCACCTCGGCCGGCGCCCACAAGCGCCACAACGAGATCCTGCAGGCCCATGGCAAGCGGGTGATCGACCTGACGCCGGCCGCCATCGGCCCCTACACGGTGCCCCCGGTCAACGGCACGGCCAATCTGGACGCGCTGAACGTCAACATGGTCACCTGCGGCGGTCAGGCGACGATCCCGATCGTTCACGCCATCAACCGCGTCTCCAAGGTGCACTATGGCGAGATCGTCGCGTCGATCTCGTCGCGCAGCGCCGGCCCGGGCACCCGCGCCAACATCGACGAGTTCACCGAGACCACCAGCCAGGCCATCATGGATGTGGGCGGCGCCACCCGTGGCAAGGCCATCATCATCCTCAACCCGGCCGAGCCGCCGCTGATGATGCGCGACACCGTCTACTGCCTGTGCGATGACGCCGACCGCGACGCCATCCGCAAGAGCATCGACGACATGGTCGCCGAAGTGCAGACCTATGTTCTCGGCTACCGCCTGAAGCAGGCCGTGCAGTTCGAGAGCATCGGCGACAACCAGCCCCTGCGCATTCCGGAGATGGACGGCTCGTTCACCGGCCTGAAGGTCTCGGTGTTCATCGAGGTCGAGGGCGCCGCCCACTATCTCCCCGCCTATGCCGGCAATCTCGACATCATGACCTCGGCTGCCCTGCGCACCGCCGAAAAGGTCGCCGCCCGCCTCACCCATGGAGCCGTCGCATGACCTTCGATCCCACCACCTCCAAGCTCTACATCCAGGACGTGACGCTGCGCGACGGCATGCACGCCGTGCGCCATCAGTATGGCCTGGAGCATGTGAAGGCGATCGCCAAGGCGCTGGACCGCGCCAAGGTCGATGCCATCGAGGTCGCCCATGGCGACGGCCTCTCCGGCTCGTCCTTCAACTACGGCTTCGGCGCCTTCACCGACTGGGACTGGATCGGTGCGGTCGCCGAGGTGCTGGAGCACAGCGTGCTCACCACCCTGCTGCTGCCCGGCATCGGCACCGTGCACGACCTGAAGCACGCCTATGAGCTGGGCGTGCGTTCGGTGCGCATCGCCACCCACTGCACCGAGGCCGACATCTCCAAGCAGCACATCGAGGCTGCCCGCAGCTTCGGCATGGACGTCTCGGGCTTCCTGATGATGAGCCACATGACGACGCCCGAGGCGCTCGCCAAGCAGGCCAAGCTGATGGAAGACTACGGCGCCCACTGCGTCTACGTCACCGACAGCGGCGGCGCCATGAACATGGACGAGTATGCTGCCCGTCTGCAGGCCTATGACCGGGTGCTGAAGCCGGAAACCCAGCGCGGCGTGCACGCCCATCACAACCTGTCGCTCGGCGTCGCCAACAGCATCGTGGCCGTGCAGAACGGCGCGGTGCGCGTGGATGCCAGCCTCGCCGGCATGGGCGCCGGCGCCGGCAATGCGCCGCTGGAAGTCTTCATCGCCGCGGCCGACCGCTATGGCTGGAACCATGGCTGCGATCTCTACGCCCTCATGGACGCCGCCGAGGAGCTGGTCCGCCCGCTCCAGGACCGTCCGGTGCGCGTCGATCGCGAGACCCTGTCGCTGGGCTATGCCGGCGTCTACTCCAGCTTCCTGCGCCACGCCGAGAAGGCGTCCGCGGAACATGGCGTCGACACCCGCGCCATCCTGGTCGAGCTTGGCCGTCGCAAAATGGTCGGCGGTCAGGAAGACATGATCGTCGACGTCGTGCTCGACATGCTCAAGGCTTCCTGAGGAAGCCTGACAAGGCCTCCTGAGGCCCTGCACCTGCCGGCTGTCGGCCGGGGGCAGTCCCTGACCGGCGGCCAGACCGGGCCCGCTCCTCCTTCCCGGGGGGGCGGGCCCGATCCGTTTCGGGACAGCGCGTCGCCGCTACCGGCCGGGCGGGCGCAGCCGGGCCTCCAGCCACAGGCTGTAGCGCGAGGCGGCAAGGCAGACGACGAAATAGACCGCGGCCGCGAAGGCGAAGGCCTCGTCATAGAAGCCGAGCCAGGCCGGATCTGTTGCCGCCACCCGGGCAGCGTTCAGGAAATCGAACATGCCGATGACCACCACCAGCGTCGTCTCCTGAAACAGCCCGGTGCCCAGATTGACGAAGGACGGGATGACCGCCCGCAGCGCCTGGGGCAAAACCACCCGGCGCAGGGTGCCCCAGTAGCCGAAGCCCAGCGCGCCCGCGGCTTCCGCCTGACCGGCCGGCACCGCCTGCAGCCCGGCGCGCACGATCTCGGCCATGTAGGCGGCGATGAACAGGGTCATGCCGGCCAGCGCCCGGGCGAGCTTGCCCATGGTCAGCTCCGCCGGCAGCGCCAGCGGCACCAGCAGCATCACCACATAGAGCACGGCGATGAACGGCACGCCGCGCATCACCTCCACCACCACGGTTGAGAACAGCCGGATACCGCCCATGGCCGAGCGCCGGCCAAGCGCCAGCAGCACCGCAACGGGAAAGGCACCGACGAAGGCAATCAGCGTCATCAGCACGGTGAGGAGGAAGCCGCCCCATCTGTCGCTGACGACGGGGGTGTCGCTGCCGGTCCCGGCAACCGGCGCCACAGCCGCGGCAGGGCCGAGAGCACCACGAGGCCGATGAGCAGCCCCAGCGCCAGCATCGCCCGCCCCTGCAGCTCCGGCGGATAGAAGCCGAACAGGATGAAGCGGATCTTGGCGACGACGAAGGCCCAGCATGCCCCGCCCCGGGCGGCACACATTTCCGGCGAGCCGAGCAGGGTGGCATCCAGCACCGCCCAGCGCAGCAGCGGCGGCACCGCCCAGACCAGAAGCACGACGGTGGCCAGCGTCAGGGCGGCATTGAGCGGGCTGTCGGCCAGCCGGGTGCGCTTCAGGAACGCCCGGACGCGGCGCAGCGCCGTCGCCCGGTCCGGCGGCAGGTCCTCGGTCAGGTCCAGGCTGGTCATCCCCGTTCCTCCCGCAGCCGGCGGCGGCGGTCATGGCCGTTCATCACCGCCGACACCGTGACGCTGAGGGCGAGATAGGTGCCGAGCAGCATCAGGATCGCCTCAAGGGCCTGTCCGGTCTGGTTGGCGGTGGTGTTCACCACCGAGACCAGATCGGGAAAGCCGATGGCCACCGCCAGGCTCGAATTCTTGGTGAGGCTCAGATAACTGGAGGTCATCAGCGGCAGGATCACCCGCAGCGCCTGCGGCAGCACGACGAGGCGGAAAATGCGCGGCGTGGACAGCCCCAGCGCCCGCGCCGCCTCCCATTGCCCGCCGGGCACGGCGAGAATGCCCGCCCGCACGATCTCGGAAATGCCGGCCGCTGCATTGACGGTGAGGCCGATCAGCAGCGCCGCCAGCTCCGGCGACAGCGCGGCACCGCCGGTGATGTTGAAGCCGCGCAGCATTGGCAGATCGAGCGAGAAGGAGGCCCCGGCCAGCCGGAGGAGGAAGGCAGGCGCCAGCAGGGCGATCCCGACCAGCCCGCTCGCCAGCGCCAGCGGCACCCGCCGGCGGGTACGCCGGAGCAGCCAGACGACGGCGCCGGCCGCCACGAGGCTGACCAGCCACAACCGCGGATCGGCCGCCGCCCCGCCGGGGGCCGGCACGAACAGGCCGCGATTGGAGAGGTAGATGCCCTCGATGGGCGAGAGCGCCTGCCGCGGCGGCGGCAAAGCGTGCAGGGTCGCGCTCCAGAAGAAGAGCTGCAGCAGCAGCGGCGTGTTGCGCACCACCTCCACATAGATCTGCGCCAGCCGGCCGAGGAGTGGATTGCCCGAGAGCCGGGCAATGCCGATCGAGACCCCGAGCAGCGTCGCCAGCACGCAGCCGAGCACGGCCACCCGCACGGTGTTGAGCAGCCCGGCGAGGATGGCGCGGCCATAGCTGTCGCCGGCGGCAAAGGCGATGGGCGCCTCGCCGATCTCGAAACCGGCGGGACGGGAGAGAAAGCCGAAGCCCGGCGTCAGCCCCAGCCGATGCATGTTGCTGACCAGCACCCAGCCGAACAGGGTCAGCACCGAGAGCGACAGCATCAGCGCGCCAAGCTGCAGCCGGGGCCACGGCCCCCACCAGCTCCGCACCTGCTGCAGCCCCATGGCCAGCGCCGTCGCCATTTCCGTGCCTCCCTGCCCCGGCCACCCGATATGAAAAAGGGTCCCCGCAGGCCGGGCACACCCGCGGGAACCCTGTTCCGGAACTGGCCACCCGGCCGCCCGCGTCCAGGGCGCGGGAGACGGGCGAACGTCCCGGGGATCATGCCCGCCTCCGGGGTCAGGCGGCTGGCATGGCTGCGGTGGGCCGACCCGGTCATCGGGGTGCCGGACCGGTCCACCGCGTCCCTCCCGCGCCCGCGGTGGCCGAGGCACCGCCGGACACGGACGGGAGGGGGTCGTCTTCTCACGGGGAACAGGAGGCGCCGCCTCTCATCCCCCGTTACCGGCCGGACGGATCCGGCCGGATCTCACCGAAAGGGCGGGGAATAGAGCAGGCCGCCCTTCGTCCACTGCTGATTGTAGCCGCGCTGGAAGCCGAGCTTGGTATCCGGACCGACATTGCGGTCGAACACTTCGCCATAGTTGCCGACCTTGCGGATGATCTTCTGGGCAAAGTCCGGCTTCAGGCCGGCCGCCTCATAGAGGGACGGATCGACGCCGAGGAAGCGCTTGATCTGGGGATTGTCGCTCTTCAGGAAGGCGTCGATGTTCTGGCTGGTGATGCCGAGCTCCTCGGCCTGGATGAGCACGTTGACGGTCCAGTTGACCAGCTCCAGGAAGCGGTCGTCGCCATAGCGGATGGCGGGGGCCAGCGGCTCCTTGGAGATGCGCTCGGACAAAAGCACATACTCATCCGGGTTCTTCAGCAGCTGGCGTCGGATGGCCAGATCCGAGGAATCCTGGGTGAGCACGTCGCAGCGCCCGGCCTCGAAGGCCTTCAGGAACTCGTTGGAGTCCTCGATCACCACCGGCTTGAAGCTGATGCCGTTCTGGCGGAAGAAATCGGCAATGTTCAGCTCGCCCGTGGTGCCGGTCTGCACGCAGACGGTGGCGCCATCCAGATCCTTGGGCGAAGTCACGTTCAGCGCCTTCGGCACCAGCAGCCCCTGCCCGTCATAGAACACCACCGGGCCGAAGTGGAACCCGAGCTTCGTGGCCCGCGTCAGGGTCTCGGTGACGCCGGACAGCAGGATGTCGAACTCGCCGGACTGCAACGCCGGCAGACGCTGCTGGGGCGAGGACGAGGTGAACTCCACCTTGTCAGGATCATCGAGCACGGTGATGGCCAGCGCCCGGCCGATATCGACGAAGAAGCCCTGCCAGCGGCCGGAGCTGTCCGGCGAGAAGAAGCCCGGCGAGGTGCCGACGCCGACCTTGATCGCGTCGCGCTTCTGGATCGCATCCAGCGTCGGGCCGGCGAGTGCCGAGGTGGACAGCAGGCCGGCAACGGCGGCGGCGGTGAGCACGGGGCGCGCGGCCACGCGCAGCGCCCGGGTGAGTGCGGACAGCATGAACGGAAACTCCGGATCAGGATACAAGGACGGGCGGATGCTCAGGCGGCCGCAAGGGCAGCGGCGAGATCGGCCAGGATGTCGTCGGGGTGCTCGATGCCGATGGCCAGCCGCACATAACCGGGGGTGACGCCGGTCCGGAGCTGCTCCGCGTCGCTCAGCTGGGAGTGGGTGGTGCTGGCCGGATGGATGGCAAGCGAGCGGGCATCGCCAATATTGGCAACGTGATAGAAGAGCTTCAGCGCATCGATGAAGCGCCGGCCGGCCTCGCGGCCATCCTTGAGCTCGAAGCCGACAAGGGCGCCGAAGCCGCCCTCCAGATAAGCGTCGGCCCGGCGCTTCGCCTCCCCGGTCTGCAGGCCCGGGAAGATCACCCGGGCGACCTTGGGATGGGTCGCGAGATAATGGGCGACGGCGACCGCGTTGGCGTTGTGCTGGCGGATGCGCAGCGGCAGGGTCTCCAGCCCCTGGATGAACTGGAAGGCGTTGAACGGCGACAGCGCATTGCCGAGATCGCGCAGCAGCGTGGTGCGGGCCCGCAGCGCAAAGGCCACCGGCCCCAGCGGTTTCGCCGCCTCGGACCAGATCGCGCCATGATAGGCCGGATCCGGCGTGTTGAAGAGCGGCTGGCGCTCCTTGAACTCCTCCCACGGGAAAGTGCCGCCATCGACGATCAGCCCGCCGATGGAGGTGCCGTGGCCGCCGATATATTTGGTCGCCGAATAGACCGTCACCGCCGCACCATGGCGGAAGGGACGCACCGTCAGCGGCGCCGCGGTGTTGTCGACGATCAGTGGAATGCCGAACTCCCGGCCGATCGCGGCCACTTCGGCAATCGGGAACACTTCCAGCTTCGGGTTCGGCAGGGTCTCGGCATAGAAGGCCCGGGTGCGGTCATCGACGGCGCGGCGGAAATTTTCCGGGTCCGACGGATCGACGAAGCGCGCCTCCACCCCGAAGCGGGCGAGCGTGTTGGCAAACAGCGCCCACGTGCCGCCATAGAGATTGGTCGAGGTGACGAAATTGTCGCCGGCCTGGGCGGTGTTGAGGATCGCCAGCGCCGAGGCCGACTGGCCGGAGGAAACCGCCAGCGCCGCCGAGCCGCCTTCCAGCGCGGCAATGCGGGTTTCCAGCGCTTCCTGGGTGGGGTTCGACACCCGGGTGTAGATGTGGCCCAGCTCCTCCAGCGCAAACAGCGCCTCGGCATGGGCGGTGTCGCGGAACTGGTAGGACGTGGTCTGATAGATCGGCACGGCCACGGCGCCAGTGGCCGGATCGGCACGCCAGGTGCCGCCATGCAGCGCCAGAGTTTCAGGGCGTCGGGTTTCTTCGCTCATCGTCGCGCTCGCTGTCAAATATCGGATGCAGGACACCCGTCATCCGGAATTCAAAATCTCCGGACTGGTCGTCCATAAGGAAAAATCGGACTTTGTTGTCTCGATCAGATGCGACGACAGGTCATGTAAATCTCGATCACTTCTTTTATCGTGAGGAGAATGATAGCCACGATACGCTCGACGAGGAAGGAAAGGCGTTCCCAAAACACGGGTCCGGCGTCCATTTCTGACCGGCGGGACGGAGTTTGCGGCAATGCCCGTGCGACTGGCCGACGGCTGCAACGGCCTCGCGAAGACGAAAAAGGCCGGGGTCTCTCCCACCCCGGCCTCTCCGTCCTGCCCGGATCGGGATGCGCCTATCCCTTCGGCAGCAGGTGCAGCGCCCGCACCAGGGCGTCCACATCTTCCCGGGTGTTGTAGAGGGCGAGCGACGCCCGCACCGTCTTTTCCAGTCCGAACCGGCGCAGCGCCGGCTGGGCGCAATGGTGGCCGGAGCGGGTGGCAATGCCCTGCCGGTCGAGATGGCGCGACACCGCCTCCGGCTCCAGCCCGTTGACGACGAAGGACAGCACGCTCGCCTTCTGGCGGGCGGTGCCGATGATGCGCAGGCCCTTCACGCTGGCCAGCGCCTCGGTGGCATAGTCGAGCAGCGCATGCTCATGGGCCGCGATCGCCGGCAGCCCCACCCGGGTGAGATAGTCCACCGCCGCCCCGAGACCCACGGCGCCGGCAATATCCGGCGTGCCCGCTTCGAACTTCTCGGGGATGTGGTTGAACTCGGTGCGGGCGAAGGTGACGTCGTGGATCATATGCCCGCCGCCCTGCCAGGGCGGAAGACTGTCGAGCAGCTCCGCCTTGCCATAGAGGATGCCGATGCCCGTGGGACCGAAGATCTTGTGGCCGGAGAGCACGAGGAAATCGGCATCCAGCGCGCGCACGTCCAGCGGGATGTGCGGCGAGGACTGGGCGGCATCCACCAGCACCGGCACACCGATGGCGTGGGCGAGCTGGATGATCTCGGCCACCGGGTTGATGGTGCCGAGCGCATTGGCCACATGGGTGACCGAGACGATCCTGGTGCGATGATTCAGGAGACGGGCAAATTCCTCCAGGATCAGCTCGCCCCGGTCATTGACCGGCGCCACCCGCAGCACCGCCCCGGTGCGCCGGGACAGAAGCTGCCACGGCACGATGTTGGCGTGGTGCTCGATATGGGTGATGAGGATCTCGTCTCCCTCCCCCACATGCAGGCTGCCATAGCTTTCGGCCACCAGGTTGATCGCCTCGGTGGTGCCGCGCAGGAACACGATCTCCTTTGACGATGCCGCGCCGATGAAATCCCGCAGCTTGTCGCGCGCGCCCTCGAACAGGTCGGTGGAACGCTCGGCCAGGGTGTGAGCGGCGCGGTGGATGTTGGAATTGTGCCGCGCATAGAACTCCGAGGTGATGTCGATCACGCTCTGGGGCTTGTGGGTGGTGGCGGCATTGTCGAGCCAGATGAGCGGATGACCGTTCACCGTCTGGTGCAGGGCCGGGAAGTCGCGGCGGATCGCCTGCACGTCGAAGGCCCCCAGAGGCCCCGGCGGCCGGGGCGCCGAGAACGGATCCACGTGCACCGGCTCCAGCCGCGGCTGAACGGTCTCGGGTGCGGCAACCCGGGGTTCGGCGGCGAGGAAATAGAACTCCGCCGGCGCCCCCGGCACCGGCCCGGCGGGGGCCGGCCGGCGGGTCAGGGACAGGATGCCGGGCACTTCCGGCTCGCCGAAGGGCAGCGCCGGGACCGGGGCGGAGGGCGCCGCCGCCGGGGCCGGCGCCCGGCTGACCGGCGGCGCGCGGGTTGCCCGCGCCTCCGGCCCCACCCGCGGCGTCAGCACCTGAGGATCGGAATGGCGGGGATCGGAAACGGCGCCCGTGGGCGCCGCCTCCGTGTCGGGAAAGGCCGGGGCGGTGGTCGGAATCGGTTCCACGGGCGCGGCCGGAACCGGCGCGGGGGCGCGCCGGTGGTCCTCGAAGAAGATCTCGTTTGCCAGTCGTGCGATCAGGGCCGTCTGGAACGCCTCTCCTTCGCCGGAAGGCTCAATAAGAGTAGGCATGATAGTTTCCGATGACCACGTTATCGAGACGGGCGATGGCATCCTCGACCAGAACGGCGGCCGAGAAATAGCGGGTCACCAGATGCGAGGCGATCGAATGCTCGCTGGTGCCGGAATAGCGCACCGACAGACCCGGCTCCACTTCCCCCGTGACGCCCGCCTTCTGCAGGCCGACGACGCCCTGCTCCGCCTCGCCGACGCGCAGCAGCAGGATGGAGGAGGTCGCGACGCCATTGGTCACCGTCACCGGCAGCTTGTCCGAGGGGATCAGCGGCACGCCGCGCCAGGTGATGAAGGGCGAGCCGAACAGGGTGACGGTCGCCGGCGGCACGCCGCGCCGGGTCGCCTCGCGGCCAAAGGCGGCGATGGCCTTCGGGTGGGCGAGGAAGAAAGCCGGCTTCTTCCAGACGAGGGTCAGCAGCTCGTCCAGATCATCCGGGGTCGGCGGGCCGGAGCGGGTGGGGATGCGGAAGCCCGAGGCCACTTCGCGCAGCAGGCCGAAATCCGGATTGTTGACGAGCTCCCATTCCTCGCGCTCCTTCACCGCTTCCACGGTGAGGCGCACCTGCTCGCGCAGTTGATCGACCTGGTTGGAATAGAGATCGGTGATGCGGGTGTGGGTGTGCAGCACCGTCTGAATCGTCGAGAGATGATATTCCCGCGGATGATCCACATAGTCGACGAAGGTCGTCGGCAGCAGCGGCTCGCCGGTGTGGCCGGCCAGAAGGTCGATGCGGGTCTCGCCATAGGCGTTGGACTGGGCCTCCAGCGCCGCGCGATTGGCCACCGCATCGACAATCGCCTCGGACACGCCGGCAACCCCGGCAATGGCCTGACGGGTGAGCACCAGCACGCGCGCCGCCGAACGGGCGGTGACGGTGGCGCCGGCCGGATCATGACCGGCCAGGGTCTCCTCGCCGAAATAGCCGCCGGCGCCGATGAGCTTCTGGCGCACCGGGGTGCCGAACGGGCCCGGCACCGTCAGGTCCACCGCGCCATCGGCGATCACCACCAGACCCGGCGGCACTTCCCCCGGCTGGAACAGCACATCGCCCGCGCCGCCGTCGCGCACCTCGAACAGGCCCGCAAGCTTGGCCAGAACCTCCGCCGACAGCCCGGAGAGCGAGGGAATGCGCGCAAGGCTGGCCGGCACGATGGCCCCGCCCTCCAGCGCCACCCGACCCGGGCGGGTGACCAGCAGCGCGCGCCGGTTGACGCGATAGACGCCGCCGGCAACATCCACCCACGGCAGCAGCCGGTGCAGCCAGCGCGGCGTGGTCTCGGAATTCTGCAGTGCGGTGACGGTGGCCGTCGCCAGATTGCGCGCAGCGCCCGCGCTGACGCTCAGGCGACCGTCATGCGGCAGCACCCCGGGAACAACAGGATTGGTTGTCATGATACCGACCTTTGCACAGCAAACAGAAGACGCGCACCCGTGCCATCAGGAGGAATTTCTCCTCCTCTGGTGCGCACAGTGATCCGGGCCCTGAAATCTTTCAGGCGCCAGAATTGGGAAAAGACGCGTTTTATCCGCGCAGACGGATCATGGACACGAGAATAAAGTCATGCCTTTACGCCCCGAACATCGTGCCTTTCGGCTGACACGGATGATCCTAACTTCGATCTTCAGCGGGTCAATCGGGGCCGGAGGGGCCGCAGAGACGAAAAGAACATCATGCTCCGGAATGCCCCGGACACCCGGCCACGCTCGCGGCACCCTCCCCGGTTGCCGGGCCGGATTGGCGCCGGGAGACAGTCCGGCGGGAGGATTTTTCCACGCCCTCGCCTGCCGGCCCGCCCCGGAATGGCGGCAGGATCCGATCCAAGCAGCTGGAAAACCTAAATAATATTGGCGTTCGACCCCGGCGCGACCGGTTCATTCCGGCCGGCACCGGAAAGTTGGAATGCCCGGGCTCGCCCGGACCGTGTGGCCTGCCTACACTGGCGCGTGTTCTCTCTCGGGAGTGCGGACCTGTGCCCCGGCCCTCCTGCCCCGCGATCCCTCCTCCCGCACCGGAAAAGCCCATGCCCACAGCCACACCTTCCCCCGCCCCGACGCCAAAACGCGCGGGCGTCCTGCCGTCCTTTGGTGTCCAGGTGCTGATCGGCCTGGTCCTCGGTCTCGTGCTCGGTCTGGTCGCCCGGGAAATCGGCCCGGCCGAGACCGGCGGCCCCAATGCGCTCGCCGTGACGCTGCAGACCATCGGCGCGATCTTCATCCAGCTGCTGCGCGCCATCGTGCCGGCGCTGGTGTTCACGGCGATTGTCGCCTCCATCGCCAATCTGCGTCAGCTCGCCAATGCGGCCGAGCTGGTGTGGAAGACGCTGCTCTGGTTCGCCATCACCGCGCTGATTTCGGTGCTGATCGGCATTGCCCTCGGGCTGATCCTCCAGCCGGGCCTGCACACCGATGTCGCCCGCACCGCCGAGGCGGCACCGCGGGCCGTCGGCGGCTGGCTGGACTTCCTGAAAGGTCTGGTGCCCGGCAACGTGTTCGCGCTGGAAGCCTCCACCCGGCTCTCCGATTCGGGCGCCGCGACGGCGCTGAACTTCAACGTGCTGCAGCTGGTGGTGCTGTCGATCGCCGTCGGCGTTGCCGCGTTGAAGGCCGGGCCAAAGGGCGAACCCTTCCTCGCCTTCACCCAGTCGGCGCTGGCGATCGTGCGCAAGATCCTGTGGTGGGTGATCCGGCTGACGCCCATCGGCACCGTGGGCCTGCTCGGCAATGCGGTGGCGCAATATGGCTGGGATGCGCTGGCCAAGCTCGGCTGGTTCGCCTTTGCGGTCTATCTCGGCCTGTTCCTGGTGCTGTTCGTGGTCTATCCGCTGCTGCTGGCGGCCAACGGCCTCAATCCCGTGCGCTTCTTTGCCGGCGCCTGGCCGGCCATCCAGCTCGCCTTCGTCTCGCGCTCGTCCATTGGCACCCTGCCGGTGACCGAGGCCGTGACCGAGGGCAGCCTCGGCGTGCCCCGGGCCTATGCCGCCTTCGCCGTGCCGCTGGGGGCCACCACCAAGATGGATGGCTGCGCCGCGATCTATCCGGCGATTTCGGCGATCTTCGTCGCCCAGTTCTATGGCGTGCCGCTGGATGCTGCCGACTATCTGCTGATCGTGCTGGTGTCGGTGCTGGGATCGGCCGCCACCGCCGGCATGACCGGGGCCGTGGTGATGCTGACCCTGACGCTCTCCACCCTCGGCCTGCCGTTGCAGGGCGCGGGCCTGCTGCTGGCCATCGACCCCATCCTCGACATGGGCCGCACCGCGGTAAATGTCGCCGGACAGGCGCTGATCCCGACCATCGTCTCCAAGCGGCAGGGCATCCTCGATCAGGCCCGCTATGACGACCCGGAAGGCATCGCCGCCCTCGACGACGACGCGACAGCGGCCGCCCGCAGCTGAGCCCCTCCGGGCACACGCACCAGCCGGCGGGCCCCACGGATGCCATCGGGGCCCGCCGGACCGGCACGGACAGGCAGAACCGTCGGGACAATTCCGCGCGGATCAAGGTTGATTTTCCCCCCGGGTCTGGCAATACCGAAGCGAACCGGACACGTGCCGGCGCCGGCAGGGTCTGGAGCCGTCCGCAGCGGCGGACATGGCCGGACACCCCTGTCCCGTCTCCGGCCGCCGCGGCAGCGTTGCCGCGGAAGCCGGCAGAGGGAGGGAGTACTCGGCCCCTCGGTACACCCCTGCCCGCCAGACAGGATATGCAAATGACGGATCGTCTCTATTCCCGTCCGGGCGCGGCCGATGCCGGATTCAGCCGGATCTTCGCCGTCGCCCCGATGATGGACTGGACGACTTAAAGAAATTTCACTTTTATTTTCACGCCTTAATGAGAGCGCATGATCTCACGCAGGATTGGAAAACGTATCCTTCCAATTTTGAGGTGCGTCGATTTGTCAAAAATAGCCCGCCGGCTGGCGGGCTCAATTTTTGAGCAATCCTCAATGGTTGCTCATGCCTACTCGGGCGGCGTCCAGTCCTCGGACAGACGATCGACGAGGGCAGCCACTTCCTCCCCGGTGAGGTGTGCCGCCTCATCCCCGTCCGGGATCATCAGCGCCGCCCGGCCGTCGGTCGGGTGCACGCGCCAGCCCCAGCGGTGGGTGGTGATGGTGTCGCCGGGGCCGGGAGCCCAGGCGGAGCGCGAGCGGGCGTCGGCAGCAGCTTCATCGGGCAGGATCAGAAAACAGGTCATGTCAGGGTCTCCGCGAGAGCCGCATCAAGGGCCGCGGCATCGGGATTTGCCCGCGACAGCACCAGGCAGCCGAGCCGCCCGGCATAGAAGGTCGCCTGCCCGGAGATCGTGCCGATGCTGGGAAGAGCAAAGCTGTCCGTCGCATCCATGGCCCCGGACGACCCGTAGGGCGATCCGGACGACAGCGTGCCGTTCAGGACAATATCAGCCGTGCCCGTCACCGGGTGACCACGCGCGATGATGCGCGTGGCCTCTCCCGAGACCAGCGGATTGCCGGAACTGAAGCTGGTAGCTGCGTCGCCGTCCTGCCGCCGGAGGGAAAGCGCGACGACCTGAGACCCGCCGGACGCCGGCACATAGACCCGGAAGCGCCCGAAACTGGCGCTGGTCGCGATCGAGACGCCGAACACCCCGCCCGCCGCCGCGGCCAGCGGCGCCTGAGCGGACGTCAGGCCGACCGTCACATGCTCGGCACCGCTGCAGAATCCGCGCGCCGCGGAGACCAGGAAGGAATCGTCGGTACCGTCGAAGACGAGGGCCGGCGTGGCGCCGATCCTCCCCATGCTCCCCGCACTGACAATCCGCGGCTGGGCGGCGGCCACCGTCTGGACCGCGTGGCGGCCGTTGCCGGTCTGGTCCCACCACTGGGTGACGAAGGCCGAGCCGGTGCCGGCGAAGGCGATGAGCGCCGCGGTATCGAGCCGGCCGGTGGTGGCGGTCGCGCCCACGTCCAGCGTGGCATTGTCGCTGTCCCGGCGCACCGTGACCAGCGGCCCGGTCCATGTGGAGACCAGCCGGCGCAGGCCGAAAGCGGCGTAAAGGCTGCCGGACAGCGGATCGAACGGCGGCGGTTTGACACCCGCCGGCCGCAGGATCTGCGCCCCGCGCAACAACTGGCTGCGCATGATCAGGCCTCCCACACAGCCTGGGCCGTCACCGACGTTGCCGCCTGATCGACGCGCCGCACGCCGAGCTGGTTCGCATTGGTCAGCCCGAAGAAGGTGAAGTAGGTGGCCGGGAACACCGGCACCGCGATGCCACTGCCGCCACGCTGCACCTCCAGCACGGTGCCAGTGTTGTTGATCACGGTGAGCTGCTTGCACGCCTGCGACGCGAACGCCACGAATGTGGTGCCCCCGGCTGCCGTCGTCACCGCCAGATGCCCGCCAGCTGCCATCTGTGGCACCACGCCGAGGAGGCCGGCCAGCGCGGTCACGATCGCCGCCAGAGACGTGTTGCCCGTCGCCTGATTGGCAGCCGTCGCCGCCCCCGTCGGAAGGGGCAGAGCTGTCCCCAGCTTGGTGTTGATGGCCGCCAGTGAGGTGTTGCCGGTGTCCTGTGCCGCAGCCGTGGCCGCGCCAGTGGGAAGCGGCAGAGCGGCCGCCAGCGCCGCGGCGATCTCCGCCAGCGTGGCGTTGCCGGTCACCTGATTGGCGGCGGATGCGTCACCGCCGCCAGAGCCGCCGCCCCCGCTAGGCGCAACGGCCTGCCCGGTCGAGGGATCCACAAGCACGGCCGCGACGACCTGCGGTCGACCGCCGTTCACCATCACGTCGACAGAGGTATTCGTGGTCATTTTGCTTTCCCCTCCAAGACCGTGACGCGGCGGTCAATACCCTCCACCTCAGTTTCCATGCGGATCGACGACTCCAGCAGGCGACCCATTGTGCCAAGCTGGCGTTCCATGACGCCGACCCGCATGTCCACGTTGTTGATGCTCTGCATGACGCCCCAGCCTCCGGCGACGATGGTGATCGCCAGCCCCAGCATGGTCAGCACATGCCCGAGGTTCACCGTGGGGTCGAAAGTGACGCGCCGCTGCTGGGGCGGCTGATTGCCCATGTCGGTCACGACACCACCTCATGCATGGTCGCCATCAGAGCGGCGGCTCGGCGCTCGGCTTTTTCCTGAGTGATACCGAGGCTCTGCGCCATGCCCGGATTGTTCGCGATCGCGGCGCTTGCCGCGAATGTCACGGGATCGTTCACCCCATTTGCGAGTCCCTGCCGGAGATAGGCCGTAAGGGATGCCGAGAGCAGGCCGCGCAGCATCTCCTCGATCTGAAGGCGCGAGGCCTCGTTCTGAAGCCGCGTCGCTTCGGTCTGCTCGGCAGCCCCATCCTGTTTGACCTTCAGCAGGGAGGCCAGTCGCGTCGACAGCCACGTCAGCAGGATCGCCAGAAGGGCAGCCACTCCCGGGATCATGACGTTGATGATCGGGGTCCAATCAATCTCACCCATGGTCAGCCCTCCATCATCGTCTTGAGTGCCGCCCAGGTGGCGCGACCGACGACGCCATCGCTCTCCAGGCCCTTCCGGCTCTGGAAGGCCATCACAGCGCGCTTGGTGGCCGGCCCGAAATCATCATCCACCGTCACCCCGAGGACCGACTGGATCACAGCAACCGCCGCCCCCTGCATCCCTTCCCGGAGCAGAGGCGGATCAGCGTCAACCCGAAGCGCCGCTTCAATGCGGGTGGCATAGGCGGCGATCTTGTCGGCTTGATCGGTCCCGTTGATGATGCGGCGGGCGTTCCGGTAGTCGGCCGACTCGCCCGTGATGTAGTCGGAGAGCTTCTTCCCCGTGAACCAGCCTTCGACCATCCCGACAACGAGGATGCGCGCCGCAATTTCGGGTTCCATGGCCAGGTCAGGATAGGTGACCAGATCGACACCCACCGCCTTGCCAGCGCGCTCGTAGTTCACCTTCCAGGTGAGCTGGACATAGCCGCGGCCGGCATAGAGCACCCCATCACCGGCCGCAGTGTTGCCCATCAGCCGCGCGCGGGACGGATTGCTGCCGGTCACGTCGTAGAGGCGCCGCTTGTATTCGTTCCCGCCATATTCGGCGATCGGCTGGAGCGTCTGATTGGTTTCATGCCACGGCGTCGCCAGAACATAGGCGAGCTGGCGCAGGCTGGTCGCCCGGGACTCGCGCTCCCAGGCGTCGAAGATGGCGTTGAGCCCCGACCGGCGCGCGGCGGTCAGAGGCTTTCCGAGAGCGGCAGCAATGGCAGGGAAAACCACGGCGCGATTGAAAGGCATGGCGACACTCCTCAAGGGGTGTGCCGCACTCATGCGCCGCAACAACTCTCATATAGACCGAAAGGACAGCCCTTCTCAATAGATCGACGGCGCCAGCTTGCCTTCGATCTCTGGTCTGATCCCCTTGTCGATGTTCGCACCACCAACAGCGTTGTTCAGATAGCGCTCGCGCCCCCTCATCGACTGGTTCACCCCAGTGGGTGTGATCCGAGCACCGGGGTGCCGCGCGTTGAAGCTCTGGATATCAGACATCACCTTCGCCCGCTGGTCAGGATCGCTACGGGCAGCCCACAGCGCATCCATGAGCCCAGCCTTCTCGTCCCGGATCCGCGTCTGCATGTTGTAGGCGAAATTGTTCGCTCGGGACTGCTCGGCAATCTGGGCCGGCGTGAAGCCAACCGCCTGCTTGATGATGTCGGCAATCGAGACATTCTCGACGATCTGGGCGCCGCGCCGGTTCAGCGCGCCCTCCCAGAGATAGCGGATGCTCTTCATGGCATTGCGCAGTGCCGCGGGAGACATCTGTTCTGCCCCGCGCCAAACCTGCCCGTCGGCGATGCTCTCATAGCCACCATGAATGCTCTGTGCGAGCCCGAAGGGAACACCGAGAACATTGCCAACGATGTTCAGGAAGGCATCGGACCCCTCAAGGTCCCGGTCATTGGAGCGGAACCAGAGGTCGGCCATACCGATCCGGCCAGAAAGCGATGTGCCGGTGAGATAGCCCGGGATGCCATCCATCATCATGCCGCCAACGGCGCGGCCGATCACGGTGTCACCGGTGTGCTCCAGTACCCATTTGCGCAGCGCCTCCTCCGGATCATCATCATCGCCAACGGCCCCCATGACGGCGCTCGCGAGTGTCATGACGAGGCCATAGGCAATCGACCCTTTGATACCGGCCGCCAGCAGAGTGGCAATGAACGTGCCGGCCACACGCCCAATGGCCTCGCGCTTCACCTCCGGGCTTTCGCCCTGGACGGCCTGATGCAGATCCCGGAAGATCCGGTAGAGAATGTTCGCCTGAAACGACTTCATGGCGAACACCACCCTCCCCCAATCCCCCTGCATGAACCGCGGCTTGGACGTGCTCTGGTTGTCGAAGTGCGTGAACCAGGTGAGGTCGCTCGCCTTCTTGATCGCGTCCCCGTGCCCCATGCCCTTCTGGCGTGCCAGCCGATAGGAGGCCAGATAGGTGACCTCGCGGTTGAAGCGCTCGGTATGGTGCATGGGCCATGAGAGGAACCGCATGATGCGGTCCCGACGAGCCGAATAGGCAACGCCGGTTTCCGCGACGCCGGCAACGTCATGGGCCTGCGTCCGGTCAATCAGGCCATTCTCATAGCCCGCCCGCATGGCCGCCTTCTCATCCGAGGACAGGCGAGCTGACTTTTCGGTCCAGCCATGGCCCACCGTGAAATCGCGCATCGCCTGAAGGATCGCCGCCGTGGTGCGCTTGACCCCGGGCTTCAGATCCTTGTCAGCGGCAATCCATGGGATGCCCTTGGTGAAAGTCTGGTCGATGTTGACCAGCGCCGAGGAGAGGTTTGCCCCCATGGTCCAGACAAAGGCCGCGCTGGTCATCCAGTGTGACCACGGCGCCTGGCTCGGGTTCATGATGAAATCGTGCCGCCACTTGATTTCGTTTGCGACGGCCTTCGCCCGCACCGGATCCCGGGCCTTCTGGGCCTGCTCAGCCATCTCGTCGATGGCATCCTGAAGCTTCAGGCCATAGGTCAGGCGGGCGAGCTGGTGGGAGCCGTGGAAGAGCTGATGCGCAAAAGCTCGAATGGCGTCCTTCTCGAAACCGGCAGTGCCTTTCCGATGGATCCGGTTCTTGCGGGTCGACAGGTCCGGTAGCGACTGGAGATAGGCCTGCCAGACCTCGTCACGCAGAGCCTCGGGCGCATTGGCACCCTCAAGGATCGCCTCTACCTCGGAGACAAACTTCGGGTCGACCATGCCGGAATAGTTCGTCTTGGCGTCAAGAATGCCGTGCTCGACTTTCAGGCTCGGTTCGGACTTGCCCATCTCGGCAATGAACGCCTCCTGCTTCCGGACGCTCTCGAAGCGCGAGAAGGACACGACCTTGCCGGCGCCGTCGCGCAGCGTCACGAAATAGTGGCCAAAGCGGGCAAGCGGGAAATAGGCCCCTTTCAGCCGGTTGCTCTCGAACTCGGCACGCATCGAACGCAGGCGGGCAGCCCGGTTCCGAGCGGTTCGCGCCCGGGCATATTTCAGGCGTCGGTCAGCGGCCTCTATGGCATCCTCGCGCGCCTTGCCGGTCAGACCCTCGTCGACAATGCGCTGCATCTCCCTTTCGTGTGTGCGCTCGGCATTCTTCACGATCTTCTGAAGCGCCTCCTGCACATTGGCGAGCACCTGAGCTTCAGTGGCATCGGCCAGCTTTCGATAATGGTCCCGAACCGTTTTGAAGATCGTCTTGGCCTCTGCCGGCAGGGCAGCAAAGCGCTTCGTCAGGTCCGTGTGGACCTTTTTGCGCGCCTTGTCCTCGGCCTCCTTTTCCAGGAGAGCCTGATATTTCTCCGTCTCCGGATTGAAATTGCGAAGCTGGTACCAATCCCCATGGGTCATGAGGGACTCAAAATCCTTGGACGGATCGACCTCGGCCAGCGTGGACTCGTGCATGATGTCCATGAGTTCCTCGTTCGCCGCCTTGTTCTTGCGTGCGAACTTCACCCACCCCTGCACGGTGTCAGCGGCAACGGCGTGCCATTCGTTGCGCAGGGTATCCATCGACATCTTCAGGTCGATGTAGGTCTTGGCGCTCTTGAGGTCCTTGGCCAGCTCAAGAAAAAGTGGACGGGTGGGGACGAGGCCGAGGGCCGAGAACCGACCGCGATCCTTGTCTGATCCCTTCGCGCCGACCATCGCCGCCGTGAGCGCCTGACGGGCGCGCTCGAAGAGCTGGTCCTTGCTGGGGACGGAGGGCATGCGCATGGAATAGCGGACTTCGCCATTCCGGTTGAAATTCTCAACCTCCTGCGCTAGGTTCATTACGTCCCCTGCGGCGCGGGTCGCGGCCTTCGTGACCCGGAAACCATAGAGGGCTGTTCTAGGGGCGTCCTCATAAGCGCCTATCTCGCCAGCCCACTCCCCCCGCAGGGGATATTCCACATCAACCCCGTCCTCCCGGGCCGCAGCAATGAGCCACTCCCGTGCCGGGTTTGCCTCATTGAATTCCACCGCTTCAACCGTATAGAGCGGATTTGCCCTGTCTTCCTGGCGAACTTCCTTGACGGTCAGCTTCGCCAGCATGGCGCGCCCGTCATGCGTCCGGATCGGCGCAAAGAACCGGTGAATGGCATTGATATTCACGTCGCCGTGCGTGTCCGGTTTGCTCCATCCCAACGTGGCCTTCTCGAAAAGCTGATCCACATTGGCAACGGCCAAGGCATGGGCGGCCGTGGTTGCAGATTTGCTGACAGCCTTCCCGCTTAGCATCTTGTCGAGATTGTTGCGGGAGACGACGGCCTCCATGCCGGTGGCGGCATTCTTGAGCGGCTTGCCCTGGAATGCCTTCACCGCCTCTCTAGCCTGAGCAAAGGTGGAGGCGATCCGGTTGATGGTCGAGAAGCCGCCCGTGACGCGCGCCTCACCGGCATCCGCATCCCAGTCCTTCATGGCAGCAACCGCGAGCGCCCGCAGTTCGGCCGGCGTCACACGGCCCGCCTGGACACCGAAGCGCCGCAGCAGCCATGCCTTCACCGCGCCGATCAGCCGGTCAACCATCTCCCGGACGCCGGCTGGAGCCTGCTCCCGATGCTCGATCGCATAGGCCGCAATCTCCTCGGACAGGTGCGGGAGCGGCGTGTTGGCAACGGTCGCGCTGGTGAGAGCAGCTTCCCAGAAGGTGTCGGAGGGGCCACGCACGCTGGCGTCGGCACGATCCATGGCGGCCTGGGCTGCGACCCGGACACGTTCCAGTGTTCTGGTCCAGACGACGTCGCCGAGAAGAGGACGCGCACCGGAATGGAATGCCTCATGGAGCAGCACGGCCGGAGCGGTCTCGCGCGTGAGATTGGCCGCGACCAGATGGATCGTGCCATCAGCCGCCGTCGTCATGCCCTGAATAGCGCCTTCCGGATGCCCGGCGCCGGGCAGCGTGCTGGCGTCGTCGTGGATCACGACGCGACCGGCGTCGATCAGGCGGCCGATGGTGCTGCCAAGGGCGCCGGTGCGCAGGTGGGCGTCAGCTTCGGGGCCGGTGGCGAAGCCATTGATGATGCCCTGCCCGCTTGGCGCTTTTGAGAACAGAACGCCGGGATTTTCCTCGCTAAACGCCCTTTCTAGTTCCGCAAGATTTTCGTTGGCTGCGCGAAGTTTTTCCTCTGCCGCCGCCATGGCATCCTGAAGCGCCACCTTCCCGGACAACCTTTCGATTTCCGAAAGGAAAACTTCAGGATTGGAATCTTTGTTTATTAGATTACTGTTGTAAATTCCTTTGTATTTTATTGTTATAAATATCTTTCCATTATCTCGTTTCTTTCCAGTTCTATTATATGCAAATGAAAAATCACCGTATTTGTTTTTTTGAAGTAGATCAAAAAGTGAATATTCTGAATGCAATTGTTCTGCAATTGCCGCAGATGCATTTTCCCTATCGGTAAATCTCTGGCCTCCAACCATGATCCAGAAATTTTCCGGAACACGCGCATGCCGTACGTCTGCCCGCACCTTGAACAGCGCGTCCTCCGCAACGTCAACCGCAAGACGCGCCGCCTTGATAGCGGGAGGCGTCCGCACCTTTTTCGGCCTGGGGCCTTTCCCACGCGTCGTGCCCGGCTTGGGTTCCTGGCTCTCCCTTTCCAGCCGCTCTCTTTCCAGCCTGCCAGGCAGGTCTTCACCCGTGTAATAGGTGCGGATATTATTCCCTCTGCCGTATATAGACTTCTCTTCCGCAACACTTTCCGGATTTCTATTCCCAATCTCACCTTCTTCAATGGCCTTAAAAATACGCTCCCAAAGCCGCATATCCCCACGACCAAAGATAATGTCATTCAGTCTGGAAAAGAAATCGGATATTTTTCTGAAGATAGAAATGAGATATTTATCCGCTACTGGTGCGGCACCGTTCTTCGCCTCCTCGTAGGCGCGCCCCCAATAGCCAAAAGCATCGGCAATGGACTCTTCGATTTCCTTTTCAACAAAATCGGGATCCGTCCAACCTAAGTTGCGGGCAGCATTCTCAAGGGCCTTCCATTCAGACTGACTGAACAGCCCCATCTGGCGCAGTGCATGGACAACTTCATGCCGTGCAGCCATCCTCAGCCATTGGGCGTCTACGTCGGCGCTGACATTTTGCGCCATTGAAAGGTGGATTTCGCTCCCGGCGCCGGAGCGCCCCCTGGGAATTTCGACCCTCTTTGCGAAGCCGCCAATGTCAATCCGAGCCTCTCCGGATCGCACCTTCTCCGGATCAATGCCGTGCTCTTTAAGCATGACATCATCGAACTGAGGCACGCCGTTGACGACGACATATCCTGCCAGTCTGGCAACCTCAGTCGGATGCTTCAGGACATCGCCTTTGTTTTCCAGATGCGGGGCAAGCCGAGCAATCAGATCTTCAATTTCACTCTTGATATGCTCTGGAATAACATCGGAAACGGCCGTTGCTGCAGCGTCTGTCAGCGAAAATTTTATATCTCGCTCACGATCTATTTCGCGCGCAACGTCATCTTCATTCCATGTTTCTCCATGTTTAGCCAGCATTCGGCGAGCGGCCTGCGTCGCCGCGTTGTCCGGATGACCGCGGGCGATGCGCTGGCGCCGCTCCAGAGTCGTCAGAGGGCGCACAGCTCCGGCAGCCACCTCTGCATCATAATCGGCACGGGCCTGCTTCAGCGCCGCGCTGTTGATCGCCATCTTCTCAGACAACTCCGCCATCATCCTGCGGTGAGACGTCCGGGAAACGTGATTCATAGAATTGTGTAGCCCAGGCTCGGTGTAGCCTTTTGGGTCTATGCCTCGGCGTCTAGCAAAGTCCTCAAAGTCGATTGCCTCTGGATCATAAGTGGTAATATTTCCAAAAAACCTATCAACTGGCAGTGCACCAACGCGCTTGGCAACAGCACGTAGAGTTGTAGCGTCGTTGCTGAGCTTCATCCGGGTGACGGATTTGGCACCCGGCGCACGCTTCAGCTCATATTCGACGACGTCCTTCGGGATCCGGTCGTTCCATCTGTTCTTGCTCGCCCATTTATTGCCCGTGGTGTTTCCGGCGTGCCGCGCATGGGATGCAGACGGTGGAACTGGCTTGTACTGAAGCCCTTCAATGAAGCCCTTCATGAACTCCTTGCCGGTCCCACGGGTCTCGTCCACGCCGTAACCGGATCTCCCCATCGCCTCGATCATGTAGTCGAACCACGGCTTTGGAGGATCGGTACGCCCCTCTCGCTCTGCGCGATCGGCAAGGGCGTTCAGTTCATCGACAGCGCGCTGGCGAGCAGCGATGGCAGCAGCTTTCGACGCCCCCTTGACATTGGACCGATCGCGGGATTGCGGCGCTGAGTCGGTGGTGGTAGATTCTCCTGTGCCGATCACGCGGCTAGCTGTGTCATCCGCGTGTGGAAAAGTGACGGTGTCCGTCGTAGCGCCACTGCCGGCATTTTCCTTTTCATGGGCCGTCAACTGCTGGAAAATCTGGCCGAACTGGCCATTTTCAGCAGCCGACTCCTCAGCCGCTCGCGCCTTCCGAACCACCCTGACCAGAGACTTTTCGGCACGCATGTTCTCGCGCGCACCCTTCAGGGTCACGGTCTTCGCATTGACCTTCAGGACCTCAAATTCGCGCCCCATCCAGTCCACGGTGTCGCCTGGAGCAACGTCGAGAGCATCGGCCTTGGCTGCGCTTTCCCGTTCGGCATCGCCACGGACGCGCGCCGGCCGATCCAGATCGGCAGCTTCTGACCGGAGTCGCTCTGCCTCGGTGCTCAGGCGCCCGGCCTCCAGATAGGCAGAGCGCCCTCTTTCCTTGGCCCGTCCAAATGCACTGCCATGTGAAGACGGGGTCGTGAGAGCCGGATCGTCCCCGCCGACGCCGCGCAGGTTCTTTGCGCGCGCATCCAGTTCATCGGCCCGGGCGCGCAGGTTTGCCGCCTTCTGCGCCCGCTGCTTCTGCCGCTGTGCCCGAACACCTTCTTCTGCCCCCTGATCCACCTTGCCGAGACCAGACAGGTGGATTTGGGCGGACACGGCTTCATATTTGCTGGTGTTCAGAGCCTCGACCTTCTTGCGATCGAAGGTCTCCATGACGACTTCGCCGGTCTCCTTATTGCGGATCACCCAGCTTGCGGGGGGCGGAGTGTTCGCGGGCGTCCCGGGCTCCACCAGAGGCTTCGTGATCGGCGCCGGATGCGGCTCGACGAACTCCCGGTCGAACAGATAGGCCTCGGCAGCGTACTTGTCGGCCATGCTCGGCTTCTGCCGGCTCGTGCGGAAGATCCGCTCGTTCATCTCGTCGCCGCGCGCCTTCGCCTCATCCGCAGCGTTATCCATCAGCCATTCTTCGATGCGCTTGAGAGTGTTCCGGGTCCGACGATCCGTCGACATATCGACCTTCGGAAACGGCCCCGTTGGGCGCCCGGTGGCTGTCAAGACGCGATCTCCGGCGGCCAGCATGTCGCCGACCCTGCCCTCCCGGAATTGCCCTGCCTTCAGTGCCGGCTTTGCGTCGGCGGTCGGGCGCTGACCAGGAAGATCAGCTCCGCCACGCGCGTCAGCCGCGCCGGGATCGGCCCCGGTTCCGAGCACAACACGGCCCGCATCTCCCGGCGCTCCTGCCGGCTGACCAACCCCATCCGCACCAACAGGCGCAGGGCTTTCCCCGCGCTTATTTCGGCCTCGCACTCCATCGTCGCTCTCCGTGCTCTTCGGCGCCGGCAGCGCCAGCGGCTTCCGGGTGTCACCGCTTTTCAGCCAGTCGCGGAACTGGGTGGCTGTCAGGCGAACGATGCTGCCCATCCCCTGCCAGTCCCGGGTGTAATTCTCGCGATAGGCACGCTCGGCCTGGCCGCGGTCGCGATAGCCGATCAGGATCTTGTGCTCGTCGAAGCGCCCGGTGGTCGGCTCGATCTGATTGATCACATAGACGGGAGCA